>CAVXLC010000008.1:0-424654 GCA_963762545.1 uncultured Gemmatimonadales bacterium | reverse complement strand
GTCAGATCGGGCGCCCCGTCGAGCACCTTGACCGCGGGCTCCAGCGGGACGTAGTCGGTGAGCGCGCCGGGAACGATCACGACGCCGCCGGGGTGGAGCGAGAGATGCCGCGGCGTGCCGACCAGGGGCGTGGCGCGCCGGGCCAGCTCGATCCAGGCGTCCGGGAGGTCGAGGCCGGCGTAGTTGGGATGCTCCCGCAGCAGCTGGTCGATGGGCACCTCGTCGCTGTACCAGGGAATCCGGCGGGTGACCTCGCGGATTTCTCCGGCGGGACGGCCCGCGACCTTGGCCACTTCACGCAGCGCGCCGCGCAGCTTGAAGGTGTTGTGATTGGCCACCATCGCGGCCCGGGGCCTGGGATAGCGCCGGAACACCCAGGCGAGGATATGGTCGCGCTCGTCCCAGGGAAAATCGAGATCGATGTCGGGCGGATCCTTGCGCTCCGGATTGAGGAAGCGCTCGAACAGGAGTCCCGCGCCGAGCGGCTCCACGTGGGTGATGCCGAGGGCGTAGGAGACGATCGAATTGGCCACCGAGCCGCGGCCGCAATGCGTGGGGCCGTGCTCGACGATGTCCTTCACCACCAGGAAATAGTCGGCGAAGCCCTTCATCCCGATGATGGCGAGCTCGTGATTCAGCCGCTGGCGGGTGATCGGAGCGATGGTGCCATAGCGCCGCTCGGCGCCCTGGTAGGCCAGCACGGTGAGCTGCTGCAGGGCGTCGGTGGCTTCGGCGTAGCGGGGCGGCACGATGCGGTGGCCAATGGGTATCCGGTATCGGCAGCGATCGGCCAGCTCGCCGGCGCGGTCGAGCGCGTCGGGAACATCGGGAAAGTGGCGGGACAGCTCGGCGGCGGATTTGAGCCAGGCGTCCGGCGGGAAGACGGACTTGCCGACCTTCGAGAGCGTCGTGTTGTTCGCAATCGCCACCAGCAGCCGGTGCCGAGCCCACTCTTCCGCGTTGGCGAACATGGCGGCGTTGGTGACGACGGGGGCCAGCCCGAGCCGGCGCGCGGCGGCCAGCACCGCGTGGCGCTCCTTGCCGGGACGCAGCTCGGCGTAGGCATCGTCCGGACCGCTGCGGAGGACCAGGCGCTCCAGGAACGGAATGCTCGCGGAGAGGAGGAGCGCGCCGGAGCGGTCGCGGGCGAGCAGATCGGAAAGCCTGCAGGGCGGCAGGTCAACAGGTGAGGCCGCATCGGCATTCCGCCAATGCATCGCGCTGATCGCGCGACAAATCGCTCCCCAGCCCCGCTCGTCCATCGCGAGCGCCACGCACTCCTCGTCGTCCAGCACCAGGTGCGCACCGAGGATCGGCCGCACGCCGGCCGCTTCGGCGGCGCGCTGAAACTCCACCGCGCCGTAGACCCCGTTGGTGTCGGTGCAGGCGAGCACAGCAAACCCGCGGGCGAGCGCCGCGGCGATCATCGCCTCCGGAGAGGACGCGCCCTGGCCCATGGAGAACCAGGAATGTGCGTGGAGGTGTACGAACATCGGGTTCTCTTCCGTCACAAGGAACCGCGCGCCGGGGGCTCCAAGCATACCGAAGAAAAACCGAAAGTCAATAAGCTATACAACTTGTTTCATAACAACAACTTAATGGCGTTTATCCCCTCGCTTCCCAGGGATATGGTTCCATCGGGGCTTTCGCTTCAGGATCCTGGCGAACACCGGACAGCTTTCCCGGTGCGCCCCGGGCAGATACCCCGTGCTGAGCAGAAATTCCCCCACGATCTCTCCACCGGTAAAGCGGAACGTCTGCCGGAACAGCGTGACCCACTCGTCCTTGCTCTTTGGATGGTGGGCGTCCAGCCACCCCGCAAAGGATCCATGGGTGTCTCGCAGGGCCAGCACCACCTTCGCGTTTCCGATGGCCGCCTCCACCTTGAGGCGGTTCCGGATGATGCCGGCGTCGGCGAGCAGGCGTTGGACATCCCGGGCTCCGAAGCGCGCCACCCGTTCCGGATCAAATCCGGCATAGGCCTCCCGAAACGCGGCGCGCTTCTTCAGAATGGTGAGCCAGGAAAGGCCGGCCTGATTGATCTCCAGCACCAGGCGCTCGAAGAGCTCAGGGTCTCCGGACAGGGGAAACCCGTACTCGGTGTCGTGATACGGTCCGTGCCACTCGTGGCCCGGAGCAACGTCGCAATACGCGGTCACGATCGCCTCAGCCCATCTGGGCAAAGCCCACGGTGTTCCCTCCGGGCTCCAGGACGTAGATCTCCTCGCTGCCGTAGAAGGTCTGGTGTCGCGCCTTCACGACCGGCGCGCCGGCCACGGCCTGTTCCACCGCGTCGAGATCGGTGACCGTAATGAAGAGTCCGATCGAATGCCCGTTCAGATTGGCGGCCATTCCCGGATTGTCATCCAGAACGCTGGCGCGGGTCTGATACATGATTTCCACGCCCTCCCGTTCCACGCTGGCGAACATCACCTTGCCGTCGGGGCCGGGCAGGTTGTGGACCTGGGTGAATCCGAGTCCTCCGGTCCAGAACCCGAGGCACGGCTCGACCTGTTCGACGATCAGCACGGGGGTAAGACGTACCAGCATGGCGGGGCTCCTGACGGGTAGGGAGGTTCAGGAATAGCTCATGGCCGGCAGCCCCGCATGCTTTCGCAGGAGAGACAGCTGGCCCACGTGGTAACTGTCGTGCTGCACCATGAACGCCAGCAGGCCCAGCACCGACGTGTCCTCCAGCGGCATCTGGCTCCCACTGGGCGCGTCCAGCTCGGCCGGCGTGACGGCGGCCATCCGCTGGTCCAGCGCGGCGGATGCCTCCGCCCATGCGGCCCGGATTTCCGCCAGCGAGGGCAGCGTGGCGATCTCGTCGATGCCCTTCCACTCTCCGATGTACTTCTCCAGCGGATTGGCGCGTTTGGCGCCGAGAATCTGGAGGCCCCAGAACCGGCTTTCGGCGAGGTGCGCCGCGACGAATGCGGCGCTGTTGGTGCAGTCGGAGGGACGCTCGCGCGCCTGGCCGTCGGTGAGGCCATCGAGGCAATTGGCGAAGAGCCGGTCGTTGAGCCGGAGAATGCCGGCGAGTGGGGCTACGCGGGGATCCATAGAGCGTCCTCTGGTGTGGTGGTTGACTGTGGGCCGCAGTTGGAAAACACTTCAGTATGAAAGCAATCGTGCATGCGGGCGCGGGCGGCACCGAAGTGCTCGTGTTGATGGAGGTCCCCGAGCCCACCCCGGTGGGGCACCAGGTCCGCGTGCGGGTACACGCGGCCGGGCTCAACCGTGCGGACATCCTGCAGCGCCGCGGGGCCTATCCCGCTCCTCCCGGCTGGCCGGCGGATATTCCGGGACTCGAGTATGCCGGCGAGGTCGAGTCGGTGGGATCCGGCGCCACCCGCTGGCATATCGGAGACCGGGTGATGGGCCTGGTCGGCGGGGGCGGCCACGCCGAATACGTCGTGGTGCACGAGAGCGAGATCCTGCCGGTTCCCGACCACCTCTCCTTCGCCGAAGCGGCGGCGATTCCCGAGGCGTTCCTCACCGCCTTTGACGCGCTGGTCGCGCGGGGCAAGATCCAGCAGGGAGAACGCGTGTTGATTCACGCGGTGGCCAGCGGCGTGGGCACCGCCGCCATCCAGCTCGCCAAGGTGCTGGGCGCCATCGTGGTCGGTACCTCGCGGAGCCCCGCCAAGCTCGAACCCCTGGCCTCCCTCGGCCTCGATGCCGGCATCGACACGTCCAGCAAGTCCTTCCGGGAGCAGATCGGCCGGCCGGTCAACGTCATTCTCGACGTCCTGGGCGGCCCCGCCTTCCAGGACAACCTGTCGCTGCTTGCGCCGCGGGGCCGCCTGGTACTGCTGGGATTTCTGCAGGGCTCCGCGGTGCCCCAGGCCAGTCTCGAGCTGATCCTGCGCAAGCGGCTGGAGGTCATCGGCACCGCCATGCGAAGTCGTGGTCTCGACGAGCGCGCGGTTCTGGTCGAGGAATTCGGCAATCGCTTTCTGCCGCTGTTCGGACAGCACATCCGCAACGATTCCCCGATGCTGAGCCTGGGGCATCCCGAGAGCACCGGCGCCTCGCTTCGCCCGATCATTCATGCGGTGTTTCCCATGGCCGACGTCGGGGCCGCGCACCAGGCCATGGAACGCAACGAGTCGGTGGGCAAGCTCGTTCTGGTCTGGTAGGAGCTCCGCTCGCCCCAGCGCCGGCGGATGCGATCCTTGGCGCTTTGCAACGCTTCGGCCGGCCCCTCGAGAGCGTCCCACAGATCCAGTTGGGCATTGGCTTCGATCATCCGGTCCGCGATGATGGTGACCGTCCGCACCGCGATCCGCCTTCCGGTCGCGGCCTCGAGCCCGCGCCGAGCCGCATTCCATAGATCGCGATCCAGGGAATAGGCGGCGAGGGCGATGGATTTTTCGGTACTGCGATAGTCGGCGTACTCCACTCGGACGGTGAGCCGCCGCGCGGCGAGCGCGCGATGCCGGAGCCTCCGGCCCAGCGCCTCCGTGATCCGGCGGAGCAGCGGATGAAGGACGCCCGGATCGTTGGTGTCGGTGGCGAGCGTATGGGTCAGCTGGAACTCCGCTTTGACCGCGGGCGACAGCACCGGCCGGGCATCGATGCCCCGGCTCCGGGCCCGGAGCAGTCGTCCCCGCGTACCGAACACCGCGCAGAGCTCGCTCTCGGCAATCGCCGCCACCTGTCCGATTCTTTCCAGCTGATACTCATCGAGACGGCATTGAATGTCGTCGGGCACGCCGGGAAGCACCGACATGAGGTGCGGCGCGAGGAACCGGGCTTCGCTGCCGTTGGGGACCAGCATCGGCCAGATGTCGGACGGACGGAGTCGTTGGCCGTCCCCACGGTCCCCGCTGTCCGTCCGTCCCGCCCGCGTGGCCGCCTCGGACACCAGCTTGTTGACCGCCGCGCCTACCGTGAGCGGCAACCGGAGCCGCTGGGCCGCCTCCCGGCGGATCCGCTCCGCCACATCCACCGCGAGACCAAACAGCCCTTCGGTCCCGCTGATGTCCAGGAAGGCGTGGCCGTAGCCCCGGGGCTCGATGACCGGGGCGTAGACCCGGAGGATTTCGTGGAGTGCCCGTGAGGCCCGGGCATAGAGCCGTGGGTTGGGAGGAAGCAGGATCAGATCGGGGCAGAGCTTCTGCGCGCGCCGAACCCCCATGCCGCGGGTGACTCCCGCTGCCCGAGCCTCGGGAGAGAGCGCCAGCACCGTGGCGCGATCGGCGCCCGGCGGCGCCACCGCCAGCGGTCTGCTTCGGAGCGCCGGCGCCACCAGGCGCTCGACCGTGGCGCAGAAGGCGGGAGGATCGATGAACAGGACGGATTTCAAAGGGCATCCCAAGCTGTGAGCGATTTCGGTATTTCTTCGGTATAACCTACCGCTTGGAGTGGCGCGGTCAAGGTCCCTCTTTGAAACATCGCTGGCACCACCACGTATTCCCATTCGTGGATATAGTCCCGAAGCATTCCATATCATGGGCGGAGCGCTGCTACCGCCTCCTGCTCACGTGCTATCCCCGGCGGTTTCGCGACGAGGCGGAGCGGGAGCTGCTCGATTGCTTCCGAAGCAGCTGGACGGCGGCGCGCCACAACGGGACCATGGCATGTGCGCGGCTCTGGGCCGCGCTCCTGTTCGATCTGCGCTCGGCGCCGCTGGAATGGTGGGCCGCGCGCATTGCTTCATCGCACCGACGACGCGGAGCCAGGCCCGTGGACAACTTCCTGCAGGACATTCGTTATGCGCTGCGGTCCTTCCGCACCGCACCGGCCGTCACCCTCATCGCGGCGCTCACGATCGCCATCGGCATCGGGGCCACGACCACGATCATGGGCGTGGCAAACGTCTTCCTGCTCCGGCCGCCGGCGGGCGTCACCGACCCGGGCCGGCTGGTGACGGTGCATGCGCTGAGCAGCGACGGCTCCAGCTTCCATGCCTTTTCCTATCTCGACTACCAGGATCTGGCGGCGACCGAAAGCGGCATCAGCGATCTGGCTGCCTACTCGGTGGCACCGGTGAGCCTCTCCACCGGCGGCGAACCGGAGCTCAAGCTCGCGATGGAAGTGTCGGGGAACTACTTCCGGACGCTGGGCGTGAAGCCGGCGCTGGGCCGCCTGCTGCTGCCGTCCGATGACCGGGGAGCGGGCGGCGCCCGGGTGCTGGTGCTGAGCTATTCGGAATGGCAGCAGCGGTTTGCCGGAGAGGCCGGGGCGGTGGGCCGCCAGCTGGTGCTCAACGGCAATCCATTCACGATCATCGGCATCGCGCCGCCGGGATTCCGCGGCCACGTGGCGGCGCTGGATGCCTCGATGTGGGTGCCGGTGACGCTCGATCCGGTCATCACGAACCGGCTCAACCTGCTCGAGAGCCGCCAGAACACCTGGCTTGAAATCGTGGGACGCCTGAGGCCCTCGGCGCAGCGGGTGACGGCGGCCGGCGCGCTTTCGGCGGTGTCGGCTCGTCTGGGTCGTGCGCAGGGTCTCGATTTCGACCGGCGGGTCGAGGTCCGGGCCTACGCGCCGCTGCCTGCTTCCACCATTCTTCCCGCGGCGGGCTTCCTCGGCATCCTGCTGCTGCTGGCGGTTCTGGTGCTGCTGATCGCGAGCGCCAACGTGGCCAACGTGCTGCTGGCCCGGGCCCAGGCGCGGGCCAGAGAAATCGCGGTCCGGCTGGCCCTGGGTGCCGGCCGAGCCCGGCTCATGCGCCAGCTGGTCACCGAGAGCGTGGCGTTGTTCGTCGTCGGCGGTGTGGGCGGCACCCTGCTGGCCGTCTGGGCGACCAAGGCCCTGTCGGGGTTTCACCCGCCGGTGGGTATCCCGCTCGCCTTCGATTTCTCGCTCGATGTCCGGGTCCTCCTGCTGGCGCTCGCCGTCACGCTGGCCACCGGCATCGGGTTCGGTCTGGTGCCGGCGCTCCAGGCGACCCGCCCCGACCTGGTGCGCTCGCTCAAGGACGAGCCCTCCCTCGCCCGGACGGGAAAAATCCGGCTCCGCGGGGCCTTCGTCGCGGCGCAAGTGGCGGGCACGGCCCTGCTCCTCGTCACCGCCGGCCTGTTCGTGCGCGGGCTGAGCCGAGCCGGAACGATCGACATCGGCTTCCAGCCGAAGCCGGTCTACACCATGGGCCTCTGGATGCAGGTGCGGAACCTCGGGCCCGCCGCGGTGCGCGAGTTCGCCGGCCGGCTGGAGGAGCGGGCCGCCGCGATTCCGGGTGTCGCGGTGGCGGGCACCACCGATTTCCTTCCCCTCAACGACGGGAATCAGCAGACCGTCGTGGCGATCGCCGGCCGCGAGGATCGCCCCAACGTCGGCTGGTTCCAGACCGACTTCGCCGCGGTGTCGCCGGGTTACTTCACGGCGCTGCAGCTCCCGCTGGTGCGGGGGCGCAACTTCACCCCGGCCGATCGGGACAGCGCGCCGTCGGTCGCGATCATCAACCAGACCCTGGCCGCCCGGATGTGGCCGGGGGAGGATCCGGTCGGCAAGACGCTGCTGTTCGGCGGGCTGCACGACGGGATCCCCACGATGGTCGTGGGGCTGGCACGGAACGCCAGCTACCGCTCCATCGGCGAGGATCCGCTCCCGATGGTCTTCATGCCGTATGCCCAGCAGGCGGGGCACGGGCTGGCCCTGGTGGTGCGGATGTCTCCCGGGGCGCCCAGTCCCGCGCCGGCGCTGCGCGAAGCGCTGCACCAGCTCGATCCGGCGCTTCCGATCGGCCGGCTGGCGCCGATGGACGAGGTCATCGGCGTGGCGCTCCTTCCCAATCGCATCGCGATGGGGCTGGCGGTGTTGTTCGGCGGCATCGGCCTGCTCCTGGCGGCGGTGGGTCTCTACGGCATCCTCTCGTATATGGTCAGCCGACGGCGCCGGGAAATCGGTATCCGCATGGCCCTGGGCGCCGCATCGGCCGATGTCAGAAACCTGGTGGTGGGCAACGGGCTCCGCCTCGTGCTCATCGGCCTCGCCCTCGGCTTCGCGGCGGCGGCCGGAGTGTCGCGACTGTTGCGGTCGTTCCTCTTCGGGGTGAGCCCGGTGGATCCGCTCACCTACGGAGGCATCGCGGTGCTGTTCGCCGCGGTGGCGTCGCTCGCCTGTCTGGTACCGGTGCGCCGCGCGCTCCGGACCGAGCCACTGGAGGTGCTCCGCCATGACTGAACCGGACGTGAAGGCGCAGCTGCCGGTCCCGCCCCGGACCTTCGCCATTCTGCTGTCGCTCGCCGAGGAGCCCAAGCACGGATACCGGCTGATGCGGGAGCTGCAGGAGAATCCCGGGGAGCGGTGGCTGCTGGGTCCGGCCACGCTGTACCGGACGCTCAAGTCGATGCAGCACGAGGGGCTCATCACCTCGACCGAGGGGCCGGACGAGGAATCGGACGGCCCGCCGCGGCGCTACTACGCGCTTACCGGATTCGGGCGCCGGGTGGGCGAGGCGGAGGCGGCCCGGATGCGCGGGCTGGTGGCGCGCGCGGATCGGCTTCGCCTGGCGGCCTCGCCACGCCCGCCGGCTCGATGACTATCTTCTGGAATGAGTGAGCGCTAATACAATGACGGGCAGATCTTGGCGTCATGCGCCCATCATTCTGCCCCGAGGCAGGAGAGGAACGATGACCCCTATCGTCGGGCAGAAGGCCACCCGCTCGCTCACGCTGACCGACGAGCACGTGCGGATGTACGCGGCCATTACCGGGGACCACAATCCGCTCCACTTCGATCCCGCGTTTGCCGCGGCCACGAAGTTCGGGCGGCTGGTGGTCCAGGGTGGCCTGACCACCGGCCTGCTGCACGCGCTGGTCGCCACCGACCTCCCCGGCCCCGGCTCGGTCTTCCTGAGTCAGAACTGGAAGTTCACGGCCCCGGTCTTCATCGGCGACACGATCACCGCCGAGGCCGAGGTGCTGAGCGTGCATGCGTCGAAGCCGGTGACGAAGCTCGGCGTCCGGGTCCGGCGCCAGGATGGTGAAGTGGTGCTCGAGGGCGAGGCGTGGTGTTATCGATTTGGCGAGGATACCTGACCGATCGTGCTGTCCGGCGGCTCCCCTGACCCGAATCCGCCGCCCGCGGCATATTCTCCCCCATTGAGATCCCGGCTCCCGGCTCCATGGCCCAGGTAACGGAGGACACCCTCGTGGGAATCAGCGGCGGACCTTCGGCGTTCGGCGTCGTGGCGATCATTCTGCTGGTCGTGCTGGTCGTCCTGTGGTTCATCATCGCGAGCGCGTCCGCGCTCAAGGGAGACGCCGGCGCCCCGCCCAACCGGCTGGCCCAGATGTACGGGTACACGGTCTGCCTGGTCTCGGTGATCCTCGGCCTGGCCACCGCGTCATCCATTCTCGAGGCCGCGTTCGACCGCTCCCACCCGCTGCAGAACGAGTACAGCTTCGGGGCTTCCTACACCTCCTTCGAGGCCTACAAGGCGACCTACGAGCGCGAACGGATGCCGATGGGTCCGGGCGACACGGCGCGCCGGGACACCTTGTCCGAGGAGACCCTGCGGAAGCGCTATGACGCGATGGTCGCCGACCGGGTGGCGGCGTCCGACTACCGGACCTCGAAGACCTTCGTGACCAGCGGCATCCTGTTCCTGCTCGCGGCGGGACTGTTTCTGGTTCACTGGCGCTGGCTGCGGCGGATCTCCGCGGGGCAACCCGCCGCGGGCTGACCAGGGCTTCACCTGCCGCCGTCAAGGAAGGATCGAGCCCACCCATGAGCCTGCTCATACTGCTCGGGCTGCTCCAGGGAACCCCTTCGCTCCCCCGGTTCACCCGCATCATTCAGCTCGAGGCCACTCCGGACACCTCATCCAACGTCAGCGTCGGGGACGTGAACGGCGACGGCCATCTCGATCTGCTGGTGGTGAAGGGCCGCCACTGGCCCGGCATGAGCCGGGTGATGCTGGGCGACGGCCGCGGCCACTTCGACACCGCGTGGGACCTGGGCGGGGGACGGTTCCGCTCCTACTCCGGGCGGCTGGTGGACCTGGACCGCGACGGCGACCTCGACGTGGTGCTGAGCACCGACGCGCCGGACGAGAAGCCGGTCTTCCTCAACGACGGCACCGGACACTTCACCCGTGCGGGCTCCGTCGGCGAAGGCGCGTGGGAGATGCGCAACGCCGCAATCGCCGACCTTGACGGCGACGGGCTCCCCGATATCGTCCCCGCCATCCGCTCGGATCATGCGAACACGCAGTACGTCTGCCTCGGCACCGGGGGCGGGCGGTTCGACCGCTGTCACGCCTTTACCCACGCGTCCGCTACCACCATCACCCCCGCGGATCTCAACCACGACGGCCGGCTCGACCTGGTGCTCCCCCACCGGGACCTCGGCCAGAGCTACGTGTATCTGAATGACGGACACGGCGGCTTTTCGGAAGACCACCGGGTGCCGTTCGGCCCCAAGGACGCCGCGATCCGGATGGCGGAGGTGGCGGACCTGGACCGCGACGGGCGCCTCGACATCGTGGTGATCGACGAGCGGCACAAGGCGGGAGGCGTGGGGATCTACTTCGGCCGGGCGGATGGGACGTTTTCCGCGGTGCTGCGGATCGATGACGGGAAGGCGACGCCGTACGCGCTGGCGGTGGCGGACCTCAACAAGAACGGCGCGCCGGATATCGTTGTCGGCAACATCGAGGCGCCGACCGCGATCTACTATAACGCCGGGACCGGGCGGAAGTTCACTACGATCCACGCCGGCGACAGCCAGGGGGCGGCGTACGGCTTCGCGATCGCCGACTTCGACGGGGACGGGTGGGTGGACATCGCGGTGGCGCGGTCCGACGCGCCGAGCCTGGTGATGTTCGGAGGGGTCCGGGCCAAGGCCCCCTAGGGGTCACGCACGGCGGCTGCCGGGTCGAGCACGCTGAACGAATCTTTGCAGATCGGACCTGCCGGGTAGCGCGCGCCGGTTGCTCCGTACCTCACGTCGGTTGCCCCCTGCGGCTCCAGCTCCGGCGGGCCTGGAACCGCCAGTGGGGCGGGTCACCCCGGGATGCGGCGCGGGCGGAGGGGCCGGTGGGGCCGGCGCTCAGATCGCAGCGGATCAAGAGGCTACGACGCTACGACGCTACGACGCTACGACGCTAAGAGGGACCCGGGGAGCCAAGCTGTTGCGAGGTCCGGCTGTCGAAGCGGTATCTTAGTCCCGGTACCCAGCGGACTCGAAAGCGGCGATATGATCATCCCGGAGTGGGCCCTCGGTGTCTCGGTCATCATCTTCGCGTCGATGGTGGCCAAGCTCATCCTGGCAAAGCTGCGCGCGACGACTCCCGTGCTCCCGGCCCTGCAGGCCTCGGATGCCGAGCTCGGCGAGCTGCGCCAGGCGCTCGAAGCGACGCAGCAGCGCCTCGGAGAAGTAGAGGAGCGGCTGGATTTTGCGGAGCGGCTGCTGGCCGGTCATCGCGACGCCGACCGGTTGGAGCCGCCGAAGCCCTAACCATTCCTACTACGGTTGTGCAGGATGCCACCGAGTTCCTGAATCGGTGGGAGGACGCGCGATAGAATCCCCGACCGTGCTTCTCAAAGGCGTCCAATCGTCCTAGCATTCATCCGTTCCCGTTACCGATCGGCGAGGCTACGCGAGGAGGCACTGTGCCGGGATCCGTTCGTCCACTCCGCAGGACCATTCTTGCCTCTCTGATCACATTCTCGTCCGGGTTCCTCCTGGCCGCCCGGCCGCCGGCTCCGGGCGACGCCTGCTCGCTGCTGACCAAGGAGGACGCCGCCGCGGCTCTGGGCGAAGCCGCCACGGGACCCAAGTCGACCGGCCCCATGAAGGATGGGGCCGGGTCCACTGTCTCGGCGTGTGAGTACACCGGGTCCGGCCTTCACAAGGTCCAACTCAACCTGACTCGGCTGGTGGCGGCAAATGTGGCGATGTTCAAGGGGATCATCTGCAACAAGAAGACCAAGGACGGGCTGGCCGGGCTGGGCGACATCGCGTGCTGGTACAACGACAAGCATGCCGAGCTCCATGTCATCAAGGGGAACGTGTTTCTCTCCGTCCAGTTGCAGCGGGGCGGCAACCCGACCGAGCCGATGATCGCGGTGATGAAGAAGGCGCTCGCCAAGCTCAAATAACGGCGTCAGTGGCGATGGGGCAGGGCAAACCGGGGGTCCGCGCGGTCGACGGGCCCCCGGTTTCGCGTGCGGCCATTCCGTCCAATCCATATCCAATATCAATATGCCACTTGACGACAAACGATATGACATTTATCGTTAATCAATAAGTTCGTTGCCGGTATCCGTTGCCTGAAGGAAAAAGATCCATGGCCCAGTCCTACCCCGATACCCTGGCCCTCTCGCGGAAGGTGCTCCGCGTCCTGATCTGGCTGAACCTGCTGATGGGCGCGCTCATCCTGGGATTGTTGGTCACCAGCGTGGTGGTCGGAGACTCGGTGATGCGCACCCTCGCCGCCGGAACGCCGCAGGCCAACGCGACACTGTTCATGGGGATGCGGCTGGTCGCCTTGATCGGCCTCTGCGCTGTGGCGGTCGTGCACTTCATCCTTATACGCTTACTCGCCATCGTGGACACCGTCGGCGTCGGCGATCCCTTCGTGATGGAGAATGCGGTGCGGCTCTCGAAGATCGCCTGGGCGGTGCTGGTCCTGGAGCTGATGCACCTCGCCGTCGGCATCACGGCCGCCAGCGTGTCCACCCCCGCCGCGCCCTTCGACATCAACTGGCGCTTCTCCCCGACCCGCTGGGTCGCGGTCCTGCTGCTCTTCGTGCTGGCCCGCGTCTTCGAGCAGGGCGCCCGCATGCGCGACGAGCTCGAGGGGACGGTCTGACCATGGCAATCATCGTCACGCTGGACGACATGCTCCACCAGCGCCGCATGACGCTGACGGAGCTGTCCGAGAAGATCGGCCTCACCCTCGCCAACCTGTCGATCCTCAAGACCGGCAAAGCCCGCGCGATCCGCTTCTCCACGCTCGAGGCCATTTGCGAAGCCCTGGAGTGCCAGCCGGGTGACCTGCTCGCATACGCCTCGCCGGCGGAAAAAAGGGAAGTCGCGTGAATACCACCGCAACGATGGGGCGACGGACGGAGATGTCGCCCAAGACCAGGGCCCGGCTCATCGGTACCCTGCTGCTGATTACCATGGTGGGGGGAGGCTTCGCCCAAGGCTACGTCGCCGGGAGTATCGTCTCCGGCGACGCCTCGGCCACGGCGGCCAACATCCTGGCGCACGAGGCGCTGTACCGGCTCGGCTTCGCGGTCTACCTGGTCGAGATGGCCTGCCAGATCGCGATGACGGTGCTCTCCTACGAGCTGCTCAAGCCGGCGAGCAAGACGGCGTCGGCACTGGCGTTGGCCTTCGGGCTGATCGGGTGCACCATCAAGACGCTGGCCCGGCTCTTCTTCTTCGCGCCGCTGCTGGTCCTGGGCGGCGCGCACTACCTGAGCGTCTTCGACCCGAAACAGCTCCAGGCCCTGGCGTTCTTCTCGCTCCGGGTGAATTACACGGTCGAGACCATCGCCATGGTGTTCTTCGGGCTCAATACCCTGGTGACGGGCTACCTGGTGTTCCGGTCCACCTTCCTGCCTCGCGCCCTGGGCGTGGTGTCGGTGGTGGGAGGCCTGGGGTGGCTGCTCTATCTGTACGAGCCGCTGGCGCACCGGCTGGAGTCCTGGATCGTGGGCGCCGGCGTCATCGGGGCCTTGGTGATGGTGCTTTGGTTCCTGGTGAAGGGGGTCGACGAGCAGCGGTGGAGGGAGCAGGCCGGCCGAACCGCGGCCCCGATTGCGTGATCGCCCATCCCGGGCTAGTC
Organism: uncultured Gemmatimonadales bacterium; assembly: GCA_963762545.1. Taxonomy (GTDB): domain Bacteria; phylum Gemmatimonadota; class Gemmatimonadetes; order Gemmatimonadales; family GWC2-71-9; genus JABFSM01. The sequence continues at coordinate 410,898 of CAVXLC010000008.1, read as the reverse complement.
TCATATGGGATTCCCATATGACAGGAGACTACCAGATGAAACCACACCGGATGTTGGTCCTCGCGTCCCTGCTTTCGGTCCTCCTCCTCATGTTTCACTTCACGGACGACATCCTCCGCGAGGGCGGGATCGCCGTGAACGGGACCGCCGACCTCATCGCGATCCCCATCCTGGGTCTCTTGCTGTTCGGACCCCTGCTCTTCGCCGAACGCATATGGGGGTACATCATCATGCTCCTTGCATCGCTCTTCGCGATGGGCATGCCCGTCCTCCACATGTCCCTGGCGCGACATGTGATCGCCATCGAACTGGCCCGGCCTCGAGGAGACTTCTTCTTCGTCTGGACGCTCCTCGCGCTCGGTGTGCTCGGGCTCTTGACGTTCATCCTCTCGGTGCGGGGGCTGTTGAAGCGGGAATGGAAGCAGCCCCGGTAGTCCGCTAGCCCGAACGCCATTGCCGATTGGCCGATCCGGAGAGATACTGGGTTGCGGGTTCCGCCACGGAAAACACGCTGGCGGGACCGTTCCCCTCTCATTCCGGGTCCCCATGCGATGCTCCCTGCTGCTGGCCGCGGCCGCGCTCTTCGTTTCCAACACCGCCTACGCCCAGGCCCCCACCCACCCGCTGGACGGCCTCTCGGCGCGGGAGCACTGGATCGTCTACGATGCGCTGATCGCCTCCGGCAAGACCGACAGCACCACGCGCTACCTCTATGAAGGCCTACGGGAGCCGCCCAAGGCGGACGTCCTGGCGTGGCGGCCGGGCCAGCCGTTTGCGCGGATGGCGCTGGTGCACCTGATGCAGGACAAGCGCGGCTACGAGGCGGTGGTCGACATCAACGCGAAGAAGCTGGTCTCCTGGACCGAGGTCCCGGGGCGGCAGTACATGACGAGCCGAGCGGAGGACGACGCGGCCGATGCCCTGGCGATGAAGGATGCCAGGGTCCTGGCGGCCTTCGCGCGGCGCGGCGTCAAGGATCTCACCCACGTCGGCTGCTCTCCGGCCAACCACGGCTACTTCGACCTGCCGGAGGAGCGGGGGCACCGGGTGGTGCACCTGACCTGCGGCGACGATCACGGCCGCTACTCGGGCTACGGCGAGACCTTCGAGGGCCTGATCATCGTCGCCGATCTCACCGACGACAAGATCCTCAGGGTTCTCGATACCGGCGCCCAACCGTCCACGGGTGCGGTGGGCGACCACGACGTGGAGGCGGTCGGCGCGCTCCGGCCTACCAAGAACCCGGTGACGATGGTGCAGCCGCTGGGTCCGTCGTTCACGCTGGACGGGCAGCAGGTGAGCTGGCAGAACTGGAAGTTCCAGTTCCGGGTGGACCCGCGCCGAGGCATCGTGCTGTCCATGGTGCGCTACACCGATGGCGGCAAGGACCGCTCGGTGATGTACCAGGGGTCGCTCTCGGAGCTGTTCGTTCCCTACATGGATCCCCACGACGCCTGGAACTACCAGGGGTACTTCGACCTGGGCACCTATCCGTCCAACTTCGGCGGCGTCGCCAGCGCGCTGGAGCCGGGGGTGGAGTGTCCGGTCTATGGGGTGTACTTCAATTCGGTGGTGGTGACCGAGAAGGGGCGGCCGCGGGAACGGCCCCGGACCGCGTGCCTGTTCGAGCGGAGCGCCGGCGACGTGGCGTGGCGCCACAGCCGAGACGGCGGGGTGGTGGTCGAGTCGCGGGCCAAGCGAGACCTGGTGCTCCGGATGTTCATGACCGCCGGCAACTACGATTACCTGTTCGACTGGGTGTTCCAGCAGGACGGCACCATCCAGGTGAATGTGGGCGCCACGGGGATGGACCAGACCAAGGGCATCGCCGGCACCAGTGAGGACGAGCTGTACGGCCGCCTCATCGCGCCCAACCTGATCGGGGTGAACCACAGCCACTTCTTCTCGTTCCGGCTGGACCTGGACGTGGACGGTACGTCGAACTCGCTGATGGTGGACCGGCTCAAGACCACGCGGCTGCCGGACAGCAATCCGCGGCGGAGCATCTGGACGGTGCAGACGCAGCGAGGCGCGGACCGAGTCCGAGGCGGAGCGGCACTCGACCATGAGCGAGCCGGAGATCTGGCGGATCGTGAACCCGGGGGTGAAGGGGGCGTACGGGTCGCCGGTGGGGTATCAGATCGACGGCCATGGGGCGATGACGCTGCTGAGCGAGGACGACTACATGCAGCGGCGGGCCGGGTTCACCAATCACACGCTCTGGGTGACTCCGTACAACGGCCAGGGCGACGAGCTGTTCGCCGCCGGAGACTATCCGACGGTAAGCACCGCGGGGGAGGGACTGCCCAAGTGGACGGCGGCCAACCGCCCGATCGCCAACACGGACGTGGTGGCGTGGCTCACGATGGGGTTTCACCACGTGCCGAGGCCGGAGGACTGGCCGGTGATGCCGGTGGCGTGGCATTCGTTCGAGATCCGGCCGGTGGGGTTCTTCAGCCGGAATCCGGCGATTGATTTGCCGCCGGTGCCGTGAGGGGGCGGCTGCGGTGGGGTGGAGTGGGGTGCGGGCGAAAGGTGGGTGCGCGGCTGGCGGGGCCGCGATTCTGCGTAAGGGAGGGAGCAGTCCCAGCTGCGAGGAAGAGTTGGGCGGCTAGACCCGCTCCGGCGATCACCTGGCCCCGGCGGTTCTTTATCAGGCATGGTTATTTGGGACTCGTTGGTACCCGGATTGCCACCAGAAGAATCCATTTCGGCCGCCTCACAACGATTGCGACGGCCACAACTTCGAGCTTCTGACGCCACACCCTCCCTCTTTTGGCCTGATCGTGAACCCCGCCGCCCGCGGGGTCAAACGGCGCTACCTCGAGCGCGAACCGTTCTGGCGCGCTCAACTGTCGGAACAGTGCGTTCACCTGGCTCGATCATTCGCTGAGCTGGACCTGGCCGTCGGCCAATTCCGCGAATCAGGCGTCCAGGTCATTGCCATTCTCGGCGGCGACGGCACCCTGCACCGCGTCCTCGAGTCGGTGTCTGCGGGGTTATTCCGCATCGGCCACACCGACCTTGCTGGCGCTTGCAGGCGGCACGATAAATGGATTGCCCCGGGCCATCGGCAGTGGCGGACCACCGGCCTCCGTGCTCGCCGCCGCCCTGGCCTCGCTGGCAAGCGGAAGCGAATTACCAACCAAGGCGTATTACCCTCTACAGATCACCGACGTGACCTCGGGCCACGTTCGCCACGGGTTCGGATTCGGCTCCGGACTGGTCTATCGCACCTTCGAGGAGTATTACCGGCGTCCAGAACCGGGGGTGACCGACGCATTCCGGGCCTCGGTCCTTCCGGTCACGGCGGCCCTGCTGGGGAGCTCGTTCTATGATGGTGCCCCACTCGATCTGGCAACCAGCGATGGCCCTTGGCTGGGGGAACCTCCCCACACGGTGGTCGCGAGCGTCATGGACAATCCCTTCCTCTGGTTTCGGCCCTTTGGTGAGCCGTTGGGGAACGCCGAGGCATTTCATCTGTTGGCGACCTCGATGCGCCCACGGGAGCTCGTGCCCCGGCTATGGTCGATTGTTCGGGGTCGCTGCCGGCATCCCCGTCTCTGGGTCGGCTGTGCCTCGGATGTTATGGTACGCGGGGGAACTGGATATGTCATTGATGGTGATCTCTACCCCTCCGGAGGGTCCACCAACGTCCGGGTTACAACCGGGCCGAGAGTGCGATTCCTGGTCCCTCATCTCGCTTGACTCCGGCTTGATGGTACGGACGCATCTTGCGGTATCTCAGACCACCGGTAGCTTCTGTGGGACGCCTGTCGCCGAAGTGGACCCCTTGGGGGTCGCCGCTCATGCCCGGAGATGGTGTCTCCCCCAGGGATCTCTCGGATCGAACCGCCCGTCACTTTCGTGAGTTCATAACACGGGCGTGGTTGCTGCTGGCACTGCTTCGGGTCCGATCGGCTCACGGGCGTGGATCCCCACCCGCGATCGACGGCCTCCCGCCCCGCCAGCCCACCCGAGCGGACGGGAAGGCCGCCGCCCGGGGCTTTCTCGCCACCGTCATGCTCATGAATCCAGACCACCAGCCCCAGAAGTGCGGGTTATCGTGGTCTACGACACCTATCTGGTACCGCATCCCATTCGGTGGGATGGGGTCGGTCGTTGGTCTGATCCCACCGGATCGGGGCCAATCGCGACCCCACGGTCAGCCTCAGGAGTAGATCCGAGCAGACCCGGGTGCCACAATCTGCTGAACAACATGGCTGGTGTCAGGATGGATGGACCGCGATGACCACACGGGTCACTGAGACGGAAGCGGAACGGCGATGACGGACTCCAGTTCGTGCCGGGCACGGTTGCCCGTGCGGACCTGCCCGAGCCGTGGCTCACGATCCCCAACCTGGTCACCGGACTGCGGGTCTGCGGGAGCATGTGCTGCTTCGCGATTGCGGCTGCGCGCTCCGACTCTTCGTGGAATCTTGCCGGCCTGATTGTCTACTGGGTCCTGGACAGTCTCGATGGTTTCCTGGCGCGAGCACTCCATCAGGAGACCCGGACCGGGGCGCAGATGGACATTATCGCGGACCGGGTGCTGATCACCTTCTTCTACTACAACCATCTTGCCGGCCACCCGCAGTTGCTGGTACCGATCGGCCTGTTCCTGTTCGAGTATGTCGGCCCTGACCTGTACCTGTCGATCCAGTTCCTTCGCTGGCCAATCCTCTCGCCGAACTACTTCTACCGGATCGACCAACGGATCTGGAAGCTCGGCAACCTGGTCTGGCCTGGCCAAGGTGTGCAATACCGGTCTCGTGACCGTGCTCAATCTGGTGCCGGGCGCGGCCCCAGTGACGACAGCAGTGTGCCTTGTCCTGATCGGAGTGAAGACCTATTCCTCGGTACGCCTGCACAGGCTGCCATGGCCGGAGGAAAAGTGGATCTTGATCAGCCGCGCCGCGGTCCACATCAGCTGGGCTCATCCTCGTGGCGGCCACGAGTCTGGACCGCGTGCGGCGCCACCCTTCGTGACGCTGGTGGACGCCCTTCGGTGGAGAGCAGAACACCAGCCCGGACGGCTGGCGTACCGGTTCCTGACCGATGGGGAATCGCGCGAAGTCACCATGACCTACGGTGAACTCGACCGTCGGGCCTGCGCGATCGCGGCGATGCTGCAATCGCGACAGTCTCCTGGCGACCGCGCTTTGCTGGTCTATCCCCCAGGGCTGGAGTTCATCGGCGCCTTCTTCGGCTGTCTGTATGCGAGGACCGTCGCCGTCATCATTGCCGCGCCGCACCAGGCGCGCCTGCCGCAGTTCCTGGCCACGGTGGACGGAGTCTGCCGGGACGCCGCTCCGGCCGTCGCGCTGAGCACATCGGCGATCCACGATGTCCTGGCCACACCGATGTGCCGACAGCGCGACCTTGGCGCGGACTGGTGGCTGACCACGGACGGCAACCTTGACGCCCCGGCGCCCGAGTGGCGCGCCCCATGGCTGACGGATGGGACCCTCGCCCTCCTCCAGTACACCTCCGGGTCCACCACGAACCGCGCGGCCCTCATGGTCACCCACGGGAATCTCTGGCCAACCTCCAGGCGATCAACACCACCTTCGCGCAGCCCCCCGACACCGAGAGTGTCGGCCGGCTGCCGCCCCATCATGACATGGGGCTGATCGGCGGCGTCCTCGCGCCGCTCTTTCTCGGCACGGTGGCCACCCTCATGTCGCCGGTGGCCTTCGTGCAGCGGCCCCTGCGCTGGTTGCAGGCAATTTCGCGCTATCGCGCCACCGTCAGCGGGGGACCCAACTTTGCCTATGATCACTGTCTTCGCCGAATCACGCCGGAGCAGCGCGACGCACTCGACCTCCGCAGCTGGCAGGTGGCCTTCTGCGGCGCCGAACCGATCAACGCCAGAACGCTGCGGAGCTTCGCAGCGCACTTCGCGCCGTGCGGCTTCCGCGCCGAATCCCTGAAATCGTGCTACGGCCTCGCGGAGTCGACTCTGATGGTGTCGGCGGCGCCGAGTGGACCCCTGCCGGTCATCCGGCACCTGCGGCAGGACCACCTCGCCCGGCACGTCGTGACGCCCTGCCAGGACAGCTCCGGGACGCCGATCCCGTCCTGCGGCTACCCGATGGAGCGGCGGTGATGATCGTCGATCCGGACAGCGGGACCGCCTGCCCGCCGGATCGCGTCGGCGAGATCTGGGTATCCGCTGGAGCGTGGCCCTCGGATACTGGAACCGCTCCGACGATACCGCGGCCACGTTCCGCGCTCGCTTGGTCGGTGGCGACGAGTCCTTCCTGCGCACCGGCGACTTCCTCGGCCTTCGTCAGCGCCAACTCTTCGTCACTGGCCGGATCAAGGACCTGATCATCATCGACGGGACCAACCACTACCCCCAGGATATCGAGCGCACCGCGGCGGCGTGCCATCCGGCCTCGGCGCCGGCGGAGTGCGCCGCATTCCCGTCGACGTCGCGGGCCGGGAAGGGGTCCTGGCGTGGTCGGTCTCTCCCGGACGGCACCCCGCCTTTGTGGCCGACGATCTCCAGCGCGCGATCCGCACCGCGATCGCCATGCACCATGACATCCGTCTGCACGAACTGGTGCTGGTGAAGACCGGCCGCCTGCCCAGGACCACCAGCGGGAAAATCCGCCGCCGCGCCTGCCGCAGCGCATACCTGACCGGCACCCTCGAATTGTGGGGATCGCCAGCTCGGTCTCCGGCATGTTCGTGGATCTGCAGCTCCCCCGTCCCTGGGCTGACGGCGCCGACCAGAGTGTTGACCCATGCCTGGGACCAGGTGGAGCCGGCCGATTGGATCGGCATCGACTGCGTCTGGGCCCAGGAGCACCACTTCCTCGAGGAGTATCTCCGACTCCTCCGCCCCCGAGGTCTTCCTCGCCGCCTGCAGTCAGCGCACCCGCCGCATCCGGCTCGGGCACGGCATCGCGGCGATGTCGCCCAACTTCAACCCGCCCGCCCGCGTTGCGGAGCGGATCGCTACCCTCAACCGACCAGCGGCGGCCGGGTCGAATGGGGCACCGGCGAATCGGGCACCCTGTATTCAGCTGGAGGGATTCCGGCGTCAACTTCGTCGACAAGCGGCCGATGTGGCACGAGGCGGTGCGGGAGTGCGCGCGGATGCAGTGTCGTTCTGCGCACCCCTTGGCCACCCAGGGGCGCTACTTCTCCATGCCGGCCCGGAACGTGGTCCCCAAGCCGCTCCAGCAGCCGCATCCGCCGCTCTGGGCGGCCTGCTCCAACCGCGACAGCCTGCAACTTGCCGCCAAGCTCGGCATGGGGGCGCTCACCTTTGCCTTCACGGACGCGCGCGAGGCGCGTTTTTGGGTCGAGGAGTACTACGACACCTTCCGGACCGAGTGCATGCCGATCGGCCGCACTGTGAACCCCAACGTCGCGGTGCTCAACGGTTTCATGTGTCACCGCGATCCGGATATCGCGCGAGCCCGCGGCGTCGAGGGGGCGCAGTTCTTCGCCTATGGGCTGGGCCACTACTGGCGCGACGGCGTCCACCTGCCGGGTACCTTCGACCTCTGGCAGGCATTCAAGCGACAGCCCCGGTCCGCCACTGATGCGGTGCAGCGCGAACGGAAGAAGGCTGGTATGGGCGGCATCGGGAGTCCGGCCGAGCTCATCGAGAACTTCCAGGCCTACGAGGAGGCAGGAGTGGACCAGCGCATCCTCCTTCAGCAGTGCGGCAACTACCGGCAGGACCATGTGCTCGAGTCGCTGGAGCTCTTTGCCGCCGAGGTGCTGCCGCCATTCAAGGCACGGGAGGCCGAACGGGCCCGGCAGAAGCAGCGTGAGCTCGCGCCGTATGTCGCGGCGGCGATGCAACGGATCCCGTCGCTCGATGCACCCACGGAAGTGCCCGAGGTACCGGCCTACCCGCGCCTTTGGGCCGCGCAGGCCGCCGAGGCCCAGGACCAGGCTCCTGATCGCCGTCCCGGCATGGCGGCGCTCTGGCAGATGCAGGTCGGCGGGGCCGCCAAGTCCGCGGCGCCGGATCCTCCCGCCCAGAGCGACCGGTGACGTCGGACCAGATCCGTACCTGGCTGATCGCGGAAATCGCCCGCGTCGTCGGCGCGGATCCGTCCGCGATCGACCTGCGGGCCCCGTTCGACAGCCATGGCCTGTCATCGCTCGATGCCGTGATGCTTTCCGGTGATCTCGAGCGGCTGCTCGGCCGCGACCTGCCTCCGACCCTCGGTCTACGAGCACCCCCAGGCGCGGTCGAGGCATTGTCCCGGTACCTCGGCGGCTCTTCCGAGCCAGCCCCCGACGACGCCATCGCCAGTCGGCACGCGGCGCCAGGCGCGGCAGAGCCCATCGCCATCGTGGGTCTGGCTTGTCGGCTCCCTGGTGCCTGCACACCCGATGAGTTCTGGCAGAACCTGTCCCAGGAGCGAGTCGTGTCGATCCAGGAAGTACCGAGCAATCGCTGGCAAATCGCCGAACATTACGATCCGCGGCCACGACAGCCCGGTAAAACGATCTCGAAATGGGGAGGCTTCCTGGAGCAAGTCGATCGATTCGACGCCCGCTTCTTCGGAATCTCTCCCTATGAAGCGGAGCGGATGGACCCGCAGCAGCGGCTCATGCTGGAACTGGCCTGGGAGGCACTTGAGCACGCCGGACATTGGCGGGCAGGGGCAGCTCGACCGGTGTTTTCGTGGGCGTCTCGGTCAACGAGTACGCCCGCCATGTCACCGTGCAGCTGGCGTCGCTCGGTGGACTGACTTCAAGCGGCAACTATTTGGCCTTGATCGCCAATCGGGTCTCCACTTCTCTCGGCGTGCCGGGCCGAGCATGGCGGTCGACACCGCCTGCTCGTCGTCCCTCGTCGCCGTCCACCTGGCCTGCCAGAGGCTGCGCGCGGTGAATCGCGGCTCGCCCTCGCGGGCGGTGTCAGCCTGCTCCTTGCCCCCCGACTCCATCGCGTTCCCCAAGCCGGGGTGCTGGCTCCTGACGGGCGGTGCAAGACGTTCGACGCCACCGCCAACGGCTACGTGCGCGGCGAGGGGGGCGGCGTGGTGGTGCTCAAGCGCCTCCGACGCCCAGCGCGACGGCGACCGGATCTACGCGGTGATTCGTGGCAGCGCGGTCAACCACGACGGCCGCACCAACGGGCTGACGGCTCCCGAGCCGCCGGCCCAGCCGGACGTGTTGCGCGATGCCTACGCCCTTGCCGGCGTGTCCCCGAGCGACGTGCAGTTCGTCGAGGCGCATGGCACCGGCACTGCGCTCGGCGACGCGATGGAGGTGGGTGCCCTCGGCGCTGTGGTCGTCGGAAGGGACGCACGAAAGCCACTGCACTCGGCTCGGTCAAGACGAACATCGGCCACCTCGAGGCTGCCGCCGGGTCGCCGGCCTCATCAAGATCGCTCCTGCAATGCAGCACGGGATGATCCCGGCGAGCCTGCACTTCACGAGCGTCCCAGTCCGCCGTCGCCTCGATGACCGGGGCCGTCGCCCCGGTGGACCGGGACTAGATCCGTTCCACGCGGCCGAGGGCCGGACGGATCGCCGGAGTCAGCTCCTTCGGATTCGGCGGGACCAACGCGCACGTGGTGCTCGAGCAAGCACCCCAGGCGGCCCAGTGCCACCGCCGCGGATGCCGGCGGCGCGCACCTCGTTCCCCTCTCGGCCCATTCCCCCGACGCGCTGCGGGAAGCGGCCCGCCGCCTCCGAGACCACGTGGTGACTGCCGATGCCGACACCACCCTTGTCGGCATCGCCGCCACGGCGGCCTTGGGCGCACCGCCCGGTGCCGCCTGGCCGTGATCGCGCGCTCCAGGGAAGAATTGGTCGAGCCGGCTCGACGGGTTCCTCCGCGGCGACCCCCATCCCGAGGTCCTGGCCCGGAGCGGCCCCTCGTCGGCCGCGCGCTCGATCGCGTTCGTCTTTTCCGGACAGGGATCGCAGTGGCCGAAGCATGGGGCGCCAGCTCTACCGCCAGGAACCGGCGTTCCGGGAGGCGCTCGACCGCTGTGACGCTGTCCTCCGTCCGTTGCTGGGCTGGTCGCTGCTCCGACGCCTCCTCCCCAGCGGACCGCCCGCCGCACTCGAAGGGTCGAGTCATTCAACCGGTCCTCTTCGCGGTGCAGGTGGCGCTGGCGGCGCTGTGGCGTGCCTGGGGTATCGAACCGGATGCCGTCGTCGGGCACAGCATGGGTGAAGTGGCCGCGGCGCATCTCGGGTGCTCGGCCGCGGACGCGCCCGTGTCACCGCCTCCGGCCAGCTGCTGGCGCCCTTGCCGGAGCGGCGGCATGGCTCGTCGGTCGGCCACCGCCGCCGCCCACCGGCCGGACGGCGGGGGACGCTCCGTCGCGCCGACGGCCCTCGATCCACCGTCGTGGCGGGCGACGGAGCCCTGCTCGATGCGTTCGGGGTGCGGCTCGAAGAGGAGGGCATCTTCTTCCGCCGCGTGAAGGTGGATGTCGCGGCGCATGGCCCCCAGGCGGCTCAGCTCGCCGATGAGCTTCGAGCCGCCCTCGCCGCGCTGGTGCCGCAGGTCGGCACCGTCCCCTTCGTTTCCTCCGTCACCGCATCGGTGGTGGCCCCGATGGATCTCGGCGCCGGCTACTGGGCCCGCAACCTCACCGAGCCGGTGAACTTCGCCGGCGCAATGCAAGGGCTGCTGCACCGCGGTACCTGGGACGTCATCGAGATCAGCCCGCACCCCGTGCTGCAGGGCGCCGTACAGCAGCAGATGCTCCAGGACCACCATGAGGGCACCGTGCTCGCTTCGCTGCGGCGCGAGGAAAACAGCCGTCTGCCATGATGCAGTCGCTCGCCGCCCTGTATCTGTCGGGTCGGACGGTGGCGTGGCGGGGCCTCCATGCCTCGCCCGAGCCGCCGGTCGACCTTCCTGCCTATCCCTGGCAGCGTCAGCGATTCTGGCTCGGGGCCGGAGACGACGACGTGCCGTCGGCCCCACCTCGGCGCGACCCGCGCATGGCGGGGGCACATCCCCTGCTGGGCCGACGCGTTCCGCTCGCTGGTGCACCGCGCACCTTGGTCTGGGAAGCGGAGCTCGACCCGCGCACCGAGCCCTTCCTCCGCGACCACCGCGTGAACGGCGAGATCGTGCTGCCCGGCTCCGGATTCCTCGAGATGGCGCTTGCCGCGGCCGCCGCCGCCGGCTGCGGCGGAACCCATGCGCTCGGAGACGTGGTGTTCTCCCGGGGCCTTGTCCTTCAGACCGGGGCTCCGAGGCTGCTGCAGTCCGTGCTCACCATCGGCGAAGCGCCGCCCTCTCCTTCGAGATCTACAGCGCGGCCGCGGGCACCGCCGCCCCCGGAATGGACGCTTCACGTCACCGCCGCCCTTGTTCCCCTGGCTGCCGGGGCCGACCCCGCCGCCGACATCCCGCTGGCGGTGGCCGACATTCAGGGGCGTTGCCAACAGGAAGTGCAATCGGCGGACCTCTACCGGGCGCTGTCGCTGCGCGGGCTCGACTACGGTCCCGCACTGCAGGGCATCGAGCAGGTCTGGCGGGGGAACGGCGAGGCGATCGGCCGAGTCGCGCTCCCCGGTGCGCTCCGCGCCGAGGCCGCGCGGTACCGCGTGCACCCGGCGCTGCTCGATGCCGCGCTCCAGGTCATCGCCGCCGTGCCCGACCTCTCGGCCGACGACCGCGGCATCACCTTTCTGCCGGCGGGCTGCCGCCGGTTCCGGCTCCCGGCCCGCCCCGGCGAGCGGGTGTGGAGTCACGCCGTACTCCGCCAAGGCGGTGACACCTCGGGCGGAATCGTCGTCGACGTATTCCTTCGCGATGACGATGGCCGGCTGATCGGCGAGCTCCTGGAACTGCGACTGGCCCGGGTGCGACGGTCTCCGCGCCACGACACCGCCCCCGCCGACCCGGACACCTGGCTCTATCGGCTGCGTTGGCAGGAGATCCCCTGGCCCGCGGCGGCGTCACCTGTCACCGCGAACCGCTGGGTGATTCTTGCGGATGCTCGCGGCGTTGCCGACCAGGTGGCGCGGCTGCTCGTGGCACAGGGCCAGGAGTGCCGCCTCATCGGACCGGACGCCGCGATCGCCGCGGCTCGAGGCGCCGTGGAGCGTGGGACACCACCAGACGGCCCCCTCGAGACGTTGCTTGCCGAAGCGTTCGCGGGCGAGCCTGGGCCCCTGCGCGGCCTGGTGAACCTCTGGGGCTGCGACCCCGAGACCCAGTCGCTGGGCTGCAATGCGGTACTCGCGCTGGTGCGGCGCCTCGTCGCGGCCTGCGGCACCATCGGCGCGCCCCGGCTCTGGCTTGTCACCCGGGGCGCGCAACCCGTCGTCGCCGAGGATCGGTTGGCGGTGGCGCAGGCGCCGATCTGGGGGCTGGGCAAGTCCGTCGCGTTCGAACTCCCCCAGTTTCAGTGCACCCTCGTCGACCTCGACCCGGGGGCCTACGCCACCGAGACCGCCGGCTTCCTCGCGAAGGAACTGCTCTTGGCCGATGCCGAAGACCAGGTGGCGCTGCGCGGTGGCCGCCGCATGGTGGCGCGACTCTTCCCCCACCATCCATCCCCGGTCGGCCCGACCTGCCCGGCGCGGCAGTTCGGTGGATTCGACGAGCACGGGACGTATCTCATCACCGGCGGTCTCGGCGGGCTCGGCCTGACCGTGGCACAATGGATGGTCGAGCGTGGCGTTCGGCACCTCGCGCTCGTTGGGCGGCGCCCGCCGTCTCCCGCCGCCAGCCGCGTCCTCGACGCGCTGCGTGCTGCCGGCGCCACCGTCGAATCAATCGCCGCGGATGTCGCGCGGATGGACGAGGTGACCGCCGTCCTCGAACGCATTCACGGAACGATGCCCCCCCTGCGCGGCATCCTGCACGCGGCCGGCGTGCTGGAGAACAGCCCGGTGGTCGGCCTCGACGCCGCGCGGCTCGCGCGGGTTATGGCACCCAAGGCCGACGGCGCGTGGAACCTGCACCTTGCGACGGCACTCGACGACCTCCACTGCTTCGTGCTGTTTTCCTCAGCGGTCTCGGTGCTCGGTTCGCCTGGCCAGGGCAACTACGCCGCCGCCAACAGTTACCTCGATGTGCTGGCGCACCTGCGGCACGCGGCGGGACAGCCTGCGCTCAGCATTAACTGGGGCCCCTGGGCCGACGTCGGCCTCGTGGCCGACGGCAATTTCATCGGGAGCCGGCCCGGCCGTAGCGACCGCGGCGTGAAGGGCATTACCCCGGCGCGCGGGCTGGAGGTGCTGGCCAACGCGCTGGTCGCCGGCGAGGTGCAGCTCACCGCGCTGCCATTCGACCTGAAGAGCCTGCTCGACCTGTACCCGCAGGCCGCCCGGATTCCGCTGTTCGCTGAGGTTGGCGGGCGGGAGAGTCACGTCGCCCGCCTCTACGCGCGCCCCACCCTGCGGCAGGAGTTCCTCGCGCCCCGCAATGACATCGAGAAGCGGCTGGCCGAGATGTGGCGGCAGACCCTCCGGATCGACCGGGTGGGCGTCCGCGACTCCTTCTTCGAGCTGGGCGGCGATTCCGTGCTCGCGGCACAGCTCGTGGCGTCCGCGCACCGCGCGTTCGGCGTTGAACTCGACCTCCACGAGGCCTTCAAGTCCTTCACCATCGAAGCCTTCGCCACCCGCGTGGAGGCCGCACTCCTCGCCCGGCTCGACAGCCTCAGCGAGAGCGAGGCCGAGCGCCTCCTGGTGGAACAGTGACCGGGACCGGGAACGGAGCAACCAGGGGACCTGCCACCGATCTCTCCCCCGCGAAACAGGCCCTGTTCGCCCAGTGGGCGCGCCGCGGGGCTGGCGGCGATGGCGGCATCACCGCTGGCCGGCCCGACGCGCCCATCGCCCTCTCGTTCGTGCAGGAGCGGCAGCTCTTCCTGGAGCTCCTCGACCCGAATACCGCCGTCAACAACCTGGCCACCTGCGTTCGCCTGGACGGTCCGCTCGACCTCTCCGTCCTCCAACACAGCGCCAACCGGACCGTCGCCCGCCACGAGGCGCTTCGCACCAGCTTCGACCTGAGCAGCGGGGGCGTGCTGCCCCGGGTGGCGCCCGCGCTCTCGCTCGAGCTCGGCACCGTCGATCTCCAGGCTCATCTCGACCCCGAGACCGAAGCCGGGCGGCTCGCCGCGCGGGAGGCGCGCCGCCCCTTCGATCTCGCGCATCCCCCGCTGCTCCGCGCCCGGGCGTTCCGGCTGGCATCCGACTGCCACCTGCTCGTGATCGTCATCCACCACACCATCGCGGATGGCTGGTCGCTCGGCGTGCTCTTGCGCGAACTCTTCCAGCACTACGGCGCGCTCACCAGCGGGTCTCCGGCCGGGCTGCCGCCGCTCCCGATCCAGTACCGCGACTTTGCCGCCTGGCAGCGCGACCCGCGCCACCTTCCGCTGTTCGAACGCCAGCTTGCCTTCTGGAGGGAACGGCTCGGCGGTGAACTCCCGGTGCTCGACCTGCCCATCGACCACCCGCGGGGAGCCCGCCAGACCTTCAGCGGGTCGATCCATCGTTTCCGGGTGCCCTCGCCCGTTGCCGCCGGCCTCAAGGAACTCGCCCGGCAGGCTGACGCCACCTTATACATGGCCCTGATGGCAGGGTACCAGGCGTTACTCCACCGCTATTGCCGGCAGGACGACATCCTGGTCGGCACGCCCACCGCCGGCCGGGCCCGCCCTGAGACCCAGGAACTCATCGGCGCCTTCATCAACACGCTGGTGCTGCGCGCCGATCTCTCCGGCGATCCAGCCTTCGACGAACTCCTGCGCCGGGTGCGGGATGTGGCGCTCGCCGCCTACGCCCACCAGGAACTGCCGTTCGAGAAGCTCGTGGCCGAACTCCGGCCCCAACGTGCGTTGAGCCGGACGCCGATCTTCCAGGTGATGTTCATTCTGCAGAACTCGCCCCTGCCGGAGGTGACCATTCCGGACCTGTCGGTGCGCCTGGTGACGGTCGACCGCGGTGCCGCCCAGTTCGACCTCACCCTCCTGATCAGCGAGTCCGAGGGAGGGTTCGACGCGGAGTTTGAGTTCAACACTGACCTTTTCGAGCGCGCGACCATCGAGCGCCTGGCGACGTCCTTCCAGCTGCTCCTCGCTACCGCGACGGCCAGTCCGGGGACCCGTCTCTCGGCGCTGCCGCTCATGACCGAGGCCGAGCAGCATCGCCTGGTGGTGACCGCCAACGACACCACCGCGGAGTACCCTCGGACCCAGTGTGTGCACCAGCTGGTCGAGGCCCAGGCGGAGCGCACCCCCGACGCGGTCGCCGTCATCTGCGAGGACGCGCGCCTGAGCTATCGCGAACTGGATCGTTGGGCCACCCGGCTCGCCGCCCGGCTCCGCGCCCGCGGCGCCGGGCCGGGCATGCCGGTCGGGGTCTATCTCGAGCGCTCCCCGGCACTGGTGGCCGGGCTCCTCGCCGTGCTCAAGGCCGGTGCGGCGTACCTTCCGATCGATCCGTCGCTGCCCTCCGAACGGGTGCGCTTTCTCCTGCGCGACGCCGGCGCGACGCTGGTGCTCACGGAATGCGGGTGGCATCCGGACGACGCCGTCGAGTCGATCGCGGTCGCCGGGTTTGCCGACGAGGCGCCGGCATGCCGCGTTGCCGACAACGGCGTGACGCCTGCGGACCTCGCCTATCTCATCTATACCTCTGGATCCACCGGCCAGCCGAAGGGCGTGCGGATTCCCCACCAGGCGCTGGTCAACCTGCTCTGGTCCATGCGCCAGCTGCTGGCGCCCGGCGTCGGCGATGCGTTGCTGGCGGTGACTTCGGTGTCGTTCGACATCGCGGCACTGGAGCTCTACCTGCCGCTGATCACCGGCGGCACGGTGGTGCTGGCCACCCGGGAGGAAGCCCTGGACCGGCGGCGGTTGCACGCGGCGATGCTGGCCCATGGCGTGAAGATCATGCAGGCCACCCCCGCCATGTGGCGCATGCTCCTGCAAGGTGACTGGCGCGGCCATGCCGGCCTGATCGCGCTTTCCGGCGGCGAGCCGCTCACGCCGGAACTTGCTGATCAACTGCTCCGCCGGGTGGGCACCCTCTGGAACGTGTATGGCCCGACTGAATCGACGGTCTGGTCGTCCGCCGGCCAGGTGCGGCCGGGCCGGCGGCGGATCACCATCGGGCAACCCCTCGCCAATACCCAACTCTATGTCCTTGATCCCCAGCTCCAGCCGCTGCCGGTGGGCGCCCCCGGCGAGATCTACATTGGCGGAGACGGCGTCGCCATCGGCTACCACAACCTGCCCCAGCTGACCGGCGAGCGGTTCATTCCGGTGCCGCCAGGACTGTCGGGCGCTCCCGGCCGCCTCTTCCGCACCGGCGACCTCGCGCGCTTCACGCCGGACGGAAGCATCGAGGTACTCGGCCGCCTCGACGACCAGGTGAAGCTGCACGGTTTCCGCATCGAACCCGGCGAGATCGAAGCGGCGCTCGGCCAGCACCCATCGGTCCGCGAGGCGGTCGTCGTTGTGCGTGCCGGCGCCGCCGGCGACAAGCACCTCGTCGCCTACCTCGTTTGCCACGAGGGGAGGGAACCGCCGGCCGCCGAACTGCGGGAGTTCCTGCGCGTCACCCTGCCGGCCTACCTGATCCCGGCCGTCTTCGTGTCGCTGTCCCGGATTCCGCTCACCACGTCGGGCAAGGTCGACCGCCATGCCCTCCCGGCGCCGCCGGCAGCCCCGGCCGACCCGTCGCTCGCCGCACCGGCCACCCCGCTCGAAGCGCAACTCGCCGCACTTTACGCGCAGGTGCTCGGCGTCTCGCACGTCGGCGTCCACGACAACTTCTTCGATCTTGGCGGTGGATCCATCCAGATTCTCGAGATCGTCGTCCGCGCGCAGGCCGCGGAGCTCGTCCTCGCACCGCAGTCCTTTTTCGAACATCAGACGGTGGCGGAACTCGCCGCATCGCTCGAGGTCGTCGCGTCGTGCGCCGCGCCTGGGGCCACCCACCATGTCTGACCCTCGCCCGGCCTGTCGCACCACGCTCATCGAGAGCCTTGGCGTGTACCTGCCATCGCGGGAGGTCAGCACCGAGGCGCTGCTCCGCGGCTGCGTCCACGACACCGGCTTCCCGCTGGAGCGGATGTCGGGCATCAAGTCCCGGTGCGTCGTCTCGGACCACGAGTATTCGATCGACCTCGCGGAACGGGCCCTCACCCGGTGCCTGGAACACTCGAAGCACCGCCCCGAGGACATCGAACTCCTCATCGTCGCGAGCGTCTCCCGCAGCGACGGGCCGGGGCTGTGGATCTCCCACGAGCCCAGCACCGCGCTGCGACTCCGCTGTCGGCTCGGGCTGGACCGGGCGCTCGTGTTCGACCTCGCCAGTGCCTGTTCCGGCATGTTCGCGGGGCTCGTCGTGGCCGACGCGCTCATCCGTCGCGGCGTCATCCGGCGCGGGCTCGTCGCCAGCGGCGAATACATCTCGCATCTCGGGGTCACGGCGCAGAAGGAAATCACCGAACTGCTCGACCCGCGGCTGGCCTGCCTGACGCTGGGCGATGCCGGGGCCGCCGTCCTGCTCGAGGCAACCGATGCCCCTGGCTGTGGCTTCGACGCGCTGGGCCTCACGACCTACGGGGCGTACGCGCGGTACTGCATGGCCTACCCGACGCGGGAACCCCACGGCGGCGCGATCATGCTCACGGACTCGCTCAACCTCACCGAGGCTGCGACCCGGAGCGGCGCCATGCACGCGCTCGAGACGATCGAGCAAGCCGGCTGGTCGCCGGAATCGTTTCAGCACCTGATCATGCACCAGACATCGCGCATGGCGCTCACCGGCGCCATGCGCGAGATCAACCGGGTCATGGGCGGGCGGGTCTGTCACCCTGGCAACACGATCGACAACCTCGCCCGGCGCGGCAACACGGCGTCGACCTCCCACGTCGTGGCGCTCGCCGACAGCCTGGCCGCCGGCCGGATTCGCACCGGCGACCGGGTGATCTTCGCCATCAGCGGCTCCGGCCTCACCGTGGGCACCGCGCTCTACACCTTCGATGACCTGCCCGATCGCCTCGCCGCACCGGCCATGCCCGTCACCGCGCCGAAGCAAGCGCCTCTCCCCCGCCGCGAAGTCCTGCCGGTCCGGATCGAGAGCATCGGCACCGCGCCGCGGCCCGTCGCCGGCCGTGCCGACACCTTTGAACTGCTGCGGCGGGCGGTTATCGACTGCCTGGCTCGATCGTCCCTGGCGCTGGCCGACATCGGCCTTCTGGTGTATGCGGGCGTCTACCGCACGGCCTTCGTATCCGAGCCGGCCATCGCGGCGCTGCTGGCGGGGGAATTGGAGCTCAACGCCGCACTCT
This sequence comes from uncultured Gemmatimonadales bacterium, assembly GCA_963762545.1. Lineage (GTDB taxonomy): Bacteria > Gemmatimonadota > Gemmatimonadetes > Gemmatimonadales > GWC2-71-9 > JABFSM01. The sequence goes on along the minus strand of CAVXLC010000008.1, from coordinate 392,627 downwards.
CCGAGTCCGATCCCCGCCACACCCTGGCATTCGACATCTCCAACGGGGTCGTCGGTTTCCTCAATGCCTGTCACATCGCCGCCGAGATGATCCGGGAAGGTCGGGTCACCACCGCGATGGTTGTCACCTCCGAAGTCGAGAATAACGCTGAACGCTTTCCGGCCGAGATACTCGGCATCGAGGAAACCGGCTCGGCCATCATCCTCACCCAGGATACGGCGTCACCGGTGGGGTTCGGGGCCTTCCGGTTTTGGGCCTTCCCGGAGCACGCCGAAGCGTTCACCAGCTACTGCACCAATCGCGACGCCACCACCTACCTCGTCATCTCCCGCGATCCTCACCTCGAGGAGTGCTACCTCGCCGCAACGGTCGTCGCGGTCGCTGAGTTCCTTGAGGCCGAAGGCGTCGCCCTCAATCGGATTGCGCGGGTCATCCCGCCCCAGAGCTCCGCGGCGTTCATCACCGGCCTGAGCAAGGCCCTCGGGCTGCCGCACGAGCGGTTCGTGGACGTGACTGAGGGGCACGCGGATCTCTTCACCTCCGCGGTGCCGTTCGCCTTCCAGGCGGTCCGAGACCAGGCGCTCGCGTCACCGGGACAACTCGGGCTCGTGATCACCGTCGGTTCCGGTGTCCAGGTTGGATGTGCGCTCTACCACTTCTGATCCAGGAGCCCAACGGTCAATGAGTTCCGCACCATGAGCTCCCGCCTCCCTCCGGGGCCGACGAGCCGCTCGCCATTCGGCCAACTCCTCTCCGTCCGGCGCGATATCCTCGGGTTTCTGACCCGGCTCGTCGCCGAGTTCGGTGACGTCGCCTCGTTCCGTGCCGGCCCGATTCGCGGGGTCCTGCTGAGCCACCCGGACCACGTGCAGGAGGTGCTCGCAACCAACCACCGGAACTTCGAGAAGGGCCGCCCGCTCCGGCTTGCCAGAGTGCTGCTGGGCGAGGGGCTGCTGACCAGTGAAGGCGAGTTCCATGCCCGGCAATCGCGCATCGTGAGCCCGGCGCTGCTGCCCCATCGATTGGTCGGCTACGCCCCGCACGTGACCGACTACACTCTCCGAATGAGCGCCGCGTGGAGCGACGGGCGGTCCGTCAATATCATGGACCAGATGGTCCGGCTGGCCACCGCGATCGCCGGGAAGACCATGTTCAGCTGGGACATGGACTCCTCCGTCGCTGCCGGCATCGGCCATTCGCTCGACGACGCGATGCGTCTCTTTTCCCGGGTGTCCTTGCCGGGCGCCGAGTGGCTGCTGCACCTGCCCCTGCCGAGCAACCGGCGCTTCTTCCGGGCGCGGGCGCACCTCGATCGGGTCATTTACGGACTCATCGACGAGCGCCGCCAGCGCCCCGGCGAGAAACACGACCTGCTGTCGATGTTGCTCCAGGCCCAGGACAGCGAGGGCGAGCGCGAGCACATGACCGATCGGCAGCTGCGCGATGAGGCGCTGACCCTCTTCCTGACTGCCTTCGATACGGTATCGCTCTGCCTGACCTGGGTCTGGTACGCGCTGGCGCGCCACCCCAACGTCGAAGCCGCACTCTGGGCCGAGCTCGACCAGGTGCTGGGCGGACGCGCCCCCACCGTCGAGGACCTCGGCAACCTGCCGTACACCAAGATGGTCCTCTCCGAGTCGCTGCGGCTCTACCCGCCGATCTACGCCATCGCGCGCGAGCCGGTCAGGGACTTCACCGTCGGCGGCTACACCATTCGGGCGGGCACTCTGGTGCTCCTGAGCCCGTACGTCATGCAGCGGGATCCCCGCTTCTACCCCGATCCGGAGCAGTTCAACCCACGGCGATGGGACCCGGCCACCGGCACCCGTCCGCCCCGGTTTGCCTATTTCCCGTTCGGGGGTGGCTCCCGCGGCTGCATCGGCCAGCCGTACGCGCTCAGGAGGCCTCCCTGGTGATGGCCACCCTGGCGCAGCGCTGGCGCCTCCGCCTCGAGCCCGGACATGCCGTCGTGCTCCGCCCGCTCATCAACCTGCGGCCGCAGGGTGGCATTCGCATGATCCCGGAGGCGCGCACCAGATCGGCGCCATCGCCCAGCCAGCTCGCGTCCACACCGCGATCGGCCCGGCGCCACAGGACAGCCGGACGGTCGCGCTCCCGGCTGCCGTTCGGAGCCGCTACCCCTTCCAGGGACGCCTCTGCACGCTGCGGAACGGGCACCGCATGCACTACCTGGACGAAGGGTCCGGTCGACCGATCGTCATGCTGCACGGCAACCCGACTTGGTCGTTCTACTATCGCCAACCTGGTGCTCGGCCTGCGAATCACTATCGCTGTATTGTCCCCGATCATCTCGGCTGCGGCCTATCCGACAAGCCCGAGCAGGGCGACTACCGGATCCCGGCGCACACCGGAAACCTGGTCGAGCTCCTCGATGCGCTACGATCTTCGCGAAGTCACCCTCGTCACGCACGATTGGGGTGGCCCGATCGGCTATGCTGCGGCGGTCCAGGATCCCGACCGCTTCCGCCGCCTCGTCACTTTCAACACCGGCGTCTCGCTCGAGCCGCTGCCCACGCTCCTGACCCTGCTGCGCCTGCCCCTCATGGGCCCTCTGGTCATTCGTGGACTCAACGGCATGGTGCGCGCCGGACTCTGGGCCATGGCCGCGAACCATCACCGCATCGACCCCGGCGTCCGCGACGGATATCTCGCGCCCTATGACTCCTGGGCTCACCGCGTGGCTATCCTCCGGTTCGTGCAGGAAATCCCCATCGAGGCGGACCACCCCAACCGGGCGCTGCTGCGTCAACTCGAGCAGGGGCTCGATCGCCTGGCGGCGCTTCCGCATCTGATCATCTGGGGCGTCAAGGATCCGGTGTTCCACGCCGGGTACCTCGACACCCTGCGGCGGCGCTTCCCGGACGCCGAAGTGCATCGCTTCGAGGACGCCGCGCACTGGGTCGTCGAGGAAGTGCCGGATCGCATCATTCCGCTGATGCGCGCATTTCTCGCGCGCTCCGCAGACGACGCTGGCGCGGTGGCCCGCGCCGCCTCCTGACGGCCCCGACGGAAAGGTCAGCGCACCCATGTGCTTCTCAGCGACTGCCAGCTTCACCGCCTCCGGAGTCACGGCGCTCGCCGGAGTCCTGGCGCTTTCCACGGCGAAGAACACGCCGCATCGCCTGCTCGCCGGCATCCCGATCTACTTCGCGCTGCATCAGTTCGCCGAGGGGGTGCTCTGGCGGTCCCTAGAGGGCGACGGAAACCTCGCCGTGGCACCGCGCCCGCGATGTTCTTCTTTCTCGTCGTGGCCAAGGTCGTCTGGCCCAGCCTGGGTGCCCCTTGCGGTGCGTTCCATGAGCCGGAAGCGGGGCGCCGGCATCTGCTATCCGGTCTCCTCGTGTTCGGTGTCATCGAGAGCGCGGCCGAGGGCTGGGCACTCACCGCGCACGCTGTGACGGCGCACATTGCTGGCGGCCATATCTCGTATCACATCGCAATACCACCGGTACTGCGAGCATTCGTCGATACAGCATACGTCCTCGTCGTGGTGGTGCCGCCATTTACCCTCTCGAGCAGCCGGCTGATGCAGATCATCGGGGTGGCAGCCTCGCGTCCCTGATCGTCGCGAAGGTTACCTACCCTAACGCGGCGGCCTCCGTCTGGTGCTTCTTTGCCGCCTTCATCAGCGCATTGATCGTCGCGATCGTGCGGGCTGACGCGCTCGGCCGGTCACCCCGGACCGGACCCGCCGCCGCGTGACCATCGCTCGCGTTCCACTCGCCCCCGTCCAAGATGCCAGCCTCGCGGCATTGCTCCGGGACCGTGGCCGGACCGAGGCCGACGGGCGGCGTTATCCAGCCTGACGGCCGGCGGGGTGGAACGCCCGCGTGGAGCACCGTCACCTTCGGCCAGCTTGACACCCTCGCCGACGGCTACGCCCGCGGGTTTGCCCGAGAGGGGGTCCGGGCCGGCGACCGCGTCCTCTACATGTTGCGGCCATCGATCGACGGTTATGCCGTCTTTTACGCACTGCTCCGGTTGGGGGCCGTCCCCGCCTTTCTCGATCCGCGGATGAGCCTGCCGCGGCTGCTCGCCTGTGTCGAGGCCGTGCAGCCGCGTGTGCTCCTCGCCTTGCCGGCCTTTCACCTCCTACCGCCGGCTGGCTCCGCGGTCCTTTGGATCGGTGCGCATCGCCATTACCTCCGGCCCGGGGTGGCTTGGCGGCGGCCGCCGGCTGGCCCGGTGCCGGATCGACGGCCAGATGGTTGAGGCAGAGCCCGCTGCCCCGGACGACGATGCTATCTCCCCTTCACCTCCGGCTCCACCGGTGTGGCCAAGGGGGTCTACTACACCCACGGCATGGTCAGGGCGCAGGCGGCGCTGGTCCGTGAGGTCTGCGGCTGGCGCGAGAAGGGGATGCGTGTCGTCATGTGTTTCGCGCCGTTCGTTCCATTCGCCCTGGCCGACGGTCTGACGGCGATTCTCCCGGACATGGACGTCTCCCGTCCAGCGGCCGCGAACCCGGAGCGGATTGCGGAGTCGGTGACGGCCCGCTCGGCGGAGATCGCCATTGCATCGCCGATTGTCTGGATGAACCTGGTGCGCCACGCGGAACGGACCGGGCTCCGCCTGCCGACCCTCCGCCACGCGATCGCGGCCGGCGCGCCCGTGCCTCCGGCGCTCCACAGTCGCCTCGTGGCCATCATGCTCCCGGGCGGTAGCCTGCACACACCCTATGGCGCCACGGAGGCGATGCCCCTGACCATGGCGGACACCGATTCGCTCACCGGAACCTGGGCTGCGTCGCGCCAGGGCTATGGCACGTGCGTGGGCACCCCGCTGCCCGGCGTCGATCTCGACATCATCCGCGTCGTGGACGATGCGATCCCCGCTGGTCCGAGGACCTCCGCCTGCCCACCGGTGCCATCGGTGAAATCGTGGTCGGCGGGGCGGTGGTAGTCCCGCGTACCCCCATCGGCCCGAGGAGACCGCTCGCGCGAAGATCCTCCACGATGGCCGGATCCTGCACCGGACCGGCGATCTCGGCCGGGTCGATGCCGAGGGACGGGTCTGGTTCTGCGGCCGGAAGTCGCAGCGGATCGAGACGCTCCGGGGGATGTTCGCGCCGGTGTCGCTCGAGAACATCTTCAACCAGCACCCCGGCGTCTTCCGCAGCGCCGTCGTCGGTCGGCCCCGCCGGCGGACGACCTGCCCGTGGCCTGCATCGAGTGCGAACCGGGGATCCGGTTCTCGCCCGGCATGGAGGCCGAGCTGGCCGCGCTCGCTGCGTCCACGCCATTCCGCGGAGTGGTCACCCGCTTCCTGCCCCATCGCGGGTTTCCGGTTGATCCGCGCCACAACTCGAAGATCCGGCGGGAGGAACTCGCCGTCTGGGCGTCACGCAGACTCGGCCCAGAAGGTTCCCATGCCTGAGCCTGCTCCCACCGTCGTCGTCACCGGGGGTGGCGGTTTCCTCGGCCATCGTATCACCGCGCTGCTCTGCGCACGCGGCGACGATGTGCGTGTGCTCGCCCGGCAGCGGCAGCCGGAGCTGGAGCCTCGGTGCCAGGGTCATCCAGGCCGACGTTCGCGATGCGCCGGCGGTGTCCGCCGCGCTCCGGGGTGCAAACGCCGTCATCCACGCGGCCGCAAAGACTGGATTCTGGGGAGCCGGCGACGACTTCTGGTCCGTCAATGTTACCGGAACGCGGACCATTCTCGAAGCGGCACGGGCCTGCGGGGTTCGGCGCTTCGTGTACACCAGCACGCCCTCGGTGCGTCGGGTATGCGCGCGACGTTGAGAACGGCGGCCCGGATCTTCCCTATGCGGCCAGGCACGAGAGCCCCTATCCTGCCTCGAAGGCTGCGGCCGAGCGCCTCGTCCTCGCCGCCAACGGCGCCGGTCTCGCCACCGTGGCGCTGCGTCCCATCTCCTGGTCGGTCCGGGCGACCGCCAGATGATGCCCCCGCGTTGTGCAGCGCGCGGCCACCGGCCGATTGCGGATCGTCGGCGACGGACGGAACCAGGTGGATCTCACCGACGTGGAGAACGCCGCTTGGGCCCATCTCGATGCGCACGATGCCCTCGTGAACCCCGACGCGCCCGGCGCCGGCAGGGGCCACCTTCATTTCCAACGGCGAGCCCGTGGTACTCTGGGACTGGCTCAACGAGGTCTTACGGGCGCTCGGCCTTCCACGGGCTACCCGGTCGGTGCCCTTGGGCGCGGCTCGCGTTGCCGGGGCCGCGGCGGAAGCCCTGCTGGAGACTCCTGCCGTTTCGTGGCGAACCTCCCGGTCACCCGCTTTCTTGCCGGGGCACTCGCGCGTTCACACTGGTACGGACCTCGAGCCCGCGCGGCGTGATCTTGGCTACCATGTCCGGATTCCCATCGCTGAGACGACCCGGCGCACCGTAGCATGGCTCGACGCTACGGTGAACCGGCATCGGTCGGCAGTCGCTCCACCTGTGGCACACGCCGAGAGGACCGCGCCATGAAGCCGTCGTCCACTGAGTGGCCCGACTACTACATTGCCCCAACCCGCGATTTCACTCAGTTCACCCGGAACTACGAGGAGATGTACTGGAGTCGTGACACCGCCTTCAACTGGAGCCAGGACGTCGAGGCGAACCTGCGGCAGCACCTGCACGAGCTGCCCGAGCTGAATTCGTGCATGCCCTGCTCGCGTTGCGTCTCGTGGACCAGGACATCGGCCAGCACATCGGCTCCATCGAGCGGATCCGGCTCCCGATGGACGGGGACGCGGTCAAGTCGATCGCGGGCAGCCTTCCGGCTGGGCGGGACGCCATCCGTGACGCCCTTGCGGTCTATGCCCCGCTCGACCGGCTGGAGCAGCCGATCGCCGTGTTGCAGGACCAGCTTGCCATTCTCGAGCGGCAGGACCTCGAACTCCGGGAGGAGAAGCGGCTGCGGATCTTCCGCACCGAGACCGGGCTCAAACGACCGAGGCCCCCGCGGAACACCAGGAACAGATCCAGCGGCTCGCTGAACTCGCGGAAGGGATCGCGCGGGGGCACCGAGAGCTGACCCATGCTCGGAGGAGGGACGCGCCCAACGCGACCGGCTTACCGAAGTGGTCCGGGCGGAGTTTGCGCTGATCGCGCCGCGAGTGCTCGCCGAGCTGGCCGGCACTCGGACCGAGGTACGTGCCTTCCTCGGCGGCGGGAACAATGCCCGGTGATGCGGCCGTCGACGGCATGCCTCGCGCGATCTGGTCCTCAAGCGACAGGTGCGCGGGCTCACCGACATCGCCAACCACGCACTGGTGGTGGAACAGAGCGCCATCGCACCGCTCACCATGGGGATCGTGCACTACCGTCGGCGGCGTGAGATCCAGGAGGCGATGACCACGTTCGCGCACGACGAAGCCAAGCACTCTGCGGTGTTCCGGCGTTTCATGGCGGAAAAGATGAAGGCGAAGGAGCGGATTCCGCGCGCGATCATCAGTGGGGGCGAACGTTATCTCTGGATTGCGCGGCTGATGCCCAGCGGTGGATGTTCCTGGCTGTGATCGTCGAGGCGATCGGCGGGGCGTTTCTCGAATTCTTTGCGCGGGACGGTAACATGCCGGATCCGCTCTTTCGGGGCATCTGCCGCTTATCGCCGAGCGCGATGAGAAGCGACACCAGGATCTCTGCTCGGCCACCTATAACGAACTATACCGGACCGGTACGCGCTGGGAACATCTCCGCAATCGGGTCGCACTGCGTGGCCTGTTGCGGTCGGCCTACGGCGACAAGACCGAGGACCACCATCTCATTCAAGCCTGCCGCGCCTTCGGCCTCGAGTCCGACGCGCTCTACCGCTTCGTGGCCAGCAACCTGAGCGCCCAGCTTGCGCGAGTCGGGATGCATGTGCCATGGGACGGCCTGCTGGAGTTCCTGCCCAAAGCGGTACCGGCGACCTAGCCCGGTAAGGGAGTACCGTGTGGCCCCTGGAGCGGATTGGCTCGGCGTCAGCCGTTCTTGCCGGGGCCGGCGGGGGCGCCTGGCGCCAGCATCTGTGCCACCGTCGCGGTGCGATACACCGCCGTTCCCATGGTGCCGAGCCCGATCAAGGTCACCGTGGCGGCCAGCACGGTTCCCGGTGCCCAGCCTGTCCTGCCGGTCAGCGTCGGATCGAGCAGTGCCCCCAATATCAGCAACGATACCCGTTCGGGCCGCTGCATTAGTCCGCCGGAAAACGCCGCACCGAGGGACTCCCCACGTGCCCGGGCATAGCTGACCAGCAGTGAGCCTGAAATGGCCAACACGGTCGCCGCGCTGATCCATGGGGTGCCGGAGAAGTACCAGGCTATGCCAACAAAGGTCCCTGACTCGGCGAAGCGGTCGAGCGTTGAATCGAGAAACGCGCCGTAGCGCGAGGCGATGCCGCGGGCCCGCGCGACGCGTCCGTCGAGGATGTCGCTGATGCCTCCCAGCGCCAGGCACCAGGGCCCGACTCCCAGCCCGCCTGCCGCGAACGAGACGCCGGCGGCGATGCCGGCGGTGGCGCCCAGGAGATTGAGCGCCGTCGGTGACACGCCGGTGCGCACCAGCAGGCGTTCGACCGGCCCGATCACCCACACCATCCACTGCCGGATCCACGGCCCCAGCAGCGCCGTGACGGGGCGACCGGCCACATTTGGGTCAGCCGGCGTTCCCCGAGTGCGCAGTGCGAACACCGGCATCGAGGCGAAGAGCGCGGCCAGCAGGAAGACTCCGGCGACGGCAGCGGTCATCCCAGCCCCCCCTTTCGGGTTTGGTGCGCAGGTAGCGCCGGAGTCGCGGCCACAGGAAAATCAGCGGGTACTGCCGCTCCCGGGGTGACAGGACGATCTTCTCGCCGGAGCTGGCGATTCGACCTTGCGAGTCAGGTACTCCAGCCAGTTGTCGTAGAGGAACGGATGCTTGAGCAACCGTATGGTCGTGCGGACCTTGCTCCACCGGAAGTAGCTACGAATACGCCAGCGTCGCCACCGACCGGGTACCTGCCGCTGTCGATAGCCGCTCTTGTCGCGCGCCAGTACGCCACGCGCTACCCACGCATCGAGTACCGGACCGTAGATCGCGCCAAGGATGTCGTCTTGGGCAGAATAGAGGACGTCCGGGTGGCCGGCCGATTCCGCGCGGATCTCGTGGGCGAACAGGACCCCGATCAAGGAGCGGCAGAAGGTCGGCAGGTCGAACACCCGCGGCAGGAAAACCCCCATCCACTCCACGCTGCGCATACGCGCGGCACGCACTCGAGCGAGCGCATCCGCCGCGCTTTCCGCATCCCGGGCCCAGGCCAGTTGCACGGTCTGAGCCATACGGGTCTGGACGAAGTGGTCGCGTGCACGGGTCGAGCAGGCCCGCGCGAAATCGCGCTGCGAGATGATGAGGCACTTGGCCTCTTGTTCCTGGCCAGAGGCGCTTGCGAGCCGGGCTGACATCGCGTTGGGAGGCAGCAGGTGCGCCAGGAACATGGCAAGTCGCGGATGGTAGCGGAGCCTCAACACCAGCCGCACGGTAGGCATTGTGGTAGCCGGACACGACCACGAAGTAGTCGAAGGCGCTCTCAGGAGGGACGGCACGTCCTTGGCCGCGGGACCCGTAGTGCAGCACCGCACGCGCCGCCGCCCCGAATCGAGAGGCGAGGTACGCCGCCAACGCGGTCGCTGCCGGTGACGGGGCGTCCTCGAACCCATCGGCTGCCCGGTGCGGGGTGATGTCTGCGGGGGGAAAGCCTTCCACCAGGATAACTTCGGGCGCTCTGATGGGCGCGTCAAGCCAGAGGTCAGCCCGTGCCCCGAAGCGGCGTGTGTGCCCAAGGCTGCGTGTGGTCCGCGCGAGCGGGACGGGTGAGTGTCACGGCTTCACCCTCACCCCCACCAGCATCCCCACCGCCCCCAGCGTCGTCTGCGCCGCATTCAGCCCCAGCCGGAAGTCCTTGTCACTGTAGGTCGCAAACACATCCGTAGGCTGGTGCCAGTTTGGATCCCACCCCGCGCCGATCTCCCGGCCCCGCTCGTTCTCCCTGAGGCTGATCGACGCCACCAGATCCTGGAACGGCCCGCTGTCCGTATTCGTCATGTGCGGGCCCACCGCCGCGGGATAGTCGGTCGCGAACTTCTCGTTGGCCCCATGGAAGAACCACGCCAGCGTTTGCGACTCCATCGCCTTCTTCGAATTGGACTGGAACTCGATGTTCACGTCCGCCTCGGGCCGCTGCTCCTTCGGGATCGTGCTGTCCGGCAACGGCATGCCGTGGTCGAACAGCATCATGTCGTGCTGGATCATGCCCAGCCACTTGGGCTCGGGGTACTTGCCGGAGCCCGCAGGGTACTCGCGCCCCTGAAGTGAATCCCGCTGGGCCACGTAGGCCCGCGCGCCGTTGAGTCCGGTCTCCTCGTTGTTCCAGAGAATGAAGCGGATGCTGCGCTCGGTGGTGACGCCCGGCATGTTGAACACCCGGGCCAGCTGCATCACCAGCGCGGTGCCCGAGCCGTCGTCGTTGGCGGCCTCGTTCCAGCCGTGGCCGTCCATGTGCCCGCCCACGATGTACATCTCCTCCGGATGGGTGGTTCCCACCTTGGTGCAGTAGACCTCTTCGCGGGGGCCCGGCGTGGTGGGCTGCGCATCGCGGGCCCGGATGTCGGGATCGGGCTGGCGGAGCGAGTCGGTGTTGACCCCGGTGCGGGTCCGGATGCCGCGCATCCGCCCGCCGCCCTGGGCCGCCCCGCTCGCGGCCCGCGCGGCCGCCGCCGCGCGCGCCGCGGCAATCCTGGCGCTGTCGGGCCGGGGGGCCGGCGCCGCCGGCGCATACTCGTAGTGGATCCGCTCGGTGTTGGTGCAGCCGTAGCTCTTGAGCTGGGCCTCGATCCAGTCCACCGCCGCCCGGTTCCGGTCGGTCCCCTGGCGCCGGTCCCCGAATTTGGTCAGCCCCCGGATGTTTTCCTTGTACAGCGTGAGATCCAGCCGGTCCACCAGGCTCCGGACCGCGTTCTCGGCCGCCGTATCAGGCGGCGCGATCAGGATGGGCAGCACCGGTACGATGGGCGAGGGGGACCCCGGCGCCGGCTTCGGTGCGGGCGGGGCTACGGCCTTCGAGGGGGAGCAGGAGCCCAGGACCAGGACGAGTCCCCAGCTCCCGATGGCAGAGAGGTAGCGGCGCATGGCATTCCCGTGAGGAATTGGAATGCCGTAGATAATAACCTCAGTTCTCTTTCCGGTCTCCCAGCGCCTCCGCGGCGGTCTTCCGGATCTCCGGATCCGAGTCCTTGATGGCCTTGAGCAGGTACGGCACCGTGGCGTCGCTCTCGATCTCCGCCAGCGCGTGCACCACCGCCCGCCGAGTCTCGAGGTCCGGGTCGTTCATCGCCCGGCCCAGCGCGGCCACCGCCTTCACGTCATGAATCTCCGCCAGCGCCTCGGCGGCCTTGCGCTTGAGATGGACATCGTCGGAGCCCAGCGCATCGATCAGCTCCTGGGGCGCCACCTCCAGCCCGTCGAGGTCGCCCAGTGCCGAGGCCGCGGCGTAGCGCACCCGCGGATTTGGGTCCTTGAGCGCCGCGGCCAGTGGCTCGGCCGCCGAGATCTGCTCGATGTCCCCCAGCGCCTCCGCGGCCAGGACCCGGACGCCGACGTCCGCATCCCGGAGCAGCGGGATCAACGCCGGCACGCCGCGGGGGTCCTCGATCTGCCCCAGCGCGTTCGCGGCGGCGCGGCGGACCCGCACCTCGCGCGAGGCGGTGAGCTCGATCAGCCGGGGCGCGGTTTCCTTGACCTCCAGCTCGCCCAGCGCCCAGGTGGCCATCGCCACCACCGCGGGGCTGGCATCCCGCGTGGCGCGGTCGAGGTCGTCCTTGAAGTCCTTCTCGTCGGCGTGACCCATGGCGAGCGCGGCGGCCTCGCGCATCCGGGGACTCCCGGAGCGGAGCGCGCTGCGCAGCTCGCCCGACAGCTCCGGCGTGCTGCGCCCGGCCATCTTGGCCGCGGCCCGGCGGACGCAGGCGTCGTCATCACCCATGGCCTTGAGCACCCGGCGCTGCGCGGCGGGGTCGGTGACCCCACTGGCCAGTGAGTCCCGGGTCTCCTCCCAGCTCCGGTTGCTGCCTTCCAGCAGCCCGACTTCTTCGTCGCCCGAGGACGTCCAGAAGTTGCCGAGCTGGTCGGTGATCATCTCGCAGATCATCGGATCGGTGGCGTGGAGCGCGCCGAGGAAGGCCTCCACCCGGGCGCTGTCGGGGCCGGGGTGGCCGCGCCCGTGGGACATGCCCGCGATCACGGGGTGGTTCTGCACGATGGCCAGCGCCGACGCGACACCGGTGAGCGTCAGGGTCGCGGCGACGAGCGCGGTGGAGGTCTTCATGGACCGCTCCTAGTTCCGCTTGCCCAGGGCGTCAGCCGCGGCCTGGCGGACCTTGGGATCCTGGGCCTTGAGCGCCACGATCAGCGCGTCGATCGCCTCCTGATTCCGGATCTCGCCCAGGGCCTCGACCGCAGATTCGCGGACGTCGCCGTTGGGGTCGTCCAGCATGATGCGGAGCTGGGGCACCGCGCGGGCGTCCTCGAAATGCCCCACCGCCTCGGCGGCATGCTGGCGGACGTCGGCGTCGCTGTCGCGCAGGGCGTCGAGCAGCCCGGCCGGCGCCACCTTGAGCTCCAGGTCGGTGAGCGCCTCGATGGCATTGGCGCGGACGTCCTTGTTGGGATCCTTGATCAGCGCGGCGATCGCGTCGGCCGAGGCGGCGTCGTGCAGGTTGCCGAGCGCCTCGACCGCGGCGGAGCGGATTTCGACGTCGCTGTCGTGGAGCGCCTCGCGGAACGCCGCCACGGTCGCGGGATCCTCGAAATTGGCGAGCGAGCGTACCGCGGCGCGGCGCACCTCCACGTCGGGATCCTTGAGCACACTCAGCAGCGCGGCCACGATCCGGCCGGTGTCGGCGAGCTGGCCGACCGAATGCTTGAGGTCGAGACGGAAGGACCGAGGAGGCATGGGGGCGACAACGGGTCCGTGGCTCGAGGGGGGCCGGCTCATGGGGGCCTCACGCAGGGACGGTGCGACCACCGGTGCGCGGCGCGGAGACGGCGGGGCTTGGCGCCGCGCCAGAGAGACGCCCGGAAACGCGAGCACGGTGATGACGAGGACCGCGAACGAAGCCGCCACGAGAGTTCTCCGGCCGGGGGCATTGGGGAAGGGGGCACGATCGAGGAGCCGGCGCACCCGCGCGACGAGATGAGACTTGTCCTCGGCCATGCCGGACACCGGCAGCGACCGCGGCGAGGTTTCCAGCCATTCGGCCACCTTGGCCAGGCACTTGGCCAGCACCACGCCCGAGCCGGTGCGGCCGACCGCCCATTCATCACAGAGATACTCGGCGCTTTCCTGCATGCGCCGCCGGGCCAGCCGATTGAGCGGCTGGATGAAGGCGAGTTGTTCCGCGATGCAGGCCGCGGTGAGCCAGGTGGGATCCCGGCGGTCCAGGTGGGCGAGTTCGTGAGCAAGCATGGAGCGCTGCTGGCCGGGGTCGAGATCGCTGAGCGCCGCTTCCGGCACCGCGATCTCGCTCGAGCCCAGCGCCACCGGGCTGGGCAGGGCGGTGGAGGCGGAGAGCCGGATGGGACGCGTGATGCCGGCGGCATGACAGAGCTCGGCGAGCATCAGGTTCACGGGGTCGCCCGAGATGCTGCGACGGGAGGCGATTCGGTGGGCGAAGCGGATTCTGCGGATCAGGTACAGGCCCAGGAGGAACGCCGCGCCGATGCCCCAGGACAACACCAGCATTTTTTCCTGGCTGAGATTGGCAAAAGCAAACGCGGATTTCGCGGAGGACGACGCGGATGACGCGGAGCCCTCCGCGCCACCCGCAACCTCCGCGGCCTCCGCGTCTGCTGTTGCTGTTCCTTTGTTGTCGCCCAAGCCGAATTTCGGCTCAGGACGGGCCGCCGCCACGGCCGCGCGCGCGGGCACCGTCATCCGGCCGGCCAATGGGCTGATCCGTAGCAGGGTCTGGCCGGTGGCGGTGACGAAGCCGCCGAAGAGCGCCGTCTTCCAGAGTATCTCCCGAACCCGATGGCTCCGGAAGCGCGGCGCGGCCAGCCAGGTGAAGGCCAGCAGGAGGGTGCTGTGCACCAGATAAGTCAGCAGCCAGCCGGCAAGCTCAGTCTTCATGGGGGGCGCCTCCAGTCCCTTCGTGGTCGGCGATCAGCGCTTTGACCCGGGCGAGGTCGCCGGGGCTCATTTCGCCGGTGGACAGGAGCTGGCTCACCAGGGCGGCCACGTCGCCTTCGAAGACCCGGTCGGTCAGCTCGGCCAGCATGGTCCGCCGCACATCGGGCTCGTTCACCACCGCCGAGTAGACGTACTGCCGCTGCTGGGTGGCGTGGCGAACGATCCCGCGTTTCTCCAGCCGGGAGAGAATCGTCGCGATGGTCTGCTGGGCCAGGCCGCGGCTCGACCGAAGCGCATCGGTGATCTCCGCGGCTGTGGCCGAGCCCCGGTCCCAGAGGACCCGGAGGATGGAAAGCTGGAGATCGGTGAGCGGCTGTGGTTCACCCATTTGGATGGGCCCCCGAGGGAAAGGGTTGCAACGCTGATTACAGCCGTAATACTACACATGTAGTTTATGATGTCAAGAGACGACGTTGACAGCGAGGAGGGAGGAGGGAGGAGGGAGGAGGGAGGAGGAGGCTAGGGTTTCTTGGCTAACGCCAGGAGGGTCTCGATGCTGGTGTCGCTGCCCGGGGTCACCCGGAATCGCTTGATGGCACCGGCGTCCTGCGCGACGAGAGTGAGCACGCCGTCGGGGCCCACCTCCCAGGCGGCCGGGTTGTCGGCCAGCGACGTGTTCAGGTCCACCTGGCCCACGACTTTCCCGTCGACGTAGATCGACTCCTTGGTGTTGCCGGGATCCTGGGTCAGGAAGAGGAAGTGGCGCCCGTCGGGGGTGAAGCTGGGATCGAAGACGTAGTTGACCCCCAGCTTGAGAAACTTGCCGTCGAACAGGATGCCGCTGTCATCGTAGTTGGGCATCGACTTGGAGGTGCCGAAGGTCGAGAAGTGCTTGCCGTCGGGGCTCCAGACGAAGCGGGCCCCGCGGAAGGTTCGCTCGAAGCCCCGGACCGTCGCCATGGGCTGGTCAGCGCCGTCCAGCACCACGCCCACCGCGTTGCCGAATCCGGTGAGGTAGGCCCAGTGGGCCCCGTCGGCGCTCATCCGGAAGGAGCTGGCCGCCTGGGTGTCGCTCCGCGGCATCGGCTTCCCGTCGATCACCACCTCCCAGGGCGCGCTGCCGCTGGCCTTGGTGGCGATGAACCCGGTGTGGGCGCCGCCGAAGCGAAGCGAGTCGATGAGCTGATACCCGTCGGATTCCGCGTCGCCCGTCACCACGAAGGTTTTTTGCCCGGCCCGGGCCTTGTACATCGAATGGGCGCCGTCGGGTGAGAAGGCGAACTCGGTGATCATGGGGTATTCGCGGCCCTTCTTGCCGTCGATCACCATGGCGACCCGGCCCGCGTCCTCCGTGCACAGCGCGGCGTAGTGCTTCCCGTCCGCGCTGAAGTCGACGCTGGTGTAACCGGAGCCACCGCAATCGGTGCCGGGGACCCGGGTGGTGCCAATCACCAGGAACGAATTGTTGACCCCGGGCCGGGACTGCTGCGATACCACCGCCACGAAGCCGTTACCGACCGGCGCCGTGAAGACCCGGATGGCCTGGGCGCGCATGACCGGGTGGCCGTCCACCAGGAGCTCGGTGGCGCCGCCCTTGCCGGGGATGACGACGGTGCGCTGCGAGAAGAGATGGGTCCCGTCCGCGGTGTACTGGAGGGCGCCGGCCCCGTAGGGCGCCAGCTTTCCGTCCACCACCAGGAGCTGCTTGTTGTCTCCGGTGGGATTGAGCGCGGTGCTGGCCCGGGCGGTGATCAGGTAGGCCATGTGGGGCCCCTCGTTCGGGTACGCCGGGTGGGGACCGTCGCCCTGGTCGGGCGGGCCCACTACGCCGTCGTACACGACGTGGTACTCCCGGAACCGGGCGCCGCCCGGCCCCGGCCCGACCGTCTGGATGCCGTAGAAGATGTGTTTGCTGTCGGGGGTGAAACTCATGAGGATGGTGCTCTTCCCCTGGATTCCCGCCACGCCGGTCTCGCTCGTCGCGGGCACCTTGAGCTGCTCCTTGCCGTCGACCATGACCGTGTACTGGTCACCCACCCGCCCCACGTAGGCGTAGCGGCTCCCATCGGGACTCCAGGTAATCTCCGCGCCCCGGCCCCCGGTGGACCCGATCTCATCGAACAGCGGTCCGGGCGTGCCGTCGTAGATGACCACCCAGCGGCTCCCCTTCTGGGTGACCGCCGCCAGGTGCCCGCCGTGGGGGCTGACCGAGAACTGCATCCCGGTCTCGCCGGTGACCAGCAGCTGGGACTCGATCTTCGTGGCCTGGGCCAGAGCGGCGCAGGGTAGGAGCACCAGGGAGACAGTGAGCGGGACGCGACGCATGCTGGCCTCGGCAGATGGAACACCGTTCTTCTTTGCGTAGACGGGGCGAGGAAACCGTCACTCAACGTACCGGCGCTCTCTACTCCGTCAAGGCGGGGAGGTTGGCAAGCCGCAGGCGGGGGTGTTGGCGAAGCGGGGGAGGCTCGAGCGGACGACTCCGGGACGGGAACATCCGGTCGCGGAATCTGAGCACCCGGTATTCGATGAGCTGGGAGATGCCCATGCCGAACACGACGCAGGCGGTGACGCCCAGCAGAGTGCGGGGCCACCAGGGCAGCCGCGTGCCAAGGGTGTCATCGACCCAGGTGAGGAAATAGCCCAGGATGGGACGGCTTCCGGCGTCGGGCGCTGGAGCTGGGGACACAACTGCGGAGGGCGGGCGGAGTCAAACGAGCGGCACGGCTGGCGGAGCTGGCGCTGACCACCGGCCAGCCGGTTCGGCGCCCACCCCATGGCGCGGCGTGAAGGAGCGGGGGTCGAGGACGGCGCCTACGGTTGCGCCTCGCGCAGGCAGTACAGGAACTGTTTCGCGAAGGGTTCCACCAGGGGAGGGTCGAGCATCTCCAGATGTCCTCCTTGCACCTGAATTATCCGACAATCCGGGCAGACTCGTTGCCAGGCCCGCCGCGGATCCAGCCTGGCGCTCACGCCTTCCAGGTCGGGCTCTTCGCTGAAGAACACATGCATCTTTCCATCGAAACGTTGCGGCACGTACTGGCTGGCCAGGCGGATCGTCGCGCGAAGCACCGCGTCTTCGCCCATCGGATCCCCGGCTACGGGTTCGCCCTGGGCCGCCGCGCTCTCGGTGAGCCGGTGTCTGCGAATCGCCCGTCGTGCCGCCCGCAGCCGGCTCAGGATGTAGCGGAACGGGCGAAATCCGTCGAGTTTGGCGGCCGCCCGCGCATGGTGTACCGCGCGCTGCAGATAGAGCAGGAGCCACTGGGGTCCCGGGATGGACGTCGCCGGCATCCAGGTGTTCAGCAGCGCCAGGAAGGCCACCTGCTGCCCCTGCTCCTTGAGCTGTCGGGCGGCCTCGAACGCGATCACCCCGCCGAGACAGAAACCGGTGAGGTAGTAGGGACCCTCGGGCTGCAGCTCCCGGATGGCCTTGACATATTCACGGGCGCGCTCCGGCACCGATTCGATTTCCGCCCAGGTCTGGGCCCGCTGCGACCCCAGGCCATAGAGCGGCTGCGACGGCCCGAGGAGCGCCGCGAGTGCTTTCAGCTCGACCCGGACAGGGGTGCCCGCGCCGCCCGGTATCCAGAACAGCGGCGGCTTGGTTCCTCTGGGTTCGATCGCAACCAGTTGGTGACGACGCTCGGGGCCCGTGTTACCGTCCAGGTACGCGGCGAGACTCGCAACCGTCGGCAGCGTGACCAACAGGGCCACCGGAAGCTGTCGCTTGAAGGCCCGAGATGCCGCGGACATGGCCTGCAGTGCGAGAATGGAATGTCCGCCCCACTCGAAGAAGTCGTCTTCGACGCCCAGTTGCTGGGCGTTCAGTACCTGGGCCCAGAGCTCGACCAGCACGCGTTCGGTTTCGGTACGGGGGGCCACGTGCCCGCGAGCGCGGGACTGCACACTGGGCAGCGGCAGTGCCTTCCGATTGATCTTTCCGGTGGACGTGAGCGGCATCGTATCAATCCGGACGAACTGCGAGGGGAACATGTAGCTGGGTAGCCGGCTGGCCAGGTGCGCGCGCAGTCCTCCATCCGACAATGACTCCGATCTCGTCACCACATACGCGACCAGCGTCCGATCGCCCGACGGTTGCCGCACTCCTTGCACCGCGGCGCTCTCGACCTCCGGATGGCTCCGCAAGGCCGCCTCGACCTCGACCAGCTCGACGCGGTGTCCGCGGATCTTGACCTGCAGATCCGCCCGACCGAAGTATTCGATGGTGCCGTCCGGCAGGTGTCTCCCGAGGTCACCGGTCCGGTAGAGCCGCTCACCGGCCGCAAATGGACTCGCGACGAAACGTTCCGCCGTCAGCTCCGGTCGAGCCAGGTACCCCTGGGCGAGCCCCGCTCCTCCGACGTGGATCTCGCCAACGCTTCCGGGAGGGACGAGCCTGCCGCCGCGGTCCAGGAGGAACACCTGGGTATTCGCGATCGGCCGTCCGATGGGCAGGCGGTGGCCGTTCCATTCGGGTCGGACCTCGAAGTAACAGGTGTCGGCCGCGGCCTCCGAGCAGCCATAGAGGTTCAGCAGGCGCCCCTGCGGCACGCGTTCATGGAACAGCCGCGCCACGTCCGGCTCGAGCGCTTCGCCGGAGCAGGACCAGTATCGCAGGAACGGGAGCCGCGGCCCGACCTCCGCCGATTCGAGCAAAACCCGCAGGAGCGACGGCACCAGGGTGATCCGAGTGGCGCTGTGGCTGCCAAGCGCGCCGACCAGGCGCTCCGCGTCCCGGACGTCATCATCCGGGATGAGCGCAATCGGGGTCCCGCGGAGCAGGGGACCCAGGATTTCCCACACGGCGTCCACGAAGCCCAGGGTCGTGACCTGGGCGCACACCTCCCCCGCGGCAAACGGGTACCGATCCCACATCCAGTGGAACCGATTCAGGGCCCCTCGTTGGGTTCCGAGGACTCCCTTGGGTTCGCCGGTGGACCCGGAGGTATAGACCAGGTACAACAGGGGTGCGTCGGACGGACTCGGTGCGGTGTCCGGAGCCTCGCTGATCGCACCGGCGTCACAGTGGAGGCACAACTGCTGCACCGGCGAGCGCCGAAACCGGCCGCACGTCTCACTGGAGGTGATGACGAATTCCGTGCCCGAGTCCTTCACCAGGTAGTTCAGGCGCTCGAACGGGTTGGCTGGGTCGAGCGGCAGGTAGATGCAACCGGCCTTGACGATTCCCAGGAGCGCGACCAGCATCTCCAGCGACCGCGGCACGCAGAGTCCCACGATATCCTGGGGCCGGGCTCCGCTGCGGCGCAGCCAATGGGCTACCCGGTTGGCCCTGCTGTTCAGCTCTCCGAACGTCAGATGCCGGTAGCCGCACAAGGCGGCTACGACCTCGGGCGTGGAGCGCACCTGACGCTCGAAGAGCTCGGTGATGCTGCCGGGCGGCCAGTCGCGCTGGGTTCGATTCCAATCGAGCAGCACCCGCTGCCGCTCCTCGGGGCCGAGGATGTCCGCTTCGGACACGCGCTGCGTGATGTCGTTGGTCATGACCGCGAGCAGCCGCTGGAACCGCTCGGCCAGGCCGCGCGCGGTGGCTTCCTCGAACAAATCGAGGTCGTATTGCAGCCACCCGTTCAACGCGCCACCGTGCTCCATCATTTGCAGCTCGATGTCGAACCTCGCCGTGCGGCAGTCGAGCGGAAACGCCTCCACCTGCAGCCCGCCGAGGTCTCCGCGCGGCATGACCCCACCTTCCGGCAGCATCGTACTCTCGGGATAGTGTCCGCGCGGCAGGTCGAGCCGGTAGCCCTGCGACGTCTGCAACACGAACATCGCATCGCTGAAGCGGGGGCGCTGCCGGCCGCCGGGTCCTTCGGCGCCCGGGAGCAGAGACAGATGGTAGTCCTGGTGTTCCCGGGCACCCAGCACTTTGGCGTGGATCTGCGCCACCAGCTCGCGGAACGTGGTTTCGGGAGCGATCTCTCCGGCGACCGAGACCTGGTTCACCAAGTAGCCCGCGGTCCGCGCGAAGGCGCTGTTGGTTCGGCCGGCGACCGGAAACGACACCAGAATGCTTTCCTGCCCGGTGACGCGATGGAGCAGGGCTTCGAACGCCGTCAGCAGCACCACGAACGGCGTGGTCCCTTCGGACCGTGCCAGTCGCCGAATGGCGCCGGTGAGTGATTCACCGACCGTGAAAAACAACGACCCGCCCCGATGGCGTCGCTGGGCCGGCCGGGACGTATCGGTGACGAGGTCCAGAGGCTCCGCGCGGTCCAGCTCCTGGCGCCAGAAGGCGGCTTGGCGCGCCCCCTCCGGACTCGCGAGCAGGTCCTGCTGCCACCGGACGAAGTCGGTGTAGGGAGCCGCCGGCGGCAGCCGTGGCTCGTGCCCGGTGGCGCAGGCCGCATAGCATGCCGCGAGCTCTTCCAGGACGAACGCCAGCGTCCACCCGTCCAAGACAAGGTGGTGCCACACGAGCAGCAGCACGGCCGCGGCGGGACTCTGCCGGAACAAGGTGCAGCGAAAGACCGGACCGGCCGCCAGGTCCAGCGGACGCTCGGATTCTTCGGTCACCCGGTCGCGGAGGTCCTGGTCACTCCAGCCGGAGGCCGGGACGACGGCGAAGGAGACCACCGCTGCCTCCGGCACGATCTGCACGGGCTGTCCGGCCTCGGACCGGAACAGCGTGCGGAAGGCGGGGTGGCGGTTCACCAGCTCCTGGAGCGCGCGCCGCAGCGCGTCGACATCGAAGGCCGAGCAGATCCGGAACGCGATGGGGAAGTTGTAGGCGGCGCGTTCCGGCGCGAGCCGCTGGAGCTGCCAGAGCCATTGCTGGCCGGCGGAAAGCGGGGATACGGACTGCCGCTGGAGCAAGTGGCGCAGCAGGGCGCGCTGGTCGGCCGCCCCGCGGGCGGAAGCCTCCCCCGATGACATCAGGGGCGACCGCCCTTGCCCAGGATCTGATCGAGCATCGCGGTCACTTCGTCATCGCTCAGCTGGTCGACATTCACCGCCGCATCAGGCAACGGCGCGCTCTCCCGGATCGAGCCCGGGGCGACCGAGCCGGGCTTCCGGATCTCGGCGCGAAGCCACTCGGCGAGGTCCAGGATACTGGGTCCCTGCAACAGTTTGGTGGCGGGCAACCTGACGTCGAAATCGCTGTCGATCCGGTTCTTCATTTCGACCGCCATGAGCGAATCCAGGCCCAATCGGATGAGCGACAGCTTCGAATTCAGCCGCTCCTCGGGAATGCGCAGGATCCGTGCGACGTTGCTCCGAAGGTCCTCGTGCAGCAGCTCCAAGGCGCTTTCCTCCGATTCGCACGCGAGGACCGCCTGACGCAATCCCATCCGGGGCGTCTGCGGCAGGTGGCCGGTCCATTCGGATGCGAGCTCCGAGAGAAAGGGAATCCCCAGGGCTTCGGGGAAATGCTGTGCCCATACCGGCCAGGCAATGGGCATGACCGCGATCTGGGCGGGTCGTTGCTTCAGAAGCAGGTCGAGCAGTTCGGAGCCCTCCCGAACCGGAATGCTCTCCAGCCCCCGCTCGGCGAGGCGGCCGCCCCGCATGTCGTCTTGAGCGGCCATCCCCACGTCCGCCCAGGGACCCCAGTTCACCGAGAGCGCCGGCAGTCCGGCGCGCCGGCGATAGTGAGCGAGCCCATCGAGGAACGCATTCGCGGCCGCGTAGTTGGCCTGTCCCGCTCCGCCCAGCACCGATGCGGCGGAGGAAAACAGAACGAAGAAGTCGAGCTCATCCGACTGCAGCTGCGCATGCAGGTTCCACCCCCCGAGCACCTTGGGCGCGAAAACGGAGGCGAAGTGTTCCCATCGGAGCTGTCGCAGGGTCTTGTCGTCGGTGATTCCGGCGGCGTGCAGCACGCCCCTGAGCGGCGGTCCGGAGCGGCGAATCTCCGCCAGAACGCGGGACAGCTGTCCCGCATCGCTGACATCCGCCGCGGCGACGGTGATCTGCGCTCCCGTGGCGCGAAGACTCCCAATGGCCTCGAGTGCCGCCGTGGTGGGCCCCTTCCGGCCCATGAGGACGAGGTGGCGTGCTCCTTGTTCCACCATCCGGCCCGCAAACACGAGTCCGAGGGCGCCCAGTCCTCCCGTGATCAGGTAGGTGGCGTCGGCCCGCACCGTCACGGGCCGCGGCAGGTCTTCGACCTGGACCGCCTCATCCGGCAGGGTTATCACGATCTTGCCGGTGTGCTTGCCCTGCGCCATATGGCGGAAGGCATCCGCGGCCCGGGATACCGGGAAACCGGTGTACGGCAACGGCGGGAAGGTGCCGTCGGCAATGCGCTGCACGATTTCCCGGGTCAGACGGTCCACCACCTCAGGCTTCTCCATCCGCAGCCGCAGCAGATCCACCGCGAAGAAGGACAGGTTGCGTTGGAACGGCAGCAGGCCGATCTGGCTGTCCGCGTAGATATCGCGCTTTCCAATCTCGAGGAAGCGGCCGCCGGTGGCGAGCACGCTCAGGCTGCGCGGGATCGCTTCCCCGGCGAGCGAGTTCAGCACGACATCCACGCCGCGCCCCCCGGTGTACTCCATCACCTCCTGCGCGAAGTCGAGGGTGTGGGAATCCATCGTGTACGCCGCGCCGAGCCGCTTCAAGTACGCCCGCTTTTCCCCGGTTCCGGCCGTGGCGAAGATCACCGCGCCCCGTTGGCGGGCGATTTCCATCGCGGCCAACCCGACGCCTCCAGCCGCCGAATGAATGAGCACGGACTCTCCGGCGCCCAGATGGGCCAGCTCACAGAGTGCGTAGTATGCCGTCTGGTAGGCCACGGGAAGGGTCGCGGCTTCCTCCAGGCTCAGGTGGGGCGGCTTGGGAAACACCGTCGAGGCGCTGGTGGTGAGGAAGCCACGCAGGCATCCGGTGGCGGTGGAATCCATGGTGATCACCTCGTCGCCGAGGCGAAATCCCTGCACGCCCTCCCCAACCGCGACGATGCGTCCCGAGCATTCCATCCCGAAGAATTCGGCACCGGCCGGCAGGCCCGGCGCCAGATTCAGCCCCTTCAGCACATCGAGAAAATTCAGCCCCACCGCGGCCACGCGGATTTCGACCTCCCCCGCACCGGGCGATTGCCGCGAGAGGGTCCGCAGTTTCAGCCCATCGAACACGCCGGTTCCCGAGCTCTCCAACCGATACGATTCGCGGCCGCCATCGGTGAGGCGCAGGCTTCGTATGGTGGCACGATCGGCCGGGTCGAGCCGGGTCAGTCGCGGCCCGTATCGATCGGAGCCGCGCAGGGCAACCTCCGATTCGTCGTCGGCACGCAACAACTCCTGGACCAGGACCCCGTACGGGGTTTCGGGGTCGATGTCCACCTGGGTGACCCGGAACTCGCGGAGTTCGACCGAAGCGACCCGCGCCAGCCCCGTCAGGGGTGACTCGGCAAGCTCCAGGGAGTTCTGCGCTGAGCCGAGATCCTTGGCATTCCGGGTGACCACGAATAGCCGGGGGACCTGTTGCCATTGCAGGGGCGCAGCGGCGTGCAGGAGATTGAGGAAGGTCTCGCAGGTGCGACGGGTGACCTGCGCCATCAGTTCACCGGTCAGTGGTGCATCGCCCGCGGCCTCCCATCCGGCCAGATGGATGATCCCCCGGCAGCTCCCGAGCTCCATGAGCCGCTGGAGACCGGCGGCAAGCTCGGCGGGATCGGCCCCCGCGGGGCAGCGGAGCGAGCTGTGGCCCACCGAGTCCAGGGCACCCGCCAGGCCGGCGCAGATTTCGTCGCAATCGCCCACGATGAGCCAACATCCCGCTCCGACCTTCTCCTCCTGCCCGGGCGCAATCTGTCGCCAGCGAGTCTCGTACAACCAGCTCTCCGCCCTGGTCGGTCGGCCTGCCTCGGCCTGTAGCAGTTTGCCCTGCAGGCCCTGCGCCCGAAGCACGCAGGTGCCGCGGGAATTGAAGACGGTCAAGTCTGCGATCGATCCGGTGTCGGATTGGGTGATGTGGCCTTGGCACCACAGTTCTTCGGACGGGTCAGGCAGCTCCCGGATCTCGAGCGCGTCGACGGCGAAGGGCAAGGACAGCTTCGGCCGCTTGTTGGGGGCGGCATAGAGCGAATGGAAACACGTGTCGAGCAGAGCGGGGTGGATACGATAGGATTTGGCTTCGGGCCTGATTGCCGGAGGCAGCGCCACACGCGTCACCATACTGTTTTCCAGTCCCCAGGCCTGCTGCACCCCCCGGAAGAGGGGGCCGAACTCCATTCCGGTGACAATGCCATCGTAGAACTGCTCGCCGGTCCTGTGAACCGGATAGGCCTGATCGAGATGACCGGGTGAAAGATCCGGCACCGGGGGAGCCGGAGGCAATGCTTCCTTCGGCGTCATATCGATGTGCCCTGACGCCAGCGGAGTCCAGGCGTCGTGATCGCCTCCGCCGCCAATGTGGGCAAAGAATTGAAAGCTCATGGAGCCTGACGGCTTCGCTGCCGGCGCCGACACACCGGGATTCGAGGCCTTGCTTCCCGAACGGACCCTCAGCTGCAATCGCGACGGCCGCTCGGAGGAGAGGAACAGCGCCTCCGTGAGCCGTACGTCGCGGATCGTACGCGGTCCTGGTCCGACCAGCTCGATGGATGCCGCCAACGCCATTTCGAAGTAGGCCGTGAAGGGCAGCAGCGGCGCGCCCTCGACTCGATGATCCTGGAGCCACGACAGGGACCTCATGTCGATCTCGGCCTCGAACCAGTGGGTACCGGGATCGTCGGCGGGTTCCCATCGCCGGCTCAGGAGGGGGTGCCGCCTCAGGTCCAGACCGTCGCTGGCGGTCCGGAGCAGAGCGGACAGGCCACTTCCTTCCGCGAACCAGAACCGCTCCCGCTGCCAGGCATAGGGTGGGGGAGCAACAAAGGTCCCGGCGGGATACCAATGGGTCCAATCGAGCCGAAGGCCGTTGACAAACAGCAGGCCCGCGGATTCCAGCAGTGCTTCCCGTTCGTCCTCGCCGGCCCGGAGCGAGGCCGCCGCAACCACCGTCTTGTTCCGGTGCTGAGCCATCTGCCGGATCGGCGTGACCAGGGCGGGGTTCGGGCTGACTTCCAGAAAGACTCGCCGCCCGTCGCTCAGGGCCGCATCCACGGTCCCGGCGAATTGCACCGGCTGCCTCAGGTTTCTCGCCCAGTATTCCGGATCGAGCTCGGCGCCGGAGACGGAGCGCCCCAGGACCGTGGAATAGAGGGGGAGAGCCGCGGCGTGGGGAGTTATCCCGGCCAGCGCAGTGGCCAGATCGGCTCGCAGCGGCTCCATCTGATGGCTGTGGCACGCGACATCCACTTTCAGCAGCCGGCAGAAGATGCCTTCCCCCTCCAGCGACCGCACCATGGCTTCCACCGCGGCTGCGTCGCCGGACACCGCACACGAACTGGGGCCGTTGACCGCCGCGAGTGAAATGCGCCCTTCCCATGGGCCCATCCTGGCGAGCGTCTGCTCCGGCGTCAGTCCCACGGCGGCCATTCGGCCGAGGCCGCTCACGCGATGCATCAGTCCGCTCCGGGCGCAGACGATACGCGCGGCGTCTTCGAGCGACAGCGCCCCGGCGACATGGGCGGCCGCGATCTCGCCCATGCTGTGACCCATGGTGGCGCACGGCTCGACGCCCCAGCTGCGCCAGAGGGCGGCCAATCCGACCTGGACGCTGAAAATAGCCGGCTGCATCAGGTCGATGCGGTCCAGCCGGGAATTCTCAGCCGGCCGGTCGATCTCTTCGAGCACCGACCACCCGACGACGGCTCGAACCGCCGAGTCGCATTGTTCCATAGCGCGGCGGAAGACCGGTTCGGCGCCGCTCAATTGCCGTCCCATCTCGGGCCATTGGGTTCCAATGCCGGAGAAGACAAATACCGGCGGCTGGAGGGCCTCCGCGGACACCGCGCCCCGCACGACGCCCGGCACCATCTCTCCGTTCAGGTAGGCGTCGAGCTTCTGCTTCATCTCTTCCCGCGATCGGCCCACCACGCCGAGGCGCTGCTCATGCTGGGTGCGACGCATGGCGGCGGAATAGCAGAGGTCCCGAAGCCCGGCACTCGACTCGCCCTCGCCCATGAGGTCCCGGTAGGAGGCCGCCGTCGCCGCCAGCGCATCCGGGGTGTGCGCGGAGACCACGAGAATCTCCGCGGTGCCCGCCGGCTCCCGCTCCGGCGCAACCCGGCAGGGCGGCGGTGCCTCCTCCAGCACCACGTGCGCATTGGTGCCGGAAATCCCGAAGGAATTCACGCCGGCGCGCGCCGGACCGGCATGCTCGGGCCAGGGCGTCACGGCCGTCGGAACCCGGAACGGCAATTCCTCCCACGAAATATTCGGGTTGGGGGTCAGAAAGTGGAGGTTGGGGGGAATGGTCTTGTGTTGGAGGCAGAGAACCGCCTTGATCAGGCCGGCGACCCCCGCGGCCGCCTCGGTATGCCCGATGTTCGTCTTGACGGAGCCGAGCACGCAGCGCTGATCGGCGGCGCGTCCTTCTCCGAGGACATCGGCCAGCGCCCCCACCTCGACCGGATCTCCCACCGCGGTCCCGGTGCCGTGGGCTTCGACATACTGTACCGTGTCGGGCCGGACCCCGGCTCGCTGATAGGCGTGGCTCAGCAAGGCCGCCTGTCCGTCGCGGCTTGGCGTCATGAACGGGCTACTCGAGCCATCGTTATTGGAGGCCGACGCCCGGATGACGGCATACACCGGATCGCCGTCCTCCAGCGCCCTGGCGAGCGGCTTCAGCAGCACTATCCCGGCGCCTTCGCTGCGCACGAATCCGTTCGCCCGGGCATCGAAGGCCTTGCAGCGGCCGTCCGGGGACAACATGTTCGCCTGGGAAAACGCGATCGCGGTGCCCGGTTGCAGGACGACGTTCACGCCGCCGGCAAGCGCCATGTCACAATCGCCCTGCTGCAGGCTATTGCATGCTTGATGGACCGCAACCAGCGACGAGGAGCAGGCCGTGTCGACCGCGGCCACCGGCCCGTTCAGACCGTAGACAAAGGCGAGCCGGCCGGCCGCGGAGCCGCGCGACCCGCCGGTGCCCAGATAGATATCGATATTCCGCACATCACTGCGCTCGAGGGTGATGTAGTCGTCCGAGCAGACACCGACGAACACGCCGGTACGGGTTCCCGTGAAGCGCTCCCGGGGAATGCCGGCACGTTCCATGGCTTCCCAGGTGACTTCCAGCAGAAGCCGTTGCTGCGGGTCGACGCGGATCGCCTCACGCGGGGAAATGCCGAAGAAGTAGGGGTCGAACCGGTCGATCTCATCCAGGAACCCGCCGGAGCGGGTTACCATTTTACAGGGAGTCGCCGGACGCGGATCGTAGAACATATCCACATCCCAGCGACTCGACGGGATCTCGATGATCCCATCGACGCCCTCCAGCATCATCCGCCAATACGCCCCGACGTCGGCCGCCTTGGGAAACCGGCACCCCAGGCCGATAATGGCGACCGGGGCAAAGCCCTCTTTTTCGCGCCCGTCCGGCGGCGTACCGCCTGAGCCGTGAGCCATGGAATACCGCCGAGCCTTCGCTGAAGTCAGACTGTGTGCGACCAGGACACTTGGGGGCCCGTCACGTTTCCCAGGGACTCGCCTCGCCGGTTGGGGTCGCGTCGACTCTCCACACCCGGCAACGCCGGGTGCGGGCTGCGACGCGAGGCTTCAACTCGGCGATCTTGTAGCGAAGGAACAACATGAGACATGGTGGATCCCAGCGCCGATAGGAGCCAGTCTTCGAGACGCATCCAGCGACCAGCACGGGCTTTTCATAAGAACGGCGATCATGCCGCCGTGGACCGTACGTTGCCAAGTGCGGTAGCCATAGCAAGTT
The DNA here is from genome assembly GCA_963762545.1 of uncultured Gemmatimonadales bacterium. Lineage (GTDB taxonomy): Bacteria > Gemmatimonadota > Gemmatimonadetes > Gemmatimonadales > GWC2-71-9 > JABFSM01. Next base: position 364,716 of record CAVXLC010000008.1, on the reverse strand, counting down.
ACGAGCCATTGACTCGACGCGCGAGGCCCGCGGCCCCTCCCTCGTGAATGGGCGCCCAACGTCCGGGTGCCGGGGCAGGGTTCTCATATTACACTCCGCCAGGAACCTGTGGCGGGATTTGCCTTGCGGACGAGCCGACCTGTCAAAGGGGCCCCTGGCGAAGGTTGCTGAGGATCGGCGCCCGATCACGGCGCAGAATGCTCGCTGGAACGCTACGTCACGCGGCGCAGTCACTCTTCGGCATCCATGCCCCCCCCTTCCCGCCGACCGACTCAGGTCCTTCGGTTTCGGCGTATGTGCTGGCGCTGATCGTGCTGGGATTCGCGGCTCTTGCATGGTACGCCGCCAGCATCGATCTGGGCTTTGCGGCCGACGGTGCCTATGCGTTCACGCGTATTCTCGATGATCGGACGTTTCTGCATGTGGCATGGCCACGGCTGTATGCGGACCTTGCGATGCGGGGTCCCCTGGCCGTTGCGGTAAACGCGGGCGTAACCAGCGTGCCGGTCCTGAAGGCCATTTTTCATCTCGGACTGTACCTGCCCTTTTTCGTGTCGTTCGCGATCTGCTGGTACGCGAGTCGCCCTCTCAAGAATGACGCCCTGCTGCTCTTCCCGCTCGCCAGCTACCTCCTGGTGTCACTGCCCGCGGCATCCATATCCAGCAGCACCAGCCATGTTCTGGCGGCGATGGTATGGCCGATCCTGTTTCTGCTGATGCGACCACGGCTCACCTGGTTGGATGCGACTCTGCTGCTTGCGCTGCTCTTCCTCATGAGCCGCACCTACGAGACAGCGCTGGCCGCAGGCTCGATTTTTCTCTGCCTGCTCGGAGTTCGTCTGGCCGTCGATTCGCCCACGGCGCGGCCGACGCTGCTCGCGGGCACGGTCGCCGTGTCGGTCGTCATCGCACTCGCCGCATATTGGATACTGTTTCCCTTCAACCCGGCAAGTCGCGCAAGCTTTGCCGACGGCATGACCCGATCCCTTCGACACCACCCGATGTTCGCTGTCTCCGCAGGTTCGATGGTCCTGCTGGGGGCGTCATTGGCAGCTGTTCGTCTGCGTCTGCTTGCCGGGGCGGCAGTCTTGCTGGCCGCCACCTCGATCGCGCTCCCAGGACTGGGTCGCACGGCCAGTGCGGGGGCTTCCTTTGACATGAGATCGCTGACGCTCACTCTGTTGCCCGGGATACTGGCTTGCGCCATCTGGTTTCACTACAAGCGACCGGGCCTTACCCCCATGGCCTGGATGTCGACCGGGACCGTATTCTTGCTCTTGAGCATCGGGTACGCCATGTCGTGGACCGCCTGGCGCGATTTCCGGCAAGACTTCGTCGGGGCACTCGTGAGCCATTCCGGGTATGTCCCCGTGGATGCCACGTCGATCGCCGACAATCCGCAGCGCTGGCGGTGGACCACGTCGCTCTTGTCGATATTGTGGGCGCCCGATTGCGTCAGGACGATCATACTGAGCCGACCGGACCCAGGGTGGGAACCCTTCGACCCGCGCAAACAACTTCCATTGCAGTCCTACATGGCGTACGACGTGGCGTTCGCCGCGGCCAGTCCCCATGCCAGGCGATGCAACTGATCTGGATTGTTCTATGCCGCGTCGCATGAGCCGACGGCGGCGGTGTACTCGAGGCGACCATGACCCAGAGGGATATGCCCGCGGCCGGAGTCGATGATCGCTCCAGTCCGTTGCTGATGATCGGAATAGACGCGGCCGAGCATACGCTGATTCGGAAGTGGGCGGCGGATGGCTTCCTGCCAAACCTGTCCGCGCTGCTGAGCCGGGGTCGATGCATGACGCTGGATCCCACGCCGAACTGGCTGGTCGGTGCCTTATGGCCGAGTTTCTACTCCAGTACCCCGGCGGAGTTCTTCGGCATGTACCACTATCTGGTCTGGCGACCGGAAACGATGAAGACGGAACGCCCCTCCCCGCAGTGGATGCCTTTGGAGCCATTCTGGCGCCAACTTCATGAGCTCGGGCGACGGGTCATCGCCGTCGACGTTCCTCTCTGTTACGCGCCAGACGATTACGAAGGAGTCGAGGTCTCGGGTTGGGCGACGCATGAGCTCTTGCAGTCGCCGGGCTCAGCGCCCGTAGGCTTGTTGAATGAAATTCGCCGTGATTTCGGTCCCGCCCCGTTCCGCGAAGAATCCGCGTATCAGCTCTCAATGGCGGAATGTCTCGAAGTGCGGGATCAATGCGCTGAAACCGCTCGACGCGTCGGCGAGCTGGGTTGTGCATTGATGCGAGACCATCCTTGGGATCTTTCCTTGGTGTGCTTCTCTTCCGTCCACCGCGGCGGACACCTCCTTTGGGATCGCACGATCCTCAAGCACGGGGCGACACCGGCTCAGCTCGAGGCCTTCGATCATGCGCTTCGGGACATTTACGTCGCCTGCGATGCGGCGGTCGGTCGCCTCATTGAGCAAGCCGGTGAGCGAGCCGCTGTGATGGTGTTCTCGCTGCACGGCATGGGCCCCAACAGTGACCGGACCAGCCTGTTGCCTGAAATGTTGCAACGCATTCTCGAGGACCGTCGCAGCGAGGGTAAACCGATTCGTCAGACTCGGTTCGCCGACCGACTTCGGCGGCTGATTCCAGAGGAATGGCGTGCTCGCATCAAGAAGCGATTGCCCCATGCCCTTCAGGACCGACTGACGGTGTACTGGCGTTCGCACCGACTCGACTGGTCCCGGACCCGTGCGTTCATCGCTTTCTGCGATCTCGACGGATACGTGCGGATCAATCTTCGGGACCGGGAACGCGACGGGCTTGTGGCGCCGGCAGACTATGGCCCCCTGTGCCGGCACATTGCCGCCGGCTTGCGGACCTTTCGCGATGCCGACACCGGTGAGCCTCTGGTCTCTGAAATCGTTTTCGGGGAGCAGAGCTATGCCGCCGGCCCCATGCGAAAGTATCTCCCAGACCTCATCGTCCGATGGGCCGACTCGCCCGCCACGTCGCATCGTCGGGTCGTTTCCGAGCGGTATGGCTCCATCCACTGGCCGACCCCCGGACGGCATCCTCTCGGGCGGTCAGGGAATCATCGGCGCCAGGGTTTCCTGATCACGGCGGGGGGAGCGTTTGAGGGCGGGAAGCTCGGCGACCACGCCGGCATAGTCGATCTCGCTCCGACCGCGATGCAGGTGCTGGGTCTACCCCAGCCTGCATCCTTTCAAGGTAACAGCCTCCTGCTCGGCCGACCCTAGGCCATGGCGTACATCGATACGAATCGGTGGCTCGGAGACACGATCCAGGCCGACGTGGCCATCGTCGGTGCAGGGGCCGCCGGCCTCGCGCTGGCTCGGGAATTCACGGGCACCACGATCAAGGTGGCCCTGATCGAAGCGGGTGATTTCAAGCAACGGCAGGCTGACCAATCAGTGTATCTCGGCGAGAATACGGGCCGGAGGAACGTTGCAACCGCGTTTTCGCGCTTTCGCCGATTTGGCGGCTCGACCACCCGCTGGGGAGGCCAATGTCGGCCGCTGGATGCCATTGATTTTGAGGTTCGCGACGGCGTCAAGGACAGCGGATGGCCATTCGACTATTCTGACTTGGAAGACTATTACCGGCGAGCCCAGGCATTCTGTCTGCTCGGGCCGTTCGCCTACGACCCCGCCGATTGGCCCGCGGTAACGGGCGGACCGCTCCTACTTGAGAGCAAGCTACTGCAAACCAGGATGTACCAGTTCAGTCATCCCACCGACCTCGGGCTCTTCTATCGCGAAGAGCTCCGGTCCTCCACGAACGTCACGGTCTATCTCAACGCGAACCTCATCGAGATCCAGAGCGATGCCCACGCCACGCGAATCACCCGGTTGGGCCTGGCCACCGGCGATCGCCGTACACTCCAGGTCGAGGCCAGGGTTTTTGTCCTGGCCTGCGGAGGCATCGAGAACGCGCGTCTTCTGCTCGCATCCAATCGAGTCCGTCCCGCTGGCCTCGGAAACGACCACGATCTGGTGGGACGCTACTTCATGGACCATCCCTACTTCTTTCCAGGATACTACCAACCGGCTCGAGCCGATCTCCACCGCAACGCATACGTGATCGAGGGGTACGATCAGGTCGGAACCCGGCAGAGGATGCACGCGGCGTTCACCCTGAGCGAGCGGGTCATCAGAGACGAGGGGCTGAACGGCGGGTCCGTGTACCTGGTGCGCCGGCCCCGCTATAAGACGATCACTGCGTACTGGTCATCGGGTGGACGCGCCCTGAACCATCTGATCGAGATTGTCCAGCGCCGTGACCATTCCGATGGGCGTCTCGGGCAGGACGTCACACAGATGGCGGCGGATTTTCGGAACGTGTGCCGCACGGCATTTGGTCGGGTTCGCGGCTGGCTCGGCAGCGACGACGTGCTTGCGTTGCGGGTCGCGCTCGAAGCCACACCGTGTCGGGAAAGCCGAGTGACACTTGGCCGGCAGACAGATCGATTCGGCATGCCCCGTGTTCAAGTGGACTGGCGCCTCAATGAAACGGACCGGCGCGGCTACGAACGGCTCCTCGAGGCGTTGCGGAGCGAATTCCGGCGACTCGGTCTTGGCCAACTGGTGGAACATGGGCTCTATGACCCGGACGGCTGGCCCGGCGGAATGATTGGCGGCAAACATCACATGGGAACTACCCGCATGCATCCTGACCCCAGGCAGGGGGTTGTCGATGCGAACTGTAAGCTCCACGGTATCACGAATCTGTATGTTGCCGGGAGCTCCGTCTTTCCGACCGGTGGTTATGCCAATCCCACGCTGACCATCGTCGCCCTGGCCATCCGGCTCGCGAAGGAGCTCAAGGCGCGATTGGAGAATCCAGAGGCCTGAACCGCAGCAACCGGGTGCTCCGATTCGCGTTGCCGACCAGGAAAGTCCCGGCATCCAGCAGCATACTTCTCCGGTACTTGATCAGGACAGCGCGCGAACCGAACGCCGGCGGATCGTAGGCATGGGGCGGGAGCGCCGCCAGCGCACTGCTTCGGAACACCTGCCCGCTGCGGAGATCCCGCGCGACCAGCTCGATCCGATTCCCCGGCCCGATGACCGCTTCGGCGACGTCGACCGCCTCGAGGTCGAGCGTGCGCAATATTCCCGGAGGGCGACGGGCGAGCCCGCCTCATCCACAATGGTGCCGGTCTGGTCGCCGATCACGCACCAGTGTCCCGTCCCGTACCGGTCGAGCAGACGCCGGAAGGCGACCTCGGCGCCGCTCCGCCGCAGGTAAAGAAGTGCAGAGGCAGTCGCGTCTCGATGGGCGCGGCGGGGCATTGTCCGTGCTGGGACGATAGAGCACCAAGGCGCGGTCAACGCCCGCGTCACCATAGCCCTGCAGGACGCCAGTGAGATCCGGATCAGACGCGTTGCGGTCAGAAACAGCCGGATTTCCTTGCCGACTCCCCTTTTCCTCGGCACGCGACGCCGCTGGCGAGCGGCGGTGGCGCGGTCAGCAGATACGAGACATCCCGGGACATGTCGTGCCACGTGCCCTTCATTGCATAGGCGTTTTCGGACCGCCTTGTGAGCATCGCCCCCATCGATTCGGCGCTCCGACGCCGGGCGCGAGGGCCGAGCACGTACGCACGATCCATGCCGTAAAGAACAGATCCCGACGCGGCCAGGAGTAGTCCCAGTGCCATGGCTTGTGGGCAGTGAGGTAGTGCACAATCGACGTCCTGGCACCGGAGCCGGGCCTCGCCGCCAGCGCCGGAACGTTCCAACGGGGGTCGAGCTCACGATAGCTGCCGTTCGCGACGACATTGAGCGCCTCCTGTTCATACCAGCGAACCTCATGGGCGAGGCATCGCAGGTAGGCAAAGGCCCTGGAAGCCAGATGCGATTGCCGCCAGCGTCGAAGGTTGATGAGCAGGACGCCGGCGTTGAACACCACCTGGTCCGGCTTCATGCCGAGAGCAAGATGGTGCCGAATACCCCGGCGGGAGGATGCCCGCGAAGCGGCCCCCCGTTCCGGGGCGGCGGCGAAGTCCATGGTCGTGATATCGGTGTCCCACAACTGTGAAATGTCATCGCAGACAATCATGTCGCTGTCGAGATACAGCACTTTTTCCACTGCGAGTGGGAGTACCTCCGGAATCATCAAGCGGAGGTAGGCGACCGGCGAGATATGCTCGTGGGGACGGGTGCCGAAACCTCGGGCGAGCAGGCCGGAGGGGTCGATGTCCATGCGATGCCACCGTACCCGGTCGTCGGGCAATGAGCTCGTCACGGCGTTCCATACGGTCATGGGCCGCTACAGCCCAGCACGTGGATAACCAACAGGCGCCGAGCATCGCCAGGGTCGCGAGGGATGCGAGCAACGCCGCGAGCGGCTCGCGTAGTCCCGATCACAGCCGCGGCGATGTGGATCGAATCGTCGGGGTGACCGACGAAGCTCACCGGAGCCGCGTTGATCTGGCCGTCCCCGAGAGTCATCGCATATTCATCCAGGTCGATGGCCACCACGTTCGCATTGAGATACACCCGGATATGCGGCGCCGCTTCCATCGTGATGCGATAGACCGGGCCGAGATTGGTTGGAAAGCCGAACTGGACATATCCTGCTGTCCAGCTCGGGGCCGTCCATCGGAAAGAGGCTGTCCCCGTCGCGTACCCGTCTTGATGGTGCATAGTCGTAGGGTCCGAAGTTGCACAACCGGTGCGCCCGCAGCCAATGCGGCTCCAGGTGATCAAGGGGAAATGGCCGACCGCTGTACGCGATTCCCGTGCATGACCGCGACATCAATGGCGCAGAGAGGAGGCATTGCCCGGTCCACCGGGTCGTAGAGCCGCCAACATGCGAAACCGTGAGTGAATGGTCGGACAACTCTCACGGCCGATGTTCTCCCCCAAATCGGCGATTGGCCATGACCTGTCTGCAAGGTTAGCATGGAGCTGCTCAAGGTGCGAGGTCGGGCTCCCGGGCACAGTCAGTGCAAGGGTGGATGGCGTGGTGGTACCCGAGGAATGCGCACTCCGGGATGGTGGAAGCTTGTCGGATTGAAGAGAGCGCGGCGGCGGGCTGCCGGACCGCCTCAGGCCACACCTGGGGGAGAAGGAATGAGCACCCAAAGACTCGTCGCTCAGGGGTTCGCCAGCGGCGCCCAATGCATGGCCGAACCGGTCCTCATCACCGGTGCGGCGGGGTTCATCGGTACCCACTTGGCACGTGCCCTTGCCGGGCGAGGCGTTCCGGTTCGGGCCCTGGTGCGCGCCGACCGCGACGCGTCCGTCCTCGAAGCCATGGGCGTCCAGGTTTGCCGCGGGGATGTGACCGACGTGAGCGGCCTGCGGAGCTGCGGCTGAGGAATGTGGCACCGTCTTCCACCTCGCTGCCTCCCGCGGACGGCACAAGCTCTCACGGCGGTCCTACCTCGAGCTGAATGTGTGTGGCGCCGAGCGCGTCGGACAGGTCGCTCTCGCCGTGGGCGTGCGACGCCTGGTGTTCACCAGCACCGCGAGCGTCTGCGCCGGCATCAGGGAAGAGCCGCGGAACGAAACCACAATCACCGGGCCGAATAGCGGCTACCGGGAATCCCGGCTGGGCGCGGAACAGGTGCTCCTCGGACTGCACGACCGGCTCGGGCTGCCCGTCGTCATCGCCCGCCTCCCGTCGGTCCTCGGTCCCGGGCGCGGTGGACTGGCGCGCCGCGCTTTCGCGCCGTGCAGCATCGCCGGATCCGATTTCTTGCCCCGGGGGGGTATCACTCATCCTGCCGATGTGACGGACATCATCGAGGGCCTGTGCCTCTGTGCCGAGGTCCCCCACATCGAGGGGGAGCGTTTCATCCTTGCCGCCGCGCAACCGATCATGGTTCGACGACTCTACACCGCGATTGCCGCCGCGCTGGGAGTGCCCTTTGCTCCCCTGGCCGTACCGGCCGGACCGTTCCTCGCGTATATCGCCCTCGCCGATGCGGCATACCGGAGGACGGGCATCGAGCTTCCCTACGCCTATACGTGTGAGATTATGGCGGGCCGGATACGCTATGACATCAGCCGGGCCCGGAATATGCTCGGATTCTCGCCCCGCATTGCCATCGAAGAGAGCGTGGAGCGCACTGCCGCGTGGATGGTTGAACGCGGGCTCCTCGGTTCTTGACGCTCGGGAGGTGAGCATCGATGACGCATGAGGCCCGGTCGTTCCGGAAGCAGGTGTTGGTGATCGGCCTGGATGCTGCCGAGCCGTCGCTGATCGAACAGTGGATGGACGACGGCACCCTGCCGAACCTCAAGGGGTTGCGTGATCGCGGTGCCTACGGGCGACTCGCATCGACCGCGGATCTGTTGACCACTTCGATCTGGCCCAGCTTTCTGACCGGTCTCCCGCCGGGCGAGCACGGCGCCTATCACTATGTCCAGTGGCGACCGGACCTGATGCGGATGCGGCGGTGGAACCCCGATTGGATCGACATGACGCCCTTCTGGCGGCGGCTCAGCGAGGCCGGCCCGCGGGTGGTCGCGCTGGACGTCCCCTGTGCCCCGCCGCCGAGCCGGCTCAATGGGGTGGAACTGTCCAACTGGGCCTCGCTGCCGCAAGTGTACGCTCGGTACATCTACCCCGCGGCCCTGACGCAATGGCTGTCGCGACGGTTCGGCCGATCGCTGTGGCGGATGAGCCGCCGGCTGGGCGATGAGATGTACGTTCCCCAGTCGCTCGATCGACTGATGGGGTTGACCGAGCTATACGTCGAGGCGACCCGGCAAATGACCGACGTTGCCGTCGGGCTGATGGAATCCGAGCCCTGGAACCTGTTCATCTCGGTGCTCAGCGCGGCCCACCGTGGCGGGCACGAATTGTGGGACAGCTCGGGCGTGTCGGACGGGGAGGGACCCGCGGTCGAGCGGAAACTGCGGGACGCGCTGCAACGCACCTATGTCGCCTGCGACGCCGCGGTCGGGCGACAGGTGGCGGCGGCGGGTGGAGATGCCACGGTCCTGGTCTTTGCCCTGCACGGAATGTCGGCGAATACTTCGCGCGGTGACCTGCTCGAGCCGATGCTGGGGCGGATCTTGTCCGGCAAGCCGCTGGCGCGGCCTTCGCCGCGACCCGGGGTGTTGAAACGACTGCGCCGGCTGGTGCCCCCCGGTGCGCGTCTTGCGTTCAAGAGCCGGTTGCCCTTTTCGCTCCAGGACCGACTGGGCCTGTTCTGGCGCATGGGGAGGCGACAGTGGTCGGTGACGCGGGCGTTTTCCCTGGCTTCGGACGTCAACGGCTACATTCAGCTCAACGTGCGTGGCCGTGAGGCTCGAGGCATCGTGCAGCCTGGCGCTGAATACGACGCCCTGTGCCACCGGATCGCCGAGGGCCTGAAGAGCTTCGTGGACGGCGCCACCGGTGAGCCGATCGTCGAAAGTGTGTCGCTCGCCCGGGAAGCATTCGCCAACGCGTCCCGGCTTGCCGACTTGCCCGATTTGATCGTCCGGTGGGCGTCGAGTCCGGCGGCCCGGCATCGGTCCATCGTCTCGCCCCGGTTCGGCGCCATCGACTGTACCGCGCCGGGGAAGATCTTCAACGGACGCAGCGGCAACCATACGCCGGGCGCATTCCTGCTCGCCGCGGGCCCCGGCATCGCCCCGGGTTCGAACATCGCGGGTGGACACACGCTCGACCTGCCGCCCACCGTATACGCCCTGTTCGGGTTGGAGCCACCTCAGCACATGACCGGACGGCCGATTCCCGGCGTCACCCACTCCGCGAGCAGGGTCTCATGAACCGGTCATCCGGCAACAAGGTTCTCATGATCGCGCTCGATGCGTCTGAGTCCACCCTGATCGATCGGTGGACCAAGGATGGCACGATGCCGCATCTGCAGCGGCTGCGCGAGCGCGGGGCCTACGGACCCATGGCCTCGACCGCGGATTGGCTCGCCGGGACACCCTGGCCGGGCTTTTACACCGGCACGCTTCCTCCCGAGCACGGGTTTCTCTTCCACCAGCAATGGCGACCGGAAATCATGCGACACGACCGGCCCCGGCCGGAGTGGCTTCCCCTGACGCCGTTCTACCGGGCGTTCGGTCAATACGGTCGGCGCACCATCGCGGTCGATGTGCCCATCACCTATGAAGTTGGTCCGGCTGAACGATTCGACGGGATCGAAGTCACCTCATGGAGCTCGCACGATAAGGTCGGCGCGACGGCGGCCTATCCGCCGGGCACCATGAAGGCGATCAACCGGAAGTTCGGTCGCCAGCCGATCATGATCGAGATGGCAGGCACCCTGCCCGCGAAGACGCTGCTGCGCACCCGCGATGGACTGATCCAGTCGGTCCACCGCCAATCGGACCTCAGTGTCGACCTGCTGGCCCGGGAGCGGTGGGATTTCGCCATCGTCGCGCTCGGCGCCCCGCACCGCGGTGGTCATAAGCTCTGGGACCGCAGCAGTATCGAGGGCGAGCTGGCCCCTCGCGACGAGTCGGCCTACGACCGGGCGCTGCGCGATGTGTACGTGGCGTGCGACGAGGCCGTCGGGCGGCTGGTCAACCAGGCCGGCGGTGGCGTCACCGTGCTGGTCTTCGCGCTCCACGGGATGAGGGACAACTACAGCCGGTTCGACCTGGCGCCGGCGATGCTGGATCGCATTCTCGCCGGTGGCAAGCCGGCGGCGCCGGCCGCGACGAAATCTCCCCACGCGCTGCTGCAGAAGCTTCGGGGCGCCGTACCGGTCGAGTTCCGCACCTCCCTCAAGAGCCGGCTCTCCGACGGCATGCAAGATGCCCTCACCCGGTTCTGGAGGCCCCACGACAAGCACGACTGGTCCCACACCCCCGCCTTCTGTCTGATGGGCGATCTCCAGGCGCTGGTGCACATCAACCTCAAGGGCCGGGAGCGCGACGGCATCGTCGAGCCAGGTGCCGAGTATGAGCAACGGCTCACCGAGATTGCCGCCGGGCTGCGCACGTTTGTCGATGCCGACACCGGCCAGCCACTGCTCAAGCGGATCGGCCGTGGCAACGAGTTATACCCGGAGGCAACCCACCGGCGGGTCCAGCCCGACCTGATTCTGGACTGGGTCGAGACGCCCGCCTGGCTGCACCGCGCCATCACCTCGCCCACGTACGGCACAATCGACTGGCCGAGCCCGGGTCGGTCGCTGGATGGCCGGAGTGGCCATCACGTTTCGCAGGGATGGCTCGTGGCGGTGGGTGAAGGAATCGTGCCGGGTACCCCCATCGAGAACGCCCATTGCCACGATCTCAACGCGACGATCCACGCGCTGCTTGGCGTTCCCCGACCCGATTCCATGCGCGGGCGGGTGCTGGACGCCATCTGCTGAACCGGTGGCGGGCGCGCGGATCATTCTCGCGGATGGTGTGATTCGTCAGGTGAGCAGGCCTGGAACGGGTCGGCCGCGCATCGGGTACGGCTGCTGGGCGCCCAGCAGCGCCAGCGCCGTCGGCGCCAGGTCGAGAATGTGGGCGTCCCGAATGGCTGCTCCGGGTTGAATGCCCGGCCCGGCGGCAATCAGCCAGCCGGTCGGGCGGTGATTTCCGCTGCGGCCATCGGGATTCTTCCCGATGGTGGGCCAGGCGACCCGGCCGTAGCGCGGTGAGATGATCGCGCGATGGGTGTGTGCGGGGGTGTCCACCCAGCGAACCGTCAGGTCCGCCATGTGGTCTGCCTTGGGGCCCGCTGGATAGAGCTCCTCCGCCCGGCCGATGCGGTCGACGATCGATCGTCCCGTATCCTCGTCCACGAAGCTCAACAGTCCCGCCTTGACGGTCGCCAGCAGCGACTCGTACTCCGACGGGTCGACGACACCTTGCGCCTCCCGGCCTCTGAGGTTGATCTGCACGTAGCCTTCCAGGTCCCCCACCGGCGCAAAGGCTTTGGTGCGCGACCAGTCGGGGTGCTGGTCGGTGTGCCAGAACAGGGCCAGATGGTCCTGGGCCGTCTGGGGCAGCATGCCCTTGACCCTGCTGCGCCACTCGAGGGGGATGGCCCGTCGCATCCGTTTGAGAAATCCCCGGCCCGGGCTCCGGGAGGCTGATTGATCGCCTCCACCCGACGACAGAATCAGTTCGAGCATGCGGGGCAGGAGGTCATACCGACTGTGGTTCGGCCCCATGCCGTGCAGGGCGAACACCAAGACGCGGGCGTTCTCCGGTGCGGCGGCCAGCAGGCGACCGACTGCGGCGTCGCAGGCCACGTACACATCGCGCAAGGCAAGGTCGAACGCACGCCGCTCTCCGGGTGCCGGAACATCGAGCACACCCGTGTTGTTCCACAGCTTGTGACCCCCCCGATGCGTCGCGCCCAGCACGAACATGAACAGGTCCCACGGGTACCGCTCCATGAAGGTGAGCGCCAGGTCGCCGGCGCGTCGCGTCGAGTGGATGAGCTGATCGCGCAGCCGCAACAACTCGCCCACCCGCTGAAGACCGGTGATTTCGCGGGGCATCGGCGATTCGCCGAATTCGCGAGAGACGCTGCGCATCAGCGATGGGGGATGGCTCGCGGGCGGCCAGAGGCGATCATGACTGCTCCAGCCGGAGACTTCCACCCCACCGTAGGGTTTCGGAGGGTAGGTAATGGGAATATCGACCGCCACGGTCCGGACGCCTTGTGGGTCGAGTTCGCGCCAGAACGGCCGGAGCGGAAGCCACAAGTCGTTGGGGCGATGATGGGCCATCAGGTTCGGGCGCCATTGGAGGTAGTTGCAGAATCCATGGTCGCTTGGCCAGCTCGAGGTATAGAAGCTGGGCCACGGTGTACCGGCTAGCCAGTCGGCGGTGGACGCCAGTTGCCCGTAGCCGCCCCGTTCGCGGAGCTTTGCCAGATTCGGCAGCGTGCCGTCCGCCGTCCACTGCTCGACCAGCGTCGCCTCAGCGGCGTCGATGCCGATCATCAGCACAGGAGCGTTGCGTCTTGGGCTCATGGACCCCGATTCAGCTCAGGACGAAGCCGCGGAGGGGTCCACCCTCTCGCGGCAGCCGCGATGAAACCCCGCCGCCGAGGCCCACAATCCGGGCAGGGCCAGCGGGAGCAACGCAATGATGCGCCACACCCCCCACCCACGATATCGTAGCCCGCTCTGCATGACATATCCGAGACGCTTGAGTGTCACCAGGGGAATGATCGCCGCGTGCCGGCCCCAGGACAGATGCCACGCACGGACGTGCAAACTGTTCTGGGCCCGGACATACCCGAACCCGAAATGATGCCGCAGATACTCGCGCCAGGTCGCGCGGCCGCCGTGCCGGACCGCCATCGCCGGAATGAAACGCAGACTCTCCTCCCAGCGGGCCAGGACCTCGTTGCAGAGCAGTATGTCCTCTCCGGCGTTCAGATGGGTGTCGGGAAACCCGCCCACCGCGAGGAAATCGGCGGTGCGAATCGCCATGTTGCAGCTTGGGATGTATCGCGTGCTGCCATAGCGACGGGAGCGCGGCAGGTCGACAAACTGCAGCAGGTTGTCTGCCGAGGCGATCCAGCGCGAATGTCGCAGGTCGCCCACCGAGCCGCCCGCGAGCCGAATCCTTTCGTCGCTCATCGCCGCCTGCGCGGCTTCGAGCCAACCCGTCTCGGCGACGCAATCCGCGTCGATGAACGCCACCCATCGTCCTCGGGCCTGCTCCATGCCCAGATTGCGCGCCGGGCCGGCCCGGAGCGGCTCCGCGCTGCGAATCAGTCTTACCTCAGCGAACTGGCGGGCCGCATGCGCCACATCGTCATCCGAGGCGCTGTCCACCACGATGACCTCATAGGGCCATGGCGGCGCTTGTGCCAGGACGCTGCGCAGGCATGCCGCCAGCACCGACGCGTGGCCACGACAGGGAATGACGACGGTGGCTTCCATTGCGTCATCCGAGCGCATGACGAGCGACGCGCCAGTAAGCGTTCAACCCGTCGGAAAGGAGTCGGACCGGCACCCGGGTCAGCGCGGAACGCAATAGTCCCGGGGAAAGCGGCAGGGGGCCGCCGCTGAGCAACTCCCGGTCGGAGCGAGTGCGTCGTGATCGCACGGCCTGCCGTCTCTCCCGCGGTTGTGCGCTAATCATGCCACACCGGCGAGATCGGTGTGCCCCGCGGGCAGGGCAGCGGACCCGCCGCCAGCATCGCGATGCTACGGCGTCGCATCCTGACTCACCATCGCCCCGCCCGCGGCCGGGGCCAGCGCGAGGCCCCGCTTGAGGGCGTTCAGGCGCAGAGCGACCATCCCCAGCAGCCACCCGGTCAGAAGGGTCTCGGTCGCCAGGGTCGCCCAGGCGGCCCCTTGGGCGCCGTACCGGGGAATCACCAGCGCATTGAGCGCGACGTTGGCCAGCAGGCAGACCCCGGTGGCCTGCACCGCCCGCCGCTCCAGGTGCAGCGCAGGGGCCAGGAAGGTGGCGACGAAACCCAGAAAGACCGACGGCACCGCGAGGTAGAGAATCTGCAAGACGGCCACCGAAGCGCCGTAGGAGCCGCCGAACACGAGACGGACCAGCCAACCCGACACGATCAGCATGATGCCGGCCGTCGCCAGGCCGATGCCACCACTCACGGTCACCACCTTGCGCATCACCTGCTCGAACGTCGGCCAGTCTCGCCGGGCGGCGAGCGCACTGCACAGCGGGAAGAATACCATCGCCGCCGGGCGCACCACGAACCGGGAGACTTCCAGGAACTTGTACGCCGCGTCGTACGTCGCAACCTGCTCGTAGTCGCGCAGGATGCCGAGCATCAGGGAATCCACCTTGAAATGGATCACCCCGAGTACGCTCAGGAGGAAGAACGGCAGGGAGTCCTTCACGATACGCCATGCCTCGGGAAGACGCCACTCCAAGGTGAATCGGCCGATCTTCCGTCGTACCAGCACGATGGTCAGCGCGAACGTCGCGACGCTGGCGGCGACATAACCCAGCAGCACGGTGGTCAGTCCGGCGTGTATCGCCACCGCGATCAGCACCAGCCCGACCGTGAGTACCTGCCCGATCAGGGTGGTGACCATGCGCAAGCCCACGCGGCGCAAGCCAAGCATGAGCGCGCTGAGACTGTAGGTATAGTCCTGAATCAGGACATAAATGCCGGTCAGGAGCACGGGGACGGTCAGCTCGCGCCGGAGCAGGAAGACCGCCCCCGCCATCGCGCCGTAGCCGATCAGCATCAGGGGAAGCCGCAGCGCGAGCACCTGGCCCAGCGCGACCAGCGCCTGGTCCGGTCGCTGCGCGACGTCCCGCATCAGGTGCCGGTTCACGCCCAGCTCGGTCCCCAGGGCCAGGAACGTCGCCAGCGTCCCGGCGAGGAAGAACTGGCCCATCACGGCCTTGTCCAGATGGCGCGCGAGCACCATGAGCACGACGAAGCCCGCCAGCTTCTGCAGCAGCTGCGAGCCCATGGCCATCATGAGGTCGAACTTGATCTTGGGCCAGTTCATGGGGCGCTAGCTCGGGGACCGGCCCAGGTCCCATCCGAATCGGCGGACGATGGGCGAAGCTCCTTCGACCGCCAGCGCGCCGGAGAATCCCGCGCCGGGGTCGAGGGTGAGCAGGGTCCAGCGCTCCCGCGCCGCCGGATCCTTCCGGTCGTCCAGGAGCGCGGCAGGAGCGTTCGGATCAGGGGCCACTGCGAAGTGGTCGAGACCGAGCACGACACCGTCACCGCGTCCCTTGAGGTAGGCTTCCTTCTGGGACCAGATGTGAAAGAAGCCGTCGCGCCGCCGCTCCTCCGGGAGCCCGAGCAGACCGCGGCATTCCTCCGGGGAAAAGAAGCGCCGGGCCAGCGCTTCGATCTCGACCCGCTCATCGATCGACTCGAGGTCCACGCCGACTTCGCGTTCGACGGTCAGCGCCACCAGCGCGAGATTCTTCGAGTGAGACAGGTTGAACCGCAACGAAGCACCCGGCGCGAGGGCGGGCTTGCCGTTCGGCCCGGTGTGGAAGGCGTCGCGGTACTCCTCGGTATCGAGATAGCGCGCGAGCAGCGCGCGCAGCGCGGCATGCGCGACGATGAAGCGGGTCCGATCGAGGGCGAAATGGAAGCGGTCGGCGCGATCGCGCTCGTCGTCCGAGAGCAGGGGCTGGAGCGCGGCGGCTTCCTCGGGCCGCGCATCGAGCGGGATGCGCCAGACGTGGATCTCGTGGTCGGCCAGCGGCGGCGCCGGCCGGGACTGGCTCCAGGGGAATGCGCGCAACCGGCTCACCCTTGCCCGGGCGCGACGGGCGGCACCCTGCGATCCAGCTCCCGGGCCAGCGTGGCGACGGTGGGATGATCGAGCAGCGTCCGGATCGTGAGATCGACGCCGAGCTCGGCACGCAGCCGATTGGCCACGCGCATTGCGAGCAGGGAGTGCCCCCCCAGGTCCAGAAAGCGGTCGTCCGGCCCTACCCGGGTGACGCCGAGCACCTCGGCCCAGATTCGTGCCACGGCCTGCTCGGTCTCGGTCGAGAGCACGACGCCGGCCGGCTCCGCGCCGACGGGCACCAGCGCGGCCAGTGCCGGCCGGTCCAGCTTTCCGGTCGACCCCAGCGGCAGCCGCCGGAGCTGCACGATCTGGGCGGGGACCATGTAGTGCGGCAGCTCCAGGGCGGCGGCGTCCCGGATTGCCTGGGGATCGACCGCTCCCTCCGTCTCCGGGACCACGAAGGCGACCAGACGGTCGCGGGTCGTGGGGTGCAGCATCACCACGGCCTGGCGCACACCCGGTGCCCGGCACAATGCGCTTTCGACATCCGCGGGCTCGATCCGGTAGCCGCGCAGCTTCATTTGCAGATCCATCCGGCCCAGGTAGCCGAGCTTGCCATCGGCGCGCCAGCGGACCCGGTCGCCGGTGCGATAGAACCGCTCGCCCGGCGGGGATGCCTCCGGATCGGGCACGAACCGCTCCGCGGTGAGCTCGGGTGCGCCCAGGTAGCCGCGCGCGACGTTTCCTCCGCCGATCCACAGTTCTCCCGGCGTGCCGATCGGGACCGGCTGTCTCCAGCGGTCCACCACCCGGAGCGTTACTCCAGCGTAGGGCCGTCCGATCGGGACCTCGCCGGGGTACTCCTCTCCCCGGTACAGCTCGGCCCACATGGCCCCGACCGTCGTCTCGGTCGGGCCATAGCCGTTGAACAGGCGTATCCCCGGGCGCGCCACGGCGAAGAAGCGGCGCACCGGATCGGGAGCGGCGGCTTCCCCTCCAATCGTGACGACCCGGGCCGCGCCCAGGTCCATTCCGTGGGGCCACTCCGCCGCGACGACCTCGTTCCAGTACGCGGTGGGCAGGCACACGTGGGAGAGCCGGAGCGCGGCGCACTGCTGGGCGAAGATCGCCGGGGTGTCGATCATGGACGCCGGACGCACGACCACGGTGGCGCCGATGCCGAGCGGGATGAACATTTCCTTGATCGAGGCATCGAAGATGAGCTCGGCGAAGAGCAGCAAGCGGTCGCCCGCCCGCACATCCTGGACTTCCCCGGCCGATGCGGTATAGCGGGCCAGGGCGCCGTGGGGGATGACCACGCCCTTCGGCACCCCGGTCGAGCCGGAGGTGAAAATCACATACGCGGGGTCGTCCGGTCCGACGTCCGCGCGGGCGGCGGAGAACCCGCCGGGATCCGCCCCCAGCAGATCAGGAAGGCACAGCCGGGGCTCGGGACGATCCGACAACAGGACGCCGGTGTCCCGGTCGGTCAGAATCAGCTTGAGACCCGGGGAGGCCACCATGACGTCGATCCGACGCCGGGGCGTCTTGGCATCCAGCGGCACGTACACCGCGCCGATCGAGAAGATCGCCAGCACCGCCGCGACGGTGTCGGCCGATCGCGGGCACGCGACGCCAATGAGATCGCCGCGGCCGGCATTGGCCCGCTGGAAGTGCGCCGCCAGGCGTCGCACGCGGATTCCCAGGTCCCGGTAGCTGAGGACGACGCCGTCGTGCTCGACGGCCGGTGAATCCGGGTACATCGCCGTCCAGGTCTCGATCCGGTCCAGGATGAGCTGAGTGGCTGGCGGGGGCACGGAGGCACCGCTCCACTCCTCCAGGAGGACTCGGCGCTCCCGGGCCGGCATGACCGGCAGCAGCACGGTGCTCGCATCGGGGTCCGCGACGACCGCCTCCAGCACGGCGCGATAGCCCTCCAGCCATCTCCCGGCGGTGACGTCATGGAACAGGTCGGGATTGTACTCGAGCTCCAGCGCGATGCGCCCGGCCTCGGGCGTCACGTTGAGATGCAGGTCGTAGGTGGTATCCAGGTGAGGCGCGCGGAAATCGCTCACGTGGAGTCCCCCCATCCCGGGCAGGGAAACCGGCATGTTGCGATAGTTGAAGAGCACGTCAAAGAGTGGATCGTGACCGGGATCGCCACCGGGGCGAAGCTCGGGCATCAGGCGCTGGAACGGAAATGCCTGACGGGAAAATCCCCGGGCCAGCGCTTCGGCGGTGCGGCGCAGGTGGATGCGAAACGACGGCCCGTCGTCCAGCCGGGTGCGGAACGGCAGCACCGTGATGAAGCTTCCGATCAGCGCCTCGGTCTCCGCTCGGGTACGGTTGGCGGAGACCACGCCGAGCACGAAATCCTCGACGCCGGCCCGCCGTCCCACCAGCACCTGGAACGCCGCGAACGCCACCGCGAAGAGCGTGGTACGCTCCTGGAGCGCCACCTGGGACAGCCCGGTGGTGAGCGGCGCGTCGATGGTGGCGGTCACCGAGGCGCGTGCGGAGCTGCGATGGCGGGTTCGGGCCCGGTCGGTGAGGAGACCGAGGGCCGCCGTGCTGCCCGACAGCTGTTCCTTCCAGTAGGCACGATCGGCCTCGAAGGCCGGGGTGTTCTCCCGACCCCGTTCCCAGACCGCGAAGTCGGCGTACTGGAGCGGGAGCTCCGGCAGCGGCGAATCCTGTCCGGCGGCGTAGGCCGAATACAGGGCGCCGAGCTCGCGCAGATAGACGCCGTTGGACCAGCCATCGAACGCCACGTGCTGAAACGTGACCTGGAGCTCGAACGCCTCATCGCCGAGCTGGATCAGCAGCGGCCGCATGAGCAGGTCCTTGCCCAGATCGAACGGGCGGCGGGCGTCCTGCTCCAGCAGCCCGAGCGCGGCGGCCGCGCGTTCCGCGGCGGGCAGGCTCCGCAGGTCCGCTTCCCGAAGCTCCACGTCACGGGGCGGGGTCACCTGCTGCACCGGCTCTCCATTTTGGATGGAGAAGACCGTGCGAAGGATCTGGTGCCGCCGAACCATCTCGGTCAGGGTGCGCCGGAGCGCCTCCCGATCGAGCGGGCCTTTCAGATGCAGCCGCTTCGGCAGCGCGCCTGCGGCGCCGGAGCGCGAGAGCTCCCCGGAGAGCCACTGGCCCAGCTGGGGACTGGCGAGCGGCGCCGAATCCGCGGCGGCGCCGCGGCGCGGCCCCGTGTCGGGGTTGATTCCGGCGCGCCGCGCCAGCAGCGCCCGCGCGGCGTCGGAGAGCTGCTCAGGACCCATGGCGCTCACGAACCCGGCGGGGGAGAGGAAGGGCCGCCTCGCCGAGCGACTCGTGGCGCACGCGGAATCCGGGGGATTGTGGGCTCTGCCGCCGGCGCTGCGGCGGCCGAGAGCCGGTCGAGCTCCGCCGCGAGCGATGCGACGGTCGGGTGTTCCAGAATGGTCCGGAGAGTCACATCGACTCCATCATGGCCCCGAAGCCGGTGGGCGATCCGGAGCGCCACCAGGGAATGCCCCCCCAGCATGAAGAGATCATCCTGCCGGCCGATTCTCTCCTGGCCGAAGATGTCGGCCCACACTTCCGCCACCCGACCTTCGGTGGGGGTGCCTGGCGGCTCATAGGAAGCCGGTGCGATCGTCACAGCCGGGAGGGCGCGCCGGTTGATCTTCCCGCTCGGCGTTCTCGGGAGCTTCTCGAGAAAGAGCATCGCCGAGGGCACCAGCGACCTTGGCAAGGCGCGGGCCAGGTCCTGCCGGATGGTCTCCTCAGCGGGAGTGGCGCCCGGATGAGGAACCACCCAGGCCACCAGACGCGTCCCGCTGTGCCCGTCCGTCACCACGCCCACGGCACTCTCCAGCACGTCGGGGCGGCCGTTCAGGAGCGCCTCGACTTCCCCCGGCTCGATCCGGATTCCGTGCAGCTTGAGCTGGTCGTCGACCCGCCCCAGGTACTCGATGTTTCCGTCCGCCTTGAATCGGGCGCGATCCCCGCTGCGGTACATCCGATCGCTCCCGGACGGGCCGAAGGGGTCCGGCAGGAACCGCTCCGCGGTGAGGTCGGGCCGGTTGAGATAGCCCAGCGCCACGCCAACCCCGCCGAGATACAGCTCGCCCGGAATGCCGACCGGCGTCGGTTCCCGGTGCGCGTCGAGGACGTAGGCCCGGAGGTTCGCGATGGGGCGTCCGATCGGGATGGAGGTTTCCGTGAAGCCGGGATCGCTGCGCCATGACGTCGCGTCAATGGTGACCTCGGTGGGGCCGTAGAGATTTACCAGGTTCGCGCCGTGGGCCGCATGGAACCGGCGGGCCAGTTCCACCGAGAGCGGCTCGCCGCCGCAGAATACGTATTTGAGCGTATCGCAACCCCGGAGGGCATCGAGCTCCAGCAGGAGGGTCAGCATCGAAGGCACCACCTGAAGCTGGGTAACCCCATGCGCTCGGATCGTTTCGCCGACATAGAGCGGATCGGAGTCGTGGTCCTGGCGAGCCAGCACCATCGGGCAGCCCGCCAGGAGCGGTCCCCAGATTTCCCAAACCGACGCATCGAATCCCATTGGGGTGCGTTGAAGAACGATGTCCGACGATTCGATCGGAAAATCGCGCAGCACCCAGTCCATGTGATTGACCAGGGCTCGGTGCGGAACCACCACGCCCTTGGGTCGTCCGGTGGATCCGGAGGTGAAGATCACATAGACCGGGTCCTCGGGACGCGGCGGGCGCGGACGGCTCGCCGCTCCGGCGGCCGGCGGCAGGGCGAGGTCGAGGCGTTGCACCGGAATCCGATCTCCGGCGACCGCCTCTCCCGGCGCGTCGGCGAGCACCAGCCGCGCCTGAGCGTCTTCGACCATGGCGCGGATCCGTGAAGGGGGCTGATCGAAATCCACCGGCAGGTACGCGGCCCCCGCCAGAGTGACCGCCACCATCGCCATCACCATTTCCGGAGTCCGCTCGGATATGATCGCGACGATGTCGCCAGGGCCGATACCGCGCCGCGCGAGATCGGCGGCGAGCAGGCCCGCGCGCTCGGCGAGCTTCCCGAAGGTCCAGGTCCCGCCGTCGGCGATGAGCGCGGTTCGGTCCGCGCTGCGCCGGGCCTGCTCCAGGAACAGGTCCCCGATGGTGCGGTTGGTCCGGGTGGGGAGCCGGGGACCCTGGGCCATGCTCAGCACCTGCTCACGCTCTCCGCCTTGAAAAAGCGACAACCGGGATATCGGACCTTGGGTCCCGTTCGCCACCGTGGTCAGCAGGGCCTGATAGAGGTGGAGGAACCGGCCGGCGGTGTCCCGTTCGTAGCGCGAGGCCCGGGTGGCAAGGACCGCCTCCAGGCCGTCGGTGCGCCGGGTGAGCGCAAGGCTCAGATCCGCCTTGGCGCCCGGGATGCTGGTCGACATCGGGCGCATTCGGGCATTGCCGAGGCTCTCCGATGCCTTGCGCTCCTCATTGAAGGAAAAGAGGAGCCGGAACGCCCAATCCATCGGCGTACGCACCACGCCCACCACTTCTTCGAGCGACGCGGGGTGATCGAGTGCGCCGATGATCCCGGTGCGGGTCTCCTGCACGAGCTCGGAAAGCGTGGTGGCCCCGGTCACGCGGGTCCGGACCAGGACAGTGCGGGCCAGATATCCGACCATCCGCTCCTCATCGATCGTGTCGCGCCCCGCCAGCACCGTCCCAATGGCGAGGTCCTCCTGTTCGCCAAGGCGGTACAGCAGGATTCGGAAGGCGGCCAGGAGCACCACGTTCAGGGTCGTGTCGAAGGCGTGCGCCCGATGCTCCAGCCGGTCCAGCAGCTCCCGCGAGAGGAGCAGCCGCTCGGTATGGCCCTCAAACGTCGGGCGAGTCGGCCGGGAATAGTCGGTGGGCAGATCGACGCCCAGATCCGCGCCATCGAGCAGGGTGCGCCAATAGTCGAGGTGCTCCTGGCGGCGGGCTTGCCGCTCCGGAGTCGCCAGCCAGGCAGCGTAATCACCGAAGTCCGGCGTCGCGCGCTCGGGCGCCGGCACTCGTCCTTCGGCCCTCCCGGCATAGGCCCGCGCGAGGCCATTCAGGATCAGCGGCACCGACCAGCCATCGCACACCAGGTGGTGCACCGTCAGCAGCAGCAGGCTGATCTGATCGGTGAGTCGCGCCACGGTGACTCGGCAGAGCGGCGCCCGGGTGAGGTCAAAGGGCCGGGACACCCGCTCATCGAACGCCGTCCGGGCGGCTGCCTCCGCCTCGGGCACGGGCAGATCCCGGAAGTCGAGCGTCTCGATCGGCAGGTGCCCCGAGGGGGCAATGTGCTGCACCAGACCGCCGGCTTCTGCTTTGAACGAGGTGCGGAAGGCCTCGTGCCGGTTCGCGAGGTCGTCGAGAGCCTGGGCCAGCATGTCCGGATTCAGCGGCCCTTCGATCCGCCGGGAGATCGGCAGATTGTACGCCGAGGTGCCGGGCGCCGACCGCTCGATCTCCCAGAGGAGCCGCTGCTCCGGGGTGGCCGGCGCGCGGCTGCGATCGGCTCGCAGCGG
Source organism: uncultured Gemmatimonadales bacterium (assembly GCA_963762545.1). Classification (GTDB taxonomy): domain Bacteria; phylum Gemmatimonadota; class Gemmatimonadetes; order Gemmatimonadales; family GWC2-71-9; genus JABFSM01. The sequence continues at coordinate 342,101 of CAVXLC010000008.1, read as the reverse complement.
GATCGTCGCCGGGGACGGTTCGGGATCGACGGTGGGCGCCACCGCGGATTCCGCTTTCGCGCCGTCCGATTCGGCGCGCAGCAGATCGTCCACCGCAGCGGAAATGCCCTCGACCGAGGGGGCGTCGAACAGCGCGAGCAGCGGGAGCTCGATGGCCAGCTGGTCGCGGAGCCGGGCCACCAGCTGCGTGGCGAGAATGGAGTCGCCGCCCAGCGCGAAAAAATTGCGGCGGACCCCGGGGGACGGCCTCCCCATGACGTCCGCCCACGCGGCCGCGACGATTTCCTCGACCGGCGTGCGCGGGGGGGTCAGGTCCAGATCATCCACCGGAACCTCGGCGGTGACGCCGAGGCGCTCGGCCAGGCCGAGTCGCTGCAGCTTGCCGGTGGGCCCGGTCGGAATCGCGTCGACGAAGATGATTCGGCGGGGAGTCTTGAAGTAGGCCAGCCGGGTGGCCACGTACTCGCGGAGCTCGCGCTCGCTCAGGACGGCATTCGGCTTCAATACGACGGTGGCGGCGATGTCCTCGCCGAGCAGGGGATGGGCGACCGCAAACGCGAGGGCCTGGGCCACCGCGGGATGGCCGGTCAACACTTCGTCGACCTCGAGGGGCGAGATCTTCTCCCCGGCGCGATTGATCTGTTCCTTGAGACGCCCGGTGAGCGTGAGGTAGCCCTCGTCATCGAGGACTCCCTGGTCGCCGGTCCTGAGCCAGCCGTCCGCGAAGGCGCGGGCGTTGGCTTCGGGATTGTGCAGATAGCCCGGCATGACGTTGGGTCCCCGAATCGCGACTTCGCCGGTCTGTCCGGCGGGGAGCCGGCGGCCCTGGGCGTCCAGTATGGCGATCTCCGGCCCCGCGGCCCGGCCCACCGATCCGGGTCTCCGATTTCCCGGCGGAAGCGGATTGCTGGCCATCTGGTGCGCCGCTTCCGTCATGCCATAGGCCTCGATCACCGGCACGCCCAGCCGGTGCTCCAGCTCTTCCAGTACGCGACGCGGCAGCGCGGCGGAGCTGGATCGGATGAACCGGAGGCGATGGGTGCGCAGGATGTCCTGGTTCTCGCTTTCACCGGCGCGGACCAGGACGGCCTGGTGCATCGTCGGCACCGCGGTATACCAGGTCGGGCGGGTGTCGCGGAGCCAGCGGAAAAAGCTCGGAGCCAGGAATCCGGGCGTACACACGACCGAGGCGCCGGCATGCAGCGACGCGAGGACTGCAGCGACCAGCCCATGAATGTGAAAGAGCGGCATCACATTGAGGCAACGGTCGTCCGGGCCCAGCCCAAGGGTCGCCGCGATGTGCGCCGCCGAGGCGCTCAGGTTGGCCTGCGTGAGAGGCACCATCTTGGGCCGCGCGGTGGTGCCCGAGGTGTGCAGGATCAGCGCGGTCGCCCCGGGGGCGGGAGCGATGCCGGCTCCTCCCTCGGGAGCACACCCGTCCAGCGTGAAGACGCCCGAGGCCGCATCCCGGGGAAGGCCGATCTCGACGATGGGTATCCCGCGCCGGCGCGCCACCTCGCGTACGGGAGAATCGAGCTCCGCGGCGACGAGCAGCAGCCGGGCCTTCAGATCGTCGAGATAGAACGCGAACTCTTCGGCGCGATACCCCGGGTTGAGCGGGGCGCACACCCCCGCGGTGGACGAGGCCAGGAACGCGGTGGCAGCCACCGGACCGTTGGGAAGGACGAGGGCCGCGACGTCCCGGTCTCCGAGACCGGCGTTCCGCAGCCATGTGGCCGAGGCACCGACGAAGCGGCGCAGCTCCCCGTTGGAGAGCGGCGCGCGGTCCACCGATTCGAGGACCACCCGGCCCTCCCCCGCGCCGCTCATCGAGGCTGCCCCAGTACGCGGGTCAGCGCGTCGCGCACCAGCATCGGCAGGTGGGTCCGGACCACACTGGCGTGCGTGGCCGGGACCTGGACCAGCGCCAGCTCGCCGGCAAGGCGACGCCAGAGTGTTCCCGGATCGCCATCGAACTCGAGCACGTCGTTGGTCCATACGAGATCGACGCGTCCCGGATAGGGCCGGGGGAGATAGGAGTGCATCGCCCGGACCTGGTGCTCCAGCAGGCCGACCAGCGGCGAAGGCGGCGAGGCTTCCCGGGTCGGGGGGCCGGAACGCGGCTGCCGCCCGCGGCCAAGCGGGAAGAGCCGACCGATTCGGCGGGCCACGACCCCCGCCGCAAACGCCGGCAGCGCGAGCAGGCGGCGCACCGGTCCGGTCTGATTGGCCTGGTGCGCACGCTGCAAGAGGTAGGCAAACCGGTCGAGCTGCTCGACCTCTCCACGCGCGCTCAACCGCGCGATTTTCCAGAGCAGGCCGGCGACCCAACGCGGCTTCGAGAACGCCGGCGTGCTGTCGACCAGCAGCAACAGGTCGATGCGTTGACCCAGCGCGATGAGCTGCTGGGCCATTTCGTAGGCCACCAGTCCGCCGATGCAGTATCCGCCCAGCAGGTACGGTCCCTCGGGCTGAACCCGGCGGATCGCCTCGACGCTCTTCGCCGCCATGGCTTGGATGGTGTACAGCGGGGATGTCCCGGAGCCGGTAAGTGGGGGAATGGCGTACACCGGCTGATCGACGCCGGCCACGCGGGCGACCTCGCGGCAGTAGAAGCCCGCGCCGGTCAGATCTCCGTGTACCATGAAGAACGGGGGGCCGCCCCGGCCGCGCTGCACTTCGATGAGGTCGCCCGCCTCGTGGGCGCTGGCATGCTTCAGCAGATACTCGGCCACCTGCTGGATGGTCGCTCCCTGGAAAAGGGCCGTGATCGGGAGCTTGAGACCGGTGGCGCCCTCCAGGTCGTCCACCATTCTGGCGGCGAGCAGCGAATGCCCGCCGAGCGCGAAGAAGTCCTCGCGAATTCCGATCGGTTTCCGGTCGAGCAGCGTCTCCCAGATTTCCTGGAGTACCAGCTCGAGCGTGGTACGGGGCACCGCCACCTCTTCCAGCGACTCTTCCCGCAGTGCCTCCGGGGCCGGCAGCGCCTGACGATCGAGCTTGCCGCTCGGGGTCATCGGCAGCCGGGGCACCCGGACCAGCGCCGACGGGACCATGAACCCCGGCAGCCGGCTCTGGAGAAAGCTGCGCAGGTCCGGCTCCGCGATCTCCTTGCCGTCCCGGGCCACATAGTAGGCTACCAGTGCGCGCGAGTCGCCCGGCCCCCCAAGCACCACGGCCGCAGCCTCGGCGATCGCCGGATGCGCCGCCAGGGAGGCGCTTACATCGGCGGGCTCGATCCGGTAGCCGCGGATCTTCACCTGATCGTCGGAGCGGCCGAGGAACTCGATGGTACCGTCGGCACGCCACCGGGCCAGATCGCCGGTCCGATACAGCCGCGCGCTCCCGCCCGGGTGGAACGGATCGGGGATGAACCGTTGAGCGGTGAGCTCCGGCTGGTTGCAGTAGCCAAGCGCCAGGCCGTCGCCGCCGGCGTAGAGCTCGCCGGGCACACCGATGGGCACGGGGGCGAGGCAATCGTCCAGGAGGTGCACCGTGGTGTTGGCGATGGGTTGCCCGATCGGAATGCTGTGGCCCGCATCGACGCGGGTGATGTGGTGGCAGCAGGTGAAGGTCGTATTCTCGGTCGGCCCGTACCCGTTGATCAGGTGGCAGTCAGGGAAGCGTGCGAGGACGCGCTCCACGTGGGCGGGCGAGAGTACGTCGCCACCGGCCAGCAGGTACTTCACGCCGGCGAATCGCTCCAGCTGGGTGTCCACCATCTGGTGGAACAGGGCGGCGGTGAGCCACACCGTCGTGATACGCTCCTTGGCGATGAATTTGCCGAGCTCCGCCAGGGACGGGACGTGCGACGGGAAAATCACGGCCGTGCCACCGTTGAGCAGCGGTCCCCACAGCTCCAGCGTGGACGCATCGAAGGAGATCGGCGCGTAGCCCAGCACCCGGTTGAAGGCGTCACGCGGAACGAAGTCGGTTTCCTTGACCAGCCGGACCACCCCGCGATGGGGAACCACGACGCCCTTGGGAACCCCCGTCGAGCCCGAGGTGAACATGACGTACGCTGGGTCGGTCGCCGTTCCTGCTCGGGGCGGTGGGGTGGCCGGATGTTGTGCGATAGCCTGACGGTCGGCATCGAGCCGGATAGTCGTCCTTGCGACCCCCGGCTCCGCGGCGGGGAGCCGCGCGCTCAGCTCCTCCGTCGTAATCAGCGTCCGGGTACCCGCGACCTTCATCATCGTGGCGAGGCGGGTCGCCGGGTAGTTGGCATCGAGCGCCACATACGCACCCTCGGCCTTGAGGATGCCGAGGAGCGCCACGACCATTTCGGATGAGCGCCCGACCGAAACGCCGACGGGAGCGCCGGCGACCACTCCCGCTTCACGAAGATGCTGCGCCAGCCGGTTGGCCCGCTCCTCGAGCGCACGATAGCTGAGCGACTGCTCTCCGCACGACACCGCAATCGCCCGTGGCGTCTCGCGCGTCTGGGCCTCGAAGAGGTCCGGGATGGTGGCGTTGCGCGGATAGGGCGTCGCCGATCCGGACCACGATTCGATCAGCCGGCGCTCCGAATCCGGAACCAGCGCCAGGTCACCGATCGGGCAATCGGGGTCGGCCGCGATCGACTGCAGGAGAAGCCGGAAGCGCTCCGCCATCCGCTCGACGCTCGCCGGCTCGAACAGATCGGTGTTGTACTCGAACTCCGCGCGCAGCCCGCTCCCGGTATCCCTGACCGACAGCAGCAGATCGAACTTGGAGGTCGTGGTCTGCGGGATTGCCAGCCGCTCGACCGTCAGACTCCCGAATGCCGGCGGAACATCCCGCGCTTCGTGCAGCACGAATACCGTCTGGAACACCGGATGCCGGCTCGGGTCCCGGGGAACGCGAAGGGATTCCACCACTCTCTCGAACGGGACGTCTTGCGAGGCGTACGCATCCAGGACTCCCTGCCGCACCTGGGCCAGCAGCTCGCGGAATCCCGGATTGCCACCGAGATCGGACCGGATGGCGAGCATGTTGAGGAAGAATCCGATGATCCCGGCCATTTCCGGATGACTGCGCCGGGTGATCGGGGTGCCGGTGACCAGGTCGGTCCGCCTCGAGTGGCGGTAGAGGAACACCTGGTAGGTGGCCAGGAGAGCCATGAAGAGCGTGGTGTTCGACTTCCTGGCCAGTTGTCGAATGGGCTCCGCGACCGTCGCAGGAATGTCGATGCCGAGGTGGGCACCGTTGTGGGTCTGGGCCGGCGGACGGGGACGGTCGGTGGGCAGATCCAGCACCGGAAGGGGGGCCCTCAACTTCGTCTTGCCAGTATTCCAGCTTCCGATCCAACCGATCGCCGCTCAGTTCCTCCCGCTGCCAGACGGAAAAATCGGCGTACTGAATCGGCAGCGGCTGGAACGACGGCGTTGCGCCGCGCAGGTAACTGGAGTAGGCCTCCCCCAACTCCTTCGTCAGAATGTCGATCGACCAGTCGTCCACGATGCTGTGGTGCATGGTGATCGCCAGCGCGTGCCTGACCGGGCCGAGCTTGATGAGCAGGGCGCGAACCAACGGCCCGGTCCCGAGATCGAAGGGCAGCGCCGCCTCGGCTCTCAGGAGCCGGTGCAGCGCCGGTTCGAGCGGCTCTCCCGGCCCCTCCAGGGACTCGAACCGGAGGGTGAAAGGCGCGGCCGGCCGGACCACCTGGAAGAGCTCGCCGTGTTCCAGGACGAATGTGGTCCGAAGCGTCTCGTGCCGCTCCTCGAGGTAGGTAAACGCGGCGCCGAGCGCGGCCACGTCGAGCTCGCCGGCCAGGCGCAGCCCGAATGAGACGTTGTACGCCCCGGCGGTCTTCTCGAATTGCTCGATGAGCCAGAGCCGCCGCTGGGCAAACGACGCCGGCAGGACGAAGACATCCCCCTCGCTGGCTCGGGTCATTGGCGCTCTCGACCACCGAGGCGCGCTGGGCGCACGCGGAGGACGCCCTGGAGGAGGGTGGTGACCACGCCGCGGCGGGAGCAGCCGCCGAGGGCGAGATCGTCCTGAGCTATGAAGACGGGCCGGATGCGAGTCCCATTGACTTGGAGCGCCCCTGCGGAATGAAAATTTGTTAATGTCGGTGCGAACATGCACCACACGAACCTGCAGGGAAACCCGGCATCGGCACGGTTCCTCTTCAGCCGATTCCGGCGGAAGCACCGGATCGCCCAGGTGCGGGAATTTCCTGCTCCCCCGCGAAGGTATGAGGAGCCTCTCGGGGCGTCAACGCGGGTGCTGTGCTGGACGGGCAGGTTACGTGATGACATTACACGGGTGAGCGGCAAACGCCGTGCCCGGGATCAGCCGATGGGAGCCTCCAGTCCGCTCAGGTGGGCCTTGCTCTGCATGCCGTCGTGCTCCGGGAATCCGAAGGCTTGCTGGAGCGTCCGGATTCGCCGGGCCAAGGCGCCTTCATAATCCCTGCCGGCGTGCTGGTTTCCGGCGTAGCTCCGCTCGTACCGGGCCACCAGCTCGGGGAATTCGCGGCGAAGCACGGGAAGGAAACCGTTGCGTGCCGCGGGCCCGAGGCGGAGCGCCGCCCCGGACACCCAGCACGCACCGGCCTCCCTGGCCCGTTCCATGAGCGCCGCCAGCCCGGCCCAATCGTCGGTGATGCCGGGCAGAATCGGTGCGATGAGCATCCCGGCCTCGACGCCGGCCTGGCGCAATCGGGCCAGGGCGCGCAGGCGGGCGTGCGGCGCCGGTGACCGGGCTTCCAGACGGCGAAGCAATGCCGCGTCGGCCGATGCGATCGAGATGTTCACCGAGAGATCGTGCCGATCGGAGAGCGCCTTCAGCAGCTCCACGTCTCGAACGATGAGGGGAGATTTGGTGATGAGACCGAGGTTGAGCCCCCGATGGAGCAGCAATGCCTCCAGCAAGCGCCGGGTCAGGCGGAACCGTCTCTCCGCGGGCTGGTAGGGATCCGTGGCGGTACCGATGACCAGCGCGGTGGTTCCGAGCCGAGCGGGCTCCAGGGTGCGGAGCAGCACATCGGGGGCCGCGTGCTTGACCAGAATCTGGGTTTCGAACGACTGGTGCGGTGAGCTGGCGCCGCGATCCATGCCGGTCCGGTCCATGGTCCACTCATGGGTGCGTCGGGCATAGCAGTAGGAGCACCCGAACTCGCATCCGACGTAGGGATTGATGGACCAGAACGGCATGTGCGTGGTGCTGGGCGGATTGAGCACGCGCCGCACCGGCAGCTCGAGGAAACGGGCGCCCCGCTCCCGGGTATCCAGAACCGGGAGCTGGGCCGGACCGGCATCCGGCAGGAGCTGAAGCTGGCGCGCGGCTACCCGCACCGTCCCCAGCCGCACTGGAGGCAGGTGACGCACCCGGCGGTCCGAGCCAATGGCCCGGCGCAATCTGGGCAGACCCGGACCGTGCTGTCGGTGAGCGGGTTCTTGGCGCGATCGGGGCGTTCGGGGAGTAATGCAGGAGGCATGAGGCCGACCAAATTCGGTGTATGTTCGGTATAATACCGAATATTTACCGAAATATCAAGCCTCCGACTTCGCTCCTGTCCTCCTCGAGCCGTTATAGAGATAGAGTACAAGGAACAGCACGCTGAAGCTGCTCACCGCCAGCCGGACCGGGACCGGAAACGCCCCGGACGACACGAATCCCTCGATGATGCCGGCCACCAAGAGCAGCACGATGACGGCACCGATCAGCCGCATGGCCTGGCGACCTGCGAGGACGACGGCATCGCGGCGGGGCAGGTCGCCCGGAGCGATTAACGCACGACCCAGCATGAAGCCGGCCGCGCCCGATACCCAGATGGCAAAGAGCTCCAGCACGCCGTGACCGATGACGAAGGTCCAGAGGTAGCCGAGCAATCCGACGTTGGCGAAGTGACCGGATGTCGCGCCGATCGAGAGGCCGTTGAAGGCGAGCAGCACCAGGGCACCCACCCCGAAGACGATCCCGCCGGCGAAACAGCTGAACGCCACCCGGATATTGTTGGCGATGATCGACGAGGCCACCAGCGGTCGCTCGCCGGTTTCGGTTTCGACAAACCCCTTGCCTCGGGCGGACCGCTCGACCCCGGCCTCGGCTCGCTCCAGCATCACATCGGGCAGAAGCTCGGGAGCCAGCTCCGGCCGCTCGCGGAGCAGGGCATAGCCGCCCGCGGCCGGGAGAATGAAGGTGAGGAAGGCGAGCAGGACGTAGCGTCGGGATTGGACGATCGCGGCGGGACACTCCCGTGCGATGAATTGCCACATCCGGGCCCACGTGTGCCGCTCCTGGCGGTAGAGCGCCGCATGCCCCGCGGCCACCAGCCGCTCGAGCCGGGCGCGGACCGTGGCATCGGCGCCGTAGGTGCGCACCCGCGCCAGGTCCGCGGCGACTTCGCGATAGCGGCGGGCAAAGTCGGGCAGTTCTTCGGCGGTGAGGGCATCGAGCCCCTGCCGGGCGACCCGCTCGGCCATGCCCTGGAATTCGGCCCATCGGGCGCCCTTTCGCGCCACCAGCCGCTCGACCACGCCTCCACCGGCCCGACGTCCGGGACCTCCGCCGCGGGCGCCGAAGCGCCCGCGGCGCCGGGCCAGCTCGTCGCTGTGGAGCCGCTCGAGAAACTGGAGATCGCCGGCCGGGCGCTCGGGGTAGCGCTCGGCCATCCGGCTCACCAGGCCGCGCGCGAGCCGGGCTCTGATGTCCGGGGGCAGGGCCGGCGCCCGGCTCACGAATTCGCGGAGCAACCGGAACTCTTCGTCGGAGAGCTCCGGGGTGCCTTGCGCCTCCGCTTCCTCGGGCCGGACCGCGGACGGCGGGGGAGCCGCGCGGATCTGGACCGGGTGATCGCGCACCACGACCGTGCCGGCCACCATGTCGCCCAGCCGCTTGGCGCGAGGGTGAATCGCGATGAGAAAGATCCCCAGCATCCCGAAGAGATCGAGCGGGAGCAGGAGGTTCCGGGCCGCGGCGTCGGAAAAGGTCACCGCGTGGCCGGTGTCGCGGATGACCCGGATCCCCAGCGAGCGCTTGCCCGGGGTCTGGCCGTTGCGGAGTCCCTCGAAACAGGTGAAGTAGCCCCAGACGACGGTGTAGAGCACGAGGACGAGTACCGCGGCGAGCCAGGTCGAGCCGCCGCGTTTCCAGAGACCGAGCGCCAGCGTCGCGGCGAGGGCCAGGAGACTGATGATGAACCAGTCCGCGGCGGCAGCCAGCGTGCGGCTCCCCACGCCGGCGATCTCGTAGTCGAGCACCACGTGTTCCGGGGTCTCGACCTCGAGGTGCTGCCGGTAATCCGCTGCCGGTCGCTCTGGCATCTGCCGCCCGGGGCTGGGGGATGGCGGAATGAGGCTGGCGCGGTAATCATAGGTGCGCCCCCGCCCATCTCCCAGGGTCCCTCCACGGAGACGCATCATGCCCGCCCCGGTCCTGCGGCCGCTGTCGCTCGGTGAGGTCCTTGATGTGTCGTTCGGGCTGTACCGCTCGCGATTCGCGCCGCTGCTCGTCGTATCGGTGGCCTGCCAGCTGATTCCGTCGCTCCTCAGCGCTTACTTCGGCACTACCGGCAGGATGTTCGAGAACATTCCGCTGCTCCTCCTCTACTACGCGCTCGCGATCGTGCTCTCGGCCGTCGGCGTCGCCGCCTCCACCTTCATCGTCTCCGACGCCTATCTGGGCCGGCAGACATCCGCGTCGGCCGCGCTGGGCCGGGCGATGACGATGATCGGCCGGCTCATCCTGGTCTCCATGGCGAGCTCGCTGCTGATCTTCGTCGGCTTCCTCCTGCTGATCGTTCCGGGCATCGTGCTGCTCGCGGGACTCATCCTGAGCACGGTGGTGACGGTCCTCGAAACGCCGGAGAGCTCGACCGCGGCGATGGGCCGGTCCTGGGAGCTGACCAAGGGGTTCCGCGGCAAGGTCCTGCTCACCATGATCTGCGTCGGGCTCCTGCTCATGGTTCCCACCATCACGGTCGGGGTGATCTGGGGAGTGGTCGGCGCGAGCACCGGGAATGTCGGCATGGTCGGGACCGAGGTGGTGACGTCGCTGCTCTCCATCCTGATCTATCCGTTCTTCTACGTCGTCCTCACCGTGATTTACTACGATCTTCGGGTGCGCAAGGAGGGCTTCGATCTCGAGCTGCTCGCCTCGCAGATGGCGCCGGTGTGACCTTCGCGGCGGGCCAGGCGGCGGGGCCGTCGGCCGATTCGCTCCGGGCGGTGCTGGACACCGTCTTCGCGAGCAAGGACTACCAGTGGCAGAGCCGGCCGGATCCGGTGTCGATGTTCACCCGGTGGATGGAGTCGCTGCAGCGGTGGGTATCCCGGCTGCAGGAAGGCCATCCGGTGGCGTTTCGCTGGCTCCTGATCGGGCTTCTGATCATGGTGCTGGCGATCTTCGCGCACGCCGCCTGGGTCTTTCTCCGAACCATCCGCTCCGGTGCCCGGCTCGGCGAGGGATTGCCTGCGGGCGCCGGCCCGCGGCGGGACCGAGCGTGGTACCGGCGGGAGGCCGATCGTCTGGCGGCCCAGGGACGCTACGCCGAAGCGGTTCAGGCCGACTTCCTGTCCCTGGTGCTGGCGCTCGACGAGCTTGCGGCTGCTCAAATTCCATCCCAGCAAGACACCGGCGGAGTACGGCATGGAGGCGCGGCTGTCCGGGGAGCCGCGCGAGGAGTTCCGCGACCTGGTCCGGCGGCTGTACGGTTATGCCTTCGCGCGAAGGCCCTGCGGTCCCAGCGAATTCGAAGACTGGCGCGCCCGGGCGGCGCCGGAGCGTTATGCGCCCGCGGGATGAGGCGCTGGTGGCCGTGCTCACCCTGGCCGTCCTCGGCATGACCGCGGGACTCCTCGGGCGGGCCCGGCGCCCGCCGACGGTGCGTGACGAGCGGGCGTCCACCTTCCTGGCCGGACCCGGCGGCGCGCGCGCGCTGCTCGAGGGGATGCAGCGTCTGGGGATCTCGGTACGCCGGTTCCGGCTGCGCCCGCGGGAGCTTTCCGGGATCGACGATTTGCCCCGACAGGCCTTGTTCGTTCTCGATCCCTCGATTGGATTCTCCGCGCCGGAAGTCACCGCCCTGCTCGCGTTCGGCCGGCGGGCCGACCTGGTGCTGGCCGGCGATGGCGCCGAGCGGCTGATGAAATGCTTCGGGTACAAGACCAGGCGCCGGTTTCCCGATTCGCTCCAGGTCCATCGGCCGGGCACCCCGATGGGGCCGAAGGCGCCCTGGGTGCACGCGGTGCTGCAGCCCACCGGCCAGGCGACCGTGGTGGATTCGAGCCGGGCCTTCGATGTGGCCTTTTCCGCCTGCACGGTTCCCGCGGTGGCGCGAGTCGATACGTTGCTGGCCTCCGCGGGCGGACAGCTCGTCGCGTTGCGGCTGACCCGCGCGGACCTCGACCGCCGGGTGATCCTGGTGTCGGATGTGGAGCTGTTCCGCAATCGCGCGCTCCGATACACCGAGGCCGGTCCGTTCGCGCTGGCCCTGGCCGCCGGGACCTACGACCGGGTGGTGTTCGAGGAGTACCACCACGGGTTCGGCGCCGCGGGGTCGCTGGCGGGCGCGGTGGTGGCCTGGAGCACGCGGTCACCCTGGGGATGGCTGGTCTGGCAGGCGGCGGTCGTCGGGCTCCTGGCGCTGCTCTTCGGTGCGGTCCGGTTCGGGCTGGCGCGCCCGACGATCGCCCGGACGCGCCGGTCTCCGCTGGAGCACGTGCGCGCGCTGGCCACCGCGCTGGCGGCGGCCCGGGGCCACGACGTGGCCATCGCCGCCATGGTCCGGGGGCTCCGGCGCCGGCTGCTGCCGCCGGCGCTCCGCCCCCGGGGAGACTGGCGCCCGTGGCTGGCCCAGCTGGGCCGTTCCACCCGTTCCGACCGGGGGCGCGCCGCCCTCGCCACACTGGAGACCATCACCAGGCCCGGACAACCGTCCATCGCCGTGCTGCGGGCCGCGAACGCCGTGGAGGATCTGTGGGAGGATCAGAGACACTGAGTCCCGACGAGGTGCGCGCTCACGCGGACTCGGCCAACCGGATTCTCGCCGAGCTCACCCGTGTGGTGCTGGGCCAGGACGCGGCGGTGCGCGAGGCGCTGCTCGCCCTGATGGCGCGCGGCCACGTGCTGCTGGAGGGTCCGCCCGGCACCGCCAAGACGCTGCTGGTGCGGGCGCTCAACGAGACGCTGGGCCTGCGGTTCCGGCGCATCCAGTTCACCCCCGACCTGATGCCGTCGGACATCACCGGGGTGAGCATGCTGACGGGGCAGGGGCACTTCACCTTCCGGCCCGGGCCCCTCTTTGCCGACCTGGTGCTGGCGGACGAGATCAATCGCGCCCCGGCCAAGACCCAGGCGGCGCTGCTCGAGGCGATGCAGGAATGGAGCGTCACCGTCGACGGGGAGCGCCACGGCCTGTCGCAGAGCTTCACGGTGTTCGCGACCCAGAATCCCATCGAGTTCGAAGGCACCTATCCGCTTCCCGAAGCGGAGCTCGACCGGTTTCTGCTCAAGACCATCCTCAACTACCCCGACGCCGGCACCGAAGAGTCGCTGCTGCAGCGGGTCCTGGGCGGATTCGAGCCGGCCGAGCCGGCCAGCTTCGGGATCACCCGGGTGGTGGATGAAGCGGGGCTCGCGAGCATCCGGGCCGCGGTCCGGCGGGTGCGGGTCGAGCCGAGCCTCACCGCGTACATCACGGCGATCGTCCGGGCGACCCGCGACGCGGCCGCGCTGACGCTGGGAGCCTCTCCCCGCGCCAGCGTGGCGCTGCTCAAGCTGGCGCAGGCGGCGGCACTGGTGGACGGCCGCGAATACGCCGTGCCCGACGACGTGAAGGGACTGGCGCTCGCGGTGCTGCGCCACCGGGTGATGGTGGCGCCGGAGCTCGAGCTCGAGGGAGTGACGGCGGACGTGGCGCTCCGCACCATCGTGGACCGGGTCGAAGCCCCCCGGGGATGATTCTCCCGTCGCGCCGATGGTATCTGGTGGCGCTCTCGCTGGCGATCCTGGCGCCGCTGTCCCTGCTCACCCCGCGGGCCGGGACCGCGCTCTTCCTGGCCGATTTCCTGTGGGTCGTTCTCTTCCTCACCGACGCCTGGCGGATCGGCGGGCTCGACTTTGCCCGCTTTCCGGTACGGCGCGAGGCGCCGCCGGCCTTCTCGGTCGGGAGGCCGCTGCCGGTGACGTATCACTGGGGCAACCCGACCGCGCGGGTCCTGACCGTGCTGGTGCGCGAGGAGACTCCCCGCTTGCTGGAGACCTCGGGCGGGCAAGAGCGGCGGTTCGCGCTGCCGTCATCAGGGCCGTTCCGGGAGACGGTGCTCTACGCCCCGGTGCGCCGGGGCAAGGCGACCGGGGGGCGGCTACACCTTCGGCTGCTGGGTCCCTGGGGGCTCGCGTGGCGCCAGGGCAAGCGCGATCTCCCCTGGGCGGTCGTGGTGTACCCCAGCCTGCTCTCGGCCGCGCTGCGGGCGCTGCCCGCCCAGGCCCAGCGGCGGCGGGAAGCGGGCTTCCGCAACATCCGCAGGATCGGGGAAGGCCGGGTCTTCGAAAGCCTCAAGGAATGGGTCCCCGGCGAGGAGCCGCGCACCATCGACTGGAAGGCCACGGCGCGCCGGGGCAAGCCGATGGCCCGGCAATACGAGGACGAGCGGCGACAGCACGTGATGATCGTGCTCGACGCCGGCCGCCTGCTCACGGCGGAGAGCGATGGGCGGTCCCGGCTCGAATCCGCGATCGACGCGGTGCTGCATCTGGCGCACAGCGCGGTGGGGCACGACGACAACGTCGGGCTGCTGATCTTTGCCGACCAGATCCTGCACTACGCGCCGCCGGCGCGGGGACGGCGCGCGCTCCGCGCGGTGCTGGACGCGCTGGCGGGCGTGGAGGGGCGCCTGGTGGAATCGAACTATCCGGCGGCCTTCGCCTACCTCGCGGCGCGCAACCGGAAGCGGGCGCTGACCGTGCTGTTCACCGACGTGATCGACCGCACCGCGAGCGACGCGATGCTCTCCCAGGTGGGGTCGCTCCGGCCGCGGCACCTGCCGCTGGCCGTGACGCTGCGCGATCCCGCGCTGGAGCGGCTGGCCAACGCCCGGCCCGAGGACGTGAACGGAGCCTACCAGCGGGCCGCCGCGGAGGAGCTGCTGCAGGGCCGCGAGGAGGCGTTGGCCGAGATGCGCGGCCGGGGCGTGCTGGTGGTGGATGTGCTTCCGGACGGGGCGGCGCGGGCGGTGGTGCAGCAGTACGAGCGGCTCAAGCGGCGGGCGCTGATCTGATTGGAGGGAGGAGGGAGGAGGGAGGAGGGAGGAGGGAGGAGGGATTCAGACCTTCGAGCGAAGGCTGCGGTGGAGGCCAGTCAACATTCGACAGATTTCGTCGGTGTGTGTGAGGATCCGGCCGGTTTCCTTTTCGAATGCTTTGTCCAGTCGTGCGAGCAGGAGGAGCTGGGTCTCCAGCTCCCGCAACGATCCATTCGCGATTGAAACGAACCGGACGAACTCTGCCGTCGACCGCCGTCCGCGGCCCTCCGCAATATTCGAGGGCAGAGAAATCGCTGATCGCCTGAGCTGATCTGCCAACGCAAACCACTCGGGTCGATTGAGCCCGTTGGCCAGCATGCATACGTCCGCGGCCAAATCCATTGATTTCTGCCAGACCAGGAGGTCGCGATAGCTGTTGATCTGGGCCGGCATGGCACCAGGATATATCCAGGCCAGCCAAGCTTCACTACCGCTTCAACGCCAGGAACGCCAATTTCCCTCCTCCCTCCTCCCTCCTCCCTCCTCCCTCCTCCCTCCTCCCTCCTCTACGGCTCTCTCCCGACGCCGAGCGCATCCGCCACGCGGTTGATGTAGTTGAACCACGAGGCGATGAGGGTGATCTGCAGGATGCCGGTATCGTCGAACCCCACCCCGCGAAGCCGTTCGTGGTCCGCCGGAGAGATGCGGGTGGCGTCCCTGGTCAGCTGGACGACGTAGTCCAGCATGACCCGATCCTGCTCGCCGATCGGGGCCGACCGGTGGTCTTCGCGCAGCGCCCCGACCAGGGCCTCATCCAGGGTGACTCGACGCAGAAACTCTGCGTGGGAATCAATTCAATAGCGGCACCGGTTGGTGACCGACACCATGGTGGTGATCATCTCGTGCTGGGCGCGGGTGAGCGGCAGCGCGGGCGACATGAGCTCGCCGAAGGTGGCGAAGGCGTGGTAGAGCGCGCCGGGAATCAGGCTGTGCGAGGCGACGATGCCCGAGGTCCCGTCTCCGGTGGGATGAACCGGCTCGGCGTACTCGGCGGGATAGAGGGCTCGCTGGGCCTCGATGGCGCGGCGCAGCGCCTCGCTCGCCTGGTCCAGCGGAATGGTTCGAATCCAGGTCATGATCCGCTCCTCTCCTCGGTCCGTTCGTGACGGAAGACCAACCGATACACCGGCCACCCCAGCCCGACGACGACCACCCCGAGGCCGGCCTGGACCGGGTTCTGCGACGCCAGCAGGAAGAGTAGCACCGCCACCAGCCCGAGAAAAACCAGCGGAGTGACCGGGTACCCCGGCGTACGGTACCCGCCGCCGGGCGCCGCGCGCCGCCGCAGCACGAACACCGCCGCCACGGTGAGCGCCACGAACACGACGGTGATGAAGATGAAGTAGGCGACGATCTGCGAGAAGGTCCCCAGGAGCATCAGCAGGATGGCGAGCGCGGCCTGGAGGAGAATGGCGCGATACGGGGTTCCATAGCGGGGATGCAGCGCCGCCATCGCCGCGGGGAAGACCCGATCCCGGCCCATGGCGTAGTAGACTCGGGGCGCTGCCATCATGAATCCGGCCATGCTGCTCACGACGCACACGACCACGATTCCCGCGAAGACCCGGCCGCCGGCGCCGCCGAACAGGACCTGGCCGGCCTGACCCGCAAACGCCTCGCCCGACGCGACCCCCTCGAGGGGGACCAGGTACAGGAAGGCGGCGCTGGTGAGGATGTACACCAGCGTGACCACGGCCACACCCAGGCCGAGCGCCCGGGGGAGCGTTCGCGCCGGGTCGCGCACCTCTCCGGCGAGCTTGGCGGCGTCCCACCATCCTCCGAAGGAAAAGAACGCGGCCACCATCCCGCCGGCCAGCGCGGCCGGCAGCGGAGCGGAGCCGGCGCGCTGCGGGATGAAGGGCACGAAGTGGGACCAGTCTCCCAGACGAAACAGGAACCCCCACAGGATCAGCGTGGCGAGGAGACCGAGCTTGAGCGCGGTGAATCCCCGCAGGACGCCGGCACCGTAGCGCACGCCGCGGACATTCACCGCCGCGATGGCGGCGATGGTGAGCATGGCGACGACCCGGGACCCGTCGGGCGACAGTCCGGTGGCATAGGTGAGGTAGCTCGCCACGCCCACGCCGAGCGCCGCGGTGAGTCCGGGGTCCAGCACGAGGAGGCACTTCCATCCGTACAGGAACGCCGCCGCCCGGCCGTAGGCCTCACGGAGGTACACGTACCCGCCGCCGGCCTCGGGAAAGCGCGCGGCCAGCTCGCCGTAGCAGAGCGCGCCGGAGAAGGCCATGAGGCCCATCACCAGCCACACCACCAGGAGCCAGAAGGGCGAGCCGAGGCTCCGGGCCATGGTGGCGGGGGTGAGGAAGATGCCGACGCCCAGCACCTCGCCGATGACCAGCGCCAATGCCGAGCCGAGCCCGAGGTGGCGCCCGAGCGGCGCGGGGGCGGCGGTCACGGCCAGATCCCCGACAGCCGCGCGAGAAAGATCTCCTGCCGGCCATTGCCGGCCGCGGGCTGGTATTCCAGGGTGGCCACGAATGTCACCCCCAGACGCCCCGCGTCATCGAAGAGCCGCGCTCCCGACAATCCCGCCAGGGCGGGACCATAGGCGGCGAATCCGGTGGAGCGGAGCGCGTTTCGCAGGCTGATACGGGCGCCAACGCGGAGCGAGCGGTCCAGGCGGGCGATCGTCACGTCGGTGGTGGCGATGTCCGCCCAGGAAAGGTACGGCACACCCGACAACAGCAGCAACGACGGAGGGCCGGCGCGGCCTGCACCATCGCCGCCACGAAGAGTCCCAGCATGCCGGAAGGTAGCGAGGGATTTACCTTCCGACATGGCCGTGAATCCATCCTACCGCGCCTTCGTGCTCGATCAATTGTGCCGGGTCGCGCCGGGCATCCGGGCCCGGGGAATGTTCGGCGGCGTCGGGATCTACGCCGACGATCTGTTCTTCGCGCTGATCGGCGGAGGCACCCTCTTCCTCAAGGTGGACGACCACACCCGCCCCGATTTCGAGGACGCCGGCATGGGGCCGTTCCAGCCCTTCGGCGAGGGCGGCGAGGTGATGCAGTACTACGAGCTCCCCGCCGACGTGCTGGAAGAGCCCGACCGTCTCAAGCCCTGGGTCGAGAAGGCGATCGGGGTGGCTCGGCGCGCGCGGCTGGCCAGGCGCCCCGGATCCAAGCCCGCCCCGAAGCGGAAGCCGAAACGGAAACGCTGAGTGGACATCGGACTCTATTCGTTCGCCGAGGTGGACCCGGATTCCCGGGGGAGCGGTGCGAGTACCGCCCTCCGGCTCCGGGAACTGCTCGAGGAAATCGAGCTCGCCGACCAGGTGGGGCTCGACGTCTTCGGCGTGGGAGAGCACCACCGGCCCGACTACGCCGTGTCGGCCCCGGCGGTGGTGCTGGCCGCGGCGGCGGCGCGGACCCGGCGGATCCGGCTCACCAGCGCGGTCACCGTGCTCTCGTCGGACGACCCGGTCCGGGTGTTCCAGGAATTCGCCACGCTCGATGCGCTCTCGGGCGGGCGAGCCGAGATCATGGCGGGGCGCGGATCCTTCACCGAATCGTTTCCGCTGTTCGGCTACGATCTGGACGACTACGACGAGCTGTTCGCCGAGAAGCTGGATCTGTTGCTGGCGCTCCGGGCGCGGGAGCGGGTGACCTGGCGCGGCAAGCACCGCCCCCCGCTCGCCGATCGCAGCGTGTATCCCCGGCCGGTGCAAGCCGAGCTCCCGGTGTGGATCGCGGTCGGCGGGACGCCGCAATCGGTGGTGCGGGCCGGCAGCCTCGGGCTCCCCATGGCGCTGGCGATCATCGGGGGCATGCCGGAGCGGTTCGTGCCGCTGATCGAGCTGTACCGGGAGAGCGGGCGCCGGGCCGGACACGATCCGGCCCGGCTCCAGGTGGGGATCAATTCACACGGTTTTCTGGCCGAGCACTCCGAGGAGGCAGCCGAGCTGTTCTATCCGCCGTTTGCCCGGACGATGACCCGGATCGGGCGGGAGCGCGGCTGGCCGCCGACCAACCGGCAGCACTTCGAGGCGGGGCGGTCCCTGGAAGGGGCGCTGCTGGTGGGAAGCCCCCAGGAGGTGATCGACAAGATCCTGTACCAGCACCGGCTCTTCCACCACGACCGGTTCCTGCTTCAGCTCACCGTGGGGCCGATGCCGCACGAGCGGGTGCTCAAGGCCATCGAGCTGCTGGGCACCCGGGTGGCGCCGGTGGTCCGGCGGGAAACCCTGACTTCCACTCCACGAACACCGGTCCTCACGGAGCCTTGAGCGACGGGAGGTCCACCGAGACGATCACGTCGAGCTCGGTCCGCAGGGTCAGGAGCTGGGCCGTGAGCTCGGCGTAGCGCTCGTACACGTCGCGGCCGAGCTGCTGGTCCGCGGCCTGGGTGACATTGTAGAGAAACGCGATCTGATCGGCGAGCATCGGCGTGGGGTAGCGGCCTCCGGCGCTGACCAGGCGGGCCTCGAGGTCGGCCAGCTTGGGGCCGGCGCGGGTGGCGCCTTCCGCGGCGGCGCCGGTCAGGTCGGCCGCCTTGCGACGCAGCTCGGCCAGCCGGGCAACCAGCTTCCGCGATTCGCTGACCAGGTCGCGCACCTTGAGACTCATGGCCGTCTGCTCCGCCAGCACCGCGTCGGTGACACCGTCGGGGGGCAGGCGGGGATCGATCAGCACCCGGAAGGGCTTGGTGGCGGTCCAGGAGCCGATGGTGAGGCGGACCTGGTACGCGCCGGGCGCGATCCACGGACCGCGCATGCCGCGTCCGGCGCCGCCATCGGGGCCGGGGAGGGTAAAGTCCCAGCGGAACCGGTGCAGCCCGGCCTTGGCGGAGAGTCTCGACTCCGCGCCGCCGCCGAACCGCCCGCGCCCCCCGCCGCCTGGCGATCGGGCCGCCGGCTCCTCGGTGCTGAAGCTGCGCAGGGTCCGGCCGGTGGCATCCTGGATTTCCAGCTGCACCGGGCCGGTGGCATCAGCCGCCAGGGAATAGGCAAAGTAGGTCCCCGGCTGGGGGTGTTCCGGGTCGCCGGGGCCCGGGAACGGGGCAAGGTACCGCAGCCGCATCGCGTCGCGCGGCAGGAAGAGATGGGCCGGCTCGCCGCTGATCGGCTCGGCGAGCTCGTGCAGGGGCGAGATGTCGTCCACGATCCAGAAGCCGCGCCCCATGGTGGAGAGCGTGAGGTCGTTGCGGAACACCGCGATGTCGGTCACCGGGGTCACCGGCAGATTCTGCTGGAACCGCTGCCAATGGGCCCCGTCGTCGAGCGACAGGAACAGCCCGTACTCGGTCCCCGCGTAGAGCAGTCCCTCCCGGGCCGGATCCTCGCGAACCACCCGTACCGGCCAGTCGGCCGGAATGCCGTTGGTGCCGGTGGTGATCCGGGTCCAGGTCTTTCCATAGTCGGTGGTGCGGAAGGCATAGGGCTGCCAGTCGCCGAGCATGTAGCGGAGTATCGAGACGTAGGCCTTGCCCCGCCGAATCGGCGAAGGCTCCACGGTCTGGACCCGGCCGCCGGGAGCGATGGGCGGCGTGACCCGCTGCCAGGTCTTGCCGCCGTCCCGGGTGACGCTCACCGGCCCGTCGTTCGAGCCGGTCCAGATGACGCCCTTCTCGAGCGGGGACTCCTTCACTGTATACAGGGTGCTGTAGTACTCCTCCCCGGTGACGTCACGGGTGATCGGGAAGCCCGAGATGACCTGCTTGTCCGGCTCGTTGGCGGTGAGGTCGGGGGAAATGCGCTCCCAGGTCCGGCCCTCGTCCCGGGTGCGATAGAGATACTGCGAGGCGTGGTACACCGTGCTCGGGTCGTGCGGCGAGGTGGCGACCGGCACCACCCGCTGGAACCGGTCCCGCATCTGGCCGGGATTCCAGCCGTAGAGATCGCGCGCACCGATGGAATAGTCCTGTTCCTGCCCGGTCCTGAGGTTGAGCCGGGTGAAGCGGCCTTTGCAGTTGGCGAAGATGATGTCGGGGTCGCCCCGCTTGGGCACCGAGGGGCCGGTCTCGCAGCCGCCCACCTGCTTCCACCACGACACCGGCGATTCCGAGGTCCACGCCGCGGGCGGCAGACTGGGCACCGCGATGGCGGTGCCGTTGTCCTGCTGGCCGGCGTAGAGCCAGTAGGGCGTCTGCTCGTCGAGATTCACCTGGTACAGCTCGGCGGTGGGCTGGTTGTACTGGGTGGACCAGGTGCGCATGTTGTCGAGACTGACGTTGGCGCCCCCGTCGTTGGACTCGACCGAGATCTCGGGATGCTTCGGATTGATCCAGAGGTCGTGGTGGTCTCCATGGGGAGCCCGCGCCGAGGCAAAGGTCTTGCCGCCGTCGGTGGACTTCCAGAATCCGGTGGCCATGACGTACACCAGGTCGGCGTTGTCCGGCGCGGCGTCCACGTTGTCGTAGTAGAACGGGCGGTCGAGCAGGGCGGGGAGGCTGCTCTGGAGCGTCCACGAGGCACCGCGGTCGTTGGAGCGATACAGCCCCGCCCCCGGGAGCGCTTCGATCAGCGCATAGACCCGATTCGGGTCGGCGGGCGAGACCGCGAGGTCCGCCTTGCCGAAGATGTCGTTGGGAAGCCCGCCGGCGAGCTTGACCCAGGTATCCCCGCCGTCGGTGGACTTGTAGATGCCGCCTTCACGCGCGCCCGAGATGATGGTCCAGGGCAGGCGCCGCCCGTGCCACATGGTGGCGTAGACGGTCTGGGGATCGTCGGGCGCGAACTCGAGATCGGCGCCGCCGGTGCTGTCCGAGACGAACAGCACCTGTTTCCAGCTCCTGCCGCCGTCGACCGTCTTGTAGATGCCCCGCTCCGGATTGGGAACGAAGGCGTTGCCGATGGCCGCCACCAGGACGACGTCCGGATTGCGCGGATGGACGATCACCGCGCCGATCTGCCCGGCCCTGGGCAGCCCGACGTGGGTCCAGGTCTTTCCGGCATCGACGGACTTGTAGACGCCCTTGCCGGAAATGACGTTGCTCCGGATGCCGTCGGAGCCGGTGCCCACGTAGACGATGTCGGGGTTGGATTCCGCTACCCGGATCGCCCCGATGGACGGCGTGTCGAAGAAGCCGTCCGACACGTTTTCCCAGGAGGCGCCGGCGTTGACCGTCTTCCAGACGCCGCCGCCCGACGCGCCCATGTAGAAGGTGAGCGGCTGGTCGGTGACCCCCGCCACCGCGGTGACGCGGCCGCCCCGGTTGGGGCCGAGCGAGCGGAAGTGGAACTCCCCGAACGTCGAGGTCGGGAGGGTATCGCCGGCCGACAGCAGCGCTGCGGCGGCGAGGAGCAGTTCGGCGATCATGGTCGGCCTACTTGAGTCGTGGTGAGGTGACGCGGGGCGCCTTTTCGCAGACCGGCCAGGCGCCACTATTGCCGCGGAAGCGGCCGCCGAAGGCGTTGGCCGTGGCGGCGAGCGAGTCCGCCGCCCTCGGGCTGATGGCCCGGAGCGAGTCCACCCGGTGCTGGAACGCCGCGGCCTGGGCGGCGGCCTGGGCCGCGAGGTCCACCCGATCCAGCGGAATCCGCTCGGGATCCTCGGACGCAAGATAGACCAGCATCGCGGTCAGGGTCGCGTTGAACTTGAGATCGTCGAACACCACCTTGTCGTAGGTGTCGCGCTCGGTGTGCCAGGTCACGTTTCCGTAGTCCCACCCGGTGGAACCGAGGCCGAACGCGGGGAGACCGTTGCAGCCGAAGGAGAAGTCGTCGCTTCCTCCGCCCGCGGGCCGGCCCGGCCCCCCGAACCGCAGCATGTTCTTGAATTCGACCGGGATCCGGTCCAGCCACGGGTTGATGTGCTCCGGGGAGTGCACCAGGCCGGCGCCGCCGATCTGCGCGATGCGTCCGGTGCCGTTGTCCTGATTGAACAGCGCCTGGAGACCCTTCAGCACCTCGGGGTGATCCTCGGTGAAGGCCTTCGATCCGACCTCGCCCTCCTCTTCGCCGCTCCAGTGGCCGACCATGATGGTCCGGCGGGGGTGGGGATAGGCGAGCTTGAGGATCCGCATCGCCTCCAGCATCGTGAGCGTGCCGGTCCCGTTGTCGGTGGCGCCGCTCCCGCCGTCCCAGGAATCGAAATGGGCCGAGAGCATGACGTACTCGTCGGGCTGCTGCTCCCCCTTGATGCTGGCCACCACGTTGAACACCGGCTGTTCGCCGAGCAGTGTGGCGTCGAGATTCATGCGGATCCGGGGCCGGGTGCCCGACTCGGCCAGGCGCGCCACCATGCCGTAGTCCTCGCAGGACAGGCCGATGGTCGGCACCTTGGTGGTGTAGGTCTCGAAGACCTCCATGGTGCCCCAGCCGGTGTTGGGCGCGCCGCCCAGCCCGCCGAAGCCGCCCCCGGGCGCGGGGCGCGCCGCGCCGAAATTCACCATCCGCCAGGCCAGCTTGGGGCGCGAGCTGATGACGCCGGCCACGCCGCCCTGCTCCAGCCGCACCGCAAGCTCGCCGCCGCCCAGCGCCAGCGAGTATCCGGTGCCGCGCACGTTGCGGCCGCTCCACTCCCGCTGGACCGCGACCATCTGGGAATCCATCTTCGCGTAGGCGGCCGGCGTGGCGTTGAAGTCCCAGTCGTCCTGCGGACGGCAGGTGGGAAGCGGCGCGGACACCAAGACGAGCTTGCCCCTGGCCTGGGGCAGCCACCGGACGAATGCCGTGCTGTCGGCAAACCGGGGCAGCACGACCGCCTCGGCGGTCAGGTCCTTCTTGTTGGTGCCGGGGCTGTAGCCCAGCATGGTGCCCTCGAGGGTGCGGACCCGGGGCGCGACGAGGTCGATGTGGGAATAGCCGCGCCGCCAGCCGCGCCAGGTCCCGTACTGCTCTTCCTTCGCGGGGATGCCCCAGGCGCCGTACATCCGAACCAGCCAGTCCTGGGCCGACTTGAGGTTGGGCGAGCCCATGAGGCGCGGACCCAGGGAGTCGAACAGCGAGTGGGCCTCGGTGAAGAGGCCGGTGCTGTCCATGCCCAGCGCGTAGAGCCGCTTGATGACGGGGTCGTCGGTGGGAAAGGTCTGGGCGGCCAGCGGGCGCGCGACGGCCGCGCACACCAGCGCCGCGAGGGAAAGGCGGAACCAGGGGTTCATGACGACGGTCCTTTCGGTGTGATCCTCGAGCGGCGTGGCTTCCATCCGAACGTGGCGAAGGAGGCGCGCCCGCGCGGCCCGAACCGCACCCCCTCGCGCTCCAGCAGCAGGCGTTGCGACAGCTCCGCGCCGGGCACCCGCCGGCGGCTGATGGCTCCCTCGGCATTTACTACGCGGTACCAGGGCACATCGCTGCCGTTCGGCAGGGCATGCATGGCGTACCCGACCTGGCGGGCCCGGCCGGGAAGTCCCGCCAGCGCGGCCACCTGGCCGTAGCTGGCGATCCGGCCGCGGGGAATCCGACGCACCACCGCGTAGATGCGTCGGTAGGCGACCCCGGGCCGGCCGGTCACCGGCTCAGTCTTCGCCCGCGGCCTCACCGAAGGCGCGGCCCCGCTTCTCCCGTCCCAGGCTCGCCACGATCGCGCCCAGGGTGAAGACCGTCACCGCGGTCAGCGCCATCGCCGTGGCGTACCCGGTGCGCTTGGCGAAGGTCGCCTCGATGACGGCCACCGTGCCGGCCAGCGCCACGCCCGACTGATAGGCGAAGCCCGGGAGGAATCCTCGCACCGAGTCGGGCGAGAGCTCGGTGATGTGCGCCGGGATCACCCCCCAGGCGCCCTGCACCATGAATTGCATGGCGAACGCGCCGACCACCAGAAAGGGGAGCGAGGGCGCGAAGGCCCAGAGCGGGATGATGAGGATGCCGCCGATCAGCGCGCCGGCGATGGCGCGGCGGCGGCCGATCCGGTCGGAGAGATGGCCGAACGTCAGCCCGCCGAGGATGGCGCCGACCATCGAAAAGGCCGTGAGCGCGGCCCGCTTGCCAGGGGTAAAGCCCCAGTCCCGCTGCAGGAAGGTGGGGTACATGTCCTGGGTCCCGTGGGAGATGAAGTTCATCATCGTCATCAGGATCAGGAGATACAGGAACAGTCGCCAGTGCGAGGCGATCGCCTTGCCGAGGGAGCTCCAGTCGGCGTGGCGGGTCTTGATCCAGACCGCCGATTCGGGAACCCTGGAGCGGACATAGACCGCGAGCAGGGCGGGGAGCCCGCCGAGGAAGAAGAGCGGCCGCCAGCCGAGGCGGGGGAACACGAAGAAATAGGCGATGGCCGCGAGGAGGTACCCACAGGCGTAGCCTTCCTGGAGAAATCCGGAGAGCAGGCCGCGCCGGCCCTTGGGGGCCGCCTCCATTGCGAGCGAGGCGCCGACGCCCCATTCGCCGCCCATGCCGATGCCGAACAGCGCCCGGCAGATGAAGAATACGGTGTAGTTGGGGGCCAGTCCGGAGAGCACCTCCATCACCGAGAAGAACACCAGGGTCAGCATCAGGGGGATGCGCCGCCCGTACCGGTCCGCCATCAGCCCGAAGACGAAGGCGCCCACCGGGCGGAAGGCCAGCGTGATGGCGAGGGTCGACGCCATCTTCGCGTCGCTGGCCCCGAACTCCTTGCCGATGGCGGTGAGGGTGAACACCACCAGGAAGAAATCGAAGGCGTCGAGGGTCCAGCCCAGAAAACTCGCGAACACGGCCGAGTTGGGCGAGCCGGATCGCGTCGTCTCAGGCATCGGGCTCTCCAGCGCGCATGGGAGAGGATCGCGGTCAGGAAGAAGGGAACCGGGAAGGTAACACCGGGCGCCGTTCGAGCGTATCTTGGATGACTCTCACCATGGCCTGCCGAGGTATCCGCATGCGCTCCCGTGTCATCCGTCTGACCCTGCTCTGCTGCGGCCTCGCGGTCGGCTGCCGCCCGGCCCCGTCCGGCACGCCGGCCGGCGTCGCGGTGCCCCCCGAAGCCCTCGCCGCGATCGACACCGCGTCGTTCATGGCCCGGATCCGGGCGCTCGCGGACGATTCCATGCTGGGACGCGGCCCCGGCAGCCTGGGCGAAGATCGCACGGTGGCCTACCTCACCGGGCAGTTCCAGTCCCTGGGCCTTGCCCCGGGCAACACCGACGGAACCTACATCCAGAAGGTGCCGCTGGTGGGCATTACCCCGCAGGACCAGCCGGTGCTGCGCTTCGCGAAGGGCTCGCGGGCCATCAGCCTCAAGTGGCACGACGACTTCGTGGCCTGGACCAAGCACGTGGCCGACCAGGCGAGGCTCGATCACTCGGACCTGGTGTTCGTGGGATACGGGATCGAGGCCCCGGAATTCAAGTGGGACGACTACAAGGGCGTCGATCTGGCCGGCAAGACCATGGTGGTGCTGGTGAACGATCCGCCGCTGGCCGACACGACCCAGTTCGGCGGCCGCGCGATGACCTACTACGGGCGGTGGACCTACAAGTACGAGCAGGGCATGAAGCACAAGGCGGCGGGCGTGCTGATCGTTCACGAGACCGACCGCGCGGGGTATCCCTTCTCGGTGGTGCAGGGCAAGACCGGAGAGCAGTTCGATCTGGTGACGCCCGACAAGAACATGGGCCGCTCCGACATCGAGGGATGGATCACCCTCGACCAGGCCCGGGCGCTCTTCACGCTGGCCGGGCAGAGCTTCGATACCCTGCAGGCCCGGGCCGCCACCCGCGAGTTCACGCCGGTGCCGCTCGGCGTGACGGCATCGGTGACGATCAGGAACAAGCTCCGCACCGTGGACTCGCGCAACGTGGTGGCCCGCCTCGAGGGCAGCGACCCGGCGCTCAAGGACGAGTACGTCGTCTACTCCGCGCACTGGGATCACTTCGGCGTGGGGCTCCCGGTCAAGGGCGATTCGATCTACAACGGCGCATATGACAACGCGAGCGGCACCGCGGGACTCCTGATGCTGGCCCGGGCGTTCAAGGCCATGCCCACTCCGCCCAAGCGCTCGATTCTCTTTCTGTCCGTCACCGCGGAAGAGCAAGGCCTGCTCGGATCGCAGTACTACTCGGTGGCGCCCATCTATCCGCTCGCCAAGACGCTCGCGGACATCAACATGGACGAGATCAACAAGTGGGGCCCCACCAGGGATCTCACCGTCATCGGACTGGGCGCCTCCCAGCTGGATGATTACGCCGCCCAGGCCGCCGGGGAGCAGGGTCGCACCTTGCGGCCCGACCCGGAGCCGGAAAAGGGGTCCTACTACCGTTCCGACCACTTCAACTTCGCCAAGCAGGGCGTGCCCGCGTTCAATCCGGGTGTGGGGGTCGATTTCGTGGGGAGGCCGGCCGGCTGGGGGCTCCAGCGCCTGGAGGAATACACCAGCACGGACTACCACAATCCATCGGACGAGATCCGGCCCGATTGGGATATGCGCGGCGGAGTGGACGACCTGAAGCTCTTCCTGACGATCGGCTACCGGGTGGCGCAGGCGGACACATTTCCCGAGTGGCGGCCCGGCAACGAATTCCGCGCCACGCGGGAGGCGATGCTGAAGCGCTGAGCCCTAGCGCTTCCCGTCCGCCATCCAGAACTGCACCGCGTACTCCCAGATGGTGAGCGCGATCCGCTTCCCGTCCGGGGCGTAGGCCGGCTGGGACTTGTTGCTCGGATCGAAGGTGAGCTGCTGGGGCGTCCCGCCGGTGGTCGGCAGGCGCCAGAGCTGGAAGTGAAGGTCCGCGGCGGGCGCGATGAACGCCACCCACTTGCCGTCGGGCGACGCGCCGAGCCCGGAGAAGAGGTGCTCGCTGGTCCAGCGATGCAGCGTCCGGGCGGGCCCTCCGTCGCGGGGCGCCAGCAGGATCACGTGGGTGTCCGCCGACTCGTCCCCCAGCACCGCCAGCCGGTCGCTGCTGCCCGCCCACTCGGCGTGGACCGCCTCGCCGGTAAATCCGTCGAAGGACAGCGCCTGCTCGGGGCGGGTGACCGCTCCGCTCTCCTGGTCCACTCCCATGACGTAGATCACCGACCGATGCGCGGCGTCCCGCGCGTCGGCGTCGAACGCGAGCCACTTGCCGTCGGGCGACCAGCGGGGCCATCCGGTTTCGAACCCCCGGCCGAAGCTGGTGATCCGCCGGGCCGGCTTCGACTTGTCGGCGGGCATCAGGTAGATGTCGTCGCCCTGATCCTTGTGGGAGTGGTAGGCGATCCATTTTCCGTTGGGCGACCAGCAGAGCGACTGATCCTCGCTCGGCGAATCGTCCACCACCCGCTCCACGCCGGTCAGCGGCGTATCGGGATCGGCGGGGATGATGCCGTTGTCCTGCGCGATGTCGGGGTAGCCGATGTCGTCGATGACCCGGCGCCAGGAGCCGTAGGTAATGCCGATCCACTTGCCGCTCGGATCCCAGGAGGGGGTTTCCGACTGGAAGGTGGTGAGCGTGGTCACCAGGCCGCCGGTATCGGGGACCACCCCGACATTGGTGCGGAAGATCTGGGTCTTGAAGAGCAGGGCCCCGCTCTTCGCGATGGTCGGGGCGTAGGCATCGCGCGCGAACGAGGTCAGCCGCATTGGAGCGCCACCTCCGCGCGGCCGGGCCCAGAGGTCGAGGGTACCGGACGGATTCGGGGCGGCGTAGTAGACCGTGTCGCCCCGGGGAGAGAAGGCCGCCGGGCCGTACGCCTCGAGCCGGCCCGCCTCCGCGGCCTCCGCCGTGCACGGGTCCCGCAGGAGCCGCCGCCGGCCATCCTGGGCGATGCAGGCGAGGTGTCCGTCCGGAGCGAAGACCGGGTAGCTGAGGACCGCGGCGGACCGAATGACCTGGGCGCTGTCGCGCCCCAGGACCCAGATCTCCGATCCGGTGCCGGTATCCCGGACCCCGGCCACCCGAAGCCCGTCGGCGGACCAGGCCAGCTGCCGGAGCGAATCGCTCGGCGGCGCCGCGGGTCCGCCCCGCGCGCCGGGGGGAAATAGCGGTCCGTGCTGCCCCGACATCAGGTCGTAGTGCCACCAGCGCGGCGCGCGGCCGCGATGCTCCGCGGCGAGGCCCCGTGAATCGGGCAGCCAGGCCAGGTGCAGGATCGACCCCGGCTCGGTGGCGAACTCCTTGACCGGCCCGCCCCGTACCCGGCGGACGTAGAGGTGGCGCTGGACCGACCAGGCGAGGAGCTCCCCGTCGGGCGAGAGCACGCCCAGGGGATCGCGGAAGCTGACCGGGCCGAACTGTTCGGCGGTGGCGAGGTACTGGAGGCGGAACGGAGCGGACGACGGAGCCCCGGAGCAGGCGGCCAGGAAGAGGGCCGGGAGCAGCCCGGCCCGGCTCATGCGGGGACCTCGCCCATCTCCTTCACGGCAGCCCGGTTCACCAGGATCCGGACGTTGTTGCTCAAGGGATCGATGGGGAGCATGAAGAAGAAGCGGGTGATCGGCGGGTACCGGTTCATCAGCCCGACGATCTCCTCCTTATCGGCAAACTTAACCCGCACCCGCTTGGCGCCGACCAGCCGGGTATCGCCGGGAACCGGGTCCCGGGCCTCGTTGCGCCCCGGGTCGCCGGTGGCGGAGCGGACGAAGAACAGCGCCTTGACGTCGGCGAGGGTCACCTCGATCGTGCCCCCCGTCTCGGTCTTGAGGTGGCAGAGGGGACGTTTCGGGTCGACGTCGAGGCTCTGCCCCTTCTTCACCGAGCCGTCGATGAAATGCGCCACGATCAGGTGTCCCTGCATGGAATCCTCCTACTCGATCTCGTCGAGCGATCGGGGCCAGTCACCCTTGAGCAGCCGGGAGAGCGCCCGGTCGGCCAGGAGGCGGCCGCCGGTCTGACACCGGGCACAATAATTGGTTTCGTTCTCGGCGTAGCGGATGCGCTGCACCGGGCTGCCGCACACCGGGCAGGGGAGCCGGAACCGGCCGTGCACCGCCATGCCGTCGCGGAACGCGGTCACCTTGCCGGGAAACCCGCCCGCGGCCTCACGGCGCAGGCGGTCGGTCCAGGCGGCCAGGGTCTCGCGGCAGGCGTGGTAGAGCCGGGCGATGTCGTCCTCGGACAGCCGCCCGGTGAGGGTGAGCGGCGAGAGCCGGGCCGCGTGGAGCGCCTCATCGGAATAGGCATTTCCGATGCCACTGAAGAGGCGCGGATCGGTCAGGGCCCGTTTGAGAGTGTGGCTCTCCGAGCGGAGCCGCGCCGCGAAGGCCGGCAGATCGATGTCCTGTACCTCGAGTCCGCCCCGGTCCAGGGCCCGGAGCGCGTCGCGGCCATGGATGAAATGCAGCGAGGCCCGGCGCTTGGTCCCTGCTTCGGTGAGCACCAGCGAGCCCTTGGGAAACTCGAGCACCGCGAGCCCGATCGGGCCGGGCTTGGCTCCCCGGGCGGTCCACTTGAGCCGGCCGGCGATCATCAGATGGAGCACCAGGAAGTATTCCTCCCCCAGGTCCAGGACGATGCGCTTGCCCAGGCGGCGCACTCCGCGGACCACCCGGCCCGTGGCTCCGGAAATCGGCGGCTCCACCGAGCGGAGCAGGAAGGGGCTCTTGAGCAGGATGCGCTCGACCGGCTCGCCGACGATCGTCCGGGTCAGCGCCTCCACGTAGATCGTGATATCAGGAAGCTCGGGCAACCAGGCTCTCCACGAACCCCGCGATGCGGTCGCAGGCCTCGCCCAGGCGTTGCTCACTGGTGCCCAGCGTGATGCGCACGTGGCCGGCCCCGCTCGGCCCGAAGCCTTCGCCGGGGGTCACCGCGACGCCGGTCGCCTCGAGCAGCTCCGCCGCAAACCGCTTGCCGCTCATGCCGGTGCCCCGCACGTCGGCAAAGACGTACATCCCCGCCTCCGGGAGCCGGCACGCGACTCCGCTCACCCCCTGCAACCGGTCGATGATCACCCGGGCCCGTCCCAGGTAGGCGTCCCGGAGCCCGGCGGCCTCCCGCTCGGCGAGCCGGAGGGCCACCGCGCCGGCGTCCTGGACGAATTGCGCGACGCCGAAATGCATGCATCGCACCAGCTTTTCCAGGTGCGCCGCGAGCGCCAGGGAGGTGATGCTCCAGCCGCAGCGCCATCCGGTCATCGCGTGGGACTTCGACAGACTGGACACCACGGCGGTGCGGTCCGCCATGCCGGGGAGCGAGGCCGGGCTCACGCACTCGCCGGTGAAGGTGAGCGCCGAGTACACCTCGTCGCTGATCAGGGCGAGGTCGTGCCGCCGGCAGAGCTCGGCGGTGGCTTCGCCCTCGTCCCGGGTAAGGATCGCGCCGGTCGGATTGTGGGGGAAATTCAGCAGGAGCCCGCGGGTGCGGGGGCCGATGGCGCGGGCGATGTCTCCCGGGTCGAGGTGGAAGGCGCGCTCCGGGCGGAGCGGGATCGGGACCATCGTGGCGCCGGCGGCGCCGAGCATCGCCTCGTAGGTGACGTAGGCCGGCTCGGGGACGATCACCTCGTCGCCCGGATCGAACAGGCATTGCGCCAGCGCGAAGAGCGCGGCCTGGGCACCCGGGTAGATGACCACCTGTCCCGGGGAAACCCTCGTCGCGAGGGTTTCCGAGGCGCGGTCCGCGATGGCCGCGCGCAGGGCGGGCTCCCCGCCGCTGGGCGAATAGTGGGTGCGACCGGTGCCGAGCGCGGCGACCGCCGCCTGGCGGATCGGCGCGGGGGTCTCGAAGTCGGGATCGCCGATGCTGAGCAGATAGATCTCGTCGCCGCGGTGCATCCGGTCCACGGCGCGATCGTGCACGATCCAGGCGTCGGTGCCTTCGCCTTCCAGGCGCTCGATTCGGGAGGAAAACCGCATCGGGCTACTTCCGGATGCCCGCGAGCCGCAACATCAGCACCGCGGCGCGCTCGGTCTGCATCCGGAGGGAGGGGAGGTGCACGGTCTCCTGGGGTGAATGTGCCCCGGTGCCCAGCGCGCCGAGGCCGTCGATGCCGGGAATGTACGGGGCGACGAAGGAGAGGTCGCCGGCGCCGCGCCGGGTGGCATCCAGCGCCTTGACGGCGGGGTAGCCGAGCGCGCGGCTCACGGTGTCGAGCTGGGCGAGTATCGCTTCGCCCGCCGGGGTGAGCGGCATGGCGGGATAGCTGTCGTCGAAGCTGATCTCCGCCGAGGTGCCGGGAAGATGCCGGGCCACGATCTCGCGCATCACCCCGCGGGCCCGCTCCTTCTGGCCCTCGGTGAGGAAGCGCAGGTCGCCCTTCACCTCGGCGGCGGGCGCGATGATGTTGGTCTTGCCGGCCACCTGATAGGCGTAGCCCGAGGTATCGACGCTCAGGGTGGCGCCGCCCGCGATGATGCCCGGATTGAAGGTCAGGCCGGGGTCCCCAACCAGGCGCTCGCGGAACTCGTTGAGGATCCGGGCCACCTCGTAGATGGCCCCGTAGTTCCCGCCGAACACCCCGGCGGAGTGGGCCTGCCGGCCGGTGACGGTGAGCACCCAGTTGCTGGCGCCGCGGCGGGTGATGCTGGCGAACTCCGGACTGCCGCCCTCGAACGAGAGCGCGACGTCCGCATTCCTGGCGGCGTCGATCAGGTCCCGGCGCGCGACGTCCAGCGGCCGGCCGGTGGACTCCTCATCCCCGGTGATCACCACCGTCACGTCGAGGGCGTCGAGCCGCCCGGCCGCTTCGAGGGCCTTGAGCGCGTAGAGCAGCACCACGTCGCCGCCCTTCATGTCGCTGGTGCCGGCGCCGTGGGCGATCGAATCGGTGCGGACGAACTTCTGGCCCTCCCCCTCGAAGACGGTGTCGAAGTGCCCGAGCAGCAGGAACCGCCTGGGTCGCTCGTTGCTGACCCGCGCGGCGCGGTGGGCCACCAGGTGTCCGGCCCGGTGCATGTCGTCCGGCATGTCGACCCAGCGGGTGGTGAAGCCCAGCGAGTCGAGCTCGGTCCGGAACAGAGCGCCGACCGCGCGGACCCCGGCGACGTTGAGGCTGCCGCTCGGGATGTCCACCATCCGCTGGAGCAGCCCGATCTGCTCCTCCCGGTGGCTGGCCACCCAGTCGCGCAATGGCCTTTCGGAGGGGGTGAGCGTCTGGGCACTGAGCGAAACGGCAAGGGCCCCGGACAGAAGCGCGGGGACGGCGACACGGCGGATGAAGTTGGGCATGCCGGAATTTATTAGGTTTCCGCCGTCATGACGCATCCTCTTCTGGAATTCGGCGGCCGGGGACCGGTTCTCCTGGTGGCCCCCGCGAACGGATTTCCTCCGGGCACCTACACGCCCATCCTTCAGCCACTCACCGCCCATTTCCGGGTGGTTTGTCTCCCGCCCCGCGCGATGTGGCCGGACGCGGGCGACCCGCCGGTGGAGCCGGGGAGCTGGGCCAGCATCGCCGAGGAGCTACTGCACGGCATGGCGATGCACGGACTCTCCGAGGTGATCGGTCTCGGGCATTCGTTCGGCAGCGTCGCGTTGCTGCTGGCCGCGGTGCGGGAGCGCACCCGCTTTCGGGGGCTCTGCCTGCTCGATCCGACGATTCCACCGCCCCCGCTCCTGGAACGGATACGCGATACCGCCGAAGCCACCGGGCGCAGCCGCCGGATGGCCACCAAGGCGCGCAGCCGGCGGGCCGAGTTCCGCGATCCCGACGAGGCGTTTGCCTACTGGCGGCAAAAGCCGCTTTTTGCCGATTGGTCGGATGACGCGCTCTGGCTCTACACCCACAGTGTACTGCGGCCCTCGGAGGCCGGATCCGGGTTCCAACTGTCGTGGTCGCCGGAGTGGGAGGCGCACTACTACGAGTCCCTTTACACTGGTACCTGGGGTGACATCGAGCGGCTGGATCCGACCCTGCCGCTGCTCGTGATCGGCGGGGCCTCCTCGGATACCTATTCGCCTGACGCAGCGGGCTTGCTGCAAGCCGAGCTCCCCCACGCCCGGTTCGAGACCGTGGCGGGCTACGGGCACCTCTTTCCCCAGGCGGCCCCCGATGCCACGCGGGCCATTCTCGAGGACTGGCTCCGCGGCGTGGTGCCGGGGGCATGGCCCGATGCGCCGAGCCAGGCCTCCTAGCAGCCTACCGGTGGACGAATGTGGCGCGGGCGCGGGGTCCTTCGGAAATGAAGGTCCCCACTCCGATTCGCATGTCTTCAGTGGCGCAACAGGCGCCGAACAGCTCGGACTCCAGGCGCAAGCCCTCCCGGAGCGGTAGCCGGCATCCCTCCAAGATCGCTCGGCAGATCAGCTGATCGGCCGCCCGGCTCAGAGGACCGAGGTCGATCGCCGGTAATTCCGCCGGAGTCCGCATCGGCCGGGGATCAATTGGCGTGAGATCGATCTCACCGCGCGCCGCCCGGCGCGCCAGCCCGATCGCCGCCTCCAGCAGGTCGCCGGGGACCTCCTCCCGGATCAAGCCGGCCCGCACCGCGTCCGGCCCTGACAGCGGCCGGCCGGTTCGAAGCATCGTGGCCGCGGTTTCCAGCCCGACCAATCTCGGCAGCCGCTGGGTGGCCCCGGCGCCCGGCACGATTCCGAGGTTCGCCTCGGGCTGGGAGGCCGCCACCGGGAGTCCGGCGCGGGCGATCCGGGCGGTGCAGCACATCGCCAGCTCATTTCCGCCGCCGATCGCCGAGCCGTTCAGGGCACAGATCACCGGCTTTCCGAGCGACTCGATCAGGTTTCCGGGTTCCTTGGATTTCTGGGAGGTTTCCGCTCCGTCGGTGGGCGTCTTGATCCGGGCCAGGAAATTGACGTCGGCACCGGAGACAAACGCCTTGGTGCCAAACCCGGTCAGCACTACCGCGGCAATGTGGGGATCGTCGCGGAGCGCAGTGAACATGCGGGTGAGCTGGCCATACACCTCTTCGTTCAGGGCGTTGAGCACCCGGGGTCGCCGGATGGTGACCACCGCAACGTCGCCGACGTCGCGGCGCAGCAGGTGAGGGATGTCGAACGGCTGCCCGGCGCGGGCCTGACGGCGGAGGCAGTCGGGGACCGCGAAGCCGGGATGTTCCCGGGCGTAGGTCTCCACCAGTGCGAGGGCCCGGCTCACGCCGATCTCGTTCATCATCTCGAATGGCGCCCGCATCGCCAGGCCGAGCTCGACCCCGAGCTCCAGGTCCGCGATGCTGACGATCCCGGTATCGATTATCTGACCGACGAGGCCCAAGAAAGCTCCCTGCATCGCCGCGGCGATGGGCTGCTCTCGTTCGGCCGCCAGCCGCACATCTTCCCCCCGTGCGGGGACCTCCCAGGGCCGGCCCGATGCGACGGCCTCCTTCATCAGCCGGGGTGACCGGAACCAGGGACCCGCCGTCGCGGTCATCTCGTCGAGGCCGTGATCGGTGATCGGATTGCCACCGGTCAGGTTCATCGCCGTGAAGGGGCCGACCCCCAGGCCCAAGGCCCGCCGGGCGACCGCATCCACCTCGCGAGTCGTGCCCAGCCCCGCTTCGACCGCCAATGCCGCGGCCAGGAAGATCCCCTCGAAGACCGGGTTGACCGCGAATCCGTACCGGCTCCCCACCCGGAGCGGCACTTTGCCGATGGCCTCGTAGAAGGCCATCATGCGCTCGGCCAATGCCGGATCAGTCTCGGCTCCCGACACGATTTCGACGATCGGGTTCCGCTCCGCGGGAAAGAAATAGTGGATGACCAGGGCCCGGCGCCGGTCGGTGAGTCCCTCGAAGATCCGCTCCGGCTCGAGATGGGAGGAGTTGGAGGCCAGAATGGCGGACCCGCCGCAGACCTGCTCCAGCCGGGCAAAGATCCGCCGCTTGATGTCGACGTTTTCGGTAGCGGCTTCGATCACCAGGCCGGCATCGCGAAGCTGCTCGTAGTCGGTGGTGAAGGTGACGGCCTGGGAGATCGCCCGGGCCGCCTCTGGAGTGAAGGCGCCGCCGTCCCGCCCTTTGGAAAGCTTCTGCTCCAGTTTGGCGCGGCCCCGATCGAGCGCCTCCGGTGCCACGTCCACGACCACCACCGGGACGTCGTGGGCCGACAGCGCCTTGGCGAAATAGAGTGCGATATCGGGTCCGATCTGACCCGATCCGATGACGCCGATCTTGGCGACGGTGAGTGCCGGGGAGCGGTACGGCATGCTCGGGTACCTCCGAAATCCGGAGAGGAGACGGCCTTGGGACCGGCCCCACTTGTACCAGGGGCCAGGAGGCTATATTATATCGAACGTTCGTTCGAAATAGAACCCCGGCCGGCAGGGAGGGGGGAGGGGCCTGTGACGCGTGCGGCAGTGGTCGACTGGGCCCGGGAGATCTACGAGGACCTTCACTTCGGCGCCTCCCGGCGCTGGCTGGCGGAGGGGCCGGGCCGGCGGGCGGCCGGGTACCTCCCGGTGTACGCCCCCCGGGAAATCCTCCACGCCTGCGGATTCCTGCCGGTCGGGATTCACGGTGGCGGCGACCGGCTGGAAATCATCCGGGGCGACGCCTTCTATCAGTCCTATATCTGTCATCTCCCCCGTTCGGTGATCGAGCTGGCCCAATCCGGCCGGCTCGACATGCTCTCCGCGGTCCTGTTCCCGTCCACCTGCGATGTCATTCGCAACCTCTCGGGCATGTGGAAGCTGCTCTACCCGGAGGTCTACGTCCGCTACCTCGACGTTCCCCAGGGGGCCGACCGGCAGGCCAGCGCGGACTTCTGGGAGGGCGAGCTTCGGCGGGTCATCACCGACCTCGGCGACCTGACCGGCCGTCCCGCCACCGACCTGGACTTGCGCCGGTCCATCGCGCTCTATAACGAGACGCGAGCAATGATCCGGACGCTCTACCACACCCGCCAGGAGCGTCCGTGGGACGTGCCGAGCGAGGAGCTCTACCTGCTGCTGCGCGCGGGGGAAGTGATTCCCGCCGAGGAGTTCCTGGCGCAGGCGCGGGCTTATCTGGAAGCGATCGATGCGGAGCCCCGACGTCCCCGTGACAACAGCCGGATCGTCATTACCGGCGCCTTCTGCGAACAGCCTCCGCTCGGCCTGATCAAGTCCATCGAGCGCGCCGGGTGCTACATCGTGGACGACGACTTCCTGCTGGGGAACCGGTTCCTTCAGCACGAGGTCTCGCTGGAGGGCGACCCGGTGCGGGCCCTGGCCGAGAGCTTCGCCTGGAACGACCGGCGGACCTCGGTGCTCTACGAGCCCGATCCGCGGGGGAAGAAGCGGGTCATGCAGGAGCGGGTTGCCGCGGCCCGGGCGGACGGGATCATCTTCGCGGCGCCCAGCTTCTGCGACCCCGCGCTGCTCGACCAGCCGATGCTGCGTCTGGGCGCGGAAACCGCCGGCATCCCGTGCATCGCCTTCAAGTACTCCGAAAACTCCGGCCAGTTCCAGCAGTTCCGGGAGCAGGCGGGAACCTTTTCCGACTCGATCAAGTTGTGGGGAGGCACCTCATGAAAGAGGCGCTGAAGGACCGCTCGATGGTCCTGCAGAAGGAGATGATCGCCGGACACTTCGCTCGGCTGGAGCGGGTGTCGGAGACCCGGGAACCGGTGGTGTACACCTTCGTCCCCGGCAACCTGGTGGAGCTGATCCGGTCGTTCGACGCGCTGCCGGTGCTCCCGGAAATCAACGCGCTCCAGTCGGGGATGCGGAAGCTGTCCGCCGATTTCATCGCGGAGGCGGAGCGGGCCGGCCACTCGGAAGACGTCTGCACCTACGTCAAGTGCGATCTCGGGATGATGAAGTCGGGCAACATCAGTCCCGCCGGCACCCGGCTCCCCAAGCCCGACCTGCTGCTGCTCTCCTACACCGGTTGCTACACCTTCATGAAGTGGTTCGAGCTGTTGCGGGAGGAGTACGAATGTCCCGTGGTGCTCTTTCACGTGCCCTATCAGGGCGACGGGAAACTGGAGCCGGAGCACCGGACCTACATGATTCGCCAGCTTCGGGAACAGGTGATCCCGGCGCTGGAAAAAGCCACCGGGCGCAAGTACGACGAGGACAAGCTCCGGGAGCGGCTCACGCTGGCGGCCCAGGCGGAAGAGGATCTGGTGGCGGTGCTGCATTCGGCCAAGCGGCGGCCCAGCCCGATCGACGGCTACTTCGGCACGGTCTACTACGTCGGGCCGATCTTTAGCGCCTTCCGGGGCACCAGTGAGGGAGTGGAGTACTACCGGGCGCTCCGGGAGGAAGTCGAGGAGCGGGCCGCTGCCGGTCTCGGCCCGATCACGCCGGACGGTCCGCTCAACGATCAGAAGTACCGGCTGGTGGTCGAGGGACCGCCCAACTGGACCCATTTCCGTGATTTCTGGAAGATGTTCAGCGATGAGGGCGCGGTGGTGGTGGCATCGACCTACACCAAGGTGGGCGGCACCTACGATTTCGGATTCCGCCATAATCCGGCCGATCCGATCGGCACGATGGCCGACTACTGCAGCGGGTGTTACACCAATCTCAATCTGCCCTCCCGGATCGACATGCTGGCGCGCTACATCCAGGAGTATGAGGCCGACGGCTTCCTGATCAACTCGGTGAAGTCGTGCAACTCGTTTTCCGCGGGGCAGCTGATGATGCTCCGGGAAATCGAGAAGCGGACCGGGATTCCCGGGGCCTTCATCGAGTCGGACCTGGTGGATCCCCGGTACTTCGGTGCGGCCAACATCAAGAACCGGCTGGAGAGCTATTTCCAGATGATTGACGCCCGGCGCGCCGGAGAGGCCGTCGCGGTATGAGCTGCGTGATCGGCATCGACCTCGGCTCCACCACCACCAAGGCGGTGATCCTGGACGAGCGGCAGCACCTGCTCGGCCGGGGGATCACCAATTCCCGGTCCAACTACGACCTGGCCGCGTCGGTGGCGCGAACCGAAGCGCTGATCAACGCGCGGTTCGCGCTGGTGCAGCAGCGGGTCGCCTCGAGCATCGGCGAGGTCCTGGTGACCCGGCTGCGCCGGGCCTTTCTGCTGGAGCAGATGCTGACCCAGCTGCGCCGCCTCGATCAGCTGATGATGGAGGAGGTGGCGCTGTCGGCCCCGGCCGGTCTCAAGGCCCCGTTCCCGCGGGTCCTCGAGGAGATCTTCCGCCGGATCGCCGCCGAGGAAGAAGACCGCTTCCGGCAGCTGCAGCCGCCGGCCCGGTCCGATTTCTTCCGGGACGCCGCGGGATCGGCGTACATGCGGATCGCGGAGGAGCTGGGTGACCCGGCCGGGGTGTCGTTCGATCGGCTGGTGGGGGTGTACGACAAGTGCATCATCCGGGCGGAGAACGAACCCCAGGCGCTGGGGTTCCGCGACCACATCGGGGTGGCGCTCACCCGGATGAAGAACGCGGCCGAGCTGGCCGAGGGAGTGGAGTATGCGGCCGGTGCCGACCTGGAGCCGCTGGCCACGGTCGGCACCGGCTACGGGCGGGCCCGGCTGCCGTTCCCGAAGGAACAGATCCGCTCCGAAATCCTCTGCCACGGTCTCGGGGCCCACGCGATGTTCCCCGAGACCCGGACGGTGCTCGACATCGGGGGCCAGGACACCAAGGCGATCCAGGTGGATGGCGAGGGCATCGTCACCAGTTTTCAAATGAACGATCGCTGCGCGGCGGGGTGCGGGCGTTATCTCGGGTACATCGCCGACGAGATGAACCTGGGCCTCCACGAACTGGGACCGCTGGCCGAGCAATCTCGGCACTGCGTCAAGATCAACTCCACCTGCACGGTGTTTGCCGGGGCCGAGCTCCGCGAGCTGCTCTCGCTGGGGGAGAAGCGGGAGGACATCCTGGCGGGGTTGCACCGGGCCATCATCCTCCGGGCGATGAGCCTGCTGGCCCGCTCGGGTGGTGTGTCGGACCAGTTCACCTTCACCGGCGGCGTCGCCAAGAACCCGGCCGCCGTGCGAGCGGTGCGCGAGCTGGTGGCGGAAAACTACGGCGATCGCACCATCAACATTTCCGCCGACAGCATCTATACCGGCGCGCTGGGCGCCGCCCTGTTTGCCCACCGGATGGTGCACTGATATGGAAATCACGGCCGGCATCGATGTGGGGAGTGGCGCCGTCAAGGCGGTGGTGATGCAGACCAGTGCCGAAGGAGAAGGTGTGCTCCTGGCCCATGTGTCGAGCCGGCTGCGGCGCCGCGAAGTGGTCAAGGTGATCGACGAGGTGTTCCAGGCGGCGGTCGAGCAGTCCGGGGTGGACCGGATTCACTATGTGGCCAGCACCGGTGAAGGCGAGGATTGTCCGCTGGCCACCGGACACTTCTACGGGATGACCACCCACGCCCGGGGCGCGCTCTTCCTGGAGCCCCGGGCCCGGGCCGTGCTCGATGTGGGTGCGCTGCACACCCGGGCGGTGGCGATGAACGCGCAGGGCCGAGTCTTGGATTACAAGATGACCAGCCAGTGCGCCTCGGGGTCGGGTCAGTTCCTGGAGAACATCGCGCGGTACCTGGGGGTGTCGCACAGTGAAATCGGGTCGCTCTCGCTCTCGGCCAAGCAGCCGGAGAAGGTGAGCTCGATTTGCGCGGTCCTGGCGGAAACCGACGTGATCAACATGGTCTCCCGCGGGATCACCACGCAGGACATCCTCCGCGGGGTACATGAAAGTATGGCGGACCGGTTCGCCAAGCTGCTCCGGTCGCTCCAGTTCGACGGCGCGGTATTTGTGAGTGGCGGGTTGGCCGGCGACGTCGGGATGCTGGGGGCGCTGGCCGACGCGCTGGAGAAGAAGCGGGTTGCCACCGCGCCGCCGGCCACCGTGGTGACCCACGAGCTGGCCATTCTGGCCGGCGCGATCGGCGCGGCGCTCTGGGGCGGATTCCGGTATCGCAAGCTGGGACGGGGGGACATCGCATGGACCGCGACGCACTGACGGTCGACGCGGCGACGATTCGGACCCTGCGGGCGGCCGATTGCCCCCGCCTGGTTTCGATGGACTACGCGATCACCGGCCGGAAGCGCCAGGCGTGGTACGAGGGCAAGCTGAAACGAGCCCTGAGCGAGGCGGACGTCAAAATCTCGCTGGGCGCCGAGCTGGACGGGATGCTGGTCGGCGCGCTGCTCGGCTCGGTGCTCTATGGCGAGTTCGGCCAGCCCGAGCCGGTGGCAATTCTGGACACCGTGCTGGTCGATCGGGGGTTCGCCCGCCGGGGCATCGCCCGCGCACTGCTGGAGCAGCTCCTGTTCAACCTCGCTGGGCTCCGGATCGAACGGTTGCGCACGGAAGTCGGCTGGAACGAGCAGGAGTTGATCGGCTTCTTTGCGCGGTCCGGCTTCGCGCCGGTTCCCCGGCTGGTGCTGGAACTCGCAGTGCCCACATCGGGCTGATGTGACGAGCGCGGCCGGCTTCACCTATCATCGGCCGGCCACCCTGGCGGACGCGTGCGCGCTGGGTCTCCGGCTGGGCGCCGATGCGGCGTTCCTGGCCGGGGGGACCGAATTGCTTCCCGACTTTCACCGGGGCCGGGAATCGGCGACCCACCTGATCGCGCTGGACCGGATCACGGAGCTCACCCACATCCGGGCGGACGCGGATGGACTCTATATCGGGGCGCTCGCGACCGTCGGAGCGGTGGCCGCGTCGCCGGAGATTCGGGCGTGGCTTCCCGCCCTTGCCGAAGCCGCGCGCGCGCTCGGAAGCCCGCAGATCCGGAGCCTGGCCACGATTGGCGGGAACTTCTGCCGGGCGGTCCCCTGTGCCGATCTGCCGCCGGTGGGCATCGTAGCAGAGGCTCGGGTCCGGCTGGCCGGAGTCCGGGGGTCGCGGGAGGTCACCCCGGAGCAGTTCTTCGTCGGGCCGCGGAAGACGGTACTCGAGCCCGGCGAAATCCTCCGAGAGATCGTGATCCCGCTCCAACCGGCCCGGAGCGGCACGAGCTATCAGCGGTTTGCCCTCCGGCGGGGTTCGGCACTGGCGGTGGCGTCGGTGGCTGCCCGGGTAGTGTTGGCGGGAGAGACGATCGTCGAGGCCCGGATCGCGCTGGGTGCGGTTGCCCCCGTCCCGTGTCTTGCCCCGCGCGCGGGAGCATTGCTCCAGGGTCACACGCTTTCGGCGGAGCGGTTTGCGCTGGCGGCCGCGGCGGCCGCGGCCGAGGCGCGGCCGATCACCGACATTCGCGGCACCGAGGTGTTCCGGCGGGATCTGGTCGAGGTGTTGACTCGCCGAGCGCTGGAAGAGGCCGCCGACCGTGCCAGGCAGCACACGCCATGAGCGACGACGTCCTGGTTCGCCTCACGGTGAACGGCGAGGAACAGTCCGTGGCGGTTCGACCGGACACCACGCTGCTCGCAGCCCTGCGCGATCATCTGGACCTGACCGGCACCAAGCGGGGCTGCGGTACCGGTGATTGCGGGGCGTGCACCGTGCTCGCGGACGGAGAGCCGGTGGCATCGTGCCTTGCCCTGGCGGTCTGGGCCGAGGGCCGGCAGATCACCACGATCGAAGGGATCGCCACAAATGGCGACCTGCATCCGCTGCAGAAGAGCTTCGTCAAGCACGGCGCGCTGCAGTGCGGCTACTGCACGCCGGGAATGATTACCTCGGCCAAGGGGTTGATCGACCGGCATGCATCGCCTTCCCCGGACGAAGTGAAGGAGGCGCTGAGCGGGAACCTCTGCCGTTGCGGGGCCTATCCCCGGATCATCAAGGCGGTGCAAGGCTGGCGCGAGTACGAGGGCGTCCCGCTCGATACCACGCCGCGGGCCGGCGGTGAGCGCGACCAGCAGCGGGACCACGCCGTCGTCGGGCACAGTGTCACCCGATACGATGCGCCCGACAAGGTCACCGGGCGGGCCAAATACACCGCGGACATTCGGCTGCCGGGCATGATCTACGGCAAGATCCTCGGCAGTCCCATTCCCCACGGCATCCTCACGCGCCTCGACGTGTCCAAGGCGCGGGCGCTTCCGGGCGTCCTGGCGGTGATCACCGGAGCCGACGTGCCCGACACGTGGTATGGGGTGAGCCCGGCGCGGTACGATGAACAGATTCTGGCCAAAGACCGGGTGCGGTACGTCGGTGACGAGATCGCCGCCGTGGCTGCCGTGGACGAGCGGACCGCCGAGCGGGCGCTCCGGCTGATCGAGGTGGAGTTCCAGGAGTTGCCCGCGGTGTTCGACCCGGAGGCGGCGATGGCTCCTGGGGCACCCGACATCCACCCGGAAGATCCGCGCTACGCCGGCAACATCAATACCAAGGTGGAATGGCACTTCGGGGACGTCGAGCAGGGTTTTGCCGAGGCGGAGCATGTCCGGGAGCAGCGGTTCGTCGGGAACCGGACCTATCAGAATCCCATGGAGCCGCACGCCGC
Source organism: uncultured Gemmatimonadales bacterium (assembly GCA_963762545.1). GTDB lineage: Bacteria > Gemmatimonadota > Gemmatimonadetes > Gemmatimonadales > GWC2-71-9 > JABFSM01. Next base: position 299,831 of record CAVXLC010000008.1, on the reverse strand, counting down.
CCTGGCGCAGTGGGAGCCGCATGGTGACCGGCTCACGCTGTGGGCTTCGACCCAGACGCCGCACTACCTGCATCATATGGTCTCGCGCACCCTGGGGATCCCGATGGGGAACATCCGGGTGATCCGACCTACCGTGGGCGGGGGGTTCGGGGCCAAGGCGGAAGCGACGCCTCTGGATTTCTGCGCCGCGATTCTCGCGAAGAAGACCGGCCGGCCGGTCCTGATGGAGTATTCGAGGGAGGAGATGTACCGGCACTTCCGCGGCCGCCACAAGCAGTACATCGACCTCAAGATCGGGGTCCGGCGGGACGGCACGATCACGGCCGTGCAGCAGCGGGTGGTGCTCGACGGCGGGGCCTACACGTCGTTCGGGGTGATCACTCCCTATTACGCCGGCTCGATGCTCCCGACGTTGTACAGAATGCCCCACTACAAGTACGACGGCATCCGGGTGTATACCAACCTGCCGGCGTCGGGGGCTTTCCGGGGCCATGGGGTGCCGCAACCCCGATTCGCCTTCGAATCGCTGCTCGACATGATCGCGGAGGACCTGGGCATCGATCCGATCGAGATCCGGCTCCGGAACGCGATGGAGCCGAACACCCGGACCTGCAACGCGCTCGACATCTCATCCTGCGAATTCACCGAGACGCTGCTCCGCGTGCGGGCCGAGTCGGGCTGGGAACAAAAGAAGGGGAAGTTGCCGCGCGGGAAGGGAATCGGCGTCGGGAGCGGAGGGTTCGTGTCTGGTGCGGGTTACCCGATCTACCGGTCGGACTTCCCCCACTCGAACGCGATGATCCGGGTTCACGAGGACGGGAGCGGGGTCTCGCTGCATATCGCGGCCGCGGAGATCGGCCAGGGATCGGACACTGTGCTGGTGCAGATCGCGGCGGAAGAACTGGGCGTTCCCTACCACCGGGTCTGGATGGCCGAGTGCGATTCGACCCTGAGTCCGCTCGATCTGGGCGCCTACTCGAGCCGGATCACCCTGATGGGCGGGAATGCCGTCCGCGAGGCGGCGCAGCACGTCAAGACACAGCTGCTCGTGGTGGCCGCGCGCGAGCTGGGGTGCGATCCGGGCACGCTAGTGGCGCGTGAGGGCCGCATTTGTGTCCGCGAATGTCCCGGCATCGGTCTCGATTGGGCCGACGTGGCCCGACTGGCGTTTTCCCGGTGCGGGCCGATCATCGGGACCGGGGCCTACCGGCCGCCCCAAAACCTGGGGGGGAAGTTCAAGGGCGGGACGGTGGGGACCTCTCCGGCGTACAGCTTCTCGACCGCGGTAGCCGAAGTCACCGTGGACCTCGAGACCGGGTATGTAACGGTGGACCGGTTCACCGATTTCAGTGACGCCGGCACGGTGATCAACCCGATGACATTTCATGGGCAGGTCGAGGGTTCGATCATCATGGGGCTGGGAGAGACGTTGCTGGAGGACACCGTGGTGGGCCCCGGCGGCCGCTGGGCCAATCCCAACCTGCACGACTACCTCATCCCGACCATCGGGGACACACCCGACATCCGGACTCGGGCGGTGGAGAGTTATGAGGCGCGGGGGCCTTTCGGCGCCAAGGAGGTCGGCGAGGGGTCGCTCCTGCCGGTACTCGGCGCGATCGCCAACGCGGTGTACGACGCCTGCGGGGTGCGAGTGACCGAGCTGCCGATCACGCCGGACAAAATTCTCAACGGACTCAAGGCCGGAGCATCATGAAGGCATCCAAGGCAGGCGGCGTGATGACGGCACCCCGGCGGGGGCGTCCCAAGACCCAGCAGAAGCTCGACCACCTGCTGGCCAAGGCGGCCGCCTTGATTGCCAAGCAGGGCTTCGAGGCGACCCCGATCCGCGACGTGGGCCGTGAGACCGGGTCGAGTCTGGCCGGGATGTACTACTACTTCAAGAGCAAGGAAGATCTGCTCTACCAGATCCAGTACCGCACCTTCGCGGCGATGCTCGAGACCCAGCAAGAGGTCGCGGCCCAGCCCGGTACACCGCTGGAGCGGTTCCGCCGGCTTCTGGTCGGGCACCTCGCCTTCTTCGCCCGGCATCCCAACGAGATGAAGGTCTGCACCTACGAGCTGGAATCCCTCGAGGGTGATCGCTTCCACGAGGTCGAAGATCTCCGGCGCCGATACTTCCGGCTGATGGCCGGGGTGGTGGCGGAGCTCATGGATGGGGCGACCACGGACGCGAAGGCATCGCGGCAGAGCCGCTATGCCACCCTCTTCATTTTCGGAATGCTCAATTGGGTGTTCATGTGGTACGATGCCCGCCGTGATCTGCCGGTGGAGCAACTGGGTGACGAAATGCTGGATCTGATACTCAATGGTCTCCGGCGGAACCGGCGGGCCAAGTGAACCGGCGAAGCATGCAGTTCACCGACGCCTGGGTCCCCTACGGCGGCTACTGGAGTTCGCCGTTCTGCGCCTGGCAGGGGAGCCTCTCCACCCAGGCAACGATCCCCTTCGCCGCCACGATCGCGGTCCGGGCGCTTCAGGAACGGGGCATCGGTGCCTCTGAGTTCGATGGCGTGTGTCTCGGCACCACGATCCCGAGTCGGCAGTCCTTCTACGGAGCGGCATGGTTTGCCGGCCTCTGCGGCCTGGACGGAGTGACCGGCCCGACCATCAACCAGGCCTGTGCCACATCGGCGCGCTGTCTGGCCCATGCGGCGGAGGAACTCGCCAGCGGGGCGGCCTCGGTCTACCTCGTGGCGGCCGCCGACCGGACCAGCAATGGCCCGCAGTTGTATTTCCCCAATCCCTCCGGACCCGGTGGCGCGGGCGAGACCGAGAACTGGGTCCTGGACAGCTTCAACCGGGACCCGTACGCGGAGAACTCGATGCTGCAGACGGCGGAAAACGTGGCGCGGGAGGCCGGGATCAGCCGGGCCGAGCAGGAGGAGATCACGCTGCTGCGCTATCGGCAGTACGCGGAAGCGGTGTCCGATGGCGGTGGGTTTCACGACAGGTTCATGGTGCGTCCCGTGGAACTTCGGGATCGGTCGGGCCGGAAGGTGGTGGCGACGGTGGGCGGGGACGAGGGGGTGTTCCCGACCACCGCCGAGGGACTGGGCCGCCTCAAGCCGGTCCAGGAAGGCGGCTCGGTGACCTTCGGGACCCAGACCCATCCTGCCGATGGCAACGCCGCAGTGATCGTGACTCGAGACCGGGCCCGCGCCAAGGCCCTGTCGCGGGACCCCCACGTGGAAATCCGGCTGGTTGCCTTCGGGCAGGCGCGGGTGAAGAAGGGCTTCATGCCGATGGCGGTGGTTCCGGCGGCCCGGCAGGCGCTGGAGCGGGCCGGGATTACCCCTGCCGACCTGGCCGGCGTGACCACCCACAATCCGTTCGCCGTCAACGATGCCTATCTGGCGCGGGAGCTCCACCTCGACCTGGAGCGGATGAACCGGCATGGATGCTCCCTGGTGTGGGGCCATCCCCAGGGTCCGACCGGTCTCCGCGCGGTGATCGAGCTGGTGGAGGATCTGCTGTTGCGGGGTGGCGGCTATGGGCTGTTTACCGGCTGTGCCGCCGGCGACAGCGCCGCGGCGGTGGTGCTCGAGGTTCAGGCGGCCTAACCGAGACGGAGGAGGCACGGGCAATGAAGTACTTCGAATCGACACCGGCCGGTGAGCTCGCTTTTCCGGACGTGCTTTACGAGAAGAAGGACATGGTGGCCCGGATCACCATCAACCGGCCCGAGTCGCACAATTCCTACACCACCGACACGCTCCGGCACCTGATCACCGTGTTCGAGGACGCCGCGAACGACGATGGCGTCGGGGTGATCGTGTACACCGGCGCGGGAGACAAGGCGTTCTGCACCGGTGGCGACGTGAAGGAGTATGCCGCGGTCTACACCAAGCGGCCGCGCGATTACTGGAAGTACATGGGCCTCTTCAGCCGCTATCTCGAGAGCATCCTGCGGAGCGGGAAGGTCACCATCGCGCGGCTCAACGGGATGGCGGTGGGCGGGGGGAACGAATCCCAGCTGGCCTGCGACCTCGCGGTGATGGCGGACGATACCTATCTGGGCCAGGTCGGGACCAGCGTGGGAAGCGTGGCGGCGGGAGGGGCAACCCAGTGGCTGCCGATCCATGTCGGCGACCGGCGGGCCCGCGAGATGCTGTTCCTCAATACCCGGATCAAGGCCCAGCAGGCGCTGGAGTGGGGGCTGGTAAACCGGGTGGTGCCCCGCGCCAAACTCGACGAGGAAGTCCAATCCCTGGCCGAGCAGGTGCTCGACAAGTTCCCCGAGTGCACCCGCTACACCAAGCAGCAGGTGAATTACTGGAAGGAGTCGTCCTGGCACGCGACCATCGGCCACGCCCGGGACTGGCTCTCCAGCCATTTCACCTCGGTGGAGCCGTATGAAGGCATGCGGGCGTTCGTGGAAAAGCGGAAGGTGGACATTCGCGGGCTCCGCCGGAAGGCGGCGACCGGGGGGAGCAGCGAATTCCTCTGGGGGCCGTACGCGAAGGACTGTGGCGGGTGCGGCGCCACCGGCATTCCGGCCGATTTCAAATACTGCGGGCGCTGCGGCGCCGCGCTGGCCTGAGGGAGTGGTCCGGTGGATCTGGGCCTGATGGGGCGCGCGGCGCTCATTACCGGGGGCGGACGGGGCATCGGCACCGCCATCGCCCGGGAGCTGGCCCGGGAAGGGTGCGATGTCGCCCTGGTGGATCTCGACGGGTTCGAGGCCGCCGAAGCGGTGGCGCGGGAGATCCGTGATGCGGGACGGCGGGCCCTGGCGCTCCAGGCGGACGTCACCAGCCTCGCCGCGGCCGAGACCACGGTCCAGACGGTGGTCCGGGAATTCGGCCGGTTCGACATTCTGGTCTGCAACGCCGGCATCACCCGCGACGCGATGGTGTGGAAGCTGACCGAAGACGCCTGGGACCAGGTGCTGGCGGTGAACCTCAAGGGCAGCTTCGCCTATTGCCGGGCCGCCGCGCCGGTGTTCCGGGCCCAGCGAAGCGGCCGGATTGTCACCATCGCGTCGATCAACGGGCTCAGGGGCAAGGCGGGGCAGGCCAACTACGCCGCCTCGAAGGCCGGGATGGTGGCACTGACCAAGACGGTGGCGCGGGAACTGGGCCCAGCCGGAGTGACGGTTAACTGCGTCGCGCCGGGGATGGTCCGGACCGGGATGACCGAGCTGCTCCCGCCCGAGATCCGGGAGCGGGCCATTGCCGAGACGGCGGTCGGCCGGATGGCCGAGCCGGAGGATGTGGCGGGGATGGTGGCCTTTCTCTGTTCCGACCGGGCCCGCCATCTCACCGGCACGGTCATCAAGGTGGACGGTGGCCAGTACATGTGAGTGGACGGAGCGCCTTATGACGGGAGCCCAGGCGATGGTGCGATACGACGTGCAGGAAGCGATTGCCTGCATTACCCTCAACGCGCCCCCGCTCAACATCCTCTCGGCCGCCATGATGGACCAACTGGCGCAGGCGATGGACCGGGCCCAGGAGGATCGCGCGCTCAAGGGCGTTGCGGTCATGGCGAACGGAACCGCCTTCTCGGCCGGGGCCGATGTCGGCGAGCATCGGCCGCAGCAGGCGCCCGCCATGATCGCCGGATTCAGCCGCCTGTTCCGCCGCTTGGGCTCGATGGAGCTGCCGGTGGTCATGGCGGTGGACGGCGCCGCGCTGGGTGCCGGATTCGAGCTGGTGATGATGGCCGATGTGCTGCTGGCCAGCGACCGGGCGACCTTCGGCCAGCCGGAGATCCGGCTTGGTTTCTTCGCACCGGTCGGGGTGGCCGGCCTCGCGGCGCGCATCGGACTGGCCCGCGCGGTCGAGGTTACCAGCACCGGGCGGACCTACTCGGCGGCCGAGATGCTGGGGATGGGACTGGTGTCGCGGATGGTGCCCGCGGAGGAGCTGACCGCGGCGCTCACGAGCGTATTGGGTGACTTGCGGCGGGCCAGTCCGGCCGTCATGCGCATGAACGTACGGCTCACTCGCCAGCTGCAGGGCCGCCCCTTCGAGGAGGCGCGACTCGAGGCCGAGCGGGTGTTTCTGTCGGAGCTGATGGCGCTGGACGATGTCCGCGAGGGGATCGCCTCGTTCTACGAGAAGCGCCGCCCGGTCTGGAAGAATCGCTGAACCGGGGCGGAGAGAGGAATCGGCCATGCAAATTCTCATCGTCGGTGCGGGAGCGCTGGGGGGCCTGGTGGGCGCCTTCCTGACCCGGGCGGGGGCGGATGTCGTGCTCCTGGAGGACAACCAGGCCCGCGCCAGGGTCCTCAACGACCAGGGCCTCCGGATATCACAGGCCGGCCAGCCGGAGAGCCTGTTCCCGGTTCGGGTCGTGAGTTCGATCGAGGGGTTGGCGCCGGTGGATCTGGTCTTCGTCGCGGTGAAGACCTATCAGACGGCCGAGGCGGTTCGGAGTGTGCTGCCGCTGTTCGGGCCCGAGACCCGGGTCCTCTCGATGCAGAACGGGTTCGGAAACGCCGAGGCCATCGCCGAGCTGGTCGGACCGGAACGGGTGCTGTGCGGGATCACCTACCACAGCATCCAGCACGTCGGTCCGGGCCGGCTGCAGTACCGTGCCGGGATCAAGCCGATTCAGATCGCGCCGTATAAGGGAGAGTTGACCCCCGAAGTCGAGGCGATCGGCGCGGTGTTCCGAGCCGCGGGATTCGAGACCAGCGTGGTCGCCAATATCGATCATGTGGTCTGGCAGAAGCTGCTCCACAACGCGGTCATCAACCCGGTGTCGGCCCTCACCGGCCTCACCTGCCGGGAGATCCTCCGGGACGAGGATCTGCTCGCGTTCATGCGCGATCTCTGCGCCGAAATTCTGGCGGTCATGCGCACCCGGGGCGTACCGGTCGTGGATCCGGAAGATCCGTTCCGGCCGTTGCTTGGATCGCTCACGGCGCTGGGAAAGAACCGGCCCTCCATGTGGCAGGACCTCTCCCGGGGCAACCCGACCGAGGTCGACGCCATCAACGGGGCGGTGGTTGTGGAAGCCGGGCGGTTGGGCCTTTTGGCCCCCCATAACGCCGCCCTGGTGCACTTCATCCATTCCCGCGAGCAGCAGACCTTCCTGCGGCAGCAGGAGATCGCCAAGCGGCTCAAGGAAGAAACGGCCTCGGCGGTCTTGCGGCGGCCCGATGTGGTCCGGGCGATGTCAAGGGTGGCCGATGGCGGCATGTCGGTCGGCGGAGAGCCGCTGGAAAGCACCCGGAAGCTGAAGGAGCTGATCCACCACTACTATCGGGATCTCGCGGTGGCCGCGGAGGATCCCGATCGGGGGGTGGCATGCTGCTCCAGTCTGAGCCCGGTTGAACTGGTCCGGGCGCTCGGTCTTACCCCGTACTTCCCGGAGAATCACGCCGCCTTGATCGGGGCGAGCCGTCAGGCGGGGCGCTATATCGCGCGCGCCTCGGCCGAAGGCTACTCGCAGTTTGCCAGCTCGGCGATGCGATGCGATGTCGGCGCTTCGCTGGCGGGAGACAGCCCACTGGTCGCGGCCCACGGAATCAGCGGCCCCCCCCGGCCGCGCGTCGTGGTCTACAGCACCAACACCGGCCGGGCCTTGATCAATTGGTTCCAGTTCTATGGAACCCGGTACGACGTCCCGGTGCTCGGACTCCACCCGGCGCCCGCGCTGGACCAGTTGGAGCGGGTCGATGTCAACGCCGCGGTTCACCAGTTGTTCCGCCTGACCTCCCGGCTGGAGGAGATCGTCCATCGGCGGCTCGACGTAGACGCCCTCTCCCAGATCCTCAGCAACACCGCCGAGGCCACCGTGCTCTGGAGCGAGATTCTCGACCTCGCCCGGGCGGTCCCCGCGCCGTTCACCTTCTTCGACACCTTGATCCACATCACTCCGATGGTGCTCCTCCGGGGCACGCCGGAAGCGGTGGAGTACTACCGATTGCTCAAGGCCGAGCTGGAGGATCGAGTGGCTCGCGGGGTGGCGGCAGTTCCCGGCGAGCGACTCCGCTTCTATTGGGACGGCCCGCCGATCTGGTGCGCGCTCCGGCCCCTGGCCCGGTTCTTCGCCGAGCGGCAGGCCGCGATCGTCGCCTCGACGCTGGGCGAGTCGTTCGTGCTCACCGGTCTGGATCCCGATGACCCGCTCGAGAGCATGGCGCGGACCTATGCGGGGGTGTTTGCCAATCGGTCGGAGTCGTACCAGACCGCCTATCTCACAGCGCACATCGAGGAGTATGGTGCCGACGCCGCGATCTTCCACGATTGCCGTACCAGCCCGGAAACCAGCTATGTCCGCTACGGCCTCGCGGCCAAGGTCGGGCGCCTGACCAATCTGCCGGGATTCGTCCTGGAGGCGGATTCCCACGATCTGCGACTGTTCTCGCTCGATCAGGTGCAGGGGCTCCTGGCGGATTTCATCGAGCGGCAGGCGGCACCGGTCGGGCACGCATGAGCTCGGGAAGGAGTCGGACATGACGAACCAACCAGGCGGCACCGTTGCGGGAGTGGACGTCGGCACCGAATACGTGAAGGCCATCGTGGTGGGGCCGGATGAAACGGTGCTGGGGCGGGCGGTGGTGCCGACCCGAGGGTATTTCCAGGCCTGCGCCTACGAGGCGCTGGCCGGCGCGCTCGATGACGCGCAGCGCGTGACGGGTGATCTGGCCGCCGTGTGCGCCACCGGATTCGCGGCCAATTGCGTTGCCCAGGCCACGATGACCGCCACCGAAACGGCATGCCACGCGCTGGGCGCGTTTGCGCATCTGGGCCTCCCGATGACGCTGATCGCCCTCGGAGGCCGCGATCCCCACGTGATCCGGGTCAACGAGGCCGGCGAGGCCACGGACGCGCGGCTGTCGCGCCGCTGCGCGGTGGGTATCGGATCGTTCCTGATGTTTTCGGCTCGGCACCTGGATGTCCCGCCCGCCCGGCTGCAGGACCTGGCCGCGGGGGGCGAGCAGCCGGCGCCGATAAGCAGTTATTGCTCGGTATTTTCCAGCAATGAACTGCTGGAGCGGCTCCGCGAGGGCCTCTCACGGGAGGAGGTCGCCCTCGGCTGCATGCACTCGATCGCGGAGCGCATCGTGGAGATCGGCGGCTTCGAAGGGCCGGTCGCGGTGTGCGGCGGCGTGGCCGAATATTTCCCCGGAGTGCTGACGGCGCTGGGGTCGATGTCCGGGCTCGAGGTCAAGACCGTGCCCGAGCCGATCTTCACCGGCGCCCTCGGGGCCGCACTCAAAGCGAGCCGCCAATGAAATCCGATATCCGGAGCGTGGCGGCCCTCCGCGACACCATGGGAGCGTACTACCGCTCCCTCGGTGATGCCGCCGAGCGGAAGGCGTCCCCGGTGGCCTGGTGCTCCAGCGTGGGCCCCGCCGAGTTGCTCCGCGCTCTGGGTTTCGCGGTGTTCTTTCCGGAAAACCACGCTGCCATGCTGGGCGCGTCGCGCCGGGCCAACACCGTGATGCCCCGGGCCCACGCGATGGGATATTCCCAGGATATCTGTTCCTACCTCACCACCGATATCGGGGCATTCCTGGCCGACGAAACACCGCTCGCCGATTTCGGGCTGACCGGGACACCCAAGGCGGACGTCCTGGTCTTCAATACCAACCAGTGCCGCGACGTCCGCGACTGGTTCGAGTTCTACGGACGCCAATGGGGCGTCCCGGTGATCGGGGTGCGCTCGCCCCGTGCGCTGGACGACGTGCGTGACAGCGACGTCGACGCCGTGGCCACCCAGCTGGAGACGCTGGTGGCGCCGCTCGAGGCCATCGCCGGCCGGCGACTCGAAGCCGGGCGCCTGGAGACGGCGGTGCGCGCCTCGCGGGAATGCTCCGACCTCTGGAAGGCCTGCCTCGAGACCGCCGCCCACCGGCCCGCACCGCTCAGCTTCTTCGACGGCACCATTCACATGGGACCGGCAGTGGTGCTGCGCGGGGCCGAAGAGGCCTGTGTCTACTACCGGGGCCTGCTGGCCGAGCTCGAGGAACGGGCCGGGGCGGGAATCGCCGCGGTACCCGGTGAGTCGTTGCGGCTCTACTGGGACGGGATGCCGATCTGGGGTCGGTTGCGGGCGCTCTCGAATCTGTTCACCGAATTCAAGGCGGCGGTGGTCGCGTCCACCTACTGCAACAGCTGGATCTTCTCCGTGCTGGACCCGGCCGATCCGTTCCGCTCCATGGCCCGGTCATCGCTCGAGCTGTTCATCGTGCGCTCGGAGGAGCCCAAGGAGCAGTACATCGAGCAGATGGCCGCGTTCTACGGGGTGGACGGAATTCTGTTCCACGACTGCAAGACCTGCCCCAACAACTCCAACACCCGCTACGGGATGCCCCAGCGACTGGCGGAGCGCCTCGGGATTCCGACCCTGGTGCTCGACGGCGACGTCAATGACCTCCGCTGCTTCTCCGAAGAACAGTCGCGGACCAACATCGAAGGCTTTGTCGAGCTGGTGGCGGATCGGCGGGCCGCCGCTCGGCATGCGAGGACGCCGTGAGTGTCTTCGCCGGAATCGACAGCGGGTCCTGGAACACCAAGGCCGCGGTGATCGATGCCGACGGGAAAATGCTGGGCAGCGCGGTGGTCCGATCGGGCGCCGACCTGGCCGCCTCCGCGGAGCGGGCGTTCACCCAGGCGCTCGGTGCGGCGGGTCTCTCCCCCTCCGAGGTCGAGACCATCTGGGCCACCGGCTTCGGACGGAACGCAATCTCCTTCGCCCACGGCTCCCGCACCGAACTCGACTGCCACGGGCGGGGCGTCGGCTTCTATCTCCCTGGGCCGCTGGTCGTGCTCGATATCGGCGGCCAGGATGCCAAGGTGATCCGGCTCGACGCGGACGGTCGACGATTGACCCACCGAATGAACCGGAAGTGCGCCGCAGGCACCGGGAGCTTCCTGGAAGAGATCGCGCTGCGATTGGGGATCGGGATCGGGGAACTGGACCAGCTCGCCGCGCAGCATACCGAGGAGGTCGAGCTGGGCAGCTTCTGTACCGTGTTCGCGGGAACCGAGTTGCTCACGTTGATTCGCGCTGGAAAGCGGCCGCCCGACCTGGCACGCGCCGCCTATCGGTCTCTGGTCAAGCGGGTGCTGGAGATGGACGTGTTTCGCGAGAGAGTGGTGGCGACCGGGGGGGTCGTCGCCTATCACCGGACCATGGTCGAGCTGCTCGAGGAAGGGCTCAATGCCACCGTCACTGTTCCGCCCCACCCCCAGGAGATGGGGGCGTTCGGTGCCGCGCTTGCCGCCCGCGACGGATTGGTGTCAGCCGGTGACCGCTGACCCGATGGACCTTACCTCGCGGAGCCAGGCGCGGATGGCCGTCCGCGTCGGGAATCTCATCTTCTCCGCCCTCCCGGTGCCGGGAAATCCGGAGACGATCGGTCAGCTCCTGGCTCGCAATGTCGCGCAATTTGGCGACCGGCCGATGTTCCGGGAGCGCCGGGCGGAGCGGTTCCGCGACGTGGGGTGGAACGAGTTTCTCCTCGAGGTGGCCGGGTTCGCCCGGTTTCTCACTTCCGCCGGCGTGATCGAGGGAAGCCGGGTCGCCCTTTTCTCGCCCAACCGGGGGGAGATGCTCGTCGCGGAGTTCGCCGCCATGTCACTGGGCGCAATTCACGTTCCCGTCTTTCCCGGTTATCCGGCGGAACAGGCCCGGGCGCTGGCGGAGCATGCGAGTCCGACCGTCCTGATCGTGGTGGACGGGAGCCTGCTGGAGCGGGTGGGCGTGCCCCCGTCGGTCCGGGCCCTGGTCTCCCTCGAGCCGATCGAGACCGCGGTGGTCGAGCGTGCGCTGGCGGGCCGCGCAGTGCCCTACGCGTCGTTCCAAACGGTGCTCCGGCGATTCGCGGTTGAACCCGGCGATCCGGAACTCGCGAGTTTCCTCGCGGCAGCGGCCGGCCGGGATCCGCTGGCCCCCTGCCTGATGCTCTACACCTCGGGCACCACCGGGCTCAACAAGGGCGTCCTTCTCAGTCATGAAAACCTGCTCTCCCAGCAGCGGGGCCTTTCCGCCATCTGGTCGATCACGCCGGACGATCGGTTCCTGTCCTACCTGCCATGGCATCACAGTTTCGGGGGAAATTTCGAGAAATATTCGGCATTGTACCATGGGGCCCTCCTGGTCATCGACGACAGCCAGGGCAAGCACTTCGATCTCCTGCTCCGGAATTGGCGGGATGTCCGGCCCACGGTCTACTTCAGCGTCCCGAAGGTATTCCAGCAGCTGGTGAGCCACGCCGAGACCCACCCGAAAGATGCCGACCGGATCTTTCATCCGGAGCTCCGCTTCGTCTTCACCGCCGCCGCGCCGCTTCCCGCCAACCTGTCGGCCTTTTTCGCCGCTCGGCGGATCCCGGTACGAGAGGGATGGGGGTTGACCGAGACGTCGCCCTGCTGCACCGTGACCGATCCCGCCGAACCCCGCTCGGTGCCCGGCATGGTCGGCTATCCGATTCCGGGAGTGACACTCAAGCTGGCCGAAGACGGAGAAATCCTGGCCCAGGGTCCCAATGTCATGCGCGGCTATTTCGCCAATCCCGAGGCGACGGCCTTGGCCCTTCCCGGTGATGGCTGGTTCCGCACCGGAGATCTCGGTGAGCTGATGGGCGCGGGGCTCAAACTGGTGACCCGGAAGGACCGGGTCTTCAAGATGCTCAACGCCGAGAAAGTGGTTCCCACGGAATTGGAGAACCGAGTGGCCGGAATGAATCCCTACATCCGGCATGTACTCGTGGTCGGCGCGGGACGCGACTTCCTGGCCGCACTGATCTTTCTCGATTACTTCCGGATCGAGCAGGAATTCGGTTCCGATCGAGCATCGGCCGATCGCGCAGTGAAGGCGTCGCTGCGCGAAACGATTGTGCGTTTCAACCGCGAGCACCCGGTGAAGTACGAACGGTTGCAGGCGTTTGCGGTGATCAGCAAGGAACTATCCGTGGAGGATCAGGAGCTCACGCCGTCGCTCAAGGTTCGCTATCGCAATGTCCTGCTCGGCGCCGAGGGATATCTGGAGGCGGTGTATCAGCCGAGCCAGGATTGCGACTGCCGGTTTCTGCGAAAGGTGATGCGGGTGGATCCGGACCCGCGCCATTGCTTCGCGGGTGAGAATCGGACGCTCGACCGATGCCATGAGTGCGGCAATTTCATTTTCGGGGACTGAGGCCGGGAAGGACGGAATGGTGTCAATGCGGAACGGAGGATGGGAAGCCTGGGTGATGGCGGCGCCGGGGTCCCCGCTGGAACGACGGGAGTTCGCGCCGCAGGCACCGGGACCCGGGGAGGCGGTCATCGAGGTGGCAGGCTGCGGCGTCTGTCACACCGACCTCTCCTTCCTCTTCGGCGGCGTGAAGACCCGTACGCCGCCTCCGCTGGTGCTGGGACATGAAATCAGCGGGATGGTGCGCGAGGTGGGCCCCGGCGTCGATAGTGCCCTCCTGGGTCGCCCGGTCGTCGTGCCGGCCGTGCTGCCTTGCGGGGAATGCGAGCTCTGCCGGGCCGGACGGCGGACCATCTGCCGGCGCCAGGTGATGCCGGGCAACGATCGGCATGGCGGCTTCGCCTCGCACGTGGTGGTGCCGGCCCGATTCGTTTGCGCGGTGCCGGAGGAGGCGCTCGCCCGCCATGAGCTCTGGGAGCTGGCGGTGGTGTCCGATGCACTGTCCACTCCGTTCGACGCGGTCCGGCGCTCGGAGGTCGCGCCGGGCGAGCTGGCGATCGTGGTTGGTGCGGGCGGGATCGGAATCCACGCGGTCCAGGTCGCGGCCGCGGTGGGGGCGATCGTGATCGCCCTGGACGTAGATGACCGAAAGCTCGTCCAGGCGCGCGAGGCGGGCGCCGCCGCGGGGTTCAACGTGCGGGGCGTGGCGGTCAAGGAGGCGCGCAAGCTCGTCAGGGCGGAAGTCGAGCGGTTGGGTGGGCCGCCCCACCAGTGGAAGATCTTCGAGACCTCGGGGACTTCGGCCGGACAAGAGCTGGCCTACGCCCTGATCGGTTTCGGTGCGTCGCTCGCGGTGGTGGGCTTCACCATGGACAAGGTCGAGCTCTGCCTCTCCAACCTGATGGCCTACGACGCCGTCGCCCGGGGCAATTGGGGCGCCGACCCGCTGGTCTATCCCGAGCTCCTGGCCTGGATCGGAGCCGGACGGATCCAGGTCAAGCCGTTCGTCGAGCGGCATCCCTTGAGCCGAATCAACGAGGTGTTCGCCGATGCCCATCACCATCGGTTACTCAAACGGGCGGTGCTGGTTCCCTGACTGGAGGACGTCGTGAAGGCCACTGAAATTCTTATGAACGAGCACCGGGTCATCGAACGGGTGCTCGATGCCCTGGAAATCGCCGCCAGACGGGTGGAGTCGGGCCAGGAGGTGCCGCCGGAGTACTTCCTCGATGCCTGTGACTTCATCGCCGGCTTCGCCGACGGGTGCCATCATCGCAAGGAGGAGGGTGTCCTGTTCGTGGAGCTGGCGGCGAGCGGGATGCCCGCCGATCAGGGCCCGATCGGGGTGATGCTGGACGAGCATGAGCGGGGCCGAGCCTTCACCCGGGCAATGCGGGCGGCCGCCCGCAAGCTGGCGGAGGGAGACCCGGAAGCGCGGCGGGTGCTGGTCGCGAGCGCCAAGGGGTATGTCGCCCTGCTGCGCGACCACATCACCAAGGAAGACGAGGTACTCTTCCCCATGGCAGACCAGCTGATTCCCCACGATCGGCACGATCGGGTGCTGGCAGGGTTCGCCCGGGTGGAGCACCTCGATGCCGGACCCGGCGCGCATCAGAAATTCCTGGACCTGGCGGAACGGCTGGCGGCGCCCTGGCTCAGCTCGCTGAGCGCGCCTTGACCTCTTCTTCGGTCAAGCCGTAAAGCGGCGGGGCCGGAACACCCAGCAGCCCCAGCATCAGGTACAGCTGCCCGCGGTGGTGGCTCTCGTGCTCCACCATGGCGCGAAGCCACTTCCAGGTGGTAATCGGCGTTCCCGCCGGGGTCTGGCACTTCGATTCGAGCTGCTCGGGCGTGAGCGCGCAGAAGATCCTCAGGGATTCGGCGTGCTTGCGGTCGAGGTAGGCCAGCACGGCGTCCTTGCCCTCCGCCAGCTCGCGGCCGTGACCCGGATAGCGGGTCGGGTGGCCCTGGACGTTTTCGGCGTACATGTCGCGCTCGATACCCGCCAGATGCCGCACGATGTCCCCGAGGGTCCAGCGGCCCGGCGCGGGCGCCCATTCGATGCGCTCGGGCGGAATGACTTCGACCACCCGCCGCGTGCGGCCCCGGATGCCCTCCCAGTAGGTCGCGAACGGCGCGGCGGACCTGATTTCCATCAGGCGAATCCGTGCTGCATGCGGTACACCGCGGCGGCCAGCGCACCGCCCAGCAGCGGGCCGGCCCAGTAGAGCCAGAGGTGACTCCAGCTCCCGCCCCCGGCGAGCGAATTCACCACGATGGTGCCGGTGCCGATCGCGGGATTGAAGACCCCGCCCGAAATCGGCCCGCCGGCAAACGCGGCCACCATGACGGTGGCGCCGATCGCGATCCCGTAGAAGGAGTTTCCCTCGGTGGTCGGCGAGGTGGCGACGTTGAGCACGACCAGGGCCAGCAGCAGGGTATAGAACATCTCCACGATCAGGGCCGTCATCGTGGTGGTGGTGGCCGCCGGCGCCGGCGCAAAGGTGTGATCGAGCACCATATACGAGAGGTAGGCGCCCACCACGCCGCCGAGCACCTGGGCCAGGATGTAGGGCGGCAGATCGGCGGCGGGGAGCTTGCCCCGGAGGAAGACCGCCAGCGACACCGCAGGGTTGAAATGTCCCCCCGAGACGTGGCCACCCATGAACACGACCACCATCAGCGTGGTGCCGATGACCAGCGGCGCCAGCGGGTGATTGGGGGTGGCCACCAGCGCGATGGTCATGACAAAGAAGAAGGTCCCGACGAACTCGGTCAGGTATTTGCGCACGATGGTCTCCGGTCAGCGTTCGAGTTCGCGAACCCAGATGTTCCGGTATCGTACCGGGTGTCCGTGGTCCTGCAGGGTGAGCGGCAGCTTGTCGGCGTGCTTCGCGTAGGGTGGCCGGGCCTCGTGGGCCGTCGGCCCGGTGAGCACCACGCCGTCCTGCACCAGCACCCCGTTGTGGAACACGGTCACCACCGCGGGCTCGAGCAGCTGTCCCGCGCCGTCGAACCGGGGGCGGTGGAATACGATGTCGTAGGTTTGCCAGACCCCGGGGGGGCGGCTCGCGTTGACCAGCGGCGGGTATTGTCCGTAGAGCGCCCCGGCCTGACCATCGGGGTAGGTGACGCTGCCGTAGGAGTCCAGCACCTGCACCTCATACAGTCCCATCAGGAACACGCCGCTGTTGCCGCGGTCCTGATCCTGGCCGACGGCGGGGAGCGGCGTGGCCCATTCGACGTGGAGCTGCACATCGCCGAAGCCACGCACCGTGCCGATGGCGCCGGTCCCCTTCACCACTTCCATGTAGTCGCCCTTGAGCTTCCACCGGGCCGGGCTGCCGTCGGCGCTGCGCCACTGGTCCAGGTCGTGACCGTCGAAGAGCACGATCGCATCGGAGGGAGGGGCCACCGGCGGCTGGGCCGGCCCGGCATTGATCACGGGTGGAGCGGGGCAATGGCGATCGTGCTGGGCGCACGGAGGGCCCGCCTGCGCCGCCGCGAGGGCCGGCGCGGCGAGCCAGACCGCGATCAGGAGTTTTTTCATGTGGCTAGAGTACTCTAACCGGAGCCTCCGCGCTACTTTGCCCGACGGGGCACCTTGGCGCCCTTCTTTCTCGCCTCCGAGAGCCCGATCGCGATGGCCTGCTTCCGGCTCCTGACCGTCCCGCCCTTGCCCCCCGGTCCGCTCTTGAGGGTACCTCGCTTCCGGCGGCGCATGGCGCGCTCCACCGTCTTGCTCGCGGCCGGGCCATAGCGACGGCTGCCGCTGGATCGTTTCCGTGCCGGCATCATGCCTCCTTGTGTGTGTCACCGACCGAGGGGCCGCGGGCCCCTCTTACAGAGACGACGGAACCGGTGCGGGGCACACCGGCTTTCTCGCGACGAAGATCAGCTCCCCAGGGTAGATCGAGCCGTAGGCGCTGCGGTCGTACGCGGCATAGAGGTGCTCGACCTCGAACCCGGCGCGGGCCAGCAGATGCTCGGCCTCGAAACGGAAGAGATAGCGCATGCCGAAGGCATGGAGGAATCGTTCGGTCCGGCCGTCGGGATGGGTGACGTGGTAGATGAGCTCCACCCGATTGACCTGGCTGAAGCGATCCTGCGCGAGGATCCGGGTGGCGCGGGACACGCGCCGGCCGTCGGGCATGGAGAACTCGGCCCCTTCGGGAATTTCCTCGCCGGTGACCCGCTTGGCGAGGTAGTCGAGCGACGGATTGAACAAGTCGAGGATCAGTCTGCCCCCGGGGGCCAGGTGTCGGGAGACAGACCCGAGGCAGGCGCGCTGATCCTCCACGGTCAGGAGATGCTGGAAGGGCCGGAACGGAATGATGACCAGGTTGAACACCCGGCCGAGGTCGAATGCCCGCATGTCTCCCTCGATCAACTCGACCCGCGTCCGCACCGCCTCGGGCTCGTGCTGGAGCTTCCCGCGACAGACCGCCAGCATGCCGGGCGACGCGTCGAGCCCGACCATGTCGAAGCCGGCGCGGGCGACCGGAAGGAGCACCCGTCCGGTGCCGCAGCCGATCTCCAGCACCGGCGAGCCCGCCTCCCGCGCCGCCTCGATGAAGAAGGCGACGTCGGGTCGCTCCCGGTACACGGTGACGTGGTCGTAGAACTCGGCGATCTGGGCGTATTCGTCGGCTGAGCCGGTCATGATCGGTCGCAAGTCGGGGTCAGTCCAACCTATGGGGCCGGGCGGCGTTCGCCGGGCGGCGAGTCATCGAGTCTCGGGGTCTCAAAAAACGAACGTCCGGGCCGCGCGGCCCGGACGTTGGTCGAGCGGATGCCGCGATGGCCTAGTGGGTGATAACGAAGAACCAGGTGCCCACGATCGGGCCACGGGGTCCCCGGCCGCGCGGCGGCGGGGGCGTACCCGCCGGCGGCTCGGGGGCCGGACCGTACTCGGGCTGGAACAGATACGCGATGTGCTTGACCGGATCGACCCCGATGGTCTTGGCGCCCTGCATGGTGGGGACCGTGGCCACCACCGTGTACTTGTCGGGCGAGTCCTGGTGCACCACCGTGACATTACCGTCGCGCCCGGCGGGTATGTAAATGAGCTTCTCGGACGGGTCCCACCCCAGGGCGTCCACCCCGTCGCCGTTGGGAATCGTCGCGACGATCTTGCCGCTGCTCGCGTCCACGACCACCGAGGTCTTGCCGCAGCCGGAGAAGATCCGGTTCGACGCCTTGTCGTAGGCAATGCCGGTGGGGCCCTCGCAGGGTGCGAGGGGCCATGACGCCACCGCCTTCATCGTCTTGGCGTCGATCACCTGGATGGTGCTCTTGCCTTCGTTGTTGACGAAGAGCCGCCCCTTGCCGTCGCTGGCCGCGCCCTCGGGCGCGTTGTCCTCGAGCTCGGCGGTGCCGGTGATGTCACCGTTCTTGGGGTCGAGCGCGACGACGGTGCCGATCGGGCGGCTGTGGTTGGTGAGGATCACCCGGTCGATCGACGGGTCGTACATGATGCCGTCGAGGCCCCCGGTGGCCACCTTGATCTTCTTGATCGGGGCGAGCGTCTTCAGGTCGAACATGGTCACCGTGGAATCACCGCCGTTGGTGGTGAAGCCCTTGTTTTCCTTGGCGACCAGCGCGGCGCCATGAGTGCGCGGCGTGTCCATGATGTCACCCAGCACCTTGCCGGTGGCACCGTCGATGATCATGAAGTGGGTGCCCCGGGAGACGAAGACCCGCCCGGTGCCGGGCTCGGCCACGATGTAGTCGGTGCCGCCGTCGCCGCCGATGCTCATGCGCTGGACCTTGAAGGTCTGGGCCTGCGCGGCGCCGGGAAGGACCAGCGCGGCGAGGAGCAGGGCAGGCGCGGCGAGAGAGTGTCTGATCATACGGCCTCTACGGTGGATGCAGGATGGCCCGGGAGCCGGGAGGCCAAGAGTATACCACCCCGAACATGTCGGAGCGATGACAGCGGGTCAGGACCCTGCGAAGGCGCCCTCGATCTCGGCCCAGGGGAGCGCGTGGGCCAGGCCCTTGAACGTGCCGTGCTCGGCGATCTCCCTGGCCGCCTCGAGGAAGCCGCCCCAGGCGGCGCGGGCCAGCGCGCCGCCCGTGCTGATCCGGCGGACTCCGGCCCGGGCCAGGTCGGCGACCGTGGTGAAATCGGCTCCCACCAGCACGTTCACCGGCCTGGGCGCCACCGCCCGCACCACGGCGGCGATCTGATCGGGCGTGCGAATCCCCGGCGCGTAGAGGCAGTCGGCGCCCGCCTCGGCGTAGGCGGTGAGGCGGCGGATGGTCTCGGGGAGATCGGGGCGCCCCACGATGAAGCCTTCCGAACGGCCGGTGAGCAGGACCCCGGTTCCGCTCCGGTCGATGGCCCGGCGGGCGGCCCGGATCCGCTCCACCGCGAGCACCGCATCGAACAGCGGGCTCGCGGGGTTTCCGGTGGAGTCCTCGATCGAGAGCCCGGCGATGCCGGTCGCCGCCGCCGCGGCCACGTTGGCCTCGACCCGGGCCGGCTCCACCGCGAATCCGCCTTCGAAATCGGCGTTGACGGGCACGTCGACTGCGCCCGCGATCGCGCGGAGGCGGTCCAGGGTTTCCTCCAGGGTGGTGTGGTTGTCCTGCCGTCCCAGCGACCAGGCCAATCCGGAGCTGGTCGTCGCCAGCGCCTTGAAGCCGAGGCGCGCGAGCAGGCGGGCGCTCCCCACGTCCCATGGGTTGGGGATCACGAAGCAGCCCGACTCGTGGAGCCGCCGGAATTCCCGGCAGCGCTCGGCGGTCATTGGGGTGCCCGCTTGGCCGAGAATTCGTCCTGCGCGACTCCCCCGAAGTCCACGGTGCCTCTCATTGTGTCGCCGACGAGTTTGGCGGTCATCGTGAGGACCAGGTCGTTGCCGTTGTAGTCGATGGTGTAGCTGAACGTCACGGTGTCACCCTTGATGGTTCCCCGGAGCGGCACGTCGCCGGCCTGCCGGTGCACGGTGCCGGTGAGCGTATCGCCCTTCACCTGGAAGTCGATCTTGAAATTGCGGACGCCACCGGGCGTATTCATCGCCGCATCCCATGCGCCGGCAACGGACTGGGCCGCGACCCCGGTGGTCAGGACCGCGGTGGCGAGGGCCAGCGACAGGACGAATCGTTTCATCTGGGTACTCCGTGAGATGGTGGGGCGGATCGAACGTCGCTGAAAGATATCCGCGCGGCAAGGGTCACCGGGAGGCGAGCCTCGACCGGGTGCCCAGGTGCTTCTGGTTGCGGTTGCCAAACACCCGCGCCCAGTCGGGGCAGCGCCAGAAGGCGGGGCGCTCAGGAGGCATGGGGTTCGGCCCGTCAGCCGGAGCATCGCCAACCTGGCGGACGGAGACTATCATCTCCGCCATGTCCTGGCCCACCTCCATCTTCAGCGCCCTGCTCACCGGCCTCCTTGGCATGTTCGTCAGCGGCTACATCGCCGCGATGGCGGTGGACTGGTATCACATCTCCAGCCGGGAGGGCGCGTCGGGCTATTTCGTCCTGGCGCTCGGGATCCTGGGCTTCGGAGCCGGGCTGGTCATCGGGCTGGTCATCGCCCGCCTGGTCGCGGCCGGCGCCCACCCCGGCTTCCTTCGAGCGCTGGGGTTGTCGCTGGCGGTGGTGGCGGGCCTCGGGGTGCTGAGCGGCGGCCTGACCCGCCTGCTCGCCGATGTGCCGCCCACGCTGGACGGCGAGACGCTGATGCTGGCGGTGGAGGTGCGCTGGCCGGCCGATCGGAAGGAGGCGCCATCCGCAGTGGGACCGGACGAGCCGTCCCTCAGCCTCCACTCGATTCCCCGCTTCTCCCGTACGGTGCGGGCCACCGAGAGCGGACCGCTCTGGATGGAGGACGCCCACCTGGTGGATGGCCGCTGGGTGGTGCCGGGCGCGGTGGAGGTGTTCACCAGCCGGGGCACCCGGATGCTCTCGGTGAACACCGGAGAGAGGGACACCCAGGGTTTCCAGGTGCCCCTGCGGGCGTTTCCGGGGAAGAAAGACCTGGAGTGGAGCGACTGGCTGCCCAAGTTCCGCCCCGGAGTCACCGTTCCGGCCAACCTGCTCAGCTATCGGTACCGGGTCAGGAAGGGCAATCAGCCGATCCGGACCGAGACGGTCGGACCGTTCGAGATCACCACCAGCGCCTTCGGCTTCCACCAGGAGCAGCAGGACCAGCACACCGTGTTCGTCACCGGTGCCTCGTACGGATTTCGCTACCGAGGGGAGCCCCTGGTCATCGAGGGAAAAACCAGCGCCACCGGCGACGCCACCCGGCGGTTCGATCGGGTCGACGATGTGGCGCTGGTGGCGGGACCCCGCCTCGCGCTCCTGATCCATGTCGATCCGCCCGACGGCTCGGGATACTGTTACCTGGTGTCCGAGGTGGACCAGCGGGCCCGCACCGAATTCGTGGCCGAGTGCGGTGGCCCGAGCAAGGGCGAGGTGCTGACCTCGGACACCGCGCTGTTCCACGCCGCCGCCCGGGGTCAACCGGTCCGGGGGCGGATCGACCGGGTGAGCTACGCCCGCCCCGGCCTCTACCGCATCGGCTCCGCCGTAGTGGACACCCGGCAGCTCGCGGTGCACCGTTTCACGCCCGACACGACCGTCTACGACATCCCCGCCGTGCGGCCGCTCGCGCTGTCGCCCGATGAGCGGAGCTTCGTGACCTTCGCCAACCCGAGCGGCACCGCTCCTCCTCCGGTGCTGCTGGTCACCGACTTCATGGACAATCGGACCTACACCCTGCCGATCGATCCGGCCCGGATGCGCTATCCCAAGCTCGAAGCGCTCGATCCGGCCTGGCTGGACCATCATTTCGAATGGCAGCGGAGCCGGGGCGAGGCGGATCGCCTGGCGGAGCGCCGGCATTTCGTGCCGCTCCCCTATTCCGGCGAGATCTCGACCGAAAGCGACGGGCACCGCACCTACCGGCTGGAAAAGGGAACCGAGGGGTTGCGGGATGCGCTGATCGAGTTCCTGGTGAAGGAATTCAAGGCGGAGCGGCAGCCGGCCGACTCCGGAGCCTACGAGCTCCCGGTGACGATCGAGGGGCACCGGGTGCTGGTGGCCTTCAGCTCGGACTTCGGGTACGTCGCGGTGTCGCTGGAGCGGGGCGGTGCCGAAGCTCCGGCGCTGGTGACCCGGATCGGAGAGCGGTTCGACGCCGCGCTCGCGACCGGTCGGTACGACAACCTCTTCACGAACTGAGGGAGCTGGCGCGGATGATTCGCCGCATCATCGTCCTGGCGGTGATGGCCGCCGTCGCGGTCTGGTGCGCGCTTCACTGGAGCCCGCCGGTGGCGCTGGCGGTCTGGTGCGGCCTCACGCTCGCGCTCTGCGGCATCGGCGCGGTGCTGCTCTCCCGCCAGCCGGTCGGCATCGCCACGCCCACCGGCCAGATCGGGGCGGCCCTGCTCCGGTGGGGCTACAAGGTGGGGCGGGGCCGCCTGCCGCCGGTCGTCCTGGTTTCGTGGCTGGTCTGGACGGTCCTGGGCGCGGCGGCCATCGGATTCACGGCCTTCCGCGGCGAGCCCCGCACGCCGTGGATGATCCTGGCCTGGGGCATCGATGGACTGGCGCTCCTGTTCCTGGCCGGCGTCCTGATCACCAACACCGCGCGGACCCGGGGCGCGCTGCTGATTCCCACTGCGGTGGTGCTGGGCATGATCGGCGGCAGCGCGCTGCTCTGGATGCGGGGAACCGCGTCGGCCCAGGAAAAGGCTCTGCTGATCGGCGGCGCTCCGATCCCGGTGCTGGCGGCGGGTTACGCGCTCATGCTGGGCGCGATGATGCTGGGAGGGCGGAAAGGCGGCTGGAAGTGACCGGCGCGCGACCCGCTCCGTCGGGGTCTATCTCCTGAGTCCCGACCATGCCGAGGCCGTTCAGCGCCTCGCCTCGGATGCCGCCATCGCGGCCACCACGCGCATCCCCCACCCCTACCCCGAGGACGGGGCCCGGCTCTGGATCGAGCAGATGATCCAGGAGCGCGCCGAAGGGGTTTCCTGGGTCTTCGCCATCGTGGACGCGGGCGACCTGGTGGGCGTCATCGGGCTGCACGGCGTCGACGCGCACCGGGCGGAGGAGCTCGGCTACTGGATCGGCCGCCCTTATTGGGGGAAAGGATACGCCAGCTTCGCGGTGAAGAACGTACTGGAATTCGCGTTCGGCGGCCTGCGGCTCGACGAAGTTCAGTCGTGCGTGCTCGAATCGAACACGGCGTCCCGGCGGGTACTGGAGAAGAGCGGGGCCGAGCACCTCGACACCGCGCCGCATGACGACCCGCGACTCACGGAGGCCGATGCCCGGCTGGCCCGCTACCGCATCACCCGGGCCCGATGGCTGGAGCGGAAGCGCACCGAGGTGCTCGCCCGACTGCATCCGGCCCTGCACGGGATTCTGTCGGCGGAGCTGGCGGCCGGCAACGAGATCGCGGAATGGAGCGAGGGCTGGCCCGACCCCGACAGCCTGTTCGTCCGGCTCCGTCAGGAATTCCGGGCGGCGCCCGCGACGGTCCCGTCGGACGTGACCCTCGCCGAACCCAACGACCCGCACTGGTGGAAGGTGGAGTACGCTACCCGCTCGCCGCGGCACCTCCTGGTGTGCTGAAACGGCCTACAGCCGCCGAAGGCCCCACGTCATTCCGAACCCCATCGCGTAGAGCAGGGCACTGGTGAGGAGGTGGTGGGCGGTCAGCTGGGCATAACCCGCGAGACCGGGATGGTCGAAATTCACCGGTGGCACCCCGGTCTGCCTGGGGAGCCAGCCCAGCGTGGTCTGGGACGGCCGGGTAACCGAGCGCCAGGGCGTACCCCAGGGGAGACCGCGGGAAGGGCGTCACTTCCGCGCCACGACGCTGATGGCGCCGTTGTTTTCCAGCACCGCACAATGCACCTCGTCCACCGCCAGGCATCCCGCCTGCCGCAGCGCCGCGTTGAGCTCGTGGTGGGTGAGCCGGGCATCCTCCATGACCTTGTCGTAGAGCTTGCCGTTGTGGATGAGGACCTGCGGGCGGCCTTCGACCAGGCCCTCGAGCCGCTTACTGCGCTGCGTGGCGATGGACAAGACGGAATTCAGGGCGATCAGCGTGGAGGCCGAGAGCAAGCCGCCGATGAGGGAATTGTCGCCGGCGTTCATCGAGTTCTGGACCGCGTTGGAGAGCACCAGGAGGAGCACCAGATCGAACGGCGCCAGCTGCCCGATTTGCCGCTTGCCGGTGATGCGGATGAGGCCGAGGAGGAACGAATAGACGATGGCCGACCGGATCACCAGCTCCCACCAGGGCACCGAGGTATGCCACATGTGCGGTCTCCAGACTCTAGTGTGCGGGTGGCGGCCACCATGGTCACCGTCCCGGCCCTGTTCGACGGCCTGTCCTGCCGCTACACTCGCTCCGATCCTTCCGCCCGGAGTGGCCTCGCCGAGCAGGCGCGGGTCCGATGCTACGCGCGCGGCGGGCGCCGGATGGCCCGTCCCGCGAGCGCGCCGGTCGGCACGCCGTCGGCCACCGCCGCCTTGCCGTTGACCAACACCCAGCGCATCCCGATCGAGAGCTTTTCCGGTTCGAGGTAGGTGGCCTGCTCGCGAATCGTCTTGGGATCGAACACGATCACGTCGGCGAAGTAACCCTCCTTGAGCTCGCCCCGTTCCGGGATCCCGTACACCTGGGCCACCTGGCCCGAGGAGGCGCGGACCATCCGCTCCATGCTGATCACCGGCTGGTCGAGGACGTAGCGGCGGATCTTGCGGGGGTAGGTCCCGTAGAGCCTCGGATGGCCGGCGGACCCGTCCGAGCTGGTCATCACAAACGGATCCTTCATGAACGTCTCGATGTCCTGCTCGGTCATGTTGAACGACGCAACGCCCATGTCGCCGACCGTGCGGATCAGCTCCAGCGCGGCCTCCACCGCGCCGGTGCCCTTGAGCGCCGCCACCTGCTTCAGCGTCCGGCCCACGAACGGCCGGGCCGCGGCGGCGCCGCCGGTCAGGAGCAGGGTGCTGTCGCCCCCGCGGCGGCGAAGGTTGTCCCGCATCTCCACCAGCATCCGTTCCCGAACCGCCGGATCGGCGATGCGCAGCCGGAGCGAGTCGCGCCCGCCCGACTCGGCCCAGCGGGGCACCAGGGCGGCCACCAGGCTGGTGCCGCTCGCGGTCCAGGGATACTGGTCCGCCACCACCATGTGGCCGGCGGCGCGCTCGGCGCGCATCAGGGCCAGCACGCTGTCGGCATCGCCCCAGACGTCGACGCCGAGCGCCTTCACGTGGCCGATGTTGGTGGTGAGGCCGGTCTCGCGGCCGATCCGGATCGCCTCGCGCACCGAATTGAGGAGGCCGATGGTGTAGGAGCTCTCGTCGCGCTGGTGGGTGTCGTAGACGCCGCCATACGGCGTGGCGCCCTTGAGCACGGCGATCACCTCTTCCGTGCTGGCGTACGACTGCGGGGCGTAGAACAGGCCCGACCCGACGCCGAAGGCGCCCTCGCTCATCGCATGGGCGATGAGCGCCCGCATGGAATCGATCTGGGCCGGCGACGCGGGCGCGGACGAGGCGCCCATGACGCGGGCCCGCGCGGTACCGAACCCCGCCAGGGCGTAGGTGTTGGTGCCGAGTCCCAGCCGCTCGGAGGCGGTGAGCACCTGAGCCACGTCGAGCGGCCCCCGTCCGTCGGCGCCGAGGACGACGGTGGTGACCCCCTGCATCAGCGCGCCGGGATTCCTGCGGCGCGCCTCGCTCAGGTTGGGCAGGCCCTCGAACGAATGGGTGTGCGGATCGATGAACCCCGGGGCGACGATGAGGCCGGTGGCGTCGATGGTCTGCTTCGGCGCGAGTCCGGCCCGGGACGCGTCTCCCACGAACACGATGCGGTCGCCCCGGATCCCCACGTCCACGTGCCGGGCGGCCCCGCCGGAACCGTCGTAGACCGTTCCGTGGCGGATGAGCAGGTCCACCGAATCGGCGGGTGGGGCGGTGAGGAGCAGGAGGGAGAGGAGCACGGGTTTCGGCCTGGCAGGTGAGGGAACCTGCCAGGGAAGATCGGGCCACGGCGGGGACGAGGGAAGGGGAGCCTCGGCAACGCCGCGGCGCCCCGGCCCCGCCCCGGACTCAGGCGGGCTCGGGGTGGTCGATGACCCAGCGGCCCACGCTCCCGCAGACCGAACAGCCCGCCTTGCCGTCGCCGTAAAGGATCACCTCGGCGTCGGCATCGCACGAGGGGCAATGGGCCCGCACGGTCTCGAGCGTGCTCAGCGGGATGCCGTTGCGGACGATGCGGCGGACCATCGCGCTGGGCTCGGCCGCTCCCAGCGGGCACATATTGCCGGTGCAATGGCCGCCGATCTCCAGGCAGATGAGCTCGGAATCGTTCAGGATCGCGTGCCCTTCGGCGGCGGGCGCCTCGGTGATGAGGACCCGGACCGGCCGGTCACAGGCGCTGCAGAACAACTGATGATTCTTCATACGGGCCTCACATCAAGGGAATGACCTCGGCGTCAGTGAGTACGCGCCGCGCCACCCGGCGCGCCGCATCGGTCGCCATGCCGAAGACGGCGGTCGCGGCCGCGTCGGCATTCATGCAATTGCTGCCGAGCACCGTCACGCTGTGCACCGGGGTGCGGCGCGGCGCGGCGGTGCGCGGGTCGAGCAGGTGATGATACCGGAACCCCCGCCACTCGAAATACCGCTCGTAGTCGCCCGAGGTGGTCACGGCCCGGTCGGCCACGGCCAGCCGGCCGGCCAGCCGGTCACGATGGTGGGGATCGCGGATGCCGACCTGCCACGGTGCGCCATCGGGCGCGTGCCCCAGCGCGAACAGGTCCCCGCCCACGGTGACGATGGCGTGGGCGATGCCCCGGGATCGCAGCGCCGCGACCGCCCGGTCGATCCCGTAGCCCTTGGCAATGCCGCCCAGGTCGAGGTGGAGGTCCCGGTCGTCGAAGCGGACTACGGCTCCGTCGCCGCGGCGCCCGAGGTCGACCTTTCGCCAGAAGCCGCGCGACGCGAGCCGCGCCACCGCTCCGGCGGGCGGCGGCTGGTGCCGATGGAGCACGTCCCACAGCTCGGAGGCGGAGCCGAGGGCCGGATCGAAGTTGCCGTCGCTCACCGACGACCAGTGCAGCGCCGCTTGGATCACCAGCGCCGTCTCGGCGGAGATCACGATCCCCTCGGCGCCGGCGCCCAGATTGGCGCGGCCGATGTCGGAGTCGGGCCGGAAGCGGGTCATGGTCCGCTCCACCCACTGGAGCTCGGCCAGCGCGGCATCCACGGCGTCCTCCGCCAGCCGCTCGTTCCGGTGCGCCACCTGCACCTCGGCGATGGTCCCCATCAGCGGAAACGAGCGCTTGACCAGCGGCACCCGGCGCCGCAGCGCCAGCGGCATCGACAGGGCCACGAACATGCCGGTGCCGAGGGCGAGGAACTCCCGCCGCGTGGGGTGCCGCCGGAACAGGTCAGCCGACATGGTGATCTTCTCCTCCTTCATGACGTCCGCAGGCGCCGGTGCAGCCGGCGCAGTGCCCGGTGCAGCCCCGATGGGGCACCAGGCCGAACAGGACGAACAACCCGGCACCCAGCACGATGGCGATGATGGTCTGGCTCATGGCGCACTCCCCATTCCGGCGAATCCCATGAACGCCATCGAGAGGCACGACGCGATCACCAGCACGAGCCCCATGCGGCGCGCCACCACCGGCACCTCGGCCACCTCGATCCGCTCGCGGATCGACGCCATCAGCGACAGCGCCAGGGTGAGCCCGAGCCCCGCGCCGATCGCGAACACCAGGGCCTCGATCAGGTTGTAGTGGCGCGAGGTCTGGAACAGCGCCAGGCCCAGGATGGCGCAATTGGTGGTGATCAGCGGGAGGTAGATCCCCAGCTGCCGGAAGAGGACCGGGAAGTACTTCTTGACCGCCATCTCGGTGATCTGCACCCCGGAGCCGATGACCACGATGAAGGCAATGGTGCGCAGGAACGGCGTCCGGCTCAGGACGTAGGTGTTGAGGGCCCACGCGCCGACGGCCGTGAGCAGCAGGACGAAGGTATTGGCCAACCCCAGCCGCCATGCCGTCTCGATCTTCGCGGTGACCCCGAAGAAGGAGCACAGCCCGAGGAACATGACCAGGGTGAAATTGTTGACCAGCAGCGTCGACACGAAGATCCAGGCCAGGTTGCTCATACGGCCCTCTTGGCCCGGCGGCGGACTTCGATGATGAACGCCAGTCCAAGCAGCGCGATGCCGAGCGTGAGAAAGCCACCGGGGGGCATCACCATGAACACCCAGGGCTCAAAGCGCGGCCCGAGGAGGTCGTGGTTGAGCAGGGAGCCCCGGCCGAGCAGCTCGCGAATCGCGCTCAGCAGGGAAAGCGACAAGGTGAATCCCATCCCCATGCCCAAACCATCGGCCACCGCGCGTACCGGCCGGACCTTGGCGGCGAACGCTTCGGCGCGACCCAGCAGGAGGCAGTTGGCCACGATCAGCGGCATGAACGGTCCCAGGGCCTTGCTGATGTCGGGGAAGGTGGCCGCCAGGATCATGTCGGCCAGCGTCACGAAGGTGGCGATGATCAGGATGAAGGAGGTGATTCGCACCTCGTGCGCGATGTATTTGCGGAACAGCGACACAAACAGACCGGAGCCGACCAGCACGAAGGTCGTGGCCACCCCCATCGCAATCCCGTTGGCGAGGGTATTGGTGACCGCCATGGTGGGGCACATCCCGAGGAACTGTACCAGCACCGGATTCTCGCGTGAGATCCCCCGCCAGATGTCGGCGACGAGTGTGGCGTGCGGCGGCGCCCCCGGAACGAACTCCGGTGCGCTGGCGGGCTGCCCCGATGCGACGGCGGTCACTTGGCTCCCCCCCGGTCCCAGGCCTCGAGCAGTGGGCGCCACCGGGCCATGGCGTTGTTGATGATCCGGATCACGGCACGCGAGGAGATGGTCGCCCCGGTGATCGTCTGTACTTCATCCGGCGGCTTTCCGGCGCGGTTCTTGACCCCGTGA
Organism: uncultured Gemmatimonadales bacterium; assembly: GCA_963762545.1. Classification (GTDB taxonomy): domain Bacteria; phylum Gemmatimonadota; class Gemmatimonadetes; order Gemmatimonadales; family GWC2-71-9; genus JABFSM01. The sequence continues at coordinate 270,740 of CAVXLC010000008.1, read as the reverse complement.
AGCGGCGCAATGCGCCCGGCGAACTGGCCGCCGAACGCGGTGTCGCGCTCGATCTTGTCGCCCAGCCCGGGCGTCTCCTTCTGGTCGAGCACCTTGAATCCGATCAAGGTGCCGGTCCGCGGATCGAATCCGATCATCAGCGTCAGCAGCTCCTGGAAGCCCGGCTCGGCGGCAGTGACCGCCACGCCCAAACGCGTACCCGAGGCATCGAACCCGACGAAGGCCTTGGGAATGTCCGCCAGGTCGGTCTGGGAAGGTGGCGTGCGAGTGAGCGCATCGTTGACGAGATAGAGGGTGTCCCAGCGGGCCGGCGCCTTGAGCACTTCGTGCACGGCCGCGTTCGCCTGCTCGGCGGCGTGCTTCTGGACCGCCGGCAGCGTCATCTTGTATACCGTCACCACCAGCCATCCCGAGGCCGCGCCGGCCAGGGCCAGCGTCAGCAGCAGGCGCCAGGTCGGCGTGCTCTTGCCCGGGGTGATCGCGGCGGGCGCCCCGTGGGTATGCGTCGCGCTCATGCGGCCACCTCGCGTCCGGTGCCGAACACCCGCGGTTGCGTGGCGCGGTTGATGAACGGGACCAGCGCATTCATGAGGAGAATGGCGTACATGACGCCTTCGGGCAGCCCGCCCCAGATACGGATCACCACCACCAGCACGCCGATCCCCACGCCGAAGACCCACCGCCCCCGATTGGTGACCGGGGAGGTAACCAGGTCGGTGGCCATGTACACGGCACCGAGCATCAGGCCGCCGGAAAAGAGCATGAACAGCGCGTCGGGCCGCCGCGGATCGATCAGGTGAAGCACCGAGCTGAACGCCGCCACCGTGAGCAGGATGCCGGCCGGAATCCGCCAGTTGAGGTAGCGCCGGAAGGCCAGGTAGGCCCCGCCCGCCAGGATCACCAGCGCGGCGGTCTCGCCCACGGAGCCCCCGGTGTTGCCGACCACGAGGTGCAGCAGGTCGGTGCCCTTGCCCTCGAACTTGAGCAGGCCCAGCGGGGTGGCCGACGTGATCGCGTCGGGCGCGGGGTGGGTGAACGGGAAGGCGAAGAGATCACCCTTGAGGGACCAGAACCCGCCACCGGTGAGGGGCCAGGTCGTGATCGCCACGGGGAAGGCGGCTTGCAGGAAGGCTCGGCCCACCAGGGCGGGATTGAAGACGTTCTGCCCCAGGCCGCCCCAGACCAGCTTCCCGAACCCGATCCCGAACGCCCCGCCGAGGAAGGCCATCCAGAGCGGCAATCCGGCGGGAAGGGTCAACCCGAGCAGCAGGCCGGTGATCGTGGCCGAGCCGTCGCCCATGGTGCCGCCGCGGCCGATGGCGCGCTCGGTCAGCAGGGCGCCCAGGGCGGCAGCGGCGATCACCAGCACCGCGCTGATGCCGAAGAACCACGCCGCCGCCGCGATCACCGGCACCAGCGCGCCGACCACGTTCCACATGATCACCGGGGTGGAGTCCTGCGAGCGCACATGGGGTGCGGCGGTGACCAGCAGTTTCGGGATCAGGGGTGCGGTCACGCGGCACCGGCCTGGGCGCGCCGGAGCGCCACCTTGCCGGCCTGGAACAGCTGGGCCAGCGGAATGTTCGACGGGCAGACGTAGGCGCACGACCCGCAGAGCATGCAGTCGGCCAGGTGCAGCTCGGCCATGTCGTCATAGCGCGCCACCCGGGCATAGTCGCCCAGCAGCGACGGGTTCAGGAAGACCGGGCAGGCCTCGAGGCAGCGGCCACAGTGAATGCAGGGATAGACCTTGTCGAGCCGGGTCTCCTGCTTCTGGAGGACCACCACGCCGGTGGTCCCCTTGAGCACCGGCGCGTCCAGGTTGGCCTGGGCCTGCCCCATCATCGGCCCGCCGAGGATCACCTCGGCCGCGTCGGGAGTGACCCCGTCGCAGAAAGCCAGCAGGTCCCGCAGCCGGGTGCCCACCGGCACGATCAGGTTGGCCGGACGGCGGAGGCCGTGCCCCGACACCGTCACGATCCGCTCGATCAGGGGCAGCCCGGTCTCGAACACCTCGCCGATGGCGGCCACCGATCCCACGTTCTGCACCACCACGCCGACGGTCACCGGCAGCTTGCCCGACGGCACTTCGACGCCGGTCACCGCCTGGATCAGCATCTTTTCGGCGCCCTGGGGGTACTTCACGGTCAGCGGCAGGATGGTGATGTCGAGATCCGAGGGGAGTGCCCGCGAGAGCGCGGCGATCGCGTCCGGCTTGTTCCGCTCGACGCCCACCACGCACTTGGCGACCCGCATCGCGTGCATCATCACCCGGATGCCGAAGAGCACCCGCGCGGGGTATTCGGCCATGGTGCGGTGGTCCGAGGTGAGATAGGGCTCGCATTCCGCGCCGTTGATGATCAGTGTGTGCACCGCGCAGCCGGGCGGCGGCACCAGCTTCACGTGGGTCGGGAATGCCGCGCCGCCCAGTCCGACCACGCCGGCATCCTGTACCGCGCGCACCACCTGGTCGGTGGAGAGTCCTTCCCAGTGCGGGACCATCCGGGGCCGCGCCACCTGGGGGGCGTAGCGGTCCACCGCGATCCGCACCGACATCGCCATCGAGCCGTCGGGATGCGGCCACCAGCCGATGTCGGTGACGGTGCCGGAGGCCGATGCGTGGACCGGCACCGACACCCAGCCGTCGGCGAGGCCGACCGGGTCGCCCCGCTCGACATGATCGCCCACCTTGACGCACAGCTTGGCCGGGTTGCCGGCGTGCTGCCGCAGGGGCAGCACGATCTCCTCGGGGAACGGCATCCGGCGGATCGGGAGCTGACTGGTCAGCTCCTTCTCCTCACGGGGGTGCACACCGTGACGGAAGCCGGTGAGTCGCAGGGAGGCGCTCAATTGAACTTGGCCGCCCGCGCGGTCCACTTGGGGAGGTCCTTTTCCTTGGGGTTGAGCGGCGTGCCCGGGTGAATGATCGACACGGGGCAGCGCTCCGCGGCGAGGACCAGCTGCTGGAACGTCCCGGCGCCCGGGTCCTTGATGTACGCCTGCTTGTCGGCATTGTACGCGAACATCTTCTTGTTGATGCCGGTGCACTCGTTGCAGGTGGTGCAGCGCACCGAGTCGATCCACGGCTCGATCACCGCCGCGTCATCCTCCGGCGCGACGGCCGCCGGCGCTGCCGTTGGAGCGGCCGCCGGCTGGGTCGCCGCCGGCGCCACGGCCACCGCCGCCGGGGCGGGTGCGGCCGGCGCGGCAGCCGGTACCGGCGCCGGGGCCGAGGCCGCGCCGTTGGACGGGGGCGCCACCGCGGGCAGCTCGGCCAGGAACTCCGCCACCGCCGCCGAGCCGCCGGACCGCGCGAGCAGCGCGGAGGCCAGGCGGCGCGCCATCTGCGCCGGGTAGCTGGCCCGGAGGTCGGTCAGCCTCGACTCGTATTCGGCTCGGAGCGCGGCGGTCCGGGTCTCGAATTCCGCCTCAAGGGAAGTGACCACCAGGTCCCGCACGCTCGGCGCGATCTCCAGTCCGGCCAGCTGCCGGAGCTGGGACCAGAATTGCTGCCGCTCCTCGGCGAGCTGGACCATCTCCCGCGATACCCGGAGCCGGCGCAGGGTCCGCTCCTTCGAAAGCGAGAGGATGTACGGGGTGCGGCCTTCGCGCTCCGCCGGGGCGAGCGTCAGGTATTCGTGGAACGGCAGCATGGCGTCGTCCCACGTGGCGCGATCCGCCTCGGTGAAGTGCTGCTTGAACCGCGCTTCGGTGGCGGCCCAGTCGGCGATGGTCACCGGCAGCTCGAGGGCCTGCTCCGCGCCGGCCTCGTCGAGGTAGCGCAGCGTGTAGGTCGGCCAGGGGTCGTCGACCGAGGGGTTGCCGGCCAGGGACAACTGGTCGGCGTAGGTGGGCCCGGCGTCCGGGTCGAACGTGAGGAACGGGAACGCCCGGCTCTCCAGCGCCAGTCGAGCCGCGTGCTGGGACCAGTCATCGGCCAGCCCGTGCTCCACCGGGCACGGGGTGTAGACGTTGATCAGCACCGGACGCCGCTTGTGGAGTCCGCGCAGGACGCCGCCGATCAGGTGGGTCGCGGCCGCCTGGGAGGTCTGGTGGACGTAGACGCCGCGGTGGGCGATGGCGATGAGGGCGAGCTCCTTCCGCACCTCGGTCTTGCCGTGCTGCGCCTTGCCGAAGGCGGCCATGTCGGCCACCTGCCCGGTGAACCCCGAGGTGCAGGCCTGGCCGCCGGTATTGGAGTACACCTGGGTATCCAGCACCACCACGCGGATCGGCTTTCCCGAGGCCAGCAGCCGCGACAGGTTCTGGAAGCCGATGTCGAGCATCGCCCCGTCGCCACCCATGGCGATGATCGGGGGGCAGAGCGCGAACTCGTCGTCGGTAAACCGCGCCCAGGTCAGCGTCGCGAGGTCCGGTTCGTGGGTGGCCGCGTCGTAGCTGCCGCTTCGCAGCAGCTCCGCGCGACGAATGGCGGAGAAGTTGTCGGCCATCTTCCGCATGTGGGCCTCGAACAGGCCGATCGCGACCGAGGGCGCGTCCTGGAAGAGGTGGTTCACCCAGGGGAAGGGATAGGGGTTGTAGGGATAGGTGCTGCCCCACACCGACGAGCAGCCGGTGCTGTTGGCCATCCCGAGCGGCGCGCGGCCGGCGCCGCTGGGCCCCGACTCGTGGCGCCACTTGAGCTCCCGCAGCTCCGCCAACGTGTGGTTGAGCAGTGCCAGCCGCTCGCGCGTGGCCGGGTCGATCGGCACCGAGAGGGGGCGGCCGCCCTTCGCCGCCGCCTCCAGGTCCGCGCCCGAGGCGAGCAGGGTGCGCGCCTGGCCGTCGAGGGCGGTGATCAGCTCCTCGAGGCGGGCGACGTGCTTCTGGACCCGCGGCTGCATCGCGGCAAAGATCGCCGACACGATCAGGTGGACCGCGGTCTTCTCGCCGCAGCCCATGCAGGCGCCGTCGCCGCCGACCATCGATCGGTAGGTGGACTTCTTGAGGAGCAGCGACGAGAGCACCCCGATCCCCTCGTCGACGTCGGACACGTTGACGTATCGACTGTCGGTGTCGGGCAGCCGCTGCCAGACCGCCCAGTTCCGGCGCAGCCGCTCCAGCGCCGCATCGTCCTGCTTGATGGTCACCAGCGCACCGTCGGGACACACCTCGACGCAGAGGTTGCAGCCCTTGCAGGCGTCGGGATTGACCGTAATCGACAGGAGCCCGCCGGACCCCTTCTCCTTCCCTTCCATCACGTCGAAGAACGGCCGGGTCCGCGCCAGCGGGAACTCGGCGAGCCGCCGCTGCACCGTCGCGAACTCGAGGTCGGTGGCCGCCCGGCGTTCCGCATCCCACGGCATCTTGCCCGCGACGACGCCATAGCCCTTGGCGAACGCCTCGGGTACGGGCAGCGAGGGCTCCCGCGCCAGCAGTCGCTGCACTTCACGGCCCCAGGCCTTGGCCAGCGGGCGCAGCCGCTCCACCGGGGCGGTGCCGGCCACGGCACCGATGGCCGCGTTCAGCACCTGCTCGGGGCTGTTGACCAGCCCGGGGATCGCGGCATCGGGACACTGGGTCCAGCACTGGGCGCAGCCGGTGCATTGCTCGGCCACGAAGGAAGGAATCTCCATCCGCACGCCGCTCATGTCGCGCACCACGCCGGTGGCTGCCGGAATCGCGCTGATCGCGGCGAACGGATCGGCGATGCCGTCCTGGCCCATGGCGCAGAGCGAGCAGACCTGCTCCCAGAACCGGCCCGGGTTGCCGATGCCCGGCTCGGCGTCGGGTACATCGAGGGCCGCGGGAATGCGGGGGACGCTGCCCGGCGCCGCGATCGTCTCGACCTCGCGGGGGACCACCGCGAGCACCTGGTCGAAGCCGCGCCGGATGACCCGGACGTTGTCTTCCACCACCGCGACGCCCCGATGCCCGAACTTCTTCTTGAGCTGGACGCGAATCCCCTCGAACAGCCGCGCCTCGGTGCTGTTCTCCCGCGCCAGCAGCGGCGACGTCTTGAAGAAGGCGCCGAGGAACGCCGCGCCCTGCATCCGGTAGCGGAGCTCCACGTCCGACGCCTCTTCCCGCGCGATCGCGAACGCGTCGAGGACGAACACCCGGATCTTCCGCTCCCGGATGGTGGCGCGGGCCCGGTCCGGGAGGGTCTGCCAGAACGCATCGGGGTCGAGGTCGCTCTGGATGACGAAGACCCCGCCCTCGGCGAGCCCCGCCAGCGGATCGCTGTGGCGGAAGACGTTCGGATCGGGGGAGAGGACCACGTCCACGTGCTTGAGCTCGCAGTTGAGCCGCACCGGGTGGTGGGACAGCACCGCGTAGAACGTGGTCGGCTGGCCCTTCTTCTCGGAGCCGTACTTGGGGTTGGCCTTGATGTGCATCCCGAACAGCTCGAACGCCGTCATCGCGAGGTTCTTCCCCATCGTGATGGCGCCCCAGCCGCCCACCGAGTGGATTCGGATCGCGGTGGATCCCTCGGGCAGGAGATTGATGTCGCCCGCGGAGCGCAGGGACAGCTTCCCGAGGTCGGGGTAGCTGTCGAGCATCTTCTCCTGCCAGATCTGCAGCTTGGGGATCCGGGTGTCGGTCCGGACGAAATCGATGCCGAGGTAGAACTGCCGCTTCCGCGCTCCGGAGGGCAGCATGTTGTCGACGGTGGCGACGATGTCTCCGGGCTGGAGGTCGCGGCTGCCGAGTCCGAAGCATCCCGAGTAGAAGTCCGGCACCTGCTCCGGGCGCAGCGCGGCCACGCCGGCATACGCCACGGCGCCGCCCTTGGGCACGCGGCCGTTTTCGACCGCCTGCGACATCGCCGCGCGGATCTCGCGCAACAGCGGCGGATCCACGGCGAGGGGCTGGTCGGTGCGCTCGAGCACCACGACGCCCGTCTTCCCGGCGAGGGCCTCGCTCACCAGGTCCGCCGGGAAGGGGCGGAACATGGTGAGGTTGAGGACCCCGACCGCCAGCCCGCGCACCTCGCGGAGGTAGTCCGCCACCGCCTCGGCGTTCGCCACGACCGAGCCCTGCCCCACGATGACGTAGTCCGCATCGTCGAGGCGATAGCGGCCCACCCGGGCGTAGCGGCGTCCGGTGAGCTCGGCGAATTCCCGGAACGCCTGATCGGCGAGCGCCAGGATATGGTCGAAGTAGAATGGCCGCTGCGCCGCGACGCCCTGAGCGTAGCTCTCCTGGTTCTGGACCACGCCGACCATCGCCGGGTAATCGAGGTCGAACATCTCGGGAATCCGGCGCCGCACCTCCCCGAACACCATGCGTTGCGCCGGGGTGGGCGAGATAATCCGGTCGGCCGGGTCACCCAGGTAGGCCTTGATCAGCTCGCGTTCGGGGAGCCGGAGCGACTCGATCACGTGCGACGTCAGGAAGCCGTCCTGGGCGCAGATGCCCGGGTTGAGCGACAGCTCGGCGATCCGGTGCGCGATGAGGTTGAGGTCGGCGGCCTCCTGGACATCCTTGGCGAACAACTGGAAGAAGCCGGTGTCGTCGACGGCGTGATAGTCGTCGTGACCGGCGTGCACGTTCAGGGCCTGCTTGGTCATGGCGCGGGCCGCGACGTTGAGCACATAAGTCAGCCGCTTACCCACCGCCGCGTACAGCGACTCGTGCATGTACGCGATGCCCTGACCGCTCGAGAAGTTGGTGGACCGGAGGCCGGCCATCGACATGCCGGCGGTGACCGCGGCGGCGGCGTGCTCGCCCTCGGGTTCGAAGAAGAGCAGCCGGCGGCCGTTGACGTTGAGCTTCCCCTCGGCCACCGCGGCGGCCCACCCTTCGCCCATCTGGGTGGAGGGGGTGATCGGATAGGCGCCGGCGGCTTCCCCGGCGGCCGTTTCCATCGCCACCACGGCGCCGCTGCCGTCCAGGGCTTCGAGCGTTCCGGGAAAGGCCGGCGCCACCGGTGCCTTGGCCTCGCGCCGGGCCTGGAAGATGGACCTCATGCGTCCTCGCTCCCCGAGAGAGACGGCACGCGGGCAAACTGCGCTCCGGCGAGCCATACGATCGCGCCGGTCGGGCACCGTTCCACAGCGTGGCGGTCGGCCTGCGCATTCATGTCATAGTTCACTACCGCGACGCCACTGGCGACGCTGATCAGGCCGGGCGCGGCATCCTGGACACACTTGCCGCAGGCGGTGCACGCCACCTTGCACTGCTCCAGCACGGCGTCGCCGCCGAGGAGGTTCTTGCACTGGACCAGGAGCTGGTAGTCCACCGGCAGGAGGGTGAACAGCCCCTTGGGACACGCCGTAACGCAGTCGCCGCACGCGGTGCACTTGACCGGATCCACCACCGGCAGCCCGGTGTCACTCATCGCGATCGCGTCGAAGTCGCAGACCCGCTCGCAGTCGGCCAGACCCAGGCAGCCCCAGGCGCAGCCCTTGCCGCCCCCGGCCACCGCCGCCGCCGCGGCGCAGGAGGCGAGGCCCCGGTACTCCGCCTGGGAGGCCGCCACGTCGTATCCGCCGGCGCATTGCAGTCGCGCCACCCGGCGCACCGCCGAGCCCGCGTCGACCCCGAGGAACTCGGCGATCGCCTTGTGGGAGTCGTCGCTGCCCACGGTGCACTGGCTCGGCGCGATGCGGCCCGCGACCGCCTGCTCGGCGAACGCCCGGCAGCCGGGCAGGCCGCAGGCGCCGCAGTTGGCGTTGGGGAGCATCGCGGCGACGGCGTCGATGCGGGGATCCTCCCACACCCACAGCCGGCGGTTGGCCAGCGCGATGAAGACCGCGAAGACCAGCCCCACTCCGCCGAGGATGAGGATCGCGTGGAGCGTCATGGAGTCAGGTCTCCGACAGGCCGGATTGGCCCAGCAGCCAGGCGGCGACCCGGTCCACCGCATCGTCGGCACCCACGGCGGGAATGGCCGGCCCGCCGCTCACCGGAATCGCGAACGGGGTACGGGCGAGGTCGGACAGCAGGGTCCGCTCCTCGGCCATCTGCCACGGGCTCGTCCCGCTCAGGGCCCGGCGGGGCACCTCTCCCAGGGTGCGCACCGTCAGCCGCTGCCACGGCTCGCGGCCGGCGGCCGGGTCGTGGAGAAAGACCGCGGCCCCTTCGGGCATCACCGCGGCCACCGCCGGACCGTCGAACCCGGCGACCCGATCGAGGCCGCTGCCGTCGGTGGTCTGCAGCACCAGGGTTCCCGGCGTGATGCAGCGCGCCAGCGGCGCCGGCGCCGCCTCGCCCCGCACCACCAGGACCATCTTGGTGCGGCCGTCGGCGTAGTCGTTCAGCGCACCGACATGCAGATCGGCGCCATCGAGCGAGACGATCAGCGGGGGGGCATAACGCCGTTCCGCCTTGTTCCAGGAGAGGAACTCCTGGGGGTCGAGGAGGCGATCGTACTGGGCCGCCTGGTAGCGCCCGCCGCGCACCACATCGGCCAGCATCACCGCGCCGAACGCGCGCCCGATCTCGGCCAGCGCGTCACCCACTCGGGCGCCCAGGCGTCCGCCCCGGGGCAGGTCCACCAGAAAGGCCGCGTCGCCGCGATCGGCCATGGCGCGGAGCGTGGTGACGGCGCGGGTGAGCGCCGCGATCGCCTGGGGCTCCACCGGCGGCACCGCCGGGAAGAGCGCGGCGAACCGGGCCGGGTCGATCCGCCCCGTGGCGAAGCCGCCCAGCTCCACGCCGGCGCGCCGGGCCCGCTCGCCGGCCCCGGCGGCCTGCTCGGTGAGAAACGTCTCGGCCTGCGCGATGGCGCCCTGGATGATGGCGCGGAAGTCGGCGATGGGCCGCGCCATCGCCGCCAGGGCCGGGGCAAAACGGGCGTCAGACGGCATAGCGATCCAGCTCCGCGTCGATCAGGGTGAGCCGCTCCTCCGCCGTGCGCGGCGCGACGCGGCGAATCTCCTCGTAGCGCGGCCGCGACGGATCGCGAAACAGCACGCCGAGGTGGATGTGATCGGTGGCATCGGCGATCCGGCGGGCGGTGTCGAGATCCCGCGGGTCATGGGTGACCTGGGTCTGGTAGATCCGGTTGAGGTCGGGCACCACCACGCCGTCGTCGTGCACCAGCAGGGCGATTCGTGCCGGGTCCTGCACCGCGGCCTGATACACCGCCGTCGAGTAGATCGGGCAGCGCTGCAGGATCCGCACGAAGCTCATGCCGCGGTGGTGATACGCCGCGCGCAGGGTGGCGTAGAGGTGCGCCGGCGCCCATTCGGCGGTCTGAGCCACGAAGGAGGCGTTGGTCACGCCGAGCGCCACCGACAGCGGATTGAGCGCGGGCAGCCAGCTGCCGCGCGGCTGGGTATTGCTCGGGAAGCCCTGCGGCGTGGTCGGCGAGGTCTGGCTCTTGGTCAGGGCGTAGATGCCGTTGTCGAGCAGCAGCACCGTCAGGTTGACGTTATAGCGCAGCGCGTGCACCCAGTGCGCCGCGCCGATCGAGGTGCAGTCGCCGTCCCCCATGACCACGAACACCGTGAGGTCGGGACGGGTGAGCCGGATCCCGGTGGCGATGGGCAGCGCCCGGCCGTGGATGCCGTGGAAGCCGTAGGTCGTGAGATAGTGCGGGAAGCGGCTGGAGCAGCCGATACCCGACACGAACACGGTCTGCTCGGGCGCCAGCTGTTCGGCCGCGAGCAGCTTCTGCACCGCGGCGAGGATGGAGTGATCGCCGCAGCCGGGACACCAGCGGGCCCGGGCGCCCTCGTAGTCGCTCATTTCGAAATTCGCGTCGTGCTGGTCCGGGTCCAGGACCGGCAGGAGCCCGCAGACGGCCGTCATGCGGCACCTCCCCGCGGCACCCGCTCGCGGATGGCATCGAGAATGGACCCCGGGCGGAGCGGCTCGCCGGGCACCCGGGTCCAGCAATCCACGTCGACCAGTGTGGCGGCGCGGAGCAGCCAGGTGAGCTGGCCCCGGCGGCGGTTTTCCTCGGTGATGAAGGGATCGCCCGGCTCATCGCTGTAGTTGATCTCCACCGCGCAGACTTTCCGGAACCCGGCGAAGATGGCCTTGAGCCCCGGCTCCAAGGGCGAGAGGAAGCGGAGGTGCAGCGACGACACCTTGAGCCCCTCGCGCCGGGCCCGGTCCACCGCCTCCTCGATCGCCCCCTTGGTGCTGCCCCAGCCGACCACCAGCAGGTCGCCTTCGCGGTCGCCGTAGACCGGCGGCGGCACCAGCAGGCTCTGCAGCACCGCCAGCTTCCGGCTCCGCATCGCCGAGCCGCGCTGATGAACGCCCGAGCTGTAGGCGACCTTGCTTCCCTCGTCGTGCGAGAGGCCGGTGACCGTGTACGCCCCGCCCGGCTGGCCCGGGATGATCCGGTGCGACAGCCCGGTCCGGGCGTCCCACTGATAGGCCTTGCGTCCCTCGGCCACCGGGGCCAGGTCGAGCGGCGCCGCCTGCCAGCGCGCGTCCGGCCTGGGCCGCGGGAACGGGGTGACGCCGGTGGCGAGGTTGGCGTCCGAGAGCACCATCACCACGGTGCGGAACGCCTCGGCGATGCGCCGCGCGGTCACCATGATGTGGAAGCATTCCTCGATCGTGGCCGGCGCCACCACGACGTGGGGCGCGTCCCCCGGGCTCGCGAACAGCGCGGCCAGCAGGTCCGACTGCTCCACCTTGGTGGGCAGCCCGGTGCTGGGGCCGCCCCGCTGCACATCGATCAGGACCAGCGGGATCTCGGTCATGGCGGCCAGGCCGAGGAACTCGGTCTTGAGGGCGAGTCCCGGCCCCGACGTCACGGTGAAGGCCACCTTGCCGGCGTAGGAGGCGCCCAGGGCCACCCCCACGGCGGCGATCTCGTCTTCCGCCTGGTGCACGATGCCGCCGAACCGCTCGAACACCTCGCTCAGGTAGTGCGACACCGACGTCGCCGGGGTGATCGGATACATCGCGCAGAGCTCCATGCCCGCCGCGATCGCCCCGAGCCCGAGCGCCTCGTTGCCGTTCATCACCACCAGCGCCTCGGTGATCGGGGCCGGGGCCACCTCGATGCGGAAATCGAGGTGCTCCTCGGCCCAGGCGTGGCCCAGCGTGAGCAGCGCCACGTTCTGCTCGAACACCGCTTCGCTCTTCTTGCGGAAGGCGTAGGCGATCTGGTCCTTGATCCGGGCCATGTCGCGGCCGTAGATGCAGGCCAGCATCCCCAGCGCGAACATGTTCTTTCCCTTGCGGGGGTTGTCGACGATGGAGCGGCACTCCGCCTCCATCGGCACCGGGATGATCCGGTACTGCGACAGCTCGGCCAGGCCCTGCTCCCACGCGGCGCGAATGTCGGCGTCGTCGTCGGTGGCCCACTTGTCCTCGACCAGGAGCAGCGCGTCGGGCGCCAGCGCGCCGAGCCGGTGCCGCGCCAGCAGGACCTGCTCGTTGAAGGCGAGCGCCAGGTTGGTCGCATCGCCCCAATTGGTGATCGGCCCCTCGCCGATCCGGATCCGGTAGCCGCTGGCGCCCTCGGGCACCCGCGGAGGCGGCTGGATCTCCGCCGGGATGATCTCGACCGTCCAGACCCCATTGCCCATCTTGGCGGAGACCGCCCCGAAGATCTGGCCGCACTTCTGGGCGCCTTCGCCCGAGTCGGAGACGATTTCGATGGTGTGCTCCCGGAGGCGCGTGGTGCGCGGACGGGACGGCGCGAGCGGGGCAGCCTCGGTGCTGGTCACGGTGCGGGCCTCCTCGAATGAGAAGGCGCGAGCGCAACGGCTCGGCCGGGATGGCCGGGAGTGTCGGCAGGCGCGGCGGAGCTGCGCCGGTCGGGCATCCGGGCCTCGCGCAGCAGCGTCAGCTCCCCGAGCAGGTCCTCATAGACCAGGACGTCGAGCAGCACCGCGGCGCTGCGGCCGTGCTGGGTCAGGATGACGGCGCGCTTGGTGTCGCGGACCTGCTGCAGGAAAGCGGAGGCGTGGGCCCGGAATTCAGTGACCGGGCGGACATCCTCCGAGGGGCAAAGACGGGGCATTCTACGGTTCGTCACGGCGTACGCTCCCATGTACACGTGAGCCGACTGTGCCCGATGATGGCATGACCAGGGTGAGGGGACCGTGAAGGCGCAATGAATCGGGTCAGATACTTGTCCGGAGGCCGCTTGCCCGGATTCGCGGTTGTTAACCTCCGGCGGCAGCTCTCCGCCTGGCGGTACGGGCATTCGGTTGCCGGCGGGGCAGCGCGGGGACCTGCTCGAACCGCGCCTGGAAGAACCGGAGCAGCTCCGGTTCGTAGGTAAACCGCAGGCCGTGCACCCGGTTGCGCTGCGCGAAGACCTCGGCCACGCTCTCGGTCACCACATCCATATGTGCCTGGGTGTAGACCCGGCGCGGGATGGTGAGGCGGACCAGCTCGAGCGACGGATAGCGGTTCTTCCCGGTCTCGGGGTTCCGCCCGGCCGATACCGCGCCCCGCTCCATCGCACGGACGCCCGATTCGAGGTAGAGCGCGGCCGCCAGCGCCTGCGCGGGGAACTGCTCCCGCGGGAGGTGCGACAGGATCGCGGCGGCATCCAGAAAGACGGCGTGGCCACCGAGAGGGCGGACCACCGGCACGCCGCCATCGATCAGGCGCTGGCCGAGATAGTGCACCTGTCCGATGCGGCTGCGGATGTGGTCTTCCTGGATCGATTCGTGAATCCCGATCGCCATCGCCTCCATGTCCCGCCCGGCGAGCCCGCCATAGGTATGCAGCCCCTCGTACACCACCACCAGCCCGCGGGCCTTGGCCGCCAGCTCGTCGTCGCGGAGGCCCAGCCACCCGCCGATGTTCACCAGCGAGTCCTTCTTGCCGGACATGGTGGCCCCGTCGGCACAGTCGCACATCAGCTTCAGGATCGCCGCGACAGTGAGGTGCTGCATGCCGGGCTCACGCTGCTGGATGAACCAGGCGTTCTCGACGGCACGGGTCGCATCGAGGATCACCAGGATCTTCCGGGCGTGGCAGTAGTCGGCCACGCGGCGGAGGTTGGCGAGACTCACCGGCTGGCCGCCGGCCAGGTTCACCGTGGCCGCGACCGAGATGTAGGGCACCCGCTCGGCGCCGACCTGTTTCACCAGCGCGTCGAGCTTGGCGAGGTCCACGTCGCCCTTGAAGGGATGCTCCGACGCCGGGTCGTGCGCCTGGTCGATGATCACGTCATGGAACACCCCGCCGGCCAGCTCCTGGTGCACCCGCGTCGTGGTGAAGTACATGTTGCCGGGGATGTGGTCTCCCGGCGAAATCAGGATCTTCGACAGCAGGTGCTCGGCGCCGCGCCCCTGGTGGGTGGGGATGAGCTCCGGAAATCCGTAGCACTCCCGGACCGCTTCCTCGAGCGCGTAGTAGTTCCGCGACCCGGCATACGCCTCGTCGCCCATCATCATGCCGGCCCACTGCCGGTCCGACATCGCATTGGTGCCGGAATCGGTGAGGAGGTCGATGTACACGTCCGCGGAACGGAGCAGGAAGGTGTTGTACCCGGCGTCGCGGATGTACCGCTCCCGCTCGGCGGCGGTGGTCATCCGGATCGGCTCGATGACCTTGATCTTCCAGGGCTCGGCCCAGCTACGGTGTTTCGTCATGGCGGTTGGTCTCGGCTAACGGGGCAGGGGCTCGAACTTGGCGGTGAAGTGGCGCAGCGCCGGAGGCTGTTCCACGATGCGCACGCCGCGAATGTCCTGGGCGATGGTGTTCAGGTGCAGCAGCACTTCGGCCACGTAGTCCATGTGGCTCTGGGTGTACACCCGCCGTGGAAAGGCCAGGCGCACCAGCTCGAGATCGGCGGCCCGCTCGCTGCCGTCGGGTTGCCGTCCGAACATCACCGAGCCGATCTCGCAGGCCCGGATCCCTCCCTCGACATACAGCGCCACCGACAGGGCCCAGCCCGGGTACTGGAGCGGCGGAATGTGCGGGAGCCAGCTGCGGGCATCGAGGTAGAGGGCGTGGCCGCCCGCGGGACGGACGATGGGAATCCCGGCGGCGATCATCTTCTCGGCGAGGTACTCCACCGAGCGGATCCGGTAATGCAGGTAGGCGGGGTCCAGCGCCTCGAACAGCCCGACCGCGATGGCCTCGAGATCGTACCCGGCCAGCCCGCCGTAGGTCGGGAATCCCTCGGTCAGGATGAGGGAGTTGCGGCAGGTCGCGGCGAGGGCGTCGTCGTTCATCGCGAGAAAGCCGCCGATGTTGGCCAGCCCGTCCTTCTTGGCGCTCATGGTGCAGCCGTCGGCGAGGGCGAACATCTCCTGCGCGATTTCCAGCGGCGTCCGGTCGGCATAGCCCGGCTCGCGCGTCTTGATGAACCAGGCGTTCTCGGCAAATCGGCAGGCATCGATGAAGAAGGGGACGCCGTGCGCCCGGCAGAGCGCCGAGGTGCGGCGGATATTCTCCATGCTGACCGGCTGACCGCCCTCCGAGTTGTTGGTGACCGTGGTCATCACCAGCGGCACCATGCCCGGGTTCTCCCGCAGCACCCGCTCCAGCGCGGCGAGATCCATGTTCCCCTTGAAGGGGTGGATCGTCTGCGGCTGGTGCCCCTCGGCGATGGGCAGGTTGAGCGCGATCGCGCCGCAGTGCTCGACGTTGGCCCGGGTGGTATCGAAGTGGGTGTTGTTGGGGACGATGGATCCGGGCGTCAGCACCGCCCGGGAGAGAATGTGCTCGGCGGCGCGCCCCTGGTGGGTCGGAATCACGTGGCGGAACCCGGTGATCTCGGTCACCGACTTGACGAAGGCATGGAAGGAACGGCCCCCGGCGTAGGATTCGTCGCCCTTCATCATGCCGGCCCACTGGTACACCGACATCGCCCCGGTGCCGGAATCGGTGAGGAGGTCGATCAGCACGGCTTCCGCGTCGAGCTGGAAGACGTTGTAGTGCGCGGCACGGATGGCCGCCGCCCGCTCGGCGTCCGTGGTCTGGCGGATCGGCTCCACCGTCTTGATCCGGAACGGCTCGATGATGGTCTTGAACTTCACGGGTGCCCGGCGTCGGGGGACACTCGCAGTCTAGGGCCGGGACCATGAGGATAGGGTTAAGAGAACAGGAAGGGGGGACCCTTTTTCATGGGGCCTTCATTTTGGCTTCATTCCCGATCGGGTAGAATGTCTCCTGCTCTGAGGCTCAGATGAGTCCCGAGGCGCCGGAGCCGGGTCGCGGCAGCCTGGCCGGTGCCCCGTTTGCCTGTATTTCGCCCCGCCCCCGACACCGGAGCGCCGATGGCCACCGAGCTCGAAACCTTCTCCTACGACGACGCGATCGTCAGAAAGTTCCTCTGGGCCACCTTCATCTGGGGCCTGGTGGGGATGTCGGTCGGTCTGCTGATCGCGCTGCTGCTGGCGCGTCCCGAGCTGACCTCGGGCATCCCGTGGCTCAGCTTCGGGCGGCTGCGCCCGCTCCATACCAACGCGGTGATCTTCGCGTTCGCGGGCAATGCCTTCTTCACCGGCGCCTACTATTCGACCCAGCGGCTGCTCAAGGCCCGGATGTTCTCCGACCGGCTGAGCAACATCCATTTCTGGGGCTGGCAGCTCATCATCGTGGCGGCGGCCATCACCCTGCCGCTCGGCTTCACCCAGGCCAAGGAATACGCCGAGCTGGAATGGCCGATCGACATCGCCATCGCGGTGGTGTGGGTCATCTTCGCGGTGAACTTCTTCGGCACCATCGCGCGGCGGCGGGAGCGCCACCTCTACGTGGCGCTCTGGTTCTACATCGCCAGCATCGTCACGGTGGCCATCCTTCACATCTTCAACAACCTGTCCCTCCCGGCCGGCCCGCTCAAGAGCTACTCGGTCTATGCCGGGGTTCAGGACGCGTTCATGCAGTGGTGGTACGGTCACAATGCCGTGGCGTTCTTTCTGACCACGCCGTTCCTCGGGCTGATGTACTACTTCATGCCCAAGGCGGCGGAACGGCCGGTGTACAGCTACCGCCTGTCCATTCTGCATTTCTGGACCATCGTCTTCCTATATATCTGGGCCGGTCCGCACCACCTCCACTACACGGCCCTGCCGGAATGGGCCTCTACGCTGGGCATGGTCTTCTCGATCATGCTGTGGATGCCTTCCTGGGGCGGCATGATCAACGGCCTGCTCACCCTGCGCGGGGCGTGGAAGAAGGTGGTCGAGGATCCGATCCTCAAGTTCTTCGTCGTGGCCGTCACCTGCTATGGCATGGCGACGTTCGAGGGGCCGATGCTCTCGGTCAAGAGCGTCAACGCGCTGGCCCACTATACCGACTGGATCATCGCCCATGTCCATACCGGCACCCTGGGCTGGAACGGGTTCCTCACCTTCGGCATGATCTACTGGCTGGCTCCCCGGCTCTTCCAGACCAGGCTCCACAGCGTCAAGCTGGCCGAGTGGCACTTCTGGCTCGCCACCTTCGGCATGATTCTCTATGCCACGGCCATCTACAGCGCCGGGCTGACCCAGGGGTTGATGTGGCGCGCCTTCGACGAGACCGGGCGGCTGCAGTTCCCCGACTTCATCGAGACCACGATGAAGCTGATGCCGATGTACTGGGTCCGGGCGGCGGGCGGGACGATGTACCTGATCGGCATGATCATGTTCGGCTACAACGTGTTCCGGACCTGGAAATCGCGCCCGGCCCGGTACGAGGTACCCGAGGTCAAGGCGGCGCCGCTCGCCAAGGTCTACGTCGAAGCGCCCGGGCATGGCACGCCCGCGCCGGCCGGCGCGCTGGCCCGGTTTACCCGGGCGGCCTGGCACCGGACCTGGGAGCGGCTCCCGGTCACCTTCACGGTGATGGTCGTGGTGGCGGTCATCGTGGCGTCGCTGTTCGAAATCATTCCGACGTTTCTGATCCGCTCGAACGTCCCCAGCATCGCCTCGGTCAAGCCGTATACCCCGCTCGAGCTCGCGGGCCGCGATCTCTATATCCGGGAAGGCTGCTTCAACTGCCACTCCCAGATGATCCGGCCGCTCCGGCACGAGACCGAGCGCTACGGGGAGTACTCCAAGCCGGGTGAATTTGTCTACGATCATCCCTTCCTCTGGGGGTCCCGGCGGATCGGTCCCGACCTGGCGCGGGAGGGCGGCAAGTATCCCGATCTCTGGCACGTGCGGCACCTGGAGAACCCCCGGGCCATCACGCCCAAGTCCATCATGCCGGTCTACCGGTGGATGCTCACCAACCGGCTGGACTTCGACGGCATTCAGCGGCGGGTGGATGTCATGGCCATGCTGGGGGTGCCTTATGGAGACGCGATCGGCCACGCTCCCGAAATGGCCCGAGAGCAGGCCCGGACCATCGCGGCCAGCATCGAGTCCCAGGGCGGCCCGAAGGGGCTCGGCGACAAGGAGATCATCGCGATGGTGGCCTATCTCCAGCGCCTCGGCAAGGACATCCACGCGGCGCCGCCGGCGGTGGCCCGCGCCGGCGCGGGAGGGAACTGACATGCGGCTCTCGGAAATCATGAGCAACGCCGGCCTGGCCTTCTACGCCGAGGTGGGGCTCGTCATCTTCTTCATCGTTTTCGTGGCCGTGGTATTCCGGGTGCTGTCGCCCGCGCGCAAGGCGGGGTACGATGCCGCCGCCCGCATGCCGCTCGATGACGAACATCCGGTCACGCCGCGCCACGGAGACCAGCCATGACCCCCGAACGCGACGCCGACCGCCTGCTCGAGCACGACTACGACGGCATCCAGGAGTACGACAATCCGATGCCGCGGTGGTGGCTGTATGTCTTCTACGCCACCATCGTGTACGCGGTGCTCTACCTCCTCAACGTGCCCTGGATCGGGCCGGGCGCGGGGCGGCTGGCCGACTATCGGCGCAACATGGCCATCGCCGACTCGGTGGTGGCCCGGAACGATCCGCTCCGGTCGGTCACCGAGGCCACCCTGCTGTCGGCCGCGAAAGACCCGGCCCAGCATGAGCTGGGCAAGGCGACCTTCAGCACCACCTGCTCCCCCTGCCACCGGGCCGACGCCGGCGGCAACATCGGGCCCAATCTCACCGATGCGTGGTGGCTTCATGGCGGGAAGCCGATGGAAATCCTGAAGACGGTCAACGAGGGTGTGCTCGCCAAGGGCATGCCGGCGTGGGGCAAGATCCTGAAGCCCGCCCAGCTCGTGGCCGTGGTGGGGTACGTCACGACGCTCTCGGGCACCAACCCGAAGGACCCCAAGCCGCCCCAGGGAGTCCGCGCCGACTCGGTGGCGGGCCGGTAGGCGGAGCCGACGGCATGAGCGCGGCCCCCCCGGCGCACCCGCCCCTCCGGGTTCTCTCCACCCTCAATGAGGATGGCTCGCGCCGCTACATCCGGCCCAAGCCCTCCGCCGGGAAGTTCCTCACCCGGCGTCAGGTGGTGGCCTACGCGCTGATGTTCGTGTTCTTCATCATCCCGTACCTCCGGATGGGCGGGAAGCCGCTCATTCTGCTGGATCTGCCCCACCGGAAATTCATGCTCTTCGGCACCACCTTTCTGCCGACCGACACGCTGCTCTTCATGCTGCTCTTCGTGAGCATCGCCATCGGGATCTTCCTGCTCACCGCGCTTTTCGGGCGGGTCTGGTGCGGCTGGGCCTGCCCCCAGACCGTATATATGGAGTTCCTGTTCCGCCCCCTCGAGCGCCTGCTCGAAGGCGGCCGGTCCGGCTCCCTTCGCATGGACCAGCAGAAAGGGCTCTCGGCCCGCCGGCTGCTCAAGTACGCGGTGTACCTGGTCTTGGCGCTGTTCCTGGCGCACACCTTTCTGGCCTACTTCGTCGGCGTGGAGCAGCTGGCCCGCTGGGTCCGGCGCTCTCCGTTCGAGCACCCGACCTCCTTCCTCGTCATGGCCGGAACCACGGCGCTGATCTTCTTCGACTTCACCTGGTTCCGGGAACAGACCTGTCTGGTGGCGTGCCCCTACGGACGGCTCCAGTCGGTGCTGCTGGACCGCCAGTCCCTGATCGTCGGGTACGACTATCGAAGAGGCGAGCCGCGGGGGAAGCACATCAAGGACCGCCCGGCCACCGCGGGAGACTGTATCGACTGCCAGGCCTGTGTCGTGACCTGTCCCACCGGCATCGACATCCGTGACGGCCTCCAGATGGAGTGCATCCACTGCACCCAGTGCGCCGACGCCTGCGATGCGGTCATGACCAAGATCGGAAAGCCGATCGGCCTCATTCGCTACAGCAGCCGGGACGGTCTGGAGGGCAAGCCGAAACACCTGCTCCGTCCGCGGGTGGTGCTCTATCCGCTGGCGCTCACCGTGGCGGTAGGCCTCCTGGGCTACAACCTGGCCGTCCGACAGAACGCCGAGGTGACCATCCTCCGCGGCATCGGGGCGCCGTTCACCTTCGAAACCGACGGCAACGTGGTGAACCAGATCCGGGTCAAGGTCCGGAACCGGGAGGACAGCGAGCGCTCCTATCGGATCGAGCTCCTCGGCGCCGATCGGGCCCAGCTCATCGCGCCGGATAATCCGATGGTGGTCGGCGCGGGGCAGAGCGCCACGACCACCGTATTCGTGGTCCTCCCGCCGGGGGAGTTCCACGATGGCGAGCGCCACGTCACCTTCCGGATCCTGAACGGCGCCGGGTTCACCGGGGAGTTTCCGTACGAGCTGGTCGGACCGGAACGGGACGAGCACCGGGAGGATCACCGGCCATGACCGATTCCTCCGGACGCCGCTGGCCGTGGGGCATCGGAGCGGTCCTCGTCATCACCGTGGCGGGGAACGGCATCGTCTACTGGGCCGCCAACGATTCCGACGCGGCCGCCGTGGAGCCCGACTACTACCGCAAGGCGGTGGAGTGGGACTCGACCCTGGCCCAGGGCGAGCGCAACCGGACCCTGGGCTGGCGCGTGGACGCCGATCTGGGCCCGCGGGAGCCTGCCGGCGGGCGGAGCCTCTCGGTCCGCTTGCGCGACGCCGCCGGCCTTCCGGTGCCCGGCGCCGCGGTGGGCCTTACCGCCATTCACAACACCTACGCCGCGCACCCCGTGGAGGCCCGGTCGGTCACCGATGCGGAGGGCGAGGCCCGGATGGAGGTGCCGCTGGGGCACGACGGGCTCTGGGAGCTCCGGTTCGTCGTAACCCGCGGCGCCGACCGCTACACCGCCACGCTGCGGCGGGACACCGCACTGCCGGGCCATTCGCCGTGACGGCCCTCGTCGGCACCATCCTGCTCTCGAGCCTGCTGGGCAGTCCGCACTGCGCCGCCATGTGCGGCGGGTTCGCCTGTTTCTACGCCGCCGAGCCCGGAAGCCGCCAGCATCGCCTGGCGCTGATCGCCTACAATGGCGGGCGGCTCATGTCCTATGTATTCCTCGGTGCGCTGGCGGGATCGCTGGGCGCCGGGGTGAACGTGACGGCGGGAATGGCCGGCGCGACTCGGCCGGCCGCGGTGCTGGCCGGCATCCTGATGGCCGGATGGGGCACGGTCACCATCCTTCGGGCCCTGGGCGCGCGGCTGCCCCGGGTTTCCCCTCCCGGTTCCACCAGGCGGCTCCTCTCGGACGCGCTCCAGCGGATCCAGCAGCGCCCGCCGGTGGTCCGTGCCGGCGTCCTGGGCCTGCTGACGACGCTCCTGCCCTGCGGCTGGCTCTACGTCTTCGTCGCCACCGCCGGCGGAACCGGCTCGCCCGGGAGCGGCGCGCTGGTGATGGCGGTGTTCTGGCTCGGCACGGTACCGATGATGGCGGGCCTGGGCGTCGCGGTGCAGCGGTTGAGTGGGCCGTTCCGGCGGCGGCTCCCGGTGATGACCGCCGCGGTGCTGGTCGTGATGGGACTGCTCACCGCCGCGGGCCGGATCGGCATGGGCCTGGAAACCTCGGAACGGGGCGCGCGGGTGCATGACTACCGTTGAGCCGGTGCTGGCGCCCCCGCGCGTCGAGTGCACCCACTGCGGCCTGCCGGTGCCGAGCGGCCTGGTCGAGACAGGCCGGGCGGAACAGTTCTGCTGTGGGGGCTGCCGGGCGGCCTGGAATCTGATCCATGCCAGCGGCCTCGCCCGCTACTACACCCTCCCCGAGCGAAGCACCGCCCCGGTCCATGCCAGCGGCGCCGGGTTCGCGGAATTCGACCACGAGGCCTTTCACGCGCTCTACGTCACCCGCCTCCCCGGCGGTCTCTCGCGCACCGAGCTGTATCTGGAGGGGGTGCACTGCGCCTCCTGCGTCTGGCTGGTGGAGCGGGTCCCGCTCGCCATTCCCGGCGTGATATCCGCCGAGCTCGACGTCACCCGCTCCATGGTGCGGGTGGCCTGGGACCCGGCCCGCACCACGCTCTCCGGCGTCGCCCGGTACCTCGACACCCTGGGCTACCGGCCGCACCCGCACCGCGGGCTCCGCACCGACGAGCTCCGCCGCGCGGAAGATCGCCGGATGCTGCTCCACATCGGGGTGGCCGGCGCGCTGGCCGGCAACGTGATGCTGGTGGCGCTGGCGCTCTACTCCGGCTGGTTCTCGGGCATGGAGTCCGGCACCGAGCGCTACTTCCGCTGGGTGAGCCTGGCGCTCACCGCGCCGGCGCTGCTCTGGCCGGGCCGGATCTTCTTCCGGGGCGCCTGGGCCTCGCTCCGGGCCCGCGCGCTGCACATGGATGTGCCGGTGGCGATCGCGCTGGGCGCGGGCTTCCTGCGCGGAGCGGTCAACACGATCCGTGACGCCGGTCCGGTGTATTTCGATGGCGTCGCGACCCTGATCTTCCTCCTGCTGGTGGGCCGCTTCCTCCAGCATCGGGCCCAGCGCGCCGCCACCGGCTCGGCGGAGCTGCTGCTCTCGATGGCGCCGTCCACCGCGCGGGTGAGAGATGCCGCCGAGGCGCCGCCGCGGGATGTCCCCACCGGAGCGGTGATGCCGGGGATGCTCCTCGAGGTGCGCGCCGGCGAGACCATCGCCGCGGACGGACGGGTGGAAGCGGGTCGGTCCAGCCTGGACCTCTCCCTGCTCACCGGGGAGTCGCGGCCGGTCGAAGTCGGACCGGACGCGCGGGTCTTCGCCGGGACCGTCAACCGGATCGGCACGCTGCTCATCCGGGTGGACGCCACCGGGGAAGAGAGCCGGCTGGGCCGGCTGCTCCGGGAAGTCGAGGCCGGCGCCCGGCGCCGCGCGCCCATGGTCAAGCTGGCCGACCGCCTCACCGCCGGTTTCGTGGCCGTGGTGCTGGCCCTGGCAGTGCTCACCTGGATCTACTGGATGCGGGTTAATCCGGCGCGGGCCCTCGACAACGCCATCGCCCTCCTGATCGTGACCTGCCCCTGCGCGCTGGCCCTGGCCACGCCGCTGGCGGTTACCGTGGCGGTGGGCCGGGCCGCGAAGGCCGGTATCCTGATCAAGAGCGGCGAGGCCCTGGAGGCGCTGGCCCGGCCCGGGCTGCTCCTGCTCGACAAGACCGGCACCGTCACCGAGGGACGCACCACCCTCGCCTCCTGGGTAGGAGCGGACTGGGTCCGGCCGCTGGTTCTGGCACTGGAGGCGCACTCGCCCCACCCGCTCGCAGCCGGTTTCCGGGAGGCGTGGCCTGGAGTGGCCGTTCCCGACGCCCGCCACGTGGTGTCGACCGGAGGTGGCGGCCTCGAGGGATGGGTGGACGGTCACCGGGTCGCGGTCGGCTCGCCCGCGTTCGTTCTGCCCCGGCTGGCCCAACCGGCGCCGCCGGAGCCGGCACACGAAGACCGTACTCCGGTCTGGGTGATGGTGGACGGCCGGCTCGCCGCGCGGGCCGGATTCGGCGACCCGGTCCGCGCCGAGGCCCCCCGGGTGCTGGCCGCACTCCGGGCCCGGGGCATGCGGCTCCGGCTCCTCTCGGGAGACGCCCCCGCGGTGGTGGCCGCGGTGGGCGCGCGCACCGGATTCGTCCCGGGCGACTGCCGCGGCGGCGCTTCGCCGGAGGACAAGCTCGCCGCGGTCGAGGCCGCGGTTGCGCGGGAGCCGGTGATCATGGTGGGGGACGGGGTGAACGACGCCGCGGCCATCGCGCGCGCGACGGTGGGCGTCGCGGTGCGGGGCGGCGCGGAGGCCTCGCTGGCGGCGGCCGATGTCTACCTCGCGGCTGGGCTCCCGGCGCTCCCGTCCCTGGTGGACGGCGCCGCCCGTACCCTCTCCGTTATTCGGCGGAACATCGGATTCTCCCTGGTGTACAACCTGGCCGGCGCGGTCCTGGCTGTTACCGGTGTGATCACGCCGCTCATTGCCGCGATCATGATGCCGGCGAGCTCCCTCACGGTGGTCCTGGCCTCATGGCGGAGCCGGACCTTCGAGGGAGGCTCACCATGAGCGTTCTCTATCTGGTGGTGCCGGTGGCGCTGGTGCTGGTGGGCGCCGCCGTGGCGGCCTTCGCGTGGGCGGCGCGGCGGGGACAGTTCGACGACCTCACCACCCCGGCCATGCGCGCCCTTCAGGACGACAGCGAAAAGACTCCCGACCAATAGCCCGGTCGAGGGCCGGAACGCTCAGCCGCCGGGCCCCGTGTGGGCCGCCAGGAAGGCGGTCAGCCGGGCGTCCACCAGCTGCGCCTGTTCGATGTGGGGCAGATGGCCCGAGGAATCCACCGGAACGAACTCGGCCGCCGGAATATTCCGGGTCACGACGGCGGACAATTCGAACGGCACGGTGTGATCCTGCCGGCCCCAGATGACCAGGACGGGGACGCCGGTCCGGGCCACCCCGGTGAAGAGCGAGTCGAAGTTCACCGTCGCCAGCATGATCCTGCTCCGGAGCAGGGCGCGCCCGAAACCCTTGAGCCGCATCTGCGGGCGATACTGATTGGGCCAGGTGGGGTGGCGCTCGGGATGCAAAAAGTCGCTCAGCTGATTGTCCGCCATTCCCGGCACCTGCCTGGTCTGCCAGAGCCAGGAGCCGACGACCGGCATCCGCAGGATCGCGGGTACCGGGCCCGCCTCGCTCACCGGATCCACCAGCGTCAGGGTCCGTACCCGCGCGGCGTGGCCGGCCACGAAATGGGAGGTCACGAACCCGCCGAAGGATACCCCCACGAGATCCACCGGTCCGGCGATTCGGAGCGAGTCGAGCAGCTCGCCGAGCTGGTCGTCGTAGAGCGCGCCATCGTACCGCGTGTCGGGCCGGTCCGACAGCCCGCGGCCGTAGAGATCGTAGCGGAGCACGCGATAGCCGGCGGCGCTCAAGCCCGCGGCGGTCGAATCCCAGATGTAGTAGGGCACCGAGAACCCGTGCACCAGCACCACCACCCGGCCCGAGTCGGGACCGGTGAATTCATAGTGCGTCGTCCCGGGCGAGAGCGCGACGAACCGGCCCGGGGCGCCGGCCCGGGCCTCGGCGCCGAGGGTGGTCTTCTCAGGGTTCTTCCAGACGCCGTAGGCAAGGGCGGCCCCGACGAGAACGACGAGCAACACCAGGATCAGTCGAAGCGCGCGACGCATGTTGCCTGGCCTTCTTGGGTTTGGCGGTGGGCTGCGGAGTCAGGGAGGCCACGCTCGGCCACCAATCTCGCGCGGATTCAGCCTGCTGTCCACGTCACGCCCTGGGCGGCGTCCGACCCGGCGTACTCCGCCAGCTGGGCCAGCTCCAATGCATAGACCCGGCGCAGCACCGCCGCGCTGAGCGCCCGCTCGAGCTTGCCGAG
Organism: uncultured Gemmatimonadales bacterium; assembly: GCA_963762545.1. Taxonomy (GTDB): domain Bacteria; phylum Gemmatimonadota; class Gemmatimonadetes; order Gemmatimonadales; family GWC2-71-9; genus JABFSM01. The sequence goes on along the minus strand of CAVXLC010000008.1, from coordinate 245,296 downwards.
TGGCCCGGGCCGGAACGAGAACTCGGTGGAGATGGTCACGCGGGCGGATGCCTCGGTCAGCGGGTCCACCGTGAAGGTGGTGCGGCTCGACCCATCGGGGTCGGCCTCGACCAGGATATGCCCGGGATCGGGCTCGCTGATGACGTGCACGAAGCGCCGGGTGGTTCCCATGACGCGCATCTCCACCCGGGTGCGGGTGCCGGCGCCCACCCCGCCCGCTTCGACGTCGATCCGGCGAAAGTACTTGCTCGGGACGATGCGGGGGTGATGTACGCGATAGTCGGCGAGAATGCCATAGAGGCGGCCGGCGGGCGCGTCGATGACGGCGGAAGCGGAGATGGTGTCGTGTGGCATGGCCCTTTGTATGGGGTCCTAGCTGAGTGAAGTGAGAGCGGCCCCATGTGGGAGCTGGAGGTGCCCGGCAAAACGGTCGACGATCCTCACCTCGTCGGTGGTGCGCACCAGTCGGGCCGAGAAGCCGAACCGACCCACAGCGTCCTTCGGATCGCGCCAATCAATCTATCAGGTACCGCCGCTCGGCACCGCCGGCGTCGATCCTGCTTCCCTTGATTCCCGCTTGACCCTCCCGCGATAGGCTCCGGACGTGACCCAAACCCTGGGGTGATCGCCATGCTGGCCCGATATCTCAATGCTCCGCTGCTGCTGTTGCTGTGGCAGGTCGCGCCCGTGGATATCAAGCGGGACGAGGGAGGGCGAGTTCGGCTCTCCCTGGGCGTCGGGGGAGGCCAATTCGCGTTCAATGATTATCCCGGATATCCGGGTGGGGTGGACTGCGCTGGAAATCCCTATCCCGCCTCGAGCCCCGGTACGGAGGGGTACAGCTATTCGAGCCGTGGGGCTTCGGCGGAAGTGTGGGCGAAGAACAATGTGCGGATACTCGCGGCCCTTGGGAGCGTGGATGACCAGTCAGGTGAACGGCAGGGAACCTTCGGCGCCGCCCAGGCCGTGTTCGAGCAGAAGCGTTTCGGCATTGGCCTCGGGTTCGCTTCACTCGGAGGCATGGTGGGCGGCCTGGAACCCTCCGGATCGGTCCGCCTCGGATCGCTCGACCGCATTTCGCTCCGGGCCGACTACCGGTATCCCGAGCCCTGGATGGGCTTGAGCGGCGGACCTCGGATCGGAATCGGGTTCAATCAGGGCCGAAGCGGAAAGGCGCGGCTCTTCGTCGGAATGGGAACCACCCCGGTCCCCGACAGCGCCCGGCGGGTGGGTGGGTTTCTCGAGCTTGCCATCCCGCTGTGGTTCATGAAGCAGAAGGCCGGCCTTTCCGTCAGCGGATTCCTGAGCGGACAGTACCACGGTAACAAGGACAAAGGGATCCATGCCTTCGGGCTGGGCGGCTGGATCCAGCCCTGACCAGGCAGAATCTTCCACGCCAGGCCTAATCCTGACCCACAATGACCGCGCCCACGTCGTTGGTCAGGTCGAGCGGAAGTGGCCCCTCCGGATGAACCACCCGGAAGCCTCGATAGCCGAGGAGCGACATCCCCGGCCTTATCTTGCCTTGCCTACGAACCCGTGAAGCTCACCCTTCTCCGTCCTTGCGATGAGAATCTTGGCCCCCGCCCCCATCCTGGCCCTCTCCCTCCTGAGCGCGCCGCCCGCCCGCGCCCAGCAGGTGGCCGACTCCGCCTTCGACACTTCGGTGGCGCACCCCGCCTACGCCCGGGGCACCGGACCGGTGGTCGCGATCGACGAGGCCCACTACAACTTTCACACCAAGGACGGCCGCTACCTGGCACTGGCGCGGTTGGTGGAGAGCGACGGCTACCGGGTCCGCTCCAATACCGCGCCGTTCGCCCGGCCCACACTCGATTCTCTGGATGTCCTGATCATCGCCAACGCGATCGGCGGGGTGTGGGACGCGGGTGCCTACGGGCGGCCCGGCTTCACCGAAGCCGAAGCGGACGCGGTGCGCGACTGGGTGACCCGGGGCGGGAGCCTGCTGCTGGTGGCCGACCATGCGCCCATGGGCGTGGCCGCGGAGAACCTGGCCCGGCGGTTCGGCGTCACCATGAGCAAGGGCTTCACCGAGGACACGACCGCCTACTTCAAGACCGGCCGGTTCGGGCCGTCCATCCTGCTGTTCAGCCGGCCCAACGGTCTGCTGCGGGATCACCCGGTCACTCGCGGCCGCGACGCGAGCGAGCGGGTGGACAGCGTGGTCGCCTTCACCGGCCAGTCGCTCGGCGTGCCGCCGGGCGCCGCGGTGATCCTGGCGCTCAGCGACCAGGCCTTCGACCACCCGGCGGTGACGCCGGACCAGGCCGCGGCGAGCGGTAACCCGGGGAGCGCCTGGCGCACCGCCGTCCAGGGTCTGCCGGTCACCTCGGCGCGGGGACGGGCGGTGGGCCTCTCGCTCTCGCTCGGCAAGGGACGGGTGATCGTGCTCGCCGAGGCGGCCATGCTCTCGGCGCAGGCGATCCTGAATCGGAACGGGGAGCGAGTCGGCATCATGGGGATGAACGTACCGGGCATCGGCAACAAGCAGTTCGCGCTCAACACGCTGCACTGGCTGACCCGGGTGCTGCCGTAGACTAGCCGGAGTGTCCCTGCTAGTGAGGGGGCAATGCCCCAAGCGGTGCCCGCGCCGCGCGCCCCGGATGGACGCCGTCCCTGAGGACGCCTTCCAGCACCACCGGGGTTCCATTCACCAGCACGTAACGAAAACCCACCGACGGCAGCCCAGGCTGCTGATAGGTGGACCGGTCCGTCACCGTCGCGGGGTCGAAGACCGTGATGTCGGCGTCTGCTCCCACCTTGATCCGTCCCTTGGTCCGGAACATCGGGGCGCGCCGCTCCAGCCGCTGCGCCGGCATCAGGGTCAGCTTGCGGATGGCATCGACCAGGCGGAGCTGTCCGGTCTCCCGGACATAGTGGCCGAGAATCCGCGCGCTGGTGCCCGCCGTGCGCGGATGGCCTTTGCCATTCACGATCCTGCCGTCGCTGGCGATGGCGGTCAGCGGGCTGGTCACGGCCAGGGCCTCCATCTCGGGCGTATTCAGGAAGAGGATCACGACCGCGCCGGGCTTCCGGTTGGCCGCGAACGTTGCGCGGGTCAGGCGCTCGCCGGTGCTTGCCAGCATGAGCCGGGCAAACATGCTGTCCGGACCGTTCGCGAACCGGTCGAGCAGGGGAGACGAGAGCTCGGTCATGCCCGCGGTATACGGATAGGCCTCGGCGGTGACATCGAGGCCGTGTTCCCGAGCCTCCTGGATCAGCGCGAGCGTGAGCGGCGTGGCCGCCAGGCTGGTGCTGTTGACGTGGACGATGTGCACCGGGGCGCCGGTGACCGCACTGGCCCCGATGACCTCGAGGTAGGACTCCACCGAGCTCCCCGGCTCGGCCAGACCCGTCGAGCGCGTGTGCACGAACACCGCGGCGTGATACTTCGCGGCGGATCGGAACAGCTCGAGCACCTCGTACCGGCTGGCCGCGGGCGTGTATTCGAGTCCCATGCCCACGCCCAGCGCGCCGGCCGCCAGGCCGGCTTCGACCTGCCTCCGCATCTCGGCAATCTGGGCATCGGACGCGGGGTTGTGGCCCGCGGAATCGAGCGGGAGCAGGGTGCCGAGGGCGGCGCCGCCGTCGTGCATCACGGCCATCCGCGCCCTGATGTGGCCCGCCGAGGCGCCGTAGTTGATGAGCGAAGTGCCCTCGTGAGCGGCATAGAACGCCGGTACGTCGCCGACGCCGACCTCCAGCTCGAGTGCCGTGGTGACGCCGTCCATCGCGTAGACCCGATAGTTCTCGTCGTCCTGGCCGTGCACGTGGAGGTCGATGAAGCCCGGGGCCACCACCAGGCCGCGGGCGTCGATGATCCGCTTGCCCGGGAGCGCGGCAGCGCTGACGGCGGCAATCCTGCCGCCCCGGATGCCGACCGAGCGGACAGCGTCGAGTCCCGACTCGGGGTCGATGACCCGGCCGTTCCGGATCACGATGTCGTATGGTGGCGCCTGGGCCGGGGCGGGGGAGGCGCCGAGGCAGGCTGCCGCGAGGAGCACCAGGGGCCAGCGATGCATCGGGGGATTCATCAGGCAGCGCTCCGGGCTGGTGGTAGCCTCAGGGTTTGCAGTCGGGGGTGAGCTCGCAGGCGCGCTTGCGGGCCTGGGCGGCCCGGGCCGAATCGGCGGGGATGCCGGAAACGACCCCCGAGTAGAACCGCGCCAGATTGCCGCATGCGGCGGCGTTCCCGTAGTCGCAGCCAAGCTGGTTCAGCTCCAGCGCCTTGGCCACGTCCTGCGGAACTCCGGTGCCGGCCTCGTGCAAGTTGGCAAGTTCACCACAGCCTGGCCCGACCCGCATGTCGCAGGCATCGCGATAGAGCTGACCGGCCCGGGTGGGGTCGGCGGCAACCGCATAGCCGCTCTGGTACATCGTGCCCAGGTCATAGCATCCCCAGCCGTCCCCGAGCTCGCAGCTCTTCTGGAAGAGGGTGAAGGCGCGCGACTGGTCGGCGGCGACGATCCTGCCGGTGCTGAGGAAGAAGCCGAGCTCAACACATGCCGTACTGGTGCTGAGCGCACACCCCCGCTCATAGAACGGAATCGCGTGGAGCGAGTCTCCGGCGGTCCGGGACGCCAGCAACTCCCATCGCCCCGCCATCAGGCAGCCGGCTCCGTAGCCGAGGTCGCAGGCTCGCACCTGGAAGTCCAGGGCGCCGGAGGAATCCCGCGGCATGCCCTGGGCGTTCGCCGTCATAACCCCCAGGTACCAGCACCCTTGACCGGCGCCGCCGCGGCAGGCGCGAGTGAAATAGTCCGCGCCCTTGGTGTAGCTGGTGTCTCCGAGGCGGCCGTAGACATACAGTGAGCCGAGCGTGACGCACTCCACGCCGGTGTCGGTGCAGGCGGCGCTGGCGAGCTCGAAGGCGCGGCGATTCAGCTCGCGCGCGCGGGCGCTGTCCCGGGGGAGCCCCCCGGTCCCCCTCAGGAAATCGTCTGCCGCGTTCGAGCAGCCCGACGAGTAGTCGTGGTCGCAGGCCCGCTGATAGAACTCGGCGGCACGCTCTTTATCCCGTTTCACGCCGATGCCCTGCGAATACAGCAAACCCACTCCGTTGCACCCACGGCCGTCGTTGGCGGTGCAGGAGGAACGCAGCAGGTCGAAGGCATGCTGGAAGTCGGTCGGGACCCCCTGTCCGTCCAGATACATCAGCCCGAGCGCCGAGCAGCTCCTGGCGTTGCCGGCCTGGCACGCCCTGGTGAGCGGCTCGAGCGCCGCGGCAAAGGCCCCGACCTGGAACTCCGTCTCGCCGCGCTCGGCGAGATCGCTGGCGGCGCTCCGGGCGCGCTCGGTGGCACCCGAGGTGGGTGACGGCGGTGGGGGCGGAGCCGCCACCGGCCCACCGACCGCCGGAGCGGGTACCACGCTCATCGGCCAGTTGCGATCGTACTGGGTCTGGCTGATGGTCGGGACCTGGGCGCTCCGGGTATCCCGACTCACATGGCGGCGCACATACTCGAACAGCTCGCCCAGCGTGACGATCTGGTCGTTGTTTCCGTCGCCCTCGCTGTCCGCCGCGCCGTTCAGCCCCTCGAGCAGATAGTGGGTGAACACGCCGTGCCCGCCGCCCCACCGGGGGTCCTCCTGCGAGAGCTGCGCCTTCTCGCTGGCGGTGATGGTGGCATACGACGGCGCCGCGCTCGCGAGCTGGGTGAGGAAGGTGCGATTGATGTCGTTGGTGATGGGGCCCCGGAACCCGCCGCGCTCCCCCACGCCGGCGCTGTGGCAGGCGTCCACCAATACGATGAGGTCCTGGGCCCGGATGCGCCGGGTGGCCTCGCTGACGTCGGTCATCGGCACGCCGGTCGAGGCGATGGAATCGATCTTGGTGTCGTAGGCCAGCAGATACAGGTCGTCGAGCCGGTCCGGGTCCGGAGCGCCGTGGCCGGCAAAGTAGATGTAGACCACGTCGTCGGCGGTGGCGCCTTTGAGGAACTCGCGGAGCGCCGCACGAATGTTGTGGGTCGTCGCGGTCTCGTCCACCAGGAGCCGCACGTTCTCCCGCTTGAAGCCGTCGAGCCCGGCGCGGTCGGAGAGCAGGAAGTCGTACAGCGCCCGCGCGTCGCGGTTGGCGTAGCGCAGGTTGCCGACCTTGGGGTCCGCATACTGGCTGATGCCGATGACCACCGCCCAGCGCTGGCCGCGGCGCCGCTGCAGGGACGCCCAGGGCGTGGGGATGGGCCCGCGCGCCTGGGCCACGACCGGCGCCGGCGCGCCGGGCAGCGCGAGCCCCGCGAGGGTGAGCAGCGTCAGCAACGGCCGGTGTCGCATGCGGGTCAGGGTACGCTCTTGATGGTCAAGCGCTCGACCGACCAGTGCGCCGGGGTGACCGGCTCCGGCGCGCGGGTGGCCGCGCCGGTGTTGCGCAGCAGCGTGGCCAGCGCCGAGCCCCCGGCCCCGCGGGTCCGCACCCCTTCCCACGCCAGCGCGTCGGTGGAAATCGCCTCGTCGCTCGTCAGCATGATATAGGTATCCACGCCGAAGGGCGGCCCGATGGTGAAGAGCTGCGCATCACCCAACTGAATCTCGGCCGGGTACTTCTCATCCAGCTGGTCCAGCGGAAAGCGATTCTGGACGTCGGATCGGGGATACAGCAGCACCCCGCTGCCGCGGCTGTCAATGGCAAAGACGTACACCCGCCGCTTCTCCAGGAGAGCTGGCCGCAGCCTGGCCGGGTCGGCGCGGAGCACCAGTCCGTAGCCCTCGCCGTTGTGCAACGGCCCCTCGGTGACGATCGCTCCGGTATTGGTATTCCTGAGCGCGAGGTGATACGGAAACGCCCCGTTATCGGGCGGGGATTCCAGCCGGAGCCAGGCCCGCAGCTTGGCGAGCCGCAGGGCCAGATCGTCGAGCCGCCGCCCGGGGGCGGAGTCGCTGGCCGGGATCCAGTCGGTACGCACCGACAGCGCGGAGCTCTCCAGGAGGCGCGCGGTCGCGTTGGGCAGCACCCAGGCGTACTCCGGCCCCTCGGCGCCGACCCGGCCGACCAGCAGGTACTGGGCCCCGGCCTTGTCGGTCACCTGCTGGACCGCGCTCTGGGCCCCGGCCTTACTAGCGTGCAGCGATTGCCGAAGCTCGGTCGATGGCGGGAGCAGCACCAGGAGCCGCACCGGTTCGTTCGATTGCCGGTGGATAGCGGCGGCAACCTCGCTCGCCCTGATGGTGGCGCCCAGGGGGATCGGCGCCCCGGCGGGCGGCAGCAGCTCCCAACCCGCCGCGCCGGGTTGTACGGTGTAGAGCGGGGCCCCGCTCTCGTCCATTGAGACCGGATCCTCGACCCATTCGATCCGCTCCGCGCCGCGGAGCCGGGCCAGCTCGGTGGCCACCGCCGCAAGGTCGGTGACACCCAGCCTCGCGGGCGGCAGCCAGACCCGCAGGGCCTCTCCGGTGGGGGCCACCCAGCCGTCGACGGTGAACTGGGTTCCCGGCGGTAGCGCGGCGGCGCTCCCACCGGTCGCGACGGCGGTGCTCTGACTCAGCCCCGTGACGGCGATCACCCGCAGCCGGACCGGCTGCTTCCCGGCGGGCGGCGCGATCTGCGCCAGCTCGGCGCCGGGCCGGATGCCCAGCGCCAGGCCGCCCTGCATCTCGACGGTGTCGGCCCGCCTCACCCGGAGGAGCGCTACGATGGTCCGGCCGGCCTCGCCCGGCTCCCCGCCGAGCAGAGCCCGCTTGCGGCGCTCCAGCGTGCCGGCGAGCACCGGCTCCTGCGGCAAGCCCTCGGATTGCATGATGGCCTTGACGCTCTGGAACACCTCCACCGCCGGTTCGTCCTGGGGCACCTTGCGCAGCGTCTTGAGCAGCGCGCTGGTGAAGACGCCGTGTGGGAATGGAATCATCGTCCACGGTTTCGCCGGCGGTCTGATAGTCCTGGGCGGAGGAAAGCACCAGCGCCCCATGGTCCTCCGGCCGGGGCGGGTTGGTCGAGTCGGCGGCATCGCGCGGATCGGCCGCCGCCCAGCGAATGGTCCGGACCACCGGCACCCCGCGCACGATCGAGCCGCTGTGGCAGCTGTCGAAGATCAGGGTGAGGGTCACGCCTTTGTCCATGAGCCCGTCGAAGGCGCGGGCCAGCTCCTTGTCGCGAATGTCGAACCCGCCGCCGTTGGCGTCGGAGGGGACGATGGTCTGGTCCAGCTTGGACGGCTCTCCGGAGAGCGAATTCCGCCGCTGGGAGCCATGGCCGGCGTAGTAGAACACCACCACGTCGCCCTGGCCCGCTTCCGTGGTGAGGCGCTGGATGGCGGCCAGGATTCCGGCGCGGGTCGCCTGGGCGTTGCTCAGGAGACGGACGTGCTCGGGAGAGAAGTCGAAGCGCGCTTCCAGCAGATCGCGCATGGACTGGGCGTCGTTCACCGCGCCGTCGAGATCGGTGATCAGCGCCCGCTCGGATCGGGGGGCGTTCGGTGCGGCGGCCGGATAGTGGTCGATGCCGATGAACAACGCCCGCCTGGTCTGACCCCAGGCGGGCGTGCTCGGCAACAGGCCGGCAGACAGCGTCACGAGTGCGGTGAATGCGACGCCGCTACGAAATCGCGTCACGGTGCAAAGCTCCGGATCGGAGGCTCCCGCTAGGGGTGCACTCGCCAGGTGAACGTCCCGTCCACGTCGGCCATGGTGGGACCCCAGTACGAGTAGGTCCCGTCGGTGTAGTCGGCGCGGGCGTACAGCCGGGTGGCGCCACAGCCCACGTACCAGTAGCCGTCGCCCCAGGGGCCCACGGTGCCCCGGAACGCTCCATCGAGATAGAAGTCGATGTAGAGGCCGGTGCGGTTGTCTCCATGCACCACGCAGGTGCTGCCCCGGGCGGCGGCGCCGCCCTTGGTCGGCGGCGCCGGCATCTTCGACGCCAGATCATTCGCGGCGCGCGGGGTCTTGATGTTCTCGTCGGCGGCACTCGCGGCCCCGCGTCCCTTGACTGCCGCGGTCGAGACGACCTTCCCCTGCTTCGGCGTGCCCTGGGCCTGGAGCAGCGCGCCGGAGGAGGAGAGCAAAACCACGACACCGGCAGTCAATCCGAGCCATCTGAGTCTGGCGTTCATGATGCGATTCTCCGGGGAGATCGAAATTGGTACGGGGAAGCGTTGGGGAAGCCGAGTCACCAATGATACGGTCCGGTTGGGGGTTCCGCTATCCGACGCCGGCGGGAAAGCGGTTTCCCGCGCGGCCAGCCCTTCCTCGTTGTCGCCAGGACGAAGTTGTGCTCCATTTGGGGCCGACCAGGAGATCTCGATGCATCGCCGACCCGCGCTGGTAGTGCTTGCCGTGTGCCTGGCCACCGGGCCCGCGCCGCAGCCGTTTCCGGCCTGGCGATTGGTGACGCCGGAAGGCCACACCGGCGCGGTGACCTCCGCCGCGTTTTCGCCGGATGGCCGCTACGTGGTGACGGCGAGCCTGGACAACTCGGCGCGCATCTGGGAGGTGGCCTCCGGGCGCGAGGTGCAGCGGCTCACCGGCCATTCCGATGCCGTGGTCTCCGCGGCGTTCTCCCCCGACGGGCGGCTGGTGGTGACCGGGAGCTGGGATCGCACCGCCCGGATCTGGGAAGCGGCCACGGGCCGGGAGGTGCGGCAGCTCAAGGGACACAGACGTGCCGTCACGTCCGCGCGGTTCTCCCCCGATGGGGGGAGTATCGTCACCTCGAGCTGGGACGGCACCGCCGCCCTCTGGTCGGTGGTCTCCGGTCGCCTGGTGCGGCAATTCACCGGGCACCGGGCCGCGGTGGAGTATGCCGCCTTTTCGCCCGATGGCGCGTCCGTGATCACCGCGAGCTGGGACAGCACGGCCCGGATCTGGGAGGCGGCCACCGGGCGCGAGGTGCGGCAGCTCACCGGACACCAGGGCTACGTGGTTACCGCCGAGTTCGCGCCGGATGGACGCTCGGTGGTGACGGCGGCCTACGACAACTCGGCTCGCATCTGGGACGCCGCGTCCGGGCGCGAGCAGCGGCGACTCGGCATCCCGGCGATTCGCTCTTCCGCGTTCTCACCCGATGGAAAGAGCGTGGTGACGGCCACCGACAGCGGCGTGGTCCAGGTATGGGACGCGGCGTCCGGTCGGGCGGTCCGGCGATTCACCGGATCCGGCGGCAGAGAGAAACCGGCCACACCGTCGGCCGATGCCCGCTTCGTCAAGACGGCGGCCGACCTCACTGGATCCAGCGCCGGCATGGCCTCCGCCGTCTTCTCACCAGACGGCGGCACCGTGGTGACGGCGGGCGACGACGGCATGGCCCGGGTCTGGGATGCGGCCACCGGCCACGAGGTGCAGCGGCTCACCGGCCACGCCGCGTCGTTGCGCTACTCCGCCTTTTCTCCCGATGGACGGCTGGTCGCCACGATCAGTGAGAGCGGCCCGATTCGGGTCTGGGAGGCGGTGTCCGGGCGGGAAGTGCAGCGGTTTGCCGGGCACACCGGATGGGTCGAGTCCGCCGCGTTCTCGCCCGATGGGCGCCAGGCGGTGACGGCCGGCTGGGACAGCACGGCCCGGGTATGGGACGTGGCCTCGGGGCGCGAGCTCCAGCGACTCCGGGGCCACACCGATCGAGTGGTCTCCGCGGCGTTCTCGCCCGACGGACGCCAGGTGGTCACGGGGAGCTGGGATCACACGGCCCGGGTGTGGGATGCGGCCACCGGACGGGAGGTCCGGCGGCTCACCGGACATACCGAGGCCGTGTTGTCCGCCGCCTTCTCCCCCGACGGCCGGTCCGTCCTGACCGCGGCCTCCGACGCCACGGCCCGGATCTGGGACCTCGCCTCGGGGAGGGAAGTGCAGCGATTCAATGGAGATTCGGGCGTCAACTGGTACGCCGAGTATGCACCGGATGGGGCCACCGTGGTGACGGCCGGCTGGAGCGGCATCGCGCGGATCTGGGATGCCGCCTCCGGAAAGGAGCTGCGCCGGTTCAACGGGCATTCGATGGTATCGCTCCGGGTGTCTCCCGACGGGCGCTCCGCGATCACGGGAAGCTACGGGGGCCTGGCCCAGGTCTGGGATCTGGCGTCCGGCCGCGAGCTACATGAGCTCGCCGGGCACACCGGGCTGATCGAGTCCGCCGGGTTCTCGCCCGACGGGCGCTACCTGCTCACGGCCGGCGAAGATGGCACGGCGCGGGTCTGGGACGGGGGCACCGGCGCGGAGCTGTTCCGCCGCATCGCGGTGGATTCCGGCGATTGGGTCCTGGCGGTGCCCGATGGCCGGTTCGACGGGACCGAGGGCGGAATGCGCATGATGCACTACGCCCGGAACCTCAAGACGATCGGCCTCGATGCATTCTTCGAGAAATTCTATACCCCGGGGCTGGCCGGTCTGGTGCGCGCCGGGACTCCGTATGCCGGCCCGGACATCCGGAAGGGCTTCGGCCTCGCGCCATCGGTCTCGATCGTGTCGCCCCGGATGGGAGATACCCTCGCCATCAACGCCACCGTCGCCGTGGCGGTGAAGGACGAAGGGGGCGGAGCCGAGGACATCCGGCTCTATCACAACGGGGCCCTGGTGGGTGGAACGTCCCGCGGGGTCGCGGTCACCCGGGAGGGCTGTCCCGCCGGCACGACGTGCTTTGCGCTGGAGCTCCTGCCGGGCACCAATACGCTGGAAGCCACCGCCTTTTCCACTGCCCGGATCGAAGCGGAGCGGGCCCGTGTGATGGTGACGGTACCGGGTACCCGGCCCAGCGTCACGCTGCACCTGGTGGTGGTGGGGATCAACACCTATCAGAACCCCCAGTACAGCCTGAACTACGGCCGGCCCGACGCCAAGGCGTTTGTCGATTCGCTCCTCGCGGGAGGGCGGGGCATCTTCAGCCAGGTGTCGGTGGACACCCTCTACGACGCGGCGGCGACCGGACTCGCCATCAAGGCGGCCTTCCGGCGAGTCGCGGCCTCGGCCAGGCCCCAGGACCTCTTCGTGTTCTACTACGCCGGGCACGGCATCGCGGAATCGGTGGGCGACTCCACCCGGTTCTATCTGGTGCCCAGCGACGTCACTCAGATGAGCGATCCGGAGCAACTCGCCCGGCGCGCCATTGCCAATCTGCAGGAGTTGTTCGACGCGGTGCCGGCTCGCAAGAAGCTCATGCTGATCGATGCCTGCCAGTCGGGTCAGGCGATCGCGGCGTTTGCCCAGCGCGGCGCCGCGGAGGAGCAGGCCATCGCGCGGCTGGCCCGGGCGAGCGGGGTCTTCGTCATGAGCGCCACCGGATCGGACCAGCAGGCCTCCGAGGTCTCCTCGCTGGGCCACGGGGTGTTTACCTACGCATGGCTGCACGCCATGGCGCGGGACTCCGCCGGACCGCGGGAGCGGCTGGTGGGCGCGCTGGCCAGTGAAGTGGAGCGCACCATTCCCGAATTATCCCGGCGCTTCCGGGCCCAGCCGCAGTATCCCATCGTGTTCCGGAACGGGCAGGACTTCCCGCTCCTGGTGAGGTGACCCGGCTCCCTTTCTGAACGGCTCCGCAATTTCGTGTGAATCTCCCTTTACCCAGCCGATCCCCCTGCAACATCGCGCTAGCTTGGGGTGTCCAGAGTATGTCCCCTCATGCGAGTGATCGGGTCATGCGCCACGCTCTCTCCGGCATCGCCCTCGATGCGCGCCTCGCCGTCCGACGGCTGCGCCACAGTCCGGGCTTCACCCTCTCCGCCATCCTGCTCCTGACCCTGGGTATCGGCGCCACCACCGCGCTCTTCAGCACGGTGCGGGGCGTGCTGCTCCGGCCGCTCCCGTTTCCCGAACCAGACCGGCTGGTGCGGCTGTGCGAGGTGCATCCGTCGGTGCAGGGTTTCTGCATCGCGTCGCCCTACTCGGTCGGGGAATGGGGCCGCCAGAGCCGCATGCTGAGCGCGGTGGGGCTCGCGCGGGACTGGCCCTTTTCCATGCGGAGGGACAAGGGCGGCAAGGAGAGCGTCTCCGGCGGGTGGGCGACACCGGGTCTCTTCGCCGCGCTGGGATTCACTCCCGCGATGGGACGGCTCTTCCGGGAGGACGAGGTCGGGCCCGGGCGCAACCGGACCGTGGTGCTGACCGATGCCTTCTGGCGCACCGAGTACGGCGCCGATACCGGCGTGGTGGGCCGCCGGCTCGAGCTCGACGGAGAGTCCTACGACGTGCTGGGGGTGCTCCGCCCCGGCGCGCAGGTTCCCGGACTCGCCTCGCCGAAGTTCTGGGTACCGCTGCCGATCGACCCCGCCGAGGAGTCGAACCGGCGCTGGAGGGGCTTCGAGGTCATCGGGCGGATGGCGCCGGGCGCGGACCTCGCCGCGGTGCGCACCGAGCTCGGGCGGCTGGAGCTCGATCTGGCCGCGGCGTTTCCGGTGAGCCATGCCGGATGGCGGGTGACCGCCACGTCACTCCATGAAGACGTGGTCGGCGGGGTGCGGCGGCGGCTGCTCACCTTTGCCGGCGCGGCGGCGGTGCTCCTGCTGATCGCCTGCGCCAATGTCGCCGGGCTGATGATCGCGCGGGGCGCCGCGCGCGAGCGGGAGCTCGCGGTGTGCGCCGCGCTGGGCAGCGGACGCTCGCGCCTGGTCCGCCTGGTCCTGGTGGAGAGCCTGCTGCTGGGGCTGGCGGGCGGTCTCCTGGGTCTCTGGCTCGGCGCCACCGGCACCCGGCTCTTCGTGGCCCTGGCGCCGGCTGGGATTCCGCGGCTGGACGAGATCCGGATGGACCGCACCGTCCTGGCCTTCGCGCTGGTCACCACCCTCGCCACGGTGCTGCTCTTCGGTCTCTTCCCCGCGCTGCGCGCCGGAGCGGCGGGCCAGGCCGGCCTGGTTACCGCCGGCGCCCGGGTTACCAGCCGGGCCGGGGCCTTCCGGCGGATCCTGATCGCGACCGAGGTCGCCCTGGCCTGCCTGCTCCTGGTCGGCGCCGGACTGGTGCTGCGCAGCTTTGCCGCGCTGCTCCGCTGGTCGCCCGGACTCGATCGCGACAAGGTGATCGTCACCTGGACCTCGCTGTCGAACGAGCGGTACAAAGATGCCCAGGGCGCGGCTGCCGCCTACCAGAGAGTGCTCGAGTTCAGCCGGCTAATACCCGGTGTCGCGTCGGCGGGCCTCACCTCCGGCGGGCCGCTCCTCAACGACCGTGAGCTCGACCAATTCTCGCCGGCCGCCGGCACCGCCGAGCCGGAGCGTACCGCCACCACGGCCCGGTGGTACGATGCCAGCCCCGGGTACTTCGCCGCCCTGGGGCTCACGCTCACGGCGGGCCGGGACTTTTCCGCGGATGACGGATTCGGCGCGCCCCGGGTCGCGGTGGTGAACGAGACCTTTGCGCACCGGGTCTTCCCCGGCGCTTCGGCCATCGGACAGGACCTGATTCGCAAGGGCGATGGCGTGCACATGACGGTGGTGGGCGTCGTGGCCGATGTGCCGCCGCTCAATCCCGACACGCCGAGCGATCCGGAAATCTACTGGCCCTACCGGCAGGAGCCTCGCTGGGGCGCGTACCTGGTGCTACGGTCGAGCGGCGACCGGACCAATCTCCCGCTCGTCGTGCGCGAGCGGCTGAGCGTCATCGAGCCCGAGCTGACCACCGGCGCCTTCACCACGCTGGAGGAGCGCTTCGACCGGGAGCTGGTGAGCCCCCGGTTCAACGTCCTCCTGCTGGGCACCTTCGGCGCGGTGGCGTTCGGGCTGGCGCTCGCGGGGGTCTACGGTCTGATGAGCTACACGATCGCCATCGGGGCGCGCGACAACGCGATCCGGCTCGCGCTGGGCGCGTCCCCGCGCCGCATCTTCCGCTGGGTGGTGACCGGGGGCATGAAGCCGGTGGTGGTCGGCCTGGTCGCCGGCCTGGCGGCCGCGGCGGGACTCTCGCGCCTCATCGTGAGCCTGCTCGAGGGCGTGGCGCCGACCGACCCGATGACCTACGCCGGCGTCGGCCTGGTGGTGGCCGGCATGGCGTTCCTGGCCGCCTGGCTGCCGGCCCGGCGAATCGGGCGCGGTGCCGCGATGGAGCTGCTCCGCACCGAGTGATCCGCGGGCGGCGGACTATTGCTGCAGTCGACTTCTCGCCGCGAGACCTCCGCCGGCGCGGCGATCCTGCAACCACCAGATCACCAGCGCGAACCCGGCATAGGACCCGATCGCGGTCCAGGCGAACGACCGGTCCGATGCCGGCGGCGGGCCGAAGAAGACATACGCCTGGATTCCGACCATCACGAACCCGAAGATCACGGTCCCCATCGACGCCGCCAGCCGTCCCCCGAGCCAGAGCCACATGCCGCCGAAGAGCAACGCGACTTCCAGGCCGAGGGCCACTGCCGGCGCGTTCCACAACCCCAGGCCGACCTTGGCCGTGTTATCGTACAGCGGAAGATCGGGACGGTGGACGATGAAATCGAGCACCCAGTGCGAGAATACCGCCAGGCCGATGATCATGCCGACTCGGTGGTGGGCCCGGCCGGCGATGCCCTGGGCGATGGTTCCCGCCAGCACGGCCCACGCGAGGGCCGTCACCAGGCCGTGGGTGTAGGGCATGTAGTACAGGTCGAACGGATTCGAGGCGGTGATTCCGGGAACGATGCGGGTCTTCTCGATACCCAGCAGGATGAACGGGGCCCACAACACATCCAGGAACTGGACCGCCAGGAAGAGCACCCACAGGGGAATGGCGGGTTCCATCCGTTTGCCGGCAAAGCTCACTCCGTAGTGACCGACGAACATGAGGTCCTCCCCGGGATGACGGTGTGCGCCTCATCGAATGTGAGGGAGACGAGCGACGGCCGATGATCGTCCACCTCCTCGATGGCACCTACGAGCTGTTCCGCCAGTTCTACGGCCAGCGCCGCGCCAACAAGGGAAAGGACCTGCCTCTCGCCGCGGTGGGCGGGCTGCTTCATTCCATCCTCCGGATGATCGAGCAGGGCGCCACCCATCTCGGGGTCGCCACCGATCACGTGATCGAATCCTTCCGCAACGAGCTCTGGCCCGGCTACAAGACGTCCGAGGGCGTCGAGCGCGCGCTCATGGCCCAGTTCATTCCGCTGGAGGAGGCGCTCGCCGCGATGGGAATCGCGGTGTGGCCCATGGTCGAGCTGGAGGCCGACGACGGGCTCGCGTCCGCGGCGCATCTGGCCAGCGGGGACCCCCGAGTCGAGAAGGTCTGCATCTGGGCCAACGACAAGGATCTCGCCCAATGCGTCCGGGACGATCGGGTGGTGCAGATGGACCGGCGGGGCGGGGAAATCCGGAACGCCGAAGGGGTCCGGAAGAAATTCGGGGTCGATCCCATCCTGATTCCCGATTACCTGGCGCTGGTAGGAGACGCCCAGGACGGTTATCCGGGCCTTCCCGGCATCGGTGCGGTCTCGGCGGCGCGGCTGCTCAATCGGTATGGCGCCCTCGAGGCCTTCCCGCCCAACGCGCTGAGCGAGCAGCGGGACCGGGCGCTGCTCTTCAAGAGCCTCGCGACGCTCCGGACCGACGCTCCCTTGTTTCGCAGCGTGGACGAGCTGGAATGGCGCGGGCCCACCGCGGCCTTTGCCGGGTGGGCCGAGCGGATCGGCGACCCCCGGCTCCTGAGCCGATGCCAGAACCTGGCGGCTGCGCCTCGAACCAGTGCCGGCCCAACGCTTTAGCCGGGTGATTCCGGCGTGATAGCGATATGAATGCGGCCTGATGCGCGCCCGGTACCTTGGTGCTCACATATCACGGGGGAGTTGCCTCATGCGTTGGTTGACGCGGTCCGGGGGCCTGCTGGTCGTCCTGCTGGGTGGACCCTTCATCACGGCGAGACCGGCAGCATCACAAATGGCCGTGAGGTTGGGAGTCCAGGTGAGCATCGTGGCCGGATCGCCCACGGTGACCTGGCGGCTGCTCAAGGGCGCCACGTTCTACACGGTCGAGCGCTGGAAATCGGATCAGCCGAACTGCTGCCGGAACAGTTCCGCACGCCTCGCCGGTGGTTCCTGGACCGACACGCCGCTTCCTGAGGCTGGCGTGTACGTGTACCGGGTCACGGTGCGGTTTCCCGATGGCGCTTTCGGCTACAACGACCTGCAATTCAGTCCTCCGGTTGACGCCGGTCGGGCCGCTGGGGCCGCCGGCGGTGCCGGTGGCGTAGCGGGTGCCGGGGCGGCGGGAGCGGCCGCGGCGACGGGAGGCGCCGCGGGTGCGGCGGGTGCGGCGGGTGCGGCGGGTGCTGCTGGTGCAGCGAGTGGGGCCGGTGCTGCGGGGGTAGCGGCTATCTCGGGAGGAGCCGCGGCGGGCGGGGGAGCCGCCGGGGCTGCAGCAGGTGCGCCCGGTGCGTCGGCCGGGGCCGGGGCCGGGGCAGCGACCAGCGGAGGACTTGCAACCGGAGCCAAGGCGGCGGGCGGGGTTGCCGCCGCCGGTGGTGCGGCGGGTGCGGCGGGTGCGGCGGGTGCGGCGAGTGGGGCCGGTGCCGGGGGCGCTCCGGGTCTCTCGGGAGGCGCGGCGGCGGGCGGTGTCGCCGCGGGCGGAGGAGCGGCCGGGGCCGCAGCGAGCGGAGCCAACCCCCCGATGGGGCTCGCCAATCCGGCGGGGTTCACCGCGGCGGAGACTGCTCCCGGCGAAGTCCGGCTCGCCTGGAAGCCGGTACGTGGCGCGGTATCCTATCTGCTGCTGGGTCCCGGGTTACCGAGGGGCGGTGTGCGAGTCACCGGCGCGACGATCTACACCGCGGTGAAGGTACCCGCTGGTGCGCAGCAATGGCTGGTCGGCTCGGTCGACGCCGGGGGTGGCTCGACTCCGACCGCCGCGTTTGCCGCGGTCGCCCTGACGGTGCATCCGCCCGATTGAGCCGAGCACCGAACGCCGGTCCCTACCGCCGGGCGAATTTGTGGTGGGCGACGCCGGGTGCGGCCACCGTGCGCACGTGGTCGGGTCATCGGTTGTCGCTCCAGGCCTGGTACACGACTTCCCCCCCCCGGCGTCCTTCCGGTGCAGCAGATCGAAGTACTTCGTCTCGAAGGGCACCGGGTCTCCGCCCGCCTTGGGGATTCGCTGACCGGTGAGCGTGCTGCGGTAGACCACCCAGTCGGGCCCCAGAAACCGCATTTCGTTGGTCGCCAGGAGCGCCATGAGGGA
The DNA here is from genome assembly GCA_963762545.1 of uncultured Gemmatimonadales bacterium. Classification (GTDB taxonomy): domain Bacteria; phylum Gemmatimonadota; class Gemmatimonadetes; order Gemmatimonadales; family GWC2-71-9; genus JABFSM01. The sequence continues at coordinate 227,228 of CAVXLC010000008.1, read as the reverse complement.
GATAACCCGGGCCGATGGTCTCATGGGAGCCTCCCGATAGGCATGGAGGAAAATCGAATCCGGCGCCGGCCAACATATCGTTCGGTAGACGGCGCGGCCAGCCGGGTCGGCGCTCCACCCGCTCAGCGCTTGCGACTCACCGGTTGCGCGATCGAATAGTCCAGCCAGGTCCGGGCCAGGTCGTGATGCCCACCCCACGCGTTCCATACATCGGCGATCCACGCGTCCACGGCCTGGCGAAAGGTCTCGGGCGTGACGGCATGATACACACTCGCCACCGTGACCGTGCCGCGCACCGCGGGCAGCTCTGGCTTCCGGGCATCCGGCGGAATCCTGAGAGTGCTCCACACCGCCCGCTCGGCGCGGGGGTCCGCCGTCCGCTCCACCGCGGCGCACAGGCCGCAGAGATGCGCGGCGAACGACTTGAGTGAGAGAATGTACGCCGGATGCTGGAGGCAGTACGCATCGACCACGGCGCGCCTCCGGTACCCGAATCTGGCGTCCGACATCGCCCGCGCACCCAGCTCGTGAAAGGCGCGGTCGCATCCCTCTCGGCCTTCGAAGGGTGCGCTGCAGTCGGGGCAGGGGCTCACGTGCCTCCGCGGATGGCCCGCTGGGTGTACTCCCCCAGCACCAGCGTCCCGCTGATCTCCGCCCGCTGGGCCAGCAACTCGGCCCAGCCGTCGGTTCCCGCCCAGAAGAGCTCTTTCAAACGCTTCACCGCGTCGGGGTTGTACCCCGCCAGCTTCCGCGCGAATTCCCCGACCCGGAAATCCAGCGACGGCACGGTATCCAGCACCTCCGAGTACAGTCCCACTCCCCGGGCCCATTCCGCGCTGCGCCAGTCCGCGTCCACCGCCATGGCGGAATACGCAGCCAGACCGACCTTCTTCTCGATGACCGGCCCCACCACAAAGGGGCCGATGCCCACCGCAAGCTCGCTCAACTTGAGCGCCGCTTCGGGCACCGCCAGGGCGTAATCCGACGCCGCCACCAATCCGATCCCGCCCCCCGCGGTCTTGCCGTGCACCCGGGTTACCACGAAGCAGGGGCACCGGATCATCGCCAGGATGACCTGGCCGAATCCCGAGAAGAACCGGGTCCCTTCCGCCCGGTTGCGCACCGCCTTGAATTCGTCGAACGACGCCCCGGCGCAGAAGGCCCCGGTGCCCTCGCTCCGAAGCACCACGACCCGGGTGGCCGGATCTGCCCCCGCCCGGGTGATCGCCTCCGCCATCCGGGCCAGCAGCGCTCCCGGCAGCGAGTTGCTCTTGGGGTGCCCGAACCGCACCGTCGTCACGCCGCCGGTGGCGCCGACCTCCACCGTTCCGGCCTCGAGCATCGAGGGATCCGCCTTGGGCTCGCTCACGGGCCAATCCTTATGCTGTTAGGGTCCATCGGAGCTATATTCCAATATACCGTAAGTGCTTGCCGAGTAAGCGGATCGGAAGGGGAATACCGGAATGAGCCCAACAGACGACAGCGCCCGCAGTGCCGCCTTCGAGGCCCGCATCGCCGGGGGCGAAACGATCGAGCCCAAGGACTGGATGCCGGAGCGCTACCGGAAGCAGCTGGTGCGCATGATGTCCCAGCATGCCCATTCCGAGGTGGTCGGCATGCTGCCCGAGGGCAACTGGATCACCCGCGCGCCGAGCCTCCGCCGGAAGATCTCCCTGCTGGCCAAGGTGCAGGACGAAGCCGGCCACGGTCTCTACATCTACTGCGGCACCGAAACGCTGGGGGTGGACCGGGACGATCTGATCGACCAGCTCCTGGCGGGGACCGCCAAGTACTCCAGCATCTTCAACTATCCGACCCTCACCTGGGCCGACATGGGCGCCATCGGCTGGCTGGTGGACGGCGCCGCCATCGTGAACCAGACGATGCTGGCCCACGCCTCCTACGGCCCCTATGCGCGGGCGATGGTCCGGATCTGCAAGGAAGAGAACTTCCACAAGCGGCAGGGCTACGAGATCATGGCCACGCTGGCCGCCGGTACGCCGGCCCAGAAGGCGATGGCACAGGACGCGCTCAATCGGTGGTGGTGGCCCTCCCTCATGATGTTCGGCCCCTCCGACAAGGACAGCCCCAACAGCGCCGAGCTGCTCCGCTGGAAGGTGAAGCAGAAGGGCAACGACGAGCTCCGCCAGCGGTTCGTCAACCTCACGGTACCCCAGGCCGACGCGATCGGCCTCTCGATTCCCGACCCGCTGCTCCGAAAGAACCCCGAGACGGGAGACTACGAGACCGGACCGATCGACTGGGACGAGTTCCACCAGGTGATCTCCGGCAACGGTCCGATGAATCGGGAGCGGTTGGCCGCCCGCAATCAGGCCCACGCCGAGGGCGCCTGGGTGCGCGACGCGGCGGAGGCGTATGCCGCCAAGCACGCCGCGCGGGGCCGGGAGGCGGCGTGAGGCTCTGGGAGGTCTTTACCCAGGCGGGACACGGCGCGCCCCACGAGCATGCCGGCAGCGTCCATGCGCCCGACGCGGAGCTGGCGCTGCAGAACGCGCGGGACGTCTACACCCGCCGGGGCGAGGCGGTCAACATCTGGGTGGTGCCCAGCGAAGCAATCACCGCGTCGAGCCCGGAGGACGCGGGCCCGTTTTTCGATCCCGGTAACGACAAGCCCTACCGCCACCCGCAGTTCTACAAGGTGCCGCGGGGGACCAAGGCCGAATGAGCGGCCCCGACGCGGCGCTCACCGAGTACCTCCTGCGCCTGGGCGACGATCGCCTGGTGCTGGGCCACCGGCTGTCCGAATGGTGCGGGCACGGGCCGGTCCTCGAGGAAGACATCGCCACCGCCAACATCGCCCTCGATCTGCTGGGCCAGGCCACCATGTTCCTGCGCCTGGCGGGCCAGGCCGAGGGGCGGGGCCGGGACGAGGACGCGCTGGCGTACTGGCGCGACGAAAACCAGTTCCGGAATGTCTCGATCGCCGAGCTGCCCCCGGGGGACTTCGGCTTCACCATCCTCCGGCAGTTCCTGGTCTCCGCGTGGGCCTTTCACCACCTCGAGGCCCTCTCAACGTCGAGCCATGCCGAGCTGGCGGCCGTCGCGGCCAAGGCGCTCAAGGAAACCCGCTACCACGTGCGCCACAGCAGCGAGTGGGTGCTGCGGCTGGGTGACGGGACCGAGGAGAGCCACCGGCGGATCCAGGCGTCCCTGGACGAGCTGTGGCCCTGGACCGGAGAGCTCGCCTGGCAGGACGAGGTGGACGCGGTGCTCCGGAAACGCGGGGTGGTGCCCGATCTCGAGCCGCTCCGGGGGCCGTGGGAGGCGATGGTACGCGACGTGGCGACGCGCGCCACCCTCACGATTCCCGCCGGCCCGATGCGCATGTCGCGCGGACGGCAGGGGCTTCACACCGAATATCTGGGGCACCTGCTGGCGGAAATGCAGATCGTAGCTCGGAGCCATCCGGGGGCCAAATGGTAGGATCGAGGATTCAGGATTCAGGATCCGGGACGCCCGCGCAGGCGCGGGCGCTTGAAATCCTCGAATCCGTCAAGGACCCCGAGGTGCCGGTCCTCTCCGTGGTCGAGCTGGGCGTGGTGCGCCAGGTGGAGGTTGCCGGTGGAGACGTCACCGTCACCATCACCCCCACCTATTCGGGATGCCCCGCGCTCCACGCCATGGAACAGGACATCGAGTCGGCGCTCAAGGCCGGCGGATTCGACCGCGTCACCCTCAAGACGGAATATGCCCCCGCCTGGACCACCGAGTGGATGAGCGAGCCGGCCCGGGAAAAGCTCCGGGCCTACGGGATCGCGCCGCCCGGGCACCTGTCCGCCCAACAGCTGGTGCCGCTGGGCGCCACGGTCCGCAACGTGGCCTGTCCCTACTGCGGGAGCGCCAATACGTCGCTCGAGAGCGAGTTCGGTCCGACGTCCTGCAAGTCCCTCCACCTCTGCCACGCCTGTCGCCAGCCGTTCGAGCACTTCAAGAGCTTCTAGGAAGCGAAGTCGGACTCCTCGTAGAGCGCGCGAATCTCGACCTCGCCGTCCCCAGCCACACTCAGAAACTTCCGCGTCAGCGCGACCGCTTCGTCCCTGGACTTCGCGCTGATGATCGCGAAGCCGGCAATCAGCTCCTTGCTCTCGGTGAAGGGCCCGTCGGTCACGGTCACCTTGCCGTCCCGTTGCCGCACCCGGGCGCCTTTGGCGCTCTGCTTGCATCCTTCGGTCGAAACCAGCGTACCTGCCCGGGTCATTTCCTCGATCAGGGCGTTCATGCGGGCCATTTCCTCCGGGTCGGGCGGCCCTCCGGATTCGTTGCGCTTGGTCAGTTTCTCGCTGGCCTGGTAGATCGTCAGGAACCGCATTGCTGAGTGCTCCATTCGGAGAGTGAAGAGCCCGGATCCGGACGGAATCGGCCGGTCCTGCCTCGGCTCTACTCAGACGACGAACGAAGGCTCCCGGTATCGACAGTCCTGCCCCGCCGCTGCGCCGATCCTGGAGTTCTTGCGGGGTGCGGCCGCCGCCTGACGGCGAGTCCGCCGTTGCAGGAGAACGTCGGTCACTCCTTCAATGGAAGGTCACACCGAGCATCAGGCCGGGACCGAACCGGCGCCTCCTGAACGGCCGATAGTCGTTGCTCGTGACCACCAGGGTCAGGTCGCCGGTGAGCGTCAGACTGACTCCACCGCTGAGGGCCAGAGCGCCGCCCGCCTTCACTCCCGCTTCCAGCCCGATCAGTGGATCGCCGCGGATATCATCGACAAACGGACCCAGGCGGCCCCCGATGACCGGCTGGATTCGGCGGGGTAGGGCGGGAGCCGGCGCATACCCGGCCTCCGCGAACGCCGACAGGCGCGGTCCATCCTGAAAGCCGATGGCGCGCCCGCCGAGACCCAGCACCAGCCCCGAACGAAAACCCCATTGTCCGACCAGCTCTCCCCCGACTCCGGGATCCTGGTAACCCTCATAGGTGGCGATGGCGCGATAGACGCCGATGCCGGCGCTAAGGCCAGGGCCCTGAGCGGCCAATGGTTGACCGACGACTGCGGCCAGGAAGAGACCCGGAGCGGCCAGGCCAGCGGGAACGGACAGTGCGGTCATCAGATGGTCCTCCACAGGCTGGTGGAGGATACCCTGGTACCGTCCCCTGGATGTGACCCGTCCAGGATTGCTACGGCCGCTTGGCCGACCTCGCCTCGTTCTCGCGGACTCGCGCCTTGACCATCTTCTTCACCAGGGTGGCCGGCAACGGCCTCTCCGGGGCGAACCGGATGGTCCCCTTGGACGTTTCGAACGGCTTCAAATCGGTCTGGTGCGCGGCAATGACGGCGTTGCTCGCCGGGAAGAGACTGCAGTGGTCCCGGAACGCGGCATAGTAGACCAGGATCCGCCCCTGGTGCCTGAAAGCCGGCATCCCGTAGCTGATGACCTCCACCGCGCCGGGCGCGGCCGTCTTGATGGTCTTGCGGAGCTTCTGGAGCGCGGCCCGCGGCTTGGCGGGAACGGCGCGGAGGTACTCGGCGACCGTCGCAAACCTCTTCATGGGTTCCTCCCTACTGGGCCCGGATCGCGATGCCCGGATCGATGCGGGCGGCCCGCGCGGCGGGAATCCAGCACGCCGCGATGCCGATGGCCGCCATCAGGAACGCGACCGCCCCGAGGGTCACCGGATCGTGGGGGGCCACGCCGAAGAGCAGCCCGCGGATCAGCCGGGACAGCAGCAGAGCGCCGGTCACTCCCAGTGCAAGGCCCACCGCCAGCAGCACGCCGCCCTCGCCCAGGATCATCCGTTGCACCTTCGAGGCATCGGCGCCCAGGGTCATCCGGATCCCGATCTCGTTGGTCCGGGCGCTCACCGAGAAAGCCAGCACGCCCGCGATCCCCACCGCGGCGATGAGCACCGCCAGCAGGCCGAACGAGGCCACCAGCAGGGCGTTGAGCCGGCGCGGGGCCACGCTCTCGTCCCGGATCTGATCCAGCGTGAGCACCTGCTCGACCGGCTGCTCGGGAGCGACCCCCCGCACGGCACGGGTGACGGTGCCCGCGAGCGACGCGGGGTCGCCGGCGGTGCGGATGACCAGGCTGCTCCCGAACACCTCGGCTTGGGCGAAGGGCGCGAACAGCACCGGCACCCGCTCGGCGTCCAGCCCCCCGTCCTTGGTGTCTCCCACCACGCCGACCACGGTGCGCCACTCGCCCGACACGCCGATGAACTTGAGCACCTCGCCGGTCCAGGCCACCCGCCGGCCGATCGGATCCTGGCCGGGAAAGAGACGGTCCGCGAGGGTCTTGTTGAGGATCACGACGAGACCGGTCCCGAGCCGGTCGGTGCTGGAGAACTCCCGGCCCTTGAGCAGCGGGATGCCCGCGGTCTTGAAGTACTCCGGACTGGCGGTGCGGCCCTCGGCATGCGGCTGCGGCTCGCCCGGGGCCACGGGACGACCCTCGGCCTTGATGTCGAGGGCGAACTGCTCGGAGCGGAGCGGCACCGTCGAACCGAGCCCCACGCTCTCGACTCCGGGGAGCGCGGCGACCTGGCTCTGGATCCGCTCGTAGAGCGCCACCGCGGCATCGTGGGGCTGGGTGTAATCGGGCGGCACCTGGACCGTGAGGGCGTTGCCCCGGGTGAGGCCGGTGTCCACCACGCTGAGCCGCTGCATGGTTCGGGTCAGGAGGCCGGCGCCGGTCAGGAGCACGACCGACACCGCGATCTGGGCCACCACCAGGGTCTGCTGCAGCCGCTGGCGCCGGACGCCGCCGGTGGTCCGCTTGCCGCCCGCCGCCAGGGTGGCGCCGAGGGCGTGCTCCCGGGCGAGCTTGGGCGCGTAGGAGAGCAGCACCGCCACCACGAGAGTGAGTCCCAGCGTGAAGGCCAGGACCACCCCGTCCAACCGGATCTCGCCGGCGCGGGGGCTCATGCGCGCCGCGAAGGCGACCAGCATGCCCACCCCCCCGAAGGCGATGAGCAGCCCTAACCCGCCGCCCAGCAGCGCCAGCACCAGGTTTTCCGCCAGCAGCAGCCGCCGCAGCCGGCCGGTACCGGCGCCGAGCGCCGCGCGCACCACCAGCTCGTGCTCCCGGCGCACCCCGCGCATGAGCGTCAGGTTGGTGACGTTGGCGCAGGCGATCACCAGGACGAAGGCCGCGGCGCCCATCAGGAGCCAGAGGGTGAGCCGGGCCTTCTGCCCCAGGACTTCCTGGAAGGGGGTGAGGGTCACCTGGTAGCCCGACGCCGCGTCGTAGGCCTCGGGAAAATCGGTGTGGACCCGGGTGGTGATGGCGTGCACCTCGGAGCGGGCCTGTTCCACCGTCGCGCCGGGAGCGAGCCGGGCGATCATCTGGGTCATCCGGTGGGTGCGCCCGGTGATCATCATGGCGGAGATGTGGTGCTGGCTGTTCACCATGTTCATGAGCGCGTCCATGCGCTGCGGGAAGGCCGGCGCGGCCTGGAGCACGCCCACCACCGGTACCGCCTTTCCGTTGACATGCAGCGCCTTGCCGATGATGGCGCTGTCGCCGCCGAAGCGCTTCTGCCAGTAGTCGTAGGTCAGCATCATCACCGGCGCGGCGCCGGGGCCGTCGTCGCGCTGGTCGAAGGCCCGGCCGAGCACCGGGGAGAGGCCCATCACCGAGAAGTAGTTGCCGGTGACCAGGCCCACGTCCAGCCGGACCGCTTCGCCCCCCTCCACCATCGTAAAGGTGATCGGCGAGTACTCCGCGATGCCGCCCAGGGTCTTCGAGGCGGCCCGGAAATCGGCGATTTCGGGAACCGAGAAGGCGATGTTCTCCCCTCCCGGTCCCTGAATGGACTGGCGGAGGAACACCAGGCGGCCGCCATCCCGGTGGGGCAGGGGCTTGAGCAGCACGCCCCGCACCACGCTGAAGATGGCGGTGTTGGCGCCGATGCCGAGCCCCAGGGTCAGGACCACGGCGGCGGTGAAACCCCGTGCGTGGGAAAGACTTCGGAGGGCGTAGCGGAGGCCGAACATGGGCGAAATCTCCTGTGGTTGATCCCCGATCTACTGATGCGACGAACGGGGTCGAGCGGAATCGACACCGCCAACGCGGGCGAGCCGCGACCGCACCTTGGGGCTGGTCAGCTCGCGCACGGCGTCCTTCCCGACCCAGCGGGGCGCGGCTTCCTTCGAGAGGGCCAGCCGCCGGGCCATCTTCACGGCGGCCGCATTGAGCGCCCGGCCCCGGTGTCCTATCGAGCGAAGGGCCCAGCTCACTCCCTTCTTCACGAAATTGCGCTCATCCCGAGCGCCCCGCTCGATCAGCGGGAGGAAGGCCAGGAACTCCCGGTCCGGAGCGGTCTTGTCGTGGAGCGCCAGGGACGCGATCAGCGCAAAAGCGGCCCGTTTGACGAACTCATGGCGCGAGGCCGACCACTGGCGGGCCTTCTTCCAGGCGTACGGCGTCTTGTCGAACAAATGGAAGCAGACCGTGTCGCAGTCGGCCCAGTTCTCGAAATCCCTGGCCCACGCATTCATCTGGCGACGGGTGACCCGGGCGGGGTCGTCGATCAGGGCCGCCAGCAGGCGCGCCTCATACCATCCGCTGTCCCACAGCGCCGCCGCGAGGGCGTGGTCCTGTCCCAGTTGCTTTTTCAGCGTGAGCATGGTGCCCATGGACACGCCGAACACCCGCCTGGCCTTGATGCCGTACCGGGCCATTCCGGCGACATTTTTCCGGCTGCCCCGCCGCTTGAGCCACGCCAGCGCTTCGGTCCGGTTCACGACCTAGGCCTGATCGCAGGCCCGCTGCAGCCTGGAAATGTCGAGCTTGCTCATCTGCATCATGGCCTGGACGACCCTTCCCGCCCGGGCCCGATCCGGGTCTCCCATCATGCGGCCCAGCACGGAGGGAATAATCTGCCACGACAGGCCGAATTTGTCCTTAGAAAGGGGGTGATCCTGGGTACCGAGCTCTCCGCGCGTGCGCAGGGTGAGCGGTTAGCGCCCGCCGGCGGCCCGGGTGGCCGCGAGCAGCTCGGCGAGCCTGCGGTAGCCCATCTCCATCCCGCTGGCCGCGCCGGACTTGACCACCATGTCCCGGGCTTCCTTCGACTCGTAGCGGAGCGTCATCGTGATGGTCGTCCTGCCGCCCTGCTCGGTCAATACCTGGGAGACCAGGCCCTCGCCGGGGTACCACGGCTGGTCGAAGCGCTCGGTGGCGGTCATGCGCTCCGGCGCGACGACCTCGCGAAGCACGCCACCCATGCCCATCACCGTGCCGTCGTCCTTGCGCCACTCGTAGCGATAGGCCCCCCCCACCCGGAGATCCATCTCGCAGGTGGTCATGGTCCAGCCGGGCGGACCCAGCAACCAGCGCCGGATCAGCGCGGGGGTGGTCAGCGCCTCCCACACCAGTGCGGGGGGCGCGTCGAAGCGGCGGGTCATTACGATTTCCCGGTCGGAAGGGGTGGAGACGCTCAGGCTTCCGGGGTTCGTCATCGGGCGTTCCTCTATCGCGTGGCGTGGGAGGATTTCTTCCGGGCGGACTTGAGCTCGTCGAGGACAGCATCGAGGCGCTGGAAATTGGCCTCCCAGTTCTTGCGGTACCGCTCCAGCCATCGGGTGGCCTCCGCGAGCGGCTGGGGCTCGAGCCGGCGGGGCCGGCGCTGCGCATCGATGCCGCGCGACACCAGGCCGGCCCGTTCCAGGACCTTGAGGTGCTTGGAGACCGCCGGCTGGCTCATATCGAACGGCTCGGCCAGCTCCGCCACCGATGCCTCGCCCGAGGCCAGCCGGACCAGGATGGCCCGCCGGGTCGGATCGGCGAGCGCCGCGAAGACCGCGTCGAGGCGCCGGGGATCCAGTCGCTCATAACCCTTCAGTTGCATAACCATATAGTAATGTACAAGGCGCCGCGGCCACCGTCAACCCGGTCCGGGCTCACGGCATCCGGGGCTGCTTTAGGATGTTTTCAGACGTGGTGGGAAGTGTGCCGCTACTCCAGCGGGCTGTGGCGGCCGCGCGCGGTGACCCGCTCGATGCCCCGGATCGCGCCGCCCGCGACGATCACCGCATGGTCGAAGTTGTTGACCGTGGGGCAGACGTGGCTGGGCAGGAGCCAGAGCAGCTCGCCGCGCGCCGGGACCCGCGCGCCGGCCGGGACGTCCACCGGCAGGTGCTCCTCGTTGGGCTGGCGCGGCTGATACTCCGGGTGGCCCAGCACTTCGCAGGTGGGGATCCCGGCGTCGGCGGACACCGCCTTGTGGCCGGCGTCGGCGCAGAAGCGGCCCGGGCCGGGATTGCTCACCACCGTGCTCAGGACCAGCGCCGCGGGACGGTACCCCGCGCCGGCGGGAAGCTGGGTCAGGCTCTTCCGGTCGTTGTACACCACGGTTCCCGGCGAATTCCGGTGGATCACGCCCGCGTCCGCGAAGCGGCGGTAGCGCAGCGCGTGGGGGAAGGCGGGCGTCCCGGCGGTCACGACCTCGGGCGTGGGGATCCCGTCCGCCCGGAGCCGCTCGACCAGGTCCAGCAAGCGGTCGTAACCCGCGTGGACCCGGCGCTCGGCGTCCTCCGGCGCGAACGCGTTGGCGTGGCCGTCGTAGAAATGCAGCCCGGCGTAGCGCAGCCGGGCCGCGCCGATTTCCATGGCGAGCGCCAGGATCTGCCCGTACCCGTCGAGCAGCATGCCGGTGCGGTCCATCCCCGAATTGAGATCGATGAAGATGCCGATTGGGGAGCCGCGGAAGGCCGCGAGCATCGCCGGGTCCTCCACCAGCACCGAGACCTTCACGGCCGGATAGGCGCCGGCGATGCGGCGTACCATCCCGGCTTGCGGCTCGGTGACCGGGTAGGCCAGCAGCACATCCGAGAATCCGACCTTGCAGGCCGTCTCCAGCTCCAGCGTGGTGGCGCACTTGGCCTGGCGCACGCCGCGGTCCACCAGGGCGCGCATGACCAGCGCGAGCTTGGCCGTCTTGAGGTGGGGCCGCCACCGATCGGCCCGGCCGCCCATCAGGCCGAGCGTGGCGGTGATGTTGTCGCTCACCGCGTCCAGGTCGATCACCAGCGCGGGCGTCCGGACGTCCTGCACTCCCTGCACCTTCGGCGCGGTCAGCTCCATCGCTCGATGGCCTCGACCCAGGCGGAGAGAAACGCGTTGGCCTGGAAGCCGTCCAGGACCCGGTGATCGATGGTGAGGGAGACGTACAGCATCGGTCGGGCCGCGAAGCCCGTGCCCGCGGGCTTGACCCGCTGTTCCAGCTTGCCCACGCCGAGGATCGCGGACTGGGGCTGGTTGATGATGATGGGCGCGGCGAGGAGCGATCCGCTGACCCCGTGATTGGAAATGGTGAAGGTGCCGCCCTGCACTTCCTTCGGCTCGAGCTTGCCGGCGCGGGCCCGGGCGGTGAGGTCGGCCAGGCGGCTGGCGGTCTCCGCGAGGTCGAGGTCCTGGGCGCCGTGCAGCACCGGCACGATCAGGCCGCCCGACTCGAGCGCCGTGGCGATGCCGATGTTGCAGACCTCGAAGAGCTCGAGCCCCGCATCGTGCCACCGGCTGTTGGCCTCGGGCACCGCCTGGAGCGCCGCGACGGTGGCGCGGACGAAGTAGGCGGTGAGCGTGGCGGTCTTGCCCCGGGCCTCGCGGTGCGCCAGCACGCGGGACAGGTCGGCCTCGAACACCGCGGTGACGTGCGGGGCTGTGGCGACGCTCCGCACCATGTGCTCGGCGATGCTCTTCCGCATGGCGGAGTGGGGCACCATCCGGGACGGGAGTCCGGAAGGCCGGGAGGCCGGGGGCGCACCCTGGCCGGCCAGGTGACGCTCCACATCCTGGACCGAGATGCGGCCGCCCCGTCCGGTGCCCGTGATCCGCGAGGCGTCGAGGCCGTGCTCCTGGATCAGACGGCGCACCGCCGGGGACAGCTCCTCTGAGGACGGAAGGGCAGGAGGACGGGAGGACGGGACGGGGGCGCTCGGCGCGGATTCCGCGGTCCGCCCCGGCGCGCTCGCCGCGGCGTCCCCGATCCGGCCCACCACGTCCCCCGGCTCCACGCTCTCCCCTTCCGGCTTCAGGATCTCGACCAGCACGCCGGCGGCGGGGGCCGCGATCTCCACCGTCACCTTGTCGGTGATGATTTCGAGGAGGGGATCGTTGAGGGCGACCGGGTCACCCACCGCCCTGAACCACTTGCCGACGGTGTTGGTGGTGCCCTCGGTCTGGTCCGTGGGCAGAACGATGTCGGTCAGATCGGCCATTACGACCCGCCCTTCTTGAGCATCACCGCCAGCCGGCACTCGAAGTCCGAGGGAATGTAGAGCTCGATCTGGTAGGGCCGATGCCCCGGCGCGGTGATTCGCAGGGTGTACTCTCCCATGCCGATGCCCGGGATGTCGTAGGAGCCGTGGCGATCGGTTTCCACGGTGTAGACGCTGTGGTTGAACTCGGTGCTGCCCTTGAGCTCGACCCTGGCCTTGATGGCGCCTTCGGCCACCTGGTTGTACGACAGGTCGTCGAAGGCCACATATCCGTGCATCAGCCCGCGTCCCGACTGCGGGTGGGGTCGGGCGCCGGTCAGGAGGACCAGCGCGAGGATGCCGGCAGCGCCGAGGCTGCGAGAGGAAAGCATTGGACGAGTGTCCTTTCTCGAGGAGCGGATCAGAACTCGATCAGCTCGGTCATCCGCGCCGCGATGTCCGGCACCTGCGGCAGGATCGCGTTCATCAGCGCCACGTTGTACGGGGTCGGCACGTCGGGGATGGCCATGCGCTGGATCGGCGCGTCCAGGCTGAGGAACGCCTGTTCCGCCACCACGGCGCTCACCTCCGCGCCGAACCCGGCGGTGAGGGTGTCCTCGTGCACGATCAGGCAGCGCCGGGTCTTCCGGACCGACGCGAGCACCGCCTCGCGATCCCAGGGGGCGATGGTGCGCAGGTCCAGCACTTCGACCGCGTAGCCGCACTCCTTCGCGGCCGCCTCGCACCGCTCCACCATCGCGCCCCAGGTCACCACGGTGAGCTTGTCACCTTCCACGATGGTCCGCGCCCGGCCGAACGGCACCACGAATTCGTCACCCGGGTAGGGCCGCCGGGCCCAGGTGCCGTCGAGCAGGGCCCGGTGCTCGAAGAAGATGACCGGGTCGTTGCCGCGCATGGCGCTGCGGAGCAGGCCCACCGCGTCTTCGGCGTTGGAGGGAATCGCCACCCGCCAACCCACGGCGTGGGCCCAGGTCACCTCTCCGTTGACGCTGTGCCAGGGGTCGCCGCACTTGGGGGCGTAGCCGCCCGGCATCCGCACCACGATCGGGGCGGCGAAGCGGTTGTTGGTGCGCCAGCGCATGGTGCCGCAGTTATTGAGCTGCTCGGTGGCGGGGTCGGCGTACTTGCGGAACTGGATCTCGGGGACCGGCATCAGGCCGGCGATCGCCATGCCCACCGCGCGCCCGATGATGCCTTCCTCCGACAGCGAGGTGTCGAACACCCGCTTGTCGCCGAAGGCGTCCTGGAGCCCGAGGGTGGCGGCATGCACGCCGCCCTTGGGCCCGACGTCCTCGCCGAAGATCAGCAGCCTGGGATTGCTGCGCAGCTCGGCCTCGAGGGTGCGGCGGACGGCGGTGAGCAGGTTGATGCGGGCCCCCTCGGGCGCCGGGGTGTCGCTGGAGGCGGGAAAGCGGTGCCCCGACGGTGCCAGTCCTCCGCGGCGCTGGAGCACCGGATTCCCCGCGGCATCCACCTCGGAGGTGCGGAAGCGGGTCACCCCGAAGGTGGCCGGCTCGGGCCGCGCCAGCGCCTCGGCCAGTCCCGCCTCGGCGTCCCGCCGCGCCCGCGCTTCCACGTCGGCGATCTGCGGGGCGGTGAGGCGGCCGGCCCGGAGAAACTGGTACAGCCGCGGCAAGGGATCCGCGGTACGCTCCCGCTCCACCAGTCCGGGATCCTTGTAGGCCTGGGTGTCCTGGCCCGAGTGTCCCGACAGTCTCGGCAGGGTGAGCCGCACCAGCGCGGGGCCGTTGCCGAGGCGCGCGTGACCCACCGCCTCGCCGATCAGCCGGACCGCCTCGGCGGGATCGGTCCCGTCGCCGGCCTTGACCAGGAGATTCCGGAACGACCCGAGGTTCGCGGCGATGTCGCCGCCGGGAGTCTGGAACCGGCCCGGCACCGAGATGCCGTAGCCGTTGTCCTCGATGTAGAACACCATCGGCAGGCCCAGCGTGGTGGCCATGGTGAGCGCCGACCAGAAGCCGTTGGTCGCCACGGAGGCTTCCCCTCCTAACACGCAACCGATGGCGCCGCGGTAGGCCGGATCCTCGAGCACGTCGCGGTGATAGGTGATGGCCTGGGCCCAGCCGGCGGTCGGGGTGTACTGGGAGCCGACGTCGCCCGACATCGGGAGCACCACCGGGCCGGCCTCGCTGGGGAGGTTGCAGACCACGCCGATGTCGCGTCCGTCGCTGAAGCCTCCCGACCGGGCCATCGGCCCCGCGAAGGCGTCCGCCACCGACAGGCCCAGCGAGAGCAGCAGGGGCCGGGAGCGATAGTAGGCCCCCACGCCGTCGTGGGGGTGGGTCAGGTGCTGGCCCAGGATGAGCTGGGCCACGTCGTGGCCGCGGGCCGAGAACTGGTAGAGGACCTTCTTCTCGGGCACCAGCCGCTGCTCTTCGGTATCGTCGAGGAACCGGGAGATCAGCGTGTGGTAGAGCACGCGCTCCCAGGAAACGGCCTCGCCGGCTTTGGCGGCGTGCAAGGACTCGGTGGCGGTCACTTACGGGTGCTCCTGGGAAGTCTTGTAGACGGTACCCCGGAACAGGGCCACCGTTTCCTGGCGCTGGTTGGTGACGTCCACCCGGTAGAACCCGAGCCGCCGCGAGGCGCTCTCCTCGGAGGCCACGGCGGTGAGCCGGTCTCCCGCGTGGACCGGCCGCGGGTAGGTGATGGCGTTCTCGATGCTCATGGCGATGCGGCCCTGGGTATTGCAGGCGAAGGCGAAGGCGCTGTCGGCCAGGGAAAAGACGATCCCCCCGTGGGCCACCCCGAACCCGTTGACCATCTCGTCCCGCACCACCATGCGGCAGACGCACCGCGCCGGGGCGAGCTCGCTCACCTCGAGCCCCAGCCACCGGCTGAACTCGTCCTTGGCCAGCATGCCGGAGACGATCCGCTCGGCCCGCCGCTGTACGTCGGTCACAGGTAGAATCGCCTTCCCTCGCGGGCCATGCGGCGGAGCAGGGGGCTCGGGCGATAGCGGTCCTCGCCGTATTCCTCCTGGAGCGCGGTCAGCCGGGCCAGCACGGCGGCCCCGCCGAGCTCGTCGGCCCAGTGCAGCAGACCCTTCGGGTAGTTCACACCCTTGGTCATCGCGAGCTCGATGTCGTCCGCGGCGGCCACGTTCCAGAACAGCGCGTCGGCCGCCTCGTTGATCAGCATCGCGAGGATGCGGTCCACCACCAGCCGGCCCAGGACCGGGTCACGCACCGGGGGCGGCATGACCGCTTCGTCCCGGTATTCATAGTGGCCGTGGCCGGTCTTCCAGCCCAGCCGGTTGGCCTCCACCAGGCGCTGCTGGGTGACCGACGGCTTGTAGCGCGGATCGTAGTGGAAGGCCGCGAAGATCGAGTTGGTCACGGCCAGGTTGACGTCGTTGCCGATCAGGTCCATCAGCTCGAACGGCCCCATGCGGAACCCGCCCAGGTCCTTCATGGCCCAGTCGATGGTGGGCTTGTCGGCGATGCCCTCCTCGAAGATGCGCAGCGCCTCTCCATAGAAGGGGCGGGCGATCCGGTTCACGATGAAGCCCGGAGTGTCGGCGGCCGAGACCGCGGTCTTGCCCCAGAGGCCCATGGTGCCCTTGGCCACGGCGGCGGTTCCGGGCGCGGTGGTGAGTCCGGGCACCACCTCGACGAGGGGGAGCAGGGGCGCCGGGTTGAAGAAGTGGAGCCCCACGACCCGCTCGGGCAGCCGGCATGCGCCGGCAATGGCGGTGACCGAGAGGGACGAAGTATTGGTGGCCAGGATGCAGGCATCTCCCACCACCGCTTCCAGGCCGCTGAAGGCGGCCTGCTTGGCGCGCAGGTCTTCGGCGATGGCCTCGATCACCAGGTCGCAGTGGCGGAACAGGGACAGCTCCCCCGCGGCCCCGGGTGCCCAGGTGATCCGTTCCTGGAGCTCGGCGGATGCGGCGGCCTCCATGCGACCCTTCTCGACCGCGCGGGCCAGCGTCCTGGCCAGCCGATCCGCCGCGGCTTCCAGCGTCTCGGCCCGGGCGTCGGTGACCATGACCCGATGGCCGGCCGCGGCCGCCACCTGCGCGATGCCGCTTCCCATCGCGCCGGCGCCGAGCACGCCGATCGTGGCCTCCCGGGTGAGTGCGGGCACGTCAGCGTCCCGTGAAGGCGGGCTTCCGCTTCTCGAGGAATGCCGCCACCCCCTCCTCATAGTCGGCGCTGGCGGCGGCGCGGCCCTGGTAGGCGGCCTCCATTTCCAGCTGCTGCGCGAGGGTGTTGTGGGGCGAGGCGTTGAGCATCTGCTTGATCAGCGCCAGGGCGTAGGTGGGCTGGGTGGCGAGCTGCGCCGCGAGGCCGGTGCCCACGGTCTCGAGCTGATCCAGGGTGCAGGTCTTGTAAATCATGCCGAGCTCCAGCGCGCGAGGCGCCGGGAGACGCTCCCCCAGCATCATCAACGCGGCTGCCTGGGCCATGCCGGCGATGCGGGGCAGGAAATACGACGCGCCGGTGTCGGGCACCAGGCCGATCTTGATGAAGGCCTGAATGAAGCAGGCCTCTTCCGCGGCGATGACGAGATCGCAGGCGAGCGCCAGGCTGGCGCCGGCGCCGGCCGCCACTCCGTTCACGCCACAGACCACCGGCTTCTCCAGCTGCCGGATGGCCAGCACGATCGGGTTGTAGATCGTTCGCACGTGGCCGGCAAAATCGGTCATCCGGGGCCCGTCCTTGGGGGCCGCCTCGGCCAGATCCTGGCCGGCGCAGAAGGCCCGGCCGGCGCCGGTCAGGTAGACCGCGCGGAGGCTCCGGTCCGCGGCCACGTCGGCCAGCACCGCCTGCATGCGGGCGGACATGGCGGAATCGAAGCTGTTGAGCACGCCGGGGCGGTTCAGGGTGATGAAGGCCACCCCGTCCCGCGCCTCGAACAGGACGCTGTCCTCACTCATGCGGTGCCGATCCGGGAGAAAGCGATATAAATTAGCACCGCTCCGTAAGTTAGGCCAAAGCGAAAGCCGGACGATCCCATGGGCCACGCATACCTCATCGATGGCGTACGCACTCCGATCGGCAGCCTGGGAGGCTCCCTCTCCCCGGTCCGGGCCGACGATCTCGCCGCGCACGTCATCAGGAGTCTCCTGTTGCGACACCGGTCGCTCGAGCCCGAAGGCATCGCCGACGTGGTATTCGGCTGCGCCAATCAGGCGGGGGAGGACAATCGCAACGTCGGGCGGATGGCGCTCCTCCTGGCCGGGTTGCCGGTGACCGTGCCGGGCGAAACGGTGAACCGGCTCTGCGCCTCCGGGATGAGCGCCGTGGTCACCGCCGCCCGGGCGGTCGAGACCGGCGACGGGAATCTGTACGTCGCGGGCGGGGTGGAACAGATGACCCGGGCGCCCTACGCGCTGAGCAAGGCGGGCCAGCCGTTTGCCCGGAACCAGGAGCTGTTCGATACCTCGCTGGGCTGGCGGTTCGTGAATCCCAGGATGAAGGAGGAGTACGGGATCGACTCCATGGGCCAGACCGCGGAAAACGTGGCGGAGCGCCACGGTGTCTCGCGGGAGGACCAGGACCGGTTTGCGCTGCGCTCCCAGCAGCGGGCGGCGGCGGCGCGGGCCCGGGGGCGGTTCGACCTGGAGATCGTGCCGGTGCCGCTGCCGCCCGCGGGGAAGGGCAAGGAGCCCTCGGCGTTCTCCCAGGACGAATTTCTCCGGCCCGATACCACGCTCGAGGGGCTGGCCCGGCTCAAGCCGGCGTTCCGTACCGACGGGAAGGGAACCGTCACGGCGGGCAATGCGGCGGGGCTCAACGACGGCGCGGTAGCGCTATTGGTGGCCTCGGAGGCGGGGCTCAAGGCGCACGGGCTCACCCCCAAGGCGCGTGTCGTGGCGTCGGCGGTGGCGGGGGTGGAGCCGCGGGTGATGGGCATCGGACCGATTCCCGCCTCGCGCGCGGCGCTCACGAAGGCCGGGCTCACCCTGGATCAGATGAGCGTGATCGAGCTCAACGAGGCGTTCGCGGCCCAGGCTCTCGCGGTGACCCGGGAGCTCAAGCTGGGGGACGACGACCCCCGGGTGAATCCCAACGGCGGCGCCATCGCGCTGGGCCATCCGCTCGGCATGAGCGGGGCCCGGCTCCTGCTGACCGCGATGCGGGAGCTCGAGGCCACCGGCGGGCGGTACGCCCTGTGCACCATGTGCATCGGGGTGGGGCAGGGTATGGCGACGGTGATCGAGCGAGTCTAGCAGGGGCGGACGGGACCCTAACCCGCGCTCTCGGGGGGCGACGCACATGTGCCGGAACATCAAGACGCTGTTCAACTTCGATCCGCCGGTGACCGACGAGGAGATCCGGGCGGCCTCGCTCCAGTTCGTCCGCAAGCTCAGCGGATTCACCCGACCCTCGAAACCCAACGAGGCCGCCTTCGACCTGGCGGTGACTCAGACCGCCGAAGTGGCCCGCACCCTGCTCCACTCGCTGGTGACCAACGCGGCGCCCCGGGACCGGGACCTCGAGGCCGCCAAGGCCCGGGCCCGGGCGGCCCGGCGGTTCGGTACCGCCTGACCGGTTGCTCCCCTTTCGGAGTCTCTGGAAGCTCTATAGGATAGAGACCTCCCTGAGGTGATGTCGTGCGCTGGTACCTGGCAGGCCTGCTTGCCCTGGGGGCGCCGGCGGCGCTTGCGGCCCAGAGTGCCGGGCCGCATGCTATGATTCCGGGCCCCGACCTCGCCTACGTCCGGCCTGGAGAATTCCGTGATACCGTCCCGCCCCATCGCGCTGCGATCGTTGTGGCTGGTTCTGCCGCTCGCGTCCCTGACCGGGGCGTCGCGGCCGCAGGTCCCGGCCCAGGGTGACCTCAACGGCACCGTGTTCGTGGACCGCAATGCCAATGGGGTCCGTGATGCCGGAGAACCGGGGCTGGCCGGCGTTTCCGTGTCCGACCAGAACGCGGTGGTGGTGACGGGAACGGACGGCTCCTTCCGGATTTCAGGCTCCACCGGGCCGGGCCTGCTGTTCGTCAGCGTACCGGACGGCTATCGCGCGGTGGGATCCTTCTGGCGTACCGCGGACTCGGCCTCCGCCCGGCGCGGCTTCGAGTTTCCTCTGGCCCCGGCGCCTGCGCCGGCCGAGTTCGTCTTCATTCACGCGTCCGACACCCACATCAGCCCGGCGAGCCAGGCCCGGACCCAGCGGCTCCGGGCGATCGTGGATTCGGTCAAGCCGGCGTTCGTGCTGATCACCGGAGACCTGGTCAAGGATGCCCTTCGGGTCGGGGAGAGCGAGGCCACGGGGTACTACGAGCTGTTCCGGAGCGAGCGCGACCAGTTCTCCGCGCCGGTGTGGACCGTGCCGGGCAACCACGAGAACTTCGGCATCGAGCGGGCCCTCTCCCTGGTGTCGCCGCGGCATCCGCTCTACGGACGGGGCATGTACCGTCACTATTTCGGGCCGGACTACTACTCGTTCACCTTCGGCGGGGTGCACTTCGTCGGGCTCAACTCGGTGGATATCGACGATCAGTGGTACTACGGCCACGTGGACAGCACCCAGGTCGAGTGGCTCTCCCGGGATCTCGCCAGGGTGCCGGCCGGCGTGCCGGTGGTGACCTTCAACCACATTCCCTTCTTCACTTCGATCGAGACGGTGAACGGCTACATGGACACGCCCCCCGCCCCGACGGCCATTACCGTGCGGGGCCAGACCAGCTTCCGGCACGCGGTGTCGAACGCGGGGGAGGTCATCGCCCGGATCGCGGGACATCCCTACGACCTGGCGCTGGGCGGGCACATGCACGTGCGGGAGCAGCTCCGCTACGCGGGCACGCCGATCCGCTTCTTCCAGACCGGCGCGGTGGTGGGGCCCAGCGAAGGGTCGGGGCTCCGGTTCGCGTCCGGTGTGGTGGTGTACCGGGTGAAGAACGGCCGCGTCGACGACGGCACCTTCGTTCCACTGTAGGCTCTCTCCCCCGCCAATTCGCCCCGGGGGGTTCCTCCCCGCGCTATTATTCGGCATGCCGGGAGTCTTCGAGTTCGGGGGCGTACGCCCCGTCATCCACGAATCCGCCTTCATCCATCCCAACGCGGTGGTCACCGGGCGGGTGATCATCGGCCGCGACGTGTACATCGGGCCGGGCGCCGCGCTGCGGGGCGACTGGGGCGAGATCGAGATCCATGACGGCTGCAACGTCCAGGAGAACTGCACCATCCACATGTTCCCCGGCATCACCGTGGTCCTGGAGGAGGCGGCCCACGTGGGGCACGGCGCCATCATTCACGGAGCCCGGATCGGCGCAAACGCGTTGATCGGCATGAATGCGGTGATCATGGACAATGCGGTGGTCGGGGCCGGCGCGATCGTCGGCGCGCTGAGTTTCGTGCCGGAGGGGATGCAGATCAGCGACCGGATGATCGCGGTGGGCAATCCGGCCCGCATGGTCAAGGCAGTGAGCGACGAAATGCTGGCGTGGAAGACGGAGGGGACCCGGCTGTACCAGGGGCTGCCGGCCCAGCTCCGCGGCTCGCTCCGGCCCTGCGAGCCGCTGCGTGAGCGGCCGGCCGGCCGGCCGGAGCTGGAGCAGACCTACCGGAGCTGGGGCACCACGCGGCATCCCAACGATTCATCCGGGAGTGCGCAGTGAAGACGCTCGCCAGCTATTCCCAGGGCGCCTGGGTCGAGGGCACCGGCACTGCCGTGCCGCTGTATCACGCGGTGACCGGCGAGCCGGTCGCGGCCGCGACCAGCGAGGGGCTCGACTTCGCGGGCATGCTGGGCTTCGGGCGGCGGATGGGCGGTCCGGCGCTCCGGCGAATGACGTTTCACGAGCGGGCCCGGATGCTCAAGGCCATGGCCCAATTCCTCATGGAGCGCAAGGAGTCGCTCTACGAGGTCTCGGCGGCCACCGGCGCCACCCGGAGCGATTCCTGGGTGGACATCGAGGGCGGCCTCGGGACCTTCTTCGCCTACGCGAGTCGCGGCCGGCGGGAATTCCCCAACGAGACCTTCTATCTCGACGGCGAGGTGGAACCGCTCTCCAAGGGCGGCAGCTTCGTGGCGCGGCACCTCTGTGTGCCGCTGGAGGGCGTGGCGGTGCACATCAACGCCTTCAACTTCCCGATCTGGGGCATGCTGGAAAAGCTGGCGCCCACGCTGCTGGCCGGCATGCCGGCCATCGTGAAGCCCGCGAGCGCCACGTCGTATCTCACCGAGGCGATGGTGCGGGAGATGGTGGCCTCGGACATTCTCCCGGCCGGCGCGCTGCAGCTGATCGTGGGCGGCGTGGGCGACCTGCTGGACCACGTGACCGCGCAGGATGTGGTGACCTTTACCGGCTCGGCCGCCACCGGGCGCAAGCTCAAGGCCCACCCCCGGATCATCGCCGAGTCGGTGCGGTTCAACATGGAGGCCGACTCGCTCAATTTCTCGATGCTGGGCCCCGAGGCCGCGCCGGGCACCGAGGAATTCGACCTCTTCATCAAGGAAGTGGTCCGCGAGATGACGTCCAAGGCGGGGCAGAAGTGCACCGCCATCCGCCGCACCCTGGTGCCGGCGCCGATGGTCCAGGACGTGATCACGGCGCTGTCCAAGCGACTCGACGGATCCACCCTCGGCAATCCCGCGGTGGAAGGCGTCCGCTGGGGGCCGCTGGCCAGCCGGGGCCAGGTGGACGAGGTGAAGAAGAGCCTGGCCGCCCTCAAGGCATCCTCCGAGGTGGTCTACGGCAACCCCGATCGGTTCGCGGTGACCGGCGCCGATGCCGCCAAGGGAGCATTCTTTCCCGCCGTGCTGCTCTACTGCGCCCGGCCGATGGAGCGGAGCGAGCCGCACGACATCGAGGCGTTCGGCCCGGTCAACACGGTGATGGGCTACGGTTCGGTGGAGGAGGCGATCGAGCTGGCCAAGCGGGGCCGGGGCTCGCTGGTGGGCTCGGTGTTCACCGCGGATGACGATGTCGCGCGCCAGATGGTGCTGGGCACCGCGGCGTGGCACGGGCGGCTGATGCTGATGAATCGGCACGCGGCCAAGGAGTCCACCGGCCACGGCTCGCCCCTGCCGGCGCTGGTGCACGGCGGCCCGGGGCGCGCCGGCGGCGGCGAGGAGATGGGCGGCACGCGCGGCGTGCTCCACTACATGCAGCGCTGCGCGGTGCAGGCCCATCCCACCACGCTCACCCACGTGACCGGCGTCTGGACCCGGGGGGCCGCCACCCCCACCGACGTGGTGCACCCGTTCCGCAAGCATTTCGAGGACCTGCGGGTCGGCGACACGCTCCACACCCACCGGCGCACGGTCACCGAGGCCGACGTGGTGAACTTCGCCGGAGTCTCGGGTGACAATTTCTACGCGCATACCGACGAGCTCGCCGCGAAGCGCTCGATCTTCGAGCGCCGGGTGGCCCACGGCTACTTCGTCCTCTCGGCGGCGGCGGGGCTGTTCGTGGATCCGGGCGAGGGGCCGGTGCTGGCCAATTATGGCCTGGAATCGCTCCGCTTCGTCAAGCCGGTGTACCCCGGCGATACCATCCGGGTGCGGCTCACGGTCAAGCAGAAAACCGCCAAGGAAACGCCCAAGGACGGGGTGCCCCAGGGCGTGGTGGCCTGGGATGTGGAGGTGACCAACCAGAACGACGAGCCGGTCGCGGTGTACACCATCCTGACGCTGGTGCGCCGAAAAGACCTCTAGCGCGAGGAGCGCCAATGGAACTTCGGGTCATCGGGCTCAACTTTCTGTATGCGGTGCTCGGTGTCGTGCTCATGTTCGTCTCGTATCGGGTCATCGACCGGCTCACCCCGCAGGTCGATTTCCCCGAGGAGCTCAAGAAGGGCAATATCGCGGTCGCCATTTTCATCGCGGCCATTTTCCTGTCGATCGCGGTGATCGTGGCCGGGGCGCTGAATTGAGGCACCGGCTTCTGTTGCTGCTCCTGGCGTCGCTGGCACCGGCGCGGGCCGCGGCCCAGCGGGCCTTCGGGACCGGTGACCGGGATGCCGAGCGGTTCGACGAGAGCTTTCGCAAGTACACCAAGCGGTTCTTCGGGGTGGGGTACGACTGGCAGGTGTTCAAGGCGCAGGCCATGGCGGAGAGCGAGCTGGACCCCCAGGCGCACAACCACACCGGCGCGCGCGGCCTGATGCAGCTCATGCCGTCGACCTTCCGGCAGATCCAGAGTCAGAATCCCGATTTCACATCGATCGACGATCCGGAGTGGAACATCGCCGCGGGGATTCAGTACGACCGGACGCTCTGGAGTCTGTGGAACGACCACGAGACCGATCCCGACCGCCGGAGCTTCATGCTCGCGAGCTACAACGCGGGACGGGGCACCATCCTGCGGGCCCAGGCGCTGGCCCGGCGCGACAGCCTGGACCAGCTCAAGTGGGCCAGCATCGAGGCGGTGGCGCCCAGGGTGCCGGGATGGCGGCACCGGGAGACGCTCACCTACGTGCGGAAGATCGCAATCAATCTGCAGGCGATGATCGGCGCGGCGCCGGTACCCTAACCCGCTCGGTCCTCCGCCCGGCGGCGCTGGGCGGTTCTCTAGTGCAGCCGACCGACCGCCAGCTTCGCGAGCCGGACCGTCGCGGCCAGGTCTACCCCGGCCATACCGTAGGAAATCTCCAGCATCTGGTCTCCCTTCAGCAAATAGAGATTGCCGGTGGGGCCGGCCCCGGCCTGGTCCCAGTTGCCGTCGAGGGTGTCTGCCGTCGGGCCCTTGCCGCCCAGCGCGGCGGCGATATTGGCGCCAAACCCCGCCGACATCCCGAAGATCGTCTTGCCCTGCTCCCATGTGGCATCGATCGTGAACACCCGGTGCTTGCCGAGGAAATAGCTGCAGCCCTCGCCGCCGGGATCGGCGAACGAGGACTTGTGACTGTTGGAGCGGTAGGGCGGGAACACCAGCTTGCCCAGCGCGGCCTCGGCCTCCTCGCGGGTGACCAGCTCGCAGGGGTTGGGGCCGTCCCCGTGGTTGGCGAGTTTCGGGGGAACGGCAATCGGCAGGTCGGGGATTCGGTCTCGCACCAGCGCCGCGAGTGGGGGGAGGGAATCGGTTGGAACGTGATCTCCGTAGGTGCCGACCCGTATCGCGATATTGCCGAGGCGGCCGATGAACACGTTGGGGAGGGTGCCGGTGTAATCCCAGCCACTGGAGGCGGCATCGCCGGCGATCGAGCCGACGACTTCCCCCGCAGTCTTTTGTCCGACATCATGGCCCAGCCTCCCCGCCACCAGCGACACGCCGCCTTCGAAGCTGTTGGCGTCTTCGGTGAGCAGCTCGACGATGACCTTGCTGTTGCGGTCGGCGAGGGTGTAGCCGCAGGCGTGACCGTTCGGGTCGGGGTCGGGACTATCGCTGTGATCGGCGCGCCAGGGGGCGCCGTCGAGCGGGCCGAGGAGTTTCGCGGCCTCGTCGCCGGTGATCCAGGCGCAGGGGTCCGGATCGGCTGGCATCGTCTTCATAATCTCGGTCGCCGCGGCGGGCGCCTCATCGGCCGGCTTCCCGGGAACCGCCGCAGCGTCGCGTCCACACGCCGCCGCTCCGAGCGCGAACACCGGCACCACCAGGAACATCAGTCTGCGCATGACACCCTCCCCGATCGTCATTGCCCGTTGCCGCAGCTCCGCACCAGCTCGACTCTCCGGTTGCGGGCCCGTCCCTCGATGGTCGCGTTGGTTTCGCGGGGTCGGGTCGCCCCGAATCCGGCGGCCCGGAGACGCCCGGGCGCGATGGCGTGACGCTCCACCAGCGCGGCGCGGACCGCCTCGGCCCGGTCGACCGAGAGTTTCTGGTTCGACGCGGCTCCCCCGATGCTGTCGGTGTGCCCCTCGATGCCGAGCGACCAGTCGGGATGCCGGGCGAGAATGGCCGCCACACCCGTGAGGGCCGGCTCGGACGGAGGCTGCAGCTCGGCGCTGGCGAACGCGAAGTAGATGCCGGGCAGCTCGGCCCGGCAGTCCCGCTCGAGCGCGTCCTCGACCTTGCGATCCGGCGGATTGCTGTCGTCGGGGATCTCGATCCGGACCATCTGGAATGCGCGGGCCCCGGCCACGACCCTGAGGACCAGAGGCTGGACCGAGTCGGCGAGCACCCAGTAGTCGGCCTCACGGTGGTCGTCCTGGAAGTCGAATCGGCCTCTGAGATGGAGGGAGGGGAGGTTGGTCCGCTCGCCATTGACCAGGACCGATACCGATTCGGGCGTGGCGGCGGCCATGGACAGCGTGCCCTTGAGCGTCACCAGATTGGAGAGCAGGGTGGTGAGCCCCCCCTCGCCCTTGGGCATGGCCTTGATGGTGTAGGGAATCTCGCCGGTCTCGCGGACCTGATTGAAGCTGGCGCGCGAGATCGTCATGGCGGTGTACCCCGGGGCCTCTTCGCGCCCGCCCCCCCGGCGGAAGAGGCTGTTGAGTCGCGGCGCGCGGGCCAGGTCGTTGGCGCTGTCGAAACGCATGAGCTCATCCTCGCCGGTGTCCTCGGCCCCGCGATGGTCCCGGTACTTCCAGGTGTAGGTCACCCCTTCGGGCGACACCTCGCCGATCATCACCGTGTTCTCACGGTCTCCATCCTCGGCGTGGAGGGCGGACACCATGGTGAGGCCGCGGACCACCGGGATCCGCACCGCGAGATTCGGCAGCGGCACGGGGACGTAGGGGGTAGAGCTGTCCCGGCGTCCCGCAGCTTCGGCCGGGCCGGAAGCCGGGGTTTCGGCCACCGCGGTCGTGGGGTCGGGCGTGGATGCCGGGATCGCGGCCACCGGCGTCGCCGGATTGACGCCCGGCGGGCGGTCGGCGCCGCGGCAGGCGATCGAGAGGGCGGCCAGAGTGGCGAGCGGGGAGAAGTGACGGGACATGGCGGCCCTCAGGGCCTCTTCGGCATGAGGCCGCCGGGGAGCTTCATCTCGGTGTATCCCGGGGGCGGGGCGAACATCGCGTCGCTCAACGCCCGCCGCTCGACCTTGGTGGCTTCCGTGGAGGTGGCGCCCTTGCTGTCGAGCACCTTGAGCACCAGGAAGCCATCGCCGAATTGAGCCCGGAGGGCTCGCTCGTCCAGCCCGGGACCGCCCCCGACGCCCAGTCCCACGAAGCCGAGCGCGCTGGTCACGCAGGCTTGGGTGTCCTCCTGCCCCGAACCGCTCGGGTGGGTGACCTTGAAGTACTTGCAGGGGTAGCCGGCCACCGACTCACTCTTCCCGGTCGCCTCGAACCTGAGACCGCCCTCGTTGGGTACCGATCCGAGCACGGCGTATCGCTTGGCCCCGTCCATCACGGTCATCAACCTGCCGTTCCCATCCCGGATCAGGGCGCCCATCGCGCCGCCGCGCTCCATCCGGGCCTGATTTCCCTTGATGTACAGATGCGATTCGACGCCTTTGCCCTTGGCCATTCCGGTCATCATCGTGACGACACCTTCGAAGCGAACCTGGGCCGCGAGACCAGCGGGGAGTCCGGCGCAGAGCATCGCGGCGCGTATGAGTGCCTGGAACCGCATGTTCCTTCCTTTCGGAATCTCGGTGCCCGCGACGAGCGACCCCGATCGCATGGCCGTTACCTCTGAACGCCCGATCGGAGCCTGGAGGCCCTCATGTGAGGGCCGGGAACCGATGGGGGTCAGGCGTACATGAGGGGTCCGGGAGCCGTTTCGGGCGTTACTTCGAGTGACCGCACGCGAGGCGTCATGCACCGGGCATCGAGACTGCTGTTGATCGGATCGTTCCCGCTGCTCGCCGTGGTGGGCGGCACACCTCCGGTCCGGAGGGCTCCGGGAGAGGACATTCTTGCGCGGGCCAGAGCGACCTATGCGGCGCTCAAATCCTATGCCGATACCGGCCAAGTGGAGGTCGTGTATGGTCAGGCCAAGGATCCGTCTCATGACCGCCACACGTTTCGGACGCTGTATCGTGCCCCGCGTTTCTTTTTCTTCGAGTTCGTCAAGCAGCACGATGCCGACCGGCTCGTCGTGTGGAGCGATCTCGAGGCATTCCACTCGTGGTGGCGCACCACGGGTACCTCGACGTCGTACCCCAAGGGGCAGGGCAGCCTGGCGTTCATCCTCGCCGAGTCGCCGACGAGCCACTCGGTGACGCAAATCGCCCCGCTCCTCTTCCCGGGCGCCGGGCTGACCGGCGCGCTCACCGAATTTGGTGATGCGACCGACGCCGGGCTGGACACCCTTGCCGGACACCCCTGTCACAAGCTGGTCGGCGTGGCGCAGTCGATGTATGGAAAAACCGGCCGAGTCTTCAATCGGCGACAGACCACGGTGTGGGTCGACGCCGAGTCGTATCTCGTCCGCAAGGTATTCGAGGATTCACCGGAGGGAACTGCGGGCACGCTCGTCAGCCAGGTGACAACGACGTTTTCGCCCCACGCCAATCCGCCCCTGGACGACGATCGCTTCCGCTTCCGGCCGCCCTCGGGTGGGCTGTGACGCAGCAGGCAACCAGTACGACAGCCACCCGGAGAAACTCCTCATGACGCGCTCCACCGAACGATTGGCCCTGGTCGGCAGCCTTGGCGTGCTGAGCGTCATCGTGCTCACCGGAGCCACGGGTGTCAGGCGCTCCCTCGCCGACGCCCGCATCGAGGACCTCACCACTCGGCTCAACGCGCTGGAGCGGCGCCTCGCGAGCGCCGAAGCCGGCGCCTGGACACCGGGGGCAACCGGCCTGACCGTGAAGGCGCCGTTCGTCGTGACCGATGCGAACAACGCGCCTATCCTGACCGTCAAGTCGGATCCTCGAGGACTGATGATTACGGACGCGGGGCGACAGGTCGCAGTCGCCGCCACCTCCCTGCGGAATGGCGGCTTCCTCAAGGTGATGACCGCGGACCAGGGACGAGTCGGTGTGCTTCAGGCCCTCGACGGTGCCGTCGCGCTCGAGCTCAGAGACGGCCCCACCGAAGACCGGATCGCCCTGACCGTGCCGAAGACCGGAAAGGCGGAGGTCGCGGTCATGAACGAAGCCCACTCGCCAGCCGTGCTGCTCTCGCATCATCCGGGCGGGGGAGGGATCGTGAACCTCATGGACGACAGTTCGAATACGCTGGTCACGGCGTCGGTCCTTCCTGGTGGCGGCTTCGTCAAGACACTCAACAAAGACGGCTCACGCGTGGCGTTGCTGGGAATTGACGGCAAGAACGCGTTTATCTCGCTCCGCGACGGCCTCAGGACGCCTCGTGCAACGCTGGCCGTGACGCCGGATGGGAAACCAAGCCTCGTACTCATGAACAGCGCCCACATCAATGTCTTCACCATTACCCAGGGGGCGGTGGAGGACGGCTTGTTCCAGATCAGCGACGCCTCCGGAAAGCCGATGGTCGAAGGCGGCGTCCTCGACGGCGTCCTTGGCATCCTTCGCGTGGGACCGCGGTTCAACTGTGGTGGAAAGATGGGACTCATCGTTTCCGACTGTATCCTCGGCCACAAGTAGTGTCTGCGGGTCCCGCTCCCTCGAAGAACGAATCGGGGTGATCGTCGTCTCCCTCGGCTGGCTGATCGAGGTCGCGATCGGAAGGCGGGGCAGGCCACGCTGGGCAAGGTCCGGAATGGAGCCGGAATCCATCATCCCCGGGGCGCGACGATTGAGGACCGTCCGGATCCGGGGTACTATTTCGGCTCGGGTCCGGCTCCGGCCGGGCCGGATGGGTTCCCTGCCTTCTCGTTCCGGGTGTTTGCATGGCCGACCGCCCCGCGGATCCGGGCGCCGCGACCCAATTGCTGCTCGCGTGGGGCGCCGGCGATCGGCAGGCCCTCGACCAGATGCTCCCGCTGGTCTATCAGGAGCTGCACCGCCTGGCGGCCCACTATCTGAGCCGCGAGCGTCCCGACCACACTCTCCAGCCCACCGCCCTGGTTCACGAGGCCTACCTGCGCCTGGTCAACCAGCGCGACGTCGATTGGCGCAATCGGGCCCAATTCCTCGGCCTGGCCGCCGGCATGATGCGCCGGATCCTGGTCAATCATGCCCGTGATCGCGGAGCCGCCAAGCGCGGCGGCATCCGGGAGCAGGTGTCCCTCAGCCTGGTGGATGCCCCGTCCGGCGGGGCCGACGTCGAGCTGATCGCGCTGGAGGAGGCGCTCGAGCGCCTCGCCGTCCTCGATCCGCGGAAGGCCCGGGTCGTGGAGCTCCGGTTCTTCGGCGGGCTCACGATGGAAGAAGTAGCCGAGGTGTTGTCGGTCTCCCGCCCGACGGTCGAGCGGGACTGGAGCTTTGCCCGGGCCTGGCTCTACGACGCGATCGAGGGCGGCGGAAAGGCGCCATGACCGGCGAGCGCTGGGACCGGCTGACCGAGATCTTTCATGCCGCGGAAGCCCTGAGCCCGGCGAAACGTAGCGAGCTGCTGGATCGCGCCTGCGCCGGCGACCCGGTGCTCCGCGCCGACGTCGAGCGCCTTCTCGCGGCGCACGATCGCGCCGGCCAGTTCATCCAGATTCCCGCGGCCGCCGGTTTGCTCGATGCCGCACGCGAGCCGACACTGGCGGGCCGCCGCTTCGGCCCCTACCGCATGGTGCGCGAGATCGGCCGTGGCGGGATGGGGACGGTGTATCTGGCCGAGCGGGCCGACGGCCTCTTTGCGCAACAAGTCGCGATCAAGCTGATCAAGCGCGGCATGGACACCGACCTGGTGCTCGAGCGGTTTCGGGCCGAGCGCCAGATCCTGGCATCGCTCGAGCATCCCAACATCGCGCGGCTCCTCGACGGGGGTACCAGTGACGAAGGCCGCCCCTTCTTCGTCATGGAATACATCGAGGGGCGGCCGATCGACGAGTACGCCGACGCCCGGCGGCTCTCCATCCCGGAACGGCTGCGCCTCTTCGTCGACGTGTGCACCGCCGTCGGGCACGCCCACGACCACCGGGTGGTGCATCGCGACATCAAGCCGGTGAACATTCTCGTCACCCCTGACGGTGCGCCCAAGCTGCTCGACTTCGGCATCGCCAAGGTGCTGAGCCCGGAGGGCGAGGAGGCCACCACCTCGGTCACCGGATTCCGCCTCCTGACCCCCGAGTACGCCAGCCCGGAGCAGGTGGAGGGCCGCCACGCCACGCCCGCCAGCGACGTCTACTCGCTCGGCGTCGTGTTGTACGAGCTGCTCACCGGCCGCTCGCCCTACCGGCCCCGGAGTCGCGATCCGCTGGATGTCGTCGAGGCGGTGCGCACCACCGATCCCGAGCGCCCGAGCACCGCGGTCGTCCATCCGGACGTCGCGGGAGAGGGAACTCCCCGCCGTCCGGGGCTGGAAACGGACCGCGCCGCCGCGACCGGCGCGGGCAGCACCGAACGACTGGGCCGGCAGCTCCGCGGCGACCTCGACACCATCGTGATCACCGCGCTCCGGAAGGACCCGGCCCGGCGCTACGCATCGGTGGCGCTGCTCGCCGCCGACGTCCAGCGCCATCTGGACGGGCTGCCGGTACGCGCCCGCCCCGACAGCCCGCTCTATCGCAGCGGCAAGTTCCTGCGGCGGAACCGGACGTCGGTCCTCGCGGCGGCGGCTGCCGGCCTGGTGGTGCTGATCGCGGGCGCCGGCGTCGTCGCCCTGCGAGCCGCCGCGGCCCGGAGCGAGGGACCCTCGCTCACCGCCACCGGGGCGCTGGCGCCGCGCGACCGGATCCTGGTGGCCGATTTCACCGACCGCGCCGGCGACCCGGCGCTGGTCGCCGCGGTGACTGATGCCTTCCGGGTCGACCTCACCCAGTCCTCGCTGGTCCGGGTGGTCTCCACGCGCCAGGTGCGCTCGACCCTGACCCAGATGCAGCGCTCACCGGATCTCGCCCTCGACGATTCGCTGGCTCGCGAAGTGGCGGTCCGGGAGAACGTGAAGGCGATCGTGACCGGCAGCTTCGCGAAGGTCGCGGGGCAGTACACCATCAGCTTCCAGATGGTGAGCGCGGAGAAGGGGGACGTCCTGGCCGCCTTTCGCGAGACCGTGGCCGACTCCAACGACGTCATCCGCGCGGTGGACCGGCTGTCCGAGCGGCTCCGCCGGAGAATGGGCGAGTCGCTCGCCAGCATCCGGGCCACGCCTCCCCTGGAGCAGGTGACCACCGGGTCGCTCGATGCCCTCCGGGCCTACACCGAGGGGGTTCGGCTCATCAACGCCGGGGACCGGCCGCGCGGCATCACGCGGCTCGAAGCCGCCGTCGCGCTGGACACCGGATTCGCCTCGGCCTGGCGGGTGATGGGCGTGACCTACGGTGATATGGTCGAAAACGGCCGGGCGGCCACCGCGATCGAGCACGCCCTCGCGAATCAGGCCCGGCTGCCGTTCTACGAGCGCTACCACGCGGTCGCGACCCACGCCTACGTCGTCCTGGAAGACTATGAGACCGCGATCGACGCCTACCACCGCCTGCTCGCGCGCTATCCCGACGACGTGCGAGCGCTGAACAACCTGGGGTATGTGCATTCTCTGCGACAGGAGTTCGCCGTGCAGGAGAGCCTGCTGGTGCGGGCCGTGGCCGTCGATTCGACGCTTCCTTCGGTCCAGACCGGTCTGGTCATGGCCCGCGTCAATGCCGGCGACCTGGACGGTGCCCGCCGCGACCTGGACCGGGTCGAGCAGCACTTCCCGGGATTATTCCTTGCGCAGCTCGGGGAGATCTACCTCGCCGCCGCCCGCCAGGACTGGGAGGCCGCGGAGCGGCAGGCGCGCACCAGGCTGGCCCATGGTCCCGCTGATACCCTCGACGCCGTCGACGGCCTCGAGACACTGGCCGGCATCGTGATGACGCAGGGCCGGCTGGGCGAGGCCGAGGAGCACTCCCGGAAGGTGCTGGCGCTGAGCGCACAGATCGGGTCTCCGGGACGCTACCTCTCGTCGGCCCTCCGGCTGGCCAACGTCGAGCTCCGGTACCGCCACGCGCCGGAGCGGGCGATCGATGTGGTCCAGGCGGCGCTCCGGCGATTCCCGCTGGACAGTATCGCCGAAGGCGATCGTCCCTATGACGACCTGGCGCGCTTCTTCGCCGCGGCGGGCAAGCCCGGACGAGCCCGCGACCTGATTGGACAAGCGGACCGTGCCAGCCCCAGCCGGCGGCCGGGCCTTCCGTCCAACCGCCGCTGGTCCCTCGGAGTCGTGGCGCTCGCCGAGGGCCGGTTGCCGGCGGCGATCGGGGACCTCCAGCTGGCATCCCGGACGCTCCCGTGTCCGCTCTGCGTCCTCCCCGATCTGGCCCGCGCCTACCAGGCGGCCGGCCAGCCGGATTCCGCGAGCGCGGTGTACGAGCGCTACGTGAGCCTGCCCTGGGAGTGGCGATTCGAGACCGACGCGGTCGAGCTGGGTTGGGCCCTGCGGGCGCTGGGAGCGCTGGATCAACAGCGGAAGGAGCCGGGGAAGGCCGCGGGTGCATACGCCCGACTGGTCCGGCTCTGGGAGCACGCCGATCCCGAGCTCCAGCCGGTGGTGGACACCGCGAGGCGGCGAGCCGCGCAGCTCAGATAGGCGGAGCGTAGCGGTGGCGCCTTCCGCCCAGGCCGGCCCGGCGCCGCGTCAGCCGCAGGGCGATCAACTCAGAACGCCGCGATCGCCTTCCGCGCGAGGACTCGCAACGCGTCGCGATCCTTCTCGGTGCCCTTGGCACCGGTCCAGAACTGCAATTGCAGCATGCGGCCACCCTTCAACATGATGAATGACGCCCCGAAGGACGCCGTGATGGAGAAGGCCTTGTCTCCGATACCGGCCTCATCCAGGACTTTGGTCTCTCCGTCGCCCGCGGCGTTCTTGCGCGCGCCTGCATAGGCCATCTCGCCGGGTATCTGTTTGCTGTAGGTGAGGACCAGCAGCTTCCGCTTCGCGTCGGCGGACTTCCAGGCGCAGGTTCCTCCCGGCGGCGTCGGGGCGAGGCTCCCGCCCAGCAGCACGGCGACATCGGCGGCCTTCACGAAGCCGCACTTATTCGCCTGGGCGGAGAGCGGCCGACCGCGAAGGCCGATGGCGGCGAGGAGGAGCGCCGCGACCAATGCGGTGCGGAGTGGCGGGAGCGTGCCGTGGTTGGAGCCCATGAGAGGGTGCCTCGGTAGGGAAGCGGTAAGGTGGCGTTGCCGACATCGGTCACAGCTTCGGCGGTCCGTGAGATTCCAGACGGATTTTCTGCCGAACGGAGTCCGCCACCTCCGGCGAGAGCATCGCGAGGAAGGGCGTGGCTTGGGTATCGCGGCCCCAGCGAAGATAGAGCTGGGCCAGCTCGCGCGCCCCGCGCTTGGTTCGGGCATTGGCCGGGCCGAGCTTGTCCCGCGCCGTGGTGTACGCCGCCAGCAGGGCGGGCTCGGCCTCGGCATACTTGCCCCGATCGCTGAGCACGGCGCCGAGCATGTAGTGAGTATCGGCAAGATAGTAGGGAAGGGCGGCCGTGGTGGCGAGGCCGTGGGCGTATTGCAGGCGCGCCGCCGCCTCCGCCTCGGCGTTCTTTTCCCGCCGGAGCATCCGGGCATAGATCCATTCGGCCTGCCACCCGTTGATCTCCGAACCGGAGGGCAGCCCGGAGATCAGGGCGAGGGCCGCCTTGGCTTCGGCATGCGCGCGCGCGGTGTCTCCCGCGATCGAGCGGGCCTCGGCGAGCGCCATCCCGATCTGGAGATGAATGGCATTGGTGGGTGGTATGGTCAGCCGCGCCATCTCGCGGGATCGCTCGAGCACCGGGACCGCGTCCTTGCCCCTGCCCTTCGAGTTCAGGTGGGTCCCGAAGGTCATGAGGTGAATCGCTTCATCGGAGTTGGGACCGATGCCCGATGAGTCGAAGGTCGCGATGCCCCGGCGCATGGTCGCCTCCGCGCTGTCGAGTTTGCCCTCGTTGTGCAGCGTGAGTCCCAGTACACCGAGCGAGTAGGCGAGGAACGGCAGCCGTGGCCGGGCGCGGGCCCGCTCCACGGCGATCAACCTGGTGAACGACGACTCCGCGCCGGCGAGCTTGCCCTGATAGGACTGCCACTGGGCTATCGCGTTCAAGGCCGTGACGTAGATCGTGGCGGTATCCGGCACGTGCCGGCGGTCGAGGATCTGAAGCGCGCGCCGCCCCAGGGGCTCGGCGCTGTCGGGATGCTCGCTGGCCAGCACAAACCCCAGGCTCAGCAGGTCCACCGCCACCGTGGTGTCGTTGGGCCCCTTCTCCCGCAGATGAATGGCCAGGGCGGAATCGAATTGCTGCCGCGCGGACGGAGCCCGCATCGCCGCGGCGTAGCCATCCCCGAGAATGCGATGCAGCGAGGCACGGATCAGCGGATCGCCGGCCAGGTCGCCGGGGAGATGTGCCGCGGCGGTGTCGAGCACCTCCTGCAGGGTGAGATGGGCCTGGGGCAGGCGGCGGGTGACCTGGAGTCCGGTGAGATTTCCCCCGAGGATGCTCTGGAGGAAGTCGGATATTCGGGTCGCCTTGCGCGCCTCGGCGCGCGCCGCCGCCGCCTGCCAGAGCGCCAGGCCCGAGCCTCCCACCAAAGCCGCCACGGCCACCGCCCCCGCGGCGACCACCCCGCGGCGGCGGCGGACGAATTTGCCGAGCCGGTAACCCATGGTATCGGGAGCCGCCGCGACCGGCATTCCCTTCAGAAAGCGCTGCAGGTCCTCCCCGAACGCCTGCACCGTTGGATAGCGCCGATCCGGCTCTTTGCGCAGCGCCATCATCACGATCGCGTCGAGCTCCCCCCGAAGCTCCCGCCGGAGCCGATCGGCGGAGCCGAGCTGCATCCCGGCCGCCCACTCCTCGGTGGCCGCCTGGCTCGGCGGCGGAGGGGTCTCGCCGCAGATGGCGGTCACGGCGCGATCCAGCGACAGGCTGTCGAGCTCGAGCGGATTCCGGCCCGTCAGCAGGCGGTAGAGCACGACGCCGAGCGAGTAGACATCGGTTGCGGTGCCGATCGGCTCGCCCTTGACCTGCTCCGGGCTGGCGTAGTTGATGGTCAGCGGGGCCCGCGCATCCGCGGTGACGTCGGGGCCGTCGGACTGCAGCAGTTTGGCGATGCCGAAGTCGACCAGCTTCACCACCCCTTCGCGGTCGACCAGGATGTTGCTGGGCTTGAGGTCGCGGTGAATCACCAGCTGCCGGTGGGCGTACTGGACCGCGCCGACCACCTGGCGGAACAGGTCGAGCCGAGAGCGCAGGTCGAGCCGGCGCTCGGCGCAGAAGCCGTCGATCGGCTTCCCATCGACGTATTCCAGGATGAAATAGGGCAGCCCGTCGTCGGTGACGCCCCCGTCGATCAGCCCCGCGATGTTGGGGTGCTGGAGGCCGGCGAGGATCTGGCGCTCCTGGCGGAAGCGCTGCAATACGGTGGTGCTGTCGGCGCCGAGCCGCAGCGTCTTGATCGCGACGCGCTTCTCGAACTGGGCGTCCTGGCGCGCTCCCTCATAGACCGTTCCCATGCCGCCTCGGCCCACTTCGCGCACCACCGCCCAGGGGCCCAGCCGGCGGCCCACCAGGGAAACCGGCGGCAGCGAGCCACCGGGCAGCAGCTCGGCGTCCTCCGACTCGTGGGCCAGAAGCAGGCTTTCCACCTCGCGGCGCACGCCCGGCGGACCCTGATAGCCGGCGAGAAGCTGGCGCCGCTCTCCGGGCGCGAGCGCGAGCGCCGCGGTGAAGAGCTCGTCCACCGCGGTCCAGAAGAGTGGGTCGCTCATCTCGTCACGGGGCTTCGGTGGCGAGGTCGCGCCTGATCCAGGCGCGGGCAAAGTCCCATTCCCGTTTCACCGTCGCGGAGGAAATCTCCAGCACCTGGGCGGTTTCCTCGATGTTCAGGCCGGCGAAGAACCGCAGCTCGACCACGCGGGCCTTGCGCGGAAAGATCCCGGCCAGCCGCTCGAGCGATTCGTCCAGCCCGATGAGGTCGATGCCGCGCTCACCCGAACCCATCAGCTGATCGTCGAGGGTCACCCGCTCGAGGCCCCCGCCCCGCTTGGCGGCCCGGCGTTCCCGGGCGTGCATCAGCAAGACCCGGCGCATGGCCTGGGCGGCGATGTTGAGAAAATGAGCCCGACTTTCCCAGGAGAGGTCCGGCTTGCCGACCAGGCGCAGGAAGGCCTCGTGGACCAGCGCGGTCGGCTGGAGGGTGTGGTCGCTCCGTTCGTGGCGCATGGCCCGCTCGGCGATCTGCCGAAGCTCGGCATAGATCAGCGGCACCAGGCGCTCGACGGCGGAGGCGTCTCCGCCGGATATCTGGTGGAGCAGCCGGGTGACTTCGTGGGCTGCGGGAGATGGGTCGGACATCACCGCCGGGGGGGGGATCGCCAAGGGTCAGCGCGTTACGGTCAGATTATATCGCGCGCTGTGGGGGCGGGCAAACCGGGTCGGCCGGGAGGGATGAGCCGTTCCACGCCGGTTTGGCACACCTCAAAGGGAGGACACCCTTGGGGGAGACGATGCGCCGCCGGTCCGCTGTCTATGGATTGATACTGCTGCTTGGTTGTGGGGGTGGGGGGACCGAGCCGGTGCCCCCCCCCGCCCCCCACCGTCGCCGTTCACTCAGCCGGGGCCACCGGCATCGGTGTCGATCCAGTCCGGGGACAATCAGGAGGCCGCCCCGGGTGCCAAGGTGGCGGTGAGTCCCGCGGCCCTGGTCCGGGACGCGGCCAGCCGGCCGGTTCCGGGGATTCCGGTGACCTTTGCGGTGAGCGGAGGCGGCGGGAGCATAACCGGCGCCACCGCCACCACCGGAGCCGATGGGGTTGCTATGGCGGGTGATTGGACCCTCGGCCCCGTCGAGGGGACCAACCGGCTGACGGCTACCGTCGCGAGTCTTCCCGCCGCCACGTTCACTGCCGCGGCGGTGTTCCCGACCGTGCTCCTGGCCGATGCGACGATCGGACCGTCGGGCGGTACCATCAGCTACGTCAAGGCGGGAGACCGGCTGAGCGGGACCCAGCTCACCATTCCAGCCGGTGCGTATCCCGGTGCGAGCCACTGGCGCATCGAGACCCGCTCCGCGACTGCCGGCCCGTCGATGCTCAAGCTGCGGATCACCGATCCCATCGTGATCGTGAGCACCGATCAGGGAATCTCGCGATTCCCTGTTGCTCCTCACGCTGCCGCGGCGCACGGGCCCCGATTCCATGGTGATGGCCCTCGCCTGGAACGCCTCGAACGGGACCATCGAGGGCCTTCCGGTCGTGGGGCTCACTGATACCTCATTTACCATCGCCACCCGGCACTTCTCGAGCGAGCTCATGCTGCAACCGGCCGGCCCGGCTGCCTCGGCGCCGTTGGCGCCGGGGCCCGCGGCGCTGCCGTTCTCGGTGGGGATTCTCGCAGCCGCCTTTCCCGCGGATGCGGCCACCGCGTTCGCCGCGTTCAACGCCGGAGCCAGCGTCAATTCCGGATTCGATCCCGCCGTCGACGCCTGGGAATTCCCCAACAACGGCTCGTACATCTCCCCCGTGGGAGAGATAACCGGGACCTCGTTGTCCGAGCTCTACTATCACTGGTACAGCTACTCTTCGGCCAGCACGCCGAGACTGTTCGGGACCTACAACCTCAACTTCAAGGCGTTCTGGGCCGGCGACAACCTCGGCTACCGGGTTGCCTCCCTTGCGGAAACCGATGTGGACTGGCCCGGCACGCAGGCGGCCATCGCCAGTGTCGAGAATCTGAGTCTCGTCGGCAGGCTGCTCAA
Source organism: uncultured Gemmatimonadales bacterium (assembly GCA_963762545.1). Taxonomy (GTDB): domain Bacteria; phylum Gemmatimonadota; class Gemmatimonadetes; order Gemmatimonadales; family GWC2-71-9; genus JABFSM01. The sequence goes on along the minus strand of CAVXLC010000008.1, from coordinate 189,498 downwards.
CCAGCGCAATGTCGACCAGTTGAACTTTTTCGGTCTGCTCGCGGCCCTGGCCCAGACCGGCCGACCCCAGATGCTCATCGCCGACGGTCCGCCGGCATCCGGCGGCTTTGTCGGTCTGCTGGTGTACCAGATGAATCGAACCGAGGTCTGGGCCGCCGATCCCGACCATCCTGGCTCGACCATCAAGATCCCGTTTGTGAACGGGCATTTTCAGCCGATCCAGCTGGGGATGATGACCGGGATCCCTCCCTTTACCGCCACCCGATTCCACTTCGTCGCCGAGAGCGCCATGATCAACTTCGCGCGCCTCAAGACCAACTTTTTGGCGATGTTCCAGGGCGGGCCGGTAGGGGCCTCGGTCTTCCCGGCGTACACGATTCAATACTTCGACGAAGACCTGCAGCTCTGGACCGATCTCCCGGGCAATCACATCAGCATCGGCTGGACCGACGTGAAGCTGCGGGCCTTTTGTCCGACCTGCCAGCGCGCCATCCCCGGGCCGACGGCAGGGCTGGCCGCGCTCGACGTGTACACCCAGGCGGGGGCGCAGATCGCGACGGACCGCACCACCGGCAGCGTCACCTTCAAGGTTCCTCCGGGCGGCGAGACGGTGGGCATTCACATTCTGGGCGGTGTGCCGGCCTGTGCCGGATGTCAAACCGTCTGGCGCCACCTCGACTTCCAGGTGCTGGGCATTCAGGCCTCGGCGATCTACATCCTCCCCGATCCGGTCTTCGGAACCAGCAGCGCGCCCCTCAAGCTCACGGCCAAGAATCTCGCCACCTTGACTCCGGCGACTTGGAGATATTCCTGGAGCTTCGGTGACGGCAACGTCGCGCAAGTCGACGGCGACAGCGTCGTCCAGCACACCTGGACCAAGGCCGGGAAGTATCAGGTCAAGGTCACCGTGGTCGACATTGCTACCGGCAATTCCATGGGCAAGGCCAGCGTGGAAGTGGAGATCGATCAGGCGGTCCCGATCTGGCAGTTCACTTCGCTCGTCAGGACGATCAGTGGGCAGCTGTCCTCGACCGTCCAGGAGGACCGAACTGGCGTGATCCACCTGTACTTCAGCAGGGACATCGAGGCCTTGATGGATGGCTTCTATCATCGTCCGGATACCGGCCTGCTCTACTTCATGGGCTCCGGGTTTACCGTCGGCAACCAGAGCTTCCCGGCCGGCGTCTACGTTCAACGGTATCTCAGTACCCCGGGGTTCGACCCGACGCTGGGCTCGTACGCGGTGCTCGCGCAGCCCACCAAAGCCTCTTATGTCGACTCCTTCATCGACGATTTGGTGGTCGACGCGCAATACCGCCGGCGGGGACTTGGAAAGCGGCACATTCAGCGGACATTCGGTGACCCGCTCCGTTGATCTCACCGGGTGGCCAGGTGTGGGAGGCAGGCACACCGCCGTGCACTGGTCGGTCACCGCGACGAAGACTGGAACCCTGCTGATCGGAAACATCACCTTCTTTCTGGAACGATGGGAAGTGGATTGCGCCGGAGCGGTGAATAGCAACGGCCACTGCCCGGAGGCCGGTGCGAATGATGGGACCTACCAGATCTCGTACGATTTCACCGCCCGGCGCGTGAGGTAGGGTCGGCCGGGGCGAGAATCCTCCCGAGGAGTGTGATCAGGCTGGACGCCTTGCCGGGACGGGGCTAACGTGGTGTACCCGGGAGACATCCCGGGTACACCCGCGCCCATACCCACTCCCAGCCCGGTGCTCCCGTGAGCCGTTCTTCGCGTTTTCTACGATTGCTCGTTCCCGCGCTCCTCGCCGCCCCGCTCGCCGCCCAGCAGCCCGCCGGCCCGGCGCCGGATCCACGGCTCGCGGCGCTCAAACAGGAGCTGATCGCGGACATCGATTCCCGCGCCGCGTTCACCCAGCAGATGGTGGACCAGATCTTCTCCTTCGGGGAGCTCGGCTTCCAGGAGGTGGAGACCTCGAAGTACCTGGTCGACCTGCTGCGCCGCGAGGGCTTCACGGTCGTGACCGGGTACGCCGGGATTCCCACCTCGTTCGTGGCCACCTGGGGCTCCGGCAAGCCGGTGATCGGTCTGGGCACCGACATCGATGGCATCCCCCAGGCCTCCCAGAAGCCGGGGGTGGCCTGCCGCGCCGTGCTGGTGCCGGGAGCCCCGGGCCACGGCGAGGGCCACAACAGCGGGATGGCGGTCAACATCACCGCCGCGCTGGCGCTCAAGAAGATCATGCAGCGGGACCATCTCTCCGGCACCATCAAGATCTGGCCCGGCGTGGCCGAGGAGCTGATCGGCAGCAAGGCCTACTACGTGCGCGCCGGACTCTTCAACGACGTGGACGTCAATTTCTTCAGCCACGTGAGCAACGGCTTCGATGTCCAGTGGGGCTCCAGCGACGGGACCGGGCTGGTATCGGTGCAGTACACCTTCCGGGGCCAGTCGGCCCATGCGGCCGGTGCGCCCTGGCGGGGCCGGAGCGCCCTCGACGCCGTCGAGCTCATGGATATCGGCTGGAATTTCCGGCGGGAGCATCTCCGGCTGCAGCAGCGATCCCATTACGTCATCACCAACGGCGGCGACCAGCCCAACGTGGTCCCCCAGAACGCCACAGTCTGGTACTACTTCCGCGAGCTCGACTATCCCCACATCCGGGAGCTCTGGGCCGTCGGCGATTCCATCGCCGCCGGCGCGGCGATGATGACCGGGACGACGCTCGACCCGGTCCGGCTAATGGGCAGCGCCTGGCCCCAGTACTTCAGCAAGCCGATCGCCGAGGCGATGGCCGCGAACATCCGGGCGGTGGGCATGCCCAAATGGAGCGAGGACGACCAGCGGTTCGCCAAGGCGCTGCAGACCGAGCTCAAGAACCCCCGCGCCGACGGCCTCGACACCGTCGCCCGCGGCCTGCTGCCGCCGGTGGCCGAGGAGCAGAAGCGCGGTGGCGGCTCCGACGACATCGGCGACGTGACCTGGACCGTGCCGACCGTGACCCTGCGGTTCCCCTCCAACATTCCCGGGCTCCCCGGGCACAGCTGGCCCAACGCGATCGCCATGGCCACCCCGGTGGCGCACAAGGGGGCCACCGCCGGCGCCAAGGCGATGGCCATGACCATGCTCGACGTCGTGCTCACCCCCAAGCTGGTCTCCGACGCATGGGACTTCTTCCGGAACGTCCAGACCAAGGATGTGAAATACGTGCCGCTGATCCGGCCCGACGATCAGCCGGCGATCGAGCTCAACCAGGGAACCCTCGAGAAGTACCGGGAGCAGATGCGGCCCTACTACTACGACTCGAAGAAGTACAAGAGCTATCTCGATCAGCTCAACATCAAATACCCGACGGTGCGGGCCGCCGACGGGAGCTGCGGATCGGGAGCGGTCCCGTGAGGCGCGCACTGGCCGGCTGGCTCGCGCTCCCCTGGCTCGTCACGTCGGCGCTGGCGCAGGGAGCGGCGCCCGACCCGAGGCTGGCTCGCCTCAAGCAGGAAGCCATCGCCGACATCGATGCTCGCGCCACCTTCACCCAGCAGATGGTGGATCAGATCTTCTCCTTCGGCGAGCTGGGGTTCCAGGAGGTGGAGACCTCGAAATACCTGGTGGCCCTGCTCCGGCGGGAGGGATTCACGGTGGAGGAGGGCTACGCCGGGATTCCCACCGCCTGGGTGGCGACCTGGGGCTCCGGGAAGCCGGTCATCGCGCTGGGCGCGGACATCGACGGCATTCCCCAGGCCTCCCAGAAGCCGGGGGTCGCCTGCCGGGCGGTGCTGGTGCCGGGCGCTCCGGCCCACGGTGAAGGGCACAACGCCGGCCAGGCCCTCAACATCACCGCGGCGCTGGCGATCAAGAAGATCATGGAACGCGATCACCTTTCCGGCACGCTCAAGATCTGGCCGGGCGTGGCCGAGGAGCAGATCGGGACCAAGGCGTACTTCGTGCGGGCCGGTTTGTTCAGGGACGTGGACGTCAATCTGTTCGCGCACGTGGACGACGGCTTTGCCACCGACTGGGGCTATCCCGACGCGTACACGGGCCTGGTGTCGGTGCTCTACTCCTTCCGGGGGACCAGCGCCCACGCGGCGGGCGCGCCCTGGCGGGGGCGCAGCGCGCTGGATGCCGTCGAGCTGATGGACGCGGGGTGGAATTTTCGCCGGGAGCATCTCCGCCTCCCCTCCCGGAGTCACTACGTGATCAAGGACGGCGGCGACCAGCCCAACGTGGTGCCGCAGACCGCGTCGGTCTGGTACTTCTTCCGGGAGCTCGACTACCCCCACATCCGGGAGCTGTGGGCCATCGGGGATTCGATCGCGGCGGGCGCCGCGATGATGACCGGCACCACACTGGAGAGCGAGCGGGTGCTGGGCTCGGCGTGGCCGCCGCACTTCAACAAGCCGGTGGCCGAGGCGCTCTTCGCCAACATCCAGACGGTGGGCATGCCGGCATGGAGCGACGATGATCAGCGCTTCGCGAAGGCCGTGCAGAAGGAAATGAAGCAGAAGGAGAGCGGGCTCAAGCTCAAGCCCGACAGCGCGGTGGGCGCGCCGCCCCTGGAAGACGCCCGCAGCGGGGGCGGCTCCGACGACATCGGCGACGTCTCCTGGGCGGTGCCGACGGTGACGCTGCGCTACCCGTCCAACATTCCCGGCACGCCGGGGCATAGCTGGGCCGACGCCATTGCGATGGCCACGCCGATCGCCCACAAGGGCGCCACCGCCGGCGCCAAGGCCCAGGCGCTCACGATCCTCGACCTGCTGCTCAACCCCAAGCTGATCTCGGATGCGTGGGACTACTACCGGAACGTGCAGACCAGGGACGTGAAGTACGAGCCGCTGATCCGGCCCGAGGACCGTCCCGCGATCGAGCTGAATCGCGGCATCCTCGACCGGTACCGGGAGCAGATGCGGCCGTATTATTTCGACTCGAAGAAGTACAAGACCTATCTCGAGCAGCTGCGGGTGACCTATCCCACGCTGCGCGCGGCCGACGGGAGCTGCGGGTCGAGCGCGGTGCCCTAGCTCACGGCTTGCTCTTGGCGAATCCGCGTTCCGCCGGGGTGGTCAGGTCGTCCGGATCCACCGGTCGGAAGACCAGGTCGATCGCGAGATAGAGCAGCTTGGTCCAGGGAAAGATCAGGATCGGTGTCAGCACCGCCACCCCGGCGCAGATGACGCCCAGCGCGGTCCAGGGCACCCGGGGCCAGGTGACGGCCATGCCGGCGACGAAGATCACCGCGAACAGGGCCTCGGTCAGAAAGAGGTTGACCGTGTAGCTGCCGAGCCAGTACCCCGGCTCGTCGCGGTCCATGTGGAACCCGCACCCCGGACAGGACGGGGTGATGGTGAACCAGCGCAGCAGCACCGGGTGGCCGGCGCAGATCGGGCAGCGGAGCCGGAGCGCGCGCGCGAACAGCGTGCGCGCCCGGGGCAGGGGCAGGGAATCGGCGGCGTCAGCGACGCGCGCTGTCGGCCCGGACAGGGGCGAGGACATACAGGAGGTAGTCGGCCCGCTTCCGGTCTTGCTTCGAGGGAGCCAGGGCATCGAGGTTGGGAACCGGGACCGCGGTCACCACCAGCATGGCCACCTTGCCGGCCCGCTTGCGGGCCCGTTCCGCGGTGCCCATCCGGAAGTCGCTGTGGAACGACCCGTTGTAGTGGACCACCAGCCGCCCCGGCCGCCAGGCCTGGGCCACCGACTCGCCCATCGTCTCGTCCTTCACGCATTGCGCCTGGTACATCCGGGTGAGCAGCGCATGGCTGTCGGCCGGGGAACCGGCGGCGGGTCCGTGCGCCGACATGTCTCCCATCACCGCCGCGAATTCCTTGTAGTAGTCATCCTCGGGACAGTCGAGCCGGGCCGCCACGTTGAGCCGCGTCGCGGCCGCCAGCGTATCCAGCCCCGCCAGGCCGGCGCGCGACACCAGGGACGCCAGGGGCCTCGGGGTGTTGCTGGCCACCACCGGCCAGCCCCGCGCCCGGGCCAGCTCCACCAGGGGCCGGTAGTCGGTCGGATAGTTCTTCCAGGGCCGGGCGCCCTGGAGCAGCTCGGCTTCGGTGGCATTGCCGGCCAGGTAGCGGTCCAGGAGCGGCTGCACGTCGCGCTCGAACATCTCCAGGGCCACGGTCACCGAATCGCGGCGCCGCGCCACGCCTTCGAGAATCGCCAGCTCCATCCGGTGGGTGCCGGGATCGTCGTGCTGCTCGCCCACGAACACCAGGTCGGCGGCCGCAAGGCGCGAGGCCAGGGTCTCGAAGTCGATGAAGCGCTTCTTGTGCGTGTCGTAGACCCGATGGGGAGTGTAGGCGGGATTGAGGATCGCGGATGGAGGGCTGACGGCGGAGCCTGGCGGCGGACTCCCTGGAATCTGGGCAGCGAGCGGGGTCGCAGCGGCCAGCAGGGCGAGCGCCAGCCACGGCATGAGCGCGGCCCCCTCGACCCTCGATCCTGAAACCTGATTCCTATACATCATCGCGCACCAGGACCAGGATCGCCGCCTGCGGTACCACGAGGTAGCGGGTGTCCTCGAAGCTGATCTCCACCGCGGCCTTCCGGAAGAAGATGGCGTGATCGCCGACCCGGGCCTGCATCGGACGGAAGCGCGGGGTCTTCTGTTCCACTTTCCACGGCTCCTCGTCGAACGCCGACACGTCGGGGAGCGGATCTCCGACGCCGGTGGCCACGATCAGGCCTTCCTGCACCTGCTGGGTGTCCAGCGCCGTGGCGGGAAGGTACAACCCGACCTTGGTGCGCTCCTCTCCCTCTTCGGGCTTGATCAGCACGCGGTCCCCGGCCACCAGCAGCTTCTTAGGCGGGAATTCCATGGTTTCCGTCCAGCTCGTGAATCGTGACGACCCGGACCACCCGGAGCTTCCGCACCATCGTGGGCAATTTCAGCACGACTTCCTCGCCGGCCTTGCGATCCTTCAGCGCCTGGCCGAGCGGGGAGGCAAGCGAAATATGACCGGCGTCGATGTCCATCATTTCGGCAAAGACGACGGTGTAGGTCTCCTGGTCGCCGTTCTTGACGTCCTCGACCAGCACCCGGGAGCCCAGTCCCACCCGGTCCCGGGGGGCTTCGGTGTTGGCGAGCTGCGCGATCTGTTCCAGCCGATGGTGGAGCTGGCCCAGCCGGGCCTGCACCAGTTGCTGGCGTTCCAGTGCGGCCTTGTATTCGGAGTTTTCCCGAAGATCGCCCATCGCGACGGCGGTGGCGATGGCCTGGGGCAGCGTCACGGTCAGCTCCCGGGTCAGGTCTTCGATCTCCTTGCCCAGTTTCTCCCGCATCTCCTGAATCATTCACCCACCTGCCGCACAAAAAAGGATCGGCCCGGCGCTTGGGCACCGGGCACGTAGGCTGATCGCTTCCAGGAAGATAGCCCGTGCCGGGACGGCGGGACAGGGGGCCGCGCGGGGCCCTCGGCTATTTCTGCCGGCTGAGTCGCATCCCCAGCGGGCCCTCGAGCGTGCTGTCGTCCAGCACGTCGAGGACCTGGTTGCCCTGCGGCGAGATGATCTTCACCTGGCGCCCTTCCAGCCGGTAGGTGAGCTCGGTCTCGATGCCCATGACGGCCACCGACACGTTGCCTCCCGACTTGAACCGGTACTGCATCGCGCCCATCCGGTCCGAGTAGGTCCCGTGCAGGCCGCGGCTGCACCCGGCCAGTCCGGAGGCCACCAGGAGCGTCAGGAGCACTCTCACGGCTTCTTCACCTTCTCGGTCCCTTCCTTACTGGGAGTGTTGGGAGGCCCACTCGGCGTCCACCAGTTGCAGACGCCGCAGCCCGAGAGCACCGCCGCGGCCGACGCCGAGAGGCTCCGGACCGCGCGGAGGCGGGGGTGCGGGCGCATGGTCATTACCGCTGGGTAAAGGTCATGGTCAGGCCGCCCATGGTGGCTTCGAGGGACCCGCCCTTTCTGGTCAGCTGGATCGGCATGCCGCCCGGGGAGCTGATGGTGACCGTATTGCCGGACACCGTGTAGCTGCCGTCATGGGTCTCGGGAGACCCGCCGTCGTCCTGCATGGTCATCTGGACTTTGTTGCCGTCGGCAAAGGTGAGCCGGAAGCTGCCGCCCGGAGCCTTGGCCTCCCAGGTGCCCGCCAGCTCGCGGCCGGAGCCGCTCGCCGCCGCTCCGCCGCTTCGGCAATACCGGCCGATCATGCCGCCCCCGTCGATGCACCCGGCGTTGTCCATGGTGAAGATCTGGGTCTCGGAGGCGTTCGGGCTGATGATCTTGAGGGTCTTCCCATCCACCTGGTACGTCAACTCCCGGGTCTGCCCCATGAAGGTGATCTGCACCTTCTTTCCCGAGGTGAAGGCCAGTTTCTCGAAGAAACCGCCCCCGCCGTCCGGGGGGGTGTATTCGCCGCTCAAGCCCCCGCCGCCGCAGGCGACTAGGGTCAGGGTGGCAATCGTGAGCAGGAAGGGGTGGCGCGCGGGGGCAGAAATCCGGCTGTTCACAATTGACCTCCCGGGTGATAGCCTTGGCGATCCAGGCCTTTGTCTGCTGTGCGCAGAACGCCGGGAAAAACCGTCATGCCAGAGCCGCAGAGCCCAATCGATTCCGAGGGTGCGGGCGCATCGCCGGGAGACCGGCAGGCGCTCGACGATCTGTTCAGCGCGGCGTATGAGGAGCTGCGCCGGCTGGCGTCCAGCGTACGCCGCGGCGATCCCGGTGCCACGCTCTCGCCCACCGCCCTGGTCAACGAGGCCTGGCTCAAGCTGGCCGGCTCGCCCGAGCTGGCGCTGACCTCGCGGCTCCATTTCAAGCGGATCGCGGCCCGGGCCATGCGCCAGGTGCTCATCGAGGCGGCCCGCCGGCGCAACGCCGACAAGCGCGGGGGAGGGAGCCAGCCTCTGGTGACCTTCGACGAGGCGGTGCAGCAGGCGGCGGCGACCGCGGGTGATCTCCTGGCGCTCGACGGGGCGCTGGCGGACCTGGCCCGGGTCAATCCGCGTCAGGCGCTCATGGTGGAGAACCGGTTCTTCGGCGGGCTCGATATTCCCGAAACCGCGGAGCTGCTGGGCGTGTCCGAGGCGACGGTGCTGCGGGATTGGCGCGCCGCCAAGGCCTGGCTGGCGCAGGAGATCGGGCGATGAAGCTGGACCCGGCACGCTGGGACCGGATTCAGGCGCTGTTCCATGCCGCCGCGGACCTGGCGAGGGCGGAGCAGCGGGCCTTTCTCGAGGGCCAGGCCGGCGGGGACCCCGGCCTGATCGCCGACGTGATGGCCCTGATCGACGCCGACGCGCGGGAGGCCTCGCTGCTCTCGCGCGGCATGGCCGGCGCGGCCCACCAGGTGCTGGGAGACGCCGCGCCGCCGGTCATTCCACTCCAGGAGTTCGGACCCTACCGCATCATCTCGGTGCTGGGCGAGGGCGGGATGGGCGTGGTCTACCTGGCCGAGCGGACCGATCTGGGCAGCCTGGTCGCCATCAAGATCCTTCGTGATGCCTGGCTTTCTCCCGCCCGCCGAGAGCGCTTTGCCAACGAGCAGCGCACCCTGGCGCAGCTCAATCACCCGGCCATCGCCCGGCTCTACGACGCCAACACCCTGACCGACGGCACCCCGTGGTTCGTCATGGAGTATGTCGAGGGGGTTCCGCTCACCGAGTTCTGCCGGGCCCGCGGGGCGTCGCTGGCCGACCGGTTGCAGCTGTTCCGGGCGGTTTGCGTGGCGGTGCAGCACGCCCATGCGCACGCCGTGATCCACCGGGATCTGAAGCCGTCGAACATCATCGTCACCGCGGACGGCACTCCCAAGCTGCTCGATTTCGGGATCGCGAAGCAGCTCGACCTCGAGTCGAAGGCGGAGCAGACCCAGACCGGACTCCGGCTGATGACCCCGGCCTACGCCGCGCCGGAGCAGGTGCGGGGCGGCCGGATCGGGACTTCGACCGACGTCTACTCGCTCGGGGTGATTCTCTACGAGCTCCTGGCCGGGCGGTTGCCGTTCGATCTCTCGGAGCGGACTCCCGAGGAGGCCCAGGCGCTGATCACCGGCCTGGCGCCGGAGCGCCCCTCGGCGGCGGCCCGGGCGGCGAACGGCGGGGGAGTGAGTGGTCTCCGGGCCCGGACCTGGGCCGACCTCGACGTGCTTTGCCTCACCGCGATGCACAAGGAGCCCGAGCGGCGCTACGGGACGGTCGAGGCGCTCATCCGGGATATCGACCACTTCCTGGCGGGCGAGCCGCTGGAGGCCCGGCCCGACTCGGTGGGGTACCGGCTCGGCAAGTTCGTGCGGCGGAACTGGCGTCCGGTCACGGCCACGGCCGCGGTGCTGCTGGTGGGCATCGGGCTGGTGGTGTTCTACACCGTGCGGCTCACCCAGGCGCGCAACGACGCGGTGGCCGAGGCGATCCGGACCCAGCGGATCCAGCGCTTCATGATGAACCTGTTCCAGGGGGGCGACCAGGACGCCGGCCCCGCGGACAGCCTTCGCGTCGTGACGATCGTGGATCGCGGCATGCAGGCGGCCCGGATCCTCGATGCCGATCCCGAAGCCCAGAGCGAGCTCTTTCAAACCCTGGGCAGCATCTACCAGGCGCTCGGCAACCTGTCCCGCGCCGACTCGCTGTTCGGCCTGGCGCTGGAGCATCGCCGCGAGCGCCTGGGTCCCGACCACCCCGAAGTCGCGGCGACGCTCCTCTCGCTTGGCCTTCTGCGAGTGGACCAGGCCCGGTACGACGAAGGCGAGAAGCTCATTCGCGAGGGGTTCGACAAGGCCCGGCGGGTCCTGCCGCCGGGGCATCCCATCATCGCGCGGGCCACCGCGGCGCTGGGCAAGGTGCTGGAGGAGCGGGGCCGGTACGATTCGGCCATCGTCGTGCTGGAGGACGCGGTCCGGCTGAGCTCGGGCACCGGGGGCAGAGCCGCGACGCCGGAGCTCGCGACCGGTCTCACCGAGCTGGCCAACTCCCATTTCTATGCCGGCCACTACGACGTGTCGGATTCGCTCAACCGCATCGTGCTCGCCATGAACAGCCAGCTCTACGGCGAGCGCCATCCGCTGATCGCGGACGGGCTCATCAACCTCGGGGCCACCCAGTCCGAGCGGGGGCACTACGATCGGGCCGAGCGGTTGTATCGGCAGGCGCTTGACATCACTCAGGCCTGGTACGGCCGGAATCACTACGAGACCGCGTCCAACCTCACGATGCTGGGCCGGGTCCTGGTGTACCAGTCGCGGTTCGCGGAAGCGACGCCGCTGCTGGAGGAGGCGCTCGCCATTCAGGAGCGGGTGTTCGGCAAGGTGCATCCTCGCGTCGCGTCCGCGCTGAACGATCTGGGCAACGTCGCCATCAAGGAGGGCAAGCTCGACGTGGCGGAGGCGGACTTCACCCGCATGGCCGCCATCTACAAGGAGGTCTATCACGACGATCATTACCTGATCGGGATCGCGCTCTCCAACCTGGCCGGCGTCTATGTGGAGCGGAAAGACTACGCCCGGGCGGAGCGGACCTATCGCGAGGCGGTGGCCCGCTTCGAGAAGGCCCAGGGTCCCGACCACCTGAACACCGGCATCGGGCGCATCAAGCTGGGCCGGTCGCTGCTCCGGCAGGGTCGGTACGTGGAAGCCGAGCAGCAGACGCTCGCCGGGTACGACATCCTGATGAAGCAGACCAACCCGCAGGTGAGCTTTCTTCAGTCGGCGCGCAAGGACCTGATTGCGGACTACGAAGCGCTCAAGCAGCCCGGCAAGGCGGCACGATTCAAGGCCGAGCTGACCGAGCTGTCGGTCGGCGCCGGGCCGGGCACCAAGCGACCCTGACCGCGTCCTCGGTAACCACGGGGTGCCGTGCCCCGTAGGGCTTCCGGAGTACCTTTCCCCCGTCCGCTCCGGAGATTCTGCGTGCCGAACCGTTGGATTCCCCTCTGCTTCGTCCTCGCGCTGGCGGCGCCGCCGCTGGTCCCGGCCCAGGCCGGTTCCCCCGCGGGCCCGGTACCGGTGGCCAATCTCACCGCCCGGCGGCAGGCGCTGATCGCCCGGCTCAAGGCCGGCGTGGCCATCATCCGCGGGGCGGAAGAGCCGTCCGACGACCCGCCCGATTCGAAGTATCCCCAGGCCACCTTCCGGGAGGACAACGATTTCTTCTATCTGACCGGGCTCGAGACCCCGGACTCGTGGCTGATCGTCACCGCCGCCGATTCCGCGCACGGCGAGGTCCATCTCTTCCTGCCGGCGCGCAATCCCCAGGCGGAACGATGGACCGGGCCCCAGCTGGGCCCCGGCCCCGACGCGGCCGCCGCCACCGGGATTCCGGTGGCGAACATCCACCCCTCCGATTCGGTCGAGGCCTATCTCCGGCGCTTCACGTTCTCGGGCGGGCGCGCCGCGCCGCTCTGGTTCCGGCGCACCGCGTGGGACGCCGAGCCCGACATGATCCGGAAGCTGGCGCTCGATACCCCGCGGGTTTCGACCCAGGATCTGCTGCCGGTGCTGGCCGCGCTCAGGGTCGTCAAGGACGGCGATGAGATCCGGCGGATCACCCGAGCGGTCGAGCTCTCGGCGGAGGGGCACGTGGCGGCGATGCGGTTCGCCAAGCCGGGGGTCTGGGAGTACCAGATCGAGGCGGTGGCCGAGCAGACCTTTCGCTCCCTCGGCGCCGAGCGGCTCGGCTATCCGAGCATCGTGGGATCGGGCATCAACAGCACCGTGCTCCACTACGATCAGAACCGGCGGCAGACCCAGCCCGGAGACCTCATCGTGATGGACATGGGGGCCGAGTTCGGATATCACACCGCGGATATCACGCGGACGATTCCGGTGTCCGGCAAATTCACCCCGCGCCAGAAGGCGATCTACGAGCTGGTGCTGGGCTCGCAGCAGGCCGCGATGGACGCGATCAGGCCGGGCATCACCCTGCGCGAGCTCGACGCCATCGCCCGCAGGTACATGGCGGAGCACTCCGGCGATCTGTGCGGCGCCGGCGGCTGCGGCAAGTACTTCATTCACTCCCTGTCGCACTGGATCGGGATGGACGTCCATGACGTGGGCGGGGGAGTGCCCCTGGCGCCGGGCATGACCTTCACGGTCGAGCCGGGGATCTACCTTCCGGCGGAGGCGCTTGGCGTGCGCATCGAGGATGATGTCCTGGTCACCCCGACCGGCTACCTGCTGCTGTCCAAGGGAGCGCCGCGCACGGTGGCCGACATCGAAACGATTATGGGATCCGGGCACTAGACGGGTTTCCGAGCCTTGGGGCCGGGGGCGCGAGGATCCAGACTCACCAAGGCGGTCGTGGTCCCCTGGGGAAATCGGGGCGTTGACCTAACCGAATGGCCGGGATAGCTTTGCGGCTTAACGTGGTTCTGCTATCCCCATCCACGCGGACCTGACTCTGATGGAGACGCGCACCGGGACAATCCGGCGCATGGCGCTGTATGTCCCCGCCATTTGCCTCCTGGTCCTTCTCGGCTGTGCCAAAAACTACCCCCAGACGACCCTCCTCCCCCGCGGGGATTTTGCCCGGCTGGTGGACGGCCTGTTCCGAACCACGGTCTTCTGGGCGACCATCGTCTTCGTGCTGGTGGAGGGGGTGCTGGTTTACGCCATCCTCAGGTTCCGGGGCCGGCCGGACGATCCCGAACCCCGCCAGACTCACGGCAGTACCTCCCTCGAGATCGGGTGGACCATCGTTCCGGCGCTCATTCTGGCGTTGATCGCGGTCCCGACCATCAAGACCATCTTCAGAACCTCCGACTACGCCACCGGCGACGTGGTGACCGTCGAGGTGCTGGGTCACCAGTGGTGGTGGGAGTTCCGCTACCCCGGCCTGGGCGTCGTCACCGCCAACGAGCTGCATGTGCCGGTGGGCAAGACGGTGAACCTCCGGATGACCACGGCGGACGTGATCCACAGCTTCTGGGTCCCGCAGTTCGCCGGCAAGCGGGACGTCCTCCCGGGACGGCACAACCCGCTCTGGTTCAAGGCCGAGGTCACCGGTGTCTTCAGCGGCCAGTGCGCGGAATTCTGCGGCATCCAGCATGCGCGCATGGGCTTCCGGGTCATCTCCCAGACGCCCGAGGAGTTTCAGGCCTGGGCCGACTCCGAGAAGGTGGGCTCGCCGCTGGTGAACCGCGGCGTGGTCCCGGTGGACTCGACGGTGCCGGCGGATTCCGCAGCCCGGGCGGCCCGCATGGCCAACGATTCGCTGATGAAGGCGGGACTGGCGCTCTTCAACGGGGGCGGCTGCATCGGGTGCCACTCGATGGTGGGCACCGCCATGGCGGGGACCACGGCGCTCAGGGGCCCCAATCTGACCCACGTGGGCAGCCGCACCACGATCGTCGCGGGAATGCTGGCCAACACCGAGGAGAACATCCGGAAGTGGCTGTCCAATCCCGACTCGGTGAAGAAAGGCACGCTGATGGTGCTGCCCCGGAAGCTCACGGATGCGGAGATCGCCACGCTGGTGGCGTACCTCCGCGCGCACAAGTAGAGGAACGGACACCGCCATGGCCACTTCGGTAATCGACCACTCTCCGGCCACCCACGCTCCCGAGCACACCGGGATCTGGAGCTGGATCACGACCGTGGACCACAAGCGGATCGGCATCCTGTACGGTGCCACCGCGTTTCTGTTCTTCCTGATCGGCGGGCTGGAGGCGCTCTTCATGCGCATCCAGCTGATGAAGCCGGACAATCACTTCGTCAACGCCGACACGTTCAATTCGCTGTTCACGATGCACGGCACGACCATGATCTTTCTCGGGGTCATGCCGCTGTCGGCCATGTTCTTCAACTATTTCATTCCGCTCCAGATCGGGGCCCGGGACGTCGCCTTTCCCCGGCTCAACGCGTTCAGCTACTGGGTCTTCCTGCTGGGCGGCCTCTTCATCAACTTCAGCTGGCTGATCAACGCGGCGCCCAACGCCGGGTGGTTCGGGTATGCCAACCTGACCGAGCGGACCTACTCCCCGGGGCTCAATACCGACTTCTGGGTCCTGGGCCTGCAGATCCTGGGCATCGCCTCGATGGCGGCGGCCATCAACTTCTTCGTGACGATCGTGAACCTCCGCGCGCCGGGCATGAAGATGCTCCGGATGCCGATGTTCGTCTGGATGAGCTTCATCACCCAGATCCTGCTGCTGCTGGCCTTCCCGGTCATCACCATCGCGCTGGTCTTCCTGATGATGGACCGGCACTTCGGGACCCATTTCTTCATCCCGGACGGCGGAGGGGACCCGATCCTCTGGCAGCACCTGTTCTGGATCTTCGGGCATCCCGAGGTCTACATCCTGATTCTGCCGGCCTTCGGCATCGTGTCGGAGGTGCTCCCGGTCTTTTCGCGGAAGCCGCTGTTCGGGTATACCGCGATGGTGTTCAGCGGCGCGTTCATCGCCTTCCTGGGCTTCGGGGTGTGGAGCCATCACATGTTCGCCACCGGGATGGGGCCGTTCGCCGACTCCTTCTTCGCGCTGTCGACCATGCTGATCGCGGTGCCCACCGGGGTCAAGATCTTCAACTGGATCGGGACGCTGTGGGGCGGCTCGCTGCAGTTCAAGACGCCGCTGTACTTCGCCCTGGGCATGATCTCGATGTTCATCATCGGCGGGCTCTCGGGGGTCATGCACTCCTCGCCGCCGGCCGATCTGCAGCAGACCGACACCTATTTCGTGGTGGCGCACTTCCACTACGTGCTGTTCGGCGGGTCGATCTTCGGCCTGACCGCGGGCGCCTACTACTGGTTCCCCAAGATGTTCGGCCGGATGCTCTCCGAGAAGATCGGCAAGCTGCACTTCTGGCTGATGTTCATCGGCTTCAACGTCACCTTCTTCCCGATGCACTTCCTGGGGCTCAACGGGATGCCGCGCCGGATCTATACCTATCCCGCCGGGCTCAACTTCGAGTTCTGGAACAAGGTGGAGACCTACGGCGCCCTGCTCCTCGGGGTGTCGCTCCTGGTGTTCATCTACAACCTGTGGCAGACCTCGCGCGGCCCCGCCAACGCGCCGGCGGATCCGTGGAAGGGCGCCACGCTCGAGTGGCTGATCCCCTCACCGCCGCAGGAGTTCAACTTCGCCGACGTGCCGCCGGTCAATAGCTCCATGCCGGCCTGGGACCTGCGCCGCGCCGGCGGCGGCCAGCTTCCCGAGCCCAGGCGGGTGAGCGGGGCGGGGATCCACATGCCGCGGCCCTCCTACTGGCCGGTGGTCGCCGCGTTCGGCGTGCTGGGCGTGATCGGCAGCGTGCTCTTCACCGAGGTCTTCCCGCACTGGTACGTCATCACGCTCTCCGGCGCGGCGGTCCTCTTCTACGGCGTCTACCGCTGGGCTTTCGAGCCGGCGTTCTGATCAGGAGAATCCCAATCGTGTCCGACGCCGCCGCCCACGCCATGGAACACCACACCGCGACCGGGATCGACAACCGGAAGGTGGCCATCTGGACCCTGATCGGGTCCGAATGCCTCTTCTTCGCGTCGCTGATCTCGACCTATCTGGTCTACAAGGGCAAGAGCCTGGTCGGGCCGCTGCCCCACGCCGAGTCGCAGTGCATGCTGCACGGCACGATGCAGCGCTGCGAAGGGGTCTTCGAGATCAAGCTGGTCACGACCGGCACCGCGATCCTGCTGTTCAGCTCGTTCTTCGTGGTCATGGCGCTCTACGGCGCCCAGAAGGGCAACCGGAAGATGCTGGTGGGCTGGCTCGCGGCCACCGTGATGTGCGGGCTCTTCTTCGTGAGCATGCAGGTGTACGAGTTCAACCACTTCTACCACAAGGGAATGGGGTACGGCACCAACCTCTTTTCCTCCACGTTCTATACCCTGACGGGGTTCCACGGCAGCCACGTGAGCGTCGGGGTGATCTGGCTGTCGACGCTCCTGGTGCTGGCCATCCGCGGCAAGCTGCCGCCCGAAAAATCGCTGAACCTCGAGATCGCGGCGCTGTACTGGCACTTCGTGGACGTCGTCTGGATCGTGATCTTCCCCGTCGTCTACCTGATGAGGTAACCCGCATGGACGCCAGCATGGACGCTCACGCCCACGCCCCCGCGGGGGAACACTCGCACCCGACGCCCGGCCTGTATTTCAAGGTGGCGCTGGTGCTCTTCATGCTCACGGCGCTCGAGGTCATGGCCTTCGAAGCCGGCCACGGCGGCCTCGGCGCCGGCATCCGCCCGGTCATCGAGCCGATCGTGGTGGAGCTGCTGCTGGTGTTGTCCGCGGCCAAGTTCGCGCTGGTGGCGATGTTCTACATGCACCTCAAGCAGGACGCCCGGCTGCTCAGCAACCTCTTCGTCTTTCCGATCATGCTCGCGGCCGGCCTCATCATGGGGCTGATCGTCCTCCTGCAGTACTGGAGGGTGGTGGGCGCGCACTGATCCAGACTCCCGTCTCCGCCCCCTTCGTGCCCGAGTGGGATTTTCACCCCTCGGTCGTGATCGGGGTGGTGCTGCTGGGCGCCGTCTATTTCTACTGCATCGGGCCGCTGCGGCGGCGGAAGGACCTCGGTCCTCCCGCCCGGCCGTGGCGGCCCGTCTGCTTCGTGCTGGGGCTCGGAGTGATGCTGGCCTCGCTCAACGGCCCGATCCACGACCTGAGCGACTCGTACCTCTTCTCGGTCCACATGGCCCAGCACCTGCTCCTCACCATGGTGCTGCCGCCGCTGCTGATCGCCGGGACCCCGGGCTGGCTGATCGATGCCGCGGCGCGCCCTCCGTGGCTCCGCGGGCTGGGGCGGTTGCTGACCCACCCGGTGGTGGCGGGCGTGCTGTTCAGCGCGGTCCTGCTGGTGTGGCACACCGTGGACGCCTACGACCTGATGATGCGGAACCACAACGTGCACGTGGTGACCCACCTGATGTTCATGGTCACCGCGGTGCTGCTCTGGTGGCCGGTCACCAGCGCCTCGACCGTCCTGCCCCGGCTTGGCTCCGGGATGGGTATGCTCTATCTGTTCCTGGTCCAGCTCCCCATGCAGCTGCTGGGCGCAATCATCACCTTCGCGGACGTGCCGCTCTACCCCTGGTACGCGGCCGCGCCGCGCACCTGGGGCCTGTCGGTCCTCGACGACCAGAAGCTGGGCGGGCTCCTCATGTGGATTCCGGGAAACCTCTGGATCTGGGGCGCGATGAGCGTGCTGTTCTTTCAGTGGGCCAAGCGGGAGAGACAGGAGGACGGGAGGGTGGGAGGACGGGAGGACGGGAGGTAGCCGTCACTTCCCGTCTTCCCGTCTTCCCGTCCTACTGCGTGCCGAAGGTATCGCAGTCCGCCAGCCGTCCCCCGCTCATGCCCCGTTTGAACCAGGTGGCCCGCTGCTCCGCCGAGCCGTGGGTGAACCCGTCGGGATTCACGCGTCCGGTGGACATGCGCTGGATTCGGTCGTCGCCCACGGACGCGGCGGCATTGAGGCCCTCCTCGACGTCACCGGGCTCCAGGATGCCATGCGCCGCCGCGGTGTGTCCCCAGACCCCGGCGTAACAGTCGGCCTGCAGCTCCAGCCGCACCGAGAGCGCGTTGGCCTGGTCGGGCCGGGCCCGCATGGCGCTCCGCACCCGGGCCTCGGTGCCGAGCAGGAACTGCACGTGGTGACCGACCTCGTGGGCCAGCACGTAGGCCTGGGCAAAGTCTCCCGGCGCGCCGAACCGGTCCTTCAGCTCCTGATAGAAGCCCAGATCCACATAGACGTCGTGGTCTCCGGGACAGTAGAACGGCCCGCTGGCTTCCTGGGCATAGCCGCAGGCCGACTCGATGGCGTCGCGAAACAGCACCAGGTGGGCATGCTCGTAGGGGACGTTGGCCTGCCGGGGCAGTTCCGCGTCCCAGGTGGTCTGGATGCTGTCCAGCGCCGCGGCGACGAACCCCTTGAGCTGCTCCTCTTCGGCCGAGCTCTGGACCGGACCCTGTGCCGGCGCGTTGGGATCGGTCCCGCCGCTCACCAGGCTGAAGAAGTCCCGCTTGAATATCAGGCTCAGCACCAGCAGCACCAGCAGCCCGCCAACGCCCAGGCCCTTGCCGCCGAATCGCATGCCACCGCCGCCGCCGCGGCGGTCTTCCACGTCCGGATTCTCTCCTGGTGACCAGCGCATCGCCCGCTCCCGCGTTCTATGGTGACACCGCGCCGGAACGATCCAGCAGAATCGCTCCGGCAACGGTGGTTTCGTATTCGCTCCGGTCTTCCGCGCCGAACAGCTCTCCCGCCGCGTAGATCATCGCATCCGCCTCGGCGTCCTCCCAGCCGTCGAGATCGAACGGCTGGGGCGCCAGGCTCTCATACTCGGGGTACTCTCCCTGGATCGGACAGGCATTCTCGATCACGTGGCCGCCGGGGGTTTCGAGCCCCAGTCCCATCAGCCGGCAGATCATGGGACGGTGCTGGTAGATCCGGCACGCACCGGCCTCGTCCAGGACGGGGCAGGGGTCTTCTTCCAGGGCTTCCACCAGGGCGTCGAACGCCTCCTCGCCCAGGGCGGTGATGTCCCAGGGCGCCACCAGGGCGGGCTCGCTCCGCCGCATGGCTCCGATCTGGGATTCCGCCCGGCGGCGCACCTCGTCGCGGGGCCCCGGAGGCAGCGCCCGGACCGCGTTCCGGACCTGGAGCGCGTCGGCGACCGAAATGTCGAAGGGACCGTGGCAGCAGGCGGCGCACCCCGGCCGGCAGGGAATCACGCCGGGGTGTCGTTCCCGGGCATCGGCCTGCCAGGCGTCGAGCCCGGCCAGCAGCGCGGGATAGTCGTCGGGGAGGGACACGGCAGGATGGCGCGTTCCGCCGATTACCGATGCTCGGCGCGGAAGACGCCGACGGCCAGGCTGACCCAGCCGGCCAGGAAGGCCAGGCCGCCGAACGGCGTGATGATGCCGATGCCCGGCTGGCCGGTGAGCGCGATGCCGTAGAGGCTGCCGGAGAACAGCACGATGCCCAGCAGGAAGAGACCGCAGGTGGCGCGGAAGAACCGGGACGGATGGTGGGTCAGGATGCGCGCCACCACGATCAGGGCGAGCGCGTGATACATCTGGTAGTTCGCGGCGGTGCGCCAGACATCCTTCTCGGTCTCGGTGAAGCTGTCGCGCAGCAGGTGGGCGCCCAGGGCGCCGGCCGCGACACCCAGCCCCGCCAGCACCGCCCCGGTCGCGAGGAGGACGTCCGCTTCGATCCTCGCGCCCGGGGCCCGGCTCATCCGGTGCCGCCGACCGTTCCCGGTCCCTCGACGCCCATGCCCATGGCATGGTAGCCGTTGTCCACGTACATCACGGTGCCGGTGATGCCCGCCGCCAGCGGGCTGGAGAGAAACGCCGCCGCGTTGCCGACGTCCATGGCCTCGAACTCCCGGGTGAGCGGGGCATTGGCGCGGGTATACTCGATCATCCGATGGATCAGGCCGATGGCGGTCGCAGCGCGCGAGGCCAGCGGTCCCGCCGAGATCGTGTTGACCCGCACCCCGAACCGGCGCCCCGCTTCGAATGCCAGTGTCCGGGTATCCGACTCCAGTGCCGCCTTGGCGGAGGACATGCCGCCGCCGTAGCCCGGGATGACCCGCTCCGACGCCATGTAGGTGAGCGACAGAAACGAGCCGCCCGGGCGCATCAGCGGGGCCAGGTGGCGCACCAGCGAGACGTTGCTGTACGCGCTCACGCTCACCGCATCGAGGTACCCCCGCCGGCTGGTGTCGAGCAATGCGTTCTTGACCTCGGGGCCGTTGGCGAGGCTGTGGACCACGATGTCGAGGGACCCGGAGCCGAAATCGGCCGCGATGCGGTCGGTCAGGCCCCGGATCGAGAAATCGCCCCGCTCCTTGTAGCGCTTGCTCTCGCGGATCTCGGCGGGCGCATCGTCCAGCGTATCGAAGGCCGCGTCGAGCGGATAGATCCGCTCGAACTCCAGGGTGCGGCCGTCGCTCCGCCGCATCGACTCGGCCATCTTGCCGCGCTGCAGCAGGTTCTCGAAAATGTTCAGCGCCGGAGGCCAGGTGCCCAGGCAGATCGAGGCTCCGGCCTCCGCCAGTGTCTTGGCGATCGCGAAGCCGAAGCCGCCGTCATCGGCGACTCCGGCGATCAGCGCCCGCTTGCCCGCCAGATCGATTGCAAGCATCCCGCGACCCGCCCGGCTACCGGTTGGGATTGAGGATCCGGCCGATCCGGATCGCGAGATCATGGTAGTGCGCCTTGATGAGCGGATTGCCGGCCCGGGCCGCGGCCGCGGCGCTCTCCCGCTCCAGCGCCTCGAGCTCGGCGCGGGCCAGCGCCCGAATGTCCGACTGGCTCACGTTCATGCGCGGGAAGAGCGCCAGGAACTGGGGCGGGATGTTTGCGGGCGGCGGCGGCGGCTCGGAGGTCATCAGGAAGCTCATCCGGTCCACGTAGCCGCGCTGCAGGTTCCGCTTGTAGGTGTCGGGCGCCGGCCCGCCGGCAAGATCCCCGAACACGCCCCGGCGCACGTCGCGGAACAGGTCGGAGAGCGAGTAGGCCCGGTCACCGAGCCGTGCCTGCTGCTCGATGAGACGGCCCATGCGGGCCGGGTCCAGCAGAGTGTTGAGCGAGGTCACCTGGCGGGCCCGCACCCGCTCCACGATGCCGTTGTTCTCCAGCCGGCCCAGGATCTCCGGATCGATGATCCAGGTGGGCGTGGCGAAGACGTTGTCGGACAGCCAGGCGACGGCGGCCTGCTGCCGCGCCTTGGCCACGGTTTCGTAGACGACCCCGGCCTGGTCGGACGACTTGCGGACTTCGTTGACGCCGCCCACGATCGTGGTCACGTGGCCGATGTAGCGGTTCCACTGGGTGAGCACGTTGTCGTAGAGGTCCCGCAGCTCGCTGTAGTCCTCACCCGGGCTGGTGGTCCAGGTCCTGAGCTGCGGTACGATCCGCTTGAGGTTGGCCAGGCCGTAGGTGCTGGCCTTCACGCCGTCGTCGCCGAGGTCTTCGGTCTGGGCGCTCGGGTCCACCTGGCTCGGGTCGCCGAAGCGGTACATCGGGTCGCCCTCGTGCTCCTTGATCCAGCGGTCGAGCGTCGGCCGCTCGGCGTCCGGGGTGGCGGCGCCGGGGATCGGGCGGTAGCCCCATTTGATGGCGTAGATGTCGTACACGCCGATGCCCGGGTAGTAGGAGATCCCGGTGTCGCCCGGCTGCGCCACGTAGTCGAACCGGGCGTAGTCCATGATGGCGGGCGCGGTGTGCATCCGCCGGGTGAAGCTGGCGGAGCGGAGCGAGTCCACCGGGTAGGAGCTCGAGGCCTTCATGTTGTGGGGAAGACCCAGGGTGTGCCCCACCTCGTGCGAGGACACGAACCGGATGAGCTGGCACATGAGCGCGTCTTCGAACTGGGGCTTCCGCGCCGCCGGGTTGACCGCTGCGGTCTGGATCAGGAACCAGTTGCGCAGCAGGCTCATGACGTTGTGGTACCACCCGATGTGGCTCTCCAGGATCTCCCCGGTGCGCGGGTCGCTCACGTGGGGGCCGTAGGCGTTCTGGATGGGAGACGCGAAGTAGCGCACCACCGAGTAGCGCGCGTCTTCCAGGGAGAACTCGGGATCCTCCTGCGGGGTCGGGGGATCCTTGCCGATGATGGCCCGGCGGAATCCGGCCGCCTCGAAGGCCACCTGCCAGTCGTCGATGCCCTGCTTGATGCAGGAGCGCCACTGCACCGGCGTCGCGGGATCCACGTAATAGACGATGGGCTTGACCGGGTCCACCAGCTCGCCCCGGGCGAAGGCCGCCGGGTCCTTGGGCTCGAGCCGCCACCGCGCGATGTAGCGCCGCACTTCCGATTTCTGCGCCGGGCGGCCGTAGTCGGTCTGCTGGACCCCGAAGTAGCCGACCCGATAGTCGTTGAGCCGGGGCATCATCGGGTGCTCGGGCAGCATCAGCATCGACTGGTTCATCTCGAGGGAGATGGTGCCGGTCTCGGCGTTGGACGGCGCGAGGCCGGCGCCGTAGGTCAGCACGTGGCGCGCCTCGATGTTGGTCGGGTAGCTGTGGATAGCCACGACGTAGGAGCGGGCCGGGTCGAGCGCCCGGACCTGGTACTGGGTGCGCCGCTGCTGCGACAGGCCCAGCACCGGGACGTCGGTGGTGAACATCGGCGTGACGTCGATCACCACCGCGCTGGAATCGGGCTTGAAGGCGGCGATGGGAAACGCGAACAGCACCGGCTCGAAGTTGGAGACCCGCACCGCCATCGCGATGGGCAGCGAGTCCGCGGCGACGTTGTCGTAGGCCACGTAGCGCAGCAGCACCCGGTCGCCCTGGCGCTGCCAGCGGACCACACCCTCATTCTCCTCTTCACCGCCGAACCCGATGTTTTCCGGGGTCTGCGAACGCCGGGTGACCAGGAGCATTTCCTTGTCGTAGAGCCGGACCGGAATCTCGTAGTACCACTTGTCCCCGACCTGATGCACCGTGAAAAGCCCGGTATCGGAATGGGCCTTGTCGGTGATGACTTCCCGGTAGGGCCGCGGGGCCACGGGGGGCGTGCCGGGGCCGCCGGGACGCGCGGCTCCTCCCGGAGCGCCGCCGGGAGCCTGTCCCGGAGTGCCCGGAGCCTGGGCGCCGGGGGCCGGGGCCATGGTGCCGGTGGGCGCGGGAGCCTGGGTGGGCGCCGGGCCGGCGGCCTTGGTGGCGCAGCCGGCCACCGCGAGCAGAACAAGGAGCCCCGACCGGGGCCCGACGGAAAAGCGCGACATGGATTTCCTCGAGGGGGTCAAGCGGTGAAAGAAATACTTTTTCCCGGAGAATTGCCAGCTACTCCTCCCGCAGCACCGCCAGCGGCGCCCGCTTGAGGATTTCCGCGCTGTTCCAGAGTCCGACCGACAGGGTGAGCGCCAGCAGCAGCAGGGTGAGCCCGCCCAGCTGCAGGGCGGGGAGGCTGAATGGCTGCTTGAACAGCCAGCGGGCCAGCGCCCAGCCCGCGACGCTCGCCAGCACGACGGAGGCCAGCGCCGCGAGCACGCCCAGCGCGGTGTACTCGGCCACCAGGATGCGCAGCACCTGGGCCCGGGTGGCCCCCAGGGTCTTGAGCAGCACGCCTTCCCGGATCCGCGAGAGCCGCGACGCGGACACCGCCCCCACCAGCACGATGGTCCCGGTGATCAGGCTGAACAGGGCCAGGAAGCGCACGATCAGGGCTCCGCGGTTCAGGATGCCGTCGATGGCCTGCTGCACCTGGGAGAGGTCGATCGCGGTGACGTTGGGATAGCGCTCCGCCATGGCGCGCTGCACCCGGCCGCGCGCCGCGGCGCTGTCCGCCCGCACCAGGGTGACGAACATCTGCGGCGCGGACTCGAGCGCGCCCGACTGAAACACCGCGAAGAAATTGGTGTCGAACCGGCTCCAGTCCACGTCGCGCAGGTTGGCCACCCGGGTGCGCACGTCGGCGCCTCCCACGTTCCAGACGATCTCGTCGCCCAGCTTGACGCCGAGCTCCCGGGCGATGTCGCTCTCGAGGGAGAGGAGCGCCGGGGCGCCCGGCGCCGGCGCTCCGATCCCCGGACCCCACCAGGTGCCCTGGACCAGCTTCTCGGTGGCGGTGAGCGTATCGCGGTAGGTGGAGCGGTACTCGCGGCGGAGCGCCCAGCCGGCCGGCCCGCCCCCGCGCTGCCCGCGTCGGCCGGCGCTGTCGGGGCGGGCGGAATCGGGCGGCGGCGCGAGCGGCACCGGCACGCCCCGGACCGATGTGATCCGCATGGTGACGATCGGCACCAGCGGGGTGCCGGTCAGCCGGTTGGCCGCCAGCACCTCGCCCACGCCGGCCCGCTCGGCCGGTTGGATGTCGAAGAACATCAGGTTGGGCCGGGCCGCGTTGCCGCCGGGCCGGAACTGGCGCAGCAGGTTGTGCTGCACCAGGAAGAGCGTCGCGAGCAGGAAGGCGCCGAATCCCAGCGCCAGCACCACCGTCACCGTCTGATTGGCGGGACGGTAGAGATTGGCCAGTCCCTGACGCCAGAGATAGGGCAGGCGGTGGGGAAACCAGCGCCGGAGTCCCCGGATCAGCGCGCCGGCGGCGAGCCAGAGGAAGAGCAGCGCCACGCCGATGCCGCCCGCGAACACCACGCCCGCGATCACCGCGCCGACCTGGATTACCGCGAGGGCCACCACGCTCGCCGCCAGCACCAGCAGGGAGAGCCAGTCGAGCGGGTCCCGCCGGACCCGGTCCGGCTCCACGTCGCGGCGCAAGGTCATGAGCGGCGAGATCCGGCGCACCGCGAGCAGGGGAAGCGCCGCGAACATCCCCGCCACCCAGAGCCCGAGACCCATGCCCAGCAGGATCGCGCGGGGCGAGGGCACCACGCGCACGTCCACCGGGAGGAGATCCTTGAACAGCAGCGGGAGCAGCTGCTGGAGTCCCACCCCCAGCACCGCGCCGATGCCGCTGCCGATGCCGCCCATCACCAGCGCCTGCAGCAGGTACACCGCGAACACCTCGTACGAGGTGGCGCCCAGACAGCGCAGCACGGCGATGGTATCCAGCTTCCGCTTGATGAAGACGTGCACCGCGCTGGCCACGCCCAGTCCGCCCAGCAACAGGGCGATGAGCGCGACCAGCCCCAGGTAGTTGCCCAGCCGGGTCAGCGCGTCGGTGAGATCCTCGCGGTCGTCCTCCACGGTGCGAATGCCGGCCCGCTCGGCCCGCAGCGGGGCGCGGTACTTCTCCCGGATCGGCTGGGCCAGCACGCCGGGGGCCAGCTGCACGAAGGCCGCGTACTCCGCCCGGGATCCGAAGCGGAGCAGGCCGGTGGCCGGCAGCGAGCGGCCCGGGATGTACACCCGGGGGCCGAAGGCGGTGGCCACGCCCACGTCGCCGGGCACGTTGAGCACCGTGCCGAGAATCGGGAAGCGCGCTTCGCCCAGGGCGAGGGTGTCGCCGACCCGGGCGCCCAGCGCCGTGAGCAGCGCGGGGTCCACCAGCGCGCCCTCGGTGGTGGCGAGGGCGCGCCATTGCCCCGCGGGCTGGGTGGTGATCTCGCCGTAGAAGGGGTAGCCTCCCTCGACCGCCCGGACCTGCACCAGCCGCACCCCGCTGGTGCGCGGCACGTAGGCCATCGCGGGAAAGCTCACCTCCAGGGCGCGCCGGCCCGCCGGCCGGTGCGCCGCCGAATCGGGCGCCACCAGGCTGTCGAGCAGCGCTTCGACCCGGGGCGAGAACTTCTGCCGGCTGGTGATCGAGAGGTCCGCGCCCAGCAGCGCCTTGGCCTGCTCGGCCACCGAGGTGCGGAGGTTCTGGGTGAAGGAATTGATCGCCACCAGCGCGGCCACGCCGGCGGTGATCGCGCCGGTGAGCAGCCACAGCCGTCTTCGCCCGGCGCGGCTCTCCCGCCACGCCATCCGGAGCACGAAGCGGGGGCCGATCACGCGGCGCTGTCCTCGACGATCCGCCCGTCGAACAACCGAATGGTGCGGCGGGCCCGCGCCGCCAGGTCGTGGTCGTGGGTCACCAGCACCAGGGTGGTGCCGAGCTCGCGGTTGAGCTCCTCCATCAGGGTGATGATCGTGGCGCCGGTGGCGGCGTCGAGGTTGCCGGTGGGTTCATCGGCAAAGAGGATCTGCGGCTTGATGCTGAAGGCCCGGGCCAGCGCCACCCGCTGCTGCTCTCCGCCCGAGAGCTGCGCCGGATAGTGGTCGGCCCGGTCGCCCAGTCCGACGCGCTCGAGCAGCTGCTGGGCCCGGGCGTGGGCCGGCTCGCCGCGCAGCTCGAGCGGGACCTGCACGTTCTCCCGGGCCGTGAGCGTGGGAATCAGCTGGAACGACTGGAACACGAAGCCCACCTTCTCCGACCGGAGCCGGGCCCGCTGGTCCTCGGTGAGCGAGCCCAGGTCGTTGCCGTCGAGCTCGATGGTGCCCGCCGCGGGGCGGTCGAGCCCGGCGAGGAGTCCGAGCAGCGTGGTCTTGCCGCTGCCGCTCGGCCCCACGATGGCCAGGAACCCGCCGCGTTCGAGCGAGAACGTGATATCGTTCAGCACGGTGAGCGGCCGCCCGCCGGAGAGGTAGGTCTGGGTGAGCGACTGACAACGCAGCATGCTCGAAGCTCCACAGGGAAGGCGGGCGAGCGGAGAATGATAGTCAGACCGGCGACAATCCTCGTGCTGTTGAGCGCGGCGTGCGGGGGGCAGCGGGGGCAGGCCGCTCCGGCGGACCAACCGACCGCCGGAGCCGACTCCACGCCGACCGCCCCGCCCGCGCCCGCTCCCGACACCCGCCCCTCCATCGTCTTTCTCGGTACCAGCCTGACCGCCGGGTACGGACTGCGCGATCCCTCGCTCGCCTATCCCGCGCTGATTCAGGCCAAGCTCGATTCGGCCGGGCGACGGTTCCGCGTGGTCAATGCCGGCATCAGCGGCGAGAGCTCGGCGGGCGCGCTGGCCCGGATGGACTGGCTGATGAAGCAGGGCAACGTGGCGGTGCTGGTCATCGAGACCGGCGCCAACGACGGCTTGCGAGGGCAGGATCCCGACTCGGTGCGGGCCCGGATCCAGGCCATCATCGACCGGGCCAGGCGCGCGACTCCGCCGCCCAGCATCGTGATCGTCGGCATGGAGGCCATGCCCAACCTCGGCGCCACCTACGTGGGGCGGTTCCGGGAGATCTATCCAGAACTCGCCCGGGCCAACCACGCGGTCCTGGTGCCGTTTCTGCTGGCCGGCGTGGCGGGCGTGGACAGTCTCAATCAGGACGACGGGATTCACCCGACGGCGGCCGGCCATCGGATCGTCGCGGGGAATGTGTGGCGGGTGCTGGAGCAGGTGACGAGAGCGCGGTAGGGCGACCTACTCGTGCCGAATCGCGTCAATCGGCGAGAGCCGCGCGGCTCGCAGCGCAGGATAACAGCCGAACGCCAGCCCCACCGTCACCGCCGCCAGCCCCGCCACCGCCACGCTGGTCCAGGCCAGCCCAGCGTAGATCGTCGCTTGGGTGCGGGCGCGGATGATGGCCGTGGCGGCAAAAGCCCCGCTCACCCCCAGCACCAGCCCGATGACGCTGCCGGCGCCCGCGATCGCCACCGATTCGGCCAGGAACTGGGTGAGGATGTCCCGGCTCCGGGCCCCCACCGCCTTGCGGATGCCGATCTCCCGGGTCCGCTCCGCCACCGCGGCCAGCAGCACGTTCATGATGCCCACGCCGCCCACCAGCAGCGACACGCCGGTGATCGCGCCCATCACCAGCTTGAACACCAGCAGGCTCTGTTGCGCCTGCTCCAGCCGCGACGAGTTGGACGCGATATGGATCCGTTCCTTCCAGGCTCCATACCGCCGGACCAGCCGGGCCTCGAGCTCGGCCTTGAGCGGTGCCACGCCCTCGAGGTCTTTGGCGGCCACGATGAGCGACGGAATGCGGGGGCCGAGCGCGGCGGAGAGCAGTGGAGTGCCGGCGGCGAAGGGTACCGCGATGCTGGGCTGGTCCCCCAGCTCCCGGGGCGGCAGCACGCCGATCACGGTGACGTCTTGTCCGTTGACCTTGAATGAGGCGCCCACGGCCCGGGCCGCTACGCCGGAGTCCGCCAGGGTGCGCGCCAGCGTGTCCGAGACCAGCGCCAGCGGTGCGCCGCCCGCGAGCTCGGCGGCGGTGAAGTCCCGTCCCGCCGCGATCTTTTCCGGGCCGCCGTTGCCCTGATACCACACCGCCCGGATCAGCGCGGCGCGCGGCGCGCCGGGCCGCGTGCCGGCCAGCTCCCCCGCGCCGGAGACGGTGAGCCTCGCCCCGGCAACGCCGGTAAGCCCGCCGATCAGCTCTCCCGCCGCAGCGGGGTCCAGATGAATCGTGTCGGCGCGGACCAGCCGCTGGCCGTCCACGGTGCGATAGAGCTCGGGCGTGAGGGCCAGCGCGTGCAGGTCGGTGGTGCGCTCGATCTGGGAGCGGGCGAAGCGCTCCAGCCCGTCTCCCAGGGAGAGGACCGCGACCAGCGAGGCCGACCCCATGACGATGCCGAGAGTGGAGAGCGCGGTGCGCAGCGGGTTGGCCGCCAGCGTATCGAGGCCCACCAGGACCGAAGCAAAGCGCCGGGTTCGAAGCATGGGCCTCGTACGGCGGCGGCCGGGATCCGGTTTCATGGAGTGGCGGCGACCCCATCCTGCCGGTAATCTTGTGGCATGAGCCTCTTCGATACCAAGAAGGAGCGCGCGGCCCTCATCGTGGGCCTGCTGGCGCTCGGCCTGGCCTTCGCGCTGGCGCCCTACATCAGTGGCCTGCTGGGCGGGCCGGTGCTCTACGTGCTCTTTGCCGCCTTCCACCGCTGGATGTCGAAGAAGATCCCGCGCTCCGCGGCGGCGGGCATCGTCATTCTCACGGCGTTTCTGCTCATCGTGCTCCCGGGAATCTGGCTCATTGGCATGCTGGTGGGCCAGGCGCAGAGCGTCGCGGCGAGTCTGGTCCACAGCCCGCTGCTCGATCGGATCTCCGCCCTCCGGGTGGGACAATTCGAGGTGGGGCCCCAGCTCGCCTCGATCGGCAAGGAGCTGATCACCTGGCTGGGCGGAAACGCCCTGGGCTTCATCGGCACGGCCACGCGTTTCACCCTCAATCTGCTCTTCACCTTCTTCGGCCTCTATTACCTCCTGATGAACCCCGACGGGGCCTGGCGCGCGGTCGAGCCGTACATCCCGTTTTCCCACGAGCACGTGCAGATTCTGCGGGAGCGGTTCGTGTCGCTCACGGCGGCGACGGTGGTCGGCACCGGGCTGGTGGCGGTGGTGCAGGGGACGCTGGTGGGCATCGGGTTCATGATCACCGGCATCGGCGATCCGGTCTTCTGGGGCGTCGTCACAATGGTGTTCGGCATCCTGCCCGTGGTGGGCGCGGGCATGGTCTGGGCCCCCGCCTCGATCTCGCTGTTCCTCAACGGCCACCCCGGCCGGGCGATCTTCCTGATCATCCTGGGTGTCGTGGTCGTGGCCAACATCGAGAACCTCATCCGGCCCTACGTCTTCGCGCGGTATTCCCAGGTCCATCCGATGATCACGCTGGTCGGAGCGGTGCTCGGCGTCAGCTACTTCGGGCTGATCGGCCTGCTGATCGGGCCGCTGGCGCTTTCCTACTTCTTCGAGCTGATCCGGATGTACAAGGACGAGTACCTCACGGAGTGACCACCGCCCGTTCTCCCCGGCGGGCGCTGATCTTCTGGTCGTTCGCGGCGATCTACATCGTCTGGGGTTCCACCTACCTGGCCATCCGGGTGATGGTCAGTACCATGCCCCCGCTGCTGGCGGGCGGGTGCCGGTTTCTCTTCAGCGGCGCGATGCTCTACGGTTGGGCGCGGTGGCGCGGCGTTCCCGCTCCCGCGCGCCGGCTCTGGGGCCCGGCCCTTCTGCTCGGCAGCCTCTTCTTTCTGCTCGGCAACGGCGGCGTTTCGTGGGCCGAGACCCGGATTCCCTCGGGCCTCACCGCGCTGCTGGCCGCCACGTCGCCGCTCTTTACCGTGGTGTTCGAGAGCAAGCGGCGGGGCTGGCGCCGGCCGCCGGCCCGCGTGGTCGTCGGCATCGCCGCCGGGCTCTGCGGCGTGGCCCTCCTGGTGGCGCCGGGTGAGCTCATCGGCGGCGGCCACGCCGACCTGCTGGGCGCCGCCGCGATCACCGCCTCGGCCATCGCCTGGGCCGGCGGCTCGGTGCTCTCCCACGCCGTTCCGCTGCACCCGTCGCCCCAGCTGGCCACCGGCATGAAGATGCTGGCCGGCGGGGCGCTGCTGGTGGCGGTCGGCCTGCTCATGGGCGAAGGCGCCCGCGTCTCCGCGGCCATGTTCACCCCGAGGGCGATGCTGGCCTGGGGATATCTGGTGGTGTTCGGAAGCCTCATCGGATTCAGCGCCTTCACCTACCTGCTCCGCGTCACCACGCCGAACAAGGTCTCGACCTCGGCGTACGTGAATCCGCTGGTGGCGGTGGTGCTGGGCTGGGCCATCCTGGGAGAGGCGGTGTCGGTCCGGACCCTCCTCGCCGCCGCGATCATCATCGGTGGCGTGGGGCTGATCCGGCTGGCCAAGGCCCCGGTGCCGGTGGAGCGGGAGGAGCCGTGATGGCGGGAGCGAGGATTGAGGATTGAGGATTGAGGATCGAGGATTGAGGATCGAGGATTGAGGATTGAGGATCGAGGATCGAGGATCGAGGCGTATTGAAGAAACAGGGGGCTGCTTGCGCAGCCCCCTGTTTCCTCAATACGCAATCCTCAATTCTGGCTTACGGCTTCCGCTCCCGGCCCGCTTCCTTGCAGATCGGGTTGCCGGGGCCCGGGGTTTCATTCCCGAACTCGCGGAGCTCGGCGCGCCGGTTGAGCGTGCGCCCTTCCGCCGTGGCGTTGGGCGCCACCGGCACGCACTCGCCGAAGCTGCGCAGCACGATCGTCATCCGGTCCACCGGGACGCCGTGGTCGGCCAGGAACTTCTTCATCGAGATCGCCCGGTTCATGGCGAGCTTCGAGTTGTGCGCCACACTCGCATCGGCGTCGGCGTGACCGTCGATGATGAGCCGGATGTCCGGGTGGTCGATGAGCACCTTGGCCACCGCGGCGAGCTGGGTCTGGTCGTCGGTGCGGTAGATCCGGGTCGAGTCGATCATGAAGTACACCGAGTCGCGAATGACGATTGCGAACCGCTGCACGTCCGCGGTGGCGTTTGCGTTCACCGGGGCGCCGTCGGCGCCGGTGCCGCAGTTCACCACCACGGTCTTGCCGCCCGGCGTGCTCCAGCTCACCGAGTTGCCCGACACGCTGCCGCCCGGCGCCGAGAGGACGGCGTTGGGGAGCACGGCGGTGGAGCCGTCACTGAAGTAGAGGGTGACGGTGTAGGCCACCGGCTGGTCGATCCGCGGCGACGCGGTGGCCGGATTGAGCTCGCACCGGGTCAGGACCCGCGTGCCCGGCGGCGGAGGCGTCGGCGCGGGCGGCGGAGGCGGCGCCGGCTCGTTCACGGTCACATTGGCGATCGAGCAGAGCTTGTTGTGCTTCCCGCAGGCGGTGACCGTCGCGGTGCCGGCCCCGCCCGAGGCGGTGTACCCGCCGGTGGGGCTGACGCTGCCGGGGCCGCTCACGGTGAACACCACGTCGTCCGGTTTGCCGCAGTTGGTGGCGGTGGCCGAGAAGCTCGCCGAGCCGCCGGTAACCACGGTGGCGCTGGTGGGCGAGATGGTGGTGCCATCTCCCTTCCGGTTGCACATTCCCAGCATGAGGGAAAGACCGGCCTGTGCGCCGAGATTGAGGTTCTTGGTCGCCGGCGAGGCGGCGATGATGCCCTGGAACTGGTTCACGACGGCGGGCTTGCCGTTGTTGGGCGAGGGGATGTAGTCGAGGGTGCCGTCGAGCCGGAAGGCCAGCCAGTGGGTCAGCATCGCGCGGATGCCCGTCGAGGGCGCGATGCCCCAGTCGCTTCCCGCTCCCGGTGGACGGAAGCCCGGCTCACCGGCGACGCGCTGACCGTATCGGTTATAGGCGGGGCCGACGCCGAGAATCCAGGTGAACGGACTGTTGTCACCCAAGCGCTGGTTGAAGTTCATCCGGAGGTGGAACGGGGCGTACATGAGCCCGGTGCTGGCGAAGCCCTTGAAGAAGTTGGCGTCGCTCACATTGTCCGACCCGTCGAGCTCCAGCTCCCAGTGCTTGTTGAAGAAGTAGCCCAGCCGGCCACCGCCGCCGTAGCTGTTCTGACGTTCACTGGACTGGCTGAAACTCTTGTCGTAGTGGGTGTATTTCACGAAGCCGCCGAGCTCGATCGTGCCCTTTTCCTGGGCCATGACCGGGGTGGCGACGAGGGCCAGCAACGAAGCCATCAATACGTGCTTGCGCATACTCTGCTCCTTACGATGCGTTGACGATCCGCCCCCCGGGTCCATGCGGCTTGCCCGTGCACTTTGTTAAGGGAGCACAATGGAAAAGAAAGCACTAACTTGCTTAATTCGCAAGCGGTTAGCTCTTATGATCGAGATCCGCCACCCTGATTGAACGGGGCTGTTCATGTTCACTCCTCGGGTCACTCTCTTGCTCCTCGCCGCCGCCGTGGCCGCGGATGTTGCCCCCCCGCTCCGGGTGATCCGTGCGCTGCCGGAAGGAGATGCCGACTCCGGAGCCCAGATCTCGGTCACATTCGACCGGCCGGTGGCCGGCTCGCTGGACCGATCGGTGGACCCCCGGACGGTTCTGGTTCTGGATCCTGTAATGATGGGGACGTTTGAGTGGCGGGATCCAGTCACTCTTCGGTTCCGGCCGGCCTCCCCGATGCCCTCGGGCCTCCGGGTCCGCGCCACGGTCCGGCCTGGATTTGCCGCGATGGACGGCAGCAGCCTGGCCGAGCCCTATCAGTTCGAATTCCGGGTCCGGGGCCCCCGGGTCCTGACCGGCTTGCCGGCGGGTCCGGAGCAGACTGCCCGCTTCCTGCCCGCCAACGCCCGTTTCCAGCTCGTGCTGAGCGGCTCCGCCGACCCGGCGGCGCTGGCGCGTCTGGTCTATCTCGAAATGAATCGCAGCTGCTCGACCCCCGGCGTGATCGCGCTCAAGCCGGGCCCCGAGGGTCCGATCCCGGACGACGCGCCCTGGCAGTTCAAGGAGGCCGGCGGCTGGGAACGCGACCGGGCGGCCGATGTGCTGCGCCGGGTCGTGTCCCTCACGCCGGAGCGGCCGCTCCCCTACGGCTGTCTCGGAGACCTGGTGGTGCCGGAGGCGATCGACCTGGAGCAGCCCGGCAAGCTGACCCGCTTCGGCATCGAGTCCTACGGCAAGTTCGAGCTCACCGGAGCCGAATGCCGCTGGCAGAAGTTCTGTCCCAATGGACCCATCGCCCTCACCTTCTCGACTCCCATCAAGGGCGCCGACCTCCTCAAGCACCTGACCATCCTTCCCACGGTGGACTTCTCGATCACCGATACCGCGGACGTGAACGACCACTGGGTCGTCTCCGCGCAGCTCAAGCCGCGCACCGGCTACCTGGTGCGGATGGACTCGACGCTCCAGGACACCTTCGGCCAGACCATCACCGGCTACCCGGTCAAGACGGCCGTGACCACCGGATACCGGCCCGACGTGTCCTACGAGCAGGGCAAGTCGATGGTGGAGCGGGTGGGGCGGCGGACCTTCGGCATCAGCTACGTGAACGTGGACACGCTGGAAGTGCTGACGATTCCGGTGCCCGATTCGCTCGAGGGCCGCTTCCTGTCCCGGAGCGAGTACGGCTGGGGCGACGAGTGGAAGGCGCTGGCCGCCAGGGCGGTCCGGAAGCGGATTCCGGTCGGTGCCCCGCGGGACCGGCTGTCCCTCTACGGCTACGAGATGCCGGCGCCCGACGCGTCGAAGCCCGGCACGCCGACCCTCTTCCTGCTCCGAGCCACCAGTCCGAGGCTCCGCACGCCCGACACCAGCGACGCCCAGCTGGAGCCGCGGCAGCCGATCGCGCTGCTCCAGGTAACCGACCTCGGCGTGCACGCCCGAATCGGGCTCGAGGAAGGCGCGGTCTGGGTGACCGGCGCGAGCGACGGGAAGCCCCGGGCCGGGGCCACCGCCGCGCTGCGCGACGCCGCGGGCAAGGTGCTGGCGCGGGCGGTGACCGATTCGCAGGGGCTGGCGCGGTTCCGGGGAATCCGGCGGCCGGCGCCCAGGCCCGCCGCCAACGGCCGGGTGGACTTCGAGACCGCCAGCTTCGACGGCTACGTGGAAGTCCGCCTCGGCGGAGACCGGGCGCTGGTGGCGGTCAACCAGTATGACCCCGACCTCTCGCCCTGGCGGTTCAACGTCTCCTCCGCCTACGGCGAGGACCGGCTCCCCGCGGCCGCCGCCGTGTTCACCGAGCGGGGCATCTACCGCCCCGGCGACACGGTCTATGCCAAGGCGATCGTGCGGACCGGCCTGCTCGGCGCGCTCAAGGTGCCGGCGCGCGGCGACTCGGTGAAGGTGACGTTCAAGGACCGCGACGAGGGGATGCTGCGGGAATCCGTCCTGGCGCCCTCGGCGTTCGGGACGCTGCAGCGGTCGGTGCGGCTGCCCGCCGGGGCCCCGCTGGGAACCTACCGCGTGACGGTGAGCCTCAAGCGCCAGGGCGAATGGAAGGAGATGGCCCAGGCATCCTATCGGGTGGCGGAGTACCGTCCCCCCGAGTTCCTGGTGGACATGACCGCGGACAACGCGGCGCGCTTCGACGGCGACACCCTCACCGCCACCATCGGCGCCCGGTACCTCTTCGGCGCGCCGATGGGCCGGGCCAAGGTGACCTGGTCGGTCCGGCAGACCGCGTATTCGCCCTGGGACACCGATATCCCCAACACCGACGGCTTCTACGTGGGGGCCCAGGGGTGGTGGTGGGAGGAGATGCAGTCGGAAGATCGTACCACGGTGAGCGAGAGCCGGGTGGACACCCTGGACGCGACGGGCCACCTCACCGTGAAGGCGCCGCTCAAGCTGGTGCAGCAGGGCCGCGCCACCAGCGCCACCATCGAGGCGGTCGTCACCGACGTGAACCGGCAGACCGTCTACGCCAGCGCCGGCGCCCTGGTGCATCCGGCCGAGTTCTACCTCGGCGCCAAGCCCGAGGGCGCGGCGTATTTCTGGAAGGCCGGCACGCCGGAGAGCATCCGGGTCATCGCGGTCCAGCCGGACGGCGCGCGGCTCGACGGCATCAAGGTGAGCGGCGTGCTGATCCATCGCGAGTGGCACCAGGTGCGCCGGGAACAGGACGGCTGGAGCCAGCTGGTGGGCGAGTGGGTGAGCGATACCGTGGGCCGCTGCAGCGTCACCACCGCGGCCGCCAATGCACGCTGCACCATGACGCCGGCGCTGGCGGGCAGCTACTCGGTCGAGCTCCGCTCGGCGGACCGGAAGGGCCGGGAGGTGGTGACCAGCTTCTACCGCTGGGCCACCGGCCCGGGCTGGGTGCCCTGGAGCGACGAATCGCAATTCAAGATGGACGTGATCCCCGACAAGACCCGCTACTCGGTGGGCGACACCGCCACCGTGCTCTTCGCCGCGCCGTTCACCAACGCGGAGGCCTGGATCACGGTGGAGCGCGAAGGATTGATCGAGCAGCGCCGGATGCGCATCACCGAGGGCGCCACGACGCTCAAGTTCCCCATCACCGAGGCCTGGGCGCCCAACGCCTTCGTGTCCATCGTGGTGGCGCGGGGCCGGAGCGCCGTCGCCGGCCCGCTGGACGACCCCGGCCGGCCCACCATCCGGGTCGGCTACGCGGAGATCCGGGTCCTGCCGGAGCGGAAGCGCCTCGCGGTGGCGCTCAAGCCGGACCAGACGGAGTACCGGCCCGGGCAGCGGGCCCGGATCGGGATCGAGGTGCGGGACACCGCCGCGCACCGGGGCTCCAGGAGCGAAGTGACCCTCTGGGCGGTGGACGAGGGCGTGCTTTCGCTCACCGGGTACCAGACCCCCGATCCGATCGCCCTGCTGTACCGGGAGCGCGGGTTAGGGATGCGGCTGGCCAGCAACCTGGTGAGCGTGGCGCCCCAGGTGCCGGCCGGCGACAAGGGACGGAACCCCGGCGGCGGCGGCGGCGAAGGAGCCTCCGAGGTGCTGCGCTCCCGGTTCCGCACCACCGCGTTCTTCCTGGGCTCGGTGCTCACCGATTCCCTGGGCAACGGCACCGCGAGCGTGCCACTGCCCGACAATCTCACCACCTTCCGGGTGATGGCCGTGGCCGTCACCGCGGGCGACCGCTACGGCAAGGGCCAGAGCCCCATGCTGGTGACCCGCCCGCTGCTGGCCCGCGCGGCGCTGCCGCGGTTCCTCCGGCCGGGAGACCGGTTCGAGGCCGGCGTGGTGGTAAATCACCGCCTGGGCGGGACACCGACGGTCCGGGTGGCGGCCCGGGTTACCGGCGCCACGCTCACCGGCGAGGCATCCCGCAGCGTCACCCTGGAGGCGGGGCGCGGCCGCGAGACCCGGTTCGGATTCTCGGCGGTGCCGGGAGACTCCGCCACCTTCCGCTTCGATGTGGGCGGCGCCGGCGACAGCGACGCGGTCCAGGTCAAGGTCCCGATCCTGCCGCCCAGCCGGGCCGGGTCCGCGGTGGCCTCCGGGGTGCTGCACGACACCGCCTCGGTGGTCTTCATGCTGCCGGGCGGCCTCGATCTGTCCCGGAGCCGCGCCACGTTCACCGCGGGAGGCTCTCCGCTCGCGCTGCTCTCGTCCTACGCCGCCTACTTCCGGATCTATCCGTACTTCTGCTCCGAGCAGGTGGCCAGCGCCCTGACGCCGCTGCTCGGTCTCTACCGGGCCCGCAAGGCGGCCGGCGCCCCAGCCGGCGATACCCTCCGGCTCCGGCGGGAGATCCTCACCGGCATCGACATGCTGGTGCGGCGGCAGCGCCCCGCCGGCGGCATCGGCCTCTGGAGCGCCGAAGACTGGACCTCGCCCTGGCTCACGGCGGATGCCGGCGCGGTGCTGCTCGAGGCCCGGGATGCCGGGTTCGCGATCGGCGACTCGACGGTGGCAAAGCTCGCCGCCTATCTCCGGGAATCGCTCACGCGCACCGAGACGATCACCCTCTCGATGTCCTCCGCCCAGAGCGAGATCCAGTGGCGGCTGACCGAGCGGCTCGCCGTGGCCGACTTCCTGAGCCGGGCCCGCCTGCGGGACCGCGCCCTGGAGAACGACCTGCTGCGCCAGGCGGCGCTGCTCTCCTCCGAGAGCCGGCTCACCCTGGCGCTGGTGCTGGCGCGCGGCGGCGACCTGCCGGGCGCCCGGCGGCTGCTGGAGCCGCTCTGGAGGAGCGTGACGGTGGAGGGCCGCATGGCGTCGGTGCCCGACACGCTGATCAGCGGATTCTATTTCCGCTCGGTGGTACGCCCCGCGGCGCTGCTGCTCGAGGCCACCCTCGCGGTGGATTCGGCCCACCCGCTGGCGGCCCCGCTGTTCGAGACGGTGGTCACCCGGGCGCGGCCCCGCGATGGCTGGTGGTGGAACACCCAGGACTATTCGGCGGCGGTGCGCGCGGTGAACGCCTGGCTGCGCCGCTTCCCGCCGGGCGGGCCGCCCGAGGTCCGGATCCGGCTCGGCGCGTCGGTGCTGACGGCGCGGGATACCAGCGTGGCGCTCTCCGGCCTGGTGGCCGAGCGGGGCGATAGCGTGCCGCTCCAGGTGCGGCTCGAGAACGGCCGGCCCACCGCGCCGGCCTACTACGCGATCACCATCACGGAAATTCCCCGGGCGGTCCCGGCGCGTCCCGACTACCGCGGCATCATCGTGGAGCGCTGGTACGAGTCCTACGAGGGCGGCAAGCCGGTGGTGGAAGTGGGCGAGGGCGACCTGGTCCGGGTCCGGCTCAAGATCACGGTGCCGCAGGACCGCTCCTTCGTGGTGGTGGACGATGCGCTGCCGGCCGGGCTCGAGGCGGTGGATCTGAGCCTCAACACCACCGGGCTGCTCGCGGGCCCGGGCGCGAACCCGGACCGGACCTCCGAGCAGGAAGGCGAGGGCGAGGGCGACGCCGAGGCCCAGGATCGCTGGGACTTCGGCAGCTGGGACGGCGGCTGGTGGTCGCCCTTCGACCACCGCGAGCTGCGCGACGACCGGGTGGTCTACGCGGCGCGGGTGCTCTGGAAGGGCACCTACTCGATGTCCTACGTGGCCCGCGCCACCACGCCGGGCGTGTTCGTCCGGCCGCCGGCCTTTGCCGAGGAGATGTACAACCCGGCGGTGTACGGGCGAAACGAGGGCGGCACTTTCACCGTGAAGGCCAAGGCGCCGTGAGACTCCGCCGGCTGGCCGTGCGGGCCGGCGCCGCGGCGCTGGTGCTGATCGCCGGGGTTGCGGCGTGGGTGGCGCTGCCGGTGCCGGCGGTGCTGCTCACCCGGCCGCCCACGCCCACGCTCCGCTTGCTGGACCGCTCCGGCGCGCCGCTCCGCACCACGCGCAGCGACGAGGGCTCGCTCCGGCAGTGGATTCCCCTGGGCCAGATGGACCCGGCGCTCCTGGTGGCGTTCGTCGCGGCGGAGGATCGTCGGTTCTATTCGCATCGCGGCGTGGACTTCCGCGCGCTGGGCCGCGCCGTGCTGGCGGACGCCAGGTCGCTCCGCGTGGTGTCGGGCGCGTCCACGATCCCGATGCAGCTGGCCCGGCTGCTCGAGGGGGTGCCGCGCACCGTGCCCGGCAAACTGGCCCAGGCGCTCTGGGCCATCCGGCTCGACGCGCACCTGTCCAAGCAGACGATGCTGGAGCAGTACCTGAACCGGGTGCCCCTGGGGCAGGGCACCATCGGCGTCGAAGAGGCCGCCGAGCTCTACTTCGGCGCCTCGGCGCGGGACCTGTCCACCGGGCAGGCGGCGCTGCTGGCCGGACTGGCCGGCGCACCGAGCCGGGATAACCCGCTGGTGAGCCCGCAGCGCGCGCTGGCGCGCCGGGCCCTGGTGCTGGCACGGATGCAGCGGGCCGGCAGCGTGTCCGCGGAGGACGTGGATGCGGCACGGCTGGAGCCGCCGGTCAACCCGGCCGCGGGGCGGATCTTCCTGGCGCCCCACTTCACCGCCGCCCTGATCGACCGGCTTTCGGCCGAGGGCCGCGCGCCGAGCGGCGACCTGCACACCCCGCTCGACCTGCCGCTCCAGGAGGAACTCGAGGCCGAGGCGCGCCACACCGTCCTGACCATGAAGGACCAGGGCGTCAAGCACGCCGCGCTGGTGGTGCTCGACAACGCCACCGGCGGCATCCTGGCGTGGGTGGGCTCGCCGGATTTCTTCGAGCCCACCAGCGGCCAGGTGGACATGGTCATCTCGCCGCGACAGCCCGGCTCGGCGCTCAAGCCGTTTCTGTATGGGCTGGCGTTCGACCGCGGCTTCACGCCCGCCACCGTGCTGCCCGACCTCGCCACGGTGTACCAGACCAGCACCGGCCCCTACGCGCCGCGCAACTACGACCGGCGGTTCCACGGGCCGGTGCGGGCACGGGAGGCGCTGGCCAGCTCCTTCAACGTGCCGGCGGTGGAGCTGGCCAACCGGCTGGGTCCGGCGGAATTGCTGCTCACGCTGCAGCACGCGGGCTTTGCGTCCCTGGACCGCGACGCCTCGCACTACGGGCTGGGGCTCGCGCTGGGCAATGGCGACGTGACGCTGCTGGAGCTGGCCAACGGATACCGCGCCATCGCCGCGGGAGGCCTGTGGCGGCCGGTGCGGTGGCTCACCGACGACGGCCAGGCGAGCGACGCGCGGCGGGTGATGAGCCCGGGCGCGGCGGCGCTGGTGCTGGATATTCTCTCCGATCCGGTGGCGCGGATTCCCGGGTTCGGGCCGGTGACGCCGCTGGAATTTCCGTTTCCCGCCGCGGCCAAGACCGGCACCAGCCGTCACTTCACCGACAACTGGGCGGTGGCGGTGACCGGCGGATTCACGGTGGCGGTCTGGGTCGGCAATTTCGACGGCCGGCCCATGGAGGGTGTGAGCGGGGTCACCGGCGCCGGGCCGCTGCTGCACCGCGCCACCCTGCTCGCGGCGCGGCGCCACGCGCCCGGCGTGCTGCCGACGCCCGAGCAGCTCGGTGCCCGGTCCATCGCCATTTGCCGACTGTCGGGGCTGCGGGCCGGCGCCCACTGTCCGGTGTCCAGCGAGTGGTTTCTCCCGGGCACCGCCCCGGCGGACACCTGCGACTGGCACACGGACGGGGGCGTGACGTTGCCGGCGCGGTACGCCGACTGGGCCCAGCAGGCGCGGGTGGTGGGCGCCACGGGAGAGCATGCGCCGGCGCGGCCGGCCTCGGATACCGCGGCGTCGCGGTTCCACATCACGTCGCCCGCGTCGGGGGATGTCTACCGCTTCGTACCCGGCGTGGATCCGCGCTACGCCACCATCGGGCTCCGCGCGGTCGGCGCGCCGCATGCGGCCCGGATTCGCTGGCGAGTGGACGGGGTGACGGTGCGCGGAAGCCGGCTGCCGCTGGTGGCGGGCCGGCACCGGGTGCGGGCGGATGCGGGAGCGCTACGGGACGAGGTGATGATCGAGGTGGTGGGGCGGCCGTAGCGGGGCGAGTCCGGACCGGTGCGCAGGGAAAGAATCGGGTATTCGGGGGGGATTGGCTGAAGCTTGAGTCGATGGAAGATCTTGCTGCGAACCCGGACTCGGCAACAGCAGACGCGGAAAGGGCGGAGGATGCGGAGCTACGCGGAGAACCGCAGAGAACCGGGGTTGGTGGGACGTCACTCCATGGGGAAACCAGGGCGACAATCCTGGGTGCGTTCTATGCCGTTCATTCGGAGTAGGGGTTCGGATTTCTGGAAGCCGTCTACGTAAATGCGCTCGTGGTCCTGCTGAAGCACGCCGGCCTCCGCGTCGGGCGGCAGATTCCTTTCGAGATCCAGTTCCACGGTCAGAACGTCGGGCACTACCGCGCGGACCTCGTCGTCGAGTCGCGGGTCATCGTGGAGGTCAAGGCGGGGCGATGTATCATTCCACAGCATAGCGCCCAGGTCCTGAACTATCTCAGGGCTTCCCGGCTCCGGGTGGGGCTGCTGCTCAACTTCGGGGAGAAGGCCGAGTTCAAGCGGGTCGTGTGGACTCGGAGCCCTCCGCGTTGATCCGCCGATTCCGCGCAATCCGCGTCTGCGAATCTGCGGACCCCGGGGTCAGGCACGCCGGACCAAACTATGAGGAGGCAGGGATGGTTCCCGTCATCAACGTGGCGCAGAAGCTCAGGCTGTTCAGCGACCAGTGGCGTCCCAAGATCGTCGCCGACCTGAACGACTGCCACGTCAAGCTCGCCAAGGTGCAGGGGGAGTTCATCTGGCACGATCACGCCGGGGAGGACGAGCTCTTCTTCATCATCAAGGGAGAGCTCACCATCGAGCTGCGCGACGGGGCCATCACGCTCGGCCCGGGCGAGCTGGTGGTGATTCCCAAGGGGGTCGAGCACCGGCCGGTGGCGCGCGAGGAGGTGCACCTCATGCTGATCGAGCCCAAGGTCACCAGACACACGGGAGATGTGGAGAGCGAGAGGACGGTTCACGAATACGAACGGATCTGACGCAGGGCACCAGCCCCGCCGGCGGTTTTCGACAAGTTCATCATTGACAGATCCCCGCCCAGCGCCGACCTTTTCGCTTCCCCTCAACGAAACCCCGATCCCATGATCTCGCGGATCCTGCGCCTGGCCGTTCCCCTGCTCCTCGCCGCCCTGCCCCTCGCCGCCCAGAACAAGGCCCCCGAGGTCAAGTACATCGTGCCCACCGGCGCCGCGGCCACGCTGCCGTTCTCCCCTGCGGTCCGGGTGGACCACATGCTCTACCTGGCCGGCCAGCTCGGCACCGACAGCACCGGCAAGGTGGTGGCCGGCGGCGTGGAGGCCGAGACCCGCCAGGCGCTCTCCAACATCAAGCGGCTGCTCGAGGCCAACGGCTCCGACATGGACCACGTGGTGAAGTGCCTGGTCATGCTGGCCGACATCGCCGAGTGGGGCCGGATGAACGCGGTGTACGTGACCTTCTTCCCGACCCACCGCCCGGCCCGGAGCGCCATGGGCACCAGCGGACTGGCGTTGGGCGGCCGGCTCGAAATCGAGTGCATGGCGACGGTGCCCTGATGGGCAAGTCCCCGCTGGTTTCGTCCATTTTCGTCGGCGCGATCCTGCAGGTCATCATGGTGGTGGTGGGCACCGTGGTGCCGGCGCTGGGCGAGGCCAACAATTTCTTTCCGATCGTGGGCACCGCGATTGCCGCGATGGTCGGCTCCCGGTTCTCCCGCCGCTCGCCCGGCATCCCGATCGGCGGCTCGCTGCGCGGCGGCGCGATCTCCGGCGGGGTGAGCAGCTTCATCGGGGCCATCGCGGCGGTGATCGCCGGCGCGGCGGCGGGCGCCGAGATCGAGACCGTGGCGATCGCGACGGTAACCGGCGCGGTGGCGGGATTGCTGGGCGGGGTGTTCGGCCGGCTGCTGCCGCCCCGGAGCGCGCAGTCGTAGATCAGGGCAGCCCAGTCAGCTCGGCGGAGGGCCGGACGAGCATTCCGGTGACCTTGCTCCCGGTACGGCGCCCCGGAGCCCCGACGATTCGAGCGCCGGGATCAGGTGGGCGCCGTCACGCCCTCCCGTGCAGGAGGCCGCTTCGGCGCCGGCGTCTTCGCTGACGCGATGCGCTCCGCCGCGGCGTCCGACTCCAGGCCGTCCTTTCCGCTCAGCATGTCGGGCGGAATCATGTCCCGGAGCTCGCGCAGCCCGATCAGCCCCGCCTGGACCATCTGGAGCGCCTGGTTCCGAAGCGTCAGCAGCCCCGCCTTCTGCGCCACGGCGCGCAGCT
The DNA here is from genome assembly GCA_963762545.1 of uncultured Gemmatimonadales bacterium. Classification (GTDB taxonomy): domain Bacteria; phylum Gemmatimonadota; class Gemmatimonadetes; order Gemmatimonadales; family GWC2-71-9; genus JABFSM01. The sequence continues at coordinate 146,397 of CAVXLC010000008.1, read as the reverse complement.
CATGGAGTGGCGCCTGCCGCGAAATGGCCTGGCGCAGCGCCCCGGTAATGGGCAGGTGCTCGGCCACCGCCACCCGTCCGTAGGTTCCCTGACCGGCGCACCGCGGACAGCCCTTGCCGATGAACGCCTTGAAGCCCGGTGGCGCTCCGGCCGGGAAGATCTCCGCCATCAGCTCGGGGTCCGGGGTGGTCTCCTCGCGGCACGCGGTGCAGATCCGCTTGGCGAGGCGTTGCGCGATGATCGCCAGCAGCTCGCTGCCGATCGAGTTCGGGTGCATGCCCAGGTCCAGCAGCCGCTGGACCGCGTCCACCGTGTCGTTGCAGTGGAGGGTGGAGAGCACCAGGTGCCCGGTCTGCGAGGCCCGCAGCGCTTCCATGGCGGTCTCGGCGTCGCGGATCTCGCCGACCAGGATGACGTCGGGGTCCTCGCGCACGAAGGCCCGCATCGCCTGGGCGAAGACGAAGCCGATCTCCGGCAGGGTCTGGCACTGCTGCACGCCGTCGATGGCGTACTCGATCGGATCCTCCACGCTGATCACCTTGCGGGTCGTGTCGCCGGCCAGCACCAGCAGTCCGGCGTAGAGCGTCGTGGACTTGCCGCTCCCGGTCGGGCCCACCACCAGCACCAGCCCGCCGGGGCTCTGGAGCAGCCGGCGGTAGCGGGCCGCCAGCTCGGGCAGGAAGCCGAGGTCGGAGATGCTGAGCGGCTTCCGCTCCTGGGGGAGGAGCCGGAGCACCAGGTGCTCGCCGTGCAGGGAGGGCTGGGACTGGGCCCGGACGTCGAAGGCCTGATCCCGCACCCGGAGGCTGAAGCGGCCGCCCTGGGGCGCGCGGTGCTCCGCGATGTCGAGCCGGGCCCGCACCTTGCCGACGTTCACCACCGCGACGAACTGGGCCAGCGTGAGCTGATAGTGGCCCAGGTCCCGCAGGTCGCCATCCACGCGGATCCGGATCCGGGGACGGTCGCCGTACACCTCCAGGTGGATGTCGCTGGCCCGGGCCGCGACGGCATCGAGCACGATGGCGTCGAGCAGGGCCACGGTCCCGCTGTCGATGGCGGTGGCACCGAGCACCGGCGCGGCGGTCGGCGCGTGCGGGCCGGTCTCGATCTGCCGGGTGTCCTGGCCCAGCTGATGCAAGTCCAGCGCGGCGCGGAGCCGGTGATAGTCGGTGGGGGTGATCAGCCGGAGGTTCACCTTGCCGGCGCCCAGGGCGTGGGGCAGCTCTGGGAAGCTGGCCAGCGGGTCGCAGGTGGCCAGGATCACCGCGTCGCCCTCGCGGCGGATCGGGATCAGCCGGTTGAACTCGCAGAAACGCTGGGGCAGCTGCCGAGAGAGCTCGGGGTCCACCTGGGGGATCAGGTCGTCGGCCAGGGCGTAGTCGAGGCCGAATTTGCGGCTGAGCGCGCGGAACAGCTCCGGCTCCTCGAGGCCATAGCGCTCCTGGAGCACCCGGGCCATGAGGCGGCCTTCGCGGCGTCCCTCCGCCGCGGCGGCCTCGACGTCTTCCGGTTTGGCCGCGCCCGCTTCCACCAGTAATTCGCCCAGCCGCCGTCCGCTGTCCGACGCCATGGTGCCTCCCCTGTGAGCCTCCATAGTGGCGGGGCGGGGTGGAAGGGAGCGTGAAGAAAGTCTGAGGCTTGCGCCACTGAGGAAATCATGCATACTTATGCATTATGCAATCTCCGCCTCTCGCCCTGGCCTTCTCCGGCGGGCTCGACACCTCGTACTGCGTCCCCCGGCTCACCGAGCAGGGCTACGCGGTCCACACCGTCTATGTGAATACCGGCGGCGCCTCCGTCGAGGAGCGCGCCGCCATCCGGCAGCAGGCGCTGGCCGTGGGCGCCGTCTCCCACCACGAGGTCGACGCCCGCGACCAGGTCTTCACCCGGTTCGTCACCTTCCTGATCCAGGGCAACGTTCTCCGCGGGGAGGTCTACCCCCTCTCGGTCAGCGCCGAGCGGACCCAGCAGGCCATCTCGGTCATCGAAGTGGCCCGGCAGGTCGGCGCCAAGGCGGTGGCCCACGGCTCCACCGGCGCCGGCAACGACCAGGTCCGCTTCGACATCGCGCTCCGGGTCCTCGCACCGGAAATGGCCATCGTCACCCCGATTCGCGACGAGGCCCTGACCCGGGACCAGGCCATCGCCTACCTCGAGGCGCGCACGCTGCCGGTGCCGGCCAAGGCCTCCGCCTACAGCATCAACGCCGGGCTGTGGGGCACCACCTGGGGCGGGGGCTGGACCCACGACCCCTGGGCCGGCCCGCCCGCCGAGCTGCTCGATCCGCCGGCCAACGCGCCGGCGCCCGCCGAGCTGGTGATCGAGTGGACGCACGGGGTGCCGGTGTCGCTGGACGGCGCCGCGCGCTCCGGCCCCGATCTCATCGCGCGGCTCTCGGCGCTGTCCGCGCGGTACGGCCTGGGCCGCAACATCCATGTGGGAGAGACCGCGCTCGGCATCAAGGGGCGGATCGGCTTCGAGGCGGGGGCGGCGCTGCTGCTCATCGCAGCGCACCGCGAGCTGGAAAAGCTGGTGCTCACCAAGTGGCAGGTGTTCTGGAAGGATCAGCTGGGCCGCTTCTACGGAGACCGGCTCCACGAGGGCCACTACTTCGATCCGGCGCTGCGGGACATCGAGGCGCTGGTCACCAGCTCGCAGCGAACGGGTGACCGGGGAGACCCGGGTCCGCCTGGCGCCGGGCCGGTTCATGGTCACCGGCACCCGGAGCCCCTATTCGATGATGGATCGCTCGGTGGCCACCTACGGAGAAGAGAACCGGCTGTGGAGCGGCGACGAGGCCCGCGCCTTCGCGCGGATCGGCGCGATTCCGTCGCTGCTGGCCGAGCGGGCCGGCCAGGCCGGGAAGGGCAAGTAGGTGGTCACCACCACCCGGATCCGGCTCGACCGGATCGCGTCGTCCACCCGGAACGCGCGGCTGGCCCCGGACGTGATCGTGGGCAACGACATCGTGGCCCGGGAGGGTTACGTCCTCGCGGTGCGCATCCTGGAAGACAAGTCCACCTACAACACGGTGGAGGATCTGTCGGGGCGCATGGTGTCGCTCCGGGCGGGCGACGTGGTGGCGGGCACGCTGGGCTCCCGGCGCGCGCTCCGGGGCTACGCCGGTGAGGTGCCCTCGGAGATCGCGGTCGGGGACGTGATCAACGTCCTCAATCTGGGCGGCATCCTGGGGCGCTGCACCTCCTCCAATCCGGACATCGGCCCGCCCTTCAAGGCCGAGGTGCTGGGCGCGGTGCTCACGTTCCCGGAGCTGGGAGACCGGATCGGCCGCCCCGCCACGATCGCCGACGGCGCCATTCCTCCGGCCGATACTCTCGAGTGCGGCTCGCCGGTCGTGTTCGTGGCCGGCACCTGCATGAACGCGGGCAAGACCGTCGCCGCCACCGAGCTGGTGCGCGGGTTCACCCGCTCCGGCCTCCGGGTGGGCGCCTGCAAGCTCACCGGCGTGTCGCTGATGCGGGACACGCTCTCGATGCTGGACGCCGGCGCCGTCGCCGCGCTCACCTTCAACGACGCGGGCGCGGCCAGTACCCACGCCGGCATGACGGTGCCGGTGGCGCGGGGCATCTTCAACCGGCTGTCCCGGGAACGGGGCGGCCGGCCCGACGTCATCGTGGCCGAGCTGGGCGACGGCATCCTGGGCGAGTACGGCGTGCAGGACATTCTGAGCGACCGGGGACTGATGGGCCTGGGCGCGGCGCACGTGATGGCCGCGCCCGATCCGGTGGGCTGCTGGGGCGCCCACCAGCTCTACAGCGGGCAGTACGGCCTCCCGATCACCTGCTTCACCGGGCCGGCCACCGACAACCAGGTCGGGCGGGACTACATCGCCCGGAACCTCGGGCATCCCGGCGCACAACGCGCTGCGCGATGCCGCGGGGCTGGTGGAGACGGTCCGCGCCGTGCTGGGCGCCACCATCGCGGGAGAGGTCTAGATGCGGGTCGCTGTGATCGGGTCCGCGGGTTATGTGGGCGGCGAGCTGCTCCGCATCGTGCTCCAGCATCCCGAGGTGCGGGAGTGCCTGGCCACCAGCCGGAGCCAGGCCGGCAAGCCGATCGCCGAGCTGCACCCGGGGCTCTCGCTGATCACCGACGCGCGCTTCTCGGGCGCCACCGCCGCGGAGGCGGCCAAGGGCGCCGACGTGGTGTTCCTGGCGCTGGAGCACGGCCAGTCCTCGGCGCTGATGGGCGAGATCGTGGACGCCGGCCCCGGGCTGATCGTGGACCTCGCCGCCGATTTCCGGATTCAGGATGGCCGGCTCAACGAGCGCTACTACGGCGCGCACCCGGCCCCGGCGCTGGTGCACCGGTTCCGCTATGCCCTGGCCGACGTGCTGGGCACCGGGCTGGCCGGGGCCACCGCGCTGGCCGCGCCGGGCTGCTTCGCCACCGCGGCGCAGCTCGCGCTCTATCCCCTGGCGGGGCTGCCCCTCGCGGCGCCCCCGGCGGTGTTCGCGGTCACCGGATCGAGCGGCGCGGGGGCGCATCCGAGGCCCACGACCCATCATCCGGCCCGGGCCCACAATCTCTTCGCCTATTCCGTGATGGGGCACCGGCACGAGGGGGAGATCCTGGAGCAGTGGCGCGCCTGGACCGGCGACGCCGGCGCCGGCGCCCGGCTCATGGCGCATTCCGGCCCGTTCGTGCGCGGCATCTACGCCACGCTGCACGCGACGCTGGCCACCCCCCTGGAGCGCGAGGCGATCGTAGCGCTCTACGAGGCCGCCTTCGCCGGGCGGCCCTTCGTCCGGCTCATGGCGCAGCCGCCCGAGCTCACCCACGCGGTGGGGACCAATCTCGCGCTGATCCATGCCACCGGGTCGGACGACGGGCGCGAGGTGCAGGTGATGGTGGCGGTGGACAATCTGATCAAAGGCGCCGGCGGGCAGGCGGTGCAGGCGATGAACCTGGCGCTCCGGCTCGACGAGACGGCGGGCCTCAAGCTCACGGGGATGTTTCCATGCTGAACGGCAAGGCCTGGCTTCCGGTCTACTCCCAGATGCCGCTCACGGCGGTGTCGGGCCACGGCTCCTGGCTGGTGGACGATCGGGGCAACCAGTGGCTCGACGCCTACGGCGGGCACGCGGTGGCGTCCACCGGACATTGCCACCCCCGGGTGGTGCAGGCCATCCGGAAGCAGGCCGTCACGCTGATCTTCTACTCCACCGCGATTCCCCACCGGCTGCGCGAGGAGCTGGCCGACCGCATCGCGGAGCGCTGTCCCGGAGATCTGTCCCGGGTGTTCTTCTGCAATTCCGGCGCGGAGGCCAACGAGAACGCCCTGGGCCTGGCCCGGAAGGTCACCGGCCGCCAGAAGATCGTCTCGGTGGAAGGCGGCTGGCACGGCCGGACCGCCGCGTGCCTCGCGGTCACCGACGGCGCCAAGTACGAGGCCGGCGCCATTCGCGCCGGCCTGCCGCTCTCCACCAAGGTGCCCTTCAACGATGTCGCGGCGATGGACGCCGCGGTGGACGGCACCGTGGCCGCGGTCATCGTCGAACCGGTCCAGGGGCTCACCGGGGCGCGCGACTGCTCGGCGGACTTCCTCCAGGCGGCCCGCCGCGCCTGCGACAAGGCCGGCGCGGCGCTCATCTTCGACGAGATCCAGTGCGGCGTGGGCCGGCTCGGCAGGTTCACCGCCGCCGAGTGGTACGGGGTCACTCCCGATATCATCACCATGGCCAAGGGCCTGGCCTCGGGCGTACCCATCGGGGCCATGGTGGCCACCGGCGCGCTGACCAGTGACATCCACATCGGCGACCTGGGCAGTACCTTCGGCGGCGGGCCGCTGGCGTCGGCGGCCGGGCTGGCCACCCTCGCGGTGATCGACGACGAGAGCCTCCTCGAGAACGTCACGACGGTGGGCACCTATCTGAAGGCGGGCCTCGGGAAGCTCAAGGCGCCGGTGCAGGGCCAGGGCCTGCTCCTGGGCGTCCGCACCGGGCGGCCGGCCGCGGACGTGCAGCGCTCGCTGTTCGGGCACAAGGTGCTCACCGGCACCGCGTCGGATCCCATGATCCTGCGCCTGATGCCGCCGCTCACTTTCTCCATCGGCGAGGCCGACCTGCTCCTCGACGCGCTCCAACGGGTGCTCCCATGACCAAACCGGATTTCATCGGCACCGAGGAGTGGCCGCCCGAGGCGATTGACGATCTGCTCGAGCTGGCCCGGCGGGTCAAGCGGGGCGAGGTGAGCGGCGGGCTGGAGCGGCAGGTGCTCGCGATGATCTTCCTCGATCCGAGCCTCCGCACCCGTTCCAGCATGGAGACCGCGATGTTCCTCCACGGCGGCCACGCGCTGGTGCTGGAGCCGGGGAAGGGCAGCTGGAGCCTGGAAACCGAGCCGGGCGTGATCATGGACGGCGCCGGCGTCGAGCATCTGATCGACGCGGCGCGGGTGCTGTCCCGCTATGCCGGCGCGCTGGGGGTGCGGAGCTTTCCCAAGGGCACCCAATGGGGCGTCGAGCGGGAAGACCGAATCATCCGGAACTTCGCGCGGTACAGCGACAAGCCGGTGATCAACCTCGAATCGGTGCGCCGGCACCCCTGCCAGGGACTGGCGGACATGCTCACTCTCAAGGAAAAGCTGGGCGACCCGCGCGGCAAGAAATTCGTGCTCCAGTGGGCCTGGCATCCCAAGCCCCTGCCCACCGCGGTGCCGGTGAGCGCGGCGCTGGCGGCGGCCCACCTCGGGATGGAGGTGGCCATCGTCCACCCGCCGGGCTTCGAGCTGGATCCCGAGGACATGCAGGCCATCGCGAAGCTGGCCGAGTCGCGGGGCGGGCAGGCCTGGGTCTCGCACGAGCGGCACTCGGCGCTGGAGCAGGCCGACGCGGTGTACGTGAAGTCGTGGGGCGCCCTGTCGGCGTTCGGTCGGCCCGAGGACGAGCGCTCTCTCCGGGTGCCATTCCGCGACTGGCGGATGAGCGACGCGGGCAAGAGCATCGTGATGCACTGCCTGCCGGTGCGCCGGAACGTGGAAATCGACGACGCCGTGCTGGACGGGCCGCAGAGCGCGGTCTACGACCAGGCGGAAAACCGCCTGCACGTCCAGCGGGCGCTCCTCCTTGCCCTGCTCGGCGGACGTACCGGAGCCCGCGCATGACGATCGACTCGACCAAAGGCATCGCCGGCCTCAAGGGCGCGCTCCGCTACGTGCGGGCCTATCGCGACCACGTCTTCGTGGTGAAGCTCGGCGGCGACGTGCTCTCCGACCCCGACATCCAGGATCACGTCGCCGGGGAGCTGGGACTGCTCCAGTCACTCGGTATCCGCATCGTGGTGGTGCACGGCGGCGGGCCGCAGGCCTCGGCGGTGCTGCGGCGGCTGGGCCAGGAGCCGGTGATGGTGGCGGGCCGGCGGGTCACCGACGACGCGGCGCTCGAGGTGGCCAAGATGGTGTATCCGGGGCTGCTCAGCACCGAGCTGATCGCGGCGCTCCGGTCCCACCAGGTGCAGGCGGTCGGGCTGTCCGGCGTCGACGCCGATCTCCTGACCGCGCACCGGCGGGCCCCGGTGAGCGTCAAGGCGGACGATGGGACGGTCAGCGGTGGTGGATTACGGCCACGTGGGAGACATCGACCGGGTGGATCCCCGGATCGTGAACACGCTGGTCGAGAACCGCTTCGTGCCGGTGGTCGCTTCCCTGGCCGGCGACGACGAGGGGAACGTCTACAACGTCAACGCCGATACCGTGGCCGAGACGCTGGCCATCGCCCTCAAGGCGCAGAAGCTGATCTTCCTGACCGGCGCGCCCGGGGTGCTCCGGGACCGCAACGATCCGTCGAGCCTGGTGACGTTCGCCGATCCGGACGATCTGGAGCAGCTGCTCGCCTCCGGCGTGATCGCCGGGGGGATGCGGCCCAAGGTGGAGGCCTGCATCCGGGCCGCCACCGGCGGCGTCGAGCGCACCCACATCATCGACGGGCGGCTGCACGACTCGCTGCTCCTCGAGGTGTTCACCGGTTCGGGCGCCGGGACCATGATCGTGGGCCGGAAGGAGAAGGCGACCTATCTCGGAGTGGATCTTGCCGACGGAGACCGGGCTTCTTAAGGAGCTGGTCGCGATTCCCTCGGTGAGCGGCGCCGAGGAGGCCATCGCGCGCTTCCTCGAGGACGCCGCCCGGACCGCGGGCCTCGCGGTGGTCCGGGACGACGCCTCGGTCACGATGGCGGTGGAGAGCGGGCGGCCCGGGCCGGTGCTCGCGTTCCTCTCCCATCTGGACGTGGTGCCCCCGGGCGAGGGCTGGACCCGGGACCCGTTCACCCCGCTGATCGAGGGCGAGCGGCTCTACGGGCGCGGTTCGGGCGACGCCAAGGCGTCGGTGGCGGCGATGACGCTCGCGGCGGCGGACCTGATCGGCCGGCTCGGCCGGGGCCGGCTGCTGGTCATCATGGGCTACGGCGAGGAGACCCGGAACACCACGATGGGCGTGGCGGTGGCCCGGGCCGGCGCCATCGACGCCGCCGTGGTGGGCGAGCCCACCAACCTCGACGCCGCGGTGGCGCAGCGGGGCCTCATGATGGCGGACCTGGTGGCCCGGGGCGACCAGCGCCACGCGGGTTATGCCGGGGACGACGGACCGTTCACCAACGCGATCACCGCGCTGGCCCGGGACCTGACCCGGCTCGACGGCCTGGTCGGGGAGCGCATCCACCCGATCCTGGGCGCCACCACGGTGACGCCGACGATGCTCACCGCGGGGGTGAGCCGGAACGTCACCCCGCCGGCCGCCAAGGCGGTGCTCGACATCCGGAGCACGCCGGCCTGGCCCCACGACGAGCTGGCGCGCGCGCTCCAGGAGCGGCTGGCGTGCGACGTGGTGATCACCTCGGACCGGCTGGTGCCCTGCGAGACGCCGGCGGTGTCCCCGCTGCTCGACGCGGCGCGGCGGGTCCGGCCGTCCCTCGCCACCTTCGGCAGCCCCACCTGTTCCGACTGGGTCTTCGTGCGCGGCGCCGACGCGATCAAGTGCGGGCCGGGGACCAGCCGCCGCTCGCACACGGCGGACGAGTACGTGGACCTTCCCGAGGTCGGCGCGGCGCGGGCATTCTATGCGGCGCTGGCCAAGGAGTATCTGGCATGACGCGACGCAAGGGCGGGAAAGACGGGAAAGACGGGAAAGACGGGAAGGCGGGAAGACGGGAGGGCGGGAGGGCGGCCACGCTGTGGGTGAGCGGCCCCGCGCTCGACCGGGCCATGCTGGCCTACACCGTCGGCGGCGATCGCGAAACCGATCGGGCCCTGCTCGCCTGGGACGTGCTCGGGAGCCTGGGCCATGTGGAGGGACTCCGCGCCTCGGGACTCCTTACCGCCACCGACCACCGGACGCTCCGGACCGCGCTCCGCGCGGCGTTCCGCGCGGTCCACGCCGGACGGCTGGTCATCGGGCCGGAGCACGAGGACGCGCATTCGGCGGTCGAGCTCTGGCTCACCCGGCGGGTGGGCGCCGCGGGGGAGCGGGTCCACACCGGCCGGTCGCGCAACGACCAGGTGGCCACCGACCTGCGCCTCTACCTCAAGGACAGTCTGCTGGCGCTCCAGGTCTCGGCCCTCGCGACCGTCGCGGCGCTGCTGCTCGTGGCCGAGGGGAACCGTGACGCGCTCTGGCCCGGCTACACCCATACCCGGCGCGCGATGCCCTCGTCGGCGGGGCTCTGGTCGGCGGCCTTCGCCGAGGGACTCCTCGACACGGTGGAGGCCCTGCCCGGGCTCTGGAGCCGGGTGGACCGCTGTCCCCTCGGCAGCGCCGCGGGTTATGGGGTGCCGCTGCCGCTCGATCGCGAGGCGGCGGCCCGGGCGCTGGGATTTGCCGGCCTCGAGCACAACGTCGCGGCGGTGCAGAACGGGCGCGGGAAGCTCGAGGCCGACGCGCTCTTCTGGTGCGTCCAGCTGGGCCACGAGCTGGCCAAGCTGTCCAGCGACGTCATCCTCTACAGCGGCGAGGAGTACGGGCTGCTCGAGCTTCCGGCGCGGCTGGCCACCGGGTCCAGCATCATGCCGCACAAGCGCAACCCCGATCTCTTCGAGCTGACCCGGGCCCGGGTGGCCGCGCTGGAGGGAGACCTGGCCACCGTGCTGGCGCTCCGCGGAAAGCTCGGGAGCGGGTACCACCGGGACTTCCAGCTGCTCAAGGAGCCGCTCTTCCGGGGCATCGAGTCCACCGAGGGGATGCTGGGCATGCTCGCGACCGCCATTCCCCAGCTCGAGGTGCGGCGGGCCCGGGGGCTCGAGGCGCTGGGCGGCGGCGCGCTGGCCACCGACGAAGTGATGCGGCGGGTGGAGTCGGGCACGCCGTTCCGGCGGGCCTATCGCGAGGTCGCGGCGGCGCTCAAGCGGGGGGAGACCTTTCCCGCCCCGTCGCGGGCCCGTCTCCTCGCGCGGCGGCGCTCCACCGGCGGGCTGGGCCGGCTCGAGCTCAACACGATCTGGCGCCGCTTCGACCGGGCCCGCCGGTGGAGCGCCCGCGAAATGAAGCAGTTCCACACCGCGATGGACCGGCTCAGGGGCCCACGCTCCCGATGACCGGAGACCGGCGGCAGCGCCACCTCAAGATCCTGGAGCTCATCTCCACCCACGCGATCCACACCCAGGATCAGCTCGCGGAGGCGCTGGCCCGGGAGGGCTGGGAGGTGACCCAGTCCTCCGTGAGCCGGGACATTGCGTCGTTGCATTTGGTCAAGGTGGAGGGCGCGTACCAGCGGCCCGCGGTGGCGCAGCGCCCCCGGCACGATCCCGACGAGCAGCGGATCACCGAAGGCGTGCTGACCATCGAGCCGGCCGGCGACGCGCTGATCGTGCTGCACACGCCGCCGGGCGAGGCCAACCGGGTGGGCGCGGCGCTGGACCGGCTGGCCTGGCCCGACATGCTGGGGAACATCTCCGGCGACGACACCATCTTCGTGGCGGTCCGGAACCCGGCTGCCCAGCGCCGCTTCATCAAATCGGTCCGCCGGCTCACCGCGGCGCGCTGACCGTCCAGTCCGCCAGGGCGGCCGCCGCCGCCACTTCTTCCTGGTGGAGTGCCGTCACCCGCCGTTTGAGCTCGCGGCGGAGCGCGGCGCTCTCCGCCGCGTCGAGCGGGAACGCCTCCTTCATGCGGAGCCGGGTGTCCTCCAGGGCCCGGCCGCACGCCAGCGCCGCGGGCCCCACCACGTCGATTCCGTCCGCGATCAGCGCCTTGGTCTTTCGGAACTCGGGCACCGTGTCGGGCAGCGCCGCGTCCGCGAGCGCGCTCCACCCCCGGCCCAGCTCGGCGTAGCGCGTGGCGAGCGCGCCCAGGGTCCGGTCTCCCAGCGCGGCTCCCGCCTCCTCCAGGAACTCCGCGAAGATCGGGCGGCACAGCCCGCCGCCGGTGCCGTAGTACTCGACGAATTCGGTGATCGACTTGAGCCCGTTGTAGAGCAGCGGTCCAGGGGGAAAGATCTTCTCCCAGGCATCGGCCGCGGTGCTCCCATCCAGCCGGTCGGCCCAGGTGGCAAAGGCCGCCAGCGTGAAATTCTTCATCTTTCCCTTGACCAATGACTCGGCGCAGGCGGCGATCCCGCCCCGCACCAGCGTCGCGAGATCGGGGATCCGGCCCGCCGGCTCGAGCGCGAGCACCCGGTTCTTGTCCTTCTTGGTCCGGCCCCGTGCCGCCGCGAGATCCGGCAGGGGAACCGGCACCAGCTCCTGGGCCAGGTCGCCGAGGAGGGCGGTGCCGGCGGCATCGTCGATCGCGTGCACCGCCGTCACCGAATACTGGGAGCCGGTGATCGGAAGGCCGGAGGCGTCCAGCCACACCATCACCGGCCGGCCCCCGGCCAGCAGGTCCCGGAGATTCTTTTCCGCCGGCTTCACCCCGCTGGATTCCTTCACCACGGCGGTGAGCCCGAGGCGCTTCGCCGCGGCGAGGGCCCACGCGGTGTGATCGTACCAGGCGTGCCGCCCGGCCACGAAGAAGCTGGAGAAGTTCTCCTTGGCATAGTGAAAGGCGAACATCCCCGCGCCGATCCCGCCGGCCAGGCCGAACACCATCGCCTCGCTGAAGGGTGCCTTGGTGTGGGGCGCGCGGACGCCCGCATGCGCCAGCAGATCGCGGAGCGCGGTGGTGGCGACGATGCTGCCGGGGAAGTGGTGGTAGGGTGAAGAGGATTTCAGCGGACCGGCGGCCTGCCGGACCAGCTGGCGCCGCGCGGTCGAGTAGGACTCGCCGGTCTTCTGCATCCGCGCCCGGACGAGCTGCTTGAGGTGCTTGTGCTCCGTCATTGTCCGCACTCCTTCTCGGGGCCGGGACGCCGGACCCTACGCGTCCATGCCTCCCGGCGGTCGAGAAGCGTGGGGACAAGTACCGGACAACCTCGAGGACAGTGATCCCCTTGGCCTCCGCTGGCGCCGGGCGGCGTAGGAGCCCGGTCAGGAGGTCGGGCGCGAGGCGGCGCCCGCCTCTACGCTAGCCACCGCCGGCCGATGGCGGAAGGGGGGAGGAGGGATTCAAGTGACGAGGGAGCTGAACGAGGGCAACGTGCTCGCGCTTCGGATCACGGGGCCCGCGGATCGCGCGCTCTAGGCCCCGACGGCAATCGGGCGCCGGTGGCGCACCGCGGTGATTTCGGCCATGATCGACAGCGCGATTTCCTCGGGGGTGCGGCCCCCCAGATCGAGACCGATCGGGCCGTGGAGCCGGGCCACGTCCGCCTCGGCAAAGCCGAGCTCGCGGAGCCGCTCCCGCCGGTGCGCCTGGGTCTTCTTCGATCCGATGGCTCCCACATAACACGCGTCCGAGCGGAGCGCGAGCTCCAGCGCCGGCTCGTCGAATTTCGGGTCGTGGGTCAGCAGGCAGACGCAGGTGGCGGCGTCGAGCCCGGTCTTCCGGAACACCGCGTCGGGCCAGCCCAGGATCAGCTCATCGGCGTCGGGAAACCGCTCCCGGGTGAGATAGCCTTCCCGCCCGTCGGCCACGACGGTCCGGTAGCCCAGCGGCCCGGCGATGCGCACCAGCGCCATGGCGATGTGCACCCCGCCGAAGATGAGCAGCGTCGGCTTGCGGGGAAAGACCTCCAGAAACACCTCGGCCGCGCCGTCCGCGGTGCCGATGGTTTCGACCCGGCTCTGGAGCCGGGGCAGCGCGGCCGTGGCGGCCCGGGTAATGGCGGCGGCCAGCGCGGCCGGGAGCGGGCCGAGCAACCGGGCCGTCCCGTTCTCCTCGACCAGTACCGCGGATCCGACCGGGGCGGTCCCGCCGATGATGGTGGCCAGGACGGTGGTACCCGGTGATCGCGCGGCCTGAATCAGCTCCGGCCGGACGGTCGGCTCCACGAACACTTCGATGGTGCCGCCGCAGGAGAGCCCCATTTCCCAGGCCCGCTCGTGGGTCACGCCCCAGCCGATCTTCCGGGACACGCCGCTCGCGATGGCCGCGCGAATCGCGTCGGCCGCGGCGGTCTCCACGCAGCCCCCGGACACCGAACCGGCCATCCGGCCATCCAGGCCGGCCAGGAGGCAGGCGCCTTCGGGGCGGGGGGCCGAGCCCCAGACCTGGGTCACCACCGCGCGGCCCACCGGCCCCGACGCCACCATGAGCTGATACTCCTCGAGGAGGCCGCGCATCAGGCGGTGACCACCCTGGGCTCCCCGTCGAGGTGCGTCAAATCGTCGGGGGTGTCGACGTCGGGATTCTTCCCGGCGACGGGGATGGTACGGACACCGATGCCATGGCGGGCGAGCACCGGCGCGAGTCCGGTATCGCCGCGCATCTCGTCGGCCAGGTGCCAGAGGCTCTGGTCCACCAGCAGGGGATGGCCCGGCTCACCGGGCGCGTCCCGGTAGGCTGGCCGCACCGCCATCACGCCGCCGCCGGCCCAGGCCTCGATCATCGCCTTGATGACGTCGAGCCGGAGCATCGGCTGGTCGCCGAGGCAAATGAGGATGGCCTGGTGGGAGTCGGCGGACCCGCGGCGCTTGACCGACTCGATGCCGGTGCGGAGGGTCATGGACAGGTCGCCATCCTTGACCCGCATTTCCTCGGCGTGGCACCGGTACTCCGCGGCGAGGGCGCGAACCGCGTCGTCTCCCAGGCGGTACACCACGACGGTGGCGCCCAGCAGGCCGGCGGCTCGCGCGCCGCCCAGCTTCAGGAGCACGTGGCCGAGCAGCTCCCGCCCGTGCCACCGGGCCAGGAGCTTGTCGCCCCCGAATCGCCTGCTCCGCCCGGCGGCGGGGACCAACCCGAAGACTCGCAGTGCTACCTGCCGTCGAAGGTCGAGATGGAACGCATCGGCACCTTAGCCAACCCCGGGAGTGCGGTCAAGGCGAGGCGGGGAGGGAGGCCAGGTCGATCACGAAGCGATAGCGCACGTCACGCTTGAGCATGCGCTGGTACGCCTGGTTGATGTACTGCGCCGGAATCACCTCCACGTCCGCGGTGAGGCCGTGGGTCCCGCAGAAGTCGAGCATCTCCTGGGTTTCTCCGATCCCGCCGATGAGCGATCCGGCGAGGCTCCGCCGCTTGGACACCAGGGTGCCGAACCGGGACGCCGTATGGGGATGCTCCGGCGCGCCGACGAGAACCAGGGCTCCCTCCCGCGCGAGCAGCCGGGTGTAGGTCTCCAGGTCATGCGAGGCGGACACGGTATTCAGGATCAGGTCGAAGCTGGCCGCGTGTTTCTTCCGCTGGTCCGCGTCGCGCGAGAGCACGACCTCGTCCGCGCCGAGGCGTCTTGCGTCGGCGGCCTTGCCGGGCGAGGAGGTGAACACCACCGTGTACGCGCCCAGGGCATGGGAGATCTTCACGCCCATGTGCCCGAGGCCGCCGAGCCCGACGATGCCGACCTTCTTCCCCGGACCGGCGCCCCAGTGCCGGAGCGGGGAATAGGTCGTAATGCCGGCGCAGAGCAGCGGGGCCGCCGCGGCCAGCTCGAGACCCGCGGGCACCCGGAGGCAGAACGACTCGTCCACGACGATCCGGCGCGAGTAACCGCCGTAGGTCACCTGGCCGGGGCGGTGCGCATCCGCGCTGTTGTAGGTCCAGGTGACCGCGTCGTTCTCGCAGTACTGCTCCAGGCCGGCGCGGCAGGCGGGACAGGTCCGGCAGGAGCCCACCATGCAGCCCACGCCGGCGAGGTCGCCGCGCCTGAACCCGGTGACCTCGGGGCCGGTGTCCGCCACGCGGCCCACGATCTCGTGGCCGGGCACGCAGGGATACACCGTGCCGGCCCATTCGCTCCTGACGGTATGCAGATCGGAATGACAGACCCCGCAGAAGAGGATCTCGATCTCGACATCGCGCGGTCCGGGGTCACGGCGGGTTAACCGGAAGGGCCCGAGCGGTCCCTCCGGGTCGAATGCGGCGAAGGCGTTGACGGCGTTCATTGCGGTATCCGGGCAGAAAAGGAGCACAACCGGCATTGCTATATTAGCGGATGCCCATCACCGACGCACGCCGGCTCTTCGAGATCCCCGAGCAGGTGACCTACCTCAACTGCGCCTACATGTCGCCGCTGCTGCGCAGCGCCCGGGAGGCCGGGGAGCGCGCGGTGGGCCGAAAGTGCCGGCCCTGGGAGATCACCCCCGCCGACTTCTTCGAATCGCTGGAAACGCCCCGGGCCCGGTTGGCCGACCTCATCGGCGCGCCGGCGGACTGCGTGGCGGTGATCCCGGCCGCGAGTTACGGGATGGCGGTGGCGGCGCGCAACCTCCCGGTCCGGGCCGGACAGCGGGTGCTCCTCCTCGACGAAGAGTTTCCCTCGACCATCTACCCCTGGCGGGAGCGCGCGCGCGACGCGGGCGCCGACGCGGTCCTGCTGCCGCGGCCCGCCGACGACGACTGGACCCGGGTGGTGCTCGAGGCCATCGACGATCGCACCGCGGCCGCGGCGCTGCCCCACTGCCACTGGACCGACGGCGGCCTGCTCGACCTGGCCAGGATCCGGGCCGCGCTCGACCGGGTGGGCGCCGCGCTGGCGCTCGACGTCACCCAGTCGCTCGGCGTGCTGCCGTTGGATCTCGCGACCGTGGCGCCCGATTTCATGGTGGCCGCCTGCTACAAATGGCTGCTGGGACCCTACAGCACCGGATTTCTCTACGTGGCGCCCCGCTGGCACGGCGGGCGTCCCCTGGAACAGAGCTGGATGGCGCGGCCGGGATCGGAGGATTTCTCCCGGCTGGTGAGCTACCGCGACGAGTTCCGGCCCGGCGCCCGGCGCTTCGACGTGGGCGAGCCCTCGAACTTCGCCCTCGCGCCGATCGTGGCGGAGGCGCTCCGGCAGATCCAGGCGTGGACCATTCCCGCCATCCAGGCCACCCTGACGGAGTATGGCGCGGCCCTGGTGCGCGAGGTCGAGCCGTTCGGGTTCACCGCGGTGGCGCCGGAGCGCCGGGCCGGGCACTACATCGGGCTCCGGCACCCGCGCGGCATTCCGGCGGAACTGGCCGGCCGCCTGGCGGAGCAGCGGATCTTCGTGAGCGTGCGGGGGCCGTCGCTGCGGGTGACGCCGCACGTCTACAACGACGCCGCCGACCGGCAGCGCTTCGTTGCGGCGCTCGGCGCGGCGGCTCCTCCCTGAGGAGGCTATGCTTCCGGCGGGCGGTCTCTTACCGGAAGTCCCCCCCGATGCGCCTGATCAGCCTGTTCCGCGCCTACCGCTGGCCGATCGCCCTGGCCCTCTCGCTCGTCCTGGTCGAGAACGTGGCGTGGATCCTCGAGCCGTACCTCTTCGGGCCGGTCCTCGACGCGCTGATCGGGGTGGCCCGGAAGGAGCAGGCCCGGGCGACCGCCGCGGCTCCGCTGGCCCTCTGGGTCGGCGCGTTCGCGGTGAATTCCGGCGTGGGCGCCCTCCGCCGGTCGCTCGACCCGCGGATCTATCTCCAGGTGTACGCCGATATCGCGGCCGGCGTGGTGCGGGCCGGCCGGGAGCAGGGCATCGCGCCGGGCGTCATGGCGGCGCGGGCCCAGCTGGCCCGGGAGTTCATCACCTTTCTCGAATACTCGGTTCCCGAGACGCTGGAGCACGCCATCGCGATCACCGGCGCGCTGATCGGGCTCACCGTGTTCGACGTCCGCATCGCGCTGGCCTGCGCGCTGGTGGTCGTGCCCCTCCTGATGATCCGGCGCATCTACGGCCGCCGGGTCATGGGCCTCCAGCGGGAGGTCCACGACCGGCTCGAGGCGGCGTTCGACACGTTCCAGGGCATGGATCCGTCGCAGGTGCGGAACTACTACATGGAGGTCGCGGGTCCGCAGCAGCAGATCGCGAACTGGGGGGCGACCTCGTTCGGGCTGATGCGGCTGGTGCTGCTGGGCGTGTTTCTCGTGGTGCTCTTCGTCTCGATCGACCTCGACGATTTCAGCACCGGGCAGCTCTATTCGATCGTGGCCTATCTCTGGACCTTCGTCACTTCCTCCGAGTATCTCCCCGAGCTGCTGGAGAGCTGGACCTCGGTGAAGGACCTGACCCGCCGGCTCCGGTCGGGGAGCTGATCCGGCACGGCCTACTCGGTCCGGAGCGTGATGGCCGGATCGATCCGCGCCGCGCGCCGGGCCGGCACCCAGCAGGCCAGGGCCGACACCCCGACCAACAGGGCGATCACTCCCGAATAGGTCACCGGGTCGAAGCGGGAGATACCGAAGAGGAGCGTGACGAGCACCCGGCTCGCGGCGAGCGCTCCCATCAGGCCGAGGACGACCCCGAGGGCGGTGAGCCGCATCCCCTGGCTCGCCACCATGCCCAGGATCGCGCCGCGTGAGGCGCCCAGGGCCGACCGGACCCCGATCTCCCGGGTCCGCTCGGTCACGCCGCCGGACAGCACCCCGTAGATGCCGGCGGCCGCGAGGACCAGGGCGGCGAGCGCGAAGGCTTCGAACAGAACCATGGCGAACCGGCGTTCCGCCGCAGTGGCCGTGAGCAGATCGTCCATGGTCGCCACCCGCACCACCGGCTGGTCCTTGTTCACCGACCAGATCGCGCGGCGCACCGCCGGTGCGAGCGCAAGCGCATCGCCGCGGGCGCGGACCACGATGGAGACCACATAGTCGGCCCAGTGCCACTGGGTCGTGGTCAGGTAGACCGCGTCCGATTGGCTCAGCGCGAGTGACATCTGCCGCACATCCCCGACCACGCCGACCACGGTGTAGGGCGGACTGCCGCCGGGGCCGATGCTCACCAGGTGGCCGATCGGGTCGGCGCCCGGAAACCGCAGCTTCGCGAGCGATTCACTGACGAGCGCGACCGGCGGGGCGCCGAGTCCATCATGCTCGTCGAGCAGCCGCCCCCGCCGGAGCGGGATACCCATCATCTCGATGAATCCGGGACTCACCGCATAACGAAACGCGCCGTACCCCTGGGCCGGCTTCCCGGGGACCGGATCGAAGCTCGCGCCGTACTCGTCGATGTCTCCGCTGAGCGGCAGCTGGCTGGTGACCCCGGCGGCGGTAACGCCGGGAACCTGCCGCACCGCCGCCAGCGCCTCCTCGAAGAACCGGAACCGGGCGCTGTCGGCGTCGAAGCGATGGCCGGACACCTGCACCTGCATCGTCAGCAACCGCGCCGAGTCGAAGCCGGTGCTGACCGAGAAGAGTCGCTGCAGACTCCGGAGCAACAGCCCCGACCCCACCAGCAGCATGAGGGCCAGCGCCACTTCGGCCACCACCAGCACGCCGCGGGTGCGCCGGTGTCCGCCGGCCAAACCGCGGGAGCCCTGCCGGAGATCCTGGTGCGGATCGGTGCGTGACGCCTGCAGGGCCGGAATCAGGCCGAATGCCAGCCCGATCAGCGTGGTGATCCCGAGCGCGAAACCGAACACCGAACCGTCGACCCGGATCGACCCGAGACGGGGAAGGCCTGGTGGGCTGAGTGCCACCAGCGCCCGCACGCCGAGCAGCGCGACGGCCATGCCCGCCACCCCGCCGACCAGCGCCAGGAGCACGCTCTCGGTGAGGAGCTGCCGGATCAGGCGGCCGTGGCCCGCGCCCAGGGCGGCGCGCAAGGCGAACTCGGCCCGGCGTTGCACCCCGCGGGCCAGAAGCAGACTGGTCACGTTGACGCAGGCAATCACCAGCACCAGGACCACACCGCCCATGATCGCGAGGAGCGCGGGCTTGACGCTGCCGGTGAGGTCGTCTCTGAGCGAGGTGACGGCGAACCGGGTTTCGGGATCGTAGGTGTCGGGATGCTGCTCGGTGAGCACGGCGTGGGCCAGAGCCCGGATCTCTCCGGTTGCCTGGGAGATGCTCCGGCCCGGGAGGAGCCGGCCCACGGTGCGGAGATGATGACCCCAGGCTCGTCCCTGGGACATGTCGTATTGGAGCGGTGCCCAGAGATCAGCCCTCGGAGCCAACACGTTTTCGAAGTCGGCGGGCATCACGCCGATGACCAGATAGCTGTCGTCGTCGAGGGTAATCTGTCGTCCCACCAGGGCGCGATCGCCGCCGAACCGGCGCCGCCACAGCGCGTCGCCCAGGATGACCAGGTTCGGTCCGTTCTGGCGGTCGTCGGAGGCCTGGAAGTCCCGTCCCAGGGCCGGAGCGACGCCGAGGACGTGGAAGTAACTCGCGCTGACGCGCTGCCCCTCGAGCCGTTCCGGCTGGTCCTGCCCGGTCATCGCCGGCTGCCAGGACTTGAGCACCGCCATCGCGTCGAAGGAGCGGGCCCGCTCCACCAGCCCGCGGTACATGCCGAACGTGCCGGAGCTGGGGGATCCATCGCTTCCCTGCTCGACGATCGACACGATCCGGCCCGCGTCGGGATAGGGCAACGATTGGAGCAGGATGGGATTCAGCGCGCTGAAGATGGCCGTGGTTCCACCCAGGCCGACGGCGAGCGTGATGACCGTGACGGCGGTGAATCCGGGCGTGGCCTTGAGCCGCCGGGCGGCGTAGCGAAGGTCCGCCAGCAACGTGCCGATCAGATTCTCCCAGCCCGAGGCCGCGGACCTCCTGCCGCACCGCAGCGGCGCTGCCCACCTCGAGCCGAGCGGCCCGGCGGGCCTGCTCGGGAGAGAGGCCGCGCGCGATGCCGGCCGCGATGGCCTGCTCGAGATAGTGCTCCACCTCGTCGGTCACGTCCCGGTCCGCGGCGGTCCGGCGGGTCAGCACGTGGAGGCCGCGGGTCAGCTGGCGCCAGAGCGACATGGGGTCAGCCCTCCGTCTGGAGCAGCCGGGCGACCGCCGCGGTCCGCCGGGTCCACTCGCTGGTTTCGACCGCGAGCTGCTTCCGCCCGGCCCGGGTGAGCCGGTAGAACTTGGCCCGGCGGGCGTTGTCGGTCTGGCGCCACTCGGCGTCCAGCCACCCGGCGCGCTCCAGCCGCTGGAACGCGGTGAGCAGGGAGCCGGGATTGACCTTGAACACCCCCTGGGAGATCTGCTCGATGCGGCGGGCGATGCCGAAGCCGTGCAGCGGCTCGAGGCTCAGGGTCTTGAGAATGAGCAGGTCGAGGGTGCCCTGGATGACGTCGGTGCTGGGCTGGTCCACGGGAGGCCTCCGGCGGGGGACCCCGAGACAGTAGGTTCTTATATCTTGACTGTCAAGATGTGACGATCAAGTGGACACGGGGGCCGGGAGCCGCCGCCAGCCGGCCCCCCAGAGCAGGGCGCCCAGCAGCATCATCGCCGGGATGATCACCATGCCGTTCATGAGATCGCCGGTGCGGTCGGAAATGCTGCCGATGATGGTCGGGCTGATCGCGTCGCCCAGCAGGTGGATGGAGAGAATGGACACGGCCACCGCCCGGGCCCGCATCCGCGCCGGGACCGCGTTCACGATGATGGCGTTGATGGGGCCGTTGTAGAACCACATGAAGAACTGGGCCAGCAGGATCGCGAGGCTGATCACCCTCGGGCTCGTGGCGGTGAGCGCGAGCACCGCGAACCCCGCGGCCGGGATCATGGACACGCAGCTCAGCGCCAGATAGGGCCACCGGGTCTTGTCCTTGAGCCAATCAGCCAGCAGCCCGCCCACCAGCGTCCCGGCCAGGCCGCCTACGACGGTGGCGGTGCCGGTCATCCGGTCCGCCACGGCGAGGTCGATGCCCCGGAGCCGGGAGAGCATCGTGGGAAACCAGTCCACCATGCCGCCCGCGGCCCAGGTCACCGCGACATAACCCGCCACCGCCAGCACGTAGGGCCCGGTGGTCCGGAGCAGGCGGAGGGTCTCGGGCCAGGTCGGGATGGCGCCATCGGGCACCGGATCGAACCCGCCGCGCACCGGCTCCCGGATCAGCAGCGCCAGCCCGGCCGCGAGCAGGCCCGGCAGCCCGCACACCAGGAACGCGGCGCGCCAGCCGTAGGCGCTGCCCACCGCGCCGCCCAGGATGAAGCCGATCGCCGAGCCGACCGGAATGGCGACGTAGAAGATGGTGAGGATCCGGTTGCGCCGGTCGGGCGGGAAGTAGTCGCTGATCAGGGAGGGCGCGATGGTGGCGTAGGCCGCCTCCCCGATGCCCACCAGGGAGCGGGCCAGGATGAAGCTCACGATGCCGGTGGCCAGCGCGCCGCCCGCGGTGGCCAGGGACCAGAGCGCCACGCCGATGGCCAGGAGCCACTTGCGCGACCACCGGTCGGCCAGCGAGCCCAGGAACGGGCTGGTGAGCATGTAGACGACGACGAACGCGGTGAGCGGGTAGGCGGTCTGGGCGTCGGTGAACCCCAGCTCCTTCTTGAAGAGCGGCTTCACCGCGCTGGGCACGTACCGGTCGACATAATTGAGCAGATTCATGGCCGTCAGGACGGTGACGGCGAAGCGGGCGTTCGAGAGGGTGGGTCTCCGGTCCACGGGGCCTCCCTGAAGGTGATGTCAAGCTACCTCACCCGGAACGCGGGCGCAGGTGTTTCCGGCCCGGGCTGACATAGTCCTGTAATGCGCCGGGCGCTATCTTGTCCAGCCCCGGCCAGACGTGGCATCCCTCATCCGACAGGAGGCGGCATGAACCGGCAGGCCCTGCTTCGCTCCGCGCTCTGGTCGCTCCTCCGGAACAAGACCCGCAGCCTCCTCACCGTGCTGGGCATCACCATCGGGATCGCGGCCGTCATCTGCGTGGTGGCCATCGGCAAGGCCGGGCAGACCAGGGTCGAGCAGCAGATGAACAACCTGGGAGACAACCTGGTCTGGATCGAGGCGGGCGGCCGGGCGGTGAACGGGGTCCGCACCGGCAATCACGGGACCAAGTCCCTGACCGTCGCCGACGCCATCGCGCTCAGGACCCAGGTCCCGCTGCTCAAGAGCGTCTCCCCCAACGTGGATGGGTCGATCCATATCGTCTACGGCAACCAGAACTGGTTCACCCAGTACCGGGGGGTGTCCCCCGAATACTTCGACATCAAGCGCTGGGGCATCGACCGGGGCGCCGCCTTTGCCGACGACGACGTGGAGCGGGCCGCCGATGTCTGCGTGATCGGGAGGACGGTGCGCAACCAGCTGTTCGGGGTGGAGGATCCCATCGGCAAGGTGATCCGGGTCAAGGATACGCCGTGCAAGATCGTGGGAACGCTCCTCCCCAAGGGGCTGTCGGTGTCGGGCCAGGATCAGGACGACACCATCATCCTTCCCTACACGACCGCCCAGAAGAAATTGAGCGGCGCCAACTGGCTCGATGATATCCTCTGTTCGGCGGTCTCGCCCGCCGCGGTCAAGCTGGCCGGGCAGGAAGCCGCCGGACTGCTGCGGGACCGGCATCACCTCCGGCCCGAGAGCGACGACGACTTCAACATCCGGAATCCCGAGGACATCATCCAGGCCCAGCTCGAGGCCAGCCGGACGCTCACCATCCTCCTGATTTCCATCGCGTCCATCTCGCTCCTGGTCGGCGGGATCGGCATCATGAACGTGATGCTGGTCTCCGTCACCGAGCGGACCCGGGAAATCGGGGTGCGGGTGGCGGTGGGCGCCACCGAGGGCGCCATCCAGCTCCAGTTTCTCTCCGAGTCGGTGATGCTGAGCCTGGTCGGCGGCGCGGCCGGGGTCCTGCTCGGCGTGGGCGCCTCGGTGGTGGTTGGGCGCACCCTGGCGTGGCCGATGCAGATCTCCCCGGAGTCCATCCTGATCGCCGCGCTGTTCTCGATCGCGGTGGGCGTGTTCTTCGGATACTACCCGGCGCGCAAGGCGTCGCTGCTCGACCCGATCGAGTCGCTGCGATACGAATGATCACGGCGGACCGACCGCCAAGGACGGCAGATGACGGTTGAACGGAAATGGCTGATTCCCGGCGCGGGGGTCGTGCTGGTCGGCCTGATCCTGCTGGCGCGGGGGAGCGGCTCCGCGGCCGCCCAGCACTTCACGGCGGCGGTGGAGCGGGGCGACATCCGCGACGTGGTGGAGGCCACCGGTACCGTCAACGCGGTGATCACCGTGCAGGTGGGCTCGCAGGTGTCCGGTACCATCGCCCGGCTCAACGCCGACTTCAACTCCCGGGTGCACAAGGGCGAGGTGATCGCCGAAATCGATCCGTCGCTCCTCCAGGGCGCGCTGCTCCAGGCCACCGCCGATCTGGCGAGCGCCCGGGCCAATGTGGAAGCCGCCGAGGCCAGCCTGGCCCGGGCCCGCTCGACCCTGGTGCAGTCGAAAGCCGAATACGAGCGCACCGCCACGCTGAGCAAGGGCGGCATGGCCACCCAGCAGGAGCTGGACCTCGCCAAGGCCACCTACGACGGGGCAAGCGCCTCGGTGGACGTCGCCGCGGCCAACGTCACCCAGGCCAGGGCGCAGGTCAGCCAGAAGGCCGCGGCGGAAGCCGTGTCGCGGACCAACCTGGATCACACGATCATCCGGTCGCCCATCGACGGCATCGTGGTCGCGCGGAACGTGGACGTGGGGCAGACGGTGGCCGCGTCGCTCCAGGCGCCGACCATCTTCACGATCGCGCAGGATCTCACCAAGATGCGGGTCTACGCCAAGACCGACGAGTCGGACATCGGCAGCATCAAGGTGGGGCAGCCGGTGTCGTTCAAGGTGGACGCCTTCCCCAAGGAGGCGTTCCACGGGGTGCTGACCCAGATCCGGATGAACCCCACCACGGTGCAGAACGTCGTCACCTACGACGCGATCGTGGACTTCGACAATCCCGGCATGCGCCTGTTTCCAGGCATGACCGCCTACGTCACCATTCCGGTGGCGACGGTGGAACGGGTCATCAAGCTTCCCAACGCCGCGCTCCGCTACAAGCCGCCCCTGGAGCCCGAAGCGGTGCTGGCTATCTACCGGAAGTTCGGGATCGACCCGGCGGACCAGGTCCGGGCCGGGGGGCCGCCGGACGCCGGAGCAGGCCCGCGGCCCGAGACCGCGGTGGTGTGGAAGCTCAACCCGGACCAGTCCGTGGAACCGGTGCAGGTCGCGCTGGGCATCACCGATCACGCGTTTACCGAGGTGACCGCCGTGCTCCACGGCGCGCTCGGCGAGGGAGATCAGGTCGTCACCCGGTCCACGGTGGCGCAGGCCGGCGCGCCGATCGGGCAGGGCGGGGCGCGCCGGTGATCATCGCGGTGGAGGAGCTGCACAAGTACTACGACCTGGGCGAGACCAGGGTCCACGCCCTGCGCGGCGTGAGCCTCGGCGTCGAGGCCGGCGGATTCGTGGCCATCATGGGAGCCAGCGGCAGCGGCAAGTCCACCCTGATGAACATCCTCGGCTGCCTGGACCGGCCCAGCTCGGGGCGGTACCTGCTCGAGGGCACCGACGTCTCCGGGCTCGACAAGAAGGCCCTGGCGGGGATCCGGAACCGGAAGATCGGGTTCGTCTTTCAGGGGTTCAATCTCCTGGCCCGCACCACCGCCCTGGAGAATACCGAGCTGCCCACGCTGTACTCCTCCATCGGGAAGGAAGAACGGTCGAAGCGCGCCGCGGAGGCCCTCGCGATGGTGGGGCTGGCGGACCGGTCCGGGCATTTTCCCTCGCAGATGTCGGGCGGCCAGCAGCAACGGGTGGCCATCGCCCGCGCGCTGGTGAACCAGCCCGCCATTCTGCTGGCCGACGAGCCCACCGGCAACCTCGACAGCCGCACCGCGGTCGAGGTGATGGAAATCCTCCAGAACCTCAACGACGCCGGATTGACGATCATCCTGGTGACCCACGAGCATGACATCGCGCAGTTCGCCAAGCGGGTCCTGGTGTTTCGCGACGGAAGGATTCGCAAGGACGACCTCGTGCCGGTGCGGCCCCGGGCCCGGGAGGTGCTGGAGACGCTGCCGACCCTCGAGGACTGACCGAGGCACGAGCGGCCGGATCACTCCACCGAGATCGCGATCATCGGACTGATCCGGCTCGCCCTGAGCGCCGGGACCAGGGTGGCGGCCAGCGACACGGCGACCAGCACCAGCGCCACGGCCAGGAGAATCACCGGATCGGTCGGGCTCACCCCGAACAGCAGCGCGGCGATCGCCCGGCCGCTCGCGGCCACGCCGGCCAGCCCGATTGCCAATCCTCCCGCGGCCAGCAGGAGCGCCTCCTTCAGCAGCGCCCTGGTGACGTCGGCCCGGTGGGCCCCCAGCGCCATCCGGATTCCGATTTCGCGGGTGCGCTGGGTGACGGCATACGCGAACACGCCATAGGCCCCGCTGGCCGCCAGCACGACGGCGACCAGCGCGAAGCAGGCCATCAGCACGCCGATGAACCGCGGCCGGGTGGTCGATTCGGCGAACGCCGTGCCGGCCCCGCCGAGGCGCGAGATCGGCAGGGTGGGGCCGACGCGGCGGATCGCGTTCCGGATGCCGGTCACCATCCCCCGCGGGTCGCCGCTGGTGCGGACCGCCATCGAGACGATCCGAGTCGCGCGGCCGAGGACCGGACGCGGGTAGTAGACCGCATAGGGAGACGATCGGTCGTCGGGGCCGACCAGCTTCAGGTCCCCGGCCACGCCGACGACCGTTCGCCACGGCGCGTCGGGCGCGAGGCGGAGCCGCCGGCCGAGCGGATCCCGGTCCGCCCAGAGGGCCCGGGCGAGCGGGCGATTGATGACGACGACCGGCGCCGCCGCGGCGATGTCCTCGTGAGTGAAGGCGCGGCCGCGCAGGATGGGGACGCCCAGGCTCGAGAAGAACGCGGTGTCCACTTCGGCGAAGGCCAGGTCGGCGCCGTGCATCGCTTCCGCGCCGGCGTCGCCCTCGAGGCCCGGGCTCGATGAGGTCGGGGCGTTGGGCGGCAGGCCGGTCGCGAACGAGACCGACCGGACCCCCGGCACCGCGCCGACCTCGTGGCCGATGGCGTCCAGCAGCGCCGCACGTGCTTCCGGGCTCCGCGGCGGGCCGGCCCCCAGGCCGAGATCGGCGAACACCACGTGCTCGATGTCGAACCCCGGGTCGACCGCCAGCAGCCGGGTCAGGCTGCGGGTGAACAGCGCCGCGCCGGACATCAGCACCACCGACATCGCCAGCTCCGCGACCACGAACGCGCTGCGCACCCGCCGCAGGCCGCGGCCGGCGCTGGCGCCGCGTGCGCTCCAGGCGAGGGACTCGCGGGTCCTGACGGTCTGCAGCGCGGGCGCGATGCTGCACAGCAGCCAGGCCAGGAGCGAGGTCGCGACCGCGAACCCGAGGACCCGGCCGTCGATCCCGACCGGCCGGTTGGCGATATCCACGAATCCCGCCGGAGCCACCCGGAGGATGACGCGCACGGCCTGGCAGGCGATCGCGATGCCGGTGACCGCGGCGACGGCGGCGAGGACGACGTTTTCGAGGAGGAGATCCGCCACCAGCCGGCCCCGCGTCGCGCCCAGCGCCAGCCGGACGCCGACCTCCCGCTGCCGCCGGGTGCCCGACACCAGCAGAAGATTGGCCGCGTTCACGCACGCCACGACCAGCATGCACAGCACGGCGCCCCCCAGCACCCAGAGGGTGCGCCGCCCGCCGGCATCGATCGCCGGCTCGTCGAGGAAGCGCGGGGTCACGGCCCACCCGTCGGCGCGGGGCGAGGCGTTCGCCAGCTCCCCGGCCACGGCGTCGAGGCGGGTGTGCAGCGCGGACCGGGGCAGCCCGGGCCGGAGCCGGGCCACGACATTGACCGCCTGCGCCGGCGGGACGGGGTCGCGCGGAAGGGGCAGCCAGATCTCGGCGCCCCCGATCGGGAAACGGAAGCCGGCTGGCATCGCGCCGACCACCGTGTACTGGTTTTCGTCGAGCCGGATGCGGGCCGCGCCGCGCGGGATCGAATCCAGCCGGTGCAGCCGCCGGAAGGCGTCGCTCACCACGGCGACGAAGGGGCCCTCCGCGGCGCCGAAGGTGCGGCCGGTGGCCGCCGGGACCCCGAGCATCGCGAACAGGCCCGGCGAGACGAAGGCGACGCGCACTTCCTCCGGCTCGTCGCTGCCGCCCAGGAGCATCGTCTTGACGGTGTACTGCTGGGCGTCCGCAAAGAGGGCCGGCTGGTGGGTCCACGCGACGGTGCGTTCCGGGTCGAGCCGGGGGTAGGCCCGGCCGGTCGGGTCCAGGGTCCAGAGCTCGAGGAGCCGGTCCGGCTCCCGAAACGCCGGGGGCCGGAACAGGGCCGCATCCACCACGGTGAAGACCGCCGTCGTGGCGCCGATCCCCAGGCCGGTCGTGATGACGAGCAGCAGCGACATCGCCGGGCGGCCCGCCATCGCGCGGACGGCATAGCGGAGCTGCTGCCCGAGCCGCTCGAGGAACGCGCCGGTCCGGACCGCGCGGGTGCGCTCCTTGACCTGCTGGACCCCGCCGATCTGAATCAGCGCCGCCCGGCGGGCCCGGCCGGCGGGGACGCCCTCGCGAATCAGCTGTTCGGTGAGCTCGTCAACGTAGGCCGCGAGCTCCTGGTCCAGCTCGCGCTCGACGCGGGCCCGCCCGAGGAGATTGCGGAGGAGGCTGGCGACGCGGGAGGCGAGGGGCACGGAGCGCCGGGGTCAGGTCGCGTCGATGGCGAGCGTGATGGCGCGGGCCACCCGGGCCCATTCCCGGGTTTCGGCGGCGACCTGCCGGCGCCCGGCGGGGCTCAGCTGGTAGTACTTGGCGCGCCGGTTGTTGGCGGAGACGCCCCAGGACGAGGCGAGCCAGCCGGCGTTTTCCATCCGGTGCAGCGCGGGAAAGAGCGAGCCGGCGCTCACCCGGAAGGCGCCCCGGGTGAGCTGCTCGACCCGGTTGGCGATGCCCAGGCCGTGCATCTGGCCCAGGGTGAGCGCGCGGAGGATCAGGAGGTCCAGGGTGCCCTGCAACAACGGCGTCTTGGCCACGGACCGGTCTCCTAAAGACATCCGATAGGAAGCTCGGCCCGGTCGTATAGAATGTCAATAGGGAGGGGGGCGGGCGGGCCCAGTTGGAGGCCGATATCGCGACGACCCAGCACCTCCTGAACTCTCCTGGCCCGCGCTAGGGCCAAGCTCACCAAGGTTTGCAGGCGAGAAGTCGATCCTCCTCGTCGGCGGAATTGTCCAGTAGGAGGTAGAGGCCTCGGGTTCACCGGCCCGGGGCCTCTTATACCTGCGACAAGGAGGTAGGAAGTCTATTGCCGAGAAAGCGTAATTGTGTAGGTCGTATTACCAACCACTTGGCTTGTTACGCTTAAGCCATTCTGCGCAAGACTCCATGTCAGGTCGCGAACGAATGTGTCGGCAGCCTGAGTGAAAGAAACACTGTTCCCGGACTTGCTTGCCGTCCCTGCCATGCTTGCCGTGAACACGGTTCCCCCGTTGACACTCGCGGGCACGAGGAGGTTGCCCGTCGTTTGCCCGTTTGCGGTAATGCTGATTGTGAGAGTCCCACCGGCGCTCTGAACATCAATTGCCGCTTGCCCTGCAGGTGTGATTCTGAACACGGTAGACACGTAGTTTCCCTCCAGGGAGGGGGACGGCTCGGTTGTGCCACCGCTGCATGCAATCCCCATGGCGGCAAGAGCCAGGACCAGGTAGGGCTTCGATCGCATGAAGCATCTCCGTTTGGGTTGCCTTCGAAAAAGTAAGTCCGCCGGGCGGCTATTTCCACCAAGCCTCCGCCTTACGTGGCGAAGGCATTCCACCCCGCCACGGCTGGCTCTTATGTGCTATGTGCCAACGCGGTTGGCTTTAGCACCTACTAAGATCTACTAGCTATTAGATCTGCTAATAGGTTCCTCGCTTCTGGCCACAGTCTCTATTGACAGCCAGAGCATGAATTCTCAGATTTTGCTGACTTGTTGACGCTTTATCAGGGCGCCGGACCCTCCGCCCCCGCATGTCCCTGTCTTCGAGCCGCTCATGCATCGAACTTTTCTTGCTCTCTGTTGCCTCTACCTGATTGGCGGACGGCTAGTGTCCGCTCAGGACGGACGCCTTCAGTTCGCTGCGCACGCTGGCGTTCTGCACGACGGCCGCGGACTTCTCGGTGGCCAGATCGGGGTCCGGTTGACCCGAATCGTGAGCACCACTTTGTCCGGCACGAAGGTTCTTGGCGTCGGGGCTGATGCCAGTCTTTCAGAATGGGAAGCTTCAATAAGGGTAGAGCCCTGGAGCCGTAAGGTACGCCTATACTTTCTGGGAGGCGCTGTATTGGAGCGGGCAAGGACCAAGGGGCTCGCCGATGTCAACGACTGGGGATTCTCTATCGGGGCAGGGCTCGAGGGTGGAATTGCACCGGTTCGACCGTTCATTGAGGCGCGTGGGTTTATGAATGGTGGATCGGTCTCTGGGTTCTTCTGGGGAGGCATCAGAATCCACTTCGGGCGCGAGGCTGAGTCTGAACAACACTCCTAACAAGCCTTCTAGGGGGTTGCAACTATGTGGGGCCGGTTTCGATTGGATCTCTCTGGGCTCGCCGTTCCCGACTCACAGGGACAGGGGCGGATGAGGCAAGAGAGTTGTCGGGAACGAACACGATGTCCGGAGGGATCATACCATGCCTAGTCGACTTCAGCGATACAGTGTCATGCTGGCAGCAGGTCTGGCTGCTGCATCCTGCTCAAGCTCAGCCCCGACGCAAGATTCAACTTCAGGCCGAGAGCGGTACGCCACGTCGGCCAGCCCAACTACACTTGTCCAAAGCGTCGGAGGTGAATCTGTCTCAGAGACGGACGCGTATCGTGCGATGGTCGCTCTGGCGAAGTCCGTGGCGATCGCGCTGCAAGACGACTCGGTGCGTCAAGAAGTCTTTCGGGCCCTCCATGCGTCGCCGTATAGGGAGCACAAACTGCATTTCCGCACATTTACTGACGGGGCGGGCGCCAGGTTGATCAACGCCGCCGCGGCTGCTTCTGGACGCTCCGTCGCGAGTATGCGCGCGATACGCGACAGCGCTATTGATCTGGAATTCTACATGCCGGTAAAGAGCCACTTCGCCAACTGGACCGGGGACGCGAACCTCCTCGTAGCCACTTCATTCGATGCCGACAAGGATATCCCGGTCGCATTCGCGCTGAGCGGGGAGCGCGTGCCGCTGACCTCCGCGAAAAGCCCTCCGACTACCCCCGTTCTCGCCTTGGTTAGAACGGAGACTAGGTTCTCCAGCGGCCCGATGCTCACGGATTGTGACCCGTACATGTTCACCTGCGATGGAGAAGGCTCGGGGGGTGGTTCGGGACCTCCGCTACCTGGCCTCTACATGACCTTCTCCTACATCAACGACGATTTTGAAGGATTCTTGAACGGGAGTCCTGAATTCGAAGTCTTCTCGAACTGGCGCCTTACGTCGGATTCGACGAAAGGCTCGTATAACCAGTGCTCAGGGGCCTCAGCGGGCGATCCTAACCGGGCAGGGCCTGGGCTGAAGCTTTCAGCCTATGAGTACGACCAGGATGATAACACGTGGACTGGCCTCGTCAGACTACTGGATTCCTCTCAAGTCATCGCGGCCCAGGCGGTAGACTCGGCCATCACCTATTGGGTTTTTGAGGATGACAATACTGCCTGCGAAATCAAATTGGAGCATGTCGACGACGCCAATTCGTTCTACCAGGCTCTGGCGAACCAACTCACCCCTGGAACGCCCCGCGCTTGGCGCAACAGATGGACGAACAACACCAATGATCCCATATGGGAGTACTTTCTCAAAACGGGTTGGAGCATCGTCTCTGGACTGCTAGCGAGCACTACGGACGATATTGTGGGCGTAATGGGCAAACCATCTACCTACAGTCAAAGCTACACGGACGCGAACGTGTCCATTGTGAATCCGTATCAAGGAATTGTGGGGAGAGCGATGCTCGTGAGGTACTGATCTCGACGACCGCCAATGGAGGTGAGCGGGTAAGGCCTTGTGCCTTGCCCGCTCACTGTTTCTGGAACAGCCTCAGCGCGCCCGTTTCCCCTACTAGATCCATTCCTGGCCGGCCTGCGCTAGGTCCAAGCCCAACAAGCTTGCACAGATAAGAAGTCGTTCCTCCTCGAGGCGGAACTGTCCAGTAGGAGGTAGGGGCCTCGGGTTCACCGGCCCGGGGCCTCGCCTATTCGATCCTGTGACAAGGGAGGACGGAACGACACGCCGCAGCCGGGCCGAACTGGAGGCCCAGAATCAGGAGTTGATGGGAGAGCTGGAAGCGATTTGGGACCGCCTAGAGGAGGTTCTGGAGGAACACGACGAAGGGCTGGAAGAGTCCGAAGAGACCCCTTCAGGCGAGAGTGACGAGGAGGATTTCCAGAACGAGGAGGACGCAGTGATCGGGAAGGACGGTACCACGCCATGACCTCGTCCAATAGGCGCAGTCGGGGATCCGTCGCGCAGCCCCGAGGGTGGGCGAGGCCGCAGTAATCAACGCGCCCGGGCATTGCGGTCGGTTTTGGATTGTGATCCTACAGGAAGTCCAGCCAATCCGCCATAAACCACGCTATGATCTTGGTCCCCTTCCCGCGCCGCTTGGGCCCGATGAGGGCCCCCCTTTAGTCCCTGCGAAGGTGCGTCAATGGAGCATTCGGAGAGATCCAGCCCGCCGCGTGCTTCGAGCTCGCGGGCGAGCCCGTCCACCGTCACCCTGCACCAAAGCCAATCATGCAAATGACTTATTACATTTCAGCCGATACTAGCGCAGCAAACTATGGGGTGTAGCTCAACCGGCAGAGCGCCCGGCTGTTAACCGGGAGGTTGCAGGTTCGAATCCTGCCGCCCCAGTTGCCGCTTCGCAGCACCCGTGTCCGCAGGAGGACCAGCGCAGCCATGCATGCCCGTCTCCTCCAACGAATAGCACCAGCCCTGGCGCTGACCGCGGGCCTGCTCTTCGCTCGCCGCGCTGCGGCCCAGCCGGCCTGCACCGGGGTCGGCGTCAAGCGCTGGGCGGTGAAGACGATGGCGCCCGTCGCCCGGCAGCCGAGGCCCGGACGATCGACGCCAAGGCGTTCGGTGCCCTCCCGCCGCCGCCCGATTTCCGGAAGAAGACCCGGCTGATCGACACCCGGTACACCGGCGCCGTCGGGGACCACCTGCACGAGGGAGACCTGGTCCGGATGGCCGGCTGGGTGCAGTTCATCAAGACCTCGGCCGACGACTGCGACTACCATATCCAGATCACTCCCAAGCGGCACGGCAAGTCCGGCACGATCATCGTGGAAATCCCGCAGCCCGATGCCCGCCATGTCGCGGACCCGGTGCTCCGCGCCACGCTGGCCGCCGCCCGTGCCGCCCTGCGCCAGCAGCTCCACATCACCGGCGAGCCGCCCGCCAAGGGGCTGGTGCTCGACGGCACGTACATGGAGTTCACCGGCGCGCTGTTCTTCGACGGGAACGACTATCCCCACTGTGATGACCGAGGGAAGGGAACTCCCGCGGTGACCTGCTGGGAAATCCACCCGGTCATCTCGACCCGCATTCTGCCGCCACCCACCACCCCGTAGGAGCTCCATGCATTCTCGCCGAGCTTTCCTGAGCCGCGTCGGACTGGTTGGTGGCACGCTTCCCCTGGTGAGTCCCTATCTCCGGCACCTGTTGGCCGGCCCCGGCCGGCTCGACCCGTTGTCGGGCGCAGCGCTGGCCGAGGAGCCGGCGGGGCTCTACGCCGGGCTGCGCTGGCGGATGCTGGGGCCGTTCCGGGGCGGACGGGTGGCCGCGGCCACCGGGGTGCCGGGCCGGCCCAACGAGTTCTATTTCGGCGCGGTGAACGGAGGGGTATGGAAGTCCATCGACGCCGGCCGGGTCTGGCGTCCGGTCTTCGACGCCCAGCCGGTGGCCTCGATCGGCGCGATCTGCGTGGCGCCCTCCGCCCCCGACGTGGTGTACGTGGGCAGCGGTGAATCCTCGCTCCGGGATTCGGTCGGATACGGCAACGGGATGTACAAGTCCACCGATGCCGGCCTCACCTGGACCCACCTCGGACTCGAGAACACCCAGCACATCGGCAAGATCGCCGTCGATCCCCGGAATCCCGACGTGGCCTTCGTCGCGGCCATCGGCCATCTCTACGCGGCGAATCCCGATCGGGGAGTCTTCCGCACCACCGACGGCGGGAAGAGCTGGACCAAGGTGCTCTTCAAGAACGACGACGTGGGCGCGGTGGATGTCGCCATCGATCCGTCCAACAGCCGGGTGGTCTACGCCTGTCTCTGGAATACCCGGCGGCCGCCCTGGTTCACCTATGCGCCCACCAACGGTCCGGGCGGCGGCATCTTCAAGTCCACCGACGGCGGCGCCACCTGGCACCAGCTCACCGCGGGGCTTCCCAAGGAAGGGATCGGCCGGGTCGGGATCGCGATCGCACCGAGCCAGCCGCGGCGGGTGTACGCGGTGGTGGACTGCCTGGTGCCGGACCCCGCCGCGCCGGCCGCCGCGCCCACTGGCGGGAACGCACCGCAGGCCGCGCCCCCGGGTCAGGGAGGATTCTTCCGCTCCGATGATGCGGGCGCCACCTGGACCCGGCTGTCGGCCGATCCGGCGCTCTGGGGCCGCGGCTGGTATTTCGAGAAGGTCACGGTGGATCCGCGGAATCCCGACGTCGTCTACGTGCCCAACGTCGCGGTGAGCCGCTCGATGGACGGAGGCAGGACCTGGCTGCCGCTGCGCGGCTCCCCGGGGGGCGACGACTATCACCAGGCCTGGGTCTCGCCCGACGACACCGAGACGATGATCGTCGCGAGCGACCAGGGCGCCGTCATCACCCGGAACGCCAAGAGCCCCGATCCCAAGGACGTGACCTGGAGCTCCTGGCTCAATCAGCCCACCGCGCAGCTCTACCACATCTCGGTGGACTACCGGTTTCCCTATTGGGTCACCGGGGCGCAGCAGGACAGCGGCGCGGTGGCGGTGCGGTCCCGCGGCAAGTTCGCGGAGATCTCCACCCGTGACTGGGAGCCGGTCGGCGCCGGGGGAGAGAGCGGCTATACCGCGGGCGATCCGCTCCATCCCGGCGTCATCTACGGCGGCACCGGCGGCCGCTTCGATCTGGAGACCAACACGCCGGTGCCCGGTACCACGGTCCCCCAGTCGCCCGAAACGGCCCGCTCCGACTGGACCCAGCCGCTGGTGCTGTCGCGGGCCGACCCGCGCGCGCTCTACTACGCCAACCAGTTCGTGTTCAAGTCCACCGATGCTGCGGCCACCTGGAGCCGGATCAGCCCCGATCTGACCCGGCCCGACCCCGGCATCCCGTCCAATCTGGATGCGGCGGGTGCGGCGCAGGTCGACCGCAACGGCAAACGCGGGGTGGTCTACACCATCGCGCCCTCGCCGCTGCTGGTGCCGATGGTCTGGGTCGGCACCGACGACGGCCTGATCCACGTCACCACCGATGACGGGGCGACCTGGCGGGACGTGACGCCTCCGGCGATGACGTCCTGGAGCCGGGTGACGATGCTCGAGGCCTCGCATTACGACGTCAACGCGGCGTACGCGAGCGTGGACCGCCACCAGCTCCAGGATTTCGAGCCCTACCTCTACCGCACCCGGGACCAGGGCAAGACCTGGCAGCGGATCACCCAGGGGCTGCCGGCCGGCGTGTACCTGCACACCGTCAAGGAAGACCCGGTCCGCCGGGGGCTGCTGTTCGCCGGCACCGAGCGGGGCGCCTTCATGTCGCTCGACGACGGCGACCACTGGGAGCCGCTGCAGCTCAACCTGCCGGTCACCTCGGTGCGGGACTTCGAGATCTATGCCAACGATCTGATCGTGGGCACCCACGGCCGGGGCATCTGGGTGCTGGAGGACCTGGGCTCGCTGCGGCAGGTCAACGACACGGTGCTCGGCGCCGAGGCGTATCTCTTCAAGCCGACGGATGCGATTCTGGTGAACCAGGGGGGAGAGAACGGGACGCCGCTCCAGAAGGACGAGCCGCAGACGCCTAACCCGCTGAGCGGCGCGATCATCGACTACTACCTCAAGGCCGCGGCGACGGGCCTCGTGACGCTCGAGATTCTGGACCAGGGGGGTGCGGTCCTCCGGACCTTCAGCAGCGCGGCGCCGGCGGCGCCGGCGGCCCGGCCCGGCATTCCCAATACCTCGCCGCTCTGGCGGACCCTGCCGGAGCCGTTCTCCGCGGCCGCCGGCATCCACCGGGTGGTGTGGACCCAGGGCGGCGGCCGCGGCTTCGGCGGGGGGGGCGGTGGCGGGAGGGGCGGGGCGGCCCAGCTCACCGGCACGTTCACGGCCCGGCTCACGGTGAACGGAAAGAGCTACACCCAGACGTTCAGCGTGCGCCCCGACCCGAGGCAGAGGCCGGCCTAGCCGGAGGCGCCCGGGGGCGGCGTCAGCCCCAGCAGATCGCCGATGCGTCCGATGGTGAGGTCCGGGGCGGGATACTTCGCGATGGCGGGATCCGCGGCGTAGTGTCCCTGCCGGGGGAAGACGGTGGTCACCCGGCTGCCCCAGACCTGCTTGATCGCCGCAAGGAGCCGCACCTTGTCGTCGATCATCACGTAGTGCTCGGCGGGGTAGCGGCGCTCCACGTCGTCCAGCTCCTGCTCCTTGTGCACGTAGATGAGCACCCGGGTCTTCACGGCGTCCCAGATGCCGGACTGCTCCACCTTGCGGGGCTGGAAGACCACGTCCCCGTCGGAGAGAATGACGGTCGGGCCCCAGCGGCTCAGGTGCGCGATGACGTCGAGGGCGCCCGGGTAGAGCCGGTCGGCGAAGGGATAGTTGATCAGGAACCGGGAGAGGGCCAGCAGGTGGGGCTGCCGGGGATTCTCCACCCGGTACCGCTGGAGCGCGCCGAGGTAGTCGGCGTAGCCGAGCTCGGTCCGCAACTCCTCGAAGATGGCCCAGTAGCGCGCTTCCCGCGCGGGACCTACTTCCCGGAGGAGGTACTGCTCGAGATCGGCGGTGACCCGGTCGTTGTCGAGGAGCGTGTTGTCCACGTCGAGCAGGAACACCACCGGGTGCATCGCGCGCCGCCTACTGGGCCTGCGCCGTGGCAAACTCCCAGAGGATCCCTTCGGGCCCGATCATGAACGAGTAGGTCTGCCGGTTGGTGATCATCACGATCTGCTTCTCTCCCAGCAACGACACCCAGCGCCCGATCACCGCGTCGCCGTCCTTGACCTGGCCCTGCCCGGTCACGTGGTAGCCGCGGCCGAGGTAGGTAGTGCTGTCGGCCACCAGGTCGGCGCCGGCTCCCTCGGGCGAGGTGAACGCTCCCCGCGCCACCTGGACCTCGCTGCCGTCCGCGGCGCGATAGATCGCCAGGACCACCTCGGTCCGGTTGGGCGTCACCAGGTTGGTGATCGGGCGGATGTTCACCAGCGTGAAGCGGCCCTTGCGCTTGGCGGTCTCCGCGATGAGGGAGCCGGAGGCGGGCACCGTGGTCTGCTGCGACGCGGCGGGATCGAGATGGACCTCGACCCAGAGGGAGTCGCTGGTGCACGCCACGCCTTCGCGCCCGGCCTGGAAGGCGTCCACCCGCTGGCCGCCGGTGCCGTGCGCGTGCGGATCGTACCAGGGATTGCCCCGCGGATCGCGGCCCTGGTTCAGCACCTCGAGCGCCTCGCCGAGGTCGCCCTTCTCCAGGTTGGTCCCGTTGCCGCTCTCGACGTTGCGCACCCACTCGCCCGCGTAGCAGTCCGCCTGGAGCTCGCGCACGATGGTCCATTGGCCGGCGGCGTTCTGCATCGCCCCCCGCAGGCTCTGCACCTTGTGCCCCCACTCGTGGGCCAGCACCACGACGGGCGCGAAGTCGCCGATGCTGTCGTACAGCTCGTTGAGGAAGGCCGGGTCGTAGTAGATGTTGCCGTCGGGATGGCAGAACATCGCGTTGTTCTTCTGGAACGGACAGACCGACGAGCTGGTCGAGTAGGGAGCGACGTTGGGGGTCGAGTAGGCCACAATCTGCCTGCGCCAGTATCCGTCGATGGAGGGCACCGCAATGCCGAGCACCCGGACGACCCCGGCGCTCGGCAGGGTGCCCTGCCGCCGGAGGGCGAGCGCGCCGGTGAGCGGCACCAGGAGCAGGACGATCAGGATGACCGGGGCGGTGTGGCGCACCGCCCGGCGCAGCGCTTCGATCTGGCGGCTCAGCGAGGCGACGTGCGCGCCGTCGGGCTCGCCCTCGATCCGGGCCTTGGCCAGCGCGAGCTGCACCTGGCGGTTGTGCCGCCCGGCCGCGACGAGGCACTGGTGGATTTTCCCCGCGGCCAGGAGCCGCATGTACTGGGTCTGCCGGACCCAGAAGCTCCGGAGCAGCGCCAGGTCGTCGCCGGTCACCAGCCCGCTTTCGATCTCGGGAGCGAGCTGCCGGGCGATGGTGCGCCGTTCCCGCGACAAGCCCAGGAGGCCGACCGCGACCAGCCCCGCGAGCGGGAGAACGACGGCGATCCAGGCGCGGTAGACCGTCGCGTGGCCGTCGAGGGCGTTGCCGTGGGCCAGGAGGCGGAAGAGGCCGTTCAGGCCGATCGCGGCGGCCAGGCCGAGCAGCGGCAGCACCAGTCGGCGGACCTTCCCGTGCGCCTCGACCGCCAGGCCCACGCCGAGCCCGGTGACGCCGCCGAACAGCCCGTGGCTCAGGCCCACCAGCGCGCCGTTCACGATCGCCGGCCCCAGCCGGACGGTGTCGCCGAAGGGATAGGCGGCGAACGCCAGGTCGTGGAGGAACGCGTCGCCCGCGCTGAAGCCGAGGCCGATGGCGATGCCGTACACGATGCCGTCCACCAGGTCGCTCAGCTCGAACCAGCCCTTGATCCGCGCGATGGCCGCGAAGATCAGGAGGCAGGCGCCGTAGGCCAGGCCCTTGGAAATTTCTTCGGCCGCCGCGCCGGTCCAGGGGCTCAACACCAGCGTGACGGGATTGATCAGGAGGGCCACCAGGCCCGCGGCGACGCAGCCCAGCACGAACGCCAGGGCCAGGCTCCACACCGGCTCGCGCTCATTCAGGTCCACGAACCGGACCAGCGTGAGGTAGATCCATGAGATGACGAGGAGAACCACCAGATGGGTCACCGAGACCGGCATCGTCAGATTCCCTTCAGTTTGGCCACCGGGCGCGCGTAGGCGGTGGGCCGGTACGCGGAGCGGTGTTCGGGGTCGAGCAGCCGGTCGGGCGCGAGGTGCTTGAGGAGGGCGTGCCGCTCGATGAGGGAGCGCATGCCGGCGCCCTGCTCCGACAGCCCGCCGTAGAAGAGAATGATGAGCTCGGAGAAGGAGAGCCGGGCCCGGACGAAGTTGGTGTAGCGGCGCCGCTCGTCGGCGCGCTCGACCGGCAGCTGGCGGTCGTCCACGAACTTGAGGATGTGATAAAGGCTGTGGAAGTAGGGGCCGAGCACGCCCTCGTAATTCCAGAATTCCTCGAGATAGATCCGCCGGGCCACGTCGAGCGACGGCGTGGCGGGGTCCTTGGCGTGGGCCTCCCGGTAGCGCTCGGAGATGCGCTCCAGCAGCAGCCGGAACGCTTCGGCCCCCGCCCTGGGTCCCTTGCCGGTATCGATTTCGCTGCTCTTCACCAGGTCCAGGTGGGCTCCCAGCAGCGCGAAGAAGGTGGCGTCGAACCGCTGGTTCTCGAATTCCTCGGTCTGGAGCTCCATTTCCGCCTGTTGCTGCTTGAACGCTTCGCGGGTGAGCCGCAGGTCTTCCTTCTGGTGGAGGATCTGAAGCTGTTGTCCGAGGAACGCCACATACACCAGGGTGAGCCCGGCCAGGCCCCAGAGCGCGCCGGTGGTGCCCTGGAGGAAGCTGCCCATCCGGGAGAGGTCGTCGGGGCCGCCGCTGAACTGACGGGCGCCGGCGAAGCCGACGACCAGGCCGGCCGCCACCAGGCCAATCGCGAGGTAGCGGACCACCGTAATGGTGCGCTCGACCGACCCGATCTGCTGTTCGAGCCGGTCGGGCTCGTTGACTTGGGGTTTCATGCTCACAACCTATCCCCCGACCGGCGTTCCGCCAGAGAGGGAGGGAGGCGCGCTACGCGGCGACGATGGCCACCCGATGCCAGGCGTTGTTGGCGTAGCCCTTGACGTTCCAGGTCTCGCTGAGCTCGGCCGGTTGCGTCACACCGCCGCGGTCGGTGGCCCGGACCGCCAGCTCGTGGGGGCCGGGCGGGAGCGCGAGGGCTGCTTCCCAGAAGCTCCAGGTCCAGGCGGTACCGGTCGCGGTGATCCGCGCGGGGTGCCACGAGCGGCCTCCGTCGGCGGAGACCTCGACCGAGGCGAGGGGTTGCCGGGCCGATCCCATCGCCCACCCGCGGACCGTCACCGGGCCGGCGGCGACGACGGCATCGGCGCCGGGCTCGACGATGATCGCGTTGAGGGGGACCTGGCCCAGGGCGTCGCCGGCGGAGACGTCGCGGGGCCGGGCGGGATCGATCTCCCGCTGGGTCCGGTACGCCTTGGACTGGAAGTAGTTGTCGGACGGCTCGGCCAGCAGGGTGATGCGGCCGAGCCATTTGACGCTGCGGGCGCCGATCCACCCGGGCACGATGACTCGCAGCGGGAAGCCGTGCATCGGCGGGAGGGGTGTGCCGTTCAACCGGGTGGCGAGGAGCACTTCGCCGCTCATGGCCTTGTCGAGGTCGATCGAGCCGCCGAAGCCGAAGCGGGCGCCGTCGCGCTCGACGCCGTCGAGCCCGGTGAACTCGACATAGGCGGCACCGGTGTCCACGCCCACGTCCCGCAGGACTTCATCGAGCGGGATGCCGGTCCAGCGCCCGGTGCTGATCGGCTCGGGGCCCCAGGGAAGCTCGCCCGCCAGGGGCCCCAGGGAGAGGAATTCATCGCGGCGGAGTCCGGCGCAGACCAGGGTCGCATCGACCGACTGCTCGGGGAAAGTGTCGACGAGCTGGTCGAGTGAATATGACGCGGGCCGCCGCACCAGGCCGTCGACCTCGAGGGTCCAGGTGGCCGGGTCGACGAGGGGCACCGGCGCGTGGCTCCGGGTGAAGAAGCGCTCCAGCGGCGTGATGAAATGGGAAGGCGTGACGACGGGCCAGGTGCCGGAGTTGAGGCCGGCCTCGTCGTGGATCAAACGCTGGTCTGGGGTCACGCCATAAGTTATCTCCCGCAGAACGCCGTTCCGTCAAGCCACCCGTCGGGGGCGGGAGACCCGACCGACACCCCGCACGTGGTTCGGGTCGTCCGGTCGTAGAGGAGTCCGGCCCAGTGCCGCTTGTCACCCGAGAGCAGCACCAGCTCCGCGCCGGAGGAGAGTCTGGCGCCCAGGCTGTCGGCGCTCGCGGTATAGGCGCCGTGCCCGCTGTAGAACATCTCCTGCGCGGTCAGAATGCCGGTGAGGTCCGCGTACATCCCTGCCGTCACACCCGAATCACTCGCCGGCACGGCGACCGCGGGAAGCAGTGCCGGGGGTGCCAGACCCGGCGGACGCGCCAACCGGTAGGCTCGGACGATTTCCTGATCGGACGAATCGCGCTCGAGGCCAAGCACGAAGTCCCCGCCCGCCTGGAGCAGCTCGAACCCGGTGGGCAACACCACATGCCCCACCCCCGGCTCCGCGCCCCCGTACATCGTCCAGCCGGTGGTCGAAGCCGAGTCCCGGAGCCAGAGGAAGCCCAGGTCGTCGAGCCTGGCCTGCCGCGCCGGCGCACCGTGCCCCGATTCTGGAAGGCTGTCCAGCACCGCCAGCACCCAGGCCGGTACCGGTGCCCCGGCCGGGCTTCGCACCATCATGCGATGATAGAGCCAGACCGGCCGCGCCAGCGCGGCCGCGCCGCCGGAAAGGGTGCGCGCGTATCGGCCGCTACCGTCGTGAATCGACCAGCGGAGGTTCTCGCCGTCCAGGACGTAGAGGGAATCTCCCGGGGCCGGGGAGAGAATGAGCGTCCCGGTGAACTCCCCGGGCCCCTGGCCCTTGCGCCCCTCGAAGCCGAGCAGCTTGCCGGTCGAATCGAACCGCTGGAGCTCGTTCGACCCAGTGTTGGCGATGATCACCACGCCCCGATGCATTCGCGCGCCGCTCACCCTGGCGAGCTCATGGCCCGGCTCGGCATCCGAGGCTCCGATCGTGACGATGGGCCTCGGCGACAGGGACCATTCGGGAATCGCGGCGGGAGCCGGCGCGGCCTTCGAGCATCCGGCGAGCAACGCCAGCGCGGCCCAGGGAGTCGGTCTCACGTGACCTGTCTCCTGCTCGCCACCCACGCGGTCAGCAGCAGCGCGACTCCGGCCCAGCCGAGCACCAGCACGAGCCAGGAGGGCTCCAGCGTAGCGCCGAGAATGCGCGGCGAATGCCGGTACTTCTCGAACCAGGAATTGTCCCACTGCCGCACCGACCAGCGCCGGGTCCACGCGCCGAGGTCCTCACCGAATGCGTCGCGGAAGGCCGATTCGAACGGCGCGGACGATTTCCAGAACCTGGCGAACTTCTCGCGTCCCTGGTCGCGGATCAGATCGGAGAGCCACCATTCTCCCGGAGGGCGGGGGGTAGCGAGAGACCGCGGCTGCTGCCGGTCGAGCAACGCCGAGGAGTAGGTGAGATCCGGGGGCAGGCCGCGGGTGCGCCGGGCAATTGTCGCCGAATCGAGCACGCCCACCACGCAGGATGCGGCGTCTCCCGCGGTGCAGCGAAGGCCGTAGGCGCCCAGCTCGTAGGGCGGGCTCAGCATCTGCGCCACTTCCAGCACCGTCTGGTTCGCCAGGAGCAGACCCCGATCCGGCGTCCGCTCCGTTTCATAGCCGTACTCGGGCATCCAGGGCGCCGCGGTCAGGCCATCGATGAAGATCTTGTTGCGATTGAGCCAGGCGGTGGATCCCGCCGCGGCGTAGCGGGTGCCCGCCAGCCATCGTTCGACCGCGGGCCCCGGCCGGCCGAACCCGGCGAGCAGGACGCAGGGCGCCAGCGCTCCCTCGATCTGGTCCCGGAAGACGCCGATGGTGCCGTCCTTCTCGCGGCTTCCCGGGAGAAAGGCTACACAGGTCGCTCCGGCTCCCTGCATCGAAACGGATGCGCCCGCATAGCTCCACCACTGCTGTTGGCGGAACCGGTAGCCCTCGCCGTTGTAGACCACCAGCGCCACCCGCACCGTGGAGTCCACCGGGCCGAGCCAGGTCCACAGGTCGTTCACCTTCTTGACGACCAGCGGTCCCGGGGCGGCGGCGCCGAAGCCGCGGAGCTGGATCTCGGGCCGTCCGGGCCGAGCCACCTGCGACGCCGGTATCGCGCCGGAGTCCCGCTCGGCCAGCGCCCCCCAGCGAGCGCCCGCCAGGTTGACCCGCTGCCGGAGCAGATACAGCCGGTCCACTCGGCGCTCCGCGTCGGTGGGCTCGGGCGTCCCGCCGTGGCCTGAACACGGGAATGAGCACCGCGATCAGCACCAGCGCCGCAAGGGAAAGCCGCCGCAGCGTCAGCGCCAC
This sequence comes from uncultured Gemmatimonadales bacterium, assembly GCA_963762545.1. GTDB lineage: Bacteria > Gemmatimonadota > Gemmatimonadetes > Gemmatimonadales > GWC2-71-9 > JABFSM01. The sequence continues at coordinate 103,794 of CAVXLC010000008.1, read as the reverse complement.
CGGGAAGCTCCCAGCGTGCCCAGCAGCAATGCGCCCGCCCACACCGCAACCAGCAGGACGGTGCTGGAGTGGAGCGGTCCCTGCTCGGGCCTGAGGCTCAGGATGCCGGCCCGCCACCGGGTCAGCAGTGAATCGGCCGGCAGGCCCGAGGCCGCCACCAGCGCGTCCTCCGCTCGCGCCGGGTGCGCGGCAATGACCCGGCTCCAGGCATCGGGGCCCCCGATCTCGAGGGCGGTGAGGAACAGATCGGCTCGAACCAGCAGCGGGTAGGCGCCGGTCAGATTCGCTCGACGGAGCGACCCGGAGGCCGAGCGCCAGGGCGCACCGATCGAGCCGGCCGTCCACGCAGCCTCGCTCCGCCTTGCCGGTCGACGTCATGACCATGTACATGGCCAGGTAGCGACGGTCCCGGTCGGCCATATGGAGCGGCGGCGGATCGCCGAGCCACTGGGTGGTCGGGACGCCGAGGGTGGGAAACATCAATTCCGAGAAGCTCGTGACCAGCTGAGTCCCCAGCTCCCTGAGCGACGCGGCGCGATGGATCCGCAGGGCGTCCGCGGTATCGGGAAGCCCGGAGAGGATCACCGTGCCGGTCCACCGGTCGGCGCCCCCGAACCGATCCAGGATGTCGCGGCCCTGGCTGGTTTGCACCACCATGCGGAATCCGCCGGGAGACGGCTGCGCATTGCCGAACCAGCGGGCTTGCTGCTCGCTGAAGTACTGGAAGGCGCGCTCGGCCTGCCCCTTCTCGCGGGGCGTGGCACTCAGGATTATGCCGTTGCTGCGCGCCACCTCGACCACGGTGGAGTCCACCTCCACCAGGGAGTCGCGCAGGGCGCGCACCTCGCCGGTGAGCCGGATGACCGAGTCGCGCCAGGCGGCGGCATCCTGCGCCCGTGCCGAACCGGCCGGCGCCGCGACGCACAGCAGGGCCAGCACGAGCGGCCTAGACATCGATCAGCATCCAGCGCCCGCCCAGCGGCGCCAACGGTCCCGGCGAGGCGCCCAGGGCGCTCACTACCGACCAGATGAGGTTGGTGCCCGGCCGGAGCATGATCACCGCCACATGCACTGCGATGAGCAAGCCCAGCAGCCGGAGTGCGACGCCCAGGGTGCGGCTGGACGAGGCCGCCACCGCGAACGCGAGACCGAACAGCAGGAGCAGTGACAACGCGAACTTGGCCGCGAGCGCGTGCGGGAAGGTCCGGAGTCCGGGCGGAAGATCCAGGGATGCCGTAGCGACCATCGCGCCGGCCCACAGCGCCAGCACGATGGGAAGCAGCAGCATGAGCCCGCCGAGGTAGCGCAGCAGCACGTAGCGCCAGCGCGGGATCGGCAGGAGCAGCGCGTAGATGTGGTGGCCCCGCCGGTCCGAGATCCAGATGGATGTGGCCACCACGATCGCCGCCACCGCGGCCAGCGCCGGATAGAAGAGGCCCCAGAGCTCGAGCTCGGTCAGGAACCGGGGCAGGTTGGCCGGAGTGCCCGACCAGCCTGAGCGCACCGAGACGATGGGCAGGGCGAGGGCCGCCAGCGCGAGCGCCACCACCAGGTGCCAGCTCGCCTTCCACTGAATCCGCATGATGGCCTTGAGCATGGAGCTCTCCTTACGCTTCCCGCGCGCGGAAGGCGCGCAGCAACTCGACGAAGCCGTCCTCGAGATCGAGGTCGGTCACTTCCCGGACCGAAAGGCCCGGCCGGTCGAACCAGGCCGACATCTCCGGCAGCCAGCCCCGCACCACCCAGGTCTCGGCGCTGCCGGCGTCGCGGTCGCGGTTGAGCAGCGTGAACGGCGCGCCGGCAACATCCACCGGGCCGACGGCGGAAAAGCGGATCCGTTTGTTGCCGTTGCGGAATTCGGTCATGGGCAGCTCCACGACCAGCCGGCCGCGGTCCATCACACCGATCCAGTCGCAGAACCGCTCCAGCTCATGCACCAGATGGCTGGAGACGAACACCGTGGCGCCGCGCCGCGAGACGTAGTCGAGCAGAGCGCTCAGCACGTCACGCCGGACCACCGGATCGAGACCGTCGGTCGGCTCGTCGAGCACCAGAAGGTCGGGCGTCTGGCAGAGCGCCAGCAGCAGGGAGAGCTTGGCGGCCTCTCCCTTGGAGAGCCCGGAGATCTTCTGGCCCGGCGGCAGCCGGAACTCCCCCAGCAGCTCGGCGGCCCACCGTGCGTCCCAGGATGGATAGAACGCGCGGTGCAAGGCGATGGACTCACCGACGCTGAGATAGCGGTGGAGGTGGGGCCGGTCCGGCACCACGCCGGTCCGGGCCAGGGCGCGAGGCAGCTCGGACGGCACCGGATGGCCCAGCAGGCGCACGCTCCCGGAATCGGGCCGGAGCAGCCCCAGCAGCAGGCGGATGGTCGTCGTCTTGCCGCAGCCGTTGGGACCCAGGAATCCGTAGAGCGCGCCGGCGGGCACCTTGAGGGACAGGTCCCGGATGGCAAAGTCCCGGCTCGCGCTGTAGCAGAGGCCGGTGGTTTCGATCGCGATGCTCACGAGGCGGCAACCTCCATTTCATGACGAATCGCGTCCTTGAGCTCCTGCTTCGAGAGGCCGAGCCGGGCCGCGTCGGCCAGCAAGGCGCGGATCAGCCGGCGAGCCTGCACCCCGCGCTCGCGCGAGCGGGTCTCCGCCTGCACCGACTTCACGAAGGAGCCGGCGCCCTGCCGCATCTCGACGAAGCCCTCGGTCTCCAGCGCCCGGTACGCCTGGACCACCGTGGCCGGGTTGATCCGGAGCCTGGCTGCCAGGATCCGCACCGAGGGGAGCGCGTCCCCCGACGAGAGCTCGCCCGTGGCGACCGCGGCCTTGAGGCGCACGGCGATCTGCTCGTAGAGCGGGACCGCGGATTTCGGGTCGAGGTCGGTGAACATGGGCTCCGGTCAAGTGTACTACTGTACTAATACAGTAGTAAAGTGTGTGGTTCGAGTCAATGGTCGAGCAGGGAGCAGGGAGGAGGAGGGAGGAGGGAGGAGGGGAGGTCGAGCGGAAACGGGATTTTGGCGGTATTGTGGATGGGTCGGAGTCCGGGTGACGCCGGATTCACGTCGTGGAACCCCGCCAGTCACTCCATACCATAGGGAGGAACGATGATCGTCCGACGGGTTGAGCCGTTCTCCGCTGCAAAGGTGGGCGGCGCGCTGTACGCCTTGTTGGGGCTGGTGTTCGGGGCGCTGTTCACGCTCATCTCGTTCACCGGGCTGACGGCCGGTATGAGCTCCTACGGTGCCCTGTTCGGGGTCGGCGCCATCATCATCCTGCCGATCGTGTACGGCATCATCGGATTCATCTTTGCCGGGCTCTCGGCGTTCTTCTACAACATCGCCGCCAAGATGACCGGCGGGCTCGAGGTGCAGGCAGAATAGGGGCGGTGCATCACCCCGGGGGCGGCCCGGCCGCCCCCGGGGGGTGCCGTCAGATTCTCGCCAGGCCCAGCACCTCCAGCAAATCGGCGGGCTGCTCCAACCAGATGTCCGGCTCGGTCCGCTCCAGCTCCTTTCGCCCGAACGGTCCCCAGAGCACCGCCGCGGTCTTCACTCCCGCGGCGCGCCCCGATTCCATGTCGTGCACGCTGTCGCCCACATAGATCGCGCCGGCCGCCGGCTCTCCCAGCTTCCGGAGCGCCTGCTCGATCGGCTCGGGGTGGGGCTTGGGGTTCACCACCTCATCCGCTCCGATGATCAGCTCCATCTCCCCGTCCAGCCCCACCAGCCGGAGCCCCCGCTCCGCCCCAGGACGGTTCTTGCTGGTGACCAGCCCGGTGCGGTATCCGGCGGCGCGGATCGCGCGAACCATGTCCACCACGCCGGGATAGGCCGTGACCATGCGGTCGTGATGGGTCAGGTTGTATTCCCGGTAGGTCTCGATCAGCGCCTCCAGCCGCACCGGGTCATCGGCCCAGTGCTTGAACTGGACCCGGAGCGGCGTGCCCAGCCCGGCGAGCCAGAAGTCGTCATGCCGGGGCTCGAGGCCGTGGGACGCGAGGGTGTGGTGGTAACTGTCCAGGATGAGCCGGACGGAATCGATCAGGGTGCCGTCGAGGTCGAACAGCACGGTGGTGAGCTGTGGCATGCCGGAAAGCTAGCAGGCCGGCACCGGACGGTGCCGGCCGCTCGGGCTCAATGCTTCGGGCGCAGCGTGCCGAGGACCTGCTGGGCCTGGCGGTCGTTCGGGTTGATGGCCAGCGCCTTCTCCAGCATGGAAATGGCCGACGCGGTATCGCCCGCGGCCAGATAGCCTCCGGCGGCCTGCCGGTGGGCGAATCCCGACGTGGGCAGCAGAGTGGTGTTGAGCACGTAGAAGCGCACCGCGTCGGCGATCTTGCCCTGGCTTCGGATGGCATCCGCGGCATCGGCGAGGGGAACTTCACCAAAATCGTAGGCCGCCGCTCCATAGTAGCGTTGCCGGAGCGCGCGGTAGGCCGCTTCGGCGGAATCGGCCCCGCCGGCGGCGTACGCGGCCAGGACGATCTGCTCGATCGGCCTCGGCTGCGCGACCCCACGGTGGCAGGTGATGCAGGCGACGCTGAGCGGCGGCGTGCTCCGCGAGGGCAGCTTGCCGAGGTGATCCTTGTTGATGGCCGCCACCATCTTGAGCATGATGCGGGCCTTGACCTTGGTGGGCTTCTCGTCGGACGCGAAGTTGTAGCTCGCCAGATCGTTGGGCTCCTTGCCGGCCACGTGGCAATACTGGCAGCGGACGCCCAGCGCCCGGGTGAAGTAGCGCATGGAATCGGTCAGCGAGCGGACCGGAATCTTCTTGGAGAAGTATTTCAGATTGGTCAGCTTGGTGGGCGGAAACTGGGCCTCGGCGTTGGTTGCCGCCACAGTGGTCACGGCCAGCGCGAGCAGTGTCAGGCGCACAGCGGGCTCCTCGTGGAGGGAATCGCGAATGACCGCTTGAATCTACTCCGGACCGTCGACGGCGATTGTCAGGAACCTGCAAGCTACCCCGCCGGCTCTCCAGGCTCCATGAGCAGGAGGCCGATCAACTCGACCCGCTCGGCGGGAAAGGCCAGATCCTCCAGCGGCAGCCGGGCCAGCTCGACGAGCAGTGCCCGCTCCGGCAGTGTCGCCCAAGCCGTTCCGCCATCCGGACCTCGCCGGCGGTCTGACCGCGCCGGAGGAATCCGATGCCCGCGGCAAGGCGCCGCATCCGGTCGGTCGCGCGGATCCGCGCCGCCTCCCGGGCCAGGCGCATCAGGCGCTCCATGGACCGCCGAATCGCCGGGGATTTCGGGGGCCCGGCCAGCGCCGCCCCGTGAAGGGCCCGCAGCGCGCTGCGTACCGGGCCCGAAAGGCTCCGGATGGCGCTCCGGACCCGGGCCGGCTCCGTACCGGGTACGCCGGAGGCGCCCCGAGCGCGTTCGAGAAGCGCCGCGACGACGGCGGCGTCTTCCACCCATCCTCTTCCGGTTCGGGCCAGGACCACCTCTCGCGGCGGGCCGCCGCTTGGCACGATCCGGAAGCCGGCAACGGCGGCGCGGGGCCCGACGAGCGCCGCGTGGCCCTTGGTTGCCTCGACTCCCGACCACTCCGCTGCCACTCGAGCCCTGACCCGCCACGGCGCATCGGGCTCGGCGCCCAGACCCAGGATGTGGGGCAGGGACGCCTTGGCATCCAGAATGGCTTCCCGGCGGAGCGCGGCGTCGAGTGCTGAGGGCGGATGGAAGCGGACCACTTCGATCCGGCCCGCTGCGGAGCCGAGCCGCACCGCGCGGCCGCTTCGCTGATCGAGCCGCACCGCGGTCCAGGGCAGGTCGTAGTGCACCACCCGCCGGACCAGCGGAAGGTCGAGGCCCTCGGCGGCGACATCGGTGGCGATCAGGATGGTGGGTCTGGCCTGATAGCGATCGGCCGCGAGAGACGGCCGGCGGAACCAGTCGAGGACCACGTCGCGAGGGAGCACGGTCCGGTCGAGGCCGGACTCCCGCCCGGTGCACCAGGCGATGCGCGGCCGCTCCAGACCGGCGCGAAGGTGGCGCACCGTGGCGGTGTGGGTGGTGAAGACCAGGGTCGGGATGTCATCGCGAACCAGGGCGCTCAACGCCGCGCACTTGGCGTCTCCCGCCGCACTCCATGCCTGGCACGCGGCCGCGAGTGCCGCCACCGGCTCGAGATCCGCGATGGCGAGCTCCGGCAGCGCCGCCGCCTCGGCCACCAGCGGCCAGAGCACCAGCTGATCGGTGTCGGCGCCCACCATTCGCCTGATGGCGTTTCGGGAGACCAGGTGTCCGGAGGCCTGCGCGTCTCGCGCCGCGAGGAGGAGCCCCCGGTAGCGGGAGAGCGCGAGCGCCAGGGCGGCCGGGCTCGACGCCAGCGCCTGTAGCAGAACCACCCGGATGAGGGAGGCGACCACCGGGTGTTCCGAGAGCTTGAGCGAGGATACTGCGCGATGGACCGGCCAGAAGGGAGAGTCCGACGGCTCCACGGGACATTGCTCACGGGACACCCGCGCCGGCAGCGCGGCGGAGCGATCCGCTCCGGTGATCACCAGGTGAGCGAGCGCATCGGGCGTCCGACGGCTCAGGCCTTCCAGCAGCGAGGGCACTCCGCTCCAGGCCAGGGCATCGTCCCGCACGAAGAGCGCCAGCTGGCGGGCCACATCCTCCAGCCGGTTGACCGCCGGTGTGGCGCTGAGGAGGATGCCGCGCCGCCCCACGCACCAGGGAGCGATGGTCTGATAGCGCCGGGTCGTCGGCGTGCGGAACCGGTGGCTCTCGTCCACGATGATCACCGCGGCGTGAGCGGACGGGAGCCGGCCCCGGCTCAAGGTCTCGTGGGAATGAAGCCGGATGGGAACCCCGGCCCGGGCGGCGGTCTCGCGCCATTGCATCAGCAACGCGGCGGGCGCCACCACGTGCGGCATCCGGCCCGGCTCGAGGGCGGCGGCTACGGCGAGGGCCACCCAGGTCTTGCCGGTACCGACGGCATCGGCCAGCAACGCGCCGTGGTACCGGCGCACCGCGGCCAGGACCCGCCGGAACGAGAGACGCTGATCGGGGCGGAGCCAGCTCGGTGCGCCTTCGTCCGACTCCGGCGGCAGGAGCGCCCGGGCCAGCGCGGCCGCCACGGCTTCGGGCGCCGCTCGTGGCCCGGGTCGGAGCCACGCCGCGAGCGGATCCCGCACCGCCGCCAGGGATTCAGCGACCAGCGACGGGGCGCGGTCGAGCCAGGCCGGCAAGTGCGGCGCGCTCCGCCGAGGTGAGCGCGAGAAGCTCCGCGCAGCAGTCATCCAGCGTCTCCTGGGCGAGGGTGCGGCGCGCGCCGAGCCGTCCCAGCTCGAGCAGCGCGGTATCGGTCGTGACGCGGTCGGGGCAGGGCAGGGCCGCGACGACCCTCGCGTTGAAGCGGGCAAACCCGCCGGCCGCGGAATCCGCCGTGGCGAGGGCCACGGCTGCGCACCAGGAGGAGTTGAGCCACGCGGCGAGCCGGAGCGCCGTCTCGGCGTCCGGCACCGGCATGACGTAGCAGGTATTGAGCGGGATGAGCCCGAGTCCGTCCCGGCCGATCAGCGCCGCCGCCTCGAGCCGCCGCGCCAGGTCGGACCAGATCACCCGGTGCCGCGCCGAGGCGGCCCGGGTGCGGAACAGCACCCAGGGATGTCCGGCGGCGTGATCGGCCCGGCGTCGAAGGTCGGCGGCGTGCCGGGCCAGGTACCGGGCCGCGATGGGCGGGAGCGCGGCCAGCGCGGAGCCCTTGCCGTCACAGGGCCACAGCAGCCGGCGGCGGGTGCGCACCGTGAACGCTCCGACATCGCGGCCCCGCACGGCCCAGCGAATCAGCTCGGGCTCGATGTCGTCGGGCGGATCGAGAAACACCCGGTTGAGTCCGGTCTTGACTCCCAAATGGCAGGTGAACCGCTCCCCCAGGGCGGGAAACGACCCGCGGAGCCGCTCGAGCGCATCGCGCGCGGCACCGGCATGGAGGCCCCAGGGCGCGGCGCCCAACGCGCGCTGGGGAACCGACGGATGCGCGGCGCCGAGGCCGAGGCGAACCCGGTGTCCCTCCGGGGGCGGGGCCTGGACCGCCACCAGCGCCATCGGGTAGACGGTGGCATCGAAGTCGGCGCGGGGGTCGCTCCGGAGGTCGGCCGCCAGCGCGAGGGTGGCCTGGCTCGCCAGGGCGCCGCGAGCGACGGTGGCGTAGCCGGTGGTGGCCAGCTTGGCCGGCACCAGCAGCGCCGCCACGCCGCCGGACCGGAGCAGCTCGAGTGCACGCTCGACGAAGGCCACCGACAGGTCGGGCTGGTGCGCATAACCCGCGGCACCGGTGCGCGCGCCGCGGAACCACCGGAACCGTTCCGCCAGGTAGCGGCGCTGCTCGGGGGCCAGCGATTCGGCGCGCACCCAGGGCGGGTTACCCGCCACCAGGTCGAATCCGCCGCGCGCGAACACGTCGGCGAAATGGGTGGGATAGTGAAACCAGGGCAGCTCGGAGGCGTGCTCCAGGGCGCGGAGCCGGTCCCGCGACCGCCGCCGCATCGCGCGCAGCTCCCGGAGGCGGACGCGAGCCGCGCCATCCAGCCCGTGGCGGCCGCCGAAGAGCGTGGGATTCCGGGCCACATCGAGAATTCCCGCGATTCCATCGTCGGCAGACGCCACGGCGCCACGCAGCGCGGCCGCGGCGATGTCCCGCTCCGCTCCGAGCAGCGCGGTCACCGCCCGTCGCTTGGCGGCCCCCGAGCTCTGGATCACCGCGCTGCGGAGGCCGGTCAGTGCGGCGGCGCGAGCCGGATCCGGAGGGCGCAGCGGCAGGCCGAAGGCGGGATCGGTCAGGCTGTCGCCCTGGCGAATCAGCGCGTCGAGGTTGGGGAGCGGCCGCACCTCACCCGGCGCATCGGAAGGATCCGCCGCCACGACCTCGAGCCAGAGCCGAAGCTCGGCGAGCCGCACCGCGGCCGCGTTCCGGTCCACGCCGAAGAGGTTCGCGGCCAGTACCGCGCGGAGCCGTGCCGCACGGCGCGGGCCGGGAGCCGAGGGGCCCGCCAGGAGGCGCAGCGCGCCCAAGAGGAAGGCGCCGCTGCCGACCGCGGGATCGAGAAGCCGGATGCCGGCGAGCGCGCGCCGGGTGGCGCGGTCCGGCTCCTCCACCGAGCGGAGCGCGGTGACCCAGGGGATGCCGGCGTGCCGTTCCAGCCAGGTGGCCAGCCCGTCCTTGAGGATCGCGTCCACCAGCGCGGCCGGCGTGTAATAGCTGCCGGTGGCATGCCGCTCTCCCGGCTCCATGACCCGCTCGAACACCCGGCCCAGCATGTCCGGGGCGATGGACTCCCCGGACGAGGTGGAGAGGGTGAAGTGGAAGCGCTCGAAGAGCGTGTCGAATGCGTCGCGGAGCGCGGGCGTGGGCAGGGCAGCGCGCCAGCGCCGTTCCAGCGGATGCGGTTCGAACAGGCCGCCGTTGAGAAAGGGCACCGGGCCGAAACGCCGGGCCAGGGTGCCGCGCTCCCGGTACGGCCGGTTGAGGGTGCCGAAGAACAGCGGGTGGAGGAGATCGCGCTGGAGGGATCGTCGCGCGGCAAGACAGCGATCCACCTCCTCGCGCAGAAACCGGGGCCGCCCGGCCAGCCATCCCTTGGCCTCGACGAAATAGAGGAAGAGGATCCGGGTGAGCTGGAGCAGGGCCAGGGCGTGCCGGTCCGCGGGGGGCATCCGCGCGGGAAGGGCGTCGATGAGCGAGTGCAGGGCTCCGCGGAACGCGACGAAGAACCGCTCGTCCACCCCGCGGCCGGACAGCGCCTCCGCGATGCGCAGGGCGGTGGCGACGGCGGGCTCCCCGGCTCGCGCGGCGCAGCGCAGCAGCCGTGCGACCGAGAGCGGATCGGGCGCGTCGAGGGCGAGCTCGAGCGGACGGGTGTCGAGCGCGGCTACCCGGAGCCGCCGCGCCGCGCGGTCCAGGTGCAGGACGGCCCCGGGAATGCCCCGCGCGGCCAGGTTCCGCGCCGCGGCGCGAGCCACGGCGCTATCCGGGCCGACCACGCCGTACCAGGCAAATTCATCCGGTCCGGCCACGATGGCCGCCGCCTCCGCTCCCGGCAGACTGCCGCGGGGCAGCTCGCGGTAGCCGGCCGCGTAGCCGAGCGCCGCGCAGAGCCGGGACAGATCCGGGAGCCGGTGGAGCGAGCGGAGCAGGTCCTCGAGGGCCATCGCGAGTCCATCTTCGCGAGGGCGCAGGCGGACCCGGGTCTCATTTCGGCGCTGGCAGGATTGAAATCACCCGGGAGGAGCTGTCCCGGTCATCGAAGGGAGAATGGTTGGTGGCGCCGCGGCCTCAGCGCACCGTGACCGTGATGGCACTCAGGGGAAATCCGAACTTCTGGCCGCGAACGACGATGAGGGCGGTCCCGGGCGCCAGCGCCACGGTCTCGCCCGTGGCCGGATTGACCGTCACGACACTCGAGACGATCGGCTCGAGGTCGGCCCCAACCACGGCCCAGGTAAAGGTATCGTCGACCGTGATTCTGCCTCCGCAGGTGGTCACGACGATCGAAGGGGTGAACCGCCCTCCAACCGCCAGGCTGGGGTTCACCGGGGCCACGGTGATGGTGAGCTCGGCCGAGCAAACCACCGAGACCGACAGGGTGTCGGCGAGCACCTTGTTGTTGTAGACGGTGGACGCCTCGATCGACGCGTTGCCGGTCGCGAGCGCAGTGAGGAAACCGCCGGCATCCACGCTGACGGTGTTGGTGGCCCGCGAGAGATAGCTCACCGCCGCCGTGGGCTGGATGGTGTCGCCGCTGGAAGAGACCAGGCGGGGCGTGAGCTGCAGGGTCCCGCCGAGCACGAGGCCGATGGTCTTGTTGGGGTTGCTGGATGATGGATTCAGGGACAGCCGGAAATCCGGAGGCGTCGCCGGCGGAGGCGGAGGTGGCGGTCCAGGCGGCTCGATCATGGCCCCGTCACTGCCGCTGCAGGCGGCGAGGAGCATTACGATCCAGAGCCCGTGTCTACGCATGACCCAATCTTTGCCCCGGCGGGATCAAACGCAACTTTCCCGGGTAACCGCTCTTCATGTTTGACTGACTATTGCAGGGACACCTTTGCGATCCGCCCCCGGGGCCCGACCATCCAGCCGGTCGAGGCGGTGGCGAATTCAACGGTCCAGTAGTTCACGCTATCGAGCGGCGTCCAGCTCTGTCCGTCGTCGGTGCTGAGGCTCGACCCGCCCGGACCGGTCGCGATGAGGGTTCGGGGTCTGCCGGGCACGGTCGCGAGGCCGTAGATGGTGCCCTTGAACGCCGGCTCGCCGAGGAGCTGCCAGGTCTTCCCGCCATCGGTGGTGCCGGCGATCCGTCCGGTGGGACTCCGGGTGGAGTCTTCGCTCCCGCCGGCAAACCCGCGCAGCGAGTCACGGAATACCAGTGTGAAGATGCCGGCGCCCGGAGTCTGGTGCCCGATCGGCGTGAGGACGCTCTGCCAGCTCCGGCCCCGGTCCGCGGTTCGCAGCACGCGGGCGCCCTGCCTGCCGCCGATGGTTCCGATCCAGGCATACCCCGGACGCTGGGACACGACGCAGGTGCCGCTGGCGGCCGGAGCGCCTTCACCGCTGTCGGCCGCGGGCGACTCCACCTCGGGCAGCAGGGTCCAGTGCGCGCCGCCGTCGTCGGTGCGGAGAATCGGCAGGCGGCCCTTCACCGCGTCGCTGATGGCGATGGCGCTGCGGCGGTTCCAGAAGGCAAAGCAGTCGTAGAAGGCGGCCGGATCGTGATTCTGGAATTGCAGGGTCCAGTGCGCGCCGCCATCGGCGGTGTGATAGATCCGGGCGCTGTCTCCGCTGGGAATGGAGAGGAGCCACGCCGTCAGCGAATCCACCGCGTGCACGTCGCGGAACTGCACCGCCTCGGCGCCCGGCACGACGCCGGCACGCCAGTGCATGCCGCCGTCGGTGGTGCGGAGGAAGGTCCCGCCGGCGCCACCGGCCCAGACCACGCGGTCGTTCACCGCGTGGAGACCGATCAACGCCTGGGTGGTGTTGCTGATCTGCGGCGTGACGACCTGGGCGAGCGGGCGCTCCGGGGCGATCGCGAGGACCACCATCGCCAGCAGCCCCGCCGCGCGCATGGGGCTCAGGCCGCCGTGATGTTGGGCGCGCTGATGGTGCGATTGAGCTCGTGACGGATCTGATCGAGGGACTGGGTCAGCTCCTCCGGATCGGGAGTGCGGCGGCCCGATGCGCCGTCGTCCCGGTTGGGGAGCAGGTCGGCCACCAGCGCGTCGGTGTAGCCCACCACGGCCATGGCCACGCCGCGGTCCACCAGACGGTTCAGCCGGAGCAGGAGCGCCATGCCTTGCCGGGGCCGGAGCGCCGCGATCGACGGGGCCAGGTATCGGATCAGCAGCTCGCGGAGGTACTGCAGCTCCTCCACGACTTCTCCCGCGGCGAGACCGCGGTTGGCGGCGTGACGGCCGTACAGTTCCGTGACACTCCCCCAGATGGCCCGGGTTTCCCGTCGCAGCGGACCCACCATCGATCCGAACACGTCGATGAGCAGCAGGAATTCCAGCCGCACGATGTCGGAGGGGACGGAGGTCGTAGCGGTCAGCCGGTCACCCAGCCAGGCGATCCATTGATCCACCATCGCGCCGCGCTGGGCGGCGATGGCACGGCTGGCGGCGACGAGCGTGGGATGGGTAGTGCGCAGGGAGGATGCTCCCGCCGTGAGGAAGACCTTGGCGGGTCAATACTAACGAACGGGGCGGTCAGGTCAATGACTCATTTATATTCAGTCATGATTCGAAAGCTCCTCCTGGCCGTGGCCCTGCTGGTGGCCGCCGGCGCGGGGTTCCTCCTCTATGCCCGTCACCAGGGCGCCGCCCTGCCGGGCATGGCGCTGCCGCCGCTTCCGGCCACGCTGGATGCCGCGCTCCAGGCCGATGACTCGGCGACGGTGGCCGCGTTCGCCGAGGCGCGCTGCCGGCTGCTCCAAGGCGAGAAGCGCAAGGCCTGTTTCGAGGACGTGCTGCTCCAGCTGGTCGGGCAGGGGCGGATCCGGCTCGCGCTCGGCGCGCTGAATCTGCTGGGCCAGCAGGATGCCCAGATCCGCCGGTTCGGGCACGACTACAGCCACGTCATCGGCATCAACGCCTGGACCCCCGGCAAGAACATCGGCGACGTCTACCTGCAATGCACCGAGCTGTTCCAGTCCGGATGCTACCATGGCGTGGTCCAGGCGTTCTTCGCTTACGAGGGTACCGACAGCGCGAGCGTCGCCGGGCTGTGCCGCAATACGCCGGGCATCAACAACAGCGGGTGGCTCCGCTTCCAGTGCGTGCACGGCATCGGCCACGGGCTGGTCCAGACCTATACGATGAATCTCCCGCGCGCCCTGGCCGGGTGCGACAAGCTGGGCAACAGCTGGGACGCCGAATCGTGTTACGGGGGCGCGTTCATGGAATTCATCGTGGGCGGACGGGGACAGTCCCATCACGTCCATATGATGATGAAGAAGGACTCGGCCGCCGGCGCCGGGGGCATGAGCCACGAGGCCATGGAGCACATGGCCACGCCCGACTCGTATCCGCCGTTCAAGGCGCGGAACCCGACTGACCTGCTGTACCCCTGCTCGGTGCTCGGCGAAAAGTACCAGCGCGCCTGCTACCAGATGCAGGCGGGGCTCATCGTGGAGCGCACCGGTCTGGACTTCGCGAAGGTCGCCGGGGTCTGCGACACCGCACCCGAGCGGATGCGGCGCACCTGCTACCAGGGCATCGGGACCTACGTGAGCGGGGTGACCAGCCGGGACCCGGAGGAATCGATCCGGCTCTGCTCGCTGGGCACCACCCTCTACCGGCCCTGGTGCTTCGTCGGGCTGGTCAAGAATTTCGTGGACGTCACCGCCAATCCCGACGATGGCCTGGCCCTGTGCCGCAAGCTCGGTCCGGTCGACATCGCCACCAGCTGCTATCACGCGGTGGGAGAAGAGGCGTCGGTCCTCTACGTGCCGATGTCCCGGCGCGAAGCGGTCTGCGCCAAGGTCGAGCCGAAGTACAACAACGCCTGCCGGTTCGGTGCGGGCCTCAGCTCGGAGCGTCCCCCCGACTTGCCGCGGTCCTGAGTGGCCACGCCGGTCCTCACGCGGCACACTCTCCCGGGCGCCCTGGGAGCAATCCTGATCGACGTGCGGGGAGCGCCCGGCCCCGCCCGGCCCGCCGTCGTGATTCTCCACGGATTCAAGGGATTCAAGGACTGGGGCATGTTCCCGTCCGCGGCCGAGCGGCTGGCTCGCGCCGGTTTCACCGCGGTGTCGCTCAACGTCAGCGGCAGCGGGGTGGACGACACCGGCCGGTTCGTCTGGCCGGAGCGATTCGGGCGCAACACCTTTTCCCGTGAGCTGGCCGACTTCGAGGCGGTGATCGCCGCGCTCGATGAGGGCGGGCTCGGCGTGCCGCGGCCCACGTCGATCGGAGTGATCGGGCACAGCCGCGGCGGCGGCACCGCCATCCTCGCCACCCGGCGCATCCCGCGAATCTCGGCGCTGGTCACCTGGGCCTCGATCAGCACGGTGCGGCGCTGGAATCGGGAAGACGCGGCCGCGTGGCGGAGGGCGGGGGTGATCCCGGTGGTAAACCAGCGCACCGGCGAGACCCTGCCGCTCTCCACCGAGCTGCTCGACGATGTGGAGCAGCACGCCGGCGGGGCGCTCGACATCGAGGCGGCGGCCGCCCGGATCAGCGCCCCCTGGCTGATCGTGCACGGGACCGCGGACGACTCGGTGCCATTCCAGGAGGCGGAAGTCCTCGCGGCCGCCGCGCCGAGGGCCTCGAGCCGGCTGCTGGCGGTCGAGGGAGCGAATCACGGATTCGGCGCGGTGCATCCGTTTGCCGGCCCGACGGCGGACCTCGAGCGGGTCTTCGACGAAACCACCGCCTGGTTCTCCCGGCATCTCCCTTGACCGGGCCCGGTTCCCCCGCGAAGCTCCAGCCATGCCGATCTACGACTTTTCCTGCCGCGACTGCGGCCGCACCTTCGACGAGCTGGTCCGGGCCGACACCAGGGTGCACTGCCCCGGGTGCGGCGGGGTCCGGGTGGAGCGCACCCTGTCGCTTCCGGCCCGGCCCATCTCCGCCGGGAAGCCGGCGGATTTCAGCGGTCTGGGCCCGCCGCCCGGCGGCGGTTGCTGCGGCGGCGCCTGTCACGGGCACTCGCACTGAGCCGGATTCCCGGATTGCTCGCGCGTCTGGCCGAACGGCCCCCGCGCGAGGAAGACCTTCCCGATCGCCCCAAGGCCGCTGTCGCGGTCATCTTCGCTCCCGATCCCGATAGCGTGCTCCTGATCCGCCGCGCGGAGCGGGAGGGCGATCGCTGGTCGGGGCAGATCGCGTTGCCCGGCGGGAGGTGGAGCGCCGGCGATCCAGACCTGGCCGCCACCGCCCGGCGGGAGACCCTGGAGGAAGTGGGGGTGGATCTCGCCGGCGTCCCGGTGGCCGCGGTGCTCGACGATCTCGCTCCGCGAACTCCGGTGCTCCCCCCCATCGTCGTCCGCCCCTTCGTCTTTTCGGTGCCGCGCCCCGCTCCGCTCTCACCGAACCCGGAGGTGGCCGGAGCCTGGTGGATGCCGTTGGAGACCCTCCTGGCCCCCGAGCTGCTTCGCCCGATCGAGTACCAACGCCACGGCGCCATGATTCGCGGCGCCGGTTACCATCTGGATGTCGGCGTGCTGTGGGGCATGACGGAGCGGATTCTGACGCCGGTCCTCGATCTGTTGCGCTGATCACACCGGATAGCCCGCCGAAATAGCCGGCCAGGCACAGTAGATAAATCCTTATTTCAAACCTGATTGAGGTATGACCATATCATAATATTCGTGGCTATTGACAAAATATTTAGGCATCACTAATTTGTGCCATTCGGTGATTCGACACGCCCCGTCCCGGAGCCCGGCAATCCCCATGGTGGCCCAGTCAGCCCGCGAGCCGCTCACTCGATCGGTCGAAGACTATCTCAAGGGCATCTACCGCCTCTCCAGCGCCGGGCTCCCGGTCTCCACCAGTGATATCGCCGAGCTGCTCGAGCTGTCCGCTCCCTCCGTCAGCGGAATGATCCGAAGGCTCTCCGATCAGGGGTTGCTGGAGTACGTCCCCTATCGAGGCGTGTTGCTCACCACGGCCGGCCGCCGGGTCGCTATTCGCATGCTGCGGCGCCACCGGCTCCTCGAGGCCTACCTGGTGGGTTTCCTCGGCTATTCCTGGGACACGGTGCATGACGAGGCGGAGCGACTGGAGCACGCGGTATCCGACGTGCTCATCGAGCGCATGGCCGCGGCCCTCGGCAATCCGCGCTTCGATCCTCACGGAGATCCGATTCCCGATTCCGACGGCATGATGGACGAGCTGGTCTACACGCCGCTGGCGGAAATTCCCGGCGGCGAAACCGTGGAAATCCGTCGGGTGAACACCAGCCAGGCGGAACGGCTCCGGTATCTGGAGACGTCGGGGCTGATCCCGGGCACTCGGGTCACGGTCACCCGGCACCAGCCGTTCCAAGGCCCGATCACCGTCTCGGCGGGTGGGCAGGAGCAGGTCATCGGGCGCGAGCTGGCGCAGCAACTGCTCTGCGTGCGTGAGGGGGCCCGATGAGCGCCGCCCCCGCCGCGCCGATTCCCCCGGTGGAGGAGCTGCTCGAAGGCTGGCACCGGCCCCGGAGCCGTCCGTCGCTGCCGGAATCCTACCAGACGGTCCGGGTACCCAAGGGCGTCGGGTTCTTCCGCAAGGCACTGGCGTTTGCCGGCCCCGGGTACATGGTGGCGGTGGGATACATGGACCCGGGCAACTGGGCCAGCGACATCGCGGGAGGCTCCCGGTTCGGCTACACGCTGCTCAGCGTGGTGCTGCTCTCCAACATGATGGCCATCCTGCTCCAGTCTCTCGCCGTCAAGCTCGGCGTGGTCACCGGCAGAGACCTGGCCCAGGCCTGCCGGGACCACTACTCCCGGCCGGTGAGCTTCGCGCTGTGGATCCTCTGCGAGGTGGCCATTGCCGCCTGCGACCTGGCCGAGGTCATCGGATCGGCCATCGCGCTCAACCTGCTGTTCGGGATTCCCCTGATCTGGGGTGTCTGCCTCACCGCGGCGGACGTGCTGCTGATCCTGCTGTTGCAGCACCGGGGCTTTCGTTACCTGGAGGCCTTCGTCATCGCGCTGGTGGCGACGGTCGGGGTCTGCTTCGGCATCGAGCTTTTCCTGGCCAAGCCGGAGCTGGCCGCCATCGGGGCCGGCCTGATTCCCCACGGTGAGATCATCAGCAACCCGGCCATGCTCTACATCGCCATCGCGATTCTGGGCGCCACGGTCATGCCGCACAACCTCTATCTGCACAGCTCGATCGTGCAGACCCGGCACGTGCTGCCCGATCCGGTGTCGAAGCGCGAGGCCATCCGCTTCGCGACCCTCGATTCGACGCTGGCGCTGCTGTTCGCGTTCTTCATCAACGCGGCCATCCTGATTCTCGCCGCGGCCACCTTCCATCCGTCCGGCAACCGGGCGGTGGCCGACATCGGCGACGCCTATCACCTGCTGACCCCGCTGCTGGGCACCAGCATCGCGAGCATCCTGTTCGCGGTGGCGCTCCTGGCCTCGGGCCAGAATTCCACCATCACCGGCACGCTCGCCGGTCAGATCGTCATGGAGGGATTCCTCAACATCCGGCTGCCCGCCTGGATCCGGCGGCTCATCACCCGGCTCATCGCCATCATCCCCGCGGTGATCGTCACCGCGCTCTACGGCGAGCGGGGCGTCGGGTCCCTGCTGCTGCTCTCCCAGGTGATTCTGAGCCTGCAGCTCTCCTTTGCCGTGGTGCCGCTGGTCCGGTTCACCAGCCAGAAGTCGAAGATGGGGGCGTTCGCCAACGGAAAGCTCCTCACCGCCGGGGCCTGGGCGGTGGCCGTGGTGATCATCGGCCTCAACGCGTGGCTGCTGTTCGGCATGGCGCGCCAGTGGCTGGCCTGAGCGTGGCACTCGAGCTCGCGGTCCTGCTCGCCATCGCGGTCATCGGCAGCTCCGGCTTCGCGGTCTTCGAGGTCGAAACGCCCTGGTGGCGCAAGGTGCTCAAGTGGTCGGTGGTGTCCGGCGTGACGCTCGGGCTCGCGGCGGTGGTGGGTCACTGGGCGCTGCTGGTGCCGATCCTGGCGGGGCTCGCCGGCATCTCGGCTCACATCTGGTGGTGCCGCAAGAACGGAATCGATCCGGCCCACGCCACTCCGCGCCGGCGGTACTACGAGCTGCGCGGATGGACCTGGCCCGAGTGAGCCACCGCGGCTCGCGCCACCTTCCGCTGCCCGGACCGACCCTCCTCCTTCTGCTCCTCGCCGCGCCGCTGTCGGCGCAGTCCCCCGATCCGCATGCCGCGCAGCCCGAACGCCCCACGGTGGCCACGCACGCGGGCACCGTGGCGCCGCGCTGGCTCGAACTCGAAACCGGCCTCGAGTACGATCGGCTTTCCGGACCGGGCGACGCGGCGCAAGTGCCGCTCCTATTCAAGCTGGGCCTGGCCCGGCGGCTCCAGCTGAGCGTGCTGCTGCCGTTCCTGTCTCCCTCCGCCGGTACCATCGGGACGGGAGAATTGAGCGTGGGCCTCAAATGGCGGCTCCTGGAAGGCGCGCCGGTGCTGGGAAACTTCGCCATACTGCCCGCCATCAAGCTCCCGACCGGCGCTGCCGCGGAGGGCCGGGGCACCGGGACGACCGACGCCTCGCTGCTCCTCATTTCGAGTCACGCGCTGGGTCCGGTGGCCATGGACCTCAACGCCGGAGTCACCCGGCGCAGCGGCGACGGCTCCGAGGCGCCGAGGACTGCCACGGTCTGGACCGCGTCGTTCGGCGGCCCTTTGGCGGGACCGTCCGGCTGGGTCGCCGAGGTGTACGGATATCCGGGAACGAAAGGACCGGCGGGAAGCGCGAATATCGTCGCGCTGCTCGCCGGTCCAACCCTCGAAGTCCGTCGCTGGATGGTGCTGGATCTGGGAGGCATCCTCCCGATCACCGGCCCGCAGCCCTACGCCCTCTACACCGGCCTCACCTGGAACATCGGCAAGTTGTAGCCCTCAGGTCTGGGCGTCGTACACCCTTCTGATCTCCACCGTCTTGCCGAGCTGGGGACTGGTGAGCTTGGCCTCGACCACCAGCTGGTGCTTCTCGGTCAGAAGCGAGAAGATCTCGCGGATCGATCCCAGGCTGCCCAGCTTCCGGTCGACCGTGAGCTTTCCGTCCTTCCACTTCGACGTGGTCTGTTTCGGCTCGGCTCCGCCGGTCGGCTCCTCGAACTTGCGGCCGTCGAGGTAGATGATCTGGGGGAGGCCCCGATCGTCCTTGATCGTGAGCACCGTGTCGTTCTGTTCTATGGCGATCTGGGCCGCGGGGTGCATGACCCGGGCGAAGTCCACGCCGGGCAACGAGGCCCCGCCGCCGCCCCCGGCCGGTGCGTCCCGGTCGCCGCCCGGTTCACCCGCAATCCGTCCGGCGCCCACCCGGTTCCTGGTCGAACCGTATCCCTCCTTCACCTTGGGCGCGGCGGACGTGGCCTCCTTCAGCTTTTCGGCGGGATTGTCACTCGCCTCGGCGTTGAGCTTCCAGGTTCCTGCCAGGGACGGAGTCTGAGCCGGGGCGGGCTCGAGGGCACCGGAAACGGTCGCGAAAACGCCAAGGACCGCCAAGGCGTGGCGCATGGGGGCTTGCTCCGGAATGTTCGGGGTGCTCCTAATCTACTCGCTCCCCGGCCGTCCGCGACGCTGCCCTCCCTGCAGCGGAGTCCGCGGATTCCTGAGCCGCTCGGGCAGATAGTTCCACTGCTCGGGCGTGAGGATCGCCTTGGCCGCATCGAGGGCGGCCTGGGTGTGCTTTCGAGCCTCTTCCATCTTGGGTCGGATGACGGTCAGCATGCGGGGCCCGTCCGCGTTCGCCCCCATCTTGGCGATCTCGGCCTGGAGCGCCTTGGCCAGCACGGCGTTCTCGGCCTCCACGGTGTCCGACACCTGCTTCAGCCGGGTCTCCTGATCGTCGGTCAGCCGGAGTCCGATCCGGAGGCCGAGAATCTCCTGAATCGGGTTCGGGATGAGGCTCGCGAACCGGGTGGTGAAGTTGCCGGCGCCCGCGCCGACGGCGCCGCCGCCGCCGCCAAAACCTCCGCCGCGCCCGCCACGGCCGAACCCGCCCCCGAATCCGCCCAGGAAGCCACTCTGCCCCAAGGTATAGCGAAGCTGAATCCCGACCTGGAACGGCATCCGGATGGCGTTGGTGGACACCGACGTCGCGCCGAACCGCTCGTTGACGGTGTAGATGTAGCGATCGGCCGCCGCATCGAACCCGTGCACCGACAGCAGGGTGGTGTTGGGCCGCACCGTCTGCCCCCACCCGTGGAGATTGTCCGATCCGTGCACCAGCTGGTCCACCCCGGCCAGGAGGTTCTGGGTGACCAGCGCGATGGTGAGCCGCCGGTTGAGCCCGGCCCAGGCGGGACGGTAGTTGAGCTGGAGATCCAGGGAGGGCTGCCACGGTCCCCGGCAGCTGTTCCGCGCGGCGATCGTGCCGGTCTGCGCGATCAGGCAGCCCCGGGCCCCCGATGATGCGCCGGCCAGCAGCCGCTGCATCCCGTTGGCGAGGGCGGTGTCGGGCGCGGTGGCCGGGTCGAAGATGAAGGCACGGTCGTTCCGCGCCCCGTCTCCGTTGATGTCACCACCCACCATGGGCGTGTACGCCGCGCCCGAGGTCAGTCGGCCGATGCCGGTGATCTCCAGCGCCGCCGTCGCCGGCCAGGTGACCACCGCGAGAAACGAGTGGCGCCGCTCGAAGTCGCTGGTGGCGTATTCGCGATCGTTGGGGTTGAACCCCGCGGTCTGGCCCGCGAAGCCGCGTTGTCCGCCGCCCTCCGAGGAAGACGACTGGTCGGTCGCGCGAGACAGCGTGTAGGATGCCTGGAGGGAGATGCCCCCGCGGGTGATGCCGTTGGCCGAGAAGGTGACCGAGGCCGAGCGAGATCCCAGCTTCGAATCCAGCAGGAGGACCTGGCCGAACCGGGCATCCTTGCGCGACCCCGCCAGCGGCAGCACTCCCGAGGCGGGATCGATCAGCGCCGCCGGCACGAACACCGGGCGGCCGCCCTCGGCGGTCAGGCTGAACTGCCGGCTTCCCAGGTTCTGGTCGGTGTATCCCGACTGGCTGAGACCGCGGGCCCAGCTGAAGTCGGTGGCCACCTGCCAGGTACCGAACCGGTGGGACAGGCCGAAGGAGCCGCGCCAGGCCCGCGGCGCGCCGAAGTTCGGATCGAACACGGTGACCTGGGGCAGCCGAGTGGGCAGGGACGGACCAGCGCCACCGACGCAGGCGCCCGGAATGGTGGAGGGGTCGTTGACATAGGAGTCCCAGTCGGGCGTCGGGGTGTTGCCGCCGATGCAGACCAGCTGGGTCTCCGCGGTCGACAGCCCGGTGGCCGACTGCGCCGCCGATGCGAGCGACGCCGGAATGGGACTACGGAATTCCCCGAATCCGCCGCGAACCGTGATGACGGGAGGGCCCGGGTTATCGTCGCCGCTCGCGACCGTATAGGTGAATCCGACCCTCGGACTGAAATGGGTTTCCCTGGGGAGCCGGTCGGTCCGGAATCCGAAGACCTGGTCCACCAGCGGGTTGTAGGCCGGCTCGTTTCCGAACGTGGAGCGCTCCAGCCGCCCTCCGTAGGTCACCTGGAGCGCCTGGCCGACCCGCCAGGTATCGCCGAAATACAGCGCCGAGTTGATCCCGGTACTGGAGCGGTCCGACGGCTGGAGCGTCCGGGTGAATCCGGTGGGATGGCCCGCCTCGAGGTCCGCCAGGGAATTGAACGAGAAGGTGCCGGTCAGGTTCGAGGCCACGACCTGGCTGGACGCCGCCCGGCTGTACAGCACGCCGGCCTTGATACGGTGCGAAGCGTCGCCGGGAATGAGCGAGAGCTCTTCGGTCATCTCGAGACCGGTGCTCGAGCGCCGCTGCGCCAGTCCGGAGTTCCCGCCGAACACCAGATTGGACACCGTCTGCGATCCATCCGCCAGCGCCGAAATGACCTGCACTCGGCCCTGGGGCAGGTCATTGAACGCCGCACCCTGCTGGGAGCTGCCGGAGAGATAGGCGCGCAGCTCACTCAGCACCCGGCTGCCGAACCGGGACGAAAGGGTGGCCATGCCGCCGCCGCCGGAGGAGCGCGTGGTGCCGCCCGCCGCGGGCACCGAGAGCGGGCCCACGCCGGTGGGCTCACTCTTGGTGGTGCGCCAGTCGCCGCGCAGGGTGAGGGTCTGGTTCTGCCCGAGAATGAAATCCATTCGGCCCAGGGCGCTGACATTGTCGGTCGAGCGATTGGTGAGACCGTCCTCGGCCGACAGCGGCAGTCCATGGCTGGTGAGGAAGCCGAGGAATCGCTGCGCCGAGTCGGGCGCCAGTCCGAGCCGGGTGAGAGAGGACGGCGTGGCGGAGAGCAGCGATTGCAGCCCGTCGTCCCGCAGCCGGCCCGACACCGAGGCGAAGTAGAACACCTTGTTCCGCTTGATCGGCCCGCCGAATCCGGCGGAGAGCTGGTGCTGGGTGAATCCCTGGGTGAAAGCCGAGGTATCGCCCACGCTCACGGAGAGATCCCGGTCCCGGAGCGAGTAGTTGGCGGTGCCCTGAATCGAATTGGTGCCGCTCCTGGTGGTGGTGGCCACCTGGCCGCCACTGAACTGTCCCCGCGCGACATCGTAGCTGTTGGTGATGACCCGGGTGTTGCGCACCGCGTCCTGGGGCACGCTCGCGCCGCCAAAGGTGAGTCCGTCCAGCGTCGTGCTGTTGCTCGACGGCCGCTGGCCCGCCACCGAGAATCCCGCGGCGGTGCTGTCGTCACCGGAAACCGACACCACACCCGGCGCGAGCGTGGCCAGGATGGTCAGGTCGCCGGCGTCGATGGGCAGCCTGGCCGCGCGGTCGGCGGTGATGGCACGCTCGGTCGAGCCCGGGGTGGGAGGTCCTTCGCCACCGCGCCCGGTCTGGGGCCCGCGGGCCCGCACGACGACGTCCTGGAGCCGCGTGGCCACGACGCCCAGGGTCACGTTGGTGACCAGGCGGTCTTCGTCCGCCTGCCGCGCGATGGTGCGCATCACCGGCGTCTTGCCGATGGAGCGGACGATCAGGCGATACTGTCCCCCGCCGTCGGGAAAGAGGATCGTGTAGCGGCCCCGCGGATCGGTCTTGGTGGTCCGGACCACCTGGGTCTCGAACGAGGTGGCTTCGACGATCGCGTCGGGAATCGGCTTGCCGGTACTGTCCTTCACCACCCCGGTGAGGATGTCGGTGGTGGTGCCGACCTGCGCGGCGAGCGGCCCGGGGACGAACCAGAGGCCAAGCATCGCGAGGGCCGCCGCGAAGCGGAGGCGCACGGCTCAGCTCCCGGAGGCCGGATCGTAGACCCGGCGGAGCTCGAGGGCCCGCATGAGTCTCGGGCTGCTCATCCTGATCGACAGTACCAGCTTCTTGCTGGCGGGGTCGATTTCCCAGGTCTCCTTCAGGGTTCCGCCTTTGTCCTGTTTCCGCTCGATGGTGAGCTTGCCGTCCTTCCAGTGGGTGGTGATCTCCTGGTCGGCTCCGGTGAGCATCGGCTCCTTCACCTTGCGGCCGTCGGTGTAGAAGGTCTGCATTTGTCCGGCGGCATCGCTGATGGCCACGGTCGAGTCGTCCTGGCGGATCAGGATCTGGAGCACCGGATAGACCAGGTTGGCCATCTCCTGACCCCCCTCCACACCGCCTTCTTCCCGCCCGTGCATCCCCCGACCGCCGCCGCCGCCGCGGCCGCCACCACCGTGGCGGCCTCCGCCCGCCGCGCCGGTGTAGGCTCCCGGACGCCGGGCGTCCAGGAGCTTGTCCTCCAGGCGATCGCTGAGCTCGGGGTTCAGCTTCCAGAGACCGGCAAGCGGCCCAGTCGGAGTGGACTGGGCTCGTAGCGGTCCGGCCGCGAGCAGGCCCAGGCCCAGGGCCAGCAGCGTCGGCCGGATTCGGTTGGTACGGTGGCGCATCGGAGCTCCAGCAGCCGCAGGTGTACAGGCTTCGACTCGGAACCAGTCCGAGTGTTAACGCGTGAGAGCGGAAAAACGTTGCGGCGCACTCCCGCGAAGCCGCACCGCCGCCCCCGCGGTGACGCTGCGTCCGAGACCGGGGAAGCCGTACACCGGCTCGTAGCGAGTATCGAACAGGTTTTCGATCCGGGCCCGGAGGGTGATCCGGTCGGTCAGATGGTACGCCGCGTACAGCCGCGCGACGGCATAGTCTCCCGGATTCACCCGCACCGATGGAAAGGCGTTGAAATCGGTATCCTGGCGATTCGCCACCGCCAGCACGCCCGCGCCAAGCGTGCCACGACGGGTGATCGCGAGCCCCAGGTCGGCCGCGACGGTATGCCGCGGCCTTCGGATCAGCCGCGCCAGGGCCGGGTCGCTCTCCGAGAGGCTTCGCGCGGAGAGAACGGTCCATGCGACCCGGGCGTCCACCGGGCCCGCCACCATCCGTCCGCTCACTTCAACACCGGAGGTCCGGGCGCGATCGAGGTTCAGGTTTTTCCCGAGGGCGGGAAAGTCCGCGCCCTGGTAGACGATGAGATCGCGCAATGCGTTCCGGAACCAGGTGACCGAAACCGCTCCCTTCCCGCCGAAGAGCCCCTGATCGAGCCCGGCATCCCAGCCCCGGGAGCGCTCCGGCCGGATGCCGGGATTGGGCGCCTGAAATACGTTGCCAAATCGCGCGGCCAGGCTGGGCGGCATGAAGCCGGTGCCGTAGGAGGCGCGGAGTTTGGTGGCGCCGCCGCGGATGCTCCAGGCCCCGGTGACCCGCCAGGTGAGGGCGCGCTCGAACGTGGTGTAGTCGTCACTCCGGATTCCGGCGGTTACTGTCACCGGCGCGAGCGGAGTGAATCTGCCCTCGCCATACCAGGCCCAGAGCCGCTCATCGAGCGCGGTACCGTCGCCGGCCGCCGTGCTCCACTCCCGGTTGGCGCCGGCTACCACGAGCACACCCGGACGCAGCCGCACCGTGTTCTGCCAGTCGATCACCCTTCGGGAGTTCGTCAGGTTGAATTTGAATTCGGGGCCGCCGTCGAAGCGCCCGGTGCCCTGGGTGAACTGTTCCTGTCCGCCGATGATCAGACGGCTGCGCCAGGCCGGCGACGGAGCGGCTTCCACCCAGACGGTTCCCAGGTTGTTCTCGAAGATCGTGTTGCCGTCCGGGGTGGTGTTGTCGGTTCGGATGTCGCCCGGGCTGGTGTAGCGCTGCTGCAGGCCACGGAAGGTGGCGCCGACCGAGAGCCAGGCCGCCACGCGCCGGTCGAGCCGCACCAGCTCGGTGCGCTGATCCCATCCGTTGGGATGGCGCTGATTGTCGGTTCCATTGGCGGTGACCGAGGCGCGGATTCCGGCTCGCTCGGATCCGGCGGAGACCACGCCGCTGCCCCGCCAGGTCGAGAACGAGCCTCCTTCCAGCTCCAGGTCCGCACGGCCGGGCCCGAACGCGGGTGCGGCGTCCATCGACACGACCCCGCCGATCGCGGCGCCGCCATAGAGGGTGCTCTCGGGACCGCGAACCACTTCCAGATGGCCCAGCCCGCCCAGGTCCTCTCCCGCGAGAAAGCTGCCATAGCTGGTGTTGGCGTCATTGATCCGGATGCCATCCACCAGGAGCAGCGTCTGGCTGGATGACACGCCCCGCAGGAAGACCGAGACGACGCCTCCCGGCGCGCCGTTGGCGAAGGACGCGCCGCCCGGCACCAGGGAGAGCGCTTCGCTCAGGGAATGCACCTGACGGCGATACAGCTCGGCGGCGCCGAGCACATCGGCGCTGCTACCCAATGCCCGGAGCGGGGTCGGCGCCCGGTTGGCCGTGACGGTGATCTCCTTGAGTCGGGTCGAGTCGAGTGTCTGGGCGGTGAGGAAAGAGGGAACGGTGAGGACGGCGAGGACGGTGAGGACGGTAGGGACAGTGGGGACGGACATCGGGCGTGCTCCGGGAACCGGCGTGGGCCCCGACACGAGTCGCCCTGCGTCCATGGGAGGGCGCAGGGCGAGACGGGGACGTCGGTGGAGACACCTCGGGCCCCGCTCCCCCCCCTCGAGGGAATCGTGCGGGAGCAGACGCAGCCGGTCTCCTGGCTCGAGGCGCCGTCGCCGGCCTTCCCAGGGTCAACGCCCCAGTGGCAGCATGAGCGACGGTGATCAGCCTCTTACAGTGGCGGGGCCGCGCCGGTCTTGCACCGGACTTCCGGGTGGCCGCGTCTGCCGTGAATCAGTTGTGAGGGTCAGTGTAGCGAGCCGGTCCCGCTCCTGGCAACCCCGGCTTTTGCCGCATAGCTTGCCGGATCATTCCGTTCGCCGGCTACGCGGAGCGGCGGGGAGACCGGATCCATCATGCCCAGATTCCTGAACCTCTCGCTGGCCGCGGTCCTGACCGCGGGCGCCGGCCTCCTGGTACGATCCGCGCCGATCGCCGAGGACAATGACAACGCCACGTGGAATCTCTACGGCATCGAGTACTGGCCCAGCTTCGTCCTGATCGACAAGAAAGGCGTGATCCGGTACGAGGGCTATGGCGAGTTCCACCTGAATGACGACACGTATCGGGAGTGGAGCTGGCGCATCGAGGCCCTGTTGGCCGAATGAGATTGCGGCTGGCGGGGGTCCTGATCGTCCTGATCGTCCTGGGTGGCGCGGGGTGCGCAGCGCGACCGGCTGCGCCGGAAGCTCCCCTGGTGCGGCTGGTGGGACATCCGGCGGTGGACGGCTACCGGCTTATCCTCATTCCGGCCGCCGGAGCCCGGATCAACGCGCGGCTGCCTCCGGAGCTCGAGCTCGCCGGTGGAGTGCGGGTGCGGTTCGAGCAAACCGCGCTGACACCGGACTCGGCCTACTTCGGGGCGCCTCCCGAGGCGACGCTCGAGCGGGGCTGGCACCATGTCAAAGGGACCCTGCGGGTCGGGGTGTGTCCGGCGGGACTCAACGTGTGCAAGGCGCTGGCGATACCGATCGATACCGTCTTTGCGGCGGGGAGCTGATGCGAAGCGGGGCGGCCGACATCCGGCCGCCCCGCTCGCATTCTCGTGACTGGTCCGCCCGAGCTTAGAAACCGCCCCAGCGCAACCCGACCGTGACCGGGATGAAGTTGGTCGCCCCGCCGCTGGTCTGCACGCTTACAAAGCGACCTTCGACGTACACGGCCATCTGGCCGCTGGTGTGAATGTTGAGACCCACGCCACCATTGAAGGCGAACTTGGTGGAGCTGCCACTACCGGTGGGACACTCCTAACGTCGCCTTGAATTGTACATGCCGACTCCGGCGAGGAAGTAGGGACGCGTCTTGGACGCGCTCTTTCCAGGCGTCAGCACCACGTCGGCATTGAAGCCGATCAGCGCATCATGGCCAGTTACGCCTCCGGTGAGACCCTTGATTGAATGACGACCGTATGTCCCATCGATCCGGCCGCCCCACATCCCGTCTTTCGCGGTCGGACGCCGCCGAGGACCTGACCAAGCCAGCCGAGCTTCGCCTCGTCCTTGAAGGAGCCCAGGGGCAGGGTCACACCTGCTCCAAACCCGACGTACCCGCGGGCCTGTGCGGACGCGGGCTGGGCGGAAGCTGCGATGAGCAGTGCCGTTGCGGCGAGGCCCACCAATTTCCGACGCATTGCAGTCTCCTGTCGAATGGTTGTCTCTGGTCCGTGAGCTACACCATCATGGGCTACAACATCTTAATATGCGCGAAGATTAATCTAGCGACTGCATGCATGCGCGCGAATAGGGGCTCCTCCCGGAGGATGCTCGGTTCTGCGTTGAACGTTAGATTTCCATAACATTGTCGCATCCACAGAAATGACGGCGCCGCCCGGTGCTTTGGTGCACACGGCGGCGCTGGGTGTTGCCGGGGGTGTCGCGAAGCCGGCTACTTGCCCGGCTGATACGGCTGACCGGTGTTGATGCGCACGCCAATCGTAACGGGAATGTATTTGTGCTCTTTGGTGTAGACGTAGCGCGCCTCGCCAAAGAACCAGAGCTTCTTGCCGGTGCCGATGTTCAGCCCGGCGCCCGCGTTGAATCCGGCGCCGTTGGTGACCTCGTCGGCCCCGGCGGTGCCGGTGAGGCCGTTACGATAGCTGAAATGGCCATAGGTCGGTCCGGCCAGGAGGTACGGCCGGACGCTGCCGCTTCCGGTGGGGTGGACGACCAGATCGGCGTTGACGGCGAAGATCTTGTCCTTGGGGGTGACTCCGCTGATCAGCTTGCCGTAGTGCAGGCCTCCGTACTGCCCATCGATCCGGAAGCTCACCACGCTGTTGCCAGGGGCGATGCCCACCATGAGCTGAAAATGGTAGCCCAGCTTGGCCTTGAGCTCCTGGCCGGCCTCGGTGCCTCCGAAGCTGTTGGCTCCCTTGGTCGGCTGAAGGGCACCGCCTCCCACGCCCAGGATCACCCGAGTCTGCCCCGCCAGTACGCCAGACCCCAACGCGAGGAGTAGTCCGGTAGCCGCCAGCGCACGCGTAGTGCCTCTCATGCCTGCCTCCGACGAGAAGGGTGGCTCATCGTCCCGGAGACTCCCCCTGGGGTCTCCGTCCAGCGGAGATCCAAGGCACCAATATTGGAAGCGGTCCAAATTCACGCCAGACGGCGGTCCAGGTACCCCGGGGATGGGACGCCCGGGCGGCAACCAGGTATTTTGAACCCATGACTTCCACCGCCCCGACAGTCCTTTCCCGCGAGAGAGCCCGCGAGCTCGTGGACACCTTCTCCCGCGGGTGGTCCAAGGGCCAGATCGATCTGATCATCACGGTGTTCAACACCGACGCGGTCTTCCTGGAGACTCCGTTCGTCGAAGCCGCTCACCGGCACCGAGGCGATCCGCAAGTACTGGAGCGACGTCCCCTACCACCAGTCGGAGATCACGGTCTCGACCGGGGAGATCTTCCTGGCGGGCCCCTGGTTCGCCACCGAGTTCAAGTCGGTGTTCCGGCGGAGACGCACCGGCGACTGGGTCGAAGCGCGGGGTGCCATGTTCTGCGAAACCGACGGCGTCAGGATTTCGGAGATGAGGATGTACTGGCACCGGAGGCCGTGATTCCCATGAGTGAGAACTCCCCTCAGGGCGTGTCCCGCCGGGCGGACACCGGAGGGCCTGGGTCAAGAAACCCAAGTCTTTAAGTTTCAGACACTTAACTCGGCGTCAGCGATTGGCACGGATCTGGATATTGCCTGGGGAGTTCTACGGATGTCCATTTGAAATAGCTGTCGTCGTCGGCGGACGAGTCGTCTCGGAGGTACTCATGCTGACCCTGCTTGCACTCTTCACTACCTTAGGCTCCGGCGCTCTGCTCGCGGAGCCCACCCCGACGGCCATGGCGCCTGCCGTCAACCCTCCGGTCCGCCTCTGGATGAACAATGACCGCCGCTTCCGCCCCGGTGACCGGGTGCGACTGCAGGTCGATGCCGACGTGGACGGGTATCTCCTGGTGCTCAACTACGATACGGATGGTCGGGTCCGGGTGCTTTTCCCGCTGGATCCGAGGGACGATGCACGGGTCCAGGCCGGCCGCCGCTACGAGGTCCGGGATGGAGACTCCGAGGCCGCCTTCCGCGCCTCGGGTGACGGCACCGGCCTGATCTTCACGGCGGTGTCCCAGGATCCCTGGCGGTTCGACGAGGTCGTGCTGGCCGGCCGCTGGGACTACACCAGGCTGGAGATCGATCGCGCCTCCACGGACGCCGAGGGCGATCTCTCCCGACTCGCGCAAACCCTCGCCGGGCCGCAGGGGTTCGACTACGACGTGATCGGGTATCGGGTCTACGGGGAGTCGACCAATTCCGACTACTACAATTCGATGTACCCGGGCCATCCCATCTACGTCTACGACGATTACCTCTACTGCAACAACTGGAGCTGGCGCTACAACGGCTGCCACCGGTGGCCCTTTGACGGCGGCTGGTCGTTCGGAACCGGGTTCTATTTCGGCTACTCGCCCTACAGCTACGGGTACGGCGGGTATTCCCCCTATGGTGGCTACTACCCGTTCGGCGGGTCCTACTACCCTTACCGTCCCGGCAACTACAATCGCGGGCCGGTCATCGTGGGGCGGCCGCGAGGCTACACGGTCCGGCCGCGGACGCCGACGATCGGCGTGGGACGATTCTCCGGTGCGCTTCCCAATGGGCGCAACTCCGGCGGCGATATCCGGGTGCCCGACATCGACTGGCGGGCCCGGGCGCGGCCGGCGGGTGGTTCCGGTCGCACGCCGCCGGGCATATCCCGGGGTGGGGAGCGGGCTCCCGACTTTACGCCTCCGGCCCGTCGGGCGCGTCCCGATCGAGAGTCCTATCCGGCCGCTCGCGGCGGCGGTGGCGGCGGTGGCGGTCGCTCGGCACCCGCACCGCGCGCGGAGCCATCGCGCCGGGAGGCGCCTCCGGCCCACCGATCGGAACCGTCGCACAGCAGCGGCGGGCGCGGCAGCGGGGGCGGGTCGCGGCCCCGGCGCCCCTAGTCGGAAGGCGTGGTTCGAAGGGGTAGTGCGGAACGGGCGGCGTCAGCCGCCCGTTTTGCGTCGGGTATAGTCGAGGCCCCACTCCAGCAGATCGGCGCCGCGAAGTCCGACTTTCATCGCCGCGGCCACCGCGTCCTCCTCGCTCATCCCCTGGTCCATCATGAAATAGGGAATCAGCACTCCGCCCACCCGGTTGGCGCTGGCGCAATGCAGCAGGAGGGGCTGCTCGTCGTGCTGCCGGATCGCCGCCAGCACCGAATCCATCACCGCATCGTCGAGCGCGCCCTGCCGCACGCTCACATTGAGGTAGGTCATGCCGAGCTTCCGCACCAGAGCGGGTTCGTCGAACGGCCGGGGCTCCATCGGGTCACGGATGTCAATGACCGTCTTCACGCCCTGGGTCTTGAGCCCTTCGAAATTGACGGGCGCAGGCTGGCCGGCGGTGAGGAGGCCGGGTAGAGGCTCGGTTGCGTTGGCAACGCCGGAAAGGGCGGAGAGGGCGGAGGGCATGGCGGAAAGGTAAGCGGGAGCCGCCCCTCTCACCTCTCCCCTCTCATCTCTTACCTTACTCCCAATGCTCCGCCTCGCCATTGCCCAGCTCAAGCCCAGGAAGGGCGCGTTTGCCGAGAATCTGGCCCGGGTCGGCGAGCTGTTCCGCACCCTGGGCGCGGACGCGGAGCCGCCCGACCTCCTGGTGATGCCCGAAGCGGCGCTCACCGGGTATTTCCTCGAAGGCGGGGTCCGGGAGCTGGCTCGCACCGCAGAGGAGCTCTACGCCGATCTGGCCGACCTGCACCAGTCGGCCGGCGGCCCGCCGATGGATATCGTGATCGGCTTCTACGAGCTGTGGCGTACCCGGCTCCACAACTCGGCCCTGGTCGCCACGCTGGGCGGCGCCGAAGCGGGCATCCGGCACGTGCATCGGAAGATCTTCCTTCCCACCTACGGCGTCTTCGACGAGGAGCGCTTCGTCGAGCCGGGAGAATCGGTGGCGGCCTTCGATACCCGGTGGGGCCGGGGCGCCGTCATCGTCTGCGAGGACGCCTGGCACTCGATCGTACCGACCATCGCCGCGCTCGACGGCGCCCAGGTCCTGCTGATCGTGAGCGCGAGCCCGGCCCGCGGCCTCATGCCCTCCGAGCCGGAGGGCGGATCCCCGGGGCGGCCGGGCAGCCTGCTGCGCTGGGAGCGGACGGCCCAGGGCATCGCGGCGGAGCACGGGATGTACGTGGCGCTGGCGCAGCTGGTGGGATTCGAGGGAGGGAAGGGATTTCCGGGAGGCTCCCTGGTGGTGGGGCCCACCGGCGATGTGCTGGCCCGCGCGCCGGTGTTCGAGGAGGACGTGCTCCGGGTGACGATCGATCTCGACGAGATTCCCCGAGTCCGGGCGGAGTCTCCGCTGCTCTCGGACCTGCGGGCGCGGCTGCCGCTGCTGGCAGGGGAGCTGACGGGAAGACGGGAGGACGGGAAGACGGGAAGACGGGAGGACGGGGGACGGGAAGACGGGAGGACGGGGGACGGGAAGACGGGAAGACGGGAAGACGGGAAGACGGGAGGACGTCCTCGCGCCGGAAGCGGCCCGGTTCGGCACGGGCCCCGATCCGCTCGAGATCGACCCGGAGCTGACCCGGCGATGGCTGGTGGAGTTCCTCCGCGACGAGGTCTCCCGTCAGCGCGGCTTCGAGCAGGGGCTGGTCGCGCTCTCGGGCGGGCTCGACAGCGCGGTGGTCGCCTTTCTCGCCGCGGAGGCGCTGGGGCCGGCGAACGTCACGGCGATCCGCATGCCGTACCGGCGGTCCAGTCCGGAATCGCTGGCGCACGCCGCGCTGGTGGTGAAGCAGCTCGGCATCGGCATGGAGACGATCGACATCAGCGCCGCGGCGGACGGACTGTCGGCCTCGCTGCCGGGCCGTCCCGATCCCGCGCGCCTGGGCAACATCCTGGCCCGGCTCCGCATGGTGGCGCTGTTCGACCGTTCCGCCGCGCTGCATGCGCTTCCGCTGGGCACCGGCAACAAGACGGAGCGGCTGTTCGGGTATTTCACCTGGCACGCGGACGACACGCCGCCGGTCAATCCGATCGGCGATCTCTTCAAGACCCAGGTGGTGGCGCTGGCGCGCCACCTCGGCGTGCCGGCGCCGATCCTGGCCAAGCCGCCGACCGCCGACCTGGTATCGGGCCAGACCGACGAGGGCGACTTCGGGATCACGTACCCGAAGGCGGACACGATTCTGTACTGGCTGCTCCGGGGCTACGACGGGGCGCGGATCGAGGCGCTGGGCTTCACCGCCGCCGAGGTCGAGCTGGTGCACCGGCGGCTCGATTCGACCCACTGGAAGCGGAAGCTGCCGACCGTGGCGGTGCTGAGCCAGACCGCCATCAACGAGTTCTATCTCCGGCCGGTCGACTACCAGGCGCGGAGCCTCACGTGACGATCGAGGCGCGGCCGATGGCGTACTCGAAGGGGGAAATCTCCACCTTCGTGATGCCCCACATGCAGAACGTCCTGGGCGATCTCTTCGGGGGGCACCTCGCGGCGCTGGTGGATCAATGCGCGGCGGTGGCGGCGATCCGGCATGCCGGCGGGCCGGCGGTGACCAAGTCGATCGACCGGCTCGACTTTCACCAGCCGATTCCGGTCGGGGCGCTGGTCACCTGCCGGTCCACGGTGGACTTCGTGGGCAACAGCTCGATGGACATCACGGTCAACGTCTACTCGGAAACGGTGAGCACCGGCGCGATGGTGCACACCCACACGGCGCACGTGGTCTTCGTCGCCATCGACGCCAACCGGCGGCCCACGCGGGTGCCCCGGCTGATCCCGGAGACGGATGAGGAACGGGCGCGGTTCGAGGCCGCCCGGATCCGGCACGAGGCGCGAAAGCGCGGGTGAGCGCCGGGACGCTCAAGCACATCGTGCTGGTGCTTTCGGGCGGCGGCGCCAAGGCCGCGGCGCACCTGGGCGCGGTGCGCGCGCTCACGGCGGCGGGGCTCGCGCCGACCCGCTATGTCGCCACCTCGATGGGGGCGGTGATCGCCACGGCGCTCGCCGCCGGCCTTGCGCCCGACGCGGTGGCCGAGCGGCTCCTCGCGATCCGGCACCGCGAGGTGTTCGCCCTGGACCGCACCGCCCTGCTCAAGGGCATCTGGGCCCGCGCCCTGCTCAAGCCCGACGCGCTCCGCCGCACGCTGGAGCGGCTGCTGCCGGTCACGGCGTTTGCCGATCTCACGGCTCCGCTCAGCATCACCGCGACCGACGTGGACAGCGGGGACGAGCTGACCTTCGGCGCCGGGGGCGAGGACGTTCCGCTGCTCGACGCGCTCTGCGCCAGCTGCGCGCTGCCGCCGTTCTTTCCGCCGTTCCCGCTGGGCGGGCGGCGCTGCGCCGACGGCGGGCTCCGCGAAGTGGTGCCGCTGGCGGTGGCGGGGCGTTTTGCGGCGGACCTGGTCATCGCGGTGGACGTGGGCTCCGGCTTCGACACCGAGCGGAATCCGGCGACCCCGCGGCAGCCGGCGCTGATCGCGCTGTGGAACGACGCGCAACGGGTGCTCATGGCGAGCAACACCGCGCTCACCCAGGCGCTCTGGCGGGCGACGCCGGGGCGGGCCCGATTGCTGTGGATCCGGCCCCGGGTTCGCGAGGGGGAGACGTTCGCCACGGATCAATTGCGGTGGTATCTGGCGGAAGGTGAGCGCGCGGCCAGCGCGGAACTCGCCGCGCTCTCCACTTGACGCGCGGGCCGCGACCACGAATGTTATGGGAGACCCCAACGACGGCGGAGGATGACGTGGCCGAAGCGCGCATCTTCACCCTCGAAGAGGCGGAGCGGACCCTTCCGCTCCTGCGCCGCATCCTCACCGATCTCCGCACCGAATACCGCGTCTGGCAGGAAGCCCTGGGAGATTACGAGCTCCTCACCGGGGGCGTCAAGGCGGAGCAGGGAGAAACCGACGATCTGCTCGCGGCACGGCGGGCGGTGACCGATTCCGCGGACCGGATCAGCGCCTATCTCGGGGAGATCGAGGCGATCGGCTGCCTCTTCAAGGGATTCGACGCCGGCCTGGTGGATTTCTACACACTGCGCGAAGACCGGCTGGTGTTCCTGTGCTGGCGGGTCGACGAGGATCACATCACGCACTGGCACGACGTCGAAGCCGGCTACGCCGGGCGGCAGCCGGTCGACGCCACCTTCCTGACCACCACACTCCATTGAGACAACTCTATCTCGGCGCCCACTTCCTCGGATTCGTGCTGTGGATGGGCGGGGGGCTGGCCGCCATGACGGTGGGCATCAGCATGCGGCGCGGCCCGCGGGAAGACATTCGGGCGCTCCTCGGCGTGCAGGTCAAGCTGTACGGCAAGCTGATCCTGCCGGGCGTGGTGCTGGCGGTGATCTCGGGCCTCCTGCTCACGCTCCGGCTCTACAGCACCGCCACCGCGGTGAACGGCTACCCGGTCCAGCTCATGGTCATGCAGGGCACCGGGCTGCTCGCCGCGGTCATCTTCCTGGTGGTGAGCTTTCCCACCATCGGGCGGCTCTCGCGGCTCGATCCCAGCGGAGAGCACGCGCCGCTGTTCCAGGCCCTGAGCAAGAAGGCGGCCATGGCGGGCATGCTGATGGGCCTGCTGGTGCTCATCGCGCTGATCGGCGGGGTGTTGATGCGGTAGGGCGGGAAGTCGGGAGGACGGGAGGACGGGAGGGCTACGGGCGCTTCACGCGCTTCCCGGTGCGGCAGACTTCCGCCACCGGACACACCTCGCACCGTGCGACCCGGGCGGTGCACACGATCGCGCCCAGCTCCATGATCGCCTGGTTGAAGGTCCACGCGTGCTTCCCGGCGCGGGGAAGGATGGCCGCGGCGGTTTCCCAGAGCCGCTGCTCTCCCCGGGCGTTTCGGCCCGCCCGGGGGTGGAACGCCCGCCGCAGCACCCGCGCCACGTTGGTATCCACCGCGGGCTCGGCGCGCTCGAACGCGAAGCTCGCCACCGCGCCGGCGGTGTATCGGCCGATGCCGGGGAGCCGGCGCAACGCGGCCACGTCGGGCGGAATCTTCCCCTCGTGCGAGGCCACCACTTCCCGGGCCAGCCGGTGCAGGTTGGCGGCGCGCCGGTAGTATCCCAATCCTTCCCACTGCTCCCGGACCCGTGCCGGCGTGGCCCGGGCGAGGGTCTCCACGTCGGGAAACTCCGCCAGGAAGCGGCCGTAGTACCCCTCTACTCTCGATACCTGGGTCTGCTGGAGCATGATCTCGGAGACCAGGACGCGATAGGGGTCGCGGGTGTCGCGCCAGGGAAGATTGCGGCCGTAACGCCGGAACCAGGCGATCAACCGGCGCCGGAAGCGCCGGCGCTCGTCGGGGCCGCGCGGGGTGGACTTCGGAGGCATACCGGACCAAGATAAGCCATGGAGTCGAGCGTCTTCCGTCTTCCCCGTTTCGTGGGCCGGCTGTCCCTGGGCTTCCTGGCGCACTTCGGCCGGATCAGCCTGCTGGTGGTGGAGCTGGTGCGCGGCCTGACCGAGGTGCGGATCTGGGTGCCGCGGATGTTCACCGAGGCGGCCACGGTCGGGCTGGGCTCGCTGCCGATCGTGATCGTGATCGCGGGGTTTGC
The DNA here is from genome assembly GCA_963762545.1 of uncultured Gemmatimonadales bacterium. Taxonomy (GTDB): domain Bacteria; phylum Gemmatimonadota; class Gemmatimonadetes; order Gemmatimonadales; family GWC2-71-9; genus JABFSM01. The sequence continues at coordinate 67,683 of CAVXLC010000008.1, read as the reverse complement.
CGGCACCGTGACGGCGCTCCAGGCCGGCTACCAATGGCAGAGCAGTCTCCCGGCGTACGTGCTGGGCACCCTGATCACCAACACCATCGTGCTCGAGCTGGGGCCGGTGCTGATTTCGCTGGTGCTCGCGGGCCGGATCGGGGCGCGCTACGCCGCCGAGCTCGGGACCATGCGGGTCACCGAGCAGATCGACGCGCTGGAATCGCTGGGGCGCTCCCCGGCCTCGCATCTGATCATCCCGCGGGTGGTGGCCTCGACCCTCATGCTGCCGATCCTGGTGGTCATCGCGGACGTCATCGCGGTCGGCGCGGGGTGGTACTTCGTGAAGACGGTGCTGCCGATCACCAACGCGGACTTCGCGTACGGCGCGCGCTACTACTGGAGACCGTTCGACGCCTACTATTCGGTGATCAAGGCGATGTCCTTCGGCCTGGCCATCGGGCTGCTGTCGTGCTACATGGGCTTCAACACGCAGCAGGGCGCCGAGGGGGTGGGCAAGTCCACCACGGCGGCGATCGTCACCAGCTCGGTGGTCATTCTGCTGCTCAACACGCTGCTGGCCAAGGTCCTGCTCAATCCATGATCGAGCTCAAGGGGGTCCGGAAGCGCTTCGGCGAGCAGGTCGTGCTCGACGGCGTGGACTTCGTGGTCCGGGAAGGGGAGACGATGGCGCTGCTGGGGCCGTCCGGCACCGGCAAGAGCGTCCTGCTCAAGCACATCAACGGGCTGATCCGGCCCGACTCCGGCCGGGTCATAGTGGACGGGCTGCAGGTGCCGACGCTGCGCCGGAAGGCGCTGGCGGAGCTCCGGACCCACATCGGCTACGTTTTCCAGAACGGGGCGCTGTTCGATTCGATGAACGTCTTCGAGAACATCCGGCTGGGGCTCTCGGACGAGAGCAAGTTCAGCGACATGGCCTATGCCGAGTCGCGGGTGGCGGAGTGCCTCAAGCTGGTGAACCTGGCGGTGGATACGGCGGACAAGTTTCCGGCCCAGCTTTCCGGGGGGATGCGGAAGCGGGTGGGCATCGCGCGGGCCATCGCGGGCGCGCCGAAGTACCTGCTGTACGATGAGCCGACGTCGGGGCTCGATCCGGTGAACGCGAACGTGATCGACGCGCTGGTGAAGCGGCTGGACAAGGAGCTGGGCGTCACCAGCGTCATGGTGACCCACGACGTGCGCGGCGCGTTCAACGTCGCCGACAAGATCGCCCTGCTCTCCGAGGGCAAGATCGTGCTGCAGGGGACTCCGGAGGAGTTTCGCGAATCCACCGACCCCAAGGTCAAGGCGTTTCTCGAACGGGACTTCGAGTCGGAACAACACTTCGCGGCCTGAACGGAGCTATGGACCTTCACTACAAGCAGGAAATCACGGTGGGCACGCTGGTCCTGATCGGGACGCTGCTGTTCGTCGGCGGCTCGATGTGGCTGCGCGGCAAGACCTTTTCCCGCGCGCCCAAGGTGAGCGTGCAATTCGAGAACTCCGGGACGCTCAAGCGGGGCAGTCCGGTCAAGGTGTCGGGGGTGGAGCTGGGCACGGTGTCGGACATCACCTACCAGGGCTACGGCAAGGTGCTGGTGCGGCTCGATCTCCAATCGGTGGTGGATCCGCGCAAGGACGCCGCCGCGTCCCTGGCCACGGTGGGGCTGGTGGCGGATGCGGTGGTGAACTTCGTTCCGGGCACCGCCCGGGAGCCGCTGCCGCCGGACGCCATCATCGTCGGCACGGTGGAGCGGGGGATGATGGACATGGGGGGCGAGATCGGCGACAAGGCCAAGAACCTGCTCGACGGCCTCAACCAGGTGCGCTTCAAGGAGCTCTCCGACAACCTGAACAAGACGCTGGCGTCGTTCCAGCGGGTCGCGGAGCTCTACGGCGACACCAAGCACGGCCCGATGAGCGAGCTGGCGGGCACGATGCAGCGGCTCCAGGCCGTCAGCGCGCGGATCGACACGGTGCTGGCGGAGGCCAAGCTGAGCGAGCGGCTCCACACCGCGGACTCGCTCATGGTCAACCTGACCCGGCTCTCCACCACCGCCCAGGGCACCGCGAGCCAGCTCGACACGGTGCTGGCCCGGGTCAATCGCGGCGAGGGCACCCTCGGCAAGCTCGCGTCGGACACCGTGTTCTACGCGAATGCGCAGCGGCTGGTGAAGTCGCTCCAGGAGTTCGTGGACGATCTGAAGAAGCATCCGGGGAAGATCGGGATCACGGTGAAGGTGTTCTAAGGCGGGACATACCGGCTTAGGTTGGTGCGATGCTTTCCCTCACCTTTCTCGGTACCGGCGCGGCCTGCCCCACGGTGGACCGCAACGTCGCCTCACTCGCGCTGCATCGCGAGGGAGAGATGCTGCTGTTCGATTGCGGCGAAGGCACCCAGCGCCAGATGATGCGGTACGGGGTGGGCTTTTCCTTCAAGGACATCTTCTTCACCCACTATCACTCGGACCACATGCTCGGCGTCATCGGGCTCTTCCGGACCATGGGGCTCATGGACCGCACGGAGCCGGTGACGCTCTACGGGCCGACCGGCGCCGACCGGATCCTGCGGGGCGCGCTCGCGGTGGGGATCGAGCGGACCAAGTTTCCCTTCGACATCGTCGAGGTGAAGCCGGGAGACCGATTGGGCCGCGGGGAGTACGAGCTCGCGGTGTTCGAGACCGAGCACCGGGCGGACACGGTGGGGTACGCGCTGGTCGAGCACGACCGGCTGGGCCGGTTCGACCCCGACCAGGCCCGGGCCATGGGCATTCCCGAGGGTCCGCTCTGGGGCCTGATTCACAAGGGACGATCGGTGGCGCTGGCGGACGGGCGCAGCGTCAGTCCGGACCAGCTGGTAGGCCCGCCGCGGCCGGGCCGCACGGTGGTGATTTCGGGTGACACGCGGCCGCACCCCGCCGTGGTGGCCGCGGCGCGGGGCGCCGACCTGCTGGTGCACGAATCCACCTTCGGCGACGACGAGCGGGCGCGGGCGGTCGAAACCGGCCACTCGACCGCGAGAGAAGCGGCGCAGGTGGCGCGGGACGCCGGCGTCGCCCGCCTGGTCCTCACGCACATCAGCCCGCGCTACACCCGCGATGCGCCCGAGCTTCTGGCGGAGGCGCAGGCGGTCTTTCCGGAAGTGATCATCGCGCGAGATGGCATGACGGTGGAGGTGCCGTTTCGATAGCACGGAGGAGGGAGGAGGGAGGAGGGAGGAGGGAGGAGGGAGGAGCTCCTACCCGTGCCTCCTCCCTCCTCCCTCCTCCCTCCTCCCTCCTCCCTGCCTTACGGCACCACGCTCACCGCGATCTGGGCCGCCGGAGAGGCGGGGGCGAAGACCCGGTTGTGCACGTCCCCGACGGCGGTCACGGTGAGGGCGTAGCTTCCGGCCGCGGGCCAGGTCAGCGAGATCAGGAGGTCCTTCGCGGGGTCGAACCGGCAGCTGCCCTGGCCCGCGCTCCAGGAACAACCGGGACGGGGCTGGGGAATCGCGTTTCCGGTCCAGGCCACGGCGTACCGCACGTCGTCGGGGTAGGGATAGCAGGATGGCATCCTCACCCGGTAGACGGCGGGCTTGCCGGCGCCGGCCTGGCCGGTGCTCTCCGCCACTGCCACGAGCGCGTTGGAGCCCCCCGGTGCCAAATCCCGGAACCAGAGGTGCTTGTCGGCCATCAGCTTCGTCACGTAGGAATTCCCCACCACCTTGCCGAGCACCAGTGCTTCGGCCCGCAGCTCCACTCCCCAGTCCAGGTCGGCGCTGAGCACGTGGTTCTCCCCGCCGCTCGAGGGTCCACCGGTCTCCTGAGATCCGGCGGCGGCGGCGCATCCGGAAGCCACGCCCAGCAGGTAGGGCTGGGGGCCGGCTCGTGCGCTGAGCGCTTCGTAGTTGAAGTCAAGCTGGAGAGCGGTATAGATGGCCGGCTTGACGCTCACCGTGCCCTGGATCCGGGCGCTCTCGTTGGTCGTGGTGGCGGACGGCGAGCCCTTGGGAGCCGGCCGAGCAGCCCTTGCCGCTGCAGGAGAAGCCAAACTTCGGGCCGGATTGGAGTTCCTCATCTGGAACTGTCCCTCGGCCCGGCCGCGCGCGCTCGACCTCGATAGTTCCCTCGATGTAGGCACTCACGTCCATCTCCGCCACCGGAACTCCGCCGATCACGATGGGAATCACCTGGATCGGAATCACGGGGCCGCCGGTGGGCGGTATCGTGAACGTCCGGTCGAAGCTCCCGGTGGCCGACACGCTGGCGCTGAGCTCTTCTCCCACGGTGAGGACTCCGTCTCCGGTGAGGGCCTTGGGACGCACCGCGAAGGGGAGGCACGGGATGTAGAACAACTCCAACCGGGCGGCAACGTCGGACTGCATGGGGATCCCGAGGGTGGCGCTTCCGGAAACGGTGCCCTTGGCGGATCCCTTCGATCCGCTCTGGGAGAGGTCTACGGTCATCGACGGAGTGATGGAGAACTTCACCGGGATGTCGCCGGAGGAAATGGTGCGCTCGGTGAAACAGGCCTGGCTGGTCTGCCAGGCATCGGCGAGGGTCTTCTCGGCGTCCTTCCATTCATCAACCGCGTGATCGTAGGTCCGCTGCCACTCGTCACTCACCGCCTGACCGGCGCAATCCCACGAATCGTACCAGTTGCCGCACTGCTTGTCCTTCGGCTCGGTCGGCTTGACGTCGTCCGGCACGTCGTGGGTCGCGATCCAGTCCCTGGCCAGCTGGGTGTTGACGATGTAGTGGTCGGATTCGCCCATGGGCACCCGCCGAACCATCATCACCAGGAGCCGCCGCGCGTCGTCGGGGAGATCCGGCGCCTGTTCAACCGCCTTGAGTCCGCGAAGGTAGAGTACCGGAGCGCTGACGGTTCTCCCGGCCACCTGGGTCGTGACGGTGCCGCTCTGGAACCGGCTGGAGGCCCGCGCCCTCGTCCTGGTGATTGCCACGGGCGGCCCGGATGTGACCGTGGGCAGGTTATTCAGGATCGCGGGATTGATCGCGGCATTGGTCATCGTCACGGCGTTCGGCGCGGGCCCGGCGCGGCCGGGAGGCGCCGCCGCGGTCGGTGGCGCCGGTGGGGGAGCCGGCGGCGGGGCGGCCCGGGGAAGGGAAGCAGGAGGGCGCGCCGCCGCTACCGCGCCGGCCGGTGTCGGCCCACTGGTGATGGTGCAACAGGCCGAGCGTCCGTCCAGAGACACCTGCTTGCCTCCGAAATTGGCGAACACTCCCTGTCCGACCCGCAGCGACGCGAGGGTCCGCGAGTCGGGGGCCTTGAACTGGAAAGTGTTGCCCGTGGCGGTGACCCTGGCGGTGATGATGCCGGTGGCCGCGTCGATCGAGACGATGCCGCAACACGGCGCGGCGGGCTGCTGGGCCGGCGCCGCGACCGCGCCAGCGCGATGAGGGCCAGTCAGGGAGAACGCAATCATGGTGTGGCCTCCTTCTGGAATGCCTGCCGGGTCGATTGCCTGAGCGAGCCGGCCGCGGTGCCGAGCCGCAGCAGCGCCGCCTGCGCGCCCTGCTTGTCGGTGGCACTCTTGAAGTCGCGGAGCGCGGTGCGCACCTCGCCGAGCTGGGCGGGCATGGTCGAGAGCATTCGCAGCCCCGCGACCAGCAGGTTGGTGTTCTTGAAGCGGGTTACGAACTGCGGCAGGCTCTGGAGCACCGCGCCAAGGATCGCATTGACCTTGCTGACCGGCTTGCCGCAGCATGCGGCAATGAATGGGGAAGGAGGGCCGGCGTCCTGGGTGAATCCCCCCGAGGAGGCCGCGCCGGGATCGAACGCCGGGGCGGGCGCCGCGGCGGCGGGCGGGCCGGCCGAATCGGGCAGCTGGTCGACGATGGTGGTCAGGTCCTGCACGAAGCCGGCGAACTCGGGGACCTGGGTCTCCAGCGGCGACGCGAAGGATGGCATGACGGGCGCAGGCTTCGAAGCCGCCGCGACCGGCTGGGCCACCGGCACCACGCTGTAGCGGTACACCATGCCGTGGTCACCCACCAGGTAGGCGCGATCGCGACGGGGGAAGCTCCAGGCCCTCGGGTTCGCGGGGAAACGAATCTCGCGGGAGTTCCAGCGATTCCCCCCATCCACGGTGTAACTCATCTTGAATTCCTCGAGGAACCACCCCACCTCGGGATCGGCGAAGATCAGGCTGCCGTAGGTCCCGGTGCTGGCGAGCAGGCCTTTCCAGGTGGCCCCGCCATCGGTGGTGCGCGACAACTTGCCGTCGGTGGTGCGGACGATCCCGGTATTCTCGTCGGTGAAGAACAGATCGGTCGCACCCACCACGTCGGCATCGCCCGGTCCGACGAAGAAGCGCCAGCTCTCGCCCCCGTCTTCGGTCTTGCCGAGGATCGGCGGTGGCGCGCACCCCATCCCGGCGCACTGGTGATGGGCGACCAGGTACCCGACCGTGGGTGTGACGAACTGGATGCGGTCGACCGAGCAGGTGACTTCGCGATTGAGCCCCTCGACCAGCGCCTTGACGCTGCACATCGTCACCGGTTTCCAGGTCTTTCCGCCATCCCGGGTTTTCAAGAGGGTGGTCGGGACCGTGCCCATGCCGAGGAATCCCGCGGCGACACCTTCCGTCGGGGAGCTCATGGCGAGCTCCTGGATGTACTGGGGGGCCTTGCCGAGGTCCTCCCACGATTCGCCGTCCTGGGTGCGGAGGATGCGGCCGTCCTTGACGGCCCAGCCATGCTGCTCGTCCAGAAACCGGAGCAGCTTGACGGGCTCCTCGGCGGCCGCCGGATCTCCGCCCATCTGCGCGGTCCAGGTGGCTCCGGCGTCCCTGGTGTGGAGGATGGTGCCTTTGTCACCGGCCACCCATCCCTGGTTCATGGTGACGAAGAAGATTTCGCGAAGAGAGATGTCCTCGCTGAAGCTCACCGGCTCCCAAATACCCTTGAACTGAGGCGGGGCGGGGGCGGGTTGCCTGGCGGCGGCCGGGCTCGCGAGCCCCAAGCCAAGCGCCGAAACCACCACCCCGAATCCGGCCCATCCCCCAAAGCGTGAGCGCATCAGCGGTTGCCTCCTGGTATTGCCGGACATCCGGCGCGGGCGTATGATCGGACCGACGTCCATTCCGTGGCGTCAGCTTCGGGAGCTATGTCGCCTTTGCAGGGTGATCGTTACAGCGGGGGTCCCCCGGTGGCGGAGGAACGCGACCTCGCGGGGCCCTATTGGGAGCGGGTCCGGCTGTTCGCGCTCCGCCGGGTAGGGGATGCGACCCTGGCGGAAGACCTGGCCCAGGAGACCCTGCGGGTTGCCGGCGCCGCCCTCCGGGAAGGCCGGCTGCAGAATCCCGACGCGCTTCCGGCCTTCATCTTCCAGACCGCCCGGCATCTCTGCCTGCAACGCCATCGTTCGGATTCCCGCGAGGCCCGCGCGCTCGGTCGGCTCCAGGTCGAGCAGGCGGAACAGCCGGCGCCGGCCGATCCGCTCCTGGTCCTGGTGGGGGAGGAGCGGTGTGCCACGGTACGCCGCGCCATGACCCGGCTCGATCCGGGCGACCGCCGGCTCCTCGAGCTCCTCTACTTCGACGACCTCCCGACGGCCGACGTTTCGGTCCGTCTCGGTGTGACCGCCGAAGCCCTCCGGGTTCGCAAGCATCGCGCGCTCCGGCGACTCGCCGCGGTCCTCGGCGATGCTCCGGATGTAACGCCATGAGCCGGGCGGGAACCCTATGAGCATGGCAGACGCCGTCAGCTGCGAACGGGTCGAGCGCGAGGAGCTGGACCGTCGCTATCTCCGGGGCGCCTTGCCGGAGCCGCTGGCCGAGGCCTTCGAGGCGCACTATTTCGGCTGCGACGCGTGCTGGGCGCTGGTTCGGCGCGGCAACGACCTGCGGGCGGCCCGCCCCTCGCCCGGTGCCTCGAGGTGGCCTCGCTCCCGGACCCTCGCGCTCGCGGCGGTCCTGGTCGCCGCGGTGGGCCTCGGGTTCTGGCGGATGGCGCGCTCAGAAGGGCCGGGCGCCACGGCTCCGAGCCTGGAGCGGGGCGGATCGGCACCAGTCATCGCACTCGAAGCCAGCGCCACGGACGGGCTGGTCAGCGCCCGCTGGTCGAGGGTCCCGCTCGCCGCCGGCTATCGGATTCGGTGCTTCGGACCGGAGGGCGGCCTGCTGCTCCAACGCCAGACGCCGGACACGGCGCTGACGGTGCCCCGCGATTCGCTCCGGGCCGGCTCGGCGGGCTCGCTGTTCTGGCAGGTCGAAGCGCTCGACCGGCTGGGCGGCGAGCTGGCGCGCTCGGCTCTGATCGAAGGTCCCTCCGCCGCACCGCCTCGCTGAAGATGCGCGCCGCACGGACGCTCCTTCTCGGCATCGCGGCCGCCTGGGGCTGCGGCGCCCGAGGCGCGGATCCAACTCCCCTGGCCGACACCGCCGCGTATCGGGAGCCCCGCGCACTGGTCGGCTCGGGCCGGTTCCTCCCCGCCGCGCTGGCCTATGCGCGGATCCGCGACTCTTTCGCGGCGCGGTCCGATACCGCCAACCAGTGGTATGGCCAGCTCTGGTGGACCGAGACCATGGTTCGCGCCGGCCGATCCGACAGCTCGGCGGCCGGCCTGGTGGTCGCCCGGTCCCTCGCGGGATCCGATCCGCGTCGGCTGGGCTGGGTGGACGTCATCGAGAGCCATGCGCTGGAGCGCCGCGGCCAGCTCGATTCCGCCACCGCCGCCGCGGAGCGGGGCATCGCGGCCTATCGGCGCACCGGCGACCGCGAGCTCGGCGTCTTCGCCTATGACGCCCTCGGTACTCCACTCTCGCGCCGCGGGCGCTATCGCGAGGCCCTGGCGGCGGACAGCACGTCCCTGGCGCTGCGCCAGGCGATTCCCCTCGCCGTGAGGGTGATTGCGGGAGGATGGAACGAGGTTGCCATCGGCTATCGCCATCTGGCCCGGTTCGACGATGCCGAGGCCGCCCTGCGCCGGTCGTACCGCCTGGCGGAGGAACAGCACGACACCCTGGCCATGGCGCTGGCGCTGGGGAACCTCTCCAGTGTCCTCGACGACACCGGAGACCACGACGGGGCCATCGCGGCGCTCCAGCGCGGTCTGGAGTATGTCGAATCGATCCAGCACCAGCGCCTCACCGGGGAGTTCCACACCGAGCTCGGGATGCTCTATCTCGATTCGGGCCAGCCCGGTGCGGCCGCCCCGCACGCCGAGGGCGCGCTGGCCGGCGGGCGAACGATGGCCAACCGAAGCATGGAGATTCGCGCGCTCATGGTGCTCGGCGGAGTCGAGCTGGCGCGGCATCGGCTTGCCGCGGCGCGGGACACGCTCGCCAGGGTGCAGGCGCTCGCCGACCAGCTCGGCTTCGGCGCGGAGCGGGTGGCGAGCCGGATCCTCCTGGTGGACGCGGCGATCGAAGCGAAGGATCCGGCCACCGCGCTTCGGGTCGCGGACGCGGCGCGGGTCATTGCCGACAGCCTCGGCGATCCCTCGATCCAGTTCAACGCGCTGGAGGCGCGGGCCAAGGCGCTGGAGGCGGGTGGGAGCCCTTCCGCCTCGGCCGCCTATGACGCCGCGCTGGATTTGCTGGAGTCGATGCGGGGCCGGCTGGCCCTCGGCGATCTCCGCATGGGTGTGGCGGCGCCCCGGCTCTCGGCCTACGAAGGCGCCATCCGGACCCACCTCGCCGCGGGCCGGCCGCTCGATGCCCTGGCGGTCGCCGAGCGGGCGCGGGGCCGGATGCTCCTCGAGCTGATGGCCGACCGAGGAGTATTCGTCCAGGGGTCCCCACGCCAGATCCTCGGCCAGCAGATGCGCGAGGCCTACGACGCACGGGAACGGCAGAACGACTCCACCGGGCTTGCGGCCCTGGACCGCAGGCTCGCCGTGCTGGGAGATTCCCTGACTCGCCTCGAATCCGCCGAGCCCCTGCCGGCCGGCCGGGTTGCCAGTGTCGATGAGCTGCGCGGCTCGCTGCTTCGGCCCGGGGGGCGGGCGCTCCTGGCCTACTTCTGGGGGGAGAAGCAGGTCATCGGATGGTGGATCACCCGGGATTCCGCCCGGGCCGTCATTCTGGGCAGCGCCGATTCGCTGGCCGCGACCGTCGGCTTCGTCTCCGGAGCGCTGGCGCGCCCCGCCGAGGATACGCTGTGGCGCGCCGCGGCCCGTCTGGCCCACCGGCGGTTCGTCGCTCCGCTCCGGCCGGATTCCGGGTCCGCTCTCCTGGTCGTGCTGGACGGGCCGCTGCATCGGATCCCCGCCGAAGTGATGCTGTCGGGGAGTCCCGGCGGATACGATGCCGCGCGGCCGGTCTCCTATGGTCCGTCCGCCTCGGTGCTGGCCGCGCTGGCGCGGACTCCCCAGGCGCGCTGGACCAGGGCGATGCTCGCGGTGGGGAATCCGACGCTGGACAATCCGGACCCGTCGCTCGGCCAGGGCGCCCTGCCATTCGCGGAGCGGGAGGCCCGGGCCGTGCGCGATCTGTTTCGCGCGGACGGCTCCGAGCTGCTCCTGGGGCGGCGGGCCACGGTGGAGCGGTGGCTGGGCCTGTCTCCCGGGCGGTACCGCTACCTCCATTTTGCACTGCATGCCCGGACCAGCGACCGCAGGCCGGAGCAGAGCGCGCTGTTGTTCGCGGGGAAGGTGCTGGCGCTCCCGGAGATTCGCCGGCTGCACTTGAACGCGGAGCTGGTGACGCTGTCCGCCTGCGAAACCGCGGTGGGGCGGTGGGTGCGGGGCGAAGGGGTGGTGGGAATGCAGTATGCGTTCCTCGCCGCCGGAGCCCGGAGTGCGCTGGTGACCCTCTGGCGGGTGCCGGACCAGGCGGCCGCGGATTTCGTGCAGGCGTTCTACCTCGAGCTCAAGGCGGGGCATCCCGCCGCGACGGCGCTGGCGCGGGTCAGGTCGCGGTGGATCGCCGCCACCGACGAGCGGTCGCATCCGTCGCGCTGGGCGGCCTTCGTCCTGGTGGGGTCCTAGTCCGCGACCCACCGGCGGGCGTATACTAGGGCAGCGCTCCCCTCTCCGTTTCTCCAAATCAGAGGATTCCTACCATGAACCGTCGGGTGCTCGTTCTCCTCGTGGGCGCAGGCCTGGTCGGCTGCGGAGAGAAGGCGCAGGAACTCCGGAACGCGACCAATGCCATCGCGGCGGCGGCGGCCGCGGGGAACACGCTGGCCGAGAACCAGAAGGAGGCCGAGAAGTTCTACAGCGACCGGAAGGCCAAGGGCGACACGGTCTCCATGCCGTACGCCGAGCTGCAGAAGTTCCTCCCCTCGGCTCCGGGGGATTACAAGGCGGCGGAGGAGCCCAGCGGCTCGAGCCAGAGCATGGGCGGCTTTTCGATGTCACAGACGGAACAGAGCTTTGTCAAACCGGCCGGCCCCGACGGGAGCGTGCCGACGATCAAGGTCGGCATCGTGGACTTCGGAGGCACCCAGGCCGCGTACGGCATGATGGCGCTGCCGCTGATGATGAACATGAGCCAGGAAGACGCCCATCACCGGATGCAGACGTTCAAGCCGGGCACCGAGTTCACCTGGGGCTCGGAGGAATTCAACAAGGACGACAAGTCGTCGACGGTGACGCTGATCACCCGGTATCGCTACGTCGTCACGGTCGAGGTCCGCAATCACGGGGAGGACAAGACGGCGATGGCCAAGAGCCTGGCGGAGGACATCGCGAAGCAGTTCGCCGGGAAGTAAGGGGGGGACTGGCAAATCCAGTGGGGGAGTCTACATTACGATCTCTTCACCTCACCCTCGCTGGATCGAGGCATTATGTCACTATTTCATAGGCACCTGGGCCGCTATGGTCTGGCCCTTCTCGGAGCTGCGCTGTTTGTCGGCTGCAGCTCGGGCGGAACCGACAACAACAATCCCGGCACGATCAGTCTCGGGCTCAACCCCACCAGCGGGACGGTGGTGCAGGGCGGCCAGACCACCGTCGCGGCGACCCTGACGCGGGGCGGGGGGTTCACCGGGACGGTGAATCTCACCGTCACCGGGGCGCCCGCGACCGTCACCGCCACCGTGTCCAATGTGGTGACCACCGGGACCACCACGACCGCCACGGTGACGGTGGTGGTGGGTGCGGCCACCGCGACCGGGGTGTATCCGCTGGTGGTGCACGGGACCGGCACCGGGGTCACCGAGGCCACGGCGACGTATACGCTCACGGTGACGGCGCCGGGCAGCTTCACGCTGGCGGTGACGCCGGCGGGCGGTGTCACCATGGTGCAGGGCACCAGCGACAACAGCAAGACGATCAGCATCACCCGCACCAATTACGCGCCGGGCATCACGCTCACGGCGGAGAACCTGCCGGCCGGTCTCACGGCGAGCTTCGCGCCGAACCCGGCGACGGCCAATTCGTCGGTGCTGACGCTCACGGCGACGGCCAGCCTGGCGCCGAACACCTACAACCTGACCATCCGCGGCACCGGCCCGGCCGGGCTCCGGGTCCCGGGGGGCGAGCTGGCCGCCATCGAGGCGACCACGACGCTGGCGGTCACGGTGGCGGCGCCGACGCCGAGCTTCACGCTGGCGCTGACCCAGGCGACGCTCTCGATCGCGCAGGGCGCCAGCACGCCGACCACGACGGTCAACATCACCCGGGTCAACTTCCCGGGCGACGTCACGCTCTCGGTGCTCAACCTGCCGACGGGAGTGACGGCGGCCTTTGCGCCGGCCAACCCGCAACAGGGCAACAGCTCGGTGCTGACGCTCACCGTGGTGCCGGGTGCGCCGACCGGGACCTTCAATAATCTCTCGGTGCAGGGTGTGGGCACGCCGGGGACGGTGGCGACGCCGCTCACCTTGACCATTACCACCGGGACGCCGGCGGGGAATTACACCCTGACGACGACGCCCGCCACCAACGTGAGCCTCACCCAGGGAACCAGTACTCCGGTTACCGTCAACATCAATCGCACCGGCGGCAACACCAGCGACATTACACTGACCGCGACCGGCACCCTGCCGACCGGCATGTCGCTGGGTTTCCTGCCCTCACCCACCACCACCAACAGCTCGACGCTCACGATCACGACGACCGGTGCGACGCCGGTGGGTGCCACCCCGATCGTGATCCACGGCAACACCGCCGGCCTGGCGGAGCAGACGGTCAATCTCACCATCAACGTCACCGCGCCCAGCGGCAGCGGCAACGTGTCGGTGAGCTTTGCCTCCTGCGCCACGAGCGACAAGGCGGTATGGCTGGCGTTCATGGACGGCACCGGCGGCACCTGGACCGCGGTGACCGGCGTGGCGGACGTGTACCACTTCAACATCACGCAGAGCAAGGGGAGCTTTGCCTACGTCACGCTCTCGTCCGGCGACTCTCAGATCTTTGTGGAGCACATGACCCAGGCCGAGCTGACGGCAGGCACCTTTACGTTCTGCCCCGCGCCACCGCCCGCTGGGGAAACCATCAACGGCACGACGAGCAACATTGCGACCGGCTTCTCGGCGTTCATCTCATTCGCAGGCAGGGGCTCTCTGGCGTTCTTTGACGGCCCATTCGTCATCAACGACGCGCCGGATGGTACCTTCGACCTGGTCGGATACATGCGCGAAGCGTCTCTTGGTAGCGGTGACCGGGTCTTCATCAAGCGGGGCGAGAATCCGACCAACGGCGGCAACTTCACGGTACCGGTGAATTTCCTGGCTACCATCGTTGGTGGCAATGGATCGGCTTCGGCCGCGGCGGCGTCCGCCACTCTGACCGGCCTGACCGGCGGAGAGACCACCCTCAGCCACAGCATGACCTACTTCACCGGCGGCTCGGCCTGCACACCGGCCACGCTGTACTTCGGCGCCACGGCGGCGGCGAACTTCAATATGTACGGCGTTCCGACCGGCCTCAGGATCGCGGGGGACATGCACAGCATCAGCATCATTGTCTCCAACGGGTCGACTTCTTCCCGGATCCTTGGGGAGAACTTCTTCGATCCGGTTGCCCGGGCCCTGAATCCGTTCGTGCTGCCGGCCCAGCTGCCGGTGCCGGTTGCGAGCGATGCCGGCGGCCCCTACAAGCGCCCGCAGGTGGTCGTGACGGGGGTGCCGGCCGAATTCAATCTGTCGCACTCGATGAGCTACGAGGACCAGTCCAGTACCAATGACATCAGCGGTTTCATCACCGCGACCCAGGGCTGGGTGGGTGGCTCTACGGTCACGCTGGTGCTGCCGAACTTTGCCGGGGTGGGGACGTTCAACAATGCCTGGGCCCCGGCGACATCGGACGGGGTCCAGTGGACCGCCAGCAGCTCGGGTGGGGCCTTCACCAGCGCCTGCGCGGCGGGTCAGCGATTCGTCACCGCTTCCCGGACGGGCACTCTGTAAACGCTCAGCAGTGAGTGGTAAGCGAAGGGCCGGCGACGTTCGCCGGCCCTTCGTGCGTTGAGGCGCGACGACCGCAATTCCCTGCGTGGAAGGGCGGGCGCGGGGGCGGGGAGTTTTATACATTCGGGGGACGATCATCCTCCCGGGATTCCCATGACTCCGTTCCGACTCGCGCGCCGATCCCTCGGCTTCGTCGCCCTCGCGCTCGCCGCGGGCCTGGGCGCGGGGTGCAGCTCCAAGGGCACCACCATCACCGAGTCCGGCTCGATCGCGCTGTCGATCAATCCGACCAGCGCGACGCTGCAGCTGGGCGGCTCGGCGCTGGTGACGGCGACGATCACCCGGAGCGGCGGCTTCACCGGCACGGTCACCCTCACGGTCACCGGAGCCCCGGCCGGGGTCTCGGCGGCGGTCTCCAGCGTGCAGACCACTGGAGCGGTCACCACCGGCATCGTCACCATCAGCGCCGATGCCTCGACCCAAACCGGCACCTATCAGCTGGTGGTGCATGGGACCGGGACCGGCGTCACGGAGGCCACCGCGAATTTCAGCCTAACGGTGGTGCCGTTGCCGGCCGCGTACGTGCTGATCGTCAACAATACGCCGTCGATCGTGCAGGGCGGCAGCGGGGTGGCCAACATCGTGCTGGTGCGGCAGAACTTCAGCGACCCGGTGACGCTGGTGCTGGAGGGCAATCCGACCGGCATCACCGGCGCCTTCAGCCCCAACCCGGTCCCCGGCACTGGCGCGGCCTCGGCGCTCACCCTCACGGTGGCGGCCAGCGTCGCACCCGGCACCTACAACATGACGGCCCGCGGCATGTCCAGTCTGACCGATCGGACCCAGATCTTCGCGGTCAACGTGACCGCGGGTTCGAGCAGCCCGAACGTGACGGTGAGCGCCGTGGATTGCCCCACGCCGCAGAAGCCGCTCTGGGCCGCGGCGCAGAACGGCACCGGCGCATTCCAGGTGGTGACCCCGGCGAGCGACAGGTACACCTTCACCATCAATGCCGGGAAGGGCGCCTTCGCGTACATCCGGAGGGACGGTGGGACCAGCGAGGTGATCCAGATGGACCTGAGCCAGGCGGAGTGGACCGCGGGGGTCATTTCGCTGTGTCCCGGCGCCGCCACGGCGGGCACCAAGGTGATCGACGGCAACGGTGGCCGGCCTGGGCGCGGGCGAGCTGGCCCAGGTATCCCTGGGCGGCGGGCAGGCGACGGTCATCAATCCGCAGACCGCGTTCCACCTGACCGGGGTGCTCGATGGGCCGCACGATCAGGTCGGGTTCAAGCATGCCCTTTCCGGGGAGGGAGCGTCGTTCGGCGGGTTCCTGATGCGGAGCCAGAATCCGCCGAACCTGACGACCAACGCGCTCTACGACTTTACCGGGGGCGCCAGCTTCGTTCCCCTCTCCGCCACGATCACCGTGGTGGGGCTGGCCGGCGGCGAGAACCTGGGCCACGGGATGTTCTTCCACAGCGGCGCCACCTGCGACGTGGCGACCCTCTACGCCGGGGTTCCCGCGGACGGCCCGACCAGCTTTACGGCGCACGGCGTGCCCACGGTGGACCTCTTGCTGCCGGGGGACCGCCACGGTCTCTTGGTGACCGCCACCGCCGCGCCACGGTTCCGCTCGGTGATCGAGTACTTCAACGCCCTCAGTGCCCACAGCGTGACGCTGCCGGGGAGCCTGCCCGCGCCCACCATCACCGAGCTGGGCTCGGGCTACAGCCGGCGCCGGGTGGTGCTCGCGCTCCCGGCCGACCTGCCGGGCACGGTCAACTTCGGGTACGCGCAGAACGGGAGCCAGCGGTCGGCGCTGCTCACCGCGACGCCAGCGTATCTGGGAGGACTCTCGGTGGACCTGGTGCTGGGAGACTTTACCGGGCTGGTGGGGTGGGATCCGAGCGCCGCGCCGGCGGTCGGCTCGCCGGCGGACTACTCGGTGACGGCGTCCTTCACCAACACCACCGGATCGCTGTGCAGCGGGACCGGGGTGCGGACGCTCACTTCCTCGTATGCGGGGACGAACTAGGCGGCAGAAGCAGGGAGGAGGGAGGAGGGAGGAGGGAGGGGGGGGAGGGGGAGGGCCGCTCGTTGTGGGGAGTTTGCGACGCCTTTGGGGCGGGGGGAGCGCGGCGGGCGGGGCGGAGCCGGGGCTGGGCGAGTGGATGGTGGGTGGTGGTTGATTGTGTAAGTGATTGTGTTACAGCAGTTTGTCTCTGTTGAGGTTGGGCTGGCGCCTCTGAATATATGGTTGGGAGCGGGTGCAGCCCTTTGCGGCGCGGGATATGCAGGCTATATTGGGAGCAGATAAAGAGCGGTGACAGTTGAGTTGGGCGAGGTATAGGTCTACGACCCCTCCGCCCGTTCAGCTGATCATCGCTCGATGCGTTTATGGGGTTGGGGTGGCGGGTCTGGTCGGTGGGTGTCGGGGCGATTAGTTTAGCGAGCCCGGAGCCGGAGATCGGGGCGGTAGCTCAGCTGGGAGAGCGCTGCGTTCGCAATGCAGAGGTCAGGGGTTCGATCCCCCTCCGCTCCACTGACAACTGAAATCCATCCAGATCACTGCCCCTTGGTGTAACTGGCAACACGCCTGACTCTGGATCAGGAGAGTCCTGGTTCGAGCCCAGGAGGGGCAATCAAACGGCGGACCAGGGTCCGCCGTTTGCGTTGCCCCTCCGGTCTCGTCGCCTTGCTGGCGCTGCGGCGTCGAGCCCAGGAATCCCGCGGCTCCGACGGACAGACGGAATGCGCCTCTTAGCGTCTTGGCCGCTTAGCATCTAGCTTCTCCCCAATGCCCGGCACCATTCTCCTTCGGCTCCAGGCCGCCCTCGCCGGGCGCTATCGCGTCGAGCGCGAGCTGGGGGCGGGGGGGATGGCCACCGTCTACCTCTCCGAGGACATTCGCCATCGTCGCCTGGTGGCGCTCAAGGTCCTCCACGCCGAGTTGGGAAGCCACGTCGGCGCCGAGCGCTTCCAGCGCGAAATCGAGATCGCCTCCGGGTTACAGCATCCCCACATCCTCACCGTGCACGATTCCGGGGAGGCCGACGGTCTCCTCTGGTTCACCATGCCGTTCGTCGAGGGCGAGACCCTCCGCGACCGGCTCGAGCGGGAGCGGCAACTCCCCATCGACGCGGCGCTCCGGATCGCCACCGAGGTGGCCGAGGCACTGGACTACGCCCATCGTCGCGGCATCATCCACCGGGACATCAAGCCGGAAAACATTCTCCTCTCCGGCTCGCATGCCCTGGTGGCCGACTTCGGCATCGGCCAGGTGATCGGGCCGGCCGGAGGGCCCCGCATCACCGGCACCGGCCTCGCCATCGGCACGCCGGCCTACATGTCGCCGGAGCAGGCCACCGCGGAGCGGGAGCTGGATTCCCGCACCGACGTCTACTCCCTGGGCGTGATGCTGTACGAGATGCTGGCCGGCGAGCCGCCCTTTGCGGGCCCGACCGTGCAATCCGTCCTCGCCAA
The DNA here is from genome assembly GCA_963762545.1 of uncultured Gemmatimonadales bacterium. Taxonomy (GTDB): domain Bacteria; phylum Gemmatimonadota; class Gemmatimonadetes; order Gemmatimonadales; family GWC2-71-9; genus JABFSM01. Next base: position 49,921 of record CAVXLC010000008.1, on the reverse strand, counting down.
GCGCTTCGGCGGGGAGCTGCTGCCGCTCCGCCGCCTTCGCCCCGAGGTTCCCGTGGGCGTCGAGCGAGCGGTGGCCCGGGCGCTGGCCCTGGCGCCCGCCGACCGCTTCCGCACCGCCGGCGAGCTGGCCGCCGATCTGGCCAAGGCGGTGACTGCTCCCGCTCCGGCCGAGGCGGCGCCGCCGCAACGCCGCGTTCCCAGATCGTTGATCGCCGGGGGCGTGACCCTCGCCCTGATCGCCGGAGCCTGGCTCGCGTTCGGGCGCCGTCCCGCGGGGCCGACCCCGCCTCCCGGCGTTCCCCGGTCCCTCGCGGTCCTTCCCTTCGTGAACATCGGCGAGGACTCGGCCACTACCCGGTATTTCAGCGACGGGATGTCGGAGGAGCTCATCGTGGCACTGGGGCGGCTGCCCGGGCTGCGGGTCGCCTCGCGGACCTCCTCCTTCGGGCGCGGCGGCGGCGCTGGCGTCCAGGAAATCGGGCGGCGACTGGGGGTCGAAGCGCTGCTGGAAGGAAGCGTGCGGCGGGACGGCTCCCGGGTTAGGGTCAGCGCCCGGCTGATCCAGGTCGCCAACGATTCGCTGCTCTGGGGCGACGAATTCGAGAGCGGGGCGGAGCACGTTTTCGCGCTCCAGGATTCGATCGCCCGGGCCATCGTCGGCGCGCTCCGGCTCACCCTGGCCGGCGCCCCGGGGGGAGTCCTCGTGGCCCAGGGCACCGGGGACGCCGAGGCCCATGATCTCTACCTCCAGGGCCGGGCGCTGGTCGCTCTCCGTAACCCGCAGGCCCTCCGCCGCGCCATCGAAGCGTTCCGGGCCGCCCTCGCCCGGGATCCCCGCTACGCCGCCGCCGAGGCGGGCCTCGCCGATGCGTTCAGCTTCCTGTCCGGATTCGCCGCCGCCGCTCCTGACTCCGCCTTCCCCGAGGCCAAGGCGGCTGCCCTCCGCGCCCTGGCCCTCGACTCCACCATGCCCGAAGTCCACGTCTCACTCGGCATCATCAGCATGTTCTACGAGTGGGATTGGGAGGTCGGCCGCCGGCACCTCGAGCGGGCCATCGCGCTGAACCCGAGTCTGGCCCAGGCCCACCAGTTCCTGGCCTGGTACCTGGTGCTCAACGAGCGGCGCGACGAAGCGGTCAACGAGATGCGGCTGGCCCAGCGGCTCGACCCGCTCTCGCTCATCATCAATACCCGGGTGGGCACCATCTATCGCTGGACCGATCATCCGAGCGAAGCACTCGCGCCGGTCCAGCGTGCACTCGCGCTCGATTCGACCTTCGTCCCCGCCCGGGTCGAGCTGGCCCGCCAGCACGCCGCGGCTGGGCGGTTTGCCGACGCGCTGGCCGAGTTGCCCACGGCGTTACTCGACGCCTCGGGTGACGGGGCCGATACCAGGGCGTGCTTCACGGCGCTCGCCGGCGACCAGCGCGAGGCGCGCCGGCTGCTCGCCGGGCTCGAGGCCGCCGCGAAGCAACAGTACGTCTCCGCGTTCGTGCTCGGCGAAGCCTATATCTGTCTGGGAGACCGGGACCGCGCCTTCCAGGCCCTGGAGCGCGGGGCGGCTGAGCGGGCATTCCAGCTGCCGTTTATCAAGCTCGAGGCGCTCTTTGCACCGCTGCGCTCCGATCCCCGCTTCGGCGCGCTGCTCAAACGCATGCGCCTTCCCGCCCGCCGATCCTCCTGAGTGAGACGGGAGAGGGCGACGGAGCGCCGCGTCCGCCCCCTATTTCTTGACCTCGAAGTCCTTGTCCATCGCCGGCGCTCCGTTGAGCAGGATCGCCACCTTGTACTTGCCTACCGGCCAGGCCGTCTTCTTCATGATGTGGAACTCCGTGGTGGCCGGCCCGCTGGGCGCGATGCTCTGCGTGGTGGAATCCACCGTCTGGCCGGTCTGGAAGGTCCACTTGGCGGTGAGGGTGGCGCCGGTCGAGACGCCGGTGGTACCAACCGATACGTAGATGGTATCACGCAGGCCGAAGTCCGACTTCGCCTCCACCACGCGCTTGTCGGCCCCGATGGCCTTGCCCAGGTCCAGGGACGCGACGGCGACCGGCGCGGGTGGCGGCGGGGGCGGAGCGGGCTCGGCGGGCGGCGGCGCCTTCTTGCAGGCGGCCACGCCCACCAGGATCGCGGCCACGGCCGCGGCGGAATACTTGAACACGCGCATGGTGTCCTCTTCAGGCTTCCGGGATGGTGAGGACCTGGCCGGGTTTGATCAGGTCGGGGTTGTTGCCGATGACCGCCTTGTTGGCGTCGTAGATCATCCGCCACTTGTTGGCATTGCCATACATCGACTTGGCGATCCGCGACAGGCTATCGCCCTTCACCACGGTATAACTCCGGGTGGCCGGCGCGGCCCCTGCCGGGATAGGCGCCGTCGAGGAGCTGCGGCCCGTAACGTCCGAAAAATCGGGCAAGGGATCTTTGTCGAGTGACATGAGTAGGCTCCGGTGGATGGGTGGGCGGGACTTAGCCCCATGCTGAAGACGAAGCTCCGGACCGTCCCCAACACGCCGGGGCCCGGAGCGTCCAGGGTGTCGCGCAATCAAACGGCGGACCAGGGTCCGCCGTTTGCTTGCCGGCGCCCTCGGGGCTTCAATGGCTCATGCCCATGCCTCTGAACCCGCCCATCAGGTACAGGACCAGCAGCACGATCAGGACCAGCCCGAAGATCCCGATGCCTCCGCTACTACCCCATTTCCGATATCCGTAGTAGCCTCCGCCGCCCCCGAAGAGGATCACCAAGAGGATGATCAGCAGGATCAGGGACATGAGAAGCCTCCTTTACCCCAGGACACCGGCTACTTCCCTACCTTCTTCTCGAATTCGCCGACCTTCTGCTCGACCTTGCCGGCGGCCTTTTCGAGCTTGCCTTCGACCGTCAACTTGCTGTCCTTGCTGAGCTTCCCGACTTCTTCCTTGACTGCGCCCTTCGCCTGGTGAAACACGCCCTTCGCCTGGTCCTTGATGCTGGATTTCATCGGGTCATCCTCCTCGGGTCTCACGCGTGCTGCCACGAGTCACGGCACGCAAATTGGCGGGACTGGTGGGATCTCGTGCACCAGATGCCCAACCTAGCGTTCGGCGTCTGAAGGCAGGGTGTAGAGTGCGTGAGAAGATTCTCACCGCGGCGGGGTTACGTCGCCAGGGCCCGGAGCCGCTGCATCAGCCGTACCGTGGCCAGGGTGTCGCGCTCGCAGTAGTCGAGCAGGTCCTGGCGCAGCTGGTCCCGCTCGGCCACCGGAATCCGGTGGGCCACGAAGAGCAGCCGCGCGATCTCCACGCTGGCCAGGCGGCCGTCCACGATCACCAGATCCTGATAGGTGAGCTCGGGCACCAGCGGGGTGAGCACGTACTTGAGGCTGAAGCTGCCCCGGAAATCGGGGTGATAGACGTGGTTCCGGATCACCGGCAACAGGTCCACCAGCTTGGCGAGCAGCTCGTCGAGCGGCCGGGCCAGCTCGGGCACCAGGGCCTTGAGCTCGGTGATGCGGGTCTTCTCGTAGGGGGAATAGGTGACGATGCGCCGCGCGCCGGCGGTGGCGGCGAGCATCGCCTCGGCCACCTCGCGGCGGGGATCGCCGGGGCCTTCCGCCAGCCAGCCGACGTGGTAGAGCTCTCCGCCGGGGCGCTCCTCGTGGTAGCTGAACTGGGCCACGGCGGCGCCCCAGGGCGCCAGTCCATTCCACACCGGCACGGCGCGCGCCACGGTCTCGAAATCGAGGAAGCCGAGCGGCTGCTGGAACGGCTCCAGGGCCTTGGCGAGGCCGGGCTCGACGACCAGGCGGCGCTCCTTCAGGGCCTTGAGCTGGCGCCGGGCGGTGTCAGGAAGCTTCTGGCCGAGGGGAATGTCCCAGATCGAGTGGATCCCGGCGGCCAGGTAGGAGACGGTGCTCTTGGGGCCGACGTTGTAGAGGGTGCGGATGTGGTCGGGGTCGTCGGGCCAGCAGCGGTCGTAGAAGGCGCACTGGTGGGGCTCGTAGCACTGGGCGCCGATCTTCTTCTCGGGCAGGGGCCCTGCGAGCACGGCCTGGAACTCGACTACCAATTCGGGGACTTGGGGCTGGAACGCCTCCACCTGGTCGGTGATGTCGGTCCGGGCGAGCAGGTCTCCCTGATCGGGGTGACGGTACTCCTTGTTGAGGTGCATGATCTCGACCCGGGTTATGTCGAGACCGGCCTGGCGGGCCACCCAGGTCTGGATGGCGGCGTCGGGGATGTGCTCCGGTTTGACGGACGCGGCGGACTTGACCTCGATCAGGGTCCAAGTCCGATCGGTGCGCAGCAGGACATCCACCGCCACGAAGACGCCCTCCGCCTCGAGGCAGCCCTCGAAGATGACCGACGCGCCGGCGTCGATGGCGTCCCGGGTGGCCTTAAGCCGCGCGGCATAGGCGTGATGGGGATGGTCGATCAGGATCCCGGCGGGGAATTGCTGCCGGGCGAGCTCGCCTACCTGGTGGCCCTGGTCGAAGAGGTCCTGGAGCACCTTGTCGGGTTGGAGCTCCGGGGCATCGGGCTGGTGAGCGGACCACCAGAGCAGCTTCGGGCACTGGCAGCCGAGGACGAAGCGGGACTTGGTGAGCCGGGTCACGGGTGAAGAATAGGCGGGCGACCGCCGATTGGGCGGCCCGGAATGTGGTGGCTCCCCTTCTCGTCGAGCCCTGGGGCGGAATTATTCCTCTGGAGGCATATGCCGGCCGAAGAATATTTCTCGCCGAATCCTCCGTATACTTCAGTATGCCTACCTCCTTCGCTCTCGCGCGCCGCGGCAGCCTCGTCGCCGCCCTTGGACTGGTCCTCCTGCAGAATCCGGTACCCCACCCGCTCTATACACCGCGCTCGATCGCCGCGGCGTACCGGAAGGGCACCCGATCGCCCGACGGGCGGCCGGGGCCCAAGTACTGGCAGAATCATGGCCGCTATGCGATGACCATCACCGCCGCCCCGCCGGATCGCACGGTGCGGGGGAGCGAACAGATCACCTACTGGAACGAGAGCCCCAATCCGCTCTCGACCCTCGTCTTCAAGTTCTTTCTCGACAACCACCGGCCCGGCGCGCCGCGGAACAGCGGGGCGAGCGACGCCTACCTCAGCTCGGGCGTGCAGGTCGACGCCTTCGGGGTGAACGGCCAGACGAGGCCGTGGACCGACGATCCGGGCGCCTACACGGTGCGGCGGGTGCACCTCCCCGCGATGCTGGCGCCGCATGATTCGGTGCGGCTCTCGTTCGACTGGCACTACGAGATCTCCCGGGAGAGCCACCGCGAGGGGATGATCGACTCGACCACCTATTTCCTGGCCTACTTCTACCCGCGGGTGGCGGTGTACGACGACACCGACGGGTGGGACACGATGGACTTCACCGAGGAGCAGGAGTTCTACAGCGACTTCAACGACTACGACGTGACGGTGCGGGTCCCGGCCAACTATCTGGTGTGGGGCACCGGCACGCTGCTCAACCCGTCGGAGGTGCTGCTGCCGGAATACGCGAACCGGCTCCAGGCCTCGCTCGGCTCGGATCAGACGATCCAGGTGGCCACCGCCGCCGAGCTGGCCGCCAAGACGGTCACCCAGCCGGCAGCCGGTCAACGCCTGGCACTTCACCGCGCAGAACGTGCCGGACGTGAGCTTTGCCTTGAGCGACCATTACGACTGGGACGCCGGCAGCGTGGTGGTGGACGACGCCACCCAGCGGCGGGTGTCGGTGCAGGCCGCCTACAACGACAAGTCCAACGATTTCCGCCGGATGGTGGGCTTCGGTCGCCACGCGCTGGACTGGCTGTCGCACCAGTGGCCGGGGGTGCCGTATCCGTACGAGAAGACCACGGTGGTCCAGGGGTTCGCGGGGATGGAATACCCGATGATGGTCAACGACGAGAGCTATCCGGACACCATCTTCTCACGGTTCGTGGTGGAGCACGAGATCGCCCACACCTGGTTCCCGTTCTACACCGGCATCAACGAGACCCGCTACGGCTTCATGGACGAGGGCTGGGCCACCACGTTCGAATACCTGATCGGGCAGGCCGACCTCGGCGACGACCGGGCGGCCAACTTCTTCAAGCTGTTCCGGGTGAACGGCTGGAGCCAGGATCCCTCCCGGGGGAGGATCTGCCGATCATCACCCCGGGCGACCTGCTCAAGGGCGCCGGGCTCGGCAACAACGAGTACGGCAAGCCGGCGCTGGGCTACCTGGCGTCCAAGGAGCTGCTGGGCGACAGCCTGTTCCGGACCGGGCTGCACGCCTTCATCGAGCGGTGGCACGGCAAGCATCCGATCCCGTGGGACTTCTTCAACACGATGAACGACGCCACCGGCCGGAACCTCAACTGGTTCTGGGAGAACTGGTTCTTCAGCAACAACTACATCGACCTCGCGGTGGACCCGCCGGTCAAGGCGAAGACCGGATTCACGGTGGCGGTCCGGAACGTCGGGGGGATGGCGGCGCCGTTCGACCTGGTGATCCGCTACGCGGACAGCACCACCACGCGGACGCATTACTCGCCGGCGGTGTGGCAGGCCAACCCGCGGGCGACGCGGCTCACGGTGAGGACGAAGCAGGCGATCGGGTCGGTGACGGTGGACGGCGGGATCTGGGTGGACGCGGACGGGACGAACAACACCTGGGCGAAGCGCTAGCGGCCCCGCGGTGCTCGGGCGCTCCGCGGTGCTCCGGTGCTTCGCGGTGCTCGGGCGGGGTGCTCCCCTTTGGGGCCTGCAGTGCGCTATTTCATTTCCGCTGGTCGCAATTCGTTTGAGAGCGCACTGACGCCCCCTCCGGGGACACCCCGCCCTCCGCGCCGCCGACCCGCGAGTTCGCCGCCGGGCAGCCTGGCTCGGCGGGCGCCGCCGACACCGGTCGCGGTCAGAATCCTTGCTCCGGTCCGGGTTCGGGCTTACCTATCGAGCATGACAATTGGAGCCGAGCGTACATGATGCTTTCGCGCTGGGGCAGCGTGGGCCTATGGTCGGTGGTGTTCGTGGTGGGGCTCCCGTTCGGGGTGGGCCTCCTGGGAGCACGGCAGGCAGATACCACCAAGGCGTTCCGGGACAGCGTCACGGTACGGCAGAAGGCCATCGCCGCCGGGCGGGAGATCTTCCACGGCGAGGGCACCTGCTTCGGCTGTCACGGAGCGAAGCTCGAGGGCACCGCCATCGCGCCGACGCTGCGCGCGCACAAGTGGCGCAACGGTGACGGAAGCCTGGAAATGATCCTGCGAGTGGTTCACAACGGGGTGCCGGGTACCGCGATGGTCAGTCATCCCGGCAATATCAACGAGGCGGAGCTGCAGCAGGTGGCCGCCTACGTCTGGGCGGTGAGCCGGGGGGCGGTGCAGCCCTGACGGTACCGTCGAGGAGTGGTGAAACGCCCCGGGGGGCCGGTCATCGACCGGCCCCCCGTTTGCTCGTCATGAGTCGAGCGGCTAGAAGGCGACCCAGGCCAGGAGGAAGAGGGTGTTGTTGTCGCCGGCATTCCGGCCCAGCCCGTCGTAGTTCTTGGAGGCGCCATTGAATTTGTTGTAGGCGACGTACTCCAGGCTGAATCGCGTGTTGAGCCAGGGGTAGGCCGAGAGCTCTCCAATCACCCCGTTGCTGTTCGGGCTGCCGATCGCGCTGCCGCTCACCGCTTCGGAGGGATAGCGCAGCTCATCCGCCGTGCCACTGGTGGCGAAGTACCCGAGCGTCACGCCGAGGCGAGAGGCGGTATAGGCGGAGGCGTCGATCCGCAGGGTTTTGAGGGTGTTCTTGGCGTTCTCCGCCGCATCCGCCGCGAAATCCGCATCGAGTTTCTGGCTCTCGTGCAGCCAGATGGCGTGCGCGGTCAGGTTGCCCGAGCCGAGTCGTCGCTCGTATTGGGCGTCGAAGGCGATCTCGGTGAACCGATTGCGCAACCCGCCGACGCCGGCCGGATACAGCGACGAGCTCATGCCGATGGTGCCCAGCATCAGGGACTGGCCGGACCAGGTCTGTTCGTAGAACGCCCGCCAGTAGGGCGCCACGCCGTGAATGGTGTTGGTCGAGGTCGAATCGGGCGGGGAGGCGCCGCCTTGGGCGGAGGTCCGGTACACGGTGAATTCGCCATAGAGGTGATTATCGAACATCCCGTAGGCGCCCAATCCCGCCACCTGCTGGCCGAAGGCTCCATCGAGCAGGACGCCGGCAGCGGGGGTCGGCGCCACTTCGGACCCTGCGAAGGGAAAGCCCCAGGCGGGCACCGAGTTCCAAATGTCCTGCACGGTGGGGTTGTTGTTCAGGGTGAAGCCGTAGGCCAGCACCTTCCGGGCCAGGTGGGTGTGGTTGGCGTAGCGGATGTCCGCGTTGTCGATCCCGATGCCGCCCGACCTCGGGTCGTAGGTCACCTGGAGGAAGGTGCCGAGGCGTGGGGTGATCGCCTCGCCGAAGAAGAGGCTCAGCTCCTGGGGGAACTCGACGTTGCCGTTCTGGGTTCCCGGCTGGGCCTTGCGGGTCTGGGTCAGCGAGGTCTGGACCATCGCCGAGACCGGAGGAATGAGGTCGAGCTTCAGGGTCTGCCGCTTGCCGCTGTCACCGGCGGTTACCACCTGCAGACCGGTCAGGGTGTACCCGTTCAGCTTGAAGTTGCGGCCGAACGACGTCAGCTGGGGGAAGGTGGTGTGGCAGACGTTGCAGGCGAGCCCGGTCTGCCGCGAAAAACTGGGCAAGCGGGCGTGCGCGGCGGCGGCGGCGTAGTCCCGGATGTACCGGCGGGTCAGGTCGGCGAGCGTTTCGGCGTGGAGCGATGGGACGAGGAGCAATCCCGGAAGAGCCAACCGCAGGAGCCGCTGCTTCGTTCCCATTGGTGATCCTCGTGAAGGAGAGTGACCCGGCGTGTCTTCATAGCATCGGGCCCGGCCTATGAAGGATTCTGTAAGATCGGGTGAAGCTATCCGTCAGCGCGTCCGGATCGAGATCAGGCCGGAGCCGTCCCATAGAGCAGCCCCACCAGGCCGCCGTACACGAGATGCCCGGCGAGGCTGCCCAGCAGCATGGCCGGGTCGCCGCGGGAGAAGAGTCCGGCACCCACCAGCGGCATGAACAGGAGCTGGGCGACGAGGAAGATCAGGCCGCCATAGAGGAGGCCCCGCATCATCGAGGAGCCGGGAAGGCGGGTGTTGAACCGGGCGGCGTAGAGCAGGGCGAGGACGACGCCCACCGTGACGTGGATGGTCCAGCCCAGGGCCGGCCCGAGGGAGGCGTAGGCGGTCAGCACCGCGAGGAGGCTGCTCAGCATGTCTCCCGCGGCGAACCGGGCCAGGCCGAGCTTCGGCTCGACCAGCCAGAGGGCGGTCATGGTCGCGGTACCGACCAGCCCCGCCAGCACCGCTCGCTTCGCGTTCATGTGAGCGCTCCCGAAGAGGCTATGCCACGGCGAGGGAAGTTAACGCATTTCGGCCGGGATACGGGCGCTCCGCGGTGCCCGGGCGGTCTCACCGCGGTGCTCGGGCGCTCCGCGGTGCTCGGGCGCTCCGCGGTGCTCGGGCGCTCCGCGGTGCTCGGGCGGGGTGCTCCCCGTCGGGGCCTGCAGTGCGCTGCTTCAGGCCCGCCGGTCGCAATTCGTTTGAGAGCGCACTGACGCCCCCTCCGGGGACCCCCCGCCCTCCGCGCCGCCGACGCCAGTCGCGCCGGTCTCTTCGCGGCGGGGCGGCCTGGCTCGGCCGGCCCCCACCACTGACGCCCCCTCGCTCGCCCCCCGCGTCTAGGCGGCGGGTCGGGTGGTCCATTCCGGACGGATTCCGCGCCTCTAGGTGGATTCCCGTGTACGTCCCCCACTTGCCTCCGAGGTATCATGCACACGCATTGCCGGTGGTTCCCTGGTTTCCTCGCCGTGCTGTCCGCGGCCACGCCGAACCTGCTTCCGGCTCAGACGGGTGGACCCGCCTCGAAGCCGCTGGATGCGTCGGTGGCGCTGCGGATCAGCACCCTGGGGGTCGGTGTCGAGGCCGGCAAGCTGCTGGTGAGTCACGTGGGCGTGCGGGTGGGGGCGAACTTCGGCAGCATCAGCAAGACCTCGAACCAGTCGGACATTTCCTACGACGCCAACCTCAAGTTCAAGGCGATATCCGCGCTGGTCGATCTCTACCTCTCGGCTCGAGGGACGTTCCATTTCACCGGGGGACTGGTGACCAACCCGCTGACGCTCACCGGGACGGGACAGCCCAGCTCGTCGGGGACGTTCACCATCAACAGCCACGACTATACCGCGGCCCAGGTCGGTACCCTGACCGCCACGGGCAAGTTTGCCGGGGTGGGTCCCTACCTGGGGCTGGGCTTCGGCACGTCGGCCCGGAAGGGCGGCCGGATCAAGTTCCTGTTCGACCTGGGCACGGTGATCGGATCGGCCAAGCTGACCCTGACCGCCACCGGCGCCGGCAGCAACGCGCAGCTGGCGAGCGATCTGGAGGCGCAGCGCGCCAAGACCGAGAAGGACATCGACAAGATCGCCAAGGTGTATCCGGTGATCTCGTTCGGGCTGAGCTACCACTTCTAGCGGCTTCGCCGCGGCGCGCCGCGGCGCTCCGCGGCGCTCCGCGGCGCTCCGCGGTGCTCGGCGGTCTCGCCGCGGTCCCGCCGCGGTGCTCGGGCGGGGTGCTCCCCGTCGGGGCCTGCAGTGCGCTGCTTCAGGTCCGCTGGTCGCAATTCGTTCGAGAGCGCACTGACGCCCCCTCCGGGGACACCCCGCCCTCCGCGCCGCCAACTCCCGTCGCCGGTCTCTTCGCGGCGGGGAGGCCTGGCTCGGCGGGCGGTCCCGCCGCGGTGCTCGGGCGGGGCGCTCCCCGTCGGGGCCGGCACCCGGAGGCTCAGCGGCCAGGGCGTCAGGAGGCCAAGAAACGCCCCCTCCCCGGGGACCCCGACCCCCTCTTGCGCCCGGCCCTGGCGAGCGGCATGATACCTAAGCTGGGATTCCCCCTCCGGAGGCAGTCATGAAGAAACAGTTCGTCGCGCCGGTGCTCACGGAAGAGGCTACGCTCGGCACGTTGACGCTCAACGCCGTATCATCGCAACCCCCAGGCTGATCGGCTCGAGACCGAGGCTACTACCAGAATTCCCTTTCGGAGATGTGACCTATGAAGAAGCATTTCGTCGCGCCGGTGCTCACGGAAGAAGCTACGCTCGGCAAGTTGACGCTGCTCACCGCCGTATCATCGCAACCCACAGGCTGATCGGCTCGATACCGAGCGTACTACCAGCATTCCCTTTCGGAGATGGGGCTCATGAAGAAACAGTTCGTCGCACCGGTTCTTCGGCCGGTCGCAACCCTGGGTCGGTTGACCCTGGGTCAGGGGGTCTCGAGCACCCAGTCGGACTTCGACTAGGGCCAAGGCCAGGGCCAAGGCGCCCGTTCCGGACCCCACAGCACCGAAGCGCCCGGGCAACCGGGCGCTTCTCTCGTCATGGGCCCGGGCCCGCTCCCGGAGATCGAGGCGGCGGGGCGGGTCAGGTTGGTGATGAAGGGGGGAGGCCCCACCAGATCGCGTCGAGGTGCACCCGGGCGATGCCGCGCTCCTCGGCCATCCGCTGGGCGACGGCCTGGAACGCGTCGCTCACTTCCGGCGTCAGGTCCCGCACCGTTCCCCAGCGGGGCAGGGCTCCGCCGGCGAGCTGATACAGTGCGGTCCCCGTGACGAAGTCGAGCGGCAGCTCGTAGAGCGGCTCGGCCACCTGGAGGGAATAGGCCTCGCGCAGGTACACGCTGGTGAGACAATCGCGCAGGAAGATGTTGAGGCCCTTCCGGGCCAGGCCCCAGTGGCGGGCCTGGCGAGGGAAGGCGCGCTGGAGGCCCTCGGTGGCGTCGTCGAGCGCCGTCCGGAAGCGGGAGGGATTGGGGGTGCGGAAGGCGCGCAGGTCCACCTCAGCGAGGAAGGCGCGGCCGGCCCGCACCGCGCCCTTGGCACCGGCACTCCGCATGGTCGAGGCGCTCAAGGCGCCCCGGGCGGCACGGGCCTGAAAGGCCAGCAGGAGGTCGCGGGGGACGGGGAGCATGGGAGGAATCCAAGATGGGGAGGGGACCGGGCAAGCGCCAACGGAGGGGGATCCCGACCCCCTCTTGCGCCCGGCCCCGGCGAGCGGCATGATATCTGAGCTCACGATTCCCCCTCCGGAGGCAGTCATGAAGAAACAGTTCGTCGCGCCCGCGCTCACGGAAGTGGCTACGCTCGGCAAGTTGACGCTCGGCACTACCGTATCGGCATCCGACGTTTGATCCGCTCCAGGATCGTCGGGATTCCCTTTGGGAGATGTGGATCATGAAGAAACAATTCGTCGCTCCCGTGCTTCAGCCGGTGGCAACCCTCGCCCGGTTGACCCTGGTTCCGTCGGTCTCGAACAACCCCGAGGCTGATAATTTCATTGGCGTGGAGTAACGCCAGGGTGCCGGTTTCGGACCCCGCTCTTCCGAAGCGCCCGGGTAACCGGGCGCTTCTTTTGTCATGGACCTGGGCCGGCTGCGCCCTCGCCTCCTGTCATTCGGCCCCGACCACGCTTCGCGCCGGCCTCGTGCTCGATGGGCGGGGCGGCCAGAGGCGGGACGCGGTGATCACGGTGGTGAACGGCCGGATCAGTACGATCACCCCCTGGCGGGGCGACACGGTCACCTACGACCTCTCCCGCTATACGGTGCTCCCCGGCCTGATCGATGCCCACGTTCACATCGGCGGCTACTTCAATCGGCTGGGGCAGATGAACATCGCCACCGACGGGGAGACTCCGGCGCAACAGGCCGCGGGACGAGCCGCCAATGCCCGCGCCACGCTCCAGGCCGGGTTCACCACCGTGGCCAGCATGGGTGCCGAGACGGACCAGGATCTCCGGGACAAGATCAACGCCGGTACGCTGCCCGGTCCCCGGATTCTGACCTCGGTGAGCCAGATCCGGGGCGCGGCGCAAACGCCGGTGGCGCTCCGGCAACTGGTGCACTGGCTCAGGTCCCGTCACGCTGATTTCATCAAGATCTTCGCGTCCAACTCCATCCAGAAGGGGGGCACGCCCAGCTTGAGCGACGCCCAGCTCTCGGCCCTCTGCGGCGAGGCGCGGCGGCTGGGGCTCCGCTCGGTGGTCCACGCTCAGGACGATGCCAGCGTCCGGCAGGCCGCGATCGCGGGATGCGACGAGGTGGAGCACGGGAGTTTCGCCACGGCGGCGGGGCTCCAGGTGCTGGCCGACCGGGGGGTGTTCTTCGATCCCCAGTGCGGTCTCGTGCTGCGGAACTACCTCGAGAACCGGGCCCGGTTCCGCGGGATCGCCGGGGCAGATTCGGCGGGGTTCGCACTCATGGAGCGGCTGCGCCCCACGCTGCCCGCGCTGGTCCGCACCGCGCTCGCGATTCCGGGACTCAAGCTGCTCTACGGCACCGATGCGACCGCCGGGGCCCATGGACGGAACGCCGAGGATCTAGTGTGCCGGGTCCGCGAGGCGGGCGAGGCGCCGATGGAGGCGCTGGTGACCGCCACCTCCCGGAACGCCGTCGCGCTGGGCCTGGGGGAGGAGATCGGCAGCATCGCCCCGGGATATCAGGCCGATCTGATCGCGCTGGCGGGGGACCCGCTCACGGAGATCGAGGCGGTGCGGCGGGTCCGGTTCGTGATGAAGGGGGGGGTGGTGTTCCTGCGGCCGTAGCTCGCGGTGGCTCCGCGGTGGCTCCGCGGTGCTCGGGCGGGGTGCTCCCCGTCGGGGCCTGCAGTGCGCTGTTTCAGGTCCGCTGGTCGCAATTCGTTCGAGAGCGCACTGACGCCCCCTCCGGGGACCCCCCGCCCTCCGCGCCGCCGACGCCAGTCGCCGGTCTCTTCGCGGCGGGGCGGCCTGGCTCGGCGGGCGGTCTCGCCGCGGTGCTCGGGCGGGGTACTCCCCGTCGGGGCCTGCAGTGCGCTGTTTCAGGTCCGCTGGTCGCAATTCGTTCGAGAGCGCACTGACGCCCCCTCCGGGGACCCCCCGCCCTCCGCGCCGCCGACTCGCGATTCGCCGGGCGGCCTGGCTCGCTGGCTGCACGATCCCAGGTTTGACGACTCCGGGCCGGGACGGTAGCTTCTCCCAAGCACCTACTCCCCATGGAGGATCGATGAAGAAGACCTTTACGGCTCCCGTGCTCAGCCCCGGCCCGACCCTCGGCGCCATCACGCGGGATGTCACGGGCGTCAGCAGCTCCCCGTTCCCGGATTGAGGCCGCCGGCCTGAACTGACGGATCACCCGGTGTCACCCGAGCGCCCGATCTCTTCCAGGAGACCGGGCGCTCTTGTGACAGGCACCGGCTTCGCCGGGCGGCTCCGCGAAATCCGGGACGATACCGCGCTCCGGTTGTTCGGATGCGCCCTGGCGCTCACCCACGCGCTGACCATGCTGCACTGGCGGCAGATCAACGCGACCAGCCTGGTGGCCCGGGGCGCGGAGTCGATCTGCTGGCCGCTGGTTCCGGGATGCGAGGCGCTCCGGGTCCTCCCGACGGAGTCGCTGATCTGGCTGCTGCGGGGCTACTTCGCCGTCGGTCTCGGCGTCGCCGGCCTGTTTCTCTTCCCCCGCTTTTTCCGGGCCGCCTACGCCGGCCTGGCCGGCCTCACCGTGTTCAAGCTGCTGTTTCTCGCGCTCGATTTCCGGCTGCGCCTGAACCAGCACTACATGATCCTGTGGGTCTCGGCGGTCTTCCTCCTGGTTCCTTCGAAGCGGGACGCGCTGCGGGTGCTGCTGGTGCTGTTTTACGTCTGGGCCAGCACGCTCAAGCTCAACGCCGACTGGATTTCCGGTGCCGCGCTCCCGACCCGGTCGTGGATCATCCCCGCCGCGCTCACCGTGCCGGTCTGCATCTATGCCATCGTCCTCGAGCTCGGGGTGAGCTGGGGACTCCTCGCCAGGAATCGCCGGGTCTTCTGGGGTGCACTGGTCCAGCTCCTGGTGTTCCACGCGGTGTCCTGGCAGCAGGTGGGATTCTTCTTCCCGACGGTGATGCTCCTGCTGCTCACGATCTTTCCGCTGGCACGCCTCATCCCCGGCGGGGAGCCCGAGCCGTCGCTGCTGGCCCGGCTGATCCGTTTCAGGGCGAGGCCCGCGGTGTACGGAGTGATGCTGGCATTCTCGCTGATGCAGCTCCCCCCGGTTCTCATCCCCGGCGATGCGGCGATCACTGGCGAGGGAAGGCTCTATTCGCTGCACATGGTGGATGCGGGGGTGGTGTGTCGGGGGCGGGCGGTGGTGCATCGCGCCGATGGCTCGACCATCGAGGTATCGCTGAGCGGACGCACGCTGGCCCGGATCGCCTGTGACCCGATCGTGGTCGCCGGCCGGGCCCGGAACATCTGCCGAGGCACCAGCGGCCTGGTGACCGGTGCGGTGGAGCTCGATCTGCTGCTGACGGCGCGGCGGGTCTCGGCCACCGAGGAGGAGACGGTGATCGATCTGCCGCGCTTCTGCGCCCGGGATATCCGCTACAATCCGTTTGGGCGGAATTGGTGGATTCTGGTTCCGCGGTAGCCGGACCGCAGCCGCTCCGCGGTGCTCGGCCGCTCCGCGGTGCTCGGGCGGCACCGCGGTGCTCGGCCGCTCCGCGGTGCTCGGGCGGTCGCTCCGCGGTGCTCGGGCGGGGTGCTCCCCGTCGGGGCCTGCAGTGCGCTGCTTCAGGCCCGCTGGTCGCAATTCGTTTGAGAGCGCACTGACGCCCCCTCCGGGGACACCCCGCCCTCCGCGCCGCCGACTCCAGTCGCGGGTTCTCCGCGGTGTCTCCCGCGGCCACACCGCGGTGCTCGGGCGGTTTCACCGCGGTGCTCGGGCGGTTTCACCGCGGTGCTCGGGCGGTCGCTCCGCGGTGCTCGGGCGGGGTGCTCCCCGTCGGGGCCTGCAGTGCGCTGCTTCAGGTCCGCTGGTCGCAATTCGTTCGAGAGCGCACTGACGCCCCCTCCGGGGACCCCCCGCCCTCCGCGCCGCCGACTCGAGCTTCGCCGGGCGCCAGGCTCGGCGGGCGGTGCGGCTGACGCTTTCTTCAGGCGGCCTGGCTCGGCGGGCGGTGCGGCTGACCCTTTCTTCAGGCGGCCTGGCTCTGCCGGCCGCGGCCGCCGCGCGGTCCTGGCGCACGGTCTCGCCGCGCGGTCCCGGTGCACTCTTCGTCGCCCGGATCGAACATTCTCGAACACTTTCCGGCCAACCCCCGCTACACGCCGCGCATCCCACCTCATAGCTTGTCTTTCCCCCGGCTCAGGAGGCCTCTGGACATGCGTGTCCGCCTGAAACATCCCCGGCTCCTCCAGCTCCTGGCCGAGAGCAGACTCAGCCAGAATCACTGGGCCCTCAAGCTGGGCCTGAGCCGGGGACACTGGTCGGAGATCGTGAACGGGAAGCACCCGTTTCCGTCGCCGCGGACCCGGGTGCGGATGCTGGAGACGTTCGGGCTCCCGCTGGAGGAGCTGTTCGAGATCGAGGCCGGCATCGCCCCGTGGGCCGACACCGACTTCCGCCGAGCCATCGCGGACCGCTACCTGATCGACTCGGAGCTGGGGCAGGGGGGCATGGGCGCGGTGTACCTGGGCCGAGACGTGCGGCACGGCCGGACCATCGCGGTGAAGGTGATCAGTCCCGAGGCGGTGAGCGGGATCGGGGTGACCCAGTTTCTCCGGGAGATCGCCACCGTCGCCCAGCTGCAGCACCCCCATATCCTGCCGCTGTTCGACTCGGGCGAGGCCGCCGGTCACCCGTTCTACGTGATGCCGTACGTCCGGAGCGGCTCGCTCCGGGCCCGGCTGACCGCGGGCACCCGGCTCCCGGTGGACGAGGTGATGGTCCTAACCCGGGGGGTCGCGGCGGCGCTGGAGCACGCCCACCGGCAGCGGATCCTGCACTGCGACGTGAAGCCGGAGAACGTGCTGGTGGACGAGCAGCACGCCTACGTGATGGACTTCGGGATCGCGCGGAAGCTGCACACCGAGGTGCTGCCCTGGACGCTCCGCAAGGAGCTGGACCTCTCGGCGGGGACGCCGGCGTACGTGAGCCCGGAGCAGGCCAGCGGCGAGCGGGAGCTGGACCCGCGGTCCGACGTGTACAGCCTGGCGTGCGTGGCGTACGAGATGCTGACCGGGCACACCCCGTTCGAGGGGACCAGCACCGAGGCGATCGTCTCGAAGCGGTTCTTCCAGGCGCCGCCGCCGATCCGGGACTACGCGCCGGAGGTGCCGACGGGGCTCGAGGCGGCGGTGCTGGCCGGGATGGCGCTGGAGCCGGCGCGGCGTCCGGCGTCGGCCGCGGGATTCGCGAAGCAGCTGCGGGACGGGGCGACCGGGGCGTCGCGGCTGGGCGCGCGGGCGAGCATCACCCTAACCCGCTCCCTCTCGGCGGTGCGCCGGGCCACCGGTCTCCGTCTGGTCGAGCGCATCGGAGGTGTGAAGATGGAAGGGATCCGGCAGGACCTGGTCCACGCCTGGCGCGGGCTGCGGCGGGCCCCGGGCTTCGCGCTGGTGGTGATCCTGACGCTGGGGATCGCGCTGGGGGCCAACGCGACGATGTTCGGGCTCACCGACCGGCTGCTGTTCCGGCCGCCGGCCGGCATCGGGCATCCGGAGCAGGTGCGGCGGGTGTACGTGGCGCGGTGGATCCAGGGGCTGATCGGGGCGAGCCCGGTCATGGCGTATCCCACGTTCGAGGACTTCCGGGACCGAACCCGGAGCTTCCAGCAGGTGGCCGCCATGGACGAGGTGATCTCCTCGTACGGCAGCGGGGCGTCGGCCCGGCCGGTCCACGTCACCCAGGCCACCGGCCAGTACTTCCCGCTGCTCCAGGTGCATCCGCTGCTGGGGCGGCTGTTCGACGAAGCGGAAGACGCGGCGCCGTCGGGCACGCCGGTGGTGGTCCTGTCGCACGGATTCTGGAAGTCGGGGTTCGGGGGCGACCCGGCCGTGTTAGGCCGGACCCTCGAGCTGGGCAAGAAGCCCTTCACGGTGATCGGGGTGGCCCCCGAAGGATTCACCGGCACCGAGCTCTCGGCGGTGGACCTGTGGGTGCCGATGTCCACCAGCGAGAAAACGGCGTTCGGGGACGACGGCTGGCGAACGAACCGGGGCTCGCAGTGGCTCCGCATCCTGGCCCGGCTCAAGCCGGGCATCGCCGACGGTGCCGCGGCGCAGGATGCCACGAAGGGGTACCGGGAGGGCCACGCCGACTCCAAGGGCGACTTCCACAAGAAGGCGGTGGCGAGCTTCGCGGGGCTGACCGGCGCGTCGCTGTCGGGCTCGGAGGGGAACACCGGCCGGGTGGCGGCGTGGCTGCTGGGGGTCACCGTGATGCTGCTGGTGATCGCCTGCGCCAACATCGCCAACCTGGTGCTGGCGCGCGGGCTGCTGCGCCGGGGGGAGATCGCGGTGCGGCTGGCGCTGGGGGTGTCGCGGGGCCGGCTGCTGCGGCAGCTGCTGACCGAGAGCCTGCTGCTCGCCGGGTTAGGGTTCGCGCTGGGGCTGGTGCTGGTGCGGTTCGGGAGCGGCCTGCTGCGCGCGGTGCTGCTGCCGGGGTACGCCTGGGAGGGCAGCGCGGTGAACGGCCGAGTGCTGCTGGTGACGGGGGTGGCGACGCTGCTGTCGGCGGTAGTGGCGGGGCTGCTGCCGCTCTGGCGGGGCACCCGGAGCGACGTGGCGGCGCAACTGCACGGCGGGGTCCGAGCCACCGCGGCGCACTCCAGGAAGCTGCGCACCGGTCTACTGCTGCTGCAGACCGGGCTCTCGACCGCGCTGCTGATCGGGGCGGGACTCTTCCTCAAGAGCCTCGGCGCGATCCAGGGACTCGACCTGGGATTCACGCCGGGGCAGCTCGCGGTAGTGACGGTCGATCTGCAGAGCCAGGGCGCGACGGGGGCGGAGGTGAAGGCGTTCTACCAGGAGGCGGCCGACCGGATCCGGAAGATTCCGGGAATCCGGGCCGCGGGGCTCTCGATCGGGGCGCCGTTCATGGGCAGCTGGGCCGAGCCGGTGGGGCTGCCGGGCGGGGACAGCATTCCGGACCAGCCGGGGGGCGGGCCGTACTACATCCGGGCCGGCCGCGGGTTATTGGAGGCGCTGGACGTGCGGCTGCTCAAGGGCCGGCTGCTCACCGATGCCGACGACCGGGCCGACGCGGAGCCGGTGGCGGTGGTGAGCGAGCTGATGGCACGGACGGTGTGGCCGGGGCGGGATCCGCTGGGTCAGTGCCTGGTGCGCACGGAGAAGAAGCTGTGCACCACCGTGGTGGGGGTGGTCTCGGACCTGCACCGGCAGGCGCTGGAGGAAACCGAGAAGCCGTTCCTGCTCTACTTCACGCCGCTGGCGCAGGACACGGAGTTCGGGGTGCCGCAGACGATGCTGGTGCGAACGTCGGGAGATCCGGAGCGGTGGACGGAGCCGATCCGGCGGGAGCTGCTGGCGATCCGTCCCGACCTGCCGTACGTGCGGCTGCGGCCCTACCAGGACCTGGTCGACGGGCGGGCGCGGTCGTGGCGGCTGGGCGCGAGCATGCTGACGGTGTTCGGCGGGTTAAGCCTGGTCATCGCGGCGATCGGGCTCTATGGCGTGCTCAGCTTCGCGGTGACGCAGCGGACCCAGGAGCTGGGGATCCGGGCGGCGCTGGGCGCCACACCGTCGCGGCTGATGGGGTTGATCCTGGGGAACGGGATGGTGACGGCAGTGGTGGGGACGGTGCTGGGCGTCGCGCTGGCGCTGGCGCTGTCGAGCCGGATCACGCCGCTGTTGTTCCGGACCTCGGCGCTGGATGTCACGGTGTACGTGGTGACGGGGGTGACGATTCTCGGCGTGGCGGCGGTGGCGAGCTGGATTCCGGGCCGGCGGGCGACGCGGGTGGAGCCGGTTCGCGCCCTCAAGGCCGAATAGGGCTCGGCACCGGGCCCCGGGTGGGGCCGCCGCAGTGGCAGCAGGCGGCCTGGCTCGGCGGGCGGTGCGGCCGACGCTTTCTTCAGGCGGCCTGGCTCGGCGGGCGGTGCGGCTGACGCTCGCGGCGCTGCAGTGGCCGGAAGCTCCCTGCTGGGTTGGGCTCACCCGCCACTGACGCGCTCGCTCGCGCCCCGCAGCCGCCCGCCGGCCGCGGCCGCCGCACCTTGGTAGCGCCAACACCGGTCGCGCCGCGGTGCGGACCGGGACCATATTCCCGAGAGCGCTCGCCGACGCCTTCGAGTAAGGACATGATGCCACGCACCCGCGCCCCGCGCCGCCTGATTCCCACCGCTCTCGCGGCGGTCTCCCTGCTGACTCCGGTCACCACGGCGCGGGCCCAGCAACTCGCCAGCCCCTTCGGCACGGTCACCCAACGAGTCGACAGCACCACGATGGCCATCGAGTACTACCGCCCCTCGGTGCGGGGGCGGGAGATCTTCGGATCGCTGGTGCGGTGGGGCAGGCTGTGGACGCCGGGGGCCAACTGGGCGACGACGCTCGAGGTGAATCACGACGTCACGATCGAGGGCCAACCGCTGCCGAGCGGGAAGTATTCGGTGTGGATGATCCCGGGGCCGGACAGCTTCGTGGTGACGCTGAGCCGGTCGGCGCGGCGCTTCCACGTCTCCCACCCGGGTCCGGCCGACGAGCAGCTCCGCTTCAGCGTCCCGGCGAACCGGGCTCCCCCGGTGGAGCTGCTCACGTTCTCCTTCCCCGACGTGACGCCCGTGGGCGCGACGCTCCGGTTCCAGTGGGCCGGCACCGCGGTATCGATGCGGATCCAGGTACATGCCCCGCCCGGGGCGCCGGCGCCGGCGCATCCGCTGGCGATCTATGCCGGGGTCTACCAGATCCGCTCGGCGGATGACGCGACCGCGGCGCCGGCCCGATACGAGATCACCCTCCGTGGAGCCAGTCTCTGGGTCGTGACCAGCGCGGAGTGGGTGGAGGCGGGGCTCGATCGGGCATTCGACCTGGTGCCCGCGGGGGGCGACGGGTTTCACGCGCGGCAGTACAAGAACGGACGGCTGGTGGGGGTGGAGGCCGACGAGCTGATCACGTTCCGGGTAGAGGGGGGTCGCGTGGTGGGGTTCGAGGTCGAGGGGATCGCCGAAGAGAAGGTGCTGGCGCGGGCGATCCGGGCGCCGTGACCCGCGGCCGCCCGGCGGGGAGTGCCAGGTCCCGGGCGCCGCAGCGCCTGCCCTCCACGCCCGCCGGCCGACCTTCCCCCGGGGGCTACCAGGTCCGCCGATCCTCGTGAGGGCATGCACCGGGTGCCTGACCGACGGGTAGATTCCGGGTGCATGTACTCCGCGTGCATTTTCTGTCGCTCCCCTCTGGGAGCGAACCCGCTCATCGAGCATTTCCCGGTGGGGCGGACGCTGGCGTTCGACGCGCGGAAGGGTCGGCTCTGGGCGGTGTGCCGGGGTTGCGGCGGGTGGAACCTGGCGCCGATCGAGGAGCGCTGGGAGCCGATCGAGGAATGTGAGCGGGCCTTCCGGGGTACCCGGGTGCGGTTCTCCACCGACCATATCGGTTTGGCCACCCACGCGAGCGGGCTGGAACTGGTGCGGATCGGCCCGGCGCTCCGACCCGAATTCGCGGCGTGGCGCTACGGTCCCCGGATGAGGCGGCGCCGGCAGAGGGCCCTCGTCGCCGGCGCGACGGGGGCGGCGGCGCTGGGCGCGGCGGTGATCGGGATCCCCCTGGCGCTCGGAGCCAGCTTCTTCACCGTCACCATCGGGCGGACCATCTACCGGACATGGCGGAAGGGACAGGGACAACGGCGGGTGCTGGACCTGCCGGAGCGCGGTCTGGTGATCCGGCGGCGGCATCTCCCGCACATCCGATGGAACCCTAGCCGGGAAGGGCGTCCGTGGTCGCTCGACGTCCCGCTGATCGGGAACGATGGGGACGCCACCGAGGTGCCGGCGGGGACCGAGCGGCTCGTGCTGAGCGGGGCGGACGGCATGCGCGTGGCGTCGGTGGCGCTCAACGTGCTCAATCGCCGGGCGGGCCGAGCGGCGGAGCTCCGCGACGCGGTGGACTGGATCGGGGTGTGCGGCAGCCCGTTCTCCGGAGCGGAGACCGGGTCCGATCCGGCGTTTCTCGCGGAGCGGGAGGATCGCCGGAAGGCGCTGGAGGCGCGGCAGCGGGTCGGGCTCTACGACCCGATGAACTTCGGGGAGTCGCTGGCGGACATGCCGGCGTATCAGCGGCTGGCGTTCGAGCTGGCGGCGAACGAGGACCAGGAGCGGCTGTTCCTGACCACCCACCTGTGGCTGCTGGAGCGGCATTGGCGGGAGGCGGAGGAGGTGGCGGCGATCGCGGACGGGATGCTGGTGCCGGAGAAGGTGGAGGAGCAGCTGAGGAGGATGAAAGGATGAGAGCCGCCCTGGCGCTCGCCCTGCTGGCGGGCGCATGCGCCCCTTCCGCCCCCTCTGCCCCTCCGGCGCCCGCGCCGTCCGATGCCGCGTTTCTGTTTTCCTACTTCACCCGGAACGGTGAGGACGGGGTCCACCTGGCGTGGAGCCGAGACGGGATCACCTGGCTGCCGCTCAACGGGGGAAGATCGGTGATCGCGCCCGCGGTGACGGGGCGGGGAATCGGGTGGCAGGAGTGGAACACCACCGCGGCACTGATGCGGGACCCGTCGATCCTGTACGGGCCGGACTCGACCTTCCACCTGGTGTGGACGATCTCGTGGACCGACCAGGCGATCGGGGTGGCCCACAGCCGAGATCTGATCCACTGGAGCGCGCAGGCGAAGGTGCCGGTGATGGCGCAGGAACCTCACACGCTCAACACCTGGGCGCCGGATCTGTTCTAGGACGACGAGCGGCGGGAGTACGTGATCGTGTGGGCCTCGTCGATACCGGGGCGGTTTCCGGCCAGCGACTCGATTGCGCAGAAGACCGACCGGGGCCGGGCGGATCACCGGCTGTACTACACGACGACGAAGGACTGGAAGAAGTATTCCAAGGCGAAGCTGCTGTACGACGGCGGGTTCAGCGCGATCGACGGGACGATCGCCAAGGTGGGCGACCGGTATTTCCTGGTGATGAAGGACGAGACGTTCTACCCGGAGCGGCGGAACCTGCGGGTGGCGAGCGCGGCGCACGCGACCGGGCCGTACGGGCCGGCGTCGCCGGCGTTCACGGATCTGCACACCGAGGGGCCGTCGGTGTTGCACACCGGGGGGTGGTGGTACGTCTACTACGACGAGTACACCCGGGGGCACTACGGGGCGGTGCGGACCCGGGACTTCGTGACGTTCGAGCCGTTCCGGGATTCGCTCAGGACGCCGCGGGGGATCCGGCACGGATCGGCGTTTCTGGCGCCAGGCTCGGTGCTCCGGGCGCTGCTGGCGCGGGACTCGGCGCCCTAGTCTCGGGCCGTCCGGCGGCCTTGCGGCGGCCTTCCGGCGGCCGCCGTCGGCGGCCTTCCGCGGCTCGCGGTGCGGCCGACCCTCGCGGCGCCGCAGTGGCTCTCAGCCCGGAACTCCGTAGCGGGGAGATGCCACTGACGCGCTCGCTCGGGCCCCGCAGCCGCTCGCCGCGCGGCCGCCGTTCCAGTCTCTCGCGTCGCTCGCACCGCTCGCCGAGGAAGGCCGCCGCCGCCCAGACGGGCCGCCTCGTTCGGCTGCGAGTGGCTTGGCCACCGTGGGGACCATTGGTACTGGCGGAGCCGGCAGCGTGAATTCAGGTTTCCGCGGCCAAATCGGCATTGATTTTTTCGTTTCGGCAGGGGGACGCTGCATCGGCCGAAGTTTACTATTTTGTGGAACCGGCTCCGCTGCCAGAGTCCTGGTCTGGAGGAATCGATGCCACGGACGAAAGCGTTTCGGTTCGCTCTCCCCCTCGCACTCCTCGCTCTCCCCGCCTGCAAGCGCGCTCCTGACGCCGGGCCCCCGGCCCCGGGCCCATCCCCAGGGCCAGCCGAAGCCCAGGGTTCGAGCCCGGAGCCGGGGGTCCTCTTTCCGGCCGGCGGCATGCTGCGGGGCGACCGGGCCTCGCTGCAGCACTACCTGCGCTACGTGGACACCGTCGCCGATGCCAAGGTGGATGTCACCTACGCGCCCCGGACCGTCGTCATCGGCCGTAACGCCGCCCTTCGCTCCCTCCACTCGGCGAGCTGGGACGGGGTGACCTGGCGCTTCGACGCCGAGGAGCCCGCGGTCCGGCGGATCGAGGTCGGATCGGTGGTGCTGGTCTGGGGGCTGGCGATCCGCCGGGTTACCAGAGTGGCGCAGGCGGGCGACGAGATCGTGCTCACCACCGAGGAGGCCCAGCTCACCGACGCGGTCACCGACGCGAAGATCACCTGGGACGCGCCGGCCCACCTGCTCCAGGGCGCCATGGCGATCCGAGTGCCCAAGCCGGAGGATTCGGTGAGGTTCACCAAGGCTTGGTTCGGCCTGCCGACGCCGCGTCCCTCGCCCTTCCGGCTGGCCGCCTTCGCACCGCAGGACACCGCACCGGCCGAGCCGGACAGCGCCGCGAAGGATCCCCCCACCCTGTACACCGAATCGTTCAAGCTCAAGGTCGGAGAATTCGGGGTCGCGATGGCCTTCGGGGCGGCGGCGGAAGACGCGCTCAATTTCTACGCCCAGTTCGCCTGGGGACAGGACGCCGAAGAGCCGGTGGGACTGCCGGGAGAGTACGACCCGGTGTTCAAGGCAGGCGGCAAATTCGAGGACTGGGTCAAGAAGCAGCAGGAGGCCCGCGACAAGGAGGCCGAGGCAGGAAAGAAGAAGGCCAAGGAGATCCGCGATGAGACCAAGATGACCAGCGGGACGGGTCCCGGCGTCCACGCGCCGATCCCCAAGAACTCGAATGAGCAGCAGGCCCAGAAGGAGGAGGAGGACGCCGAGGCGGAGTACGAGAAGAAGTACGGCAAGCCGAGCCGGAGCTCGACGGACATCAAGCCCAAGCTCCCGGCCATGCCCAAGGTGCCGAGCAGCTTCGCCGATGGCGCGAAGTCGGTGTGGGCGGGACTCACCGCGCTGACCGCGGTCAAGGTGACGGCGGCGGGTACCGTCACCGGCTTCCGGTCCAGGGGCGACATCTCGATCACCGGGGGCAAGCTGGACCGTGCGCAGATCGAGCAGCCGGAGTTCCACCTGATCGGCGACATCTTCTGGGCGATCCGGCTCAACGAGGCGGTGCTGGCGAAGCACACCCACCTGGAGGTCCCGGTCACCTTCCGGGTGCCGGTGATCGTCGGCGGGCTGCCGATGTTTCTCGAGGTGGGGGTCAACGCGCAGATCCAGCCGGCGCTCACCAGCCGGCATGCGACGGCGAGCGGGCACCGGCACATCGACTTCGCCAAGGGCGCCACGCTGATCATCACGCCGGGCGGGGTGAGCGGGGAGGCGGGCGAGCCGGTGGCCGAGGCGCAGAAGGGACCGGAGGAGAAGATCACCGGGATCGGGGTGTCGGGGCTGATGATCGCGCTCCAGGTGCCGCGGATCGCGCTGGGATTCGGGATCATCGGCAGCAACATCACCGGCTATTTCGACGTGGTGGTGGCGTCGGGCTCCACGTTCACCGGCACGACCGGGATCATCCAGTGCTCCCACGAGCAGCTCACCGCCAATTTCAACGTGGGGGTGAGCGCGTCGTTTCTCGGCTTCCCGCTCTACCAGGGCGAGCGGAAGGCCGGCCCGTCCAAGAACTGGGATTGGTACAACCCGCCAGGTCACAAATGCGGCTGACCGCGGCCGCGGTCGCGGCGCTGGTCCTGGCGGGGCCGCTCTCGGCGCAGAGGATTCCGGCGCGGCCCGGGATGGTGCTCAACTATTCCCACCTGCAGACCGACCGGTCGTACGACAAGCAGTTCCTGGTGACGGTCGTCTCGGTGGACACCAATCAGACGATCTTCAAGAGCTATTTCCTCGACGACCTCGGCAAGGGCGGGACCATCCTGCCCGACACGGTATCGCGGCGAGAGTGGCTGGGCGCGCGCGCGGTGGGGGTGGGCGCGGGGGTCAACCCGCTCGAACATATCCGCAACCGCACCATCATGGCCCTGGGCAAGCGGGTCTACCAGGAGCTCAAGCGCGACGGCCGGGCGAACGACGTGGCCAGCTACGTGGTCATGCCGGACATCAACCAGATCTACCGGGTGCAGGGGAACCAGGAGCTGGTGGGCACCGATACCCTCACGGTGGTGCTGGACGGAAGGCCGGTCACGGTGAAGGCGCTGCACACCCGGGGAACGTTCTTCCGGGCTTCCCCGATGATGGAGGTGCCGGCCGAGAACTGGTATCTGGACGATCCGGATTTTGCGTGGGTGCTCCGGATCGAGCAGGTGATCGGCGCCAAGGCGTACCACGTGCGGCTGGGGACGCTGGACACCGCGCCGGTGGATGCGGGCAAGCAGCTCGACGCGGCGCTCACCGGCGCGTGCCGGGCGCAAACCTACGGGATCTACTTCGCCTACAACAGCGCCACGGTGACGCCGGAATCGGACCCGACGCTCTTGCAGGTGGCGGGGGTGCTCAGGCAGCACGGCGACTGGACCCTGACGATCGAGGGGCACACCGACAGCATCGGGGGGGCGACATACAATCAGGAGCTGTCGGCGCGGCGGGCGGCGGCGGTGAAGCAGCGGCTGGTGGAACGCTACGGGATCGGGGCGGCGCGGCTGAAGACTGCGGGGGTGGGGCTGGCGCGCCCGCTGGCGCCGAACGGGACGCTGGAGGGGCGGGCACGGAACCGGCGGGTGGAGCTGGTGAGATGCTAGGATTGAGGATTGAGGATTGAGGATTGAGGATTGAGGATTGAGGATTGAGGATTGAGGAAACAACACTGGAGAACCAGAATGAACTCATCTCGATTCGCTGTCGTCTTCTGTGCGGCGGCGGCTATCGCGGCGTGCGCCAAGAAGGACGCCTCGGGCGCCGGTGGCGCCGCGGCCGCGACGACGTCGGTGGGCGACGATCAGGACCCCTGCCGGCTGGTGACCCAGGCCGAGGCGGAGAAGTGGCTGGGGCCGCTGGCGCACGCGCCGTATCGGGCGGACGACCCGGGTGATCCGGCGGCGGATGGAAAGCTGTGCAAGTTCCTGGGCAGCGACGGGCGCTACATCACCATGGAAGTGGAATGGACCGATGGCAAGATGGAGATGAAGGTGATGGGAATGATGGGATCGCTGGTGAATCAGGTCTTCACCGACAACAACGGCAAGACCGACACGCTCGAGGGCACCTGGGACGAGGCGCGGTGGATGGGCCCGGGGAAGTTCTTCGCGGTGAAGGAGAACGTGCTGGTCACCGCGGACGTGGCTGCGGCCAAGGGCGGGATCGCGGCGGCGGCGGACCTGAGCTCGAAGGCGCTGGAGCGGGTGGGGCACCTGCTGGCCTACAATGGGGCGGCGGCGGTGGCGGGGGCGCCGAAACAACGGGAGACGGGGGACGCCTGCGCGCTCTTGACCGCGGCGGATTTCGCGGCGAACGGGGCGTCGCTGGACGGGGCGCCGGTGCCGAGTGGGCACGGGCCCAGCACCGACTGTCTCTATCACCTGAACGCGAATGGCGGACCGACCGAGCTTTCGATCAGCGTGAGCTGGCGGCATGGCTTCGAGAATTTCGCGGGGGGGAAGCAGGTGATGGGCGCGGTGCTGGGCGGTGTGGGCGTGCCTCAGCAGGCGCCCACGGCGACCAAGGATCCCGACATGGCGAAGATGATGGGGGTGCTCAAGGGGCTGGCGAAGACCCAGGGGATTCATCTCAACGACAATGGCGGCCTGGTACACGATACGCTGGTGACGGGGCCGTGGGCCGAGGGGGCGATCCTGGGCGGGGTGTCATTCGTGGCGGTGAAGAACGATGTGGCGGTGACGATGGGGTTCAAGACACTGACGATGGAGCAGGTGAAGGCCCTGATGGCAAAGGTGATGGAAAGGCTCTAGGTTGGTAAGTCGGTGGGAGGGTACGACTTACCGGGGATGATCCCGGGGTGACGCGCAACTGATCCGCAGATGAGGGTTGGGGACTACTCTCGTCCGTATGAACCGCGACTTCATCAGAGTGGACCACTCCCGGATCGACGGGACCGGGGTATTCGCCAAGCGGCCGATACCCCGGGGCACCCGGATCGTGGAGTACACCGGCAAGCGGATTCCCATCGGGGAGACCGCCTCGCGCTACACCCTCGCGGTGGACGAGGTCACCGCGATCGACGGCGCCCAGGACGGCAACGAGGCCCGGTTCGTGAACCACAGCTGCGAGCCCAACTGCGAGACCTACGTCTTCGACGGCCGGGCGTACCTGTACGCGATGCGGGACGTGGCGGAGGGGGAGGAGCTGACCTTCGACTACAAGCTGGCGCCGGCCCCCGGCGCCGACAATGCGGGGATCGATGCGGAGGACTATCGCTGCCGCTGCGGGTCGGTGACCTGCCGCGGGACTTTACTCACGCTCACAGGAGACGCCCGATGAAACGCATTGTCCTGCTGTCCGCTCTGGTCGCCGCGCCGGAGCTGGCGGCGCAACGGCCCGATGCCATCCGGCCGGCGCCCGAGGTGGTGCGACAGCTGGGGTGCTGCATCAAGTACGCCGGCCGGTACGACAAGCTGGCCTCGACCCAGACGATTGTGGCCATGCAGAACGGGCAGCCGGTCTATCAGAACGCGCAGGGGCAGATGTTCCAGCTGGATCCGGCCACGGGCGACATGGTCTACCTGCGGGGTGTCTCTCCCAACCGGATGGTCAAGTGGAGCCCGGTGAAGTACGGCGGCGGGGTGCAGATCCTGGGCGTGGACGCCGAGGGTCACGTGATCAATCAGAACTCCCGGGGCGAGAAGTTCTATCTGAATGCCCAGACCGGGGACATGGTGTTTGTGAAGCCGTGAGTGGCGAGGGGACGGGCGGACGGCCGGAACCGGTCCCTATGTCTCTCTGGGGCCATTCTCGAGAATTATTCCTGCCCGGGCATATGTCACCAGAGGAATAATCTCTACGCTGGCGGCGCTGGCCGCGGGGCGGCCTGGCTCGGCGGGCGGTGCGGCCTGGCCGGTCGCCCGCGCGGCCGGTCCCGGCTCGCGGTGCGGCTGACCGGTCGCCACGCGCGGCCGGTCCCGGCTCGCGGTGCGGCTGACCGATCGCCACGCGCGGCCGGTCCCGGCTCGCGGTGCGGCTGACCCTCGCGGCGCTGCAGTGGCAGCCATTCCCATGGTCCGCCGCTCGGCGCCCGCCACTGACGCGCTCGCTCGGGCCCCGCAGCCGCTCGCCGGCCGCGGCCGCGCGCCAGACTCCGCAGCGGTGGTCAGCGGGCGCGTCCCACGCCGAGCCCGCGGAGAGGTTGCTTCGGCGGGTGGTGCGGCAGCCGGAACTCCCAGGCACTTCTGAGGGCCGGGCCGACTGGTTCTTCAATGAAACGCTACGCGTCCGCTGCTCTGCAGTTTTTCGGTTAGATCGCCGCTGCAATCCCTCACCATCTTGTCACCGGGAATGTTTTTGAGGTAGGGGCGCATGCAATCCGAGGTCGAGATGACGATTCGATGGGATATTCGGCGAGAGGGCAGAGCTTGGACCGATGACTTCTGGGGCCGTTGGAATCTGACGCCCGAAAAGTTCGAGTCAATGGACGGCAAGGTCTTCCTGGACGAGAATGAGCGCATCAATATGCTGGGACTGCTGCTGGAGAATGTGGGCGTTGACGCCGCCGTCAGGCTGGGGGCCCTGGAAGTCTGGGAGGCCGCAATTGCTGCCTGCCGAGGGCAACCGCGGGAGCTGATCTCCCGCCGGCCTGGCGGGTGGGACGTGGGCTATGAGGGAGAGTATCCTACTCCAGATCGAGCCCCACCCTGAGCGCGGCACGCAGGGCGCGGAGTTTCAGGGAGGAGAGGCTCCCGACGTAATTCGTGAGACGGCTCTTCTCGATGAGGACCAGCTGATCACAATTCACGCACGATGCCTGCTTGAGTCCCTCCTCGATTCCGACGGCCACCTGGGTTTCCAGCCCGACAAAGGCCGAGTTGACGGGAGCGCAGATGACCTTGTCGGCCCGGGAATCCAGGAGGGTCTGGCGGCTGACGACAACGTAGCAGCGGGAGCGCTTGGGGTCTCCACCGGGAGCAGGTGCCAGGCGATAGATCTCGCCGCGGATCACTCGGGGAGCTCGGCCTGGTCGGCGAGCGCCCGCGCGGCCGCGGCATTCAGTCGCGCGGCGTGGGCGTCGAGGAGCGCCAGCTCGCGTTCATGGCGGGCCTTCCGCACCAGGCGCCGGAGGTACTGCCGCACGGCGCGCTCGATCAGCGCCGAGCGTCCGTCGGGACCGGCGACCACATCGGCGGCGTCGAGAAGCCCGCGGGCTATGGTCACCGAGGCTTTGGCCTTGGCGCCGGGCCGAGCCATCATCTCGCTGACCCGGGCGACGCGAGGGGCGGGAATCCGGTAGGGTGTCATGCTACCAAAGGTAGGATGATTGGTAGGATAGTGCAAGCGGGGCCGTCCCCGTATGACCGGCTAGTCGCTCCAGACCTCCACCCGGCGGGCCTCCGGGTCCACTACCCAGCAGGTCTTTACGAGGTTGGCGCTGGTAGGTCTTCCGCTTGACCACGCGGTGGGACTCGGCGGGAGGATGGGCAAGCGCGTGGCACCGGTCGAAGCTCGGGCCCCGCGTCGGATCTGACAGGACCGATTTCACGCGCAATGCAGCGCTATAGCGAAAGGCGGTAAGGCGGGAGGGCGGTAAGGCGGGAGGGCGGCAAGGCGGTAAGGCGGTAGGACGACGGGCGCGCGACGGGCCGTCCGGCCGACGCCGCCGTAGGGTCCCTTCCCGAGACCTGCGACCGTGGCCGAGCAGGACCCCGTTGGCCAGGAGGCAGGACGGCCCAAGCGTCGACCGGAGCGGAGAGGTTAGCCCCCGGCCGCCAGCTTGTCGAAGCGCGAGTTTCCCTTGAGCGGCGCAAAGGCCGGGTCGATCCGGATCCACGCCGGCGTCACCAGGTTGGGCACCTTGAGCAGCGCCTCGAGGTGATCGATCGCCTTCTCCTTTTCTCCCACCAATATCAGGATCCGGGTCAGCACCCACTGGGCGTAGGGCCCGTTGGAGAAATCCTTCTCCATCGGCACGGCCGCGGTGCCGGCCATGCCCAGCCGGATCGCGTCCTCCTTCCGCCCCAGATGGGCCATGGCGAGCCCCAGCAGCACCTCCCGCTGCCAGTTCCCCGGGGCGGCCTTGAGCTGGCCTTCCAGCTCGATGCGGGCCGAATCGGCGTAGACCCGGGTCAGGGCCGCGTCGCCGCGCACCCAGTGGGTCTGCATCAGCACCATGGCCCAGGACCCCCGGTCGCCATCGAACGCCGAGGGCGTCAGCCGGACCAGCAGCTTCTGCTGCTCGTCGGTGAGCATCCAGAAGAGATCATTGTAGGTCCCGAAGTAGGTCACCAGATCGGGCGGTGAGACCGACGGCGGCGCCGCCGCCACCACGGCGCGGGCCCCGGCGAGATCGCCCTGCATCAGGTAGGTGCTCGCCTGGGTCTCGATGGTGTTGAGGTCGTCCGGCGCCAGGGCGAGCGCGGCATTGCCGGTTTCCAGGGACTCGGGGTAGTGGTGCAGGAAGGCCTGGAGAGCCATCAGGGCCCGGGCCCCGCTGAGCGAGCGGGGGTCGAGTTGCCGGACCCGGACGGCTTTCGCCAGGGCCTCATCCCACTTCCCGAGTGCCAGGTCGGTGTTCGAAGAATTCCTGAGGATATCGGCGTCGTTGGGACGGATAGCGAGGGCGCGGGAATACTCCTCGGCCGCCCTGGCATTGTCGAGGGGGACCAGGAAGTAGTAGCGCCCCAGGGCCAGGTGGGTCGCGGCCCCGTCGGGGGCCAGGCGGCGGGTCCGCTCGACGGCGGCCAGGGCGCGGGCGCTGATGGCCGGGTCGGGAATCCCGTTGTAGTACAGGTTCGCGAGGGTACTGCCGAGGCCGGCCCAGGCGTCGACGAAGCCGGAATCGAGCGCCACGGCCTGCTCATAGATCGCGGCCCGGCGCCGGAGCGCGGCCGGGTCGTTCGCGACGATGGCGCGGGCCTTCAGGTAGGCATCGTACGCGGCCAGGTTGCCGGTGGGACGCTCGCCCAGCTCCTTCTGCTCGGTGGAACCCAGGGCCAGCCCAAGGGCGCCGGCCACCTGGGAGGCGATGCTGCCCTGGACCTGGAAGACGTCGGTCATGTCCGCGTCAAAACTCTGTTGCCATTTGGAGGCGCCGGTCCGCACGTCGATCAGCTCCGGGCTCACCCGCACCCGGCCGCCAGCGCCGCCGCTCTTGTCCCACGCCACGGTGGCGCCCAGGAGGTAATCGACGCCGAGCTCCTTTCCGATTTCCTGCGGGCTCTTGGTGGTCCGGCGGTATTGCTCGGAGCTGGCCCGGGCGATGACCTGGACCGCACCTAACCCGGTGAGCTTGCTCCGCACCTGGTCCGCGACGCCGTCCACGAAATAGGCCTGGTCCGCCGCGCCGCGATTCTCGAAGGGCAGCACCGCCAGCCGCACCGCGCCCCCGGTCGCCGCGCCGCCGGGACCCTTGATGACGAGTGCGGTCACCAGCACGGCCCAGGCGCCCAGCGCGAGCACGCCGCCCAGCATCGCGTTCTTCCAGGTGAACCGGCTCAGCAGCCCGGAGATCTCGGCTCCGGCCTGCCGCCGCGCCTCGACCCGCCCGGTGACGATCAGCACCGCCGCTCCGACCGCCAGCAGCACCACCGCCAGCGCGAGCACCCAGCTCGGCAGGCCCCAGCGATTCACCAGGCCGTAGAAGAGGCCCAGGGTGAGGGCGGCGGAGAGGGCGAACGTGCCCCACACCGCGACGGGGGAAGGTGACGACGGGGCGACGGGACGACGGGATGACGGGATAGGCAGGGCGGGGTCGGTGCTCGAGGTCTGGAGCGCCGCGCCGAGGTCTTCCGCGGTCTGGTAGCGGTCAGCGGGGCTCTTGGCCAGGGCCCGGTCGACGACGGCGGCCAGCGCCGCCGTCACCGTAACCCGCGTTGAGCTCAAGTTGCGGGGCCGGTCCACCAGGCTCCGGGCGATGATCGCCTGCGCGGTGGGACCGGTGAAGGGCGGCTCTCCGGCCAGCATCTCGTATAACACGGCGCCCATGGCGTAGATGTCGGCGCGGCCGTCCACCCCGCCGGCGCCCATGGCCTGTTCGGGCGACATGTACTGGGGCGTGCCGACGGCCAGGCCGGTCTTGGTGATGCTGCCTTCGGCGTCCATGGCCCGGGCAATGCCGAAATCGGCGACCAGGGCGTGGCCCCGAGCCAGCATGATGTTGGCGGGCTTGATGTCGCGGTGGATGATGCCCCGCTCATGCGCGTAGGCCAGCGCCTCGATCACCTCGGCGCCGATCCGGAGCGCTTCCTCGATGGGCAGCTGGCGGTTCTTGGCGAGCTTTTCCTGGAGCGACTCCCCCTCCACCATCGGCATGACGTAGTAGAGGATCTCGCCGGCCCGGCCGGAGTCGTACACCGGCAGGATGTTGGGGTGACTCAGGGCCGCGGCGATCTCCACCTCGCGGAGGAACCGGTCGGCGCCCAGGGTCTGGGCCAGCTCGGGACGCATGACCTTCACCGCCACCTTGCGGCGGTGCTTCAGATCGGTGGCCAGGTACACCGTGGCCATCCCGCCGGCACCCAGGGCCCGCTCGATGGAGTAGACGCCGCTCAGCGCCTGGCGGACCTTGGCCAGCTCCCCCAGGTCGTGCGCGGCGGTGGTGCGTTCCGGCGTGCCCGGATCGCTGGGCGTGGGCGCGCCGCAGTTGTTGCAGAAATGGGCCGCCTCGGGCAACGGGGTCTGGCAGGCGGGACACTCGCGGGCGCGGCTGCTGATCGTGGTCATGGGGTGTCTCCGCGGCGGCGGTCCTTTTGAGGATCGACGGGGGCCGGCTGCTTCTTCTCCAGGCGCAGGATCGCTTCCAGCATCGCCAACTCCTCCTCCAGGGCCTCGGAGCGAGGCGCCGGATCCGGCGTGGGGGCGGGGATGGGTTCGGGGGAATCGGGTTGCTGGGTCACCATGGGTCCTCGGGGGTATCGCGACGGTGCCACGATAGGAGGCGACGCGAAATCCCGCGCCCTCGATGCTTGCAGGCAGGGGACGGTATTTAGCAGGCGGTACTAACGAATTGTGTTGGTGAGAGTTAGGGCTTTGTACCGGAGGCCAGAAAGTCGCTCGGCGTGGCCTCGAAGCGCTCCCGGAAGGCCCGCCGGAAGTAGGAGAGGGACTCGAATCCCACCGCGTAGGCGATCTCGGTGACGCTGCCGGCACCCTGTTTAAGGAGGGTGGCGGCGCACTCCGCCCGGACGGTTCGGATGTAGCGGCTGGGCGTGGTGCCGAGCTCATCGCGGAGCGAGCGGTAGAGCTGGTGATAGGAGAGCGAGGCCGCCTCGGCCAGCGCCTCGGGCCCGAATTCCGGATCCACCAAATGCGCCTCGACCAGTGGCCGCAGCCGGAGATCGAGCTCGGAGGGGGCAGCGGCGATGGTGGCGGGCGGGGCCGATTCGCCCAGCCGAAACCGCTCCCGCAGGCGCCGGCGCTGATGGAGCAGGTTCGCCACGGCGGCGGTCAGGACGCCGGGGTCGAAGGGCTTCACCAGGTACGCGTCGGCCCCGGCCTCGAGCCCGGCGATCTGATCGGCCGACTCGGCGCGCGCGGTGAGCAGGATGATCGGGATGGCGTCGGTCATCGAGTCGGACTTGAGGGCGCGGCCGAGCCCCAGGCCATCGAGCTCGGGCATCATCACGTCGGCCACGATCAGATCGGGCAGCGCCTCGCGGGCCAGGGCCAGGCCGGCCTTGCCGTCTCCGGCCTCCAGGACGTGGAACTGGGGCGCCAGCACCGAGCGGACATAGGCCCGCACATCGGGATTGTCGTCCACCAGGAGCACCGTGGTCCGGTCCTCGGCGCCCTCCTCCTCTCCGGTTTCCTCGCTGCTGTCCTGGGAGATGGATGAGGTTTCGAGCGCGTACAGCTCGCTCAACTCCGGGGAGGGTGTGACGGATGGGTCGGCCGTTGCGTCGATGCCGGCGACATCCACGGGGAGCCGCACCGTGAACGTGGTGCCCTGACCCGGCGTGCTGGTGACGCCGATCTCGCCCCCGTGCAGCTCCACCAGCTCCTTCACCAGGGCCAGCCCGATCCCGCTCCCCTCGTAGCGCCGCGTGTCGGCGCTGTCGGCCTGATAGAAGCGCTCGAAGATGTGGGTCAGGTCGGCCGCGGCGATACCGACGCCGGAATCGCGCACCGTGATCAGCGCGGTGCCGCCGTCCCGGCCCACCGACACATCGATGATCCCGCCATTGCCGGTGAATTTCACGGCGTTGGACAGGAGGTTGAGCACCACCTTCTCGAGCTGTTCCGGATCGGCCCTCAGGGTGAGGCCTTTGAGCCCGCTCCGGAAGACCAGCGCGATCCCGTTGCGCTCGGCGAGCGGGGTGAAGGCCTGGGTGACCAGGCGCACGAAGCCCACCAATTCGACCGGCTGCCGGTGGACCGTCACGCTGCCGGCCTGGAGCCGAGCCAGGTCGAGGATCTGGTTGATCAGCCGGAGCAGGCGCTGGGTGTTGCGGAGCATCAGGTCGCCCTGGACGCGGGCCTCGGGACTTAAGCTTCCGTGGCGTCCGTCGAGCAGGCTCTTGAGCGGCCCCAGGATCAGGGTGAGCGGGGTGCGGAACTCGTGGCTCAGGTTGGCGAAGAGCCGGGAGCGCATCTGGTTCAGCTGCTCCAGCTTGGCGTTCTGGGTGGCGAGCTGCTGCTCGTTGCGCTGCAGCGCGGCGGTGCGGGTTGTCACCAGGGCGGTCAGCTCGGCTTCCCGCTGGCGCAGGCTCCTAACCCGCCACTGATAGGCGAGGGCGGCGAGCAGCGCGATGGTGAGGGCGAGGAGGACTTTGGCCGCGCCGGTCTCCCGGAACAATGGAGCGATGTCGAGCGGCGCGGTGGCTTCCGCGGGAGTCCAGCGATCGCCGCCCTGGCTGGCCACCACCTTGAAGGTGTAGTGGCCCGGCGGGACCCGGGTATAGAACGCGGTGCGCCGGCTGCCGGCGTCGACCCAGTCCCGGTCGTAGGGATCGAGCCGGTAGCGGAAGCGCACGTTGCCGGGCTCGACGAAGGTGAGCGCGGTATAGGTGAAATCCACGTCGCGCGCGCGGCGGGTGATCTGCTCGACGGTGACCGGAGGCGGCTCGCGTCCCTGGGTCACTCGCGTAGGGTCCACGCCGACGATGCCGTCCTGGGTGGGAAACCAGAGCCGCCCGTCCCTCGTCCTCGCCCCAGCCGGCTGGAAACCCCCGTTGCCTTCCCGGTTCCGGAGGCCGTCGCGCTCGGTGTAGGCGGTGGAGTGAATCCGGGGGGTGCGGTGATCGGCAAAGGCGTTCAGCTCGTCCCGCCGGACCCAGAAGATGCCGCGATTGCTGTTCATCCAGAGCCGGCCGGCGCCGTCTTCCAGAATCTCGTGCACCACCGGATCGTAGAGGCCGTCGCTGGTCGCGTATCCGGTGATCGGCGGGGCGTACTGCTCGTCCTGGGCGGGCCAGCGGCGGGGGTCGAGCCGAGCCAGGCCGCGGCCCTCGGTGCCGATCCAGAGCCAGCCGTCTCCATCGACATAGAGCGAGCGGATGATGTCGGCGGGCAGGCCTTCCGTGGTGGTGAGGGTGCGACAGTGTCCTGTGACGCACCGCACCACGCCGCCGCCGTTGGTGCCGACCCACAAGGCGCCGTCCTGGGTCTCGGCGAAGGCACGGGCCGGCGCGCGGCCGGGCCATTCGGGCAGCGGGGTCCAGCGGCCGTCCCGGCGCTCGAGGACCTGGGTCCTGGTGCCGGCCAGCAGTCGGCCGTTCCTGGTCCGGTAGAGCGCGAACACCCCGGGCCAGTCGAAATACGGTGAGGCCACCTTGGTGCAGTGCATCCCCGGCAGGGTGCAGGAATGGATCCCGAACGGGGCACCGAAGAGCATGCCGCCTTGGTCTTGCAGGATCGAGGTCACCTGGGGCGGGTAGCCCCGGGCCGGAGTGAAATTCTGAATGGTGCGGCGGTCCGGCGAAATCCGGCTGGTTCCCTCGATCAGGCTGCCGACCCAGAGCGCGTCGCTCGAGTCCCGCGCCACCACGTAGGCATTGCGGGCGGCGAGCCCCTCGGGGGCGCTGTAGGTGGTGAAGAGGCTGCGGCGGAGCCGGTGGAGACCCATGCCATCGGTGGCGAGCCAGATGCCGCCTTCCCGATCGAAGAGCAGATCGGTAATGCGCATGGTGGGAGGATGGGGCCCCGGGTCCAGGGTGTAGACCCGCTTGCCATTGAGCATCAGGTCGCGGCCGATCGCATGCCAGGCGCTATCCCGGCCGAGTACCTGGAGCGGCACCGAGAGGGTGAATTGGTGCAGCCGGGTGTCGACCGGGACGACCCGATGGTCGGGATCGAACCGGAAGACCCCGTTCAGTCCGTAGCCCAGGACCGCCCCGGTGGCGGGGAGGTAGACGAAGCGCTGAATGTCCCCCGGGTGCGGGCCCAGGCGTGGGGGTACCCGCGAGCGCGCCCTTGGGAATCTCCCATACCCCTCGCGAGCCACTGATCCAGAGGCGCTCCTCGGGATCCTCGAACAGCGAGAACAGTGAGTCCCGTTCGAGCGCGGGAGCGACCGTCACGGGCTCGGCGCGGTCGTTCGAGATTCGGAAGACGCCGTCGGTCTCGGTGGCGACCCAGAGACTCCCGTCGCGCCGGCGCACGATGCTCATCACCCTCTGCCGGATCAGGTCCGGCGCGACGGGAACGAAGCGGTCGCCCGCCATGCGGCCGAGGCCGTGATCGGTGCCGATGAAGACCTGGCCCTGGGGATCTTCGTAGATCACACTCGCCCCGGCGGTCAGTCCGCGGCCGGCGTCGATGTGGGTGAAGCGACCGTGCGCGAACCTCACCAGGTAGCAGCTGCTCGGTGTTCATCCAGAGCGCGCTGTCCCGGGTCTCCATGACCGACATGATCCGGTCGCTGGGGAGACCGGGGGAATTGGCGGAGTTGTAGACGGTGAAGCGGACGCCATCGAAGCGGACCAGGCCGTCGAAGGTGGCGGCCCAGATGTAGCCGGTGCGGCTCTGGATCAGCCCATTGATGGAATTGACCGGGAGGCCGTCGGCGATGGACCAGGATTCCCGGACCCATCCGGCGGCGAGGGCGCCTGGATCGGATTGCGCGGGCAGCGTTGTTGCGACGGCGAGCATCGCGACGGTACTGCCGAGCTCCCGCGCCAGACGCCGCACGAGTCACTCCTGGAGATCGGGGATGGTCGGGAGGAAGGGTGAGAATGTAACTCCGCGCGGCCTGGTACGGCGAGGCTCGTCGGGGACGACCTGGCTCGGCTCGCGGTGCAGGGGCTCGTGCGGGGACGACCTGGCTCGGCTCGCGGTGCGGCTGACCCTCGCGGCGCTGGGGGCGCGGCAGCCGTGCGCGGCCTGGCTCGGCTCGCGGTGCGGCTGACCCTCGCGGCGCAGGGGGCGCGGCAGCCGTGCGCGGCCTGGCTCGGCTCGCGGTGCGGCTGACCCTCGCGGCGCTGCAGTGCCGCCCGGTGGCATGCGCGGAGCGGCAGACTTGGCGTCACGTGACGCGCTCGCTCGGGCCCCGCAGCCGCTCGCCGGTCGCGGCCGCGCCCGGCTGCCGCTGGGGAGTTCATTGGCTCGCCGGTCGCGGTCGTCCCCGAGACTCGCCGGCCCCGGCCGCCGGCAGTCTCCAGCTGTCGCCCGGCTGCCGCTGGAGAGGCTGCTCTCGCTCGCTGCCCCCGACCGCGCACGGCTGCGGGGGAGTGCTTTACCCGCCGACCGCCTCGAAGGGGACGGTGCTGGCGCCGGACCACGGGAGCTCGAGCCGGCTGCTCGCACGATCGATGTCGATCCCGACCAGAGCTCCCTGTCAGGTCCGCCGGCGGAGCCTCTTGATCAGGATGGAGGCGAAGCCTGCAGCGCCCATGGCCAGGGCACACCCAAGGTCTACTTCGATTGCCTTTGCGAACACTACGTCACTCCCTGCTTGCGCGGGCCGGCGTGCATGGGGGGCTTTCCGGCTCCAAATGATGTACAGGAGACTGAGGACGGCCACCGCTGCCACGATCACTCCGTAAAGCCGGGATTCAAATTCCCACGAAAGCTCTCTTTTCAGAAGGTCGAGCCGCTGCTCAAACCGGCGTTCGAGCGCTTCAAGCCGCTGCTCTGCGCTTGGGTCGAGACGGGGCAGGTCGAAGGGGGTCATGGCCCGAATATATGGGCCGAATAGAGGAGCGTAGTACCAAAAAAACGCAGGGAAGCTACCTCGAATCGATCTGGCGCACGGCGATCAGGTCCCGACCTCGGACGGCGCGGAGGTCGGCGTCGTCGAGGGTCACCACGGCTTGGGTTTGTCCAGAGGCCCGCACGAATTCGACTTCGAATCTGTGAGGAGAATAGACCTGGACGACCGCGCCGAGGTCGCCGGCGCGAAGCGAGTGCTCGGGGACATCCCGAGTCAGTACTACCGCCTCGTGTTCTTTGTACGCCATTTCCGGCCTCGCGGGTAGACGGTCACCAACCGGGGAACGTCTTCGTTCTTCGGGACAAACCAGACGGTAATGACCGAAAGGTTCCGCAACGGACCTTCAAGAATAGCACGGAGCTCGAACAGCTGCCCGTACGGAGTGGCGGCCTTGAGCCGGGCTCCGTCGAGCAGTGCCACGGCCTGCAGGTGGGCCTGCAAGACGTCCCATACGTCGCGACGATAGCCTGCTGTTTCGAACACCACGGCCTTGAACTGACCCACAGGATGCTCGGCCGAGAGGAGGTAGTCGCGAACCTTAGCTTCCTCGACGATGGCTCGATCGGGATTGGGCAGACGCATGGGCCGCCCACGGTAGGCCCAAACGATCGTTGGCTTGGCATCCAAACAATGAGACAGGGGGCGGAAAACACCGGACTTAGTGGCGCGCCTCCTGTGTGTGCGCGGCCTGGCGCGGCTCGCGGTGCAGGGGCTCGTGCGGGGACGACCTGGCTCGGCTCGCGGTGCGGCTGACCGTCGCGGCACGTGACGCGCTCGCTCGGGCCCCGCAGCCGCTCGCCGGCCGCGGCCGCCGTCCGGAGCCCCACCCGTCGCCCGGCTGCCGCTAGGGCGCTTTACTGCTCCTCGAACAGCTCCTGCAGTGCGATCGAAAGCCCCCCCGCCGCCTGCCCGTGGCGCCAGGTCAGCACATCGGTGGCAATGGCGGGCCGTTCGTCATCGGGATTCCAGACCTCCACCAGGCGGGCCTCCGGGTCCACTACCCAGTAGGTCTTTACGAGGTGGCGCTGGTAGGTCTTCCGCTTGACCACGCGGTCGGCGTAGCCCGAGTCCGGCGAGACGATTTCAACCGCCAACTCGAGGGCCTGCACGTCCCGCCAGCTCCGGATCGCGGCGGGGCGCTGAATCACGAACAGATCGGGCTGTACCAGGTCTTCCGCGTCTTTCGGGTCCTCTCCCCAGGTGATGTCCGCCGGGGAGGTGATCAGGGTGTCCGCGAGCCCCAGCGGCTCGAGGTACCTGAGCAGGTGCGCCATGAGCCGGGACAGCAGCAACTGGTGGCGCCATGCCGGGGACGGGGTCACCAGCAGCGCGCCGCCCACGACTTCGTAGCGGTTGCCGTCCGCGGGAAATGCCAGGACGTCGGCGACGCGGTACCGCTGGGCCTCCGGGGTGACGGGCATGGCCATACAATAGGGACTCGGCGGGAGGATGGGCAAGCGCGTGGCACCGGTCGAAGCTCGGGCCACGCGCCGGGTGTGACAGGACCGGTTTAACGCATACTGCACCGATTTAGCGGGGGGAGTTCGAGCCGCACGATCAGGGGGGCGGCGGAGTCGGGTCCGGTCCTCGATGCGGTCCGGGGGTCCGGGGCGGGAACACGATGAGCGGGCCCCCGATCCGGTTCATCCCCCAGACGGCGATCTCGGTCACGGTGGGCTGGGAGACGCCGGTGAGCGTGAAGGTCCCGGCGCAGTCGTTGCTGTCGGGGTTGAGGTAGGCGTGGGGGTCGTTGCACACGTCCCCGATGGGGCCGTTGCCGTAGTGTCCCGACCCGTC
Organism: uncultured Gemmatimonadales bacterium; assembly: GCA_963762545.1. Lineage (GTDB taxonomy): Bacteria > Gemmatimonadota > Gemmatimonadetes > Gemmatimonadales > GWC2-71-9 > JABFSM01. The sequence continues at coordinate 8,966 of CAVXLC010000008.1, read as the reverse complement.
GATGGTGGGCGGGGCGCAGGGATTGGGGGTATCGGGTCCGTAGAGGACCTTCTCCTGGCAGCGCTTGACCCAGGCGTTCTTGACGGCCTCCGGGTCGGGTTTGGCCCCGCAGGCGTAGCCCTGCTCGGGGTCGACGTAGATGAGGGTCGGATCGGGACAGTTGTTGAGCCGGGCCTGGAGGCGCTCGCAGCGGGGGTCCTTCCAGTCGGTCCGGGTGCATTCCCGTAACACGGTGCGGGCCGCCTCGAGGGCCTGGTCGCAGGGGGATTCGTCGCCGGGGCGGGAGTTGGGGACCGGTTTGCGGTTCGGGTCGGCGTTGGCGTCCGCATCGGCGGTCTCGGACTTCCCCGCCTGCAACTGGGCCCGATCGATGGCCTGCTTCAGCTCGAACTCCGCGGCCTTGATGGCGTCCTGGTTTCCGCTCTTTTTCGCCTCGGCCAGTTTCTTTAACGCTGCTTCGGCCTCCTTCTCGAGCTTGACGAACAGGTCGCCCTCCTCCTTCGCCTTTTGAATGGCCGCTTCCTTCTTCTGCCTGGAGTCGTCCTCGGTGTACTGGTGGTACTTGTTCTTATCTTCGCCTCCCCAGCTGTACTTCCCGTGGGAGGACGCGGGCGCCTCACCGTAGGGTTGGCCCACCGTGGGGTCCCCGGAATTGCAGGACAGTGACACCTTGGTGGGATCGAACATCTCCTGGTGGCCGATGTCTCCCAGTGGGCCCCCGAATCCCTTGCCGTCGTCCTCCTTGAGCTGGGTGGCGCACTCGTCGCTCACCTGGTGGAGCGGCAGGCCCTGCATGTAGCCGTTCAGCATGCAGGCGTAGAAGCTGCCCTCGGCCAGCTTGCCGCCGCGGGCCAGGACGGCGTTGGCCTGGGCCAGCTTCTGGTTGTGGGCTCGGACCGCGACGGACGTGACGGGAGGCTTGCGGGTGCAGCCCAGCGCGGCGAGGAGGAGCACGGCGGGGGACGAGAGGATCGGGAACGGCCTCATGGGGGCCTGCTGGAGGGGAGGTCCGCTGATGATACGGCTGGGGGAGGGGTCGCGGAAGAGAGACCTCGAGTGGGAGCGCCGAAGCAATCTCAAGCCGATGATCGCGGGGCAGGCGGCCCAGCGGCCGAGACTGGTCCTGATGGCCCGCCGGTAGCCCCGCCCTCTGGAGACGTAGCGCGGGCGACGATTTTGCGGTCCGGCCTCCTTACCCCCCCGCCCAAGTCTCGGACAACACTTCCGCCTGCTCCAGCACCGTCTGCGTCGCCTTCTCCTGCTTGTCCGGCGGGTAGCCGTACTTGCGAAGGATGCGCTTCACGAATACGCGAAGCTGCGCGCGGACGTTCTCGCGGATCGTCCAGTCGATGGTGACGTTCTTCCGTACCGTCTCGACCAGCTCACGCGCGATCGCGCGCAGTGTGTCGTCGCCCAGCACCTTGACCGCGCTGTCATTGGTCTCCAACGCGTCGTAGAAGGCGAGCTCGTCGTCGGAGAGCCCGAGCTGCTCGCCTCTCGCGCCTGCCGCGCGCATGTCCTTGGCGAGCTGGATCAGCTCCTCGATCACCTGCGCCGTCTCGATGGCGCGGTTCTGGTACTTGCGGACCGCCTGTTCGAGCAGGTCGCGGAAGGAGCGCGCCTGGACGACGTTGCGCCGGCTCCTAGCCCGAATCTCGCCCTTGAGAAGCTTCTGGAGCAGCTCGACGGCGAGGTTGCGCTGCGGCATGTCGCGTACCTCGGCGAGGAACTCGTCGGAGAGGATCGAGATGTCCGGCTTCTTGAGCCCGGCGGCCGCGAAGATGTCGACGACCTCGTCCGAAACGACCGCCCGGGAAATGATCTGCCGGATGGCGTGGTCCAGCTCCTCGTCGGTCCGCTGCTCGTCGCTGGTTCCTTTGGCCAGCACCGCGCGCACCGCCTGGAAGAAGCCGACGTCGTCGCGGATGCGGAGCGCCTCCTCGTCGGGCACCGCCAGCGCGAAGGCCTGCGACAGCTCGGTCACCGCCTGCAGCAGCCGGTCCTTGCCGTCCTCCTGCGCGAGGATGTGCTCCTGCGCCGCGGGCAGCAGCGACAGCCGGTCCTGCGGCGTGCCCGTGGTCCAGCGGCGCCAGTCGAAGCCGTGGAACAGCCCGCGGCAGATCTCGTACTTCTCCAGCATCAGCGCCACGGCCTCGGCCTGATCGAGCGCCGTCTCGCCGGTGCCGCCTGCTTCGGTGTAGGTCGCCAGCGCCTGCTTCAGCTCGTCGGCCAGCCCGAGGTAGTCGACCACCAGGCCGCCGGGCTTGTCCTTGAACACGCGGTTGACGCGCGCGATCGCCTGCATCAGCCCGTGCCCGCGCATCGGCTTGTCGACGTACATCGTGTGCAGGCTCGGCGCGTCGAAGCCGGTGAGCCACATGTCGCGCACGATCACGATGCGGAACGGATCCTTCGGATCGCGGAAGCGCTTGGCCAGCGCCTCGCGGCGCGGCTTGTTGCGGATGTGCGGCTGCCAGTCGAGCGGGTCCGACGCCGAGCCGGTCATCACCACCTTGAGACGCCCGCGTCGTCGTCGTCGCTCGTGCCACGCCGGGCGCAGCGCGCGATCTCGCGGTACAGCTCGACGGCGATGCGGCGGCTCATCACCACGACCATCGCCTTGCCGTCCATCGCGGCGAGCCGGTTCTCGAAGTGCTCGACCAGGTCGCGGGCGATCAGCTCGGATCCGATTCTCCGAGCCGACCACCGCCTCGAGCTGCGCCCACTTGGCTCTTGAGCTTCTCCTTGCGCTCGACCTCCTCGCCCTCGGTCGCCTCCTCGAACTCCGGGTCGATCTTCGGCCGCTCGGATTCCTTCAGCTCCAGCTTGGCCAGCCGGCTCTCGTAGTAGATGGGCACCGTCGCGCCGTCGATCGACGGCGCGCTGGATGTCGTAGACGCTGATGTAGTCGCCGAACACGGCGCGCGTGTTGGCGTCGGTCTTCTCGATCGGCGTGCCGGTGAAGCCGACGAACGAGGCGTTCGGCAGCGCGTCGCGCATGTGCCGCGCGAAGCCGTCGATGAAGTCGTACTGGCTGCGGTGCGCCTCGTCGGCGATGACGACGATGTTGCGCCGCTCCGAGAGCACCGGGTGCCGGTCGCCCTTCTCCTCGGGGAAGAACTTCTGGATCGTGGTGAACACCACGCCGCCGGAGGCGACGCGCGAGCTTCGCGCGCAGGTCGGCCCGGTCGGCGGCCTGCACCGGCGGCTGGCGCAGCAGGTCGCGGCAGCGCGCGAAGGTGCCGAAGAGCTGGTCGTCGAGGTCGTTGCGGTCGGTGAGCACCACGATCGTCGGGTTCTCCATCGCCGGGTGCAGGATCACGCGCCCGGCGTAGAAGGCCATCGTCAGGCTCTTGCCCGAGCCCTGCGTGTGCCAGACGACGCCGACGCGCCGGTCGCCGGGCTCGCCGCCCGGCTGGCGTGCCGGCCTCGTAGCGGCCCGGCGGCTCTCGGCCACCTGTCGCCGTCGGCTGCTGCGCGGCGCGCAGCGTCTCCTCCACCGCCACGTTCACCGCGTGGAACTGGTGGTAGCCGGCCATCTTCTTGGCGAGCTGCGCCGCCGCCCGGCGATCCTCGAACACGATGAAGTAGCGCAGCAGGTCGAGGAAGCGGCGCTGCTCGAACACGCCTTCCAGCACCACCTGCAGCTCGGCGAGCTGCGCGGGCGCGTCCTCGCGCCCGGTGATCGTGCGCCAGGGCTTGAACCACTCCTTGCCCGCGCCGAGCGTGCCGATCCGCGCCTGCACGCCGTCGGAGACGACCAGCGCGGCGTTGGTCGCGAAGAGCGCCGGGATCTGCGCCTGGTAGGTCTGGAGCTGCTGGAAGGCCGACCAGACCGTCGCGTTCTCGTCGGCCGGGTTCTTGAGCTCGATCACCGCCAGCGGCAGGCCGTTGACGAACAGCACCACGTCCGGCCGGCGCGTGTGCTGGCCCTCGGACGACGGTGAACTGGTTGACGGCCAGCCAGTCGTTGTTGTCGGGCGCGTCGAAGTCGATGACCCGCGCCTGCGCGCCGGCGATCGAGCCGTCCGTGCGCCGGTACTCGACCGTGACGCCATCCACCAGCATCCGGTGCACCGCGCGGTTGCGCTCGACGAGCGACGGCGCATCGAGCGCGCGTGAGCTTGCGGTAGGCATCCTCCAGCGCCTCGGGCGGCAGAGTCGGGATTCAGGCGCGCGAGCGCCTGGCGCAGCCGCCGCTCCAGCATGACGTCGCGGTAGTTCGGGTCGCTGCGCTCGGCGGCGGGCTCGCCGGCGGCGATGTCCGGGCCGTGCAGCACCGCGTAGCCGAGCGCCTCGAGCCAGGCGAGGGCGGCGTCTTCGACGACGGATTCGGTGAAGCGGCTCACGCGCTCGCCCCCGCGTCCATCTCTTCGCCGGAGCTTCGGGGCAACACGCTCGTACACGAGCGACAGCTTCTCGCCAAGCCACCGATACAGCGCCGGCCAAGAAGACTCGTCGCGCACGTCCGCCTCAAGGTTCAGCGACATGCGGGCGCGCTCTTGACCCTCTGCCTGTTCGAACTCCCAGGCCGCGCCGACAAGTTCGTTGTAGGGCTCCGGTGTCTTGGCGAATGCGTTCCCACACCGGCATCGAAGCCTCGCGCCAGAACCACACGTCGATTCCGACGTTGCGGTGGCGGAGCCCATATCGCAGCTCGAACCCGATGTGCCGCAATCCTGACGGAAGTCGGATCGTCCAACTCTGCCGTGCCTCGAAGTCCGGCAGATCCGGATGCTCCGCAACCAGGTAGTCGTTCAGACCCGCGCCAGAAGCGACGCCGCAGCTCGCGCCGACCCGGCCCTTCTTCATCGTCGCCGTACTCGGCCCTGGCCTTGCGCACCTGTTCCTTGGGGCCGATCCAGATTCGCGCAGCCTCCTTGCGCCAGTGCGTCGCCCGCGCGAGCGGATCTCCTCCTCGCCCCAGCGGCCAAATGCGCGAGTTCGCGCGTGATGACGATGTTGCTCTCCGCGTAGCGCTCGCGCTTCTTCTCGAAGGGATGATTCCATAGTTCCTGGTTGTAGGCGCTCAAGCGTCAGGTTGCCCGGGCGGTGAAGCCAGTCGGCCTGGATGCGCTCAGCCTCAGAGCCCAACGACTCGATCCACGCCTCGCTGAGCGTCTGTGGAAGCACATGCTCGACCTGGGCCGCCTGCAGGTCCGCGGGCTCCTTGTGGCCGCGGGCCCGCTCCAACGTCTCCAGCACCTCACGTGTGTAGCCGCGCTGGTAGAGCGGGAACTCGACGAACGCCGCTTCGAACTGATGGTCATCCGGCCAGCCGCGGTCGAGCAGATAGGCCTCTAGTGCCTTGACCGGATCGCCAGTGTCCTTGGCCGAGCGCCCGCACGAATATCTGTCCGTAGCCGCGCGAACTTTCCCCGCACACGAAGCGGCGCAGGATGAAGCCGCGCAGCATCTCGATGCAGAGCGCAAGCCGCTCCGTGCTGATCGACACCAGCCGCGCGCTTGACGAACAGAGCCAACAGTAGCGGGTAGGTGGTAGAACTCTCGAGCACGTTCAGTCCGGCGAGCGCGCGGGTCACGTCATCGGTGGCGTCAGATCTGCTGGCCGGAGATCACCGCGTAGTGGCGAACGCTTGTCGATCAGTTCCCGGGCCAGTGCTTTCGGAGAAAAGCCCGTGGCCTCGTAGCGTGCTTCGAAACTGGGGAAGGTGTCCTTCGGTGCCACGTAGCGTCCGCCGGACATCAGGAAATCGCGAAAGAACCGTGAGAAGCCTTCCTCGTCGAGCGTCCCATCCGCTCGCGTGAAGGACTCTTCGAGCGGGTCCCCACAGCGTGCGGTCGAACTCGTCCTGCTCATCGGGCGCCACGTGCATGAACACAAAGTTCCGAATGAGGTCGGAGGGGCCCAGCGGAACCCCGGTCGAGTTCAGGCTCTTGAAGATGTTGTAGGCGTTCTCTGCCTCCAGCGTGGCGCACATGAACTCGAAGCGCTGACAGACCGTGTCGAACACGCTCCGGAAGCGTTGCGGGTCCTCGGCTGCGAGGGCCGATAGCCGCTCCTCGAAATACGCAAGCGCGTCGGCCATGCGACCCGTGGGTTCACTCTGCCCCGAGACCAGCGCCAGATAACTGTCGTGGTCGCGCTCCTTGGGCAGGAGGCGGTAGTGCTGCTCGCCTTTCTTGAGCGGGTGCACGAGGTAGTACTGGTGGATCTCGTCGGCCAGCTCGGCCTGGCCGCATCCCGAGCGACATTGCGAATAGCAGCAAGAACGATGGACGAGGTCGTCAGGCGCTGCTGCCCGTCGATCAGGTGAAACGTCGTGTGCTGCCCGGGCTGCGGCAGCCCCGGCACGAACACCAGGAAGCCCATGAAGTGATTGCCGCGCTTCTCGGGACTCTGAATCTCCAGCAGACTGGTCCAGAGCTTCTCCCATTGCGGCCGCTCCCAGCGATAGTTGCGCTGGAAGACCGGAATCACGTACTGGCTCGGCGAGTAGAGGATTTGGCCGAGGGTCTGGATCGAGGGCTTCATGGCGAGGCCGCCGTCAGTAGTCTCTCCGCATCCTTCACCCGCAGCTCGCCGGAGATGAGCTTCGGCAGCAGCGCGTCGCGCAGGGCAGCGAGGGTGCGGGATTCATGGATCGCCGCGATCATGCGATCGATCGACGGTCGCACCTGTGCTGTGAATGCTTCAGCGACCGGCTTGGGCGGAAGAACGACTGGTATACGCGCCATCTCGCCCCAGCTTGTGCGCGGCATCTTGGTGCCGGTCGAGCCGGCGTTGGTGTACTCGACGAACTCATCGCTGGAGACATGGCCGAGCACGAACCCGAACCAGCTCCGGTCTCGTGGTGCCACGACCACGATGTCGGTCGAACAGACGCCATCGACTGGTGCCACGCCGACCTTGTGGAAGTAGGGCCGCAGCTTTCCGAAGAGGATCTCGCCCTTCTTGAACTCGAACTTGTTGCTTTCACAGGCCGTCGGCGGCGCCCCAGTCGGAGAGTGCGATGGAGCGTCTCGGCATGTGCTCCAGCGCGATGTAAGGCGTACCCGCAGTCGATCGTCTCGGGCTGTACTCCACGGCGGGGATGCTCGGCTACATCGCCGAGCGTCCCCACCTCCCACCCCTTCGGAATCTCCCCCAACTCCGAGTCCTCGAAGGAATCCGGGAAGAGGTCGGCGAGGTGCTTGGGCAGGCCGGGGTCGCGGCCTTCGGCCTTGGCGCGGACGGGGTCGAAGTCCACGAACCACGACTTGAAGAGCGCCCGCGCCATCGCCTCCAGCGTCTCGTTCATCCGCCGGTTCAGCTCGATCTTGTCGTCCAGCGTGCCGAGGATGTGGGCGATGGCGCGTTGCTCGGCGAGCGGCGGGAGCGTGATCGGCAGCTCGCGCATGATCGCTGAGGCTGACGTTCGGCGATGTCGGTCTGCCGCGACGCACTGATCGTGCAGGAACTCGCTGACGACTCCGAGTAGTCAGGACAGATAGTCGAGCGAAGCGTCGAGTCGAGCTCGATCGGCCGAGCAGCACGAGTCTGCGTCGAGGTTCGACGACCGCTCGAGCGCCGATCGGCGACATAGCCGAGCTGTCGCCATGGTTGCCCGTCGAGTAACACAGACGTCGCCCGGCACGAGCATCGACTTGTCGGAGTCCGCTCGCCGTAGTGCTCTGGTCAGTCGACGTGCGTCGCGCAGTCGATCCGTCCCGGCTCGATGATGTCGCCAGCCGCGAGCAGACGGGGACCCGGATCGTCCGAGCGCACTGGCCTTCGACGGTCGCACGTCGATCGAGCGTGACGTCGTCAGCGACGTCGCCGAGCGTCGACGTCGGCCACTCACCCGCCATACCCAAGCTCCTTCAGGTTGGCGGCGATGGCGGCATCCAGCTTCGCGGCCTCGGCCTGCTGCTCGCGCAGCGTCGCGGTCAGCCGCTTCATCTTCTCCTCGAACGGCTCGCCGTCGTCCTCCTGCGCCTCCGCGCCGACGTAGCGGCCGGGCGTGAGCACGTGGCCGTGCTTGCGGATCTCCTCGAGCGTGCGCGCTCTTGCAGAAGCCGGGCACGTCCGCGTACTCGCCCGCGTCCTTGTCGCCGCGCCAGGCGTGGTAGGTGCCGGCGATCGTGGCGATGTCCTCGTCGGTCAGCTCGCGGTGGGTGCGGTCCACCAGCGTGCCCGAGCTTGCGGGCGTCGATGAAGAGCATCTCGCCGCGGCGGTCGCGGAAGCGGCCGTTCTTGCTGGTCGCGCGCGAGGAACCAGAGGCAGACCGGGATCTGCGTCGAGTAGAAGAGCTGGCCCGGCAGCGCCACCATGCAGTCCACCAGGTCGGCCTCGACGATGGTCTTGCGGATCTCGCCCTCGCCCGACTGGTTGGACGACATCGAGCCGTTGGCCAGCACGAAGCCGGCCATGCCCGTTGGGCGCCAGGTGGTGGATGAAGTGCTGCACCCAGGCGAAGTTGGCGTTGCCCGCCGGCGGCACGCCGTACTTCCAGCGCTTGTCGTCGCGCAGCAGCTCGCCGCGCCAGTCGCTGTCGTTGAACGGCGGATTGGCCAGGACGAAGTCGGCCTTGAGGTCCGGGTGCCGGTCGTTGTGGAAGGTGTCGCCGTGGGCGATCTGGCGCGTCGATGCCGCGGATGGCGAGGTTCATCTTGCGCCAGCCGCCAGGTGGTGTAGTTGGACTCCTGGCCGTAGATGGAGATGTCGCCGATCCTGCCGCCGTGCGCCTCGACGAACTTCTCGCTCTGGACGAACATGCCGCCCGAGCCGCAGCAGGGGTCGTAGACGCGGCCCTTGTACGGCGCGAGCATCTCGACCAGCACGCGGACCACGCGGCGAGGGCGTGTAGAACTGGCCGCCCCTCTTGCCCTCGGCGCTGGCGAACTGCGACGAGGAAGTACTCGTAGACGCGGCCGAGCGTGTCGCGGGCGCGGTCGGCCGCGCTGCCGAGCGCGATGTCGCTCACCAGGTTGATGATCTGGCCCGAGGCGCTGCTTGTCGAGG
>CAVXLC010000007.1:0-378812 GCA_963762545.1 uncultured Gemmatimonadales bacterium | reverse complement strand
CCGTATTCAGGCGTTCGATGGCAGGCATGGGGTGCCATAATATGCAGCCGGAGCGGACAATCCGCGAATCGGAGGTCGGTCGAGACAGGGAGGGACGCGCGCGGCCAGGAGGCCGGTCGGCCTAACGCCTAGAGCCAAGCTGCAAAGGAATCAAATCAGAGTTTGCGGCGCAGCCGCACACCGTTCAATAGTCCTTTGTCAGCTTCACCGTTCGTTAGGCGGTGGCGACGCCGATGCCGACCAGTTGCTGCTCAAGCGATCGTCCGCGCCAGCGCGGGGCGCGGCACACAGCCCTAATGTGAATAACTCACGATCCGCGAAAGGCGCCAGGTTTTACCGGTTTTTCGCCAAACGTGCAGAAATTTGAACGTTCCGCACTCGGTTCGACCATTCTCCTCGTGGCAAAAGCGATGCGATCCTACCTCAATCGCTCCGTAGTTCTTGATCGGGTAGACCTCAAGACTGCCCGGCACCAGCTCCCGTCGGATCTTTGAAGGTTGGTGAAGCATCTCCTGAAAGTCCTTCATGGTCTGGGCGTAGTTCTCGAGCCCTTCATTGTCTTGGTAGAATTCAAGATCCGGCGCAAAGAACGTCTTTAGCCGCTTGAGATCTCCGGCGTTGAACGCGGCAAATAACAGACTGTCCACACGGGCGATCTCGACTTGCGATGTCTGGTCGACATTCGCTGCCGCTGGCGCCTGCGCATCAAGGCGCAGCGCCGCCGCGACAATCCCCGCCCAGACCATCAGTGCGCGCATGACCAACGTGCCTCCTGCTATAGTTTTGCGACGATGCATGTCACCGCCTCACGCTCTGCGCTTCTGCTGCGAGGCCAGATGCGGCCGCCTCATTCCTTAGATAGAGAGTACATCGCGGCGGCCGAACCGCTTTGGCCTCGTCGGCAGCAAGGCCGGTTAGGCTGCTCCCCTCATTTGTCGTGGTGCCGGGCAATTTCCGCTGGCGTGAGTCGGAGAAAACGCGCAGCGTTACTATAGAAGATGTCGCTCTTCTGATCCGCCGTCAGGAATGGAGCCTCTTGAATGGAACGAACGGCGGCATCGATGAGCCCCGCCATCAGGACCGATGCCGGGCGCGATGATACGGGCGGTACGGTCGGACTCCGTTGCGAGGGGCTGATCGGCGTGGGCCTTACTGAAGTGACGGAGCTCAAGCATGCTGGCGATGTTCCGGAGGGCCTCATCTCGCAATCGGGCCATCATCGCCGGATGAATGTCGGCGACAACACGGTCCGACGCGCCCAGGTTCGCCGCGTTCACGAACCGCTCAGCAAGGGCAAGAGCCTCGGATAGTGGCATCGCGTGGTCTCGCTCTTGCTGCTCCGAGGCACAAGTCCCTCGAGGCTCGTGCGACGATCGATGCCGCCACTGAAATACGCGCGTTGCTTGCAAGAATTCCCTAGGCACGTTTGGACAGCGCTCGGGAGCCAAGGACAGCGATAGCGAGGCTCCCTGGCAGCGGATGCTTGACCGAGAAGCAGGATTCGTCCCTTCGTTATGCGAAACGGAGTGCGAACGGGCTCTCCGCCCCTCGCGCGCTGCGGTGTGCAGAGCAACCGCAACAGCGCTGGCGCTCAGGCCTTGACTCATGTACGCCCAAATGAAACCGCAGAGCGCGGCTCCGCATGCTGCGCCACCCCCGATTAGTCCGACAACTTGGACACCCCTCACGTCATGAGAGAAACGCACGATGGCGCCGACGCCAAAAAATACGAGCATCGACAAAACGGCCAGATTCGATCGAGAACGCTCCATATTTTCCTCCTTACACTTCTGCAATAGTTTGTCGACATTTGAGCTTTGAAGCAAAGGAATACCGCTCCGGAGCGGCCTAACGCCCTGCGCTTCTGCCGCGAGGCCAGGTGAGGCCGCCGCAGTCCTTAGATAAAGAATACATCGCGGCGGCCGAACCGCTCTGGCCTCGTCGGCAGCAAGCGCCTGTTAGCCGCGCGCGCACCGGTAGTGCATAGCGACCGCGCCGCTGCGGAGCGGCTTCGCCGAGAGCAGCTCGAGCCGTCGCGTGCTGAGCAGCCCACTCTGGTACAGGGTCGGGCCATGGCCGGCGATCCTGGGGTGGACGAGGAACTTGTATTCGTCGATCAGATCCAGCCGATCGAGCTCGGTCGCCAGCTTGCCGCTACCGAGGAGCACGCCGGCCGGGGTCGCGTCCTTCAGCCTCTGAACGCTCGAGCGCAGGTCACCGGCGATGTGGTGGCTGTTGGTCCACGGGAAGTTCTTTCGCGTCGACGACACCACATACTTCGGCTTGGCCTCCAGCTTGACCGCCCACTCGCGCATCGCCGGCGGCGCCTCCTCGTCGCCGCGAGCGACCGCCGGCCAGTGGCCCTCCATCATCTCGTAGGTGACGCGGCCCCACAGCATCGCCCCGCCCTCGTCCATAAGGCGGGTGAAGAAAGCGTGTGTCTCGTCGTCGGCGATTCCCTCTCGGTGGTCGACGCAACCGTCGAGGGTGACGTTGATGCTGAAGGTCAAGATTCCCATGGCGGCGAGTCTACTCCGAGTTGGGTGGTCCGCGGGACTCTCACTTGTCGAAGAGTTCCTCGCAGCGGCTAACGGATCGCGCTTCTGCTGCGGGGCGCGGCGGCCCCAGGATGTAAGCTAACCCTTCGGCGGCCGTCCGCCGCGGACCGGCAGCAGCAAGCGCTGGTTAGGCGGAAGCGGGGAAGTCACGCCGGTCAGCGACCATTGCGTATACTTTCCTGGGCTCCGCAATGCCGCATATCCCTGTCCGCATCCTTGGCGCACTCGTGCTGATCGCCGCTATTCAGGCGGACTTGTCCGCGCAGAGCTTCGGAGCCACCCTTGGGGTCGCCGCGGAAGGCGTGGTCGGCGGGGGTCTGGTGAGCTGGCCAGGCCCGTCGATCAGGTTCATGCTCGGTGGCCGTTCAAAGCACGACGTCAGTGTGAATGGCGGGGTCCACTATTGGCGCCCGGATCAATCCGGACGTCATGTTGCGCTCCTGACCTTCCTCGGAGGCGTGAATCAGGTCCTTGGGCCCAAGGGTCGAGCTTGGCGGCCCCTGATTGGCGGCCGACTTGAGTACGGTCTCTACGACCTCGGGAGTGAGCCCTATGGTGCGGGAGAGTGGGGCCTGGAGCTTGGGATCGAACACCGACTGGGAGGTGGAGCCTTACAGATTCTCGTGTTGCCAAGCTACTTGACCCTCGTAGATGGGCAATCAAACCTGGTCCTGGGGCTGGAGGTCCGCGTGACACATAGAACTCCAGACTAGCACTGATCCGGCTCGCTTCCGCCTAACGGATCGCGCTTCTGCTGCGGGGATCTGCCGCCCCCGCCACGGCTACCATTCCAAAGGTACCCGCGGCAGGCCCTGTCAGCAGCAAGCGCTGGTTAGGCAACAACGGCGCGCTAATCGTAAGCCAAGGACGCAGACAGATCACGGTGTGCCTGGGCCTGGGCGTGTAGCGCGCTAGCCTTGGCCTCGAATGTCTGGACGGCGTCCGCGCCGGCGGCGAAGCGTGTTGGCGGATTCTCAAGACCCGCCAGCTGCACGATAGCATGGGCGAGCTTGGCAGGATCGCCACCTTGCTTCCCATCCATGCCTTGCCACGCGACCACTATTGCCTTGGTCTGTTCGGCGTAGTCCGGAATAGTAGGCTCGGCGTATGTCGTCGAGTCGTTGGTGAGAAGCTGGGTGCGAAAGAAACCGGGCTCGACCAGCATCGTCCGAATACCGAAGGGGGCCACCTCAGGCGTAAGGGACTCCATCCACCCTTCGATGCCAAACTTTGCGGCAGCATACGCCGTGCAGAACAGTTGCCCTGAGATGCCGGCGGTCGAGGAGATCGTAAGCACGAGACCAGAGCGCTGCTGGCGCATGACTGGTAGGGCGGCGCGAGTCACATTCATCGGACCAAATAGAAGCGTCTCGATCTGATCGCGAACCTGGGTGGAGGTTAGCTCCTCGAAAAACCCGGCAAAGAAGTTCCCGGCATTATTGACCAGAATGTCGATGCGGCCGAAATGCTCCACGGCAGACGCAACGGCTGCCTGCGCATCCTCTAGGCTAGTGACGTCGAGCCTCGCGGCCAGAAGGTTGTCATGAGTGCCAATCGCAGCCGCGACCTTCGTTGCGTCACGGCCGGTGGCCACAACGGCGTGGCCCGCGGCCAACGCGGCCTTCGCGATGTCGACGCCTAAGCCTCGACCGGCTCCGGTGATGAGCCACACCTGCTTGTCCTTCATCGTATGCCCCGTGAGGTCGCGGAACTAGTGCTAGGGTTGTTGCCTAACGAATCGCGCTTCTGCTGCAGGGATCTGCCGCCCCCCGCTGTGGGCTACCAACCTCAAAGGTACTAGCGGCAGGCCCTGTCAGCAGCAAGCGCTGGTTAGACGGCATCGCCACATCTCAACGCTACTGGTGCGTGACACCAACGACTTAGGGCCCACTATTTGAGTACCCACTGCGCGGCGTTGGCGGAGTTCACCGCCGCACCTCTTGCCCCTGTCTCGTGCGCAGATCTCTCAGCACTGCGATCGACAAGCGAGATGTGAAGCTCAAAGTCGTATGCTTGGCTTTCGGCCCTGGCGGTGATCCGGGCATCAGTCCATTCTATGATGTGATAGGGGGCGACAAAGGTAAAGAGGGCCGAACTTCGGAAGAGGGGATCATCGGCCTTCGTCACGAGCTGAGCGAGGAACTCGGTGCATTGCCCCGAACTGCGCTGGCACTCGATACGAACGGAGTTTGCCTTGGGTACGAGAGCCGACCCCTTTGCGGCAGGGCTCTCCCACCTGCCCTCAAGAATGAGAGTAGCTCCGCCGGGAGCCAGGTCGAACTTGAGAGGGTTCGAGGTCGGAACCGAGTTACATGCGGCCCCCAACATTACAGCGATGGCAGAGCGGACCACGTGCGGCTTCATCATGATCCATTCTCCTCGGTGCCGTCTAACGGAGCGCGCTTCTGCTGCGGGGCGCGGCGGCCCCGCCATCTAACCTACTCATTTGGCGGCTAGCCGCCGCGGACCGGCAGCAGCAAGCGCTGGTTAGGCGGCTGTACAAGACAGCGCGAAACGTGCCCGCAGCACGCTATAGACGCGCAGCGATCCCGAATCTGATCGTGGCATCAATGCGTTTCTTGGACGACAGTGTCTCGTGTGTATCAAGGAGCGCGCCGTCTTGGTAAAACCGATCTCGGTGAGCAATTGGCACTGCGTATCGGGCTACTTCCGCCTCGACTAGAAGATCGAGACCGACAACCTGGATCCGGCCATTCAGCCCTGCGATTACCGGAGAGGCATGCAGGTACCAGATCCGACCTACACCTCCATACAGTCGGATTTGCGACCATGAGGTGGACCAAGGGACTATCGCCGCTCGGACGGTAGTGATAGTGATCGCTCGCAGGCCAAATTCTTCGCGCGAGGGAAACTCAGAGGTGACGGTGTCCAGTCCCGCAGATCTTGGTTGACGGGGGAAATGGGTGGGGGGGCAAACAGTTGCGCCATCATCCCATGGGCCTACGTCCCTCTCAAAGGTGGCCTCGAGGAGAAGCCACCTCTTGAGCCGATAACCACCGCGGAGCCCGAGAGCGGGCTTCTCTCCGGAGGAATGGAGAAAATTGCAGCTCGCCATCGTTTGGGCTCCGGATGCCGCGATAATGGCGACACCGAGAGTGCCCCCCAGTTCGAGGCGATGCGTTGGGCCGGCGCTCTGTGCAGCAGCAGTCTGAGTCAGCGCGATGCACAAGGCAAGGGCCGATACAAACACCTCCTCGCGCGTGCGTCTAGCCGTCATAGCACCTCCGGCACGAGGATCCGGTCGCTGTTTGGGCCGGCCAGCCGCCTAACGGAGCGCGCTTCTGCTGCGGGGATCTGCCGCCCCACCTTGGCTACCGCTCCAAAGGCGCTCGCGGCAGGCCCCGGCAGCAGCAAGCGCTGGTTATGCCGCGACCGCGAGCCACGACGAGAGGTGCGCTGTCCGCTGGGAGAGACTTCATCGCGACAGATACGTCTTCAGGAAGGCGAACACGTCGCGCTGCCACGTATTCACGCCCCGAAAGACCAGGTTGTGGCCCGCACGTGTCGTGCTGCCAAACGGAGGATAGATCGTGAGACGGTGCATCTTGCCCATCCGTTGGAGTTCGGCTGCCAACGCCTTGCCGGGGGCCACGGAATAGTCGTTGGCGGCATGGATGAAGAACATACTGGCCGTGGCCTGGTGGACTGCAGCCAACAGCCGCTCCTGGAGCTCGGGCGATGATTCCCAACTGCCTGCGGCGGCGCCAAAAAGTACAGCGGCCTGAATCGTCGTGTCTCGTGCCACCAGGAGAATCGAGAGAGACCCCCCGAACGAATGCCCGACAACGGCGATCCGGACAGGGTCGACCGATGGCAGGCTCCGGAGATAGCCCAGGCCCGCGAGGGCCTCGTTAAGTGCCTCTCCCTCGAGCAGCTCGAGTTGTACTCGGTTTCGCCCAGTCTCCCCGTGCTCCGCCAAAGCCCGGCCCATCAGTTCTCCCTCGGGGGGACCCTGATCAGCCGAAGGCCCTACCCCACGACGGAACAGAATCAGGCAAACGTATCCCTGACGGCGAAAGAGCGGCCCCAGCGCTCCGGGATCGTCCGGCTGCAGCGGCTCATTGGCTAGGTAGCTGCCGTGATTGACCAGGATAGCGGGAAACGGCCCCGAGCCTGGCGGCCGCCAGAGCAGGGCGTGGAGCAAGAGGGGCCCGCTCCGCACTATCACGGTGTCGGGTAAGTACCCAGCCTGACTAGCGCCTTCTCGGGATAGCGCGAAGACAAGTGCAAGTGCGAGAAACAAGGGGTTACTTCTCTTCATGTGCACACCCACCCGACCGGCGGTATAACGACTCTGCGCTTCTGCCGCGAGGCCAGGTGAGGCCGCCGCATTCCTCGAACAACAATACATCGCGGCGGCCGAACCGCCTTGGCCTCGTCGGCAGCAAGCGCGTGTTAGACCGCTCGCGGTTGAGTCAGCCCGGAAAGCCTGTCAATGGTCTGCTCCGACGTGAGTGGCCACCAGCGGCGGCGCTACGGCCTGATGCGATCCCCATCGAACTCCACGACGATCACTGTCGCCATGGGATCGGTGTCCATCAAGCCGACGGTCGTCAGCTTTCCGTCCTTCACCTCGAACGGCGCGCCATCCGCCAGCCGGTACGCGCGCTTGATCGTGTTCTGCATTACCGGCAACGTGAATGGCGACCGTTGGCCGCCGAAGAACGTGATATAGAGCTTGCCCGGTCGCGTCGTGATGCGATACTCGGTCCGCGCCAGAAAGAGCGGCTGACCACGTGCGTCCTTCGTGCCCTTGCCGCTGACTTCGCCCAACTCGTCGCCGAATGGCGTTGGCTGCACACCATACACCGCCTCGCCATTCACCTTGAGCCAGCGACCCGCAGCGCGGAGGATGTCCTGCGCTGCCTGAGGCATTTCGCCGTTGGGCATCGGCCCCACGTTGAGGAGGTAGTTGCCGCCCTTGCTCACGACGTCCATGAGCTTGAAGATCACCTCGCCAGGCGACTTCCAGTCTTGGTCGTCGGAGCGGTATCCCCATGTGTGATTCAGCGTCGCCGGCACTTCCCACACCTCGGTGCGCAATGCGCTCGGAATGGCGTTATCACCAGTGCTTACGTAGTCGCCTCCTTCACCAAGCCGACCGTCGATCAGCGTGTTGGGTTGAAGGGAGCGCACGAGCTCGGTGAAGCGGTGCGCGCGGTCACCCGTCATCATGCGAGGAGTGTCAAACCAGAGGAGCGCGACCGGACCATAGGCAGTGAGCAACTCCTTGACCTGCGGCTCGGCCTTACCGCGGAGATAGGCGTCGTAGTTCTTGAGGGAGTCGGCGCCAAAGTCCCATGTGTTCCCTGCCCCGTTGGGCTCGTGCCAGTCCTGCGACTGTGAGTAGTAAAAGCCGAGACGAATGCCCTGCTTTGCGCAGGCGGCGGCGAGCTCCTTAAGCACATCGCGCTTGAATGGGGTCGCATCGACGACGTTGAACGGGCTCGCGCCGGACTTGAAGAGCGCAAAGCCGTCGTGATGCTTGGACGTGATCACGATGTACTTCATGCCTGCGTCCTTCGCGAGCTTGACCCACGCGTCGGCGTCGAACTTGACCGGATTGAATTGTTTCGCAAGTTGTGCGTATTCCGCCGCGGGGATCTTCGCGCGGTTCATGATCCATTCGCCGATGCCCGGAATGGTCTGGCCTTTCCATTGGCCGGCGGGGATGGCGTAGAGACCCCAATGGATGAAGAGGCCATATTTCGCGTCGCGGAACCAGGCGAGTCGCGCTTCACGAGCGGGGTCGGCGGCGAGGTTCTGTTGCGCGACAGCTTGGGACGTCATTGTGGTGATGACCAGCAAGGCGAGCAGGGAGCTACGACGCATCGGGCCTCCTTGTTGGTTCCTCAGCGACATCGGTGCGCCGTCGCGAGCCCATCCGGCGAAGACTCACCTCGGCCACCGGACGAGCGGTCATCCAACGCCCATCGCCAGGCAATCAGAGCGGTCTAACGAATCGCGCTTCTGCTGCGGGGCGCGGCGGCCCCGCCAAGGAAGCTAATCATTCGGCGGGCCGCCGCCGCGGACCGCCAGCAGCAAGCGCTGGTTAGGCGCTGGCTCCGCCGCCAAAACGATTCCGGTTGAGCCATACCATTACGCCCGAATAGAGCCCGCCGAGCGCCACAAGCAGCACGAGGACCTCTACGAGCACTCCTAGAGCAGCGCGGGGAACTTCGACCAGCCCGAGAATCGAGATATTGAGGCCGAGGATGAGGACCAGCAGCGCCGCCGTGACCAGAAGCCCCCCGGCACCCTTCCAGCTGGGGCGGTAGACCAGAATCAGTAGCGCGACGGTGGCCAGCGTAAAGAGGCCGGAGATCGGAAGTGCGCGTCCTATTAAGGCGCGCGGTGGCTCATTTGTCTGGAGGAGCGCCGCAATGGTCGTCACCGGTTCGAAGGCGACCAACGAGGTAAGCCCGAGCGCCACGAACATCACCAAGTAGAAGAGATTGTAGCGCAACCAAGTGCGGACTGCCACAATGGAAACCACGAGGGTGTAGCTCCACGCAAGGCACGTCCCGCAGATGGCCCCGGCTATGAGCATGGCCGGAAGGGCGAACCAGATTTGGTTGATGAGCAGCTGGTGAAGAGCGGTGAAGCCGACGGCAGATATGGCGCCCGCGAGCGCCCCTGAGCCGACAAACCGTGCCATACCCTCAGAGTGCCGGGCGCGTTCCGTCATTCAAGAATCCCTGCGGATGCCCACCTGGGCGAGCAGCGCCTTGTATCTCTGAATCTGCATTCTGCTGTAACTTCTGGATAGGGTGGTAACCCGTTGCGCCTAGGGGCCTCGAGCCCGTTCGTTAGCCTGGGTGCCACCCGGTCTTGATCGCCGAGAGCCCGAACAGTTGCCCGGGGCTGGACCCCGCATCACGCAAGGTTGGGCCACGCCGATCGTCTACCTCGTGGAGCCGTGCATGGAACACTTCATCGGTATTGATGTCTCGAAGGCGACGCTCGATGTCGCCGCCCGGCCAGGCACCGCCACCTGGACCGTGACCAACGATGAGCCGGGCCTCGGCGAGCTCACCCCGCGCCTTCTGGCGCTGGCGCCCGTCGTGGTGGTGCTCGAAGCAACCGGCGGCTTCGAGCTGCTCGCGGCCATCACCCTGGCCCACGCCGGCCTGCCGGTCGCGGTGGTGAATCCTCGCCAAGTGCGCGACTTCGCTCGAGCGATGGGGCGCCTCGCCAAGACCGATGCGCTCGATGCGGGACTCCTCGCCGATTTCGCCGAGCGCGTCCGCCCCCAACCGCGGCCGTTGCCCGACGAGGCCGCTCAGCTGCTCGAGAGCCTGCTCACGCGCCGCCGGCAGATCATCGAGATGCTGACGGCCGAAAAGAATCGGCTCGGGTTTGCCCGCGGCCCGGTCAAGCGGGACATCAGCCAGCATATTCGCTGGCTCGAGAAGCGCCTGGCCGACGTCGATGGCGACCTGCAGGACGCCGTAACCGCGAGCCCGCTCTATCAGGCGAAGGCCGACGTGCTGCGCAGTGTCCCCGGCGTCGGCCCCGTCACCACGCTCACCCTGCTCGCAACCCTCCCCGAGCTGGGGCACCTCTCGCGGCACCAGATCGCGGCGCTGGTGGGCGTCGCACCGATGAACCGGGACAGTGGGACGCTGCGCGGCAAGCGGATGGTCTGGGGCGGCCGGGCCCCGGTCCGGGCCGTGTTGTACATGGCCACGGTGGTCGGGGTAAAGCATAACCCGGTACTCCGGCGCTTCTTCGTACGCCTCCGCGCCGCGGGTAAGCCCTTCAAGGTGGCGACGACCGCGTGCATGCGGAAGCTGCTCACGATCCTCAACGCCATGCTGCGTCACAATCGGCGCTGGGACCCGACATACACTTGATTTTCAAGACAGTTGCTAACGAATCGCGCTTCTGCTGCAGCGCGCTCCTCGAAACCTTCCTGCGGACTCGAAACTCCGCCGCGCTGCCAGCAGCAAGCGCTGGTTAGGCCGGCCCTGGCACCACGTTATGGATTGCGAATGCGAGAATCGTGCGACGCTATCACAACCCACCCTCCCGGGCGATGGGCCAACACGTCAGTGATATGTCGTGTTTCCCAATGTCCGCCGGTCGCATCGGGCAGGCGATTGCGTTCACGGGCCTGAATCACCGCCATTTCCCCGAAGATGCGGACCGTGGCCTGGTCCACGATGTCTTCGAGAAGGCGCGGTGCGCCGGTTCGGACCGCGGCTAGGACGGAGGCTTTGTTGTCGGCGTGATCATCAAACCAACCTCGCCAATCCTCCGCGACAAAGCCAGCCACAAATGCGCTGTCCCCATGCACGTACGCTTGGCCCCAGCGTCGATCGAGTGCGAGGAGAGAATCGCGGAGCGCGGCTTGAGTTCCCGGTTGCGCAGGGCCCTGCGCAGCCAGCGGCCGCAACGTGGGGAAAAGAGCGATCGATGAGAGGATAGCGATGGAGCGTGAGAAGATGAGCGCTCTACGCATAGCGGACCTTCCGGAAGAAACAAGAGGGCCGCACCAACGTGATCGGGAAGGGCGGCCTAACGCATCGCGCTTCTGCTGCAGGGCCGCGGCGGCCCCGCCACGTAAGCTAATCGTCCGACGGTTGGCCGCCGCGCCCTGGCAGCAGCAAGCGCTGGTTATGCCGCTGGCTTGGTCCAGAAGCCAACATGCACCGTCCGCGCCTCATCGACCAACATAGGTCCAATGACGGTAACTGCCTCAGTAGTCCGTGCGAATAGATCGCGACACGGCACCAGAAAATCAGGTCCCGCCAGGACCGCGAGTTCCTCGGCTGAAAGAGCATAGACTAGGGATCGGACGCCGGCCCAATACATCTTCCCAACACACATGGCGCAGGGTTCACAACTGGTGTAGAGGACGGAGCGGCCGATCTGATTGGGCGAGAGTTGCCGGATGGCAGCGGCGACAAGATTGGTTTCAGCGTGTCCGGTTGGATCACGATCCGAGTTGACGGAATTCATCGCGGTGAGAACGACTTCGCTGTCCACGACAAGCAGAGCGCCGAACGGATGGTTGCCAGCCCTGCGGGCTTGTCCGGCGAGGGCGGTCGCTTGCCTGGCGAACTGCTCGTGGGTGTTCAGCGAAGCCATGTCAACTCAAATGTACCCGGAGAGGAATCCAGCGGCATAACGGACCGCGCTTCTGCTGCGGCGCACCACTGGATTCTAACACCGACGGCCAGAACCTGTCCGCGCCGGCAGCAGCAAGCGCTGGTTAGGCCGCGAGTTCTCGCTTTCGGCATGTTACGGTCTCTGATAGCGGAAGATTGTGCCCCCAGAAGTGAGTCCCCCTGAGTAGACCGCAATCGTATGCTGCGCCGCTCGTCCCTGGTTCTCGGGGAATTGACGACCGCTCACGAAATCGAGAATGCCGTCGGGGCGCACCGTCCAATGGACGGTGTCGGTGCCGCTAATATTCGTAGTGTCACCGAAGATGGTGATGCGGGAGCTCCCGGAAGTGATCGCGATTCCATCGGATCGGAGGCTTAGGTGTCCCCCGATGACCCAGACCCGTCCAGGCCAGGTCCAGGTTGGGACAGGCTCTTCTGGAACTGACGCGTTCCAGGCGATTGAGCTCAAGGTGTATTCCCCCACCACATCGGCAGTAGAGAACGGCGGAGGCGAGGAGTTATCAAGCATCCCGCAGCTACCGGCTCCCCCTCCAACGAGTACCAGGAAGCCGACACGAACAAGGAGCCTTCGAAGCGACGTCATGAAGCCCTCCTCTCGCCCATTCTCGCGGCCTAACGCATCGCGCTTCTGCTGCGGGGATCTGCCGCCCCCGCCGCGGCTACCAGCCCAAAGGTACTCGCGGCAGGCCCCGGCAGCAGCAAGCGCTGGTTAGGTTGCGACTACGAGCAATCCGGGGCACCCCATGCGCGCAGTCTGCCCCGAAAGCTGCCCTGTCTCACCTCTATCCATTCCGAACCTGCGGTGCCCACGGAACGGTGTGCGTTGAAATAGAACCGGCCTGCGATCAGCCGCTCGAGTGGGTCGTATTCGTCGATCTGGATCTCACCACTACCGGCCGGAGCGGAATATTGAACCAGGGCAGGATCACCTGGTATGTAGAGCGCGGCCCGTTGCGTTTCCTGAACCTCATCCGGCTGTATCCCCACTCGGCCAACGCCAGTGATCCCACCGAGATGGAGGGAAATACTCGGAGTCGGCCAGGTCCCGGAACCATGAACATCAACAATGAACAAGGTGGGCGTGATCTGGAAGCCGATACATGATGACGCCGCGACATCTGCGACAAACCGGGTGCCGGAGACAAAGGCCGTGACATGCACATCCGGTCCTGGCAGCGGCCCAAGTAGATCGGGTGTCTGGCAGGCGAAGAGAGATCCAAGGACTAGAATGACTCGTCGAGGCTTCATGGGCCGACCCTAGGCGAACTCAGACGCAACCTAACGCACGGCATTTCTGCTGCGGGGACGCCCCGCGCTCGTAACCTACCGATTGGGACCGCCCCAGCGCCAGCGGGGCGGCCCCGGCAGCAGCAAATGCGGGTTAGATGGCAGGCGGGCACGCGAAGGCCCGGTGGCGAGCCGCGCTCCCCACCCACTATGACGCGGGGCCCGCTCGGCTGGGGCCCAATGGCAGGGAGCCGACGTGAGTAGGAGCTCATTGCCGACCGCGCCACGATGGGTGCTGACGGACCTGGGCTGGGAGCAGGTCGTAACCTCTGGGAAGCTGGAGGCGGGCCCGCGTGAGGCGACAGAAGCCGGGCGGCGAGCCGCCGGATCTGTCGTGGCGGGACCCCACGCTGGGACGGGAAGTTGATCACGCGAGCGGAAGGTCCGGGGGCTCGGAGCCCACCCCAAGCAGTTCTCTTGTCGAGCCGGACGCCTGGCCATATAACGAAGCGCGCTTCTGCTGCGGGGCGCGGCGGCTCCGCCATCTAACCTACTCATTTGGCGGCTGGCCGCCGCGGACCGGCAGCAGCAAGCGCTGGTTAGGCGGCTGTACAAGACAGCGCGAAACGTGCCCGCAGCACGCTATAGACGCGCAGCGATCCCGAATCTGATCGTGGCATCAATGCGTTTCTTGGACGACAGTGTCTCGTGTGTATCAAGGAGCGCGCCGTCTTGGTAAAACCGATCTCGGTGAGCAATTGGCACTGCGTATCGGGCTACTTCCGCCTCGACTAGAAGATCGAGACCGACAACCTGGATCCGGCCATTCAGCCCTGCGATTACCGGAGAGGCATGCAGGTACCAGATCCGACCTACACCTCCATACAGTCGGATTTGCGACCATGAGGTGGACCAAGGGACTATCGCCGCTCGGACGGTAGTGATAGTGATCGCTGGCAGGCCAAATTCTTCGCGCGAGGGAAACTCAGAGGTGACGGTGTCCAGTCCCGCAGATCTTGGTTGACGGGGGAAATGGGTGGGGGGGCAAACAGTTGCGCCATCATCCCATGGGCCTACGTCCCTCTCAAAGGTGGCCTCGAGGAGAAGCCACCTCTTGAGCCGATAACCACCGCGGAGCCCGAGAGCGGGCTTCTCTCCGGAGGAATGGAGAAAATTGCAGCTCGCCATCGTTTGGGCTCCGGATGCCGCGATAATGGCGACACCGAGAGTGCCCCCCAGTTCGAGGCGATGCGTTGGGCCGGCGCTCTGTGCAGCAGCAGTCTGAGTCAGCGCGATGCACAAGGCAAGGGCCGATACAAACACCTCCTCGCGCGTGCGTCTAGCCGTCATAGCACCTCCGGCACGAGGATCCGGTCGCTGTTTGGGCCGGCCAGCCGCCTAACGTAGCGCGCTTCTGCTGCGGGGCGCGGCGGCCCTGCATGGAAACCTAATCATTCGGAGATCTGCCGCCGCGGACCGCCAGCAGCAAGCGCTGGTTAGGCAACACAGCTCAATTGTACTTGGTCCATACGACGATCGCCGCACAACTGTCGTCGAGAAACTCGCCTGGGATCTGTGCGACTCCCCGATAGACCTCGATCGCCTCAATATCGCGAACATTGAGAAGCGTCCCAATATCCGGAATGTATCCGGAGCCCGGCACCTTGGCGCCGTCGATCCATACTCCGATCTTGCCCTGTCCCTTCTTACAGCGCTCGAACGAGAAATCGCCATTATTAAACCGAACACCAGGAATGTTCATCCGCTCCATCAAGCTACCAACGCTGCCGGCCCCGGAGGTGATTGCCGCATCCACCTGATCCCGCGTCAAGTAGCGTCCGAGCCCATATTTCCGTCGACGATAGAAGTCATCGAAGCGAGTCGTGTTGGCGTACTTGGCTGGCTTGTCCGGGCGAGCGGTAACGTCCAGGTCCGGGAGCCGCGGGGCCGAAGGCTCTAGGCCGATCCGGCCGATCCATTCTTCACCGGTCCTAACGGTCAGCTCGAATACGATCGGCTTCCATCCGATTGCCCGGACCAGAATGGAGTACCCCTTGGGAGGGAGACGATCGAAGCGGAAGAGTCCGTCAGAGTCCGTGGTCGCGGTGAGCCGCGTCCCAAGGATGAGCACAGAGGCAAGATGGATCGGGATTCCGAGGCTATCCGCGACCTGGCCGCGAAGACGCCCAGGGATCGCACCGGTTTGAGCCGTTGCCGATGCCAAGGGTGAGGCGAGAACCGTTGCGAGGAGGACCGAACGAACACTCATCGCCATTCCTGTGTTGCCTAACGCCCTGCGCTTCTGCTGCGGGGACGGCCCGCGCTCCTAACCTAGGGCCGGAGGTTGCCCGCGCGCCAGCGCGGGACGGCCCCGGCAGCAGCAAGCGCTGGTTAGGCTGCTGCTGGGCTACGGGCCGAGAGCGCGATAGGTGAGCGTGAAGGCGCCGGTGAGGTGAAACGGTGCGAATCCAGCGGCAGGGGAGGGATTGCTAAGGAAAGCGTCGACCTGACCCGCGAGCGTGGCCTCATCGCTGGTGGTGATCGTGATGGTGCCGCTGTCGGCCACACCGAGGGTCCGGGTCGGGAGGAAGGCGGTCAGGTTCAGGTCCATGTCCTGGAGGTCGGCGATGTGATGCACGCCGACCGGAATCCGGTGGGACGGCGGCAAAGGGAGGCTGTTTGCAAGTTGGAACTGGACCCGGCCATCGAGGTCCGCCGGAGCGGTGGCAAACAGGGTGGTGAAAGCGATGTTGGGGTCAAGGGCCCGACTCCAGGTCCCGCTATCCGCGGCGAAGGTAAGGGTCCGCCCGGTCGTGTCGGCGTAGGAGAAAGAGAAACCGGCTGTTGGTGGGGTCGGACCGGCCGAGCCGCTGGAGCCGCAGGCGGAGAGGACCAGGGGGATGGCGAGAATCAGTCCCGTCAAGATACGCATAGTAGGGGAGGTGAGAGGTTCTGCAGGGGACGGATCGGGCGGGAAGACAGACACACGGCAGCAGGCAGGGGTGCACCGAATGATTTGCAGCAGCCTAACGGCCTGCGCTTCTGCTGCGGGGGCCTGCGGCGGCCTCCGCCGTCCCGCCCAAACATACCCGGCGGAGGGCCGCCGCGCCCTGGCCCCCGGCAGCAGCAAGCGCGGGTTAGGCCACACTACTGCCGAGCACGCTTGAATACGAGCAGCCAGGAGCTGTCGGCGGCAGTTGATTCAAAGCGAGTCGGACGCCGGTTCGCCGAATTTGGTGGGAGTATGGAGATTCTCAGGGTATCCCCGTCGATGGCGTAGATGCCGGGAACATAGGGCCCGGGACGTCCGTTCACATCTGGAGTGTGATCGAAGGTCTTCGGCGAGACGGTCGTATTCGCCGACCAGGTGCCCGTCTCCCTGACCGAGTCTCCCGACTCAATGCGGAATGTTCCGCCAACGTTGAACGTGTAGTACACGACCGCGCCTGCGCTTGTCCCGCCCCGGTTGGTCCGGTCTTGGCCATTGCGAACGAGGGTCAATAACGCCCACCGGCCAACGACGCTCTGGGAGCCAACGGGCTGCCTCGAGCGTGGGGCCGGAGCCTGTGGGGAGGAGCCGCCCCCGCATGCGCTCGTGGTCACGACCAGGGCGAAGGACGCAAGGTAGCAGGCGCGCATTTCTCGATACCTCCTGGTGTGGCCTAACGCCCTGCGCTTCTGCTGCGGGGCGCGGCGGCCCCGCCAAGTAAGCTACTCATTTGGCGGCCGGCCGCCGCGGACCGCCAGCAGCAAGCGCTGGTTATGCCGCCCCTGCACGACGAGCTCGCCATTTGAGATCGGGGCGACGTTTCGTTGCCGCACAGTCTCGAAGGTAGAGGTTGATCAGCGTCTGGTAGGGAATCTCTGCCTCCTTGGCGAGCCCCTTGAAGTACCCGACCGTGCTGGCATCCAGCCGGATCGTCACGGGCTTCTTCAGGAGTTTCGCGTATGGATTCGGACGTGCCTGGGTGAAGTCGTAGTGCTTTCTCATGTGAGATCTCGCTCTTGGTAGAGTTGTCGCTCCAACCGGTCCGCCTTGCGGGCAGAGATGATTCGAATGATGCCGGCCGCCTCCCGGTAGGCGTGGACCACGACCAAGAAGCGTCCGCCGGTGCTACTACCCAGCAAGATGAACCGGTCGTCGGTGTCCGAATGTTCTGGGTCGTCCAGCAAGAGGCCGTGCTCGTCGGCAAAGACAGTTTCGGCCTCGGTAAAGGACACGCCATGCTTGCGGAGATTCGCACCGGCTTTGCGAGGTCCCACTGGAAGCGAATCGCGCCCATCGTGTAATGTACTTATATCGTATGTACGTTGTCAATCAGCCGGGCTAGGAGGGTAGGGACCCTGCGGGGAGGGTGTGGTTGAGGCGGCATAACGAATCGCGCTTCTGCTGCGGCGCGCCACTGGATTCTAACACCGATGGGGAACAACTCACCGCGCCGGCAGCAGCAAGCGCTGGTTAGGTGGCCGCGTCCGTGTCATTCGGGTAGACAAATAGTGGTGCCAGAGGATTCTGGCTGCCACAGAACGCCACGGCATCCACCGCTTTGCGAGCCGTGCAAGCCTCACGTCATCGGGGCGCGTGCGGAGGCGCTTCACGTGGTGGACGGCGGTCGCGAGCGCAACGTCCCCTCGAGGCCAGACATCTGGCCGGCGCAGGGCGATGAGGAAGTAGATGTCCACGCTCCACGGCCCGAGCCCGCGTATCTCCAGCAGCCTTGCGACCCCAACGTCGTCAGTCATGCGCCCAATGGCGCCGAGGTCCAGGCGTCCGCTGCAAATCCTCTCAGCAAGCCCATGGCAGTAGCCGGCCTTTTGCCGAGTGAAACCAAGGGCCCGAAGGCCACTGACGTCCAGCGAGCTCACGGCTTCCGCTGTGACGGCCCCCAGTGTGAGTCTGAGTCGCTCGAACATCGTTCGCGCCGACGCGAGAGACACCTGCTGCTCCAGGATGATACGAAGGAGCGTCGCAAATCCCGGACGTCGGACCCAAAGCGGGGGCGGGCCAAACTGGCGGACAATTGCACCAAGGTCGGAGTCTCGATCGGCGAGCTCGTCCGTCGCGACGCTTAGCGTCTTGGCCGTCAAGTGGCGGGGTGGGTTGTGCAGCGTAGGCATTCGAGCGCCAATCTGAGGCGAGAATGACAATATGACTGAGGCCACCTAACGCATCGCGCTTCTGCTGCGGGGCGCGGCGGCCCCGCCAGGTAAGCTAATCATCCGGCGGTTGGCCGCCGCGGACCGGCAGCAGCAAGCGCTGGTTAGGCGCCCCTCCCCGTCACTGCTTGTAGCGCACGTCGGCAAATTGAATGCGGACACCGTCCGGGTCCAGCACATAGACTTGATCTCCCTCAAGCGTCGGCTTCGCCTCGGGCACAGCCGCCTTGAGGGCGCTCAAGGCAGCTGGCGGGTCATACCGGTCGATGCCGAAGCAGAAATGATTGAATCCTGCCTGGTCACCGGCGTCAGGCGTATAGAGCCCCAAGAAGCCACCTTCCAACCGGAATTCGCAGAAGTCCTTGTCCTCAGCCCGGATTGGCAGCCCGGTAAGGCGTTGGTAGAACGCCTTTGAGCGCGCGACGTTTGAGCTAAAGAGCGTCACATGGTTCAACGTACGGGTGTGAAATAGGGGCGACGATTGCGTGGGGGTTCCCAACCCAGCGGCGAGCGGGCTGGGAGCGTAGCGACCGATGCCCAGCGCGAAAAGGCCTTGGAGTAACTGCCTCCGGGAGAGGCCGCCCTGGTCGTACAACCCTACCAGACGCTCCACTTCGTGGTGCATTGGACCTCCAGAGAACTGAGCAGGAAAACGGACCGAACGAAAGTGCACGGGGTGCGCCTAACGGATCGCGCTTCTGCTGCGGGGCGCGGCGGCCCCAGGATGAAAGCTAACCCTCCGGCGGCCGGCCGCCGACGGACCGCCAGCAGCAAGCGCTGGTTAGGCGGCACGTCTGAGTATGCATCGGAGTCAACATGGGAGTTTAGGGCTGCTTGGGCGAATCAGGCCACATCCCCGGAGCGGTGCCTAGGGCGGGGTCCGCTGATACGAATCGCTGAATGAGCCATTCGGGGGAAAATCGATCGGAGTGAGGACGGGGCTGGGGCGCACCGGGTCCCCGAGATTGTTCCTCCGCAAGATTCCACTCCAATCGTTGCCGCTCTACCCAGGTGGGGTCGTCCGTGCGCGCTAGAAGCCAAGAGATTCCCGTCACCAGTCGCAGGTGATGGGTGTCAGCGACAAGGGATTGGGAAAGAAGAATGGCTTGGATATTGATGGCTTCGCGTAAGAGCGACTTTAGTGTCCACATCACGGCGATGAGGACAGCAAGCCAAGGCGCCTTCGCTAGCCATCCGATTCCGAGTGCAGCAACGGCAACGACTGCCACTTCGACCCAAGACCACTTATGCGACGACTCCAAGTGCTCTCGTATCGCCCGCTCACGATTGCTGCGGTTGTCACGCGATGTTCCATGGGTAGTCATGGGCTCTCCTGAAATTCGGCCGACGTTGGAAAGGGCGAAGGGCCGAGCTGAGCATTTGTGGGAGACAAAGGCCTGTCGTGTGCCGCCTAACGGAGCGCGCTTCTGCTGCGGGGGCCTGCGGCGGCCCCCGCCGAACAGTCCAAACATACCTCGGCGGTGGGCCGCCGCGTTCAGGCCCCCGCCAGCAGCAAGCGCTGGTTAGGCTTCGTGTGTCTAGCCTGTTGAGTTAGCGAAGGTCGCTGACGCTGAAATCAGCTTGCTTCGCGTTCCGAAACGAGACTCCCTGCCCAGTGAACTCGACAAACGACACCGAAAGGCTATCCAGGTGCTGCACACCATGGTATCGCTGCAGCACAACGCGGCCGACTTGGCGTGCAGTCGAAACAAGCAAGGAGTCCGGAAGGGCCGCGAACTGCGGTGCTTGAAGATGAACTATCAGGTGCCGCTCGTTGCGAAGGGTTCCAACGTTGGCCTTTGTACCGGGCCCATACTGGGCCTCCAGCGATTGGGCGAGGACCTGGTTGGAAGTCGGCTCCGACTTGCATCCGCCGAGGGCTAGCAATGCGATTGCTGCCAAAAGAGCCCGTCGATTCATCAGAGCCCTCCACGAAGCCTAACGGAGCGCGCTTCTGCTGCGGGGCGCGGCGGCCCTGCCTAGGAACCTAATCATTCGGGGCCCGGCCGCCGCGGACCGCCAGCAGCAAGCGCTGGTTAGGCAACAGCATTTGCTACCGCCCCACGCGGCCAAAGCTGAGCACGAGGTTAGCGCCAGTTTCTGGATCGATTCCTATGGCGATGATCCGATCCAGCCCCAGCCGCGGCTGTGGTTCGATCGCAATGGCGCGGGGTAGAGTGACCACGGTAACAAGCCGGCCATTTGGGGCGAAGACATCGAAAATGGTGCGCTGCGGGATACCAACGGGCCAACGCCGCACCCAAACGGTACCATCGTCTGCGCCATATACAGCCATGTAGGCAGGAAATGTCGAAGAGAGCTGGCGGCGCCGAACACTCGAAGGCATGCCCTCCACGCGCTCAAGTGGTACCGGCACAGAATCTAGGCGGGCCTGCAGCGCAGCGAGGCTTTCCTCTCGCTCCCGAATAGGGATGTGATCTGGCAGCAGGGCGCGCTGATAGGTCTGGACAAGGTGCCCCTGCCCGTCTCGTTCCTCAAGCACGTAAGTCTTCCCGGCGCCTGTCAGAAGGGTTCCCCGAGGCGTGATATCCCATACCGGCAGCGGCGAAAAAGGAGGATAGTTCAATCCGTGAAGCATCCGACCGCCATGAGGGCCGGTCCGGACGAACGCGGTGGACATGGGTGCATCCGCGAAGGAAGGCACGACAAGAGTGTCGAGGAGTTCACCTTGGAGGGTGTAGCGGTAGTAGCGACCTGTCGCGTGGGAACGGTCGATCGTATTGAACCCCGGGTAGTACAGCCTTCCGGCAGAATCAAATCTGGATGGTCGCATTGACCGCCAGTCGGACATCGCTGGGGTTCGAAAACTACTCTCGTAGCGCGTCAGGCGGCTTGTTGCGGGGTCGAGGGTAAAGCGACTGACCCGGTTCACATCGCGGACATACAGGCGGCCGTCTGGCCCGATGCCCAGACCGGTCGGTGCACTGCATTCACCCGGACCCTCCCCCTTGCGTCCGATCCCCGGCAATGACCGCCCCGTTTTGTCAAAAACCCAGATCTTGACGGCTGAAAAGTCGGTGACATAGACGTTACCGACCCGGTCGACGGCAAGGCTGGAGAGTTCGCCCAGAGAGTCTGCCACAGGAGACTTTCCCGGTGCAACTTCCCAGCGGAGTTGCATCTGGACCGTGTCGACTACGGCTCGAGCGTGGGACTGGCCCCGGAGTGAGTGTGGACCAAAGAGCGCGACAGCTAGAAGGACTCTGAAGGTCATTCGCCCGCTCGCTCGTTGCTGTTGCCTAACGATCTGCGCTTGAGCTGCCAGGCCCTAGCGAGGCCGCCGGCGCAGCCAGGTTGAATAAATCGCGCGGCGGTCGAGCTGTTCAGGGCCTGGTCAGCTCCAAGCGCGGGTTAGGTGGCCAGCGTCCGTAGCACCTCAGAGATGCCTGCGTCGTTGGCCGGTAACAAAACGCCGGGAGAGTGTACCGAAATTGGCGTTCCGCCTAATCAGCTCGCGCCGACGTTTGGTGAAGTTTGTCGCGATGTAGACCTTATCCACGATGTTGCCGGTGTCATCCTTTTGGAGGGCCACTAAGCCCGTCGGGTCGTCATTCACTGTGCGCCAGCGCTCGAGGAATTCGTCAATCGTGGAGTCGACCTCCTGGACGTCCCTTGCAAGAGCCTCGCGGAGACGTTCATGCACGATGCCAAGTCCTTCCATATACGATCGCGTGAATCCGACCAGTTCCCGGTCCTCTTCTCCCAGTCCCTCCAGTTCGGCTAGAACGGGAGCCTTGAAGGAGTCGCTCGCGCGAAGCTCGTCAAGGTCTAGCTGAATCTCAACGGTGAAGCGAAGAAGGGATGGGGTATGCTGCTCGTCCCAGGAAGAACGATATCGTATGCCTGCAATAGGCAAGCTCTGGTGCTGAAAGTGGTTGCGAAGGCATTCCATTACGCGAAAGCCCAGGCGCGCATCGTACTCTGCTGATAGGAGAGTACGCGGGTCGGCTGGGGCGTTCTCTAGGCCCCCGTACAGGCCTGACAGATCAGCCTTGATCTGGTCGCAGTAGAGGCGGCTAGTGGTGAGGATGTTGACGAGGCGGCGAGCAAGGAGCATGCGGTCAGCTGCCATGCCTGACCACTCTAGCATGCTTGGATGAATCAAATGGTGGAGCGGCAATCGAAGGACTTCATTCTCAAGTTCTTCAAAGTTGCTGACTAAGAGATCAAACTTCTCTTCTATTCCAAGGAACACCGCGTTACGTGCCGACACGCGGAGGAGGCGCTGAAAGTCTGCGTCGGTAAGGGTTGCCGCTGGGTGCGCGCCGATTGCCCATCGGGTGAGGAGATATTCCACAGCGAGACCTCCTGGGCCACCTAACGGATCGCGCTTCTGCTGCGGGGCGCGGCGGCCCCGCCATGGAAGCTGGTCATTGGGCGGCCAGCCGCCGCGGACCGCCAGCAGCAAGCGCTGGTTAGGCCACACGGAGAGTTCTATCGATGTTGAACCTGCACCCACCTGCAGGAGCTGAGGTCCAACAAGTATTTCCGCACCACAGTACGAACTGCGCCGCTGTTGATATCCGTGCTTACTTGATCGAGAACGAAGACGGAGTCTGCGGACACCGTCAGGCGGGTCCGATCGGTTCCGGGAGCCTCGAAACGAGCATCAATGCATTCCCGCCGCAAGTCGGCGCTGAGCAGAGTCAAATAGGCGACGCCTTTGAAGATCCGTCCGTCCTGCTCAAAAGTGGGGTCCTGAAACCAGATGAGGAATTCGCCACTGGGCCGGCGCCACAAACCGAGAAGAGCAGAAATTGAGTTGTCCGTGGCGTCGCGCGCGGCTCTCGCCTCCGCGGATGTCCCCGGTGGGTGCGTGAACCATCGATCAAGTCGAGCCTTTGGCGCACCCCTGCGCTGGCAAATGGGCACCGGAATGGTATCGATGGCTCCTAAGCTATCTCGCGAGAGGAGATAGTCAGTTCCGCCAAATATCGTCAGAAGGCCTTCGCCGTTCTCCACTACTTTGACGTCCTGCCAGGAATTCAATAGTGGATAGTTTCGGTACTCCAAGGGCCGGTCGATCTTATCTGAGCGGAGCGGTGCTACTTGGGTACCTTCCAACGCGGCCGCGATGCGATTTCCCGACAAGAAGGCAACCCCGTAGGAGCCAAGCAGGCCGACCAGAAAGCCGTCCCGCGCTGGGCTGATCCAGGAGAAATAGCCTTCGTATGCGATCTGCCCTAGATAGACGAGCGACCTGGAGTCGTAGAAGTTGAGACGTGCGCCGCCACCGTCGGACTGCACCAGGAGGGTATCTCGAGCCACCCCGAATGTTCCGACGGCCCGGAATTCCCCCGGCCCACCACCCGAACGTCCAAGTTGCCCTCGTACCTCTCCACGCCCAGTGAATGCGCTAACGCGGTTGAGCTCGAGGTCGGGAATAAACAGGGACCCGTCTGGAGTTGCCGTGAAGGTCATGGCGGGGTTGCCAAGAAACGTTGCGGAACCCTCTTGGAGCACGACGGAATCAACGAGCCGCGGTGTGAAGGCGCGGGCGTCTTGTGGGCACTCGAGACCATTGGCGAGCAGATCCGCACGGGAGCACGCGCTGCCGATGATTAGCAGCAAGCACGAGGTGCGGGACGCTTGGAAGAGACTGGCCAGAAAGTTCATATGGTCGGTGATTCTTGGGGCAGCGCCGTGTGGCCTAACGGATCGCGCTTCTGCTGCGGGGCGCGGCGGCCCCCTTCCAACTCAAAGATACTGCTTCGGCCGACCGCCGCGGACCGCCAGCAGCAAGCGCTGGTTAGGCAACTTGTAGTACTATACTGATTCTTGTATATTGTTCCATGGTACTCAAGCCACTTCTTTGGCTCGGCTCGTCCCGCGTTGACGTCCGTGGCTTTCCGGAACTGGCTCGTGGAAAGGTGGGGCACGAACTCTTTCTGGTCCAGCAAGGCTTGACGCCCTCGGACTGGAAGTCCATGTCCTCCGTTGGATCGGGGGTCGTGGAACTCCGGATCCACACCGGAGAAGAGTTTCGGGTATTGTACGTGGCGCGGTTCGAGGAGGCGATCTACGTGCTCCATGCCTTCGAGAAGCGCACGCGGCAGACTCGACAAGTCGATGTAGCACTCGCACGCAAACGACTGCGCGATCTGGTCCGATCGCGATCTGGGAGGTAGACCGATGGCGACCAAAGTGCACCGTTCGACGGGGAATGTGTTCCGGGACGTAGGCTTCCCACCTGAGGAAGCAGAGAACCTCCGGATTCGGTCTGAGCTGATGATCCAGGTGCGCCGGATTCTTGAAGGGCAGAAACTGACTCAGGCGGCGGGAGCCAAACTCTTCGGGGTAACCCAGCCTCGGATGAGCGACCTCGTCCGTGGTCGCATTGAGTTGTTCAGCATTGACGGTCTGATCAACATGCTTGCGCATGCCGGAATCCGTGTGAGCATTGTCGTACGACGATCCCGACAAGTTGCCTAACGAATCGCGCTTCTGCTGCGGCCGCCGTCGAGCGCGCCGCTGCGGGATGCTGGAATCTAGCCCAGGCCCGGCGGCGCGGAACCACGGCGCCGGCGGGAGAGCGCGGCCGTCGGCAGCAAGCGCTGGTTAGGGCACGACCGAGACTCGGGCTGTTCCGTCAGATCCTGGCCGGCCAGGGAACTCCCCTGGCGGGTACCCCGATCGAGGAGCGGGCTGCCGGCAGGCGTTGGATGGGCGCTTGTGACCGCCGTTGCCGGCAGCCCGCGGACATGGAGGACCGAGCTGAGGACCGGTAACGGCGTGAGGCACTGAGCCCTACCCTGCGACCACCCATAGACCAGAGAGTGGAGTGGAGAGGCTGCGATGTTTGGGGGAGTGCACCTAACGCCTTGCGCTTCTGCTGCGGGGCCTGCGGCGGCCCCCGTCGACCAGCCCAAACATACCCCGGCGGCGGGCCGCCGCGTTCAGGGCCCCGTCAGCAGCAAGCGCTGGTTAGGCCGTCCGGTTGATTACCTGGGAGCCGTCATCGGCTCCAGCCGACCGAGGGCGAGCATTCGAAAGTCGGCAGCGAAACCTGTGCCGTTGACCGTGCCCGAGGCAGACTCTAACGAATAGGCGCTATCGCTTCGGAAGCGCATTGTTCGCAAGTCGCAAAAGAGGTGCGCTGTGGAAAGACGTTTGCCGTTCGGGAGCATGAGCGAGACCGTACCCCAGAATTCCACGGTGCGAAGGGCGATGGCGTACTGACCGATTGCTGCGGTCGCTGCGATAGCTTGATCGCCCTGCACGTCGAACAGGGACACTCTCGGGCGCCAGAAGTCCACGCGTTGCGCCGACTGGAACACGAAGGCCGAATCCGCGGTTACCAGCACCCTCCGCACGCCCAGGCTGTCTGTAAGGGTCGTTCGGACTCCGACCATGACCTGGTCGGGATGAGGAGTCGTCAGGGAGGGGGTGTCGCGCGCGGGCCCTGAAGGTCCGCAACCGCACGGCCCGAAGAGAAGGACCAGGCCCCCGAGGTTCCAGCGACACCACCGCGGGACCGGCATTAGGCGGTACGCTGCATCGATGAGGGGGGAGAGCCGTCATGCCGCCCTTTCGTCGGTGGCCGGCTGTGGCGGAACGGCCTAACGAAACGCGCTTCTGCTGCAGGGATCTGCCGCGCCCGCCGCCACGAACACCCCAAAGGTACTCGCGGCAGGCCCTGGCAGCAGCAAGCGCTGGTTAGGCACCGGCCAACGCCGATTGGTAACGAAGAGGCGCTATCGCAAGGTGGTCGCGCTGCTCATCAAGCTGTCCCGTTGCGGCGCCCCGCGAGCCAGTATCGTAAAATGCAGCGCGCCAGCTCCAGGGGTGATAACGTCGAGGAGCGCGCCAAAAATGGTGTCGTGTGGTGCAGCCCGGTTTATCCACTGTTGTCGCGCTTCCACCGCCAGAAAGTCGTTGATCTGGCGTCGGCAGAGAGTTCCCTCGGATATGAGCTCATGGGCAGCGATGGCCATCCCGGCCATCCCGCCGGTTTCGCCCATCCGCATCAAGATCATGATGCTGCTATCCGGAGCGGCCCACACCTCAGACGCCGCGTCGGTTTCCGGTAGGGAAAGAAGGCCAGGGGCCAATTGCAGCGAACCCTGAACCACCTTGAGGGCAGCACGAGCGGAACTCGGCGGGAGCACTGGGAGGGAGTGCGGGCAGGAGGCCAGAGTGGCCGCCATCGCCGCCTGTTGCGCGGGGGTCGGCCTCGTCAATGGGACCGTGCGAGTGAGGGTGATTCCGCGTGAGGCCAGTAGGTGTTGGGAATCACACCCAACGCTCAGCGCACAAAAGACCACCAAGAGAAGGATTCTCATAAAACCCACCGCCGAGTGCCTAACGGAGCGCGCTTCTGCTGCGGGGCGCGGCGGCCCCGCCATCTAACCTACTCATTTGGCGGCTAGCCGCCGCGGACCGCCAGCAGCAAGCGCTGGTTAGGCGGCTGTACAAGACAGCGCGAAACGTGCCCGCAGCACGCTATAGACGCGCAGCGATCCCGAATCTGATCGTGGCATCAATGCGTTTCTTGGACGACAGTGTCTCGTGTGTATCAAGGAGCGCGCCGTCTTGGTAAAACCGATCTCGGTGAGCAATTGGCACTGCGTATCGGGCTACTTCCGCCTCGACTAGAAGATCGAGACCGACAACCTGGATCCGGCCATTCAGCCCTGCGATTACCGGAGAGGCATGCAGGTACCAGATCCGACCTACACCTCCATACAGTCGGATTTGCGACCATGAGGTGGACCAAGGGACTATCGCCGCTCGGACGGTAGTGATAGTGATCGCTCGCAGGCCAAATTCTTCGCGCGAGGGAAACTCAGAGGTGACGGTGTCCAGTCCCGCAGATCTTGGTTGACGGGGGAAATGGGTGGGGGGGCAAACAGTTGCGCCATCATCCCATGGGCCTACGTCCCTCTCAAAGGTGGCCTCGAGGAGAAGCCACCTCTTGAGCCGATAACCACCGCGGAGCCCGAGAGCGGGCTTCTCTCCGGAGGAATGGAGAAAATTGCAGCTCGCCATCGTTTGGGCTCCGGATGCCGCGATAATGGCGACACCGAGAGTGCCCCCCAGTTCGAGGCGATGCGTTGGGCCGGCGCTCTGTGCAGCAGCAGTCTGAGTCAGCGCGATGCACAAGGCAAGGGCCGATACAAACACCTCCTCGCGCGTGCGTCTAGCCGTCATAGCACCTCCGGCACGAGGATCCGGTCGCTGTTTGGGCCGGCCAGCCGCCTAACGCCCTGCGCTTCTGCTGCGGGGCGCGGCGGCCCCGCCAAGTAAGCTACTCATTTGGCGGCCGGCCGCCGCGGACCGCCAGCAGCAAGCGCTGGTTATGCCGCCCCTGCACGACGAGCTCGCCATTTGAGATCGGGGCGACGTTTCGTTGCCGCACAGTCTCGAAGGTAGAGGTTGATCAGCGTCTGGTAGGGAATCTCTGCCTCCTTGGCGAGCCCCTTGAAGTACCCGACCGTGCTGGCATCCAGCCGGATCGTCACGGGCTTCTTCAGGAGTTTCGCGTATGGATTCGGACGTGCCTGGGTGAAGTCGTAGTGCTTTCTCATGTGAGATCTCGCTCTTGGTAGAGTTGTCGCTCCAACCGGTCCGCCTTGCGGGCAGAGATGATTCGAATGATGCCGGCCGCCTCCCGGTAGGCGTGGACCACGACCAAGAAGCGTCCGCCGGTGCTACTACCCAGCAAGATGAACCGGTCGTCGGTGTCCGAATGTTCTGGGTCGTCCAGCAAGAGGCCGTGCTCGTCGGCAAAGACAGTTTCGGCCTCGGTAAAGGACACGCCATGCTTGCGGAGATTCGCACCGGCTTTGCGAGGTCCCACTGGAAGCGAATCGCGCCCATCGTGTAATGTACTTATATCGTATGTACGTTGTCAATCAGCCGGGCTAGGAGGGTAGGGACCCTGCGGGGAGGGTGTGGTTGAGGCGGCATAACGGATCGCGCTTCTGCTGCGGCGCGCTGCTCGAAACCTAATTCCAAAGCCCAGAACCTACCGCGCCGACAGCAGCAAGCGCTTGTTAGGTGCCCGCCGAAAGATGTGGTGCCCGCGGGGCCTCGGAGCCACCCTGGCAGGTACCACGAGAGCCGAGCGGAGCTGCCTGCGGCCAGCGCGAACATCCATCGTATCGCTGGCCGGGCAGCCCGCGGAAAAGGAACGGCTCAGAATGACCGGAGGCCGCTAAGAGCTTTGAGCGCCGAAGCGGCAGCCAACCACCAACCTCGAGGCGAAAGGAAAAGGCTCGGTGTTGGGGGCGAGTGCACCTAACGAATCGCGCTTCTGCTGCGGCGCGCCACTGGATTCTAATACCGACGGCCAGAACTCGACCGCGCCGTCGGCAGCAAGCGCTGGTTAGGCACCAGCAAGGAAGAGAAAATCTATTTGCAAAGAATCGGATGGATAATGCTCGGAGTGTCCGTGGCCATCACGACCAGCTTCGCCTGATAGCCAGGAGCCGGCACTAGATGCGAGACATGCACGGCCAGTCCATGGCCACGCCATTGCACCGCAACAATCGTTCCGGCGGGACCAGTCCCGTCCTCACAGCTCTTCGGCTCGAAGCCGTGGTTGCGCAAATACTTGCCGAGAGAGTCCGCGAGTTCGACAGGACGCGATTGGCTCGCGAAAGGAACCTCCCACTCAACGAGCGTTGGGGAACCAGTAGCGCCGATGGTGGCCGTCAGTTTGCCACCCACCATTCCCGGCCCCGCACTGGGCCAGGTGCAGAATGTCATGAGGGGCGATCCCAGATTGTGGCCGGGGCCCCGATGTTCGCACGCGGGAGCATCGGGTTGGCCGCTGAAGCCTTGGGCCAATTCGAGGACCGGAGGCAACGGGTTGGGAAGGGCCAACTGGGCCAAGACAAGAAATGGCAACATGAGAGTCTCCAGTCCCGAGCCTACCCGAGACTTCGCGGTGGTGCCTAACGGTTTGCGCTTAAGCTGCGGGCCGGGCGGCCACAATCAAGATCGATCTTTTCCGCCCCATGGGGCCGCCCCGGCCCGCCAGCTTCAAGCGCTGGTTAGGCGGCGTCGCGGAATAGAGCGCAAGGCCCGGTGCGCACGACCTTAGGACCCAGCCACAATGTCGCCCGCATGCGTCTCGAGGTTGATCCGATCCATAATCCCAACGCTCCGCATCCACTCGCGATAGCGTTCTGCACCGGCTTTGCCTAGCTCTTCGGATTGCCACTCCGCTACGGCGATCGTCGTGGTACTATCAGCCCGCATGAGCCGGTAGCTAACGAAGCCAGGCTGCGCCCGGAAGATGGCAACGCCGTCGGTGTCAATCTGAGAGAAGATGCGTTCCGCTTCCGCTGAGTAGAGATTGATGCTCCAGTGAGCGATGGATACCCGCAGATATCGAGGCGCGACGGGCTGTCGTTCCACCAGGACACACTCCCGAAAGTCGGTGAGGCCACAAGATGCGAGCCCACGAAGGCTCGTGGTAAGAGTGCTTGAACCCCACAGGGTACCCTCCGGAGACGCCGCCTTGTATCTCTGAATCTGCGTTCTGCGGTAACTTCTGGATAGGGTGGTAACCCGTTGCGCCTAAGGGCCTCGAGCCCGTTCGTTAGCCTGGGTGCCACCCGTCGTTGATCGCCGAGAGCCCGAACAGTTGCCCGGGGCTGGACCCCGCATCACGCAAGGTTGGGCCACGCCGATCGTCTACCTCGTGGAGCCGCCCATGGAATGCTTCATCGGCATCGATGTCTCGAAGGCGACGCTCGATATCGCCGCGCTGCCCGGCGGGGAGAGCTGGACCGTCACCAACGATGAGCCGGGCCTCGCCGAGCTCGCCCCGCGCCTCGTGGCCCTGGCGCCCGTCGCTGGTCGTGATGGAAGCGACCGGCGGCTTCGAGATGCTCGCGGCGATCACCCTGGCCAAGCCGGGCTGCCGGTCGCCATCGTGAATCCGCGCCAGGTGCGCGACTTCGCCAAGGCCATGGGGCACACTCGCCAAGACCGATGCGCTCGATGCCGGCATCCTCGCCGACTTCGCCCAGCGGGTGCGCCCCCCCCCGCGTCCGCTGCCCGACGAGGCGGCCCAGCTCCTCGAAAGCCTGCTCACGCGCCGCCGGCAGATCGTCGACATGCTCACGGCCGAGAAGAATCGGCTCGGGCTTCGCGCGCGGTCCGGTCAAGCGCGACATCAGCCA
Source organism: uncultured Gemmatimonadales bacterium (assembly GCA_963762545.1). Classification (GTDB taxonomy): domain Bacteria; phylum Gemmatimonadota; class Gemmatimonadetes; order Gemmatimonadales; family GWC2-71-9; genus JABFSM01. The sequence continues at coordinate 348,560 of CAVXLC010000007.1, read as the reverse complement.
GCACATTCGCTGGCTCGAGAAGCGGCTCGCCGATGTCGACGGCGACCTGCAGGACGCCGTGGCCGCGAGCCCGCTCTACCAAGCGAAGGCGGATCTGCTGCGCAGTGTCCCCGGCGTCGGCCCAGTCACCACGCTCACCCTGCTCGCCACGCTGCCCGAGCTCGGGCAGCTCTCGCGGCACCAGATCGCGGCGCTGGTCGGCGTCGCCCCGATGAATCGCGACAGCGGCACGCATGCGCGGCAAGCGCATGGTCTGGGGCGGCCGCGCCCCGGTGCGCGCCGTGCTCTACATGGCCGCGCTCGTCGGCCGTCAAGCACAATCCGGTGCTGCGGCGTCTTCTACGAGCGCCTGCGCGCCGCCGGGTAAGCCCTTCAAGGTCGCGGCCACCGCCTGCATGCGGAAGCTGCTCACGATCCTCAACGCCATGCTGCAGCACAACCGTCGGTGGGACCCACAACACGCTTGACTTTCGAGACAGTTGCTAACGAATCGCGCTTCTGCTGCGGCCGCCGTCGAGCGCGCCGCTGCGGGATGCTGGAATCTAGCCCAGGCCCGGCGGCGCGGAACCACGGCGCCGGCGGGAGAGCGCGGCCGTCGGCAGCAAGCGCTGGTTAGGGCACGACCGAGACTCGGGCTGTTCCGTCAGATCCTGGCCGGCCAGGGAACTCCCCTGGCGGGTACCCCGATCGAGGAGCGGGCTGCCGGCAGGCGTTGGATGGGCGCTTGTGACCGCCGTTGCCGGCAGCCCGCGGACATGGAGGACCGAGCTGAGGACCGGTAACGGCGTGAGGCACTGAGCCCTACCCTGCGACCACCCATAGACCAGAGAGTGGAGTGGAGAGGCTGCGATGTTTGGGGGAGTGCACCTAACGGATCGCGCTTCTGCTGCGGCGCGCTGCTCGAAACCTAATTCCAAAGCCCAGAACCTACCGCGCCGACAGCAGCAAGCGCTTGTTAGGTGCCCGCCGAAAGATGTGGTGCCCGCGGGGCCTCGGAGCCACCCTGGCAGGTACCACGAGAGCCGAGCGGAGCTGCCTGCGGCCAGCGCGAACATCCATCGTATCGCTGGCCGGGCAGCCCGCGGAAAAGGAACGGCTCAGAATGACCGGAGGCCGCTAAGAGCTTTGAGCGCCGAAGCGGCAGCCAACCACCAACCTCGAGGCGAAAGGAAAAGGCTCGGTGTTGGGGGCGAGTGCACCTAACGAATCGCGCTTCTGCTGCGGCGCGCCACTGGATTCTAATACCGATGGCCAGAACCTGATCGCGCCGGCGGCAGCAAGCGCAGGTTAGGCTTCGGTCCTCCCCATGTTCGCTGCCGAGCACGCCTAATGCGAGTGGTGAAATATGCCCCCGAGACCAATGCCGAACGTGAACTCGTTCAAATGGCTATCGAACCACCGGCGGTAGCCGGCTTCAAACCGGAGCCCCACACTTGAGCCAGCAAGGACCCGGTAGCCGACTTTCGCACCCAGCCCGACTTCGTCGCTAGAGGTACCCGGATGTGAAATCGATTGGTATGCAAGAGATCCTGCGAGCAAGAGAGAGTTCCTTTCGGGGCCGTCGAATAGATACCCGAATTGCGCGGCGAGACCGACAGTGGTGGCGGTTTGACCTCCGCTCGAGGTGATGTTCAAGGCGAGCTGCGGCTCAATGATCACACCCTTCCCCGCGAAGACCGCGGCATAGATGGTCGGCTGGCCAAGGATTCCCGCACCAGGCGCGCCGAACCGCGTGACGCTGCCCCCGAGGACGACGGCGCTGCTTGTGATAGTGAGGCCAAGACTAGTGCCTAGCTCAAGGACAGGCTTCCGCTGCGCGAGAGCCAAGGTTGGAATCAAGAGCGCTCCAACTACGACATGCGTCGTGCGAGCCATGTGCAGCCTCCGCATTGAGGTGATGTCGCGTCAACACCTCCTCTACATTATGCACACCTCCAACGAACCAAGCTCAAGACTGCCTGCAAGGAGCCCGGGCGGCCCGAAGCCTAACGAAGCGCGCTTCTGCTGCGGGGCGCGGCGGCCCCGCCATGTAAGCTACTCATTCGGCGGCCGGCCGCCGCGGACCGGCAGCAGCAAGCGCTGGTTAGGCCACATCGGCGTCAGTAGACGTAAGCGACCAGCTCACCGTCGTGTCTCCCGGGTCGCGCCGGGCGGATGCCAATGAGGCTGCGATGATCGGGGTCACCGGCCAGAAGCAGCGGGGCACCCTCGAGCCGGGTGAGGGTCCGCGCCCGCCCGACCCGGTCATAGAGGACGAGCACACGGTCTGTGAAGTCGCTGCGCACGAGGGTTTGAATCCATCCGTCCATGAGAGGAATGACCCCAAGGGCCCTCCAGTCCTGGTACGCCAAGGAGTCTGCAGGGACGCCTTGGGCCTTGTCGAGCCCCATAAACGGGCTCGATTCCCGCCGGATGGTCCCATTCGTGTCGACCTCCAACCACCGAAACGGCCAGCGAGGCGCGGCCAGCGTGACGGATCCCGTCCCACCGCTCAAATGAGCCAGGCTCAGGTCCTCGGGGGAGCCCCAGCCTCTCAGCGGAAGGTCCCACCGGAGTGTGCCGTTGAGGTCGTACCCTGCCAGTGTCATCGATGTGACGCCTGAATCCGACACGACAGCCCAACCTCCTGGACTCACCGCGGCCTGCGTGACGCGACCCGCTACGGTGAGGTGACCCAGGGCCCCGCACGATGGTTCCCTGCCGACACGGCGCCGAGGGGTGAGATAGAGCTGCCCGTCGACATCGAGCAGCAAGAGAGAGCCTTCCTCGCCAAAGAACCGGCCGGCCACGACGGGAGCGCTGGTGCGGCAGGTAGGTGCACCTGCGCCCGCATGATCCCATTGGCCGGGCACCCCCCACTCCATCCCAACTGGGAGGTGGCCTTCCGGGACATCGAAGAAGACAACTGCGTCGCTCTGGGTCGGTCCGGTGACGACAACTGCCCCGTAGGTACTGTACGGAATCTCAAACTTCGTGCGCGGTGCATAGTGCTGCTGATCCACGTACAAGGCGGCTCGAAGATTGAAGCGTGGCTGGGGAACGGGGGCGGTCGTCACGAGATCGGGCAGCAATGCAGGTACGTTCGAGAGTACGATGGTCTCGTCCCATGCCTCACCCAGCTTGAGCGTTAGCCGGAACAGGCGCGGACCGTATCCAATTCGCCTGACCCTGACGAGGTGTACACCCCCCGTGACGGCGGGAAACACAAATCGCCCGACTGCGTTCGTTGAGGCCAGGCGACCCGTTTCGAGGAGCGTGATTTCGGCAGCAGGGATGGGCGTCCCGGCTGAATCGGTAACGACGCCGGTCAGGCTCTGGGCCGACACCAGAGCCGGCACGCCGAGCGATGCCGCAAGAAGGAGTGTCTTGAGCGCTAGGTTGATTCTCATTGATGACACCGTCAACTCAGCCATGTGGCCTAACGGAGCGCGCTTCTGCTGCGGGGATCTGCCGCCGCGGCGCCAGCTACCAACCCAAAGGTACTCGCGGCAGGCCCCGCCAGCAGCAAGCGCTGGTTAGGCCGAGCCGGCTACCAACTACGACCGAGCCCCAAGGATAGATCCAACGTGCGCCCCGCAAATGGCCGTACACTCCGCAGCCGTGCGTCCGCGCGAAGGCCCCAATGACCTCGCACATGCCAATCCATGCCACTCGATGCATAGAGGGTCACTCCCGAATGGAGTCCACCGAGTGAAAGGAGGTAGCCCAAGCCCGCACTGAGATATGGCCGCACGACTGAGCCTGTACCAGCCAGCCGCACGCCGAGCTCTGGGATAAGGGCCTGTTTGATCTCCGTCGTCTCAAAAGGGGGGAGGTCAAAGTGCACAGTTTCAATCCAACTTGTGAGTCCGATCTGCGGCTGCAAGGGACTCTTCCCGCGCCAGTGCAGCGAACCGGACGCGACCATCGCCGTTCCATGCCCCAACTCCGGCAATCTGTAGAGAGATGGCCCGACGCTCAGGGTGACGACGCGGATAGGATGGGCTTGGGCGAGGAGGCCCAGCGGCTGGATCCACTCCCCGAGCGCGATCGTCGCCAGCACAGCAAACCATAGCTTAGTCAAGGGAATGCCCTGGAATTGCGCGGTTCGGCCTAACGGACCGCGCTTCTGCTGCGGCGCACCACTGGATTCTAACACCGACGGCCAGAACCTGTCCGCGCCGGCAGCAGCAAGCGCTGGTTAGGCAGCACATAACTAGGGATCCACAATGACATGCGCACGTGTGCCCTCCCGCCCGTTGTAGAAACTGCGGACCTCATACGCACCAGGCGGGACATCCCAGCCCTCACGCCAGTTTGACAACTCAACCGGTAGAAAGCGGTTGCAGGAGCGAGTCCGTGCTGGAATCGTATCAGCCGATCCGCGCCATGAGCTCGCCGCCGGGCCCGCATCGAGCGCATTAACACTGTTGGCGATTCGATAAGCCTGGAGGGTACCATCCCCTGGTCGAGGTGTATCAAGGGTTCCGCCGGACGGTGGTCCTAGCGAAACGATGATGGCCCGGGGCGAACTGTTCTCGGCACACACGTCCACGGCAAAGGTGGCTGAGGGGTCGGACCGGCTAACGCGGGCAACCGAGACGGTGGCGTATACGCGCAGGCCAAGATCGGTATTGGGTTCGAGTGGACTGACACAGGCAGACACTGCTGAGAGCCCAAGAGAGAGGCCGAGGCGGCCGAAGGCCCGAAATGCTGGCAAGAGATATCCTCCCGGTGCTGCCTTGTATCTCTGAATCTGCATTCTGCTGTAACTTCTGGATAGGGTGGTAACCCGTTGCGCCTAGGGGCCTCGAGCCCGTTCGTTAGCCTGGGTGCCACCCGGTCTTGATCGCCGAGAGCCCGAACAGTTGCCCGGGGCTGGACCCCGCATCACGCAAGGTTGGGCCACGCCGATCGTCTACCTCGTGGAGCCGTGCATGGAACACTTCATCGGTATTGATGTCTCGAAGGCGACGCTCGATGTCGCCGCCCGGCCAGGCACCGCCACCTGGACCGTGACCAACGATGAGCCGGGCCTCGGCGAGCTCACCCCGCGCCTTCTGGCGCTGGCGCCCGTCGTGGTGGTGCTCGAAGCAACCGGCGGCTTCGAGCTGCTCGCGGCCATCACCCTGGCCCACGCCGGCCTGCCGGTCGCGGTGGTGAATCCTCGCCAAGTGCGCGACTTCGCTCGAGCGATGGGGCGCCTCGCCAAGACCGATGCGCTCGATGCGGGACTCCTCGCCGATTTCGCCGAGCGCGTCCGCCCCCAACCGCGGCCGTTGCCCGACGAGGCCGCTCAGCTGCTCGAGAGCCTGCTCACGCGCCGCCGGCAGATCATCGAGATGCTGACGGCCGAAAAGAATCGGCTCGGGTTTGCCCGCGGCCCGGTCAAGCGGGACATCAGCCAGCATATTCGCTGGCTCGAGAAGCGCCTGGCCGACGTCGATGGCGACCTGCAGGACGCCGTAACCGCGAGCCCGCTCTATCAGGCGAAGGCCGACGTGCTGCGCAGTGTCCCCGGCGTCGGCCCCGTCACCACGCTCACCCTGCTCGCAACCCTCCCCGAGCTGGGGCACCTCTCGCGGCACCAGATCGCGGCGCTGGTGGGCGTCGCACCGATGAACCGGGACAGTGGGACGCTGCGCGGCAAGCGGATGGTCTGGGGCGGCCGGGCCCCGGTCCGGGCCGTGTTGTACATGGCCACGGTGGTCGGGGTAAAGCATAACCCGGTACTCCGGCGCTTCTTCGTACGCCTCCGCGCCGCGGGTAAGCCCTTCAAGGTGGCGACGACCGCGTGCATGCGGAAGCTGCTCACGATCCTCAACGCCATGCTGCGTCACAATCGGCGCTGGGACCCGACATACACTTGATTTTCAAGACAGTTGCTAACGAATCGCGCTTCTGCTGCGGGGCGCGGCGGCCCCTGGATGGAAAGTAATCACTGGGTGGCCGGCCGCCGCGGACCGCCAGCAGCAAGCGCTGGTTAGGCATCCCGTGATTTCACACGCTGGCTGATGACGTGATGTCCAACTAGGTCACTGACCGAACCGTATAATCTGTTTGTCCATTCAACGAGTCCTGTACCGGCCGCGACAACGATCTCTGGCTTGAGGCTGCGGATGTGAGCGAGTTGATCCATCGCTTGGCCGTCTCGGTGCCCAATTGCATGATGACGTAATGGCGCCAACCATCGGCGATGCTGCTTCTCATAGCTATTCAAGGACTTGCCGACTGCCTTGAATGTCTCAAACCATTCTTGAGGCGGAGCCCACCGCTTGGCGACGGCTTGGAATTCCTTGCCAAGCAGCCCAGACATCTTTTCGAGGCACTCGTAGACGGTCAAGGCAAGAACTCGTGCCTGAAGCCCTTCATGCCACTCTGATGCCGGAGCGTCCAGCTCTTCAAGAAGGGAAACCAGATCGTAGTTGTAGAGGACGGTGAATAGCGAAACATTCAGGACAAGCAACTGGTCAGGAGTCCCGAAGCGTCGAGCGTTAAGAATGGCCTTTTCGGAGATGGCGAGGTTCTTGGCCAGGGAATCGCTGATCGATTTGTAGTAGTCCTGGCGAAGGGCGACACGAACAAGAGCTCGACCTGGACTGATCGCCATCACTCGGACCCTTTTCTGGGATGCCTAACGCATCGCGCTTCTGCTGCGGGGATCGGCCGCCCCCGCCTTGGCTACCAGCTCAAAGGTACTCGCGGCAGGCCCCGACAGCAGCAAGCGCTGGTTAGGCACCAGCCGGCGACGAACCGCCGCGCCTGAGCTGTCGGCCAAGGCGAAAGTATTCCAGCGCTAGGATGCCGAACGCAAAGAAGAGGGCAATGCCGAAGCGGCCATCCCAAATGGCTATTTGCTGAGCGAGCACAAGAAGCGCCCCCGTCGTATATGCGGTGGCGATCAGCGTGGCCGCCGGGGCTGCCGCGGGAGTTCCGAACCACACCTTGGAACTCCAGAGTCCTGCCGCGAGAACCAGGAGGACGGCAGCCAGCACCCGAGAGAGTGCCAGGACTCCGAGATTCGGAGCCGGAATGCTGAGACGTGCGAGGATTGGAACGGGGAACGCGAGAAGAGCCAGGGCTCCGAACAGCAGGAGGAGGGCATTCCCACGAAGAAGCGTCTGAGGGCGCATGAGGTACTCTCCGGACGGGAGGAGGACTAGAATCATTGCGAAGATGCCACTCGGTGGTCGGATGCGCCAGCGATTTGAGGAAATCACTGTCGGTGGAGTTCGGTGGGGCCTGTCCTTGCATGGGTCTACTGCGGCTGTGCGCCTAACGGAGCGCGCTTCTGCTGCAGGGATCTGCCGCCCCGGCCGCGGCTACCAGCCCAAAGGTCCTCGCGGCAGGCCCTGGCAGCAGCAAGCGCTGGTTAGGCGCTCCGGCGCTTGGATGGCGGCTTTCGTTGGCGGCGAAGGACAGGCGCGAGGGCGCGAAGCGCTTCGTTCACTGCAAATGAGTCAGGAAAAACATCGAGGACCGCTGGGTCGACGACCACCAGGTTCGTGCCCGACCGAAATCGGGCTGCAATGGCTCCGTGGACGCCCCTTGAAAAGTCATACTCGGGGCGCAGCGTGTCCCGATCGGGATCTTGGCGGGGGCGAGGTTTAGCTTTGGGCTTCTTCATAGTGGCTATGCTCGCGGCGAGTGCCGCCGTCGAGCGCGCCGCCACGCGGATGCCGGAATCTAGCCCATGTCCGGCGGCGCGGAACCTCGAGGCCCGCGTGAGCCCGCGGCCGTCGGCAGCAAGCGCTGGTTAGGGCACTTCCGGCACACCGATCCGATCCTTCAGATTGTCGCCGGCTTCGGAGCCATCCTGGTGGGTGCCCAGATCGGGGAGCGGGCTGCCGGCCGCGTGGTATTAGCCCTCGTGCCCGCGGTGCCGGCAGCCCGCGGAAGAGGAGCGCCGAGCTGAGGACCAGTGATTGCCGGAAGCGAGGAGCCCTGACCTGCGACCACCCCAAGACAAGAAGATGGTGAGAGCGCGCGATGGTCGAGGGAGTGCGCCTAACGGATCGCGCTTCTGCTGCGGGGCGCGGCGGCCCCGCCACGTAAGCTAATCGTCCGGCGGGCCGCCGCGGACCGGCAGCAGCAAGCGCTGGTTAGGCCGAATTCTTACCCCGTCATGGCCGTGCACGCAGTTTGGCAGTCAGCGTAGCGCTCGTGTAGCGACAGGGGTTTGGCGTAATCCGCACGCCGGTCTGTTCCCACGGATAGTAGCCCACCTTTTCAACAGTAACACGATAACTCCCTGCGCCTTGGCCGTTCGCCTGGAGGCTGATGACCGTGTCGTTGGGTGCAAGTCCGCGGGCCTCGAACGGACGGAGAGAGTCTCGAAAGACGCCTCGCTCAACCGCGCCTCGCGCTCCCATTGCTGCGGGCAATCCGCTCACGCTGTCGACGACGTACACGACAACGTCTGGAGACGCGATCAACGTACAATCCGATGGCTCCGAGCAGCCAATGGCACACAGCAAGGCCAGAGGGAAGCCAATGCGGCGCACAAATGCCGAAGACGTGTGTGCGAACCCCGCAACAATGGGGCGGTAAGCCAGACGCATGAGGCTGCCTGTCGACGCAATTGGAGGCATTCGGCCTAACTCCTATTGGACCCGCACCAGTCCTTCCTCGGGTCCGTCTAACTCCCCGTACAATAGGACGGTGCGGCATAATCCGCTAACCTGACGCCAGCCCAGCCAGCCCAGCCTGGTCGAACGGACTCCGGACCCCCAACCTGCCCCGGTTCAGCACGTGGGTGTACAGCATCGTCGTCGACACATCCTTATGACCCAGCAGCTCTTGCACCGTTCGGATGTCCGACCCGCTCTCGATCAGGTGGGTCGCGAAGGAATGCCGAAAGGTATGACAGGTCGCCCGCTTGCTGATCCGGCTCCGCAGCGCCGCCGCGGCCACCGCCCGCTGGATCGAGGATTCATGCACATGATGCCGCCGGCGCTGTCCACTGGCATGATCCTCATAATGCCGGCTTGCCGGAAACACCCACTGCCAGGGCCAGGTTCGCCCCGCGTTCGGGTACTTGTGCTCCAGCCCCTCGGGGACCTCGACCCACCCATTTCCCGCCGCCACGTCCTCGTCGTACTGAACCAGGACCCGCTCCAGGTGGACCCGGAACGGCTCCCGGAGCCCGTCCGCAAGCACAGTCATCCGGTCCTTGGCCCCTTTCCCGCGCCGCAACCGGATCTCCCCCCGTTCCAGATCCACGTCCTTGACCCGTAACGTGAGGGACTCCATCAGGCGCAACCCGCTGCCGTATAACATCATACCGATCAGCCGGTGGATACCACTCAGCTCGGCGAGCACTCGGCGCACCTCGTCCGGGGTGAGGACCACGGGCAGCCGCACCGGGGTCTTGGGGCGCGGAATGACGCTGCCGATGCAGAGCGGCCGCCGGAGGATCTCCCGGTATAGGAACTGGAGCGCCGCCAGTGCCTGGATCAGCGTCGACGGCGCCATCTCCCGCTCCACCGCCAGGTACGTCATGTACGCCGTCACCTCGCCGTCTCCCATCTCCCGAGGATGCCGGAGCCCGTGGAAACGGACAAATCGCCGTACCCAGGAAAGATAGATCTCCTCGGTGCGGGGGCTGAAGTGTCGCAGCCGCAGATTATCCCGCATGGTGTGCAGCAGTTTCTGCTTAGGCCGCGGCGCATCCTCCGCGCCGGCCATCGTTTCCCAAGACCCCTCTGTCATGAACCCATCTTATGCAACCGGATAGAAACTCCTGGTACCAAAAAACTGCGTAGGGCGCGCCAATCGGGGCCGAAATGGAGAGAAGAAGACCGAAAGGACCGGAGAGATTCGGCGACGGACTACCCGCAGAGGTCATGAATCTGCGCGAGCGTGTATCAAGACATCCCCTCGTCCGCGTCTCGCCGACGCGCGCCCGGGCCAGCCTCCGGAAAATCCGCCTAGCGCGGGCGGGGCCGTTCATCTCCGCCCTGAATCGTCGGGTCTCGCCCCGCGCTAGATTTCCGCGTGGCCCTCTCGCCATCGACTCCGACCACCGACTCGTCATCGTCGACCTGGCCCGCACCCGTACCAAAGGAACCCCACCGTGATCCGCCTCTCCGCGTTCCTGCTGCTCGCCGTCGCTGCCACCACGGCCCGGGCCCAGACCCGCGCCCGCGACCTGGGCATTCCCCAGGCCGGCACCCCCGGCCCGCTCAACGCCATCACCGACGTCGCCGGCGTCGAGGTCGGGATGGTCACCCTGATTCAGGGCGACGGCAAGACCATCGTGGGCCGGGGCCCGGTCCGCACCGGCGTCACCGCGATCCTGCCGCGGGGCAAGGGCTCCGGCACGCCGGTCTTTGCCGGCTGGTTTACCCTCAACGGCAACGGCGAGATGACCGGCACCACCTGGGTCGAGGAATCCGGCTGGCTGGGCGGCCCGGTGATGATCACCAACACCCTGTCGGTCGGCGCGGTGCACCACGGCACCATCGAGTGGACCGTGAAGCACCACCCCGACTGGGACTGGGCCCTGCCGGTCGTCGCCGAGACCTGGGACGGCGGACTCAACGACATCTCGGGACAGCACATCACCCCCGAGCACGCCATGATGGCGATCGATTCCGCCCGGGGCGGCGCCGTGCGCGAGGGCAACGTCGGCGGCGGCACCGGCATGGTCTGCAACGAGTTCAAGGGCGGCACCGGCACCTCGAGCCGGCGGATCACCGTCGGCGGACGCGGGTATACCGTCGGCGTACTGGTGCAGTGCAACTACGGTCGCCGGGCCCGGCTCGAGATCGCCGGCGTCCCGATCGGCCAGGAGATTCCCGACCTGCTCCCCTGCAAGGTGCCGCTGGCCGATGGCACCTACGGTCAGCCCGGCCGCGAGGCCGCGCCCTGCGGCGCCCCCGGCCAAAGCGGCGAGGAACGGGGCTCGATCATCGTGGTGGTGGCCACCGACGCGCCGCTGCTCCCCTCCCAGCTCAAGCGGGTGGCCAAGCGCGCCGCGCTCGGCATCGGGACGCTGGGCGGCATCGGCGGCGATTCCTCGGGCGACATCTTCATCGCCTTTTCCACCGCCAACGCCGCCGCCGCGCCCGACACCGGTCTGGTGACCGCGACCTTCATCCCCAACAACACCATCAACCCGGTCTTCGAGGGCACCGTGGACGCGACCTCGGAAGCGATCCTCAACGCGATGCTGGCCGCCGAAACCATGACCGGCGCCGACGGCTACCGGGTGTACGCCCTGCCGCACGACCGGCTGCTGGCGGCGCTCCGCAAGTACCGGAGGATGAAATGAGCCAGCGAGGCAAGCCGGCGGGACGCGGCGCGGGGACGGCGATGGGCTGGTCAGGCACGGCGCGGCGCCGGCCTCGGGCGGCTCGGGCGTGGTGGTTGGGACTGTCGGCGCTGGCCGCCTGCGCCCCTAACCCGCGGCCCGCCGGATCCCCGGCGCCCGATGGCACCGCCATCCACCTGACCCTGCTCCACATCAACGACGTCTACGAGATCACCCCGGTCGAGGCCGGCCGCTCCGGCGGCCTGGCCCGGGTGGCCACGGTGCTGGCCCGGCTCAGGCAGGAGAACCCCGCCACCCGCATGCTGCTGGCCGGCGACTTCGTCTCCCCGTCCGCCATCGGTACCGCGCGCCTCGACGGCGAGCGGCTGGCCGGCCGCCAGATGATCGCGGTGCTCAACGCCACCGGGCTCGACGCCGCCACGCTGGGCAACCACGAGTTCGACATTACCGAAGCCCAGCTGGGCCGGCGCATGCAGGAGTCGCGCTTCGCCTATCTCTCCACCAACGTGACCGACTCGATGGGCGGGCCGCTCCTCGGCATCCCGCGCCACCTGATTCTGCGGGTTACCGACGCGCGGGGCCGGGTGGCGCGGGTCGGTCTGGTCGGGGCGACGCTGGACCAGGTCCACCGCCCCAATCTCCGCTACCTGGCGCCGGTGGACGCGCTCCGCCGGGAGATCGCCCTGATCCGGGACAGCGCCGACGTCATCGTGGCACTGACCCACCTTCGCCTGGCCGACGATGCCGCCCTGGCCGATTCCCTCCCCGCCCTGGATCTGATCCTCGGCGGGCACGAGCACGAGAACTGGTCCATACGGCGCGGCAACCGGTTCACGCCCATCATCAAGGCCGATGCCAACGTGCGCTCGGTGGCCATCGTGGACCTGCTGCTGCGCCCGGGCCAGCGGCCCTCGGTGAACTGGCGTATCGTCACCATCACCGACTCGATCCCGGAGCAGCCGGCGGTGGCCGCCGAGGCCCGGCGCTGGACCGCCATTGCCTACGACGCGTTCCGGAAGGACGGCCTCGAGCCGGAGCGGGTCATCGCCACGCTGCCGGCGCCGCTGGATGCCCGCGAGGCCGTGATCCGCAATGGCGAGAACGATTTCACCCGGCTGCTGACCCAGTCGTTTCTCCATGAGGCGCCCGACGCCGACGTCGCCCTGATGAACAGCGGCTCCATCCGGCTGGACGACCTGCTCCCGCCGGGGCCGATCACCGAGTACGACGTGATCCGGCTGCTGCCGTTCGGCGGCAAGGTGGTGGAGGTGGAGATGACCGGCGCGCTGCTCCAGCAGGTCCTGGAGCAGGGGGACCAGAACCGCGGCATCGGCGGCTTCCTGCTCCGCGCCAACGCCGAGCGGGGGCCGGGCGGCTGGAGCATCGGCGGAGCGCCCCTCGATGCCGGGAGAAAGTACCGGGTGATCTGCCCCGATTTTCTGGTGTCGGGCGGCGAGCAGAACCTGGGATACCTGAAGGACGGCAATCCCGGTCTCACGATGCTGCGCTCCCTGCGGGATATCCGGCTGGTGGTGATCGCGGAGCTGAGCCGCCGCTACGGGAAGTAACCCGCCGGGCGGCTAGCCCGGCAGCCGGATGATGCCGCGGTCCAGGGCGGTGGTGACCGCCGCGGTCCGGTCCGACACGCCCAGCTTCTGGTAGATGTGCAGCAGGTGGGACTTGACCGTCGCCTCCGAGATGCTGAGCCCCGCTCCCACCTCCTTGTTGCTCTGGCCCGCCGCCACCCGTTGCAGCACCTCGAGCTCGCGGGAGCTGAGCGCCGAGCGGTCGGCGTCGGCCCGGCGGCTCGAGAGCCGGGCGGCGATGGCGGGGGCCAGCGCCGGGGCGCCGCGCGCCGCCGCGCGGACCCCGCGGAACAGCTCGTCTCGGGGAGCGTCCTTGAGCAGATAGCCGGTGGCCCCGGCCTCGATGGCCAGCAGGATGTCGGCGTCGGTGTCGTAGGTGGTGAGGACGATGATGCGGGGCGCGTCCCCATCTTTCCTGATGGCGCGGATCGCGGACACGCCGTCCATCTCCGGCATCCGCAGATCCATGAGCACCACGGCAGGCCGGAGCCGGGCCGACTGGTCCAGCGCCTCACGGCCGTCCTCCGCCTCGCCCACCACCTCGAAATCGGGCTGACTCTCCAGCATGCCGCGCAGCCCGGCGCGCACCACCGGGTGATCGTCCACGATGAGGATCCGGATCGCGGCGCTCACCCGCCGGGCTCCGCCGGCAGGCTCACGGTGAGCGTGGTTCCCTCCCCCGGTTGGGATTCCAGGGTGAGCCGCCCGCCCAGCCCGCGCACCCGCTCGTCCAGCGCCTTCAAGCCGAAGCCGCCCGTACCGGAGCCGCGCCCGTTCGCGATGCCGCCGCCGTCGTCCTGGACATCCAGCGCGACCTCGTCCTCCATGTAGCTGAGGGTCACGGTGACGCGGCTCGCCCGGGCGTGGCTCTTCACGTTGTTGAGCGCCTCGCGCGCGGCCTGGAGCAGGGCGGTCTCCCGATTGGGGCCAAGCTCGCGGGCGCTGCCGGTCACCACCTGTTCTCCCCGGATGCCGGTTCGGGCGGACCACTCCGCCAGCTGCCGCTCCAGCACCGCCGGAAGCGGAGCGCCATCCCGCAGATCGGGCCGCAGGTCCCACACCAGCCGCCGGGCCTCCTCCAGGCTCTCCCGCGCGAGAGCCTTGGCCTCGGCGATGTGGGTCCGGACACTCCGGCCGGCGCCGTCGGGCGTGGCCTCGGCCGCCTCGAGATGGGTGACAATGCCGACGAAGCCCTGCGCAACCGTGTCGTGAATCTGCTGCGCCAGCCGCTGCCGCTCCAGCATCATCCCGGCGTTGCGCTCGGCGCTGGCGAGGCTGGCCCGGGTGGACTCGAGCTCGTCGATCAGGAGCTTGCGCTCGATACTCTGCCGGATGATCGAATGGATGAACAGCGCCAGCATCACCGACGAGGCCACGGCCAGCAGAATGGCCAGGATATCGCCCGGGCCCACCTTGAGGCGCCATCCATTGCCGGCCAGGAACATGACGCCCGAGAGGGCGATCCCGCTCGGGATCGAGTACCGGATGCCGAGCAGCGAGTAGGTGGCCGGAAACATGAAGGCGGCAAAAGCGTAGGTCGCCGGGTGCAGCGACAGGATCATCGCCCACAGGATCAGCCCGACCAGGTAGAACCCGTACGACCAGGGAAGCGCCCGAACCATGCCGCCCCGGCCCCAGCGCTGGATCACCACATACCAGACCAGCAGCGCCGAATAGAGCACCCAGAAGCGCCCCGCCGCCGGCCATCCGGCCGGCGTCGAGAAGGCCGCCGAGAACCCGACCACGGCAAACGCCGCCGCGGCCAGCACCCGCCAGCCGAGGGTCCATCGCGCGGACATGTCGTACGGCGTCGTCATTCCCACCGGAAGTTACCCACCGCGATGCCGCCCGCCACCAGCAGCACGCCCAGGAGCACTGCCAGCGACACCGGGCGCCATTGCGCGGTGAGCCAGAAGCCGGCGATCAGCTCGTTGACGTGGGTGAGCGGGAGCAGGTTGGAGACCCGCTGGACGCCCGGCGGCATCAGGGCCCGGGGAAAGGCGGAGCCGGACAGGAACAGCATCGGGAAATAGATGGCCATGCCGATGGCCTGCGCGGTGCGGGCCGTGCCGGCCATCGCGGCCAGCATGCCGCCGAGGCTCATGATGCTGGCGCTGCCCACCGCGATCGCCGCGAGCACGCCCAGCGGCGCCGCCGGCATGCGAAGATGAAACGCGAGCCGGCCCGCCACGATCAGGAGGCCGATGCCGAGCAGCGAAGTCAGGAATCCGACGATCGCCTGGGCCACCAGTAGTACCCACGGCTGGATCGGCGTCACCCGGAACCGGCGGAAAATGCCCTGTTCCCGGTACGTGGACACCCATCCCGGCACTCCCATGAGGCCGGTGGTGCCCAGGATCATTCCGATGTAGCCGGGGACGGAGAGGTCCATGGCACCCCCCGGCTGCCCGACGATCGGCCGGTTGCCGAAGATGGCGCCGAACACGAACAGCAGCAGCAGCGGGAAGGCCAGAATGAAGAAGGCCGCGCGAGGATTCCGGAAGAAGAGCCGGAGCTCCATCTTCGTGAGGGTGAGCAGCGGTCGCGCCATCAGTCGCGCACCTCCCGGCCGGTGAGAGCGAGAAACACATCCTCGAGGGTGGAGCGCTCGGCCCGGAAGTCGAGCGGCGGTGCCGGAAGGGTGGCGAGCCGCGCGGCCACGTGCACCAGCAGCGGGCCCGAGCCGAACACCACCACCTCGGCGCCCTCGCGCTCCACCCGCTCTACTCCCGGCGCGCCCTGCACCGCGGCGGCATCGAACCCGGGAGGCGCGGTGAAGCGCACCCGGGTAGTGGACCGCCGCTCCGCGATCAGGCGCGCCGGCGTATCGAGCGCCGCGATCTTCCCGCCGTCGATGACCGCCACCCGGTCGCAGAGCACCTCGGCCTCGTCCATGAAGTGGGTGACCAGGATGACGGTGGCGCCCCGCTCCCGTATCGCCCGGACCAGGTCCCAGGTGGCGCGCCGCGCCTGCGGATCGAGACCGGTGGTGAGCTCGTCCAGCACCACCAGCTCGGGGCGGTTCACCAGCGCCAGCGCGATGAACAGCCGCTGCTTCTGTCCGCCGGAGAGATCGCCGAAGGCGGCCTTCCGGCGCTCGCCGAGCCCCCACTGTGCCAGGAGCCGCTCGGGATCTTCCGCCCGGGAATAGAACGAAGCGAACAGCTCCACCGCCTCGTGCACCCTGAGCCGATCCTGCAGCGCCGCGGCCTGGAGCTGCACGCCGATCCGCTCGCGAATCATGTTGGACCGCGCGGCCGGATCCTCGCCGAAGACCTCCACCGTCCCCGCGTCCCGGGTCTTGAGACCCAGCAGGCATTCGATCGTGGTGGTCTTGCCGGCGCCGTTGGGACCGACGATGCCAAGAATCTCGCCGCGTTGCACCTCGAATGAAACGTCGTCCACGGCCATGAGGCTGCCGTATTGTTTGCGGAGCCCTCGCACCCTGACAATGGGTTCCATGGTCCGTCCTTTCGGGATGCCCAACGGTAACCCGCCCGCCAGGTCACGGCATCCACCATCCGGTGGATACGCCAGCCGGAGTATCCACCAACCGGTGGATGTGCCGGCGCGGCCCGATCGGTATCCTGGTCACCATGATACGCGCCCTGCTCGCGACCCTGCTCCTCGCTCTGCCGGCAACCCTCGCGGCCCAGGCCGACTCCACCCACCTGGTGCGCGGCGCGGTGCGGGACTCGGCCGGGAAGCCGATCGCCGGAGTGGACGTGTTCGTCCTCACCACGCTCGAAGGAGCCACCACGGACACGCTGGGCCGGTTCGAGTTCCGCACCGCGATGCGGGGATCCGCGATGCTGGTCGCCCGGAAGATCGGCCACCCGCCGGTACGCCTCCCGGTGACCCTGCCGCTGCCCGAGCCCCTCGAGATCGTGCTGGGCGCGGAGGCGGTGGCGCTGGAAGAGATCTCGGTGTCCGCGGGCACCTACATCGCCGGTGAGGAGCGCGGTGCGCAGCTCACCCCGCTCGAGGTGGCCACCACGCCGGGCACCACCGCCGACATCGGCCGCACCGTCCAGACCCTGCCGGGGGTGCAGACCGTGGACGAAGGCAACGCCCTCTTCGTGCGCGGCGGCGACTATCTGGAAACCAAGATCTTCGTCAACGATGCGCTGCTGCTGACCGGGTTTCGCTACGACAATCCCACCGGGACGTTTGCCAACACGCCCAACGCCTTCCTGCTCGATGGCATCTTCTTTTCATCGGGCGGGTTCGGCGCCCGGTTCGGCAACGCGCTGTCCGGGGTGGTGAGCCTCCGCACCCTGGGCCGGCCGGTCAAGAACCTGAGCACGCTGAGCGCCGGACTCGGCGCGCTGTCTGCCAGCGGCGGGTGGGCCCCGTCGGCCACCGTCGGGGGGCGTGCCACCCTGACCCGCTTCAGCACCAGTCCGATCTTCTGGCTCAACGGGACGCCGCGGACCTATGATCCCGCGCCCAACGGCACCGACGCGAGCCTGAGTGCCACCTGGTCGTACCGCTCCACCGGTGAGCTGAAGATCTTCGCCATCGATCAGCTGAGTCGGCTGGGAATCGTGCAGGATCTCCCCGATACCACCGATACCTACCGGAGCCGCACCCGGAACTCGGTGGCCATCCTGTCATGGCATGACACCTTCGGCCGGTTCTCCCAAACCGCCAGCTTCGCGATCGGCAAGCGCAGACAGAATGAGGCCTTCGGCCGGTTCTTCGATCTCCACCAGGGTGCCACCCTCGCCAACTTCTTCACCTATGCGGGTTACAATGCCACCGAACGGCTGACCGTTCGCGCCGGCGGCGAGTGGGAGCGGCAGGCCGGGAGCTTCTCGGGCGTGAAAGGCGTGGCGCTCGACTCGCGCGCCACCGATGATCGCCTCGCCGCATTCATCGAGTCCGACTGGCGCATCGGCCAGCGCCTCAAGGTGACGCCCGGATTGCGCACCGATCGCGCCAGCCTCCCGGGCAGGCAAACCGTGGATCCCCGCTTCGCCGCCGCGTGGCTGGTGGGCAAGGACGCCACGGTCACACTCGCCGCCGGCATCTACCATCAGGTGCCCGAGCCGGTGTTCTACGACGCAAAGCTCGGGAAGCCGGGACTCGACCCGATGCGCGCCGACCAGATCGTGGGCGGCTTTCAGCTCGGCGAGGGCGACCGAATCGCGCGGATCGAGGCCTACGCCAAGCGCTACCGCGACCTGGCGCAAATGACCCGGGACAACGTGGTGGTGGACGGAGGAACCGGGAACAGCGAGGGCTTCGACGTCTTTCTCAAGGGCAGCGCCGGGTGGAAGGTCACCGGGCGGTTGGCGTACAGCTACATCCACGCCCGGCGAACCGACCCCGACAGCGGCATCCTGGCCCCGGCACCGGCGGACATCACCCACGCGGTGACCCTAGTGCTCGAGCGCCCGATCACCCGGTCGGTCAATTCCGGCATCGCGGCGCACTACGCGACCGGCCGCCCCTACACCCGCGTGGCGTCCGCGATTCCCAACTCAACCGGCGGCTTCACCCCGACCTTCGGCCCCCCGATGGGCAGCCGGGTTCCGCCCCTGGTCCGGCTGGACGCCAACCTCAGCAAGATCGTATCGTTGGGACCGCGGGCGTTCGTGGTGCTCTACGCCTCCGTCAACAACCTCCTGGGTCGGGAGAACATCTACCAGTACACCTATTCCCGCGACTACAGCCAGCGGATCGCGGTGCCCAGTCTCTTCAACCGTTCCTTCTATTTCGGCGCGACCCTCACCTCCCGGTGATCCACCCATGCGCACCACATCGCTGTTGACCACGGCCCTTCTCATCTTCGCGGCGGCTCGGCCCGCCCGGGCCCAAGGCTCTCCCGACCCGCTCACGCTGGCGGAAACGATTCGCGGGGAGATCCAGGCGAGCTGGCTGGCCGGAGACCGGCCGCGCCTCGAAGCCGCGCGCAAGCGGGCCGATCGCGCCACTGTGTTGTATCCCAAGGAGGCCCTGTTGTACCACTACCTTGGCTACGCGGTGTACCGGACCATCGAACTCCCCAAAATTGCCTTGTCCCCGGAGGCCAGGGACGCGCTGCTCACCCAGGGACTCGATGCCCTGGCCACCGCCAACAAGCTCACCCCCATGGCCGAGTCGTACATCCTGCGCTGGTCGCTGCTGGCGCAGACCATCACCGACGCCGGCTCCGCGATGGCGGTGGTGGGCGCCATGCAGGACGAGCTGGCCCAGGCGACGCGGCTCGGCAAGGACAATCCTCGGGTCTCGCTGGTGAACGGGATCGGGACCTTCTTCACTCCGCCCATGTGGGGCGGTGGATCCGAGGCAGCCCTGGCCCATTTGATCACGGCCGAGGCGCTTTTCAAGAACGATCATCCAGGAAAAGGAATGCCCGACTGGGGCCGCGCGGAGACCTATGCCTGGATCGGCGTGATGCAACAGAAGCTGGGGCACGTCGACGAAAGCCGCCGCGCGTACCAGGAGGCGCTGCGGCTCGAGCCGGGTTTCGTCTGGGTCAGGGACAACCTGCTCCCGGGCCTCGACAAGGGAATCCAGCCCTTTCCCTGAGTCTGCGGGTTACTTCCCCAGCCCGGCCGGTGCCTGGGCCTTTCCCACCGCACCGGCCAGGGCAAGCAGCGCCAGCGCGTACGGCATGACCAGGAACAGCTGGTAGGGCACCGACAACCCCATGGCCTGGAACGCAAACTGAAGCGCGTTGGCCGCGCCGAACAGCAGCGCCGCGAGCAGGATGCCCACCGGATGCCAGCGGCCCAGCACCACGATGGCAATGGCGATGAACCCCCGCCCCGCCGTCATCTTCTCCGCGAAGGTCCCCACCTGCGCCAGCACCAGCGTGGCCCCCGCCAGTCCGGCCAGTGCGCCGCCGGCGAGCGTGGCCATCACTTGCACCCGCCGCACCGGAACACCCGAGGCCCGCGCCGCCTCGGATGACTCGCCGGTGGCCCGGAGTGCCAGGCCCCACCAGCTCCGGAACAAAAACCACCACGCCAGCGGCACCAGCAGCCAGGCCACGTAGGTAAGGGCCGGCTGATTGAACAACGACGGACCCAGCACCGGAATCGCGGAAATCACCGGAATCGGCACTGCGGCGAACGTCGGAAGCGAGAGCCCCGGCCCGCCCGCGCCGAAGGCCATCCTATATATGGCCCCGGTCAGGCCCACCGAGCCCAGCGTGATCGCCGTCCCGCTGATGATCTGATCGGCCCGGGCGCCGATGGCCACGGCGGCGAAGACTCCGGCCACCGCCACACCAGCCAGCACCGCCAGGAGCGCACCGGCCCACGCTCCGCCCGCCGCCGCGCCCACTGCCGAGGCGAGTGCGCCCGCGAGCATCGCGCCCTCGACCCCGAGGTTGATCACGCCGGCTCGCTCGTTCAGCATTTCTCCGGTGGCGGCCAGGAGCAGCGGGGTCGAAATCCGGATTGCCGCCGCCAGGAAGCCGGTGAGCACCGCCGCCTCGCCGGTCACGCCGCGTCCTCCGCCGCAACCGCGCGCTCTGCGGCTCGACGCCCCAGCACCTCCGCCAGGAGCACGGCCAGGATGATCGTGGCCTCCGCCACCTGTACCGCCACCGCCGGAACGCCCGCCTCACGCTGCATGCCCTGCGCGCCGGCCTCGAGCGCGCCGAACAGGACTCCGGTCGCGATGATGCCGAGCGGGTGGAGCCGGGCCAGCAGCGCCACGGCGATAGCGGTGAATCCGTATCCCGGCGAAAGATTCTGGAACAGGGTGTAGGTCACCCCGCTGATCTCCACGCCGCCACCCAGTCCCGCCAGCGCACCCGACCAGAGGAGGGCGCCGGCCAGCACTCGCTTCACCGGAATCCGCCCGCTCACCGCCGCCGCCCGCGGGGAAAACCCCACGGCCTTGAGACGGAACCCCCACCGCGTCCGGGTGAACAGGAGCCAGAGCACCACCGCCAGGACCACCGCCAGCAGGATCCCGCCGTGCAGCCGGGAGCCGGGCAACAGCGGCAACCGGGCCGACTCGGCGATCGGATCGCTCTGCGGATACACGCGCTTGGCCTCCTGCAGCGGGCCGGTCACCGCGTAGCTCACCACCGCATCGGCCACGAAATTGAACAGCAGGGTGGAAATCACCTCCATCACTCCAAACCGGACCCTGAGAAGGACCGGCAACGCGATCCAGAGCA
This sequence comes from uncultured Gemmatimonadales bacterium, assembly GCA_963762545.1. Classification (GTDB taxonomy): domain Bacteria; phylum Gemmatimonadota; class Gemmatimonadetes; order Gemmatimonadales; family GWC2-71-9; genus JABFSM01. The sequence goes on along the minus strand of CAVXLC010000007.1, from coordinate 327,577 downwards.
CTCCCGCCAGGGTCGCGGCGCTCCAAACCGCGCCGATCGCCAGCCCGGAGGGCCAGGCGGTCACGTGAATCCCGACCCAGGTCGCCGCGATCGCGCCGGCGTAGAACTGCCCCTCGGCGCCGATGTTGAGCGCCCCCGCGCGAAAGGCCAGCGCCACGCCCAGCCCCAGCAGGATGAGGGGAACCGCGCGCACCAGCGTGGCGGAGCCGAAGGTGTACCACGATCCGAAGGCCCCCCGCCCGAGCGCGCCCAGGGCCAGCACCGGATCGTACCCGGAAATGGCCAAGCCGATCGCAAGGACACCAAAGCCCGCGGCGAGCGCGGCCAATGCGGTGACGAAAGGCCGGAGGGTGGTGGCGGTCACGTGGCGCGTCCCGGTCCCCGCACACCCAGCATCATTTCCCCCACGGCTGTCCGGTCCGCCCCCGGTGGCGCCTCCGTCACTCGCCCGGCACGCACGACCAGCACCCGGCGCCCGAGCTCGAGCACTTCGTCGAGATCGGTGCTGTAGATCAGCACCAGGACCCCGGCCCGCGCCGCCTCGCGAAGCTGCTCCTGCACGAACATCGTGGCGCGAACATCCAGACCCCTGGTGGGATTTTCGGCGACCAGGATCGCGGGGCGGTGTTCCAGCGCGCGGGCCAGTACCACCTTTTGCTGGTTGCCCCCCGACAAGGTCCCCACCGCGGTATCGGGGCCCTCGGCGCGAATCCGGAAGGTGTCCATCAGCTGCGCCGTACGAGCCCGGAGCTTTTTCCAGTCGAGCCGGCCTCCCCGCGCCCACCGGGGATCCCAGTCGAGTCCCAACAGCACGTTCTCGGTGATCGAGAGGTCGGGGATCAACCCTTCCGTGCTGCGGTCCTCGGGCACCAGGGCCAGCGAGCCGCCGGCTCCAGGGTCCAGCGCAACACTCCGCAACAGTGCGTGCTGGCCGTTGCCCTCCACGGCCGCAATGCCGACCAGCTCGCCGGCCCGGAGCGGGATGCCGCCAAAGTGCGTGACGATCGCCGCCGACGGGGAAGGAACCGCCACAAGAGGAGCCGCGTCCCGGACCGCCGGTTCCAGCGCTTTGCCGATCATCGCCTCGGCGAGCAGCGCTTCGGTCTGCCCCGAGACCACCCCCGAGAACGTCACCACCCCCTGGCGCAGCACCGTCACCCGGTCCGCGGCGATGAAGACTTCGCGGAGCTTATGGGTGACCAGTGCCGCGGCTCCGCCGGCGTTCACGAATTCCCGAATCAATGTCAGGAGGGCGTCCACTTCACCCGGCGTGAGGACCGCGCTCGGCTCATCGAGCAGCAGGACCCCGGCTCCAGTGGCGAGCGCCTTTACGGTCTCGAGCCGTTGCCGCTCGGCCACCGAGAGGGAGTCGACCCGCGCGTCCGCCGGCAAACCTTGGAGCAGCCTGGCCAGAAGCTCGGTGTCCGCGCCCCGGTTCACCCCGCCGCCGGTCCGACCGGTCGCGAGCGCGATGTTCTCCGACACCGTGAGGGCGCCGATCGAGGTGAAGTGCTGGTGGACCATGCCGATTCCCGCGGCGCGCGCCGCTCGCGGGGACCGGACGATCGTCTCCCGGCCCCGAATCCGGATCGATCCGGCGTCGGGCGCGATCATGCCGTAGGCGATGTGAAGCAGCGTGGATTTGCCGGCGCCGTTCTCACCCAGCAGGGCGTGCACTTCGCCCGCGGCCAACGCGAAATCGGCCCCGCGCAGCGCGTGCACGGAGCCGAATGACTTGACGATGCCGCGTAGCTCGAGAGCCGGCTGCGCCCCGCTCACCGCGTCCCGCTCACTCGTCAGAGCCCCGTCGGATGATCGTGAAATTCCCAGGGAATCCCGAACCGCCCCGACAGATGCTGCGCGAGCGCCTTCACCCCGATCGTTTCGGTGGCGTAGTGTCCGGCAAAGATGGCGTTGACGCCGTACTCCATGGCGTCAAAGTAGGTGTGGTGGGGTCCTTCGCCCGTCACGTAGGTATCGAGGCCGGCCTGGGCGGCGGCGCGGATCCGGTCTCCGGCTCCTCCGGTGATGACTCCCACCCGGCGCACGATCGCCGGACCGCCCGGAATCAGCTTGGCCTTCGACTCCAGTACCTGCTCCACTCGCGCCACGAAGGCGTCACGAGACATCTCACGCTCGAGCACACCCTGCACTCCGATCGGAGTTCCCCGATAGAGGTCGAAGGGCTCTAATGCGTCAAGCCCGAGCCGGCGCGCCAGCTCGTGGTTGTTGCCGACCTCGGCGTGAATGTCCAGCGGAATGTGGGCGGAGTAGAGGGCGATGTCGCCGTCCAGGAGGGCTCGCACCCGTCGGTAGCGCCGGCCGGTGAGGGGGAGGTTGCCGTCCCAGAACAGCCCGTGGTGCACCAGGAGCAGCGTGCCGCCTTCCCGTCCGCTCGCGGCCACGATCGCGGCGAGCGAGGCGTCCACCGCCGCCACGATTCGGGCAACCGATCCCGAGGCGCACTCGGCCTGGAGTCCGTTCAGCGCCTGATCCGCGTCGGGAACCTCGCGGATCCGCAGGTACGCATCGAGGTAAGCGGTGATGTCGGCGAGCCGGACCGGGGCGCTCATGCGCTAAAGAATAACCGGCCTACCGCTTCCGAGCGGAGCGTTTCACCCCGCCCCCGATGCCGTCCCGGCAACCTAGTTCCCGACCTTGAGCGTCCCCGCCACGATCGAATCCGCCGCCGCCTTGACCCAGGCATTCAGCGCCGGAGGAACCCGGCCCGCCAGCGCGGGATTGGGTTCGTACCGAAGCACCCCGCCGGCCAGCCCGAAGGACTCGACCTTGGGGGCGAAGCTTCCGTCCCGTATCTGCCTGGCAATGGCCAGAAACGCACGGGGGAGATCAATGACGACCGAACCCAGGACCCGTTCCGGCGCGAGCCCGGCCTGGTCGGCGTTCGCGCCAAAGGCGTACACCCCTGGACTCTCCTTCACCGCCTGGAACAGTCCCAGCGCGGCCTGGTCGGCGTTGTGGTGCAGCATATCCACGCCCACCCGGATCATGGCCAGCGCGGCCTCGCGGCCGGCCGCGGCGTCGTCGAAGGTATTCAGGTAGGCGACCCTGCTGTCGACGCGCGGATTGACCCGCTTCGCGCCACTCAGCCAGCCATCGTAGCCCCGCTTGATGGGAGGCAGCTCGATCCCCCCGATGAAGCCGATCTTGTTCGATTTGGTCATTCCTCCGGCGATCATGCCCGCAAGGAAGGTCCCTTCCTCGATCCCGAACACCATCGGCACCACGTTGCCCGATGCGGAGACCCGCTCGCCGGAGGTGACCACGAAAATCGTCTTCGGATACTCCGCCCCGATCCGTTCCGACGGGCCCTGGAATTCGAAGCCGTGGCCGAACACCAGATCGTATCCCTGCTCGGCATAGGCCCGGAGCGCTTCCTGCTGTTCCCCCGGAGTGCGTGCCTCCACGTGGCTGACGTCGACGTGGAGCGAGTCCCGGATGGCGTTGAGACCCGCATACGCCCCGGAATTCCAGGCCGCGTCGGCGATCGAGCCCGGCGTGATGAGGCCCACGCGAAAAACCCTCGCCGTCCCGGGCTTTTGGCCGCAGGCGACGAGGGTGATAAGGAACAGCGGCAGGAAACGGAACATGGCCAGGATGATAACACCATCACCAGTCACCTCCCGACCTCCCGACCTCCCGACCTCCCGACCTCCCGACCGTCGGTCACTGCTCGATAGTCACCGCGGTCAAGCTCTCCATCTTCACCCCACCGTTGACCTGTCCGCCTTCCTGCATCAGGAGCCGGCGGGTCGTGATGTCGCCGTGCACCACGGCGGAAGCCTGGAGCTCGACCCGCTCCTCGCCGTGAATGCAGCCATGGACTCTCCCGGCGACCACTGCCTCACGGGCCACCACGTCCCCTTCGACGATGCCCCCTTCCGAGATCAGGACCTGGTCGCCGGCGTGGACGTTCCCGACGACTCGACCCTCGATTCGAACCACGCCATCGGCCTGGAGGTCGCCCGCGATGGTCAGGTCCTTGGCGACAATCGACAACCCACCCTGGGCGCCGTTCATCCGCCGTCGCTCAACGGGAGGCGCCGCGGTTGTCGAAGGCGCCGAAAAGATGCCCATCAGTGTTCCTCCTTCACCATCGTGCCGGGATCGATCGAGACCCCGTTGAGCCGGATCTCGAAGTGAAGATGCGGAGCAGACGACCGGCCGGTGTTGCCGCTCCGGGCAATCACCTCGCCGGCATTCACCTGAGCTCCCTGAACCGCGATGATCCGGGAGAGGTGGCCGTACATCGACTGGTAGCCGTCCGGATGCTCGAGAAGAACAAAGCGGCCGTATTGCTCGTGCTCGCCGGTCTGCAGGACGATCCCCCCGCCCGCCGCCCGCACGAGGCTCCCCACCGGTACTGCGATATCGATGCCAGGGTGCTCGTCCTGGGCCGTGTCCGCAAGCGCCTGGCCCCGCGTCACATAGCCACGCTCGTCCAGCGGCCAGTGCCGGGGGGGAGAGGACCCGATCTCGTAAACTGCCCCGGTATCCGGCCCTGCCGCGAAGAGCGGTGGCGCCACCGGAAGGGAGCTGGCGAACATGACCGGGTCGGGAACGATGTCGGCACCCACCATCTTCCGCAGCCGCTCATAGTTCATTTCCACGCTGTCCATCGCGGCGGCCAGCTCCCGTACCCGCAGATTGTCGGTGCGCAGCCGGTCGACCTCGCGCTCCAATGGCGGAACTCGGGTGGCCTGACGGGCAATCGGAGCGTAAAAGGCCACGCCCAGCACCAGCAGGATGGTGATTGCGACCCCCAGCACCAGCGCCCCCCGCAGTACCCATAGCGGGATCCGATAGGTGCTGGATTGGAGCGCCCCGTCCCGCTGGACGATGATCGAGACGCTCCGCCGCCAGCCGTTCATCCTCCGAAGGGCTCGCCCAGGATGAGCTCGAGCAGGCGAGTCAGATCCTCGTTCGAGTAGTAGTGGATGGTGACGGCGCCGCGTCCCCGCCGCCGCGCAGTCACGCGCACGTCGGTCTGCAGCCGTTTCCGAAGCGTGTCCTCGACCCGCCGCACATCGGCGCTCGGATTTCTGACCGGAGCCTTCGGCCGCCGGATCGTCCGGCGAACCAACGGGACCTCGGTGAGCCGCTCGCCTCTGACCCGGACCTCGAGATCTCTCACCGACCATTCCGCCACCGCGCACTCGTGTCCCAGGCGAGTCATTTCCTTGGTATCGGGAAGCGCAAGCAGGGCGCGGGCGTGCCCCTCGGAGAGTTTTCGCTGCTGTAGCAACTGCTGCACATCCTCCGGCAATCGAAGCAGGCGGAGCGTGTTGCTCACCGTCGAGCGATCCTTCCCCACCAGCCGCGCGACTTCCTGTTGCGGCATCGAGAACTCCTGCATGAGCCGTTGATAGCCCATCGCGGCATCGATCGGGGAGAGATCGTCGCGCTGCAGGTTCTCGATCAGCGCCAGGGTGAGGAGGGCGCGATCATCGACATCTTTTACCACGGCAGGCACCTTCTGCCAGCCGAGCCGCTGAATCGCCCGGTAACGGCGCTCCCCCGCGATCAGCTCATAGTGTCCATCGGGCCGGCTGCGCACCACGATCGGCTGCAGCAGTCCGGAGGCCGCGATCGAATCGGCCAGCTCCTTCAGCTGACCCTCGTCGAACTCCCGCCTCGGCTGATAGGGATTCGGCGCGATCGCGGAGACCGGGAGCTCCCGGAGGCCTCCATTCGCCTGCGCGTCATCGCGAGTGATCGGACCGAGCAACGCCTCGAGGCCGCGCCCCATCCGCCTGGTCTCGGTCATGTATGTACCTCCCCCGTCGAATGAGCGGTTCCATGGGGCAATTCGATCCCCGACGCCGACTCGGGCGATTCGGTACGGCGGAGCAGCTCCTGCGCCACCGACAGGTAGCTCTTCGCGCCCACCGACTGCACGTCGTACATCAGGATCGGCTTGCCGAAGCTGGGCGCTTCGGCAAGACGGACGTTGCGCGGAATCACGGTCTTGAAGACCTTCGCGCCGAAATACTCCTTGGCGTCCTTCGCCACCTGACGGCAGAGATTGAGGCGGGAGTCGTACATGGTGAGCAGGACTCCATCGAGCGCCAGATCGGGATTGAAGTTCTGCTGGACCAGGCGAATCGTGTTCAGCAACTGCGAGATGCCCTCGAGGGCGTAGTACTCGCATTGAATCGGGACGATGACGCCGTGCGCAGCCGAGAGCACATTGAGGGTGATCAGGCCGAGCGAGGGAGGACAATCGATAATGATGTAGTCGTAGGAAGCGAGGGCAGGGCGCAGCGCCTCGCGCATCCGCGCTTCCCGTTTCTCGACGTTCACGAGCTCGAGTTCAGCACCCACCAGGTCCTGGGTCGCCGGAAGGATGGAGAGAAAGGGAAGCTCGGCGTCTCGCTGGATGATCTCCTGAATCGGTCGGCGCTCGACGAGGAGGTCGTAGAGCGACGGTCGCGCGGGGTCCTTGGCCACGCCCACGCCACTGGTGGCGTTGCCCTGCGGATCGGCATCCACCAGCAGGGTGCGCCGTTCGGCGATCGCCAGGGAGGCGGCGAGATTGACGGCCGTGGTAGTCTTCCCTACCCCGCCCTTCTGGTTGGCAATCGCAACGATTCGAGCCATTTATTCTCGTTTAACTCTAATGTAATGAAGGAGTTACTGCTCGATACTATCGTTGATTTCTCCGTCGATCCGTTTCCAATATACAAATAGTTATCCGCCAGAGCTAGAGCAGTTTCACGTGAAACCACTCATTATATGGAAGTTATGGCTCGAAGCTACTCAACAGATACTTCACTATTCAGCGAATATGGCGGCAGAACGGGGTCGCCCGACACGGCTCATAGCGAGGGGAGACTGTTTCACGTGAAACCCGATTTGATCTATCCCCGACTCTTGAGCACCTCCATCACGAGGTTCTGGAGGTCGCTCGGGGAAACCCCGGGGATTCTCCCAGCCTGTCCCAGGCTGGCCGGGCGGGACTTGGTCAATTTCTCTCGGGCCTCATACGAGAGGCTCGCTAAGGAGCTGAACTCGAGTGATTCCGGAATGGCGAACTCCTCCATTTCCAGGAGTCTGGCGGCCATATCACGCTCCCGATCCATGTAGCCGCCATAGCGAAGCTCAATGGTGGCCCACTCGGCCACCCCATCCGTCATCTCGTGCCCGCTGATGGCAAGGAGGTGTTGGAGCCCCACAGCCGGCCGCCGAGCCAATTCCGCAAGCCGGACCGGGTCGGCAATGGGGGTAGACCCGGCGGATTCCAGTATGGGATTGGCCAGCGAAGGCGCAATCGTGGTCTCCGCCGCATAGGTCATGACCGCCTCCTCGGCTTTCAGTTTCGACTCGGCCAGATGTCGTTCTTCCCCGGATAGCAGGCCGAGCCGAGCCGCGGCCGGCAGCAGGCGCCGGAGCGCATTGTCCTGGCGCAGCATCAGCCGGAACTCCGCCCGCGACGTGAACAGACGATAGGGCTCATCGACCCCGCGAGTCACCAGGTCGTCCACGAGGACACCCAGGAAGGCCTCGTCGCGCCGGAACTTGATCGGGGCTCGGTCCAGCGCCGATGCCGCAGCATTCAATCCAGCCACAACACCTTGTCCCGCGGCCTCTTCGTAGCCCGTAGTTCCATTGATCTGGCCGGCAAAGTACAAACCGTCCACCCCCCGGACCTTGAGGGTGGAATCGAGTTGGGTTGGCGGGAAATAATCGTACTCGATCGCATAGCCGGGTCGAGTCATCTCTACCCGCTCGAGCCCCGGGACCGAGCGGAGGTAGTCGAGCTGCACGGCTGGCGGGAGAGACGTGCTGAGCCCGTTCACGTACATCTCCGTCGTGTCGAGCCCCTCCGGCTCGAGGAAGACCTGGTGCCGCGGCGCGTCGGGGAAGCGGACGATCTTGTCTTCGATCGAGGGGCAGTAGCGTGGCCCTCGCCCGCTGATCGCGCCGCCATACATGGCGGACTCGGACAAGTGCCGGGTGATAATCTCGCGAAGACGCTCCGTCGTGTGGGTCAGGAAACAAGGCAGCTGGGCCGGGTGCTTTGCCCGCTCGTAGAACGAGAACCAGAACGGCGGCTCCTCCCCATCCTGGCGAACCAAGGACGCCAGGTCCGCGGTCCGCCCGTCGATTCGCGGCGGGGTTCCCGTCTTGAAGCGTTCTACTGTAACTCCAATGTCTGCAATGGCTTGGGATATTTCTACCGAGGGGGCTTCACCCGCCCGCCCCGCGGGCACCGGCGTCGCCAGACCCATGTGAATCTGACCCCGCAAGAACGTGCCCGCCGTAATGACGATGGCCCGCGCCGAATAGCGGCGGCCATCCGTCGTCACCACACCGGTAATTCGCGTCCCATCAAACAGGAATCGCGCGGCGGTTCCCTGGGCGAACCGCAGCCGCGGCTGACGCTCCAACAGCGTCCGGACCGCGCGACGGTACAGCCCCCGATCGCACTGGGCCCGTGGAGACCAGACGGCCGGTCCCTTCGACCGATTGAGCATCCGGAACTGGATCCGCGCCATGTCGGTGGCTCGACCCATAATTCCGCCCAGCGCATCGACTTCGCGGACCACCGTACCCTTGGCGATGCCCCCGATGGCGGGGTTGCAGGACATCTGACCGATGGTCTCCAGGTGCTGGGTCAGCAGCAGCGTCCGCGCACCCGACCGCGCCGCCATGGCGCAGGCCTCGGCGCCCGCATGCCCTCCCCCAATCACCAGCACATCGTAGCGGTCCATGTGGACAAACTAAGCCAATCGGTAGCGGAGAATCAGGGGTGCCGGTTCGCGAGACAATCGGTATCTTCTCCGCGTTCATTCAGGAGCCGTGTCCGGTTCCCGCCCCGCACCGAAAATCCACAGGAGTCTCCCCCATGACCATTCGCCTCGGCGACACCGCCCCCGACTTTACCGCGGATACGACTCAAGGCCCGCTCTCCTTCCATGCCTGGAAGGGCAACTCCTGGGCGGTGTTGTTCAGCCATCCCAAGGACTTCACTCCGGTGTGCACGACCGAGCTCGGCCGAGCTGCGCAGCTCAAGCCCGAGTTCGAGAAACGAAACTGCAAGATCATCGGCCTCTCGGTAGATCCGGTGGCCTCCCACCAGAAGTGGGAGGGCGACATCAAGGACGTGACCGGCCACGCGGTGAATTTCCCCATGATCGGCGATCCCGATCGAACCGTGGCCATGCTCTACGACATGATCCATCCCAACGCCAGCGAGAACGCCACGGTGCGCTCGGTCTTCGTGATCGGTCCCGACAACAAGGTCAAGCTCACCATCACGTATCCGGCCAGCACCGGCCGGAACTTCGACGAGCTGCTCCGGGTCATAGACTCCCTCCAGCTTACCGCCAGCTACTCGGTCTCCACTCCGGTGGATTGGAAGCAGGGGGAGGACGTGATCATCGTCCCCGCCGTATCGGACGAGGATGCCAAGAAGAAATTTCCCAAGGGATTCGTGACGAAGAAGCCGTATCTGCGGGTGACGCCCCAGCCGAACAAATAGGCGCCGTGAGGCGGGAGGGCGGGAGTGCTCCCGGCCTCCCGCCTACCGACCTACCGACACCGACCTACCGACATTCTACGCCGCCCTGATCCAGCGGAAGACTTCCCCGAAGCTCGCCTTCTTTCCGTACATCAGAATGCCCACGCGGTAGATCCGCCCGGCGAGCCACACGACCACCAGAACACCCAGCACCGTGGTCAGAATGGCTGCGCTGAGCGAAACCGCGGAAAGCGGCGAAATGGAGTACCGCATCGGCACGACGAACGGCGCCAGCGGCGGGACATAGCTGAGCACCCGCGCGGCGGTGCCATTGGGGTCCCGGATCAGGGCGAAGATCGAGAAGAAGCCGGCGATCACCATCATCATCACCGGCATCTGGGCCTGGCCCGCGTCCTGGATGGTATTGCACATAGCGCCCACCGCGGCGTAGAGCGCCGCGAAGAACAGGAACCCCAGGGCAAAGAAGACCAGGAAGACCAGGAAGAGATCCGGCTGCATCGAGGGGAGAGACAGCGGCAGCGGACCGGTCGCGGTAGCCCCCAGCGCGGTCAGAATCTGGTCCTTGTAGGTGGAAAACAGAGTCGCCGCACCGGTCCAGATGCCGATCTGGAGCAGCGCCACGGCACCGACCCCGATCACCTTGCCCAGCATCATCTGGAATGGCGTGAGGCTGGACGCCAGCACTTCCACGATCCGGCTGGTCTTCTCTTCGACGATCGCCCCCATGATCTGCTGTCCGTAGATCAGGAGCGCGATATAGAGAATGATGCCCATGGCGTAGGCGAGGAGAAACGTCGCGGCGCCGCTCTCACCGGTAAGCCGACCATCCGCCACCTTGGCGGTGACCAGGTCTATGCCCTGCATCGATTTCATGGCCTCGCCGGGATCGACCCCGATCCGCTCGAGGCGCTCGGAAACGATCACCGGCCGGACGACCGATTCGATCTCCCGCATATCGTCGAAGGACCCAACATTGTTGCCCAGGTAGTGCACCCGGCCTGTAGTGAGGGAAGAATCGCTGACCAGCAGCAGTCCCTCGAACCCGACCGCCTGCTTTTCGGAGAGTCCGGTCTGCTTGACCAGTGAGTCGCGCACCGCGACCTCTCTCCCGGCGGCGGCCACATGCGTGACTTCGAACCGCGGGGGCGCGGCGGCACCCCGTCCCCTCCGGGCGGCCGTGAGCGCCGCGGCCACCCGGTTCCCGAATTCCGACGTCGTGGCATCCACCACGGCCACCCGCTTGATCCCGGTGTCGCGGCTCATCAGGTAGCCGGGCACGATGGCCAGGACCCCGAAGAACACCGGTCCCAGGATGGTCGCGAGAATGAAGGCCCGGGTCCGGACCTTTTCGATGAACTCCCGCCGGATGACGGCCCAGATCTTATGCATGATGTCCCTCGTTGGCCGGCGCATTCGCGGCGTCGGCACCGACCTTCGCGATGAAGATGGCCTGGAGCGATGGCTCCACGACCTCGAAACGGGAGAGGCCCACGTCTTCCTGAACCAGGGTCTTGAGCAGCCGGTCCGGGTCGCCACCGGCCGCCAGTTGCACCTCCGCCGAGGCCCCGTAGTCGTCGGAGCTGGCCACCAGGCTCCGGTCCGACAGGATCCGGTTGGCTCGGTCGGAGTTCCGGGTAAACGTGAGGGCGACGTGCCGCCCGCCGAACTCGCGCTTGATCTGCGCGAGTGGCCCGTCCACCAGCTTGCGTCCCCGGGCAATGATCACGATGTGATCGCACATCTTCTCGGCCTGCTCCATGATATGGGTCGAGAAGAGCACGGTTCGCCCCTCCCGGGCCGCCTCGACCACCACGTCCTTCATGACCTGGCTGTTGACCGGGTCGAGTCCGCTGAACGGCTCGTCCAGGATCAGGAGCTCGGGGTCGTGCTGCAGCGCTGAAATGAACTGGACCTTCTGCTGCATTCCCTTGGACAGGTCCTCCACCTTTTTCTGCGCCCAGTCCGCGAGTCCCAGGCGCTCGAGCCACTTGCCTGCGCGGGTCTTGGCGCTGGCCCGGGTGATCCCTTTGGCCTCGCCCAGGAAGGTGAGATGGTCTAGCACCCTCATCTTCTTGTAGAGGCCCCGCTCTTCGGGCAGGAATCCGATCCGTTCCGAGAGGTCGCGACTCGCCGCGCCCGAATCGAACACGGAGATCCGCCCCTCATCCGGGGAGATGATGTTCATGATCATCCGGATCGTGGTGCTCTTGCCGGCGCCGTTGGGTCCCAGCAGCCCGAAGATGCCGCCTTTGGGAACGGCGAGCGACAGCCCCTCTACCGCGGTGTGACCCGAGAAGCGCTTGGTGACACCCTCGACCTGTATCACGCTGCCGTTCATGCCCGTGCTCCGGGGAGGAGTGAGGTACACCGGCCCGCTCGTACGGAGAGGTCCGGAGGGAGGTTTCGGTAGGCCCGCCTACGCATCGGGACCTCCGTTCGGGGTGAAGATCGTTTCAATCGACTGATCGAACAATCGCGCGATCGCGAATGCCAGCGGCAGGCTGGGGTCGTACTTCCCCGTCTCGATGGCGTTGACCGTCTGCCGGGAGACCTTGAGTCTCGAGGCCAGATCGGCCTGCGACCACGCCCGCTCGGCCCGGAGCACCCGTAGGCGGTTGGTCACCGGTACTTGCGGCGGACGATCGCCTGGCCCAACGACCAGCTCACGAACAGGAGCAGCCAGATCCAGGGCCAGATGGCCCCGACTGGCGGGTTCGGCACGACGCCGGTTTCGGCCAGGACCCCATACCCCATCACGCACAGCGCGGTGATTCCGAACTGAATCAGGAGCGCTTCGAACTGAATCAGGCGCTGCATCTCGTCCAGGCTGCGAACCCATTTGGTGAGCGTCAGGAAATAGCCCACCATCGGCAGGACCGGTAGCACGGCCACGACCCACCGGAGGGAGCCCGGATCGAGCTCCCAGCGCCGGAGCAGCGCAGCCACCACGACCAGTAGGGCGGAGAGGAGCGCCCAACCGAGAAGCTGCCAGGTGAATCGACTCGGCGCACAGAACATTCACGGTCTCCGGAAAGACTCCAGAGACAGTAAAGCTTGATTTACTAATTGTCAAGTCTGCTTGACTATCCGGAGACCGGTTCCCATGCCGCCAAACGAACGATTCGCGCGGCTTCCGGGTTGGGAACCATTAGGTGCTGCTGATCGATCCGGACCCCGAACTTGAGTTGCCGCTGGATCCAGGCGGCACGGGACTGATCCGAGGTGGCGGGATCATGAGTGGCCACATCGTGCAACAGCACGCCTCGGTCGGTTCGCTCGTGATAGCGCCCCACCCAGGTCATTCCCGACGGGCTCTCCACGACGACCGTCACGCCGTGGAGCTCCTCATGGCCCGGGTGGAACACGTGCCCCGACACGGCTACTCGCCTTTCGCCGCGCCTTGCGGCGAGCAGTACTTGTCGAACGCGGCCACCAGATCGGCGGCGATCGCCTGCGGCGGACGTCCCTCGATCATGTGCCGGTGAACGAAGTGCACCACCTCGCCGTCCCGGAGCAGCGCCACCGAAGGCGAGCTGGGCTGGAACTCGGCGAAATAGCTCCGGGCCCGCGCGGTGGCGTCGAGGTCCTGTCCCGCGAAGACGGTGTAGAGCTGCTGCGGCTTGACGCCATGTGAAAGCGCCAGGGCGAGCGCCGGCCGGGCTCCGCCGGCCGCACAGCCGCAGACCGAGTTCACGAACACCAGCACGGTTCCGTCCCCGGGGGCGAGCGCGGCATCCACGTCGGCCACCGTGCGAAGCTCCTTCACGCCGTGGCGAGTGATTTCCTCGCGCATCGGCTTGACCATCATCTCGTGATACGGCATTTCAATCCTCTTTCGAATGACTCTCGAGTGCGGTCTTCATCGCATGCCACGACAGGGTCGCACACTTCACCCGAATCGGGAACGCGCTGACGCCGCGGAACACTTCCAGCTTCGACGGGAGCGCGGCGGGGCCGCCGCTCCCGGTCACGACCTCGTGAAACTTCTCGAAGAGTGCCCGCGCCTCCTCGATGGTCTTCCCTTTGACGGCCTGGGTCATCATCGAGGCGCTGGCCTTGGAAATCGCGCACCCCTGACCCAGGAACGCCGCGTCCGAGATGACATTGCCGTCGAGCTTGAGCCACACGTCGAAATGATCGCCACAAAGCGGGTTGCGGCCTTCGGCATGGTTGGTGGCGTCGTCCAGCTTCCGGAAATTGCGGGGAGCCCGATTGTGATCGAGGATGACACTCTGGTACAGCTCGTCGAGCTCGCTCATCCCAGCAGCACCTTTCGCGCCTGCTCGAGCCCCGCCACCAGCGCCTCGACCTCCTCGAGGGTGTTGTAGGCGCCGAAGGAGGCCCGCAAGGTGGCGTTGACGCCGAAGCGGCGCATCAGCGGCTGGGCGCAGTGGTGCCCCGCGCGGACGGCAATGCCCAGGGTATCGAGCACCGTCCCCGCATCGTGAGGATGGATTCCCTCGAGCATGAAGGAGAGGACACTCACCCGGTCCGCCCCCTCTCCCATGATCCGCACGCCCGGAATCCGTCCGATCCGCCGGGCCGCTTCCGCCACCAGCCCCTGCTCGTAGGCGACCAGCGCCTCCCAGTCCCACGCCAGCACATAATCGAGCGCGGCGCCCAGGCCTACCACTTCGGCGATGGGCGGAGTGCCCGCCTCGAAGCGCTCGGGGGGCGAGGCATAGGTGCTCCGATCGATGAACACCTCGCGAATCATCCCGCCCCCGCCTTGCCACGGCGGCATGGCCTCGAGCAATCGACGCTTGCCGTAGAGCAACCCGATCCCGGTTGGGCCGTACAGCTTGTGCCCCGAACAGGCAAAGAAATCACAGTCGATCGCCTGCAGGTCGACCCGAAGATGCGGAACCGACTGGGCACCATCCACGACCACTGCGGCGCCGGCCTCGTGTGCCATCGCCGCGATGGCATTGATCGGGTTGATGGCGCCCATCACGTTGGAGGCATGGGTGATCGCCACGATCCTGGTCCGCGGTCCGAGCTGCCGCTCGAACGCGGCCAGGTCGAGGCCACCCGATTCCGTGATGGGAATGGCGCGGATCACCGCACCCGTGCGCTCGGCCACGAGATGCCAGGGGATGATGTTCGAGTGGTGCTCCATCTCCGACACCAGGATCTCGTCGCCGGCCCGCAGCACCGACCCGCCATAGCTCTGGGCCACCAGGTTGAGCCCGGCGGTGGTGCCGGCGGTGAAGATCACTTCGGAGTGGGATTCGGCGTTGAGGAACCGCGCGGCCAGCACCCGCACCCGCTCGTAGGCGGTCGTCGCCTCCTGGCTCAGGGCGTGGACGCCCCGGTGCACGTTGGCATTGCCGGTGGCGTAGTAGGCGCTGATCGCATCGATCACCGCGCGGGGTTTCTGGGCCGTCGCGGCGCTGTCCAGATACACCAGCGGCTGGCCCCGTACCCGCCGGCCGAGAATCGGGAAGTCGGCGCGGACCCTGGCCACATCCCAGGGGCGACCCTGGCGGCCGCTCACGGGCTCCCGGGGAGGCACCGCGGCGAGGGAGCTCATGGGGCTGCGGTCACACCAGCCCGCCGAGTCGTTCGACGACCAGCCGGTCCAACGCCTCGCGCACCGGTGGCGACGCGACTTCCGCCGTCACTTCGGCGGCAAACGCATACGTCAGCAGTCGCTTCGCGGAGGCTCGGGAAATGCCGCGGCTCTGGAGGTAGAAGTACGCGCTCTCGTCGAGCCGGCCCACCGTCGCGCCGTGGGTGCAGCGAACATCGTCGGCGAAGATCTCGAGCTGCGGCTTGGTATCCACCTTGGCGCCGTCGGAGAGCAGCAGGTTCCGGTTGGTCTGCTTGGCGTCGGTCTTCTGCGCCTCGGGCTGGACCAGCACCTTGCCGTTGAACACGGCGTGGCTCTTTCCCTCGAGCACGCCCTTGTAGACCTCCCAACTCCGACAATTGGGACGATCGTGGTAAATCACCGTGTGGTTGTCGACGAGCTGGTCGCCGCGACCGAAGTAGAGCCCGTACAGCAGCGTCTCGACGTTCTCCCCGCAGAGCCGGGTCCGCAGATCGTGTCGGGAGATGGCCCCGCCCATCGCCAACGTGAACGAGCGATAGTGGCTGTCCCGGGCCTGCTCCACCCGGGTGAACCCGATGTGGTACGCCGACTCACTCTCCCGCTGGATCCGGCTGTGCTCGACCCAGGCCGAAGCGCCCACGGTGACGTCGGTCACCGCATTGGTGAACGACGGCGCGGTCCCCAGACTCACATAGCTCTCCACAAACTGGGCCCGGGCACCCTGATCCACCGCGATCAGGGAACGGACTTGCACGGTCTGGCCGGCGGTGTCCGGCGTCGTCACAAACAGGAGGTGAATCGGATCGGCCAGGTCGACGCCGGCCCCGACACGAATCACCGCCCCGTCTCGGGCAAAAGCGGTGTTGAGTGGGGAGAACGGGGTGGCTTCGGCGGGATCGAGTAACCCGGGACGCCGCAGGAGCGCTTCGGCCAGCGGCTCGATGATGATCCCGAACGGCAGCCCGGAGCGATGGGACAGCGCTTCGTCAAGCCGTCCGTTGACGAAGACCAGGGTGGTCCACCCCGGAGGTCCCACCCGGTACGGATCCAGCTCCGGCGCGCTGGGACGCCGCAGCGGCGGCCCCGCGGGAGTCCAGTCGATTCGCTCGATGGCCGAGACCGGCGTAAAACGCCACTCCTCGTCTCGCGATGACGGGAAACCAGCCGCGACGAATCGGCTGAGCGCCTCCCGCCGCCGGGTCAGCAGCTCGGCCGGGCCGGTGCCGCCGCCGTTGCGGGCGAACCGTTCGAACGCCTCGACGAGTGCCTGCGTCACGCCGTAGCGCCCTCGGTCACGCCGGTCAGCCACTCATAGCCCTTGGCCTCGAGCTCCAAGGCCAGCTCCCGGCCGCCCGATTTCACGATCCGGCCATCCGCAATGACGTGCACGTAGTCCGGGATGATGTAGTCCAGCAGGCGCTGATAGTGGGTGACCACGATCGTCGCCCGGTCCGGCCGGCGGAGCGAGTTGACCCCGTTGGCCACGATCCGCAACGCGTCGATGTCGAGCCCCGAGTCCGTCTCGTCCAGAATGGCGAGCGCCGGCTCGAGCACCGCCATCTGGAGGATCTCGTTGCGCTTCTTTTCGCCGCCGGAAAACCCGCTATTGACGGCGCGACTCATGATGCCGGAATCCCACTCGACCAGTTTGAGCTTCTGCTCCAGCAGGTCGAGGAAGTCCATCGGATCCAGCTCTTCCTCGCCGCGAGCCTTGCGTATGGCGTTGTATGCCGCGCGGAGGAAATAGGCGTTGGTGACGCCGGCGATCTCGACCGGGTATTGAAAGGCCAGGAAGACCCCGGCCTGGGCGCGTGCTTCCGGCTCCATGTCGAGCAGATCAGCGCCTTGAAACCGCACCGTGCCCTCGGTCACGGTGTAGGCGGGATGCCCCGCCAGAACCTGCGCCAGTGTGCTCTTCCCGGAGCCGTTGGGCCCCATGATGGCGTGTACTTCGCCGGGCTGCACGACCAGATCGATGCCCTTGAGGATCTCTTTCTCGCCCGCGGAGGCCTTGAGGCCCCGAATTTCCAGCATGGCGCTCACCCGACGCTCCCTTCCAGGCTGACACCCAGGAGTTTCTGGGCCTCGACCGCAAACTCCATCGGCAGCTCCTTGAAGACTTCCTTGCAGAATCCGTTCACGATCATCGAAATGGCATTCTCGGTATTGAGGCCCCGCTGCTTGCAATAGAAGATCTGATCCTCGCCGATCTTCGACGTGCTGGCCTCGTGCTCGACCGATGCGGTGGTGTTCTGGACGTCGATGTAGGGAAAGGTGTGCGCGCCGCACCGGTTTCCGATGAGCATCGAATCGCACTGGGTGTAGTTGCGGGCCCCATCCGCTCGGGGCAGCACCTTGACCAGGCCGCGATAGCTGTTGTTGCCATGGCCGGCGCTGATGCCTTTGGATACGATCGTGCTTCTGGTGTTCTTGCCCACGTGGATCATCTTGGTGCCGGTGTCGGCCTGCTGCCGATTGTTGACCACCGCCACCGAGTAGAACTCACCCACCGAATCGTCGCCCTGCAGGATCACGCTCGGGTACTTCCAGGTGATGGCGGAGCCGGTCTCGACCTGGGTCCACGAGATCTTGGCACCCCGCGCTGCCTTGCCGCGCTTCGTGACGAAGTTGTAGATCCCGCCCCGGCCCTCTTCATCTCCGGCATACCAGTTCTGTACGGTGGAGTACTTGATGGTCGCTCCATCGAGCGCCACCAGCTCGACCACCGCCGCGTGCAACTGGTTCTCATCCCGTCGGGGCGCCGTACAGCCTTCGAGATAGCTCACCGCGGCGCCCTCGTCCGCCACGATCAGGGTCCGCTCGAACTGGCCGGTATTCTGGGCGTTGATTCGGAAGTAGGTGGAAAGGTCCATCGGGCAGCGGACACCCTTCGGGACGTACACGAAGGAGCCGTCACTGAACACCGCGGAATTGAGGGCGGCGAAGAAATTGTCGCTGGCCGGCACCACCGAGCCGAGATACTCCCGCACCAGGTCGGGGTGCTCGCGCACCGCCTCCGAAAAGGAGCAGAAGATGATCCCCATCTCGCCCAGGGCCTTCTTGTACGAAGTCCCGACCGAAACCGAGTCGAAGATCGCATCCACAGCCACCCCGGACAGGATCTTCTGTTCGGTGAGGGGGATTCCCAGCTTGGTGTAGGTCTCGAGGAGCTTGGGATCGACCTCGTCCAGGCTTCCCAGCGGAGCCTTGGTCCGGGGTGCGGAGTAGTAGATCGAATCCTGGTAGTCGATCGGCGGATACTTGATGTTCGGCCAGTGCGGCTCGGTCATCTTGAGCCAGCCGCGGTAGGCCTTGAGCCGCCACTCGAGCAGGAATTCGGGCTCGTGCTTCTTGGCGGAGATCAACCGAACGATGTCTTCGGACAGACCCTTGGGTACCGTATCGGCTTCGATATCGGTTACGAAGCCGTACTTGTACTCACGGTTGACCAGGGACTCTACTGGGCTGCTCATCGATCCCCTCTTCCCGGACTCATCCAGCCCTACAAAGTAGCGACTCTCCGAGCCAATTGAAAACAAATCCTATGTAAAATAGTCGGGATTGTCAAAGAATGTGGAAGGACCGGATACGTAAAGAGTTAGGCCGTAACCACCGCTTCGGGGCATCCCGAAACCGCATCGTCATTCTGACTTGAAGCCAAACCTGGCTGGGAGCTTGAGCACGGGAGCCCTAGCCGGGGGGTTCTGGATCATATAGATAGTAGCATATACAACTTCCATCAGGCGAAGACCCCTGGTTCGCCCCTCGGTACGAACCTCGGCCCCGGCCTTGAGGATTCCTCCGGGAAGCCGGAGATTATCGAACATGACCATCCACCGTATTCGGCTCCTGGGTGACCCGATTCTCCGGGCTCCCTGCCAGCCAATCACCAAGCCGCGATCGACCGCGGTCCGGGTGATCGTGGACGACTTACGGGAGACGTTGCGCGATTGGCAGTCTCGCTTTGGAAGCGGCCGCGCGATCGCAGCGCCCCAGATCGGCGCGCCCGTCCGGATCATCCATGTGGAGATGGACCAACCCTGGACCCTCATCAATCCCGAGGTGGTGGATATCGGCACCGAGGATTTTGCCGTTTGGGATGACTGTTTCTCCTTCCCCAATCTCCTGGTGCGGGTCCAGCGGGCCTATCATGTTCGAATCCGCTATCAGGACCTGAAGGGTGAGACCCACGAACAGGATCTGGAGCGGGATCGCGCCGAGCTGCTGCAGCATGAAATCGATCACCTGGACGGCGTGCTGGCGGTCAACCGGGCCCACGGCCCGGATCCGTTCTGCCTCCGCGAGGAGTGGAATCGCCTCTACACCGCATCCGAGCGCTACGGGGAACCCGAGCCCCGGTCCGAGCACGTTCCCACGTCGCATTCCTCCCTGCTGTAGTCGAGAGGTTCACATGGGACAGATGATCGAGTTCCCGGCCAACGGCCATTCCGCGTCGGGCTACGTTGCCCTTCCACCATCGTCGAGGGGCGCGGGTGTCCTGGTGATTCAGGAGTGGTGGGGGCTGGTCGATCACATCAAGGACGTGTGCGATCGTTTGGCGCGCGAAGGGTTTGTCGCCCTGGCGCCTGATTTTTACCACGGGACCGCGACCAAGAGCCCGGACGAGGCGGGAAAGCTGTTCATGGCGCTCAACATTGCGAAGGCGGGCGCAGATCTCCGAGGCGCAGCCGACGCGCTGCTGGCGCGCCCCGAGGTGACCTCGAAGCGGGTCGGCGCGGTAGGGTTCTGTATGGGCGGCCAGCTCGCGATGTACGCGGGGGCGGAGTATCCCGACCGGATCGCCGCCACGGTCAATTTCTACGGGATCCATCCCAACGTTCGGGTCGACCCCGCGAAGCTGAAGGTGCCGCTGTTGGCGCATTTCGCGAAGCGGGACAATTCGGTCAAGGAGGCCGATGCCCGGGCCCTGGTCCGGAAGATTGAATTGGCGGGTGGCTCGGTCGTGGCGTACTACTACGATGCGGACCACGCCTTCTTCAATGACACCCGTCCTACGGTCTACGACAAGGAATGCGCGCGCACCGCGTGGGACCGCACCTTGGCATTCCTCCGCGCGAACATCGCCTAGAACCAGCGCCCCACCCGGATGAACGCCGCTCGCCGGCCGTTGGACGCGAATCCATATTCAAAAGCCACGGGCCCGATGGGCGTCTCGGCTCCGGCGCCCAGACGGATTCCCGCCAGCCAACCCTCCTGCGCGAACAGGGAGCCGCCATTCGCGGACCGTCCCGCAGCCACCAGCATCCGAAGCGCGACAGGACCCTTGAGCTGCCAGGCGCTCTGCACGCGCGCGTAGACCTCGCGATCGCCGCGGCGCTCCCCGACATGCAGTCCGGGAAAACCGTCAGTGCCTCCGAGCTCGAATGCCATGTGGATGGGCAGGTGGCGGCCCATGCCAAGCCGGACTTCGGGCAACACCGTCAGGCGGCCGGAGCCGGTGGCCGTGCCCAGGGTGGCTCGGCCGAGCTGGTAGTCTCCGGTCAATACCAGCTCGGCGCTTCCCTCGAGGCGTCGTCCCGGTTCCAGGCTCGCGTCAACGAAGGTGCCGCCAGTGGAGTAACTCCGGCCTGCCGGTGTGCTCCAAGTGACAAGGCGGCCACCCGCCCGGATCCTCCAGGCGCCCAAACGATTCCATTCGGCGCCGGCGAGCGCGCTGGCTTCCTGCACGTCGAGCTTTTCGAAGTTGGTGCCGTCGGTGGTGAATTGACGGACGCCTTCGGACAACAGGCGAAAGGAAGCCAGTGGCGTCAGACTCATCCGGCCGACGCCGATATGGGTCAGGAGTGTTCCGGTGAGATCGCTCTCGAACCGCCCCAATGAGAGCACCGCGTTGCCTTCGATGCCCGGCACCGTGAAACGATCCAGCCCGCCGAGCCAGAGACGTCCCCCCAGGTCGTGGTCGTACGCCAGCCCAAGGCCGGCGACTCGCCGGGCCGCCGGCGTAATCCAGGCCCGGAAGGCGACGGTATCGGATCCGCCGGCCGGCCCGAGCCAGAGCTCGCGAAAGGTCTCGAAGTTGTAGACGTCTCCCAGCTGGGCCTCGAGCACCTCAGGCACCAGCTCCTGCCCCTTGGCCAGCCCGAGGACTCGACCCATTGTCTCCCCGTCGCGAGCGGTCCCATTGACGACTTCCCACCCGCGCAACCTGGTCGGCAGCGCGGGAATCGGGGGGCGGGGGCGAGTGGGGAGACAGCGAACCCCCCGCAACACGGAATCCGCCGCTACCCTTCCGTTCTTGATGAGCCGATCCCGGTTCCCGGCCTGGAAGTCGAGGTTGGCGAACCCCCGGACGTCGGGCCAGATGTATATGTCGTCGGGGCCGAGTCCGGGCATCGGCTGGGTGAAGAGGAACTTCGCGAGCCGGCCGGCCACCACGCCCGGTGAGGTCAGGTCGGCGCTGTCCGACTGCGCTGGGTCGTCCTTGAGGTCCACCACGATCAGGCGCCGCGCGCCCGCGGCTCTTGCCGCATCGATGGGGACGTTGGCCGAGATACCGCCGTCGATGAAGTAACGGTCGCCGACGCGCTCTGGGGTATAGACCAGGGGAATCGCGATCGAAGCCCGGACCGCCTGGGCCAGATCTCCGCTCCGGAGTGCGACGGCTTCCCGGGTCTTCAGGTCGGTGGCGACCGCCCGGAACGGAATGGGGAGGCGGTCGAAGTCGCCGCGGGCCAGCAGGTTGCCGCGCAGCAGGATGCGGTTGAGCATGGCGTCGGTCCGGAGCTCCGAGGCGCCACGGGTCACCAAGGTGAACCCCTGCCTGCCCTGCTCCCACAGGAGGAGCGGCAACAACGTGCCCCAGTCGTGGGGAGTGCGGTTGGAGAAGGTCCCGGGGATTTCCTCGGAGGGAATGGTGCGAACGAGCGAATCGATCTGCCGGCCGGTCAAACCGCTGGCGTACAGCGCTCCGAAGATCGAGCCGATGCTGGTACCCACGACCAGATCGGGCCGAACGCCAAGGCTGTCGAGCGCGCGAAGCACGCCAATATGCGCGAAGCCCTTGGCCCCGCCCCCGGCCAGGACCAGGGCGAGAGGACCATCGGGGCACTGCTGCCCCTCGACCGGCGAAGTCGCGAGCAGCGCCAGAGCGAGCAGGCACACCGGAGTACGCATCAGGAAAAGCTAACCCCGGCTCCCCTTGCGATACGCGGCCCGCTTCCTTAATTCTGTCCCCAGAGCGGGAGCGCCTGTCAGGACGCCCAAACGCCCACCCAGGGAGACGCGCGGTCATGGCGTATGTGATTACCGAAGCGTGCATCGGCATCAAGGACAAGGCATGCGTTGACGTGTGCCCGGTCGACTGCATTTATGAGGGAGAGGATCAGCTCTACATCCATCCCGATGAATGCATCGACTGCGGCGCGTGCGAGCCCGAGTGCCCGGTGTCGGCAATCTTTCCCGAAGAGGATGTTCCGCCAAACCTCGAGAGCTACATCGAAAAGAACCGGGAGATCTTCAATTCCGACGTCCCGCCAGGGAGGCCGCAGAAGTAGGCTCCTGTGCCAGGGCAGGGGCATGCCGAGGTAGGACAAGCAGGAAGCGGTGCCCGGGATTCATTCCCTGGCACCGCTCTTTCGTTGGACGTTCTCGGGCTTTTCGAAGCACCCCCACCCCGACAAGAGAGGCGACCCGCGAGGTCGGCTCAAACCGCCGACCCCGGGGTCGTTGGGGGAGAAGACCTGCTTGGAGCTTGGCAGTGATCCGATATAGAACATCGGTTCGGCCCGCCACAATAATAGACGCCCGGGCGCCGCAAATGGTTTCATACGATCGACTGGAGGAACTTGAGGATTGCCCGGGTGGTCGGCACGGGCTGCTCCACGCCCGGCAAGTGACCGGCGCCGGGAATCTCCATGAGGCGGGCGCCGGGAATCGCCGCCGCCATTCCCTGGGCGATTGCGGGTGGTGTGATCATGTCCTCCGCGCCGACCAGCACGAGGGTGGGCACGCCCGTCAAAGTCTCGAGTAGCGGGGTGCTATCGGGGCGCTCCCGCATCGCCGAAAGCGCGCCCACGATTCCAGGTACCGGGGTCCGCAGGATGGTCGTGCGGATGCGCTCGATGATCTCCGGAGACACCTGAGGCGTAAAGAAGCGCGGCAGCATCGCTTCGGCCGCTGCGATGGCGCCCAGTTCCCGCACCCGAGCGATCAGGGTATCTCGCGCGCGACGACCCTCGGCCGTATCGGCTTCGGCGCGGGTATCGACCAGAATGAGCCCGCGCACCCGCTCGCGCCACCGACGCAGGAATTCGAAGGCGATGTAGCCTCCCAGTGAGTGGCCGCACAGAACGACCTGTCCCTCACCCAGGGC
The DNA here is from genome assembly GCA_963762545.1 of uncultured Gemmatimonadales bacterium. Classification (GTDB taxonomy): domain Bacteria; phylum Gemmatimonadota; class Gemmatimonadetes; order Gemmatimonadales; family GWC2-71-9; genus JABFSM01. The sequence goes on along the minus strand of CAVXLC010000007.1, from coordinate 304,186 downwards.
ATCGACCAGCCCGAGGAGATCCTCGGCATAGGTGCTCATCGAATAGCCGAGATCGGGCGCATCCGACTGACCCATGCCGCGCAGGTCGGGAGCAACGCGACGATAGCCGGTGAGGGTGTCGATCTGGTGCTGCCAGATCGTCCGATCGAGCGGAAAACCGTGGATGAAGAGAATGCTCGGGCCGGTGCCGCGATGCTCGACCGCCAGGCTCACGCCGTTGACGGTCAGCCGATCGGCCGGCTCGGTGCTGGGTCGCGCATTGAAGAGCTCCCCCACCTCCTCCGGCACCGGTATGGGCCGGCCCTCGCGATCGATGCAGACGAAGACGAACTCCGCCGTCGCGACGAGATTCCCGTCGCTGGCCCGCCGGGCGGTCTGTCGCATGGTGAAGCTGGTGCGCCCATGGTGCACCACTGCCTGATGCACCCGCAGGATGTCGCCGGGAAAGGCCGGGGCATGATAGTCGATTATCGTCTTGCGCACGGCGGGCCAGGCGCCGTGACGGGTGAACACATCCATGCCGGGGCCCCGGGCCATGACATCCCAGCGAGCCCGCTCGAACAGGCGGAGAAAAGACGCCTGATTCAGGTGTCCGAACGCGTCGCAATCGTCCGGATAGACGACTTGTTCGACGTCGGCGAGATTCATGCAAGACGCTCCGGGGATGCCTTAAGGTACGCCGGTGTCCGCCGGACTCGCTACTATTCGGCCCGTGAACTCCCCTCCGCTACGCATCATCGAGACCGCCGCCGAATTCGGCACCCTGGTCCAGCGGCTCCGGGGGGAACCGACCGTGGCCGTCGACACCGAGGCGGCGAGCTTTCATCGCTATCGGGACCGGGTCTACCTTGTCCAGCTCTCGACCCGCACCGAAACCCACCTCATCGACCCTCTGGCCGTGCCCGGGTTGCCAGGATTCGGGGAGCTGCTGGGCGACCCCACCATCGAGAAATTGTTCCACGACGCCGACTACGACCTCAGGCTTCTGGCATACGAATTCGGGTTCAACGCGACCAATCTCTTCGATACCCGCGTCGCGGCGCAGTTCCTGAACGAGCCAGGCATCGGGCTCGCCGCGCTGCTCGAGAAATACATTGGAGTCCGGCCCGACAAGCGCTTCCAGCGGGCCGATTGGTCGGCGCGACCACTGACCCAGCCGATGCTGGAGTACGCCGCAATGGACACCCGGCACCTTCCCGACTTACGGGACCTGTTGAGAGACAGGCTGGTCGCGCGAGGCCGGCTCGAGTGGGTGCTGGAAGAGTGCGCACTGCTGACGGCGGTGCGCTGGCCCGAGGCAGTCCCGCCCGAGGAGGCTGCCCTGACGGTCAAGGGCGTTCGCGCCCTGACCCCCAGGGCCCAAGCGGTGTTCCGGGCCCTCTACGTCTGGCGGGCCCGTACCGCGGACGCGCTGGACCGGGCCGCCTTCCGGGTCATGGGGAACGACGTGTTGCTGGCGCTGGCTCAACAGCCACCGGCGGATCAGGCGGCGCTCGGGGGGCTCAAGGGGGTCGGACGGGAGCTGGCCGAACGTCGAGGATCGGAAATCCTGGCGGCGATCCAGCTCGGGCTCCAGGTCCCGGACGCCGAGCTGCCCCATGTGCCACGATCTCCCCGGCATCGGCCCGATCCGATCTTCGACCTCCGGCTCGAACGGCTCAAGGCGCTGCGCACCGGCCTGGCCGTCCGTGAGGACCTGGCCCCCGGGGTCCTGTGCCCGAACTGGCTGCTCGAGGCGATTGCCCGTCTGGCTCCCGCGAACCGCGAGGAGTTGGGCAAGGTCGAGGGGATCCGTCGCTGGCAGGTGGGGGCGATAGGGGACGAGTTGTTGGGTGCGATCTGGATATAGTAGTTGTAGATACGACAGACAACATCCTCACCGGTTATCGGCCACTGCGGCCACTCATGTTATCGACGGAGGCCGCGGCATCCCGGCCTCCCCGATCGACCCAACGCTTCTGCTCATCTCATCGTCATAGGAAATGAAGGCAGAACCGAAGCCCATGCGGCCGCAAGGGACGGTGTGGTGGACGATACGGATCTGATCGCGGGCGCACGCGCCGGCGACCGGTTGGCAGCCCGCCGGCTCTATGACCGACACGCCCCTCGGGTGTACCGGCTGATCTTCCGCATGGTCGGGGAGGAGTCGCTGGCGCAGGAATACACCCAGGACACGTTCGTGAAAGTCTTCGATCGGCTGGAGCAGTATCGCGGGGAGTCGGCCTTTCCCACCTGGTTGCATTCGGTGGCGATGTCGTCGGTGCTCACCGGGTTTCGGCGCCGCAAGCGCGTCCGAGCCCGGGAGGCGGAGCTGGAGGAGGCTTCCGGCGTGGCCACCGCCGCCGATGGCTCCGACCCGTATCTCCGGGACCGGTTGACGGCGGAGCTCGAGCGGTTGCCGGAGCGGCTTCGGATGCCGGTGGTGTTACACGACATCGAAGGGTTCACGCATCGCGAGATCGGCGAGATGCTGGACATCCCGCAGGGAACGAGCAAGGCCCGGTTGTTCGAAGCGCGGGCGCGGTTGCGCGAGGCGCTGGCCGGGGTAGCGACCGAGCAGTAAGAAGAGGAGAGTCTCATGACGAACGACCAAGAACTCGAGCGACGGCTCCTGCAGCTCCGCGAGCGTTGGCGCGTCGCCGGGGAGCCACCGCTGGACCGCATGTGGCAGCAGATCGAGGCGGAGGCCTTCGCCCCGTCGCACCGGCACCGTGGGCCGCGCTGGATTCGCGGGCTCCTGCCGCTGGCGGCGATGCTCGTAGTGGGCTTTGGGGTCGGGCAGCTGGCGCCCCGATTCATCGGCCGGGGCTCGGAAGCCGCCCTCAGGCCGACTGCCGCATTGGGGCAGGACGGGGTTGCCACGCGCACCGTGTCTCAGGAGGCCCCATTCGTCGGTGTCGCGGATGACTATCTCGAACGCGTCACGGCCTTGCTGGTCACGCTCGCGGGGCAATCGCGCGAGGGCAAGTCGCTGGAGAATTCCGCCATTCAGGCGAGAGACCTGCTGGCCACCACTCGGCTCCTCATGGATGCGCCGCAGCGCCTGGATCCCCGTCTGCAGGGCCTGTTCGAGGATCTCGAGCTGGTGCTGGCGCAGATCGCGCGGCTCCCGGCCAAGCCGGACGCGCCGGACGTGTATCTCATCGACCAGGCTCTCGATCAGCGGGACGTCATCCCGCGCCTCCGCGTATTCCTCGCGGAGAATCCCACCTCGCAGCCGTAACAGGCGGACCTCGCCATGCGATTCATCCCGTATTTCGTGCTTGCGGCGGCGTCGGTCGCCTCCGCCCAGACTCCCCCGGCTCCCCGGCCCGCCGCCCCGCGGCCGTCCGCGAGCCCTGCGCCGCGGCCGCAGCCCCGGGCCTGGCAGCTCACCCCGGAACGCCTGGCGCCCTTGCCGCTCGAGCAATGGGGGCTCCTGGACCAGGACCTGGGCCGAATCGGTGACCTGTCCCTGGCCTTTCCTCCCGTCGACTTCACCTTGCAGGCCACGCCCTTCGAGGCGCCGTGGTCGGAGCCGCCCGCGATTATCCACCTCGAGGACATGATCGGCCAGGGGTCGGCATCCACGTTGCAGGGATGGCAGGGCCTGCCCGAGCTGCAGCGGCTGGACGAACTCCGGGCGGCTCGGCCCTTCGGGATCAACCGAGATCTCCTGGCGTGGAGTGATGCGCCGGAACCGGCCGGCCAGTTCACTCGAATCCGTCCGGACCAGGGCACACCGGAAGACTCGCTCTACCGCGCGGCGCGCGAGGCGCTGAATCGGGGCGAGTATAGCCGCGCGTCCGCGATGTTCCGGACCCTGGAACAGAAGTACCCGCGGTCCCCCGTCGCGCCCGCCGTGCTCTACTGGCAGGCGTTCGCGCTCTATCGCGCCGGGTCGACCGACGAGCTCAAGCGGGCGCTCGAGGTCCTCAAGGCACAGCAGGAACGCTATCCGGATGCGGCCGCCGACGTCGAGATCGCGACCCTGCGCACTCGCCTCCAGGCGGCCCTGGCCGCCCGAGGGGATGCGGCGGCCGCAGAGGCCCTCCGTCTCGCCACGGCGGGCGGCCCGACCTGTGACCGGGAAGATGTGGACGTGCGCGCCGAAGCGCTGAACGCGCTGGCCCAGATCAACCCGCCCGAGGCGCGCCCGACGCTCAAGAAAGTCCTGGCTCGGCGGGACGAGTGTTCGGTGCGGCTGCGCCGGAGCGCGGTATACATCCTGGGCCGCATCGGCACCGATGAATCCACGGGGGACCTGATCGAGGTGGCCAAGAGCGACCCCGATCCGACCGTGCGGAACGACGCGATTCTCCTGATCGGCCGCTCTCCCGGCACCGCCACCATCAAGACGCTCGAACAGCTGTTCGCCGAGAGCACCGATGACCGAACCAGGCAGGCGGTGCTGTCTTCGCTGCGTTCGCGCGGCGGACCCGAGGCCCGCCGGGTGCTCAAGACCATCATCGAGCGCAGCGACCTGTCGGAACGACTGCGCACCGAGGCGATTGCCCAGCTGGCCGGAAGCTCGTACGACAATCGCCGGGCGCTGCTTGAGGCGGCCGGACCCGGGACGTCCGCAGCCCGCCGGGACGGGGGCGGAGACGACGAAGATGCCGGCTACCTGCGAAATCTGTATGGCAAGACCGAATCGATGTCCATGAAGACGGTGATTATCTCCGCGGTCGCGCGCATCGGCGGTACCGCGAACGATCAATGGGTGCTGGGCATCGCAAAGAATCGCGACGAAGACATGCGCCTCCGCCGAGAGGCCCTTTCCCGGCTGCGCTCGACATCGCTCTCGGTAGATGATCTCGGGAAGCTGTTCGATTCGCTTTCGGAACGGGAGCTTCGAAGCGCGGTAGTCTACCAGCTCGCGTCGCGGGACGACGACGCGTCCGTGGACAAGCTCATCGAGATCGCCAAGTCCGGCACCGACCCGCAGATCCGGCGCGAGGCCATTTCCGCGCTGGCCCGGCGGAAGGATCCACGCACCACCAAGCTGCTGCTCGACCTGGTGGAGCGGCCGTGAGCGCCGCGCGGCGCGGTCTGGGCGGCGGGCTCACCGCGGTGCTCCTGGCCGCCGGGCTCAGCGCGCAGGGTGGATTGCGGGCCCGAGTCGAAGGCGGGAGTGACGCCAGGGTACAGTTTCGCTTTGCGGCGCGGGCCGACGTCTGTGGCGAGGGATCGAGCATCCAGATCGGCACCTCGACCTACACCTCCGGCTCCGCGGGCCGCTTCTTCGATACCGATGGGCGTCCCCTCTGTCACCGGGGACCGGTGGTTGTGCGGGTCACCCGGGCGGGCGGCCTGGTGGTGGGGCTGGACGTGGAGATTGCGCCGGAATCCACTCCCGAGGGTGTCACCGATCTGGGCGCGGTGCCGGCCGCCGCGGCGGCGGAGTACCTCCTTGACCTGGCAACCCGGGCGGAGGGTCGGCCCGGTAGGGAGGCGATCCTTCCGGCGGTCCTGGCCGACAGCGCCACGGTCTGGCCGGGTCTGATCGGGCTGGCCAAAAACCGCGCCCTGGCCCGGGCGGTACGACAGAGCGCCATGAACTGGCTGGGCCGAGAGCTGGATCGCTCCACCGGTGACGATGCCCGCCGGGCGTCCGCGGCCCTGGTCGCGCTGGCCACCGATCAGGAAGAAATGCTGCCGGTCCGCCAGCAGGCCGTGTCCGTGCTGGCCCGCTCGGAGCGGGCCGATCTCGGCGCGCTCACCAGCATGGCCAACGGAAGCGACACCTGGCTGCGCCAAACCGCCATCGAGGCGCTCGCCAACTCGGGAGACCCCCGGGCCCGGGAGTATCTGCGAACCGCGCTCCAGGATCCCGACCTGCCCGAGACCTTGCGCACGACCGTGATCCGGGGACTCGGCCGCGAGTACGCCACGGGGCGCGACATCGAGCTGCTCCGGGCGCGGTACGCCACGCTGGCGTCAGTGAACAGCAAGCAGGCGGTGCTCTCGGTCCTGGCCGAGCAGGGAGGGGCTGCCAATCTGCAATGGCTGCTGTCGGTGGCGGGAGATGGCAGCGTCGAACCCGAGCTCAGGGGCCAGGCCATCGAAGCGGTGCAGCGGGCCGGTGCGTCACCCGCGCAGCTCGAAAGGCTCTATGAGCAGGCGCCGGACCGGCGCGCGAAGGAAGCGGCCATCAACGGACTGCTCCGGCGCGGAGACAAGGCCTCGGTGGACCTTCTGCTCGGCATCGCGCGCACGGAAACCGACCAGGCGGTGCGCCGCTCGTTGATTTCCCGGCTGGGACGAATGGAGGATGCGAGGGTAAAGGATTTCCTGAAGGAGCTGGTGAACCCCTAGCCGAGGAATGCGCGGACCCGGGGATCCATCTTCTCCGGCGTCCAGTAGGGCTCCCACACCAGATCGATCGTCACGCTCTTGACGCCCTCCAGGTCTTCGAGGACGAGCTTGGCGTCCTCCATGATCTCGGCGCCGGCCGGACAACCGGGAGACGTCAGGGTCATCTTCACGGTCACGTCACCCTGCTCGCTCACGATGGCATCATAGACCAGACCAATGTCGATGATGTTGAGTCCGAGCTCGGGATCCTTCACCGCGCGCAGGGCCTTCCGGACCGTTTCGGGGGTCAGGACGGCGAGCGAGGGGTCAGGACTGTCGGCGGGCATGAGGGAACAATGAGCCTTCCCAAGCCGCCGGTCAATGCTGGCTGGTGCGGATCACCATATCAGACAGCGTCGATCGGAGGGTGCGCAGCGCAGAGATCGAATGTCGAGCCCGCGGTTGGAGGCTTCGATTGGTGAGGAAGACCAGGAAGAGATCGCGGGTGGGGTCGATCCAGAGCATCGTCCCGGTCCATCCGGTGTGTCCGAAGGTGCGAGGCCCGGCGAGTCGCCCGTAGATCGACGGCTCCGACCCCCGCATTTCCGGGGTGTCCCATCCCAGCGCGCGGCTTCCGCTCTGGGCCGACCGGTGCAGAAACTCCCGCACGGCGGCCGCGGAAACCCACGGTCCATCAGGGGTACGGCCTTCCCGAAGCCAGGTTTGAGCAAAACGCGCCACATCGTCACCCGTCGAGAACAACCCCGCGTGTCCCGCCACGCCGCCGAAGAGATTGGCATTGTCGTCGTTGACCCGGCCCGAGACCGGGCGTCCCCCCGCGCTCCAGCTCGGCGCGACCGAGAGCGTCGGAGTGAGCGAGGGTGTGAACGCCGTGGACGAGAGCCGGAGCGGCGCGAACACGTCTCGTTGCGCGAACTCATCGAGCGGTTCCCCCGTCACCGCCTCCACCAGGACGCCGAGCAGCATGGCGTTCAGATCGCTGTACTGAGGAGAGGTGCCGGGCACCCGCACCGGCGTGGCATGGTAGAGCAGCTCGTAGGCCATCGCACGACTCGCCGCCAGGCGATATAGCGCCATGTAGGGCGGCAGACCACTGGTGTGATCGAGCAGCATCCGCACGGTGATTTGCTCGCGTCCCTGGCCGGTGAAGCGGGGGAGATAGCGCGAGACCGGCGCATCCAGACTCACCCGGCCCTGATCCACCAGGACCATGACGGCACTGGCCGTCGCGAGCACCTTGGTCAGCGAGGCGAGATCCCACCGCGTGTCATGGGCCGAAGGCCGCGGTGCTCCGGGAGCCCAAGTCAGGTGGCCAAACCCCTTCGCATAGAGGACCGTGTCCCGTCGCCCGATGACCACCACCGCGCCGGGATAGACCCCCTGTCGTATGCCTCGCTCGACCAGCGCGCCGACCTCCGTGAAGCCCCGGGAGTTGGGACCCTGGAGGACACCCAGGGTGAACAGGATGGCCGCGATCACGGGGTGACGACCTCGCGGACCGTACCAAGTGGTAGCTCATACAACAACGCCAATGTCGATCGATCCCGCTGACTCAAGCGGGCGGTACGTGTTACTGGGAACATCACGTCGTCCGGGTCGGAAGAATGCGCCAGACCCATGGCGTGGCCCAGCTCATGGACCGCCACGGCCAGGAGTTCCGGGCTGAGAATCGGTCGACCGGCCTGGTCCCGCCGGGCCAGGGTGATCACCGCGGAATGAATGGAGCCGTCCCGGGTCCACTGGAGGTCGGTCTGACCGGCCCGCTCTCCGGTGAGCTGGTCGCTACCCCGCACCACGAATTGCGCGCCCGTGGTGTCGGCGGTGACCGTGAAGTGAAGGCCAAGTCCGGCGTCTTCCCAAGTGGCGACGGCACGGCGCACTACGGACACCAGGCCGGCGTCGTACTGGGTCGAATCGCCCGGAGGGATGGCGACCACGAACGCGGTTCCGCCACGGTCCGGCCAGCGGCGCACCACGGAGTCGGTCTCGGCGAACAGCGAATCGAAATAGGTAGTGCGGGCGGCGCGGGCGAGACGGCGGCGGCCTTCGAGCCGGGCCAGGAGGTCGATCGTCGGGGTGCCGGCGGGTTCACTGGCGGGGGCCGCCACGGCAGCCGGCGGGGGGGGCCGTCGCGCGGGGGAAGTGACCACCTCGACCGGCTCGACGGGCCCCGCGGCGGCAGGACGGTGAAGCCGGGCAATGACAAGGAGCGCGAGGAGAAGCCCGAGCGCGAACAGAAGAGAGCGGGACATGGCCGTCCCGGAATATGGGGAGGCGGGACGTGCGATCGCCACTCTCGGTCCGGCCAACTGGCGTCCAGCCCCATCGCGGCCTACCATTCGGGCTTGCAGATCCTTGCATTCCCTCGCCTGATCACGGTGCACCCACCTCGCGCGCTGCACCCGTGCTGATGTCGGAACGGGCCGCCCAACTGGTCGTCCGGTTCCGCTGGGTGATCGTGGCATTGTGGGCGGTGATCGGGGGGGCGGGCCTCATCCAGGCCCCCGGGACCGCGGAGCTCCTCAGCGTCCGCGGCGGGTCGGACCGGGAGACCGAGGCGGCTGTCGCCGACCGGCTGCTCACCAGCCGCTTTGCCCGTCCGTTCAGCGAGTTCTTCGCGGTTGCCATCGAGAGTCCCGCGCCCTTCACCGACGGCCCGCCCGCGGCCATGCTCGATTCCATCACGGACGAGCTGAAGCGCGAGCCGTACGTCCGCTCGATTCTGTCCTACCGCACCGCCCACGATTCCCTGTTCCTGAGCGCCGATGGGCGGATGACCTTTCTCCTCGTTTCGGTGGACGCGCCGGCGGGCGACAGCGTCGGAAAGGTCGTGGTCACCTTCCGGAAGGCCCTGGACCACGCCATCGGCCGGGTCCCGTATCGCGATGCCTATCGCACCTGGGTGACGGGCCGCTCTCCGCTGGACCTCGACGTCCGGACGGTCAGCGCCGACGACAGCCGGCGCCTCGAGGCCAGGGTCCTTCCGCTGACCCTGATCATCCTGGTGCTCGCCTTCGGCGCCCTGGTGGCGGCCGTGCTGCCCATGCTGATCGGGTTCCTCGCGGTCACCGTCTCGGTGGCCCTGATCGGGGTGGTCGCCCGGCACATGCCGATGTCGGTCTTCGTGCTCAATCTCACCACGATGATCGGCCTGGGCGTCGGAATCGACTATTCGCTGCTGGTCGTGACTCGATTCCGGGAGGAGCTCACCCGGGGCTACCGCCGCAAGGAGGCGGCGGCGCGCACGTTCCGCACCGCCGGCATGGCGGTGCTCACGTCCGGGCTTACGGTGGTGGTCGGATTCGGCGCGCTGGTGCTCACACCTCTGGTGGAAACCAAGAGCCTGGGAATCGGCGGGCTGATCGTGGTGGGTGTCGCGGTGCTGCTGTCGACGACGCTCCTCCCCGCCCTGCTGGCCACGATCGGCCGCGGGATCGACCGTCCGCGGTGGCTGGCGCGGCGGCTCACCTGGTATCACTCCCCCCGCGGGTGGGAAAAATGGGCCCGAACCCTGTCGCGGCATCCGGCCCGGGCCCTGGTGCTGGGGGGCACGGCGGTCGGAATTCTCACCGCCCCGCTGCTCTGGATCCGGATCGGGCTGCCGGCCCGGCACTGGTGGCCCTCGAAGACCGAAGCGGGCGCCGGAGTGGAGGTGCTGGAGCGGATCGGCGTCTCGGGGTATCTCTTCCCGATCCGGGTGCTGGTGGAATTCCCCGAGGGGCGCAGCGCCACGGATCTGGCCGGCCTCCGCGCGCTGCGCCACCTCTCCGATTCGATGCGGGCGGACCCCCGGGTGCGCGACGTGCGAAGTCTGGTGGATCTCACGCCCGGACAGTCACTCCTGGCCTATTCCCTCATCTACTCCGATCCGGATTCGGCCCGGGTCCGGTACAGCGATGCGATGGACGCCTATTTGAGCCGGGACGGGCGCATGGCGCTGGTGGACGTCATTCCGCGGGATTCGACCTCGCTCACCACCTCGATGGACCTGGTCGCGAGAATCCGGTCCATGGCCCGATCGAACAACGTCAAGCAGCTCAAGGGATCGACGATCCTGGTGGGCGGCTATGTGGCCTCCAGCGTGGACTTCCAGGAGGACCTGCTGGGACGCTTCCCCACCATCATCGCCATCGTGCTGGGAGTGACCGCGGTGATGCTGGCGATCGCGTTCCGGTCGTTGATGGTGCCACTCAAGGCGGTGGTCATGAATTCGCTGTCGGTGAGCGCCACCTTCGGGCTGATCGTGCTGGTCTTCCAGTACGGGATCGGCGGACAGGCATTCGGCATCATGGGGCGCACCGAAGCCATCTTCGTGGTGATTCCGGTGCTGGTCTTCGCGGTGGTCTTCGGGCTCAGCATGGACTACGAGGTGTTCCTCCTGTCGCGCATCAAGGAGGCGTTCGACCGCACCGGTCGCAACACCGAGGCAACCATGGAGGGGGTGAGCGCCACGGCGTCGGTGATCACCTCCGCCGCGCTGATCATGATCGTGGTGTTCGGGGCCTTCGCGTTTGCGCGGGTGCTGATGGTGCAGTTTCTGGGGTTCGGGCTGGCCGTGGCGGTCCTGCTCGACGCGACCCTGATCCGGATGGTGCTGGTCCCGGCCATCATGCACCTGGCGGGCCGATGGAACTGGTGGCCGGGGGGGCGCCGCGTGACGCTGGCCTCCGGGGCCAAGGACTCGGCGATCTCCGGCTCGCACCCCATTCCGCCGTCCGACCCGTAAGCGCTAGCGCTTCGCGTCCAGCCAGTTGTCCCCCACCCCTATTTCCACCACCAGGGGCACCTCCAGCGAGGCCGCTCCCTCCATGTGCTGCTTGACCAGGGACACCACTGGCTCGACTTCACCTGCGGTCGCCTCGAGCACCAGCTCGTCATGCACCTGCAGCAGCAGGCGGGCCGCGAATCCGCCGTCCCGCAACGCCCCGTGCAGGCGCGCCATGGCGATCTTGATCAGGTCGGCGGCCGAGCCCTGGAGCGGAGCGTTCTGGGCCTGTCGCTCGCCAAACGCGCGCACGTTGAAGTTGCGGTCCTTCACCTCGGGGATATAGCGGCGCCGCCCGAACAGGGTCTCCACATAGCCGCGCTCGCGGGCGATTTCCACCTGCCGATCCAGGAAGGTCCGCACTCCGGCAAACCGCCGAAAGTACTCCGCGATGAAGGCCTTGGCCTCCTCCTGGGGAATCGAGAGCTGCTTGGAGAGGGCGAAGGGGCCCTGGCCATAGATGGTCCCGAAGTTGATGGTCTTGGCCCGGGCCCGCATATCGGGGGTCACGTCGGACAGCGGCACCCCGAAGATGATCGCGGCGGTCTGTCGATGGATGTCCTGCCCCTGTCGGAATGCGTCGATGAAGGCCGGGTCGAGCGACAGGTGGGCCATCAACCGCAGCTCGATCTGGGAATAGTCCGCCACCACGAACTTCCACCCCGGCGCCGGCACGAAGCCCCGACGGATCGCCTCGCCCCGGGGGGAGCGCACCGGAATGTTCTGCAGGTTGGGATCGGTGGAGGAGAGCCGGCCGGTCGCGGCGCCGATCTGATTGAAACTGGTGTGGATCCGGCCAGTCGCCCGGTGAATCTTCTTCGGCAGCACCTCCACGTACGTGGAACGGAGCTTTTCCAGCTCGCGGTACTCGAGCAGCAGCCTGGGCACCTCGTGACCCATGTCGGCCAGCTGCTCCAGCACGTCGGCGTCGGTCGAGGGTCCCGTCTTGGTCCGCTTGAGCGCGGGGAGCTGCAGCTTCTCGAACAGCACGGCGGCGAGCTGCTTCGGGCTGTTCAGGTTGATGGAGCCGCCCGCCGCCACGGCAATCTCGGCTTCCAGCCGTTGCAGGTCCGCGGCGAGCTCCTTGGCGAGCCGCCGGAACAGCTCGGGGTCGATGGCGATGCCGGTCCACTCCATGTCGACCAGGACTTCGACCAGAGGCATCTCGAGTCCGTCGAGGAGCGGCTGCATGACCGCATCCGCCAGCCGCGGCGCAAACAACCGGTGCAGCGCGAGGACCGCGGCGCTGTCGGCCCCGCAGTACTCGGCGGCTTCGGAGATCGCCACCTCGGCAAAGGGAATCCGGGCTTTGCCCTTTCCGGTCAGATCGTCATAGCTCCGCATCGGCCGGCTCAGCAGCTCGAGCGAGAGGGTATCGATGCCGTGCGACCGCCGGGCCGGGTCGAGCAGAAAGCTCGCGAGCATCGAATCGTAGGCGACCCCCTTGAGCTCGATCCCGGCGCGGCGGAGCACCTGCCAGTCGTACTTGATGTTGTGGCCCGCCTTCTTCACCGTCGGGTCGCCCAACACTCCGGCGATGGGGGCCAGCAGGGGATCGGTGAGCGGAGGGAGATTGGTCACCGGGGCGGGCGCTGCCAGTTCCCCGCCCCGGGGCTGGTGTCCGAAGGGGAGGTACCACGCGGTGTCCAGATCCACCGCGAACGACAGGCCGACCAACTCGGCGTCGTGGGGCTCGATCGAGCTGGTCTCGGTGTCGAGGGCGACGAGGGGGGCCGCACGGAGCGCGCGGACCAACGCCTCGATCTCGGCGGGACGGTCCACCACCCGCACCCGCGACACCGGTGCCGGAGGGAGAGCGGCCGAGACAACCGCCGGTTCGGGAACGGACCCGGTGGCCGCTTCCGCAGGCGCTTCGCGCCCGCCGGCCTCGGTCAGGCGCCGGGCGAGCGAATGAAACTCCAGCCGCGCCAGCACCTTTATCAGCGCGTCCGTATCGGGCTCCCGCACCGCGGCGGCCGCGATGTCCAGCTCGACCGGCACATTGCACTGGATGGTGACCAGCTCCCGGGACAGCCGGGCCTCCGCCGCGTACTGGGTGAGGGCTTCGCGGGGGCGCTTGGCCTTGATCTCGCCGGCCCGGGTCAGGAGCGTGTCCAGGTCGCCGTACTCGGTCAGCAGCTGCACCGCACCCTTGTCGCCGATGCCCCGGACGCCGGGCACGTTGTCGGAGCTGTCGCCCACCAGCGCGAGGTAGTCGATCACCTGCTGCGGCGGCACTCCCAGTCGCTCCGAAGCATTCGTCTCGTCGATCCAGATCTCATCGACTCCCCCGGGTCCCCCCCGCCCCGGATTGAGCAGCGAAATCCCCGGCCCGATGAGCTGGTAGAAGTCTTTGTCTCCCGAGACGATCACCACCTGGCGGCCCGCCGCGGCTTCCCGTCGGGCGAGGGTGCCGATCACGTCATCGGCTTCATAGCCCGGCACCGCGAGGGCCGGAACGCGAAACGCGGCGAGCAGGGCGCCGATCTGCTCCAGCGCCGTGTCGAAATCGGCCTGGAGCTCGGCGTCGAGCTTTTCCCGGGTGGATTTGTACTGGGCGTAACGCTGGGTGCGGAAGGAATCCCCGGCATCGAGCACCCAGACCAGATAGTCAGGCCGGTACTTGGATTGGAGCCGCAGCAGGAAGTTGACCACGCCCCAGGCGGCGGAGGTGTTTTCGCCCCGGCTGGTCCGGAGCGGCCGCGTGATCAGCGCGAAGAACGCGCGGTAGATCAGCGCGTACCCGTCGACGAGGAAGAGTTGTGGTGGGGTGTGGTTGGCCATGCCGAAAGGTAAGAGGGGCGAGGGAGCGGCGACGAAAATCCGCGCCTCTCACCCCGCCTCGCGCCGACCGCCCTAGTGGGTGGCCCCCTGTCGCATGACCTGCGCCCGGGCCCGGGAGAACTCGGCCCGGGAGGCCGGGGTCATTCGAAGCCGCGAGAAACCGAGCTGCCCGCTGAAAGAAATGACCGCGCGATAGTTGCTGTAGGCCCACTGCACGACGCGAGTGTCGTTGCCGGGCGGGGTTTCCATGACCTGGTCCGGCTCACCCAGCGTGATGTAGACCTCGCCCCGATCGGTCCGCCAGCCCGCGCCGCCTTCATCCTTGAATCGCTCGTTGGCGATGGCGACCCGGGTGAAGTACTGGTCCAGGGCCTCGTTTTCCGGCGTCTGCGGGATCGGGTCGGTGGCGGTCCAGAACTCGCGCCAGAGCCGGGGTCGATCCGGCGGCTTCGCGTTGCGCAACGCATTGAGCTGGTCGGATCCCCACGGGAAGTACCGAAGCAGGGCCAGCAGGTTGTCGTAGTTCGTCACGACCCAGCTTCGCGAGAAGGACACCAGCGCGACGGTCATCTTGGCCTGGGCACCCGCGCCCACCGTGACCTTGAGCTCGCCGAGGGGCGGCGCATCGGACGGCACTCGCAGCACGAATCCTTCGAGCGGGCGGCCGCCCTTGAAGGGGATGGTGCCCTGGTACACCACGCTGTCCCGCTCGTCCCGGACATCGACCGGCACCTCGACGGGCCCCGGCAGCTGGTATCCCTCGACGTACATCGTCAGCGAATCCCCGCCGCCATTGGCGACCGTGCCGCGGGGGTTCAGCACCAGGGCCAGGCTATCGGTCAGTCGCTCCCGGGCCTGGGCCGAATAGACGAGGATCGGCATGGTGGTGCTTCCGGCCCGGAACCCCGGCACGTCGGTGATCTGCTCGGCGCGGGAGGAGACGTTCGAGGCGGGATCCCTCACGGTCACGGTGAGGGTGTAGCTGCCCGGCGCCAGCAGAAATCCCTGCTCCACGATGATGCTCTCGTCGTTGCGCTGGGTTTCGCCGAACGACTCGACCCGTACGATTTCGTCCCGGACCGCCTGGACCGGTGGCAGGCCGGGCCGGACGAAGCTGTACTCGACCCGGAACCGCGTGGAAAAGGCTCGGGCATCCCGCTGAAAGGCAAAGGCATGATTGTCGAAGGACAGGCCGACACGGGCGATGGTCGAGTCCCCCCGCCCCGCCGCGTACGCGATCGTTCCGACGAACGGCATCGGGCCGGAGGCCGCCAGGCGCCCCATCCGCTGGTACAGCGCCGGCAGGTTGAAGAGCTCGTTGAGGGTCTGCTCGGTCGACGGAACCACCCCGCCCGCCGGCGTGCGCCGGGCTCCGCCGCAGGCCGCAGCAACGAGCAGGAGCCCCGTGGGCACCGTGGGCACCGTGCGTCGGAACAGCTCGGAGATCGTCATGCGAGGGCCGCAGATGAGGGTGGCCAGGCCGACCACGAGGTCAGGGACGCTGGGGGGGACGCCCGCCAGGGGGTCGGGATGCACTCGCGCGGCTTGTGAGGGGTCCCCGCCGGCAGTAGTTTGGACTGCCTCCCATGAGCCAAGATAATCTCGTCGGCCGGACCGTGGCCGGATACAAACTCCTCTCGCATGTCGGCGAGGGTGGCACCGCCACCGTCTATCGCGCAGAGCATCCCGAGCGCGGGCCGGCGGCGATCAAGATCCTGCGCCCCCGGATGGCGCAGGATCCGGTGGCGGTCAAACGCTTTCTTCGGGAAGCGGAGTTCGGCGCTCGGATCAATCACAAATACATCATCCGCACGTACGACTACGGCGAAGCCGAGGGCCTGTATTTCCTGGCGCTCGAATGGGCCCAGGGCGAGCCGCTGGGCTCGTTCCTGAGCGCGGCCGGCCGACTCGCGCCGCCGCTTGCCGCCAAGATCATCGAGCAGCTCGGCGACGCCCTCGCCGTGGCGCACAAGGCCGGCATCATCCATCGGGACTTGAAGCCTGCCAACATCATGTACGATCCGGAGACCCAGACCGCGCGTCTCCTCGATTTCGGCATCGCGCGGGACGCCGAGGACAACCCGGCGGACCGGCTGACCCGGGCGGGCTTCTTCGTGGGCACGCTCCAATACGTGGCTCCCGAAGCGCTGTCGGGAGAGCTGGTGGGCGAGCAGGCCGACGTCTACAGCCTCGCGACCATCGCGTACCATCTCCTCACCGGCATCCTCCCCTTCCCCGGGCGCAGTCCCCGGGAGCTGTTCCAGCAACTGCTGACCCAGTCGCCCATTCCGCTCAACGAGGCCGTCAAGGGCCTCAAGTTCTCCAAGGAAATCGAGGCGGCCGTCATGACCGGCCTGGAGCGCGATTTGACCAAGCGCTGGAAGAGCGTGGGAGAATTCGCCCGGGCATTCTGCGCGGCGGCCGGCGTCGAAGCCCCTGCCGAAAAGAAAGGCGGCTTCCTCTCGTCGTTCTTCCGCCGGGGCAGCGAGTGACCGATCAGGAAGCGCTCGCGGCGCTGTTGCGCGAGCGTTCCGTGAGCCTGGGCGATTTCCTCCTCTCTTCCGGCCAACGCTCCACCTACTACATCGACGCCCGAAAGACCACGATGTCCGCGGAGGGCCAGCGCCTGGTCGGCAGGCTTGGCCTGGCGGCCATCAGGACGGCCGGCTGGCACCCGGCCGCCGTCGGCGGGCTCACCATGGGAGCCGATCCGGTGGCCTATGCCATCGCGCACGCGAGCCTCGACGTCCCTCCGGTGATCCAGGCGTTCAGCGTCCGGAAGGCCACCAAACAGCACGGGACCCGGAGGCGAATCGAGGGGAACTTCTCCGCGGGCGATTCCGTGGTGATCGTGGAGGACGTCATTACCTCGGGTGGCTCCGCCGGCGAGGCGATCGACGCCGTCACCGAAGCCGGCGGCCGGATCCTCGGCGTCCTGGCGGTGGTCGACCGCGAGCAAGGTGGCATAGAGGCTCTTCGTGGACGGGGGGTTGACGTAGTAGCGTTGACCACAACCAGCGAACTCAGCCTTCAGTAACCGATCTCGCTTCTTGACGCGATCAGCCCTCCCGCTGGGCGCCACGCAGCGGGTGAAAACCGGCCCAGACCCTTCCGTACGGCATGACCAATTGTGCAAGAAATCGCTCCAGCGCCGTCGGGAAGGGGAACCGACGACGAAACTCGCCAGGGGTGATTCCCAACATGGCCCGGATCGTCCGGCCGAAGCTCTGGGGAGACGAGCAGTCGAGCCGGTAGGCAACGTCCGCCACCGACCGGCCTCCGCCCTCGAAGTACTGCGCCGCATAGAGCAACCGAATCGCGGCGAGATAGGTTTTGGGGGAGGGAAGCCCCGCTCGAGCAAACCGGGACATCAGCGTGCTGGGCTTGATCTCGAAGCGGGCGGCCACCGCCCGCACGGCGGGCAGTTCCGGCGCCAGGCGGATCAGCAGCTCCAGGAAGACCCGGGCATCCGGGGGAAGATCGGGGAGCGACGCAAAGACCGGAGCCAGGATTCGCGAGGCTCCGTGCGTGGCCGGTTCGGACACCAGCTGCCGCAGGCGATTCCATCCGGCCGGCACCGTGACATCGACCACCTGGCGCACCCCGGTGGCCCCGAGGCGGAGCAGGGTCTCTGACGCGACGGCATCATGGCGGGTCACCAGCGCGACGGTCGGGACGCCGGGGAAGCTGCGCACCAGCTGGTCGACTTCGTCCACGCGCCCCTGGGCGCACTGATGGACCGAGATGAGCACGGCGTCGACGGCACGCTCCCGGACCGTCCGCACCGCTTCCGGCACCGAATTCCGGTGCAGGACCGCGAAGCAGCCGACGCTCGCCGCATCGAGGCTGGCCCGCTCGCCGGGGGTCAACACTGCCGCCACGGTTGGGGCGGTGGGGCGGGGCATCGCGGCTGGCATAAGCACGTCCGGGGTAGGTTGAAGGGGACAGTGGCCCGGAGCCCTCAACCTCCAGTCAATCCGGTCGCCGGTCCGGATCGTGCGCAACGGTGCCAAACGCAACGAACTCCCCCCTTTCGGCATCGAATGGGGTATCTCCAGGCAAGGTCTTGGCAGTGACCGACACCGAGCTCTACCACACCCTGGCGCGGACGCTGGGCCGGCAATACCGGCTCGAGCGGGAGGTCGGACGCGGGGGTATGGGGGTGGTGTTTCTCGCCACCGACCTGGCCCTCGACCGGGCGGTCGCGGTCAAGGTGATCCATCCGGACCTGGTCGTGAATCGGGCACTCGCCGCCCGGTTCCTGGCGGAAGCCAGGCTGGTCGCGCGGATCCGTCATCCGAACATCGTGGCGGTGCACGCGGCCGGCGATGCCGAAGGCCATCTCTTCTACATCATGGATTTTCACGAAGGCGAAACCCTGCGGCAGCGGTTGCGCCGGGAGGGTCGGCTGCCGGAAGCGGTCGCGGTTGCGATCGCCGGGGATCTGGCGCTGGCGCTGGACGCCGCGGCAGCGGCGGGCATCGTCCATCGCGACCTCAAGCCGGAGAACATCCTGCTCGAGGGACCGCCCGAGGCTCCCCGCGCCCTCCTGGCCGACTTCGGAATCGCGCGACTGGTCGATGGGGTCGATGGACCGACCGGTCCGACGGCGGTCATGGGCACCCCGACCTACATGAGCCCCGAGCAGGCTGCGGGGGAGGGCATCGACTCCCGCAGCGATCTGTATTCGCTCGGCATCGTGACCTACGAGATGCTCACGGGAGACCCTCCGTTTACCGGTTCGCCACGCCTCGTGGTCTCGAAGCAGATCGTGGATCCTCCCCGTCCGCTGGCCCAGGTCCGGCCGGGACTCTCCGGGCCGGTCACCGATGCGGTGACCCGGGCGCTGGAGAAGATTCCCGACGCCCGCTGGCAGAATGGCGCGACGTTCCGGCGGGCCCTGCTGGGCGAACCCACTCCCGTGACGCCGATGCGGGCCGGGACGCGGCGGCGCGGCCTGGCGGTTGCGCTGCTGCTCCTCCTGGCGGCGACCGCGGGGCTGCTGGTGTGGGGCAGGGCAGGGCCGCCCTCCGCGAACCCCCGCCTTTCCATGCTGGTGCTCCCGTTCGACAATCTCCGGGACGAACCGGCGCTGGCCTGGCTGCATGATGGCAGCGTCAACATGCTGGCGATGGCACTCTCGCAGTGGCGCGACCTGGGGGTGGTGGATCAGGACCGGGTCCACGACCTGCTGGCCCAGGCGAAGGTTCCCGACGACCAGCCCATCGGTCTTGCCGAGGCTCGCCGGCTGGCTCGCCAGGCGGGGGCGGGACGAGTGGTGCTGGGAGACTATGCCCGCGCCGGCGACTCCCTTCGCCTCACGGCGCGCACGTACGACGTGGCGACCGGTACCCGGGTCGACGTGGTGGAGGCCGCCGGCCGTGCGGCGGATGACGTGCGACCCCTGTTCGACGAGCTGGCGGGACGATTGCTCGACCTCTCCGGCGCTCCGTCCGGCCGGCAGAGCCCACTTTCCGCTGTCACCACGGCGTCGCTCGAGGCCTACCGTGCCTATCTGCAGGGGGTCGAGCACCTCAACCACTGGGAGCTGCTCCCGGCGGAGCAGTCCTTCCGCCGCGCGGTGACCCTCGACAGCACGTTCAGCCTCGCCTATTTCAAGCTCGGTCTCACCCGCGGCTGGGTGCTCGGCGCCGGGGACAGCGTGGGGCGCAACGCGGTCCTCCAGGCCTCCCGGTTTGCCGACCGCGTGCCGGAGCGCCAGCGCGGAATGATCGGCGCCTACCGGGCGATGCTGGACGGGGAGTATGAACACTCCCAACAGCTGTATCGGAGCATCCTGGCACGGGACTCGTCCGACGCGGACGCCTGGTACGGCCTGGGCGACGCGTACTTCCATGACGCCAAAGCCGGGTTGACGCCGTCGGGCATGACGCGTTCGCTCCGTGCGTTCGACCGGGCGCTGTCACTCGACCCCCAGTACGCCCTCGCCTACGAACACGTCACCTATCTGCTGACCGGCGCCACCGACCGCACCGCCGACTACGCCCTGGTCGCGCCCGATTCCTTCGTATCAACGACGGCCGCGGGCAAGCCGGCGCTCGACAGCGCGGCCCGCGCGGCGGCGATCCGCCGGGCCGGCACCGCCGCGGTTCGTGCGGCCCGCAACTGGGTGGCTTCCCAGCCGACCACCGCGCGCGCCCACCACGCGCTGTTCGAGGCCTACTTCGCGAGTGAGGACTGGACCGAGGCCTCGCGGGAAGTGGCCGAGCTCGGACGCCTGCTGCCGCCGGCCGGCCGCAATCTTGCCGCCTATCTCGAGGCCCGGGTGCGCTTCGCCAGGGGTGAGTCGCGCTCGGCCGCGACGCTGGTGCGGAGCACGACGGCGTCCTTCGGGCATCGCGCACCCGCGCTGCCCGATTTCGGGAGGGAGTTCGTCTCCGACGTGATGGCCGGGGCGAACACCTTGGCCTATCAGGGAGATCTCGCCGGCGCGGCGGAGGTCATCGCGTTGGGCGATGCGATCCGCAAGGCGACGCTGATCCCCCAAGCGTCGCCCAGCATCTGGGATCAGGATGACGTGTGGCAATGGTCCCGGTTGGCGCAGCTCTACAGCGCGGCGGGGGGGCCGGCACGGGAGCTTCGGCGGGTCTGGACCGACGTGGCGGACGCGGCCCGGCGCGCGCCGGCCGCGGATCGGGCCAGTGTGGCCGGGGCCGGAGCGGCCGCCGCGGTGGGCCTGCTGCTCGGCGCCGAGCCGGACAGCCGTCCACTGGCCGAGCTGGAGACGCTGACCGGACGGACGGCCGCTCCCGAAGTCCGGGCCCTGGCCGCCCTGGCCCGCGGCGACAGCGCGGTCGCCCGGAAGGCCCTGGCCGATTCGGGAAAGAAACCCGAGAAGCGCGAGGCCAAGACCGATTTGGTCTATCTCGGGGTCGCCTGGAACGATCCCCGCCCGCTCGAGGCGGAGGCCCGGTACCAGCTGGGGGACTATCGGGGCGCAATAGCGATGCTCCAATCGTTCACCGAGAACCAGCTGTACCGCCGCGGCTTCGACTCCCGCTGGGGCATCCTCGGACGGGTGCATCTGCTCCGCGGACTGGCCTACGAGCGACTGGGTGAATCGGACCGAGCCTCGCGGGAGTTCAAGGAAGTCGTGGTGGCGTGGCAGGGGGCGGACGAGCCCCTGTTGACGTTCGTTCAGCAGGCCCAGGCGGGCCTGGCGCGCCTCCGCGGTGCCGTCGAAACCAAGAGCGAAGCGGCCCTCAACCCGACCGGGACCTCGGGACGCACGGGCATCCGCTAGCGACGGGAAGGGCCTGGCCCTATTCTTCAGTGCGGGCCGAACGCGATGGTCGCGGGAGCGCGCGAGCCCTCCCGAGGAAAGTCCGAGCTCCAACGGGTAGACTGCCAGGTAACGCCTGGGCGCCGAAAGGCGACGGACAGGGCCACAGAAAACAGACCGCCTCACGCGAGTGAGGTAAGGGTGAAACGGTGGGGTAAGAGCCTACCGCGCTCCTGGCAACAGCGAGCGGCACGGTAACCCCCAGTCGGAGCAAGGCCAAATAAGCGGCGAGGTGTGGCCCACACCGACAACACCGGCAACGGTGAGCCGCGGGTAGGCTGCTCGAGGTGGCCGGCGACGGCCATCCCAGACAGATGACCATCCCCCGCGCGCGAGCGTGGGGAACAGAACTCGGCTTACGGTTCGACCCGCACCCCCGGCGCCCTTCAGGACGCCGGGGGTTGAAGTTTGGTAGCTTTGGTCGTCGGGGCGGGATCCGGCCCGTCCATCCCTTCAAGTGAGGTCTTCCATGTCGGTGCCTTTCGTCCTGCTCGCCTCCTCTCTGGCGCCCTTTGTCGTATCGTCGGCGCCGCCGGCGCCGAGCACCACCCGATACCGCTTCGACCTCAAGACCGAAACGACCGTGGACCTGAGCGTGGTCGGCGCTCCGAACCAGATCAGCAACCTCGACCTCAACGCCTGGGTGGTGATGACCCTCACCGACAGCGCCGGCGGCAAGGTGGTGCACGTCATCGTCGACTCGCTCAAGATGGAGACCACCATCCCCCAGCTCTCCGCGGCCACCGCGGACAGCGCCAAGGGCGGCATGATCCACGGGTTCGTCGATCCCACCGGGCACATCAAGAACGTCACGTCGACCCCAGGCGGTAACCCGCTCCTCGCCGCGGTCCAGGGCGTGGTCAACGCGCTGTTCCCCCGGATCAAGCCCGGCACCAAGGCCGGCGACCACTGGGTGGACACCACCGAGGTCAGCAATGCGGGCGAGGGCAACAACACCAAGGTCAAGCTCGTGCTGAACTACGTCGCAGAGGGCAATGAGACCGTCGGGGGACTGCCGGGCGTCAAGGTATCGGTCGCCTCCACCTCCGCGGTGAGCGGCACCATGGAGAACGCCATGGCGGGCACCATGGAAGTCGAAGGGAACGGCACCGGCACGGGAACGTTCGCTATCGGCAGCGACGGACGATTCCTGGGAGGCTCCCTCTCCTCGACGATCGACCAGCGGCTCAAGATGGCCATGGCCCCGGCCCCGATCCCGGTCAAGGTGGTTCAGTCGCTCGCGGTCACGCTGCTCAAATGAGGCTTCGGCCGCTCGGCGCCTGGGCGGCCGGGCTGCTGGGCGCCTGCGGGGCGACGAAGCCGTCGACTCCTCCGGCCCCGGTTCCCGGATCGGAGCCGGCCTCGGTCCCGGCAGCTCCGAGCGGCCCGCTCCACTACCGCCTGCGTGGCCCGGTGGCCTACGAGGTCGAGCGCTATGACAGTCTCTTCTACGCCAGCATGCCCGGGGCCCCGCAGGCGACGGCCCAGCGGGGGGTCCTGAGCGTCCGGCCGGTCCCCGGCCGCACCAACGACGTCGAGGTGCGACTGGATTCGCTGGCGGGGCTCGAGGACGCACGGCTGACTCCGGCGACCGTCGACAGCAGCATCGGCAGCCGCTGGCAATTCGGGCTGAGTCCGGCTGGGCCTCGGGGGCCCATAGCGGGCGGACACCTGACGGTTCTGGCCGGGCAAATCGAAGCAATCGTCAGGTTGTTGTTCCCACAACTACCTGAAACTGGCCTCCGCAATCAAGGGGCTTGGGCCGATTCAACCACGTATCGCGTCCAAGTCGACGCCTTCGACGCGCTCGAGACCGCCACACGGATCAGTCGGGCCGTGCCGAGCGGCCAGGCCCCGAATGCAGGCCTGGGAGTGACGGTGGAAGCCAACGAGCGGCTCGTGCGCAGTGGCACCGGCATGCAGGGCGGGCAAGTGATGACCATTCGCGGAACCGGTTTGCGCCGGATCCGGTACCAGTTTGCCGTCGAAGGGTGGGTGGGAACCCTGATGGCGCGGGATTCCATCGATTTGGTGGTCACGATCGGATCGGGCGGTGAGACGGTTCCGGTTCACTGGCGCTCCACATTTATCGGCCGGATGCGTGACGTACCCATTCGCTGAGCTCGAGCAGCCTCCCCGCAGGCGCCGGGGAGCGTTCCGGGTGTTCCGGCGGGTGTTCCTGATCTCCTCGTCGTTGTTCTTTGCCTGGCTCTGGTTTCTCTGGCCGCCCCCGGTCTGGTATCGCTGGGCCTGGCCTCGGCAGACGGCCTTCATGGCGATGCGCCGGTCGGAGGAGCGGGAGGCGCTGGCGAAGGGCACGAGCAAGGCCGAACTGCCCAAGCGGATGTATCAGCCGGTGCCGATCGAGGCCATCGCGCCGACCGCGAAGACCGCCACGCTGGTCGCCGAAGACCACCGCTTCTACGAGCACGCGGGCATCGACTACGTGGAGTTCCGGCATGCCCTGGGCTATCGGCCGGACGATTTTTCCCTGGGAAGCGCACGGGACCGGGCCGAGCTCTGGCAGGCGCTGCAGCGGAGCCTGGCGGGAAGGCGCGCCTTGCGCGGCGCCAGCACGATCACCCAGCAGCTGGCCAAGAATCTCTACCTCTCGCCCTCACGCAATCCACTCCGCAAGGTCAAGGAGGCGGTCACCGCCTGGCGATTGGAGTACTGGCTTGGCAAGGAGCGGATCCTCGAGCTGTACCTCAACGTGGTGGAGCTGGGACCCGAGGTGTGGGGGGTGGAGGCCGCGAGCCGCAAGTACTTCGGCCATTCGTCCCGCCAGCTGAGCCTCGAGGAGGCGGCAGCGCTGGCCGGCTCTCTGCCATTTCCCCTCAAGTCGAATCCGGGGTATCGCCCGGGCCGGATGCGGTGGCGTCAGGCGATGATCATGCGGCGGGTGCGGGGAGAGCGGGTGGACATCCCCCGCACCGCGGAGGAAGTGGATTCGGTGCGGCCGGACACGAGCGAAGTCCCCCGCTGAGCGCCGCCCTCTGGCCTCAGTCGACCAAGCGCAGCGGCATCACCAGCGTCATGAAGCTCGCCGGATCGTCCCATCCCACCGGCTCGCAGGTGGCGGCGCGTTCGGGCGCCTTGAACGTCATCCGCACTTCGTCGGTGGGCATGAACTTCAGGATCTCGAGCATGTAGGCCGCGTTGAAGCCGATCTCCAGCGAGTCTCCTTCGTAGGCCACCGCCAATTCCTCCTGGGCTTCCCCCAAATCCGGGGTCTGCACCGACATCTTGCAGGCGCCGTTGGTGAACGCCATGCGGATCCGGTGGGTCTGGTCGCTGGCCACGATGCTCATGCGGCGCAGCGCCGCGGCCAGCGCCGCCTTGTCCGCGGTGAGGCTCTTGTCGTTTTCCCGAGGGATGACTTGTTCGTAATTCGGGTAGGGCCCCTCGATCAGCCGGGTGTAGACCTGCGTGGTGGTCGAGCGGAAACCCAGGTGGTTGTCGCTCTTTCCGATTTCGATTTCCTCGTCACCGCCGAAGAGCCGGCGAATCTGTTCCAGCGCCTTGGGCGGGATGATCAGGTCCGCTTGCCCACCGCCCTGTCCGCTGGTGGGGACATCCATCCGGGCCAGGCGATGGCCGTTGGTGGCCACCATGCGCATCCGGTCGGCGCGAAGCTCCCAGAGCACACCGTTCAGGATGGGGCGGCTTTCCTCGGTGCTCGCGGCGAACGCCACATGGCTGATCAGCTTCTGGAGGTCCTTGGCGGGGACCTTCCAGCCCCCTTCGAACTTCACGCTCGGAAAGGCGGGGAACTCGTCCCGGGACAGGCCCAGCAGCTTGAACTTCGACTTGCCGCACTCGATGGTGGCGCGCTGCTCCCCGGAGCTGGTCATCCGAATGGCGGCGTTGGGGAGCTCCTTGACGATCTCGACCAGCTTGCGGGCCGGGAGCGTGGTGGCGCCCTCCTGGTCCACCGAGGCCGGGATGGTGGTGCTCACCGAGATGTCGAGGTCCGTGCCGGAGAGCTTGAGCCCGTCCTTGGATGCCTCGACCAGGATATTGGCCAGCACGGGAAGCGTGGTCTTCGAAGGCACGCTGGCCGCGACTGCCCCGAGACCTTCGTGAAGCTTTTCCCGCGTGATCGTGAACTTCATCCGAATGCTCCCCGCAGAGCCTTATAAGAAGAGACTACTAACAGATAGTTATACCTAGCAGCAGTAGTAGAGGGACTGGAAATGTGGACACGACCCCCAAGTGACGTGGCCACCGATGTATCCCTCGTTCCATCACGTGGGGATCGTGTTGGCGTTGGGGACAGCCGTGCCGGCGCCGCGCCCTTATCCCCGATCGTGCACAGCACCATATGCGCCGAAGCGATTACGGTGCGTACAACTCCTGCCGAGCCGACTCAACGCGTTCGCGGAACTGACGATCGCGCTGCAATTGTCTCTGCACCTTGTCCACACTATGGATCACGGTCGAGTGATCGCGGCCCCCGAACGCCTGCCCGATTTCCACGAGCTGCATCTGGAGTACTTCGCGCGCCAGATACATTGCGATCTGGCGTGGCACCGTGAGCGTCTTGATGCGGGCCTTGGAGCGCAGTCCCTCGGGCGTCACCCCCCAGCGGCGAGCCACGACGTCCTGGACCTTGTCGATGGTGGGGTTCTGCTTGGGCATCGACCCGGGCTGCTCCTGCCCGGGGCGGATCTTGTCGGCCAGGGCCTCGCGAGCCAGGTCGATGGTGATCTCGCGATGCCTGAGCGAGGCGTAGAGCAGCAGTTTGATGATGCACCCCTCGAGCTCCCGTACGTTCGAATGGACGTACTCCGCGATGAAGCTCAAGACTTCATCAGGAATCGTCGTTTCGAGGTGATCCTGCTCCTGCTTCTTGCGCAGGATGGCGATCCGGTGCTCCAGGTCCGGCTGCCCAACGTCGGCGACCATCCCCCACTCGAACCGGCTGACCAGCCGCGCCTCGAGGCCGGGCATTTCCTTGGGGGGGCGGTCCGAGGTGAGGACGATCTGCTTCTTGGCTTCGTAGAGGGTATTGAAGGTGTGGAAGAACTCTTCCTGGGTGGCTTCTTTCCCCTCCAGAAAGTGCACGTCGTCCACCAGGAACAGATCCACATCGTTGCGGTATCGGCGCCGCAGCTCCGGCATGGTGCGCGAATGGATGCTCTCGATGACCTCGTTGATGAATTGCTCGGCGCCGACGTACAGCACCCGCACCGAAGGGCTCCGCCGGGTGACGATATGGCCGATGGCCTGCATCAAGTGGGTCTTGCCGAGCCCGGTGGCCCCGTAAATGAACAAGGGGTTGTAGAGCTTCCCAGGAGCCTCGGCGACGGCATGCGCGGCGGCCGCGGCGAGCTCGTTGGACTTCCCGATGACGAAGTTCTCGAAGGTGTAGCGCTCGTTGAGCGGCTGCGCGGGCGCATTGGCCGCGGCGGACGAGCTCAGGGCGGCAATCGGCGCGACGAAGAAATCCATCTGGGGACGCTGCAAGCGATCTTCGTCGACCCGGAAGATCACCGATACGGGTCGTCCCAACGCGCGCTCGGCAAGCCGCGCGAAGAGGCCGGAATTCTTCGCCTCGTTCCATTGCACGGCGAATTCATCGGGGACGCCCAGGATCAGTCGATCGCTCTCGAGCGCGACCGGTTTGGCAGGCTCAACCCACGCCTTGAAATCCTTTTCCGGGATTTCGCGCCGGGCGTCGTCCAGAATGCGTGTCCAGGCCTCTTTTAGCGACAGCTGCATGCCGATCGTTCGGTCGGATGACAGTAGGGATGTTGTTGGGGGAGGCGAAGCTACGACACGCTTGTGGAAAAGTCAACCTTGACCAAATCGGGTTCGTTCGGCTAACTTTGCGGGCTCATTGGAGGACAAGGATTTCGTATGCAGCCGACCTATCGCCCTCGCAATCGCAAGCGAATCAACCGCCACGGTTTCCGCGCCCGGATGGCGGACCGTTGGGGCCGCGAGGTGCTTTCCCGCCGCCGCAAGAAGGGCCGCAAGCGGCTTACTGTCCGGATACCTTCCAAGCACGGCGGAAGCTGACGGCAGCCGAGCGGCTGCCGCGCGCAGGCCGGCTCACCCGCACTGCGGAGCTTCGGCGAGTGCAGGAATCCGGGCAACGACGCCGGCTGGCACACCTCGACGTGTTATGGGCAGACAATCAAGCGGGCCACCCGAGGGTGGGACTGATCGTACCGAAGTTTCAGTCCAGCGCGGTGGCCCGCAATCGTTTGCGGCGCCGGCTCCGCGAGATCTGGCGTCGGGACATCATGCGGGGTCTGGCGTCCGTGGATGTGGTGATTCGCGCCCGGCGGGAGGCGTATGGGGCCACCTTCCCGGCGCTGTCGAGCGAGTTGCTGACCTGGCGGATGGGCGTGGGGTGATCGGGTGCAGCCTATTACACGATGGCCTCGACGGGCGGCCATGGGCATGATTCGGGGCTACCAGCGGTTCCTTTCGCCGGCGCTCCCGCCGAGTTGCCGGTTCACCCCGAGCTGCTCGCAGTACACTCTGGAAGCCATCGACCGATACGGTGTGCTTCGTGGTGGATGGCTGGGCGCTCGCAGGATCGTGCGCTGTCATCCTTTCAACCCGGGCGGGTTCGACCCCGTGCCGTAATCTCCCGGATACCCCCTTCGATATGGATCGTCGCGTTCTCCTCGCCGTCGTGCTGATGATGGCGGTCGCCATTCTGCCTTCGATGTTCCTCAAGTCGAAGAAGCCGGTGCCCGTGCTGACGGACCGACGGGCCGGTGGACCAGTGGACAGCGGGCGCACGACGCCGACGGTCGGCCCGGCGCCGACCAGCCCGGGTCCCAGCACCTCCGCGGCGGGCAATCCG
Source organism: uncultured Gemmatimonadales bacterium (assembly GCA_963762545.1). Taxonomy (GTDB): domain Bacteria; phylum Gemmatimonadota; class Gemmatimonadetes; order Gemmatimonadales; family GWC2-71-9; genus JABFSM01. Next base: position 276,214 of record CAVXLC010000007.1, on the reverse strand, counting down.
CCCGTTGCTGCGGTCAGCGAAGACACCGTCGTCGTCACGTCGCCCCTCTACCGGTATGCGCTCTCCACCCGGGGCGGCCGGATGATCGAGGCAACCTTCCTCAAGTATCCCTCGATGCGGCCGGAGGAGAAGGGCCGTCCCGCGCAGATCCTGACACCCCGCAGCGACCTGTTGTCGTTGGGGCTGCTCTCGGGTCGCGACACGGTCTGGCTGCGCGACTGGCAATTCGAGCCCTCCGCCAAGGCCCTCGAGGTTCAGGGGCCGACTCCCCTCCGGCTCACCGCCCGGCAGAGCGGGGTGGCGGTGTCGCTCACCTATTCGTTCAAGCCGGACGACTATCTGATCGACATCACCGGAACGGTCGAAGGACTCGGGCCCGACGGCGGCACGCTCCTGGTGGGCATGGGTCCGGGACTTCGCAACACCGAATCCGACAGTGTCGAGCACGCGCGCGAGCTCGGGGTCGTCGTCAAGGACTCCAAGGCGGCGCTCACGCGATTCGGCCGGCTCAAGCTGCACCAGCCCGTGGCGTTCAACGGGCCGTTCGAGTGGGTGGCGGTCAAGTCCAAGTATTTCGTAACCGCGCTCCTGGCCCCGGATACCGGAAGCACCGGCCGGAACGGCGGCATCGGCGGGGCCACCGCGGTCGCGACCGACACGGCGGCGCGCACGACGACGGCGGCCGCCATCACGGCCGGCCTTCCGGTCCGGTCCGCCGGTGCGTTCCATTTCCAGCTGTACGCCGGGCCGCTGGAGTATCCGAGGCTCCGGGCCATCGGCCACGATTTCGACGACGTGAATCCCTACGGTTGGCCCGGCTTCCGGACGATTATCCGCCCGGTGGCCCTGGGGGCGCGGTCGCTCCTGGTCTGGATGCACCAGAGCCTGGGGCTGGCCTATGGGATCGGGCTCATTCTGTTCGGCATCCTGATCCGGCTTCTGCTCTGGCCGCTCAACCAGAAGGCCATGCGCTCCACCATGGCCATGCAGGCGGTCCAGCCGCTGATCAAGGAGTTGCAGGATAAGTACAAGGCCGATCCGCAGCGGCTCCAGCAGGAGATGTTCAAGCTCTACAAGGAGCACAATGTCAATCCGTTCGGCGGCTGCTGGCCCATGTTGCTGCCGTGGCCCATCCTGCTGGCCTTCTTCTTCGTGTTTCAGAATACCATCGAGCTGCGCGGCGCCTCGTTCCTGTGGCTGCCGGACCTTTCCCGGCCGGACCCGCTGTTGATCATCCCGATTGTGATGGGGCTCTCGATGTTCGCGCTGAGCAAGATCGGCCAGCTCGGCATGGAACCGAATCCCCAGATGAAGATGATGCTGTACCTGATGCCCGCGATGATGACCTTCCTGTTCCTCAAGTTCGCGTCCGGGCTCAACCTGTACTATACGGTGATGAACTTCGCGAGCCTGCCGCAGCAGTGGATGCTGTCGCGGGAACGGTTGCGGCGGAAGCTGCCGTCGGCCCCCTCCTTGCCGCCGCCGAAGAAGAAATCGGGCTGACCCGGCGGAGGGCCGTCGTCCCGCGATGCTTTCCGATCCCATTGTCGCCCTGGCCACACCACCGGGCCGCTCGGCCCTAGCGGTGGTGAGGGTCTCGGGAGCCGGGGCCCTCCGGGTGGCGGACCAGATCGTCCGGGGCGGATCGCTGGACCGCCTGGCGCCCCGGGTCGCCCACCTTGTCACCTTTCTCTCCACCGACGCGATTCCGATCGACCAGGGACTGGTGACGGTGTTTCGCGCGCCCAACAGCTATACCGGCGAAGACCTGGTGGAGATCTCCTGCCACGGCGGCCTCCTGGTGCCGGCGCAGGTGCTGGCGGCCTTGATGGCCGCCGGTGCCCGGGGCGCCGCGCCGGGAGAATTCACCCGCCGTGCGGTGCTCCATGGGAAGCTGGACCTGCTCCAGGCGGAGGGAATCGGAGACCTGATCGACGCCACGGCGCCGGCGCAGGGGCGAGCCGCCTTGTACCAGATCGATGGAGCCCTCTCCCGCCATCTGGAGGCGCTGCGCGAGGAGCTGCTCGACTTGCTGGCCCTGCTCTCCTACGACATCGATTTTCCCGAGGAGGACGACGGACCGGTCCCCCGCGTCCGCATGCTGGACGCCCTGGACCGGACCCGGGCAGCGGTGGACCGGCTGCTCGCGACCGCGCCGGCGGGACTGCGTCTCCACGACGGGGCGCTGGTGGTGCTCGCGGGGGCTCCCAATGCCGGCAAGTCTTCGTTGTTCAACGCCCTGCTGGGGATCAACCGGGCCCTGGTGACGGAGATCCCCGGTACCACCCGCGACACCATCGAAGCGCCGAGCGAGGTCAGGGGCTGGCCGGTCCGGTTTGCGGATACCGCCGGACTGCGTGACGCCGACGAGCGGCTGGAGCGCATGGGGATCGAGGTGAGCCGCCGGTACGTTGCCGCGGCGGACCTGGTGCTCCTCTGTGTTGAGGCCGGGGCCGCCGTCTCGCCGGCGGAACGGGCCCTCCTGGCCGAACGTCCTTCGCTGCTGGTTCGCTCCAAGCTGGATCTCGCTCCGGATGCCGCGGGCGACGGAATCGGGGTCTCGGTCGTGGCGGGGCAGGGACTCGATCGGCTCAGCGAGGCCATCGCCGCGAGACTCTTCGGAGACGGCTCCAGCGCCAGCTATACCGACTTCGAGCCGAGGCTGAGCCGGGAGCGGCACCGGGCCGCCCTGACGCTGGCGGCGGGGAGTCTGGCGCAGGCGCGACCGGAGCTGGGCCAGGGAGGGGATCCGGTCCTGGCGGCGCACCATCTGCGAGCGGCGGTCGGGTCCCTCGAGGAGTTGATCGGACTGGTGCACCCCGACGAAGTGCTGGGGCGGGTCTTCGCGAGATTCTGCGTGGGGAAGTAGCGCCTACCGATTGTGGCTGCCGTCACAAAACGGCCGGGTCTTGGTGAATCCGCAGCCGCACAGCTTGATCTGACCGGGAATCTTGGTGGGGGGTGGAACGACTTCGTCTCCGGCGTTGTTCACGATCCTGACCGGACCCTCGATGACGATCGGGCCGGCGGGTTTCAGGGTGATGGTGACCGGCGAGGCCTTGGGCTCGGTCGGGTGGGCGGAGGACGCTGGCTCCATGCCGAAATATAGGACGGCAGGTGCCACGGGGCTCTCAGGCGGTGCGAATTCCCGTCGCCTCGTCTTCGGCGGCCTGGAACTCGCCAACCGAGGCGCGGAGGGCCTGCGCAATTCCGCGGGCGTTCACCAGCGGCTCCGCCATGCGGTGGCCCAGGTAGTAACCACAGCGCTCGGGAAGCACCCGGCCGGTGGACAGGCGTGCGCTTGGGCTCATGCCCCCGGAGAGGTACTTGAGGCGGAGCCCCAGGCCGCTTCGATCGAGCTCGTGGTGTGCCGCCCGGCGCAGGAAGGCTTCGAGCTCCCGCATCCGCTGATACTGGCGGCGGGGGTATCCGAAATAGTCGGAGGCATCGAGGCCGGGGACCACGGCCTGGGACGCGTGCACCGCCAGGCCTTCGTTGAGGAGGAGTTCGCGGAGCGGGATCCGGCTTCCGGTCACCCAGTAGTCGTAGTACCCTCCGGACTCGGCGATCAGGCGGCGCAGCTCGCTCCCGCTGGCGGGGGAGGTATAGCGGACGGTGTGGGCCACTTCGTGGGCCACCCAGAGTGGAACCAGCTCGGGAGCGAGCCCCATGCCATGGGTTTCGGCGTTGACCCGGCCGGTGAAGTGCTCCACGCAGACGAAGGCGACGCCGCGTCCCCCCAGCACGAGCTCACCCGCGTTGGCCGCCCCCATGCCCACCATGAGCACGCAATCGGTGGCCCGATCGACCTGCAGCACGTCCTCGGCGCGATGCAGCGCCTCTTCGGCCATTCGGGCGATGTCGACTTGACCCAGCATCGCATGGAGGTCGGTGCGGTCCGCACGCAACGCTCCGGCGATCACCTCGAGCGCGTGCGGGCTTTCCAGATCGAGGACGTAGTTGCTCCAATAGGCGGCGAGGAGGGGACGGTGCGCATCGAGGAAGCGGTGATAGGCCGCTTCGGGATCAGATTGGGCGAGAATGTCGAGAAAATCAGGGAGGAGATTGATGAGCACGGGACAAGATAAAAAATGTCCCGCGTGACACAAGACCCCAAATGGTGTTTCAGGCCTCAGCGGGCATCGTTTTTCCGTTTCCGCCGGGACACTTCGTCGAGAAACCGCCGCTCGTCCGCCGTCAGGCTCTGCATCCCGAAGGCGCTGATCTTGTCGAGCACCCGGTCCACTTCGTCGGAGGAGTACTCCTCGCGCACTTCGGGTCGGGCCATGGCGGGACGGACCTCGGCGGCTGGGGTGCCCTGGCGAACCGGAATGGGAGCCATGACCGGACGGCGGGTGACCGCCTTGGGCTCTTTCTGGGTCCGGCGCGACGTGAGCGTCTGAATCCGGAAGAAGGTATACCCGGCGGCCAATCCGCCGACGTATCCGACATGCGCCACGCCGCCGTCGGTCCAGGCCGCGATGGCCAAGTCGGCCAGCGCGAGCAGCACGACCAGCGTGCGCGCGGAGATCCGGAGCGGCACCGGCTCAAAGACCAGCTCGACATCGGGCCAGGCGAACGCGAATGCCAGGGCTACGCCGAAGACCGCCCCCGAGGCTCCGACCATCGGCGGCATCGGGAGGAACGAGGAGAGGCCCACGGTGAGGGCCGCGGCGCCCATGCCGCAGTACAGGTAATAGAGGATGAAGGCCCGGCTGCCCATCCGGCGCTCCACCGGAGGCCCGAAGACGAACAGCAGCAGCAGGTTGCCGCCCAGGTGCAGGAGGCCCCCGTGGACGAACATGTAGGTGAGAAAGGTCCAGGGGCGGCCCGCGGAGCGGCCGGGAAGGAATTGCAGCGTGTCGACGAACGCGGGCGCGGTGAACACGGTGGCCAGCAGCAACAGCACCACCGCGTTGGCCACCATGATCCGGCCGACCCAAGGGGTGAGCCGGGGTTCCTCGATATACGACTGCACGCGATCCTGGATCATGGCGTCCTGCTCGCGAGACAGATGCGCTCGCACAATTCCGGGAACGGAATTCCGACCACCGCCGCCGATTGGGGCATGAGGCTGGTCGAGGTCATCCCCGGCAGAGTGTTCACCTCTAAACAGACCAGTTCACCCGCCGGTGTCAAGCGAAAATCCACCCGCGAGTATCCCCCGAGCTTGAGGGCCTCGTGGGCCCGGAGGGCAAGACGGCCACATTCCGCGGCCACGGCGGCGGGCACGTCGGCCGGAAAGATTTCCTCGGACATGCCGGGAGTGTACTTACACTCATAGTCGAACACCTCGTGTCGGGGGATGATTTCCCCCACCCCCAGGGCCCGGTGCTCGAGCACGCCCACGGTCAGCTCGCGACCCGGGACGAAGGCCTCCACCATCACCTCGTCGTCGTACCGGCCCGCCAGCTCCACGGCGGCGTCGTAGTCGAGGGGGTCCTTGACCACCGTGAGGCCGACGGTGGACCCCTGTTTGGACGGTTTGACCACCAGCGGCCAGCCCAGGAGGCGCCCCGCTTCTTCGGTGGTAGCCGGGGTCATCAGCCAGTCGGCGGTGAGGACATCGGCGGCGCGAAACAGGCGTTTCGCGATGTCCTTGTCCATCGCCAGACCGGATCCCAGCGCCCCGCTGCCCGTATACGGCACCCCCATGACATCCAGCACCGCCTGAATTGTGCCATCCTCCCCGCGCCCGCCGTGGAGAGCCAGGAAGATCACCTCCGCATTGCGGATGACCGGCAGGCTGGCGAGTCCCGAGAGCAGCAGGCCCCGTTCGAGTCCGGCCAGCTCCGCGAGGGCGGGGGGCTCGGGGCCGACGGAGCCGGAAAGCCGGTGCGGCTCGTCCGACTCGGGGATGTAGCCCCGCGCCGTGTCCACCACGGCCACGGCGTGCCCCCGGCTCCGCAGCGCCCGGACGATCTGGACCGCGGAGGCGATGGCGACGTCTCGCTCGCTGGAGGTTCCGCCGGTGAGGACGGTTATTCGCATAGGATTGAGGATTGAGGGTCGAGGATTGAGGGAAGGATCGAGGGGTGCAGGTCGCTACCTGAACCCTCAATCCTCAATCCTGAATCCTGCCTCATCGGGTTCCGATGAGCTGCTGCAGCAGGTCGTACCGCGACACGATGCCGATCAAGCGGCCCTCCTTCCGCACCAGCGTAGCGGGGCTTTCCCGGGTGAGCATCGGCGCCAGACGGTCCGTGGGAAAGCCGGCGTCCACCACCGGGAAGGGGCCGTCCATCACCTCACGCACCGGACGATCGAGCATGCTGGGTTGTGCGAGCGCCCGGGTCATCAACTGGCTTTCGGTCAGCCCCCCCACGCATTCCCCATCGTCGACGACCGGAATCTGGCTCACGCTCCAAGTGCTCATGAGGTTGAGCGCCTGGCGAACCTGGGCGGCCGGTGCCACGCTGACCAGCGGGGGCGCGCTGCGGGGACGCCGGGACAGGAGCTGCTCGACCGTCATTCGCGGGGCATCGAGGAGCTGGTTTTCCTGCATCCAGCCGTCGTCGAACAGCTTGGACAGGTAGCGCTCCCCGGTATCGCAGAGGACGGTGACGACGCAGGCGGTCGGATCATTCACCTCGCGCGCCACGGCCAGAGCGATCACCACATTGAGCCCGGTGGAGCCTCCCACCAGGACGCCCTCTTCCCGGGCGAGCCGGCGAGCCATCTGCAGCGCCTCGCGGTCCGATACCTGGCGGAACTCGTCGATGACGTCCCACCAGATGGTGGTGGGGACCTTGTCGCCTCCGATACCCTCCACCTTGTAGGGCGATCCCTCGCCCAGCGTGCGGGTGCGATGGTACCCGGTGTAGAGCGATCCCACCGGATCGCCCGCGATGACCTTGATGGCCGGGTTTCGCTCCTTGAGGTACTTGCCGGTACCGCTCACAGTCCCCCCGGTGCCGGCCCCGGCGATGAAATGGGTGACCTTTCCCTTGGTCTGCTCCCAGACTTCCGGGCCGGTGGACCGGTAGTGCGCCTCCGGGTTCACCGGGTTGTAGAACTGATTGGCGAGGATCGCGCCCGGGGTATCGTGCACGATCTGCTTGGCCTTCATGACATAGTTGTCGGGGTGATCAGGCGGCACCGCCGTGGGCGTGATCACGACCTCGGCGCCGTAGGCCCGGAGGAGGCGGACCTTCTCCTGGGACATCTTGTCCGGCAGCGTGAAGATGCAGTGATAGCCCTTCAACGCCGCCGCGATGGCCAGCCCCACGCCGGTGTTGCCGCTGGTGCCTTCCACCACCGTGCCGCCCGGCTTGAGCTCGCCGCTCCGCTCCGCGGCCTCGATGATGGCCAGGCCGATGCGGTCCTTCACCGAGCCGCCGGGATTGGCGTATTCCGCCTTGCCGTAGACCGGGGTCGCGAGCTCGGCACCCACGCGGCCCAGACGGATCAGCGGGGTCCAGCCGATGGTGTCGAGGACCGTTTCGTAGGGGTCCAGATGCTGCGGCTTCACGGCGTGGTGCCTCCCCGGTCGGGATGACGGAAGTGGATCGGCTGGGTAAAGAGCGTCGCGACCGGGGTGCCATTCCGCAGCGCGGGGGCATAGTGGAGCTTCGGTGCGGCGGCCAGCGCGGCAGAATCCAGCGCAGGGTATCCGCTCGATTCCTGGACCCGGGTCGACTCGGGGGTCACCTTCCCGGTTTCGTCCACGAAGAGCTGCAGCAGGACGGTGCCGCTAATCCGCTGCTGATAGAGCGCCAGGGGGTAGCGAACCGGGGTCTCCGGATCGAGCGCCACCGGGGGCTCGTCCCGCCGGGGCGCGCCGGCGCTGGCGTCGGGAAGCGCCACCGTCCCGTCGGGTTTCCGGTGGCAACCGGAGAGGGCGAGGCCGGCGGCGCACAACCCCGCCAGCGGCAACCACGCGACTCGCATAGCCGAAAAGTACCGTGCTTCAGGCACGTCCGCTGGCACGCCGCTGGAGGTCGGCGAGAGTGTTAAGGGCCTGGAGGGGAGTCAGGGAATCGAGATCCAGGTTTCGGAGCGCCGTCAGCGCCGGATCGGACGGGGCGTCGGCGAAGAGGGGCAGCTGTCCCGGGTCGGGGTCAGGGGCGGGACCGCCCGCGACCACGCGATGCTCTCCCTCCAGCGTCTTGAGCACCGCGTTCGCGCGGGTCACGACCTCGCCAGGAAGCCCGGCGAGCTCGGCCACGTGAATGCCGTAACTCCGGTCGGTACCGCCCGGCTCGAGCCGATGCAGGAACACGACCTTTCCGCCGGTCTCCCGTACCGCCACGTTGAAATTGCGGGCGTGGGCGAGCTTCTCGGGAAGCTGCATCAGCTCGTGGTAGTGGGTCGCGAACATGGTCTTGGCGCCCACGCGATCGTGGAGGAATTCGGTGACCGCCCAGGCAATCGCCACGCCGTCGTAGGTCGAGGTGCCGCGACCGATTTCGTCCAGCAACACGAGCGAGCGGGACGTCGCGCCGTGCAGAATGGCGCTGGTCTCGCTCATCTCCACCATGAAGGTCGACTGGCCCCGGGTCAGGTTGTCAGACGCTCCGACCCGGGTGAACAGCCGGTCCACCACACCGATCGAGGCCCGCTCACAGGGGACGAAACTGCCCATCTGCGCCAGGATGACGCACTGGCCGATCTGGCGGAGGATGGTGCTCTTCCCGGCCATGTTGGGTCCGGTGACGAGCTGCACCCGGGCGGCGGGGTCGAACGCGACGTCGTTGGGCATGAAGGCCTCGCGCGGCATCATCCGCTCGATCACCGGATGGCGGGACGCGGTCATGGTGATGTCGAACCCGTCGTGCACCACCGGCCGCGCATACCGGTTGGCCACCGCGATCTCGGCCAAGGCGGTCCAGACGTCCAGGTGGGCCAACACCCGCGCGGTCTGCTGGATTCGGCCGATGGCCGCCCCGACGCCGCTTCGCAGCGCGCCGAACAGCTCGGCCTCGCGCTCCGCCACACGCTCCTCGGCCCCCAGCACCTTCGCCTCGTACTCCTTGAGCTCCGGAGTGACATACCGCTCGGCCGTGGCCAGGGTCTGGCGGCGCTCGTAGTCGGCGGGGACTCGCGCGGAATGGGCGTGGGTGATCTCGATGTAATACCCGAAGACCTTGTTGTATCCGACCTTGAGCGAGACAATGCCGGTCCGGTCCCGCTCTCGCTGCTGGATCGCGGCGATGTACTGTTTGCCGCCGTCCCGAAGGCCGCGGCTCTCGTCCAGGACCGGGTCGAACCCGCTGCGGATCACGCCTCCCTCCGCCAGGAGGGTGGGCGGCCGCTCGGTGAGCCCGGCGGCGAGCGACGCGGCGAGATCCTCGAGAAGGTCGAGGTCGGCGAGCAGGGCCGAGAGTGCCGACGAGGGCGCGGTCCCCCCGGCCAGGCCGTTGAGGACATCCTGCACGTCCGGCAATCGCAGGAACGAGTCGCGCAACGCACCCAGCTCGCGCGGCGTGGCGCGTCCGGCCGCGGCCCGCCCGGCCAGGCGCTCCAGGTCCCGAATCCCGTCGAGCGCATTCCGTACCGCGGCGCGCCGCGGGGAGTCGCGCACCGCCGCATCAACGGCGTCGAGGCGCGCGGTGATCTCGACGGGGGTCGAGAGCGGCGAGAGGATCCAGCGGCGCAGGAGGCGGGCACCCATCGGCGTCACCGTGCGGTCGATGACCTCGAGGAGCGTGACCCCCTTGGCCCCGGCCCGGAGCGGCTCGACCAGCTCGAGGTTTCGCCGGGTCATCTCGTCCACCCAGAGGAGCCGGTCCGAACGCCGGACCGCGGGGCGGGCCAGATGGGGCAGGCCGCCCGGCTTCAGATCGGCCAGATAGCGGAGCAGGGCGCCGGCAGCCCCGATGGCGGACGCATCGTCGTCACCCAACCCCAGCCCGTCCAGCGAGGCGATCTTGAAGCGGCGCGCGATTTCCTCCCGAGCCAGCGCCGGATCGAACTCCCAGGCTTCCCGCTCGGTGCGCAACACCTCGGGCTCGGCCGGAACCGCCGATCCCGCAGGAAGCACCAGCTCCGCCGGGGAGAGCCGGCCCAGCGCCTCGGAAAGCCCCTCGGCGGATCCGGACTCCAGGAGAAACTCGCCGGTGGTGAGATCGATGGCCGCGAGGCCCGCGGCGGCGGATGTCGAGGACTGGGAGACCGCCACGATCCAGTTGTTGCGTCCCCCGGCGACCCAGCCTTCCTCCAGCAGGGCACCGGGGGTGACCGTCTCGACCACCTCCCGGCGGACGATGCCCTTGGCCTTCTTCGGGTCCTCGACCTGCTCGCAGATCGCTACGCGGTAGCCCTGGCTCACGAACTGGCGGAGGTATTCCGCCGCCGCCCGGACCGGAACGCCGGCGAGCGGCACACCGTCTCCCCGCGACGTGAGGGTGATGTCCAGGACCCGGGAAGCCACCTCGGCGTCCTCGAAGAACATCTCGTAAAAGTCGCCCATCCGAAAGAAGAGGATCGAATCGCGGTGGCGCGACTTGATCTCCCGGTACTGTATCAGCAGCGGCGTGTTTTCGGAGAGTGTAACGCTCACGGCACCCTGACCACGAACGGACGTCCACCGAGCTGACGCGCGAGCGCGGCGGCGGCGGCGGCGGCGGCCTCCCGGGTGGGAAAGGCGCCGGCCCTGACCTTGAGCAAGCCGCCCTCGCGTACGATCACCGGGGTCTGACCGGCACGCCTGATGCGGGCGACGTCGGCGTCGGCGGCGTCCTGGGTCTTCACCGCGGAGACCTGAACATAGAATCCCGGCCGATGGGCGGAGGGGCGAGCCGGTGGACGGGCGGGACGCCTGGCGCGCGCGATCGAATCCGCCCGGGCTCGGGCCAGCGAGTCGGCGCGGGCGCGCTCCACCGAATCCGCCACCGCGGCGCGGGTGCTTTCGGCGGTCATCGCGGCGAGCCCCTGGCAGCGCTGCTTCTGGAAATCGAGCTGATTCTTGAGCTCGATATCCTCACCGACCGCGGCCAGTCCGATATCGGCCATACGGCACGCCAGCGCCGATTCACGGCGATCGCCCGCGGCGCGGGCGCCCCAGAAGGCCGCCTGGGCGGTGAGGGGGGAGCCGGGGTAGTCGCGCAGCAACTGGTCGAGCTGGCGGACCGCGGCGGCGGCGTTGCCGGAGGAATAGTCGAGCTGGGCCAGCTGCAGCAGAGCATCATCGGCCCACGGAGACTGGGAGTAATCCACCGCCACGCGCCGCAAATACAGCCGACGATCCTGCTCGGTGGCCGCCAGCAGGCCCATGGCGTAGAGCGCTTCGGGATAGAGCGAGTCGGTCGGCTGGGTTGCCGCGAGGATCCTGCCGGCCACCGCGCGGGCCGAATCGGAGCGTCCGTCCTGGGAGAGACGGACCGCGGCCACCAGGCGCGGATCGGACTGGGCGGAGGCCGGTGGGGCGGTGAAGGCCAGGGCGAAGAGGCCAAGCGGCAGACACGCCAGGGGGCCGAGGAGCCGCCCCGCCCCGCGACCTCTCGGGCTCGGCCTCACGCCGCCTCCCGCACCCGATACGCGAGCTGCATGACCAGATCGACCAGCACGCCGCGCTGGTCCGCGAGCGTCGTGCCTTTCAGACGCCGATCGGCCTCACGGGCCGCCTGGATGGCCGCGTCGATCCGGCCGGTCGACCACACCTCCGCGGCCCGACTCCACCGGGCGGCCGACTCCCGGTAGTCGATGCGGGCCGGCCGGGCCCGCATGATGGCGTCGAACACTGCGCGTTCCAGGCCGCTCCCCCGCTGGCCGCGATCGTACAGGGCCCGGGCCATGCCCAGCCCCACGAGCTGGGTACCGAGCTGCATCAGAAGCCCTACCCCGGAAACGCCGGACTGATCCAGCAGATGGGGGAGCATGACGGTGGCGCGCGCCGGATCGTCATCCAGAACGGCCTCGCACCAGTCCGGAGGGGTTTCGCCGTGACGGATGCCGAGCAGCGCCGTGAGCTGCTCCAGGGTGACGGGTGCATCGCCGCCCAAGCCGGCCAGCTTGTCGAGCTCGCTCCGGGCCGCGCCCAGGTCCGACTCCACCGCCTTGACCAGGTGCGCCGCCGCCGCCGCCTCGAGCCGAACTCCGCGCTCCTCGGCCCGCTTGATGACCCACTTCTCGGCCAATTTCGGGGGGAAACGTCCGACCTCCACCGCGCAGGTGAGGCGGGTGAGGTCGGAGTCGGCGTCACCCCGCTCCTCCTCCTTCCGCGAAGAGCCCTGCACCAGGATCAGCACGGTCTCCGCGGCGGGCCGGGCGAGGTAGTGCAGCACGGCGGCCTTGGCCCGGGCCTTCTTGGTCCAGGCCTCGACGTCCCGGATTATGACCAGCCGGCGGGGGGCCATCATCGGGAGCGTGGTGCAGAGCGCCTCGACGTCGTCGGGGTCGAGCTGGGCGGCGCTCCGGACGTCGTAGTTGAAGTCCCGCAGCCCCGGATCCACCAGGGCGTCGAGGATGGCGCGGGTGCACTCATCCTTGAGCACGTCTTCGTCCCCGTAGAGATAGACCGCGGGCGGGATGTCTCCACCCTTGATCTGCCTGGAAAAGGTGTCGAAGGGGACCTTGGGCATGCCCGGAATTTAGCGAGGCGGGAGGAAACAGTTGACGTACATCAGGGAGCAGAGGCTCTTGCCGTCCTTGATCTTTCCGGCTCGGATCATCCGCCCAACCTCGCTCCAGCGCTTCTCGTGCACGGTGATGAATTCGTCCTCCTCCCGAGCCAGGGCCACGGGGGAGAGACCGGTCGCGAGATAGAGGTGGATTCGCTCATCGGTGAATCCGGGGGTGGTGAAGATCGTGGTAAGCCGGACCAGCTTGCCGGCTTCCATCCCGGCCTCTTCCACCAGCTCCCGCCGAGCGCACGCTTCCGGCGGCTCACCCGGCTCCAGGGTCCCAGCGGGAATCTCCCAGAGCACGCCGTCGGCGGCGTGGCGGAACTGATGGATCAAGAGTATCCGGGGGTCGGGGCCGGTGGGGTCGTCCAGGAAGGGCACCACCGCGGCGGCTCCGGGATGCCGGATCATTTCCAGCACCCCGACGGAGCCATCGGGAAAGCGCACCGTATCCTGATCCACGTTGATCACGCGGCCCTGGTACAGGCGGCTGGACTCGAGGAGAGTCATGGGGTTCTCCGGCCATGGACGGCTAGTAGTAGCAGTAAATGCTTCTATAAATCGGCGGCTCAGGGCTCCCCTCGCGCTGGGGAGGGCCGGTGGCCCACGATGGTACGGATCGCGGCAACGGGAAACTTGAGCGCCTCGAGCGCAAGATATCCCGCTTCGATGCGGCTGCCGGGCACGATCGGGCTGGTGCGGGTCGGGGAGGACTCCGGGTCGAGGTCGGCGTGACGAGCCTCGAGGCAGAGCCGCGCCATGTGAAAGGGGTCGCTGACCAGGAGCGCCCGGGTGAGCTCGCGCTCGTGCATCCACTCGGCCACCGAGTGGATCGATTCCTCGGTGGTTCGCCCATCGGGCCGGACCACGATCGCCGAGTCAGGCACCTGCTGCGCCCGGAGGTAGCGATGGCTCACCGAGGCTTCGCTCACGCGGTCGCCGGTCCCGATCCCGCCGGTGACCACCACGATGGCCGCGAGACCCTGGCGGTAGAGCTCGATCGCGTGATCCAGGCGGGCCTTGAGCACCGGCGACGGTCGACCGTTGTACTGCGCGGCGCCGAGCACCACGATCGCATCCGCCGCGTCCCGCTGATCGAGCCGACTTACCCGCCAGACCCATCCGAACACCAAGCCGTAACCCACCAGGGCGGTGGCCAGGAGCCACCCGACCCAGCCGAGGGGCCGTTTCACAGGTCGAACGACTGGCCCATCTGCGGTATGACGACTTCTCCCACGCCTTCTTCCTTGAGAATGCCGGCCATCGCCGACGCGGGCCCCGCCTCGCCGTGCACCACGAAGGCTCGTCGAACCGGTCCACCCAACATCTTCACCCAGGTCCGGAGCTCGTTCCGGTCGGCATGCGCGGAGTACCCGTCGAGACTCTGGATCTCCGCGCGCACATCGTACGTGTCGCCGAAGATCCGGGCTTGCCGGGCCCCGTCGAGAATTCTGCGGCCGAGCGTATTCTCGGCCTGGAATCCGACGAACAGGACGCAGTTCTTGGGATCCCCGATTCCGCTCGCGAGATGGTGCAGGATGCGCCCACCCTCCGCCATGCCCGACGCCGCGACGATGATCATGGGGCCGAGCAGCGTGTCGAGGCGCTTCGAGTCGTCGACCCCGCGGATGTACTTGAGCAACGAGAAATCCAGGATCTTGTCCGTGTGCTCGAGCATCTGCTCCCGGCGATCGAAGACCTCGGGGTGCATCCGGAACACCGTGGTTGCGTCCACCGCGAGGGGGCTGTCCACATAGATGTTCACGGCGGGGATCTTGCCGTCGCGATGGAGCTCGTGCAGCGAGTAGACCATTTCCTGAGTCCGGCCCAGCGCGAAGGCGGGGATCAGGACCTTCCCCCCGCGCCCCGCGACGCGCCGGACGATCTCGGCCAGGTGCAGGCCGGAGTCGAGGACCGGCTCGTGATCACGATCTCCGTAGGTGGACTCGACGATCAGGGTGTCGATGGGTCCGGTGGGTGGATCGGGATCTCGGACGATCGGTTGCCCGAACCGGCCAATGTCACCCGAGAAGACCAACCGGTGGTTAGTTCCCTCGGTGAGGCGCAGGTCGACCGAAGCAGAACCAAGAATGTGGCCGGCATCGGTGTATTCGAATGCCAGATTCTTGCGGAGATAGTGAATCCGCTTGTAGGGCAGACCCTGGACGAGATCCTGCACCGCGACGGCATCCCTCATGGTATAGAGAGGCTCGCTCTCCGGCCCCTTCTTGTGGTGCTTCGCGAGGTGTTCCGCGTCCTTCTCCTGGATCTTGGCGGCATCGGCGAGCATGACGGCAGAGAGATCCCCGGTGGCCGGTGTGGCATAGATCGGCCCGTGATATCCATTCCGGACCAGCAGCGGAAGGCGACCGATGTGGTCGATATGGGCGTGGCTCACGACGACGGCATCGATGCGCCGGGGATCGAACGGCAGATTGGCGTTCAGCGACGCGGATTCAGCGCGATGGCCCTGGAAGAGGCCCGCATCGAGGAGCACCCGGGCGCCGGCCGCTTCGAGCAAGTGCATCGAGCCGGTGACCTGACCCGCGGCGCCCCAGAACGTGATCTTGGCTCCTGCCATGCGTGGTGTTCTCCTCTTACCTGGTTCCAAAGATCCGGTCGCCGGCATCGCCCAGCCCCGGGAGGATGTATCCGCTCTCGTTGAGTTCGCGGTCGAGCGCCGCGGCGAATACCGGGACGGTGGGGTGGGCGGTCTGCATGGCCCGCACGCCCTCGGGCGCGGCCACCAGGCAGAGGAACCGGAGGCGGGTGACACCGGCCGCCTTGAGCTTGCTCACGGCGGCGACGGCGGAGCCGCCGGTCGCGAGCATGGGATCGAGCACGAAGAAGTCCCGGTCCGCTTCCGCGGCCGGCACCTTGTAGTAGTAGCTCACCGGGAGAAGGGTCGTGTGATCGCGATACAACCCGATGTGACCGACCCGGGCGGAGGGAACCAGCTGGGTGATGCCTTCCACCATGCCGAGGCCGGCGCGGAGAATCGGCACCAGCGTCAGCTTCTTGCCCGCCACTCGCCGGGCTGTCATCCGTTCCAGGGGGGTCTCGATCACCACATCCTCGGTCTCGAGATCGCGGGTGACCTCGTAGGTCATGAGCATCGCGATCTCGCTCACCAGTTGCTTGAAGTCCTTGACCGGCGTGGACTTGTCGCGCAAGATGGACAGCTTGTGCTGGATCAGCGGGTGTTCGAGGACGGTGAGATTGGGGTGGCAGGGGTGGGGCATCTCGAAAAGATGCGGGAATCCCCCCCTCCCGGCTAGTACGCCGACGCCGAACTCATCGGCGCGGAGATTTACCCGGCCCGGCCCGGAGGGCGTCCAGCAGCGCGATGCCGTCGGGCGCACCGAGTCCGGCGCAGGGATCCCAGCCCCGGCCGGCCCGATAGTGGAGTGGCCGGCCGGCTTCGGGGTCCATGTCGTTGTGTCCCCGTCTGATGTCCCGGAACACCGACCGACCGGCCAGCTGGTAGAGCGCGGGCGCCAGCCATCCGAGCGGTCGCCCCAACTGGGCTGCGAGCCGAGCGATGAGCGACGCCCAGATCGGCGTGGCGGCGCTGGTTCCCCCGCCGGCAAAGGCCTCTCCCAGCAGGCTGATTCTGACGCCGGGCCGGAACCCGGCATGCGCGGCGATATCGGGAATCCAGCGGCCGCGGAAGGTTCGCTGTCTTCCGGCGAGCCAGGTCGCACCCGGGTCGGGTGTCTTCACCCCCGCCTGAAACGGCGGCAGGGAGAAAGACCCGCTCATTCCCCCTCCTCCGGCCATGGTGGTGCCCAGCAACGCCTCGTTCCAGACCACTTCGCGATGCCCTCCCGAGGCTTTGCGCGTCAGCGCGGTTCCGCCACACGCGAGCGCCCAGGTGCTCGACGCCGGGTAATTCACGCTGCGCCTCGACTGAGGGCTCGGGGAGTTACGCGAACCGAAGTCTCCGGTCGAGCAACAGACCGTCACATCCCGGCGCACCGCGGCCTCGAGGGTCCCGTGAAGCACCTGAAGATTCATCCGGCCCCAGGAGCTCTCGGACATGCCCCAGCTGACCGAAATCACCGAAGGCGGGGTACGGATGGGAGTGCGGGACCCGGAGACCGACCCGGGGTAGGGAAACCCGAGCTGCGCATAGATGGCCCGGCGCCATCCATCGGCCGACGGCGATCCGAACACCAGATCGAGCGGAGCATCCGGCACGAGGCGCGCCATGATCTGGGTGTCCATGGTGGATTCCACCGTGTCCATGAAGGCGATGAGATCGTCGGGAAACCGGGTCGCGAGATTCATCAGGGAGGCGCCCGCCCGCCAGGCCCGCATGACTTCCCCGAGCGCGGTGCGATCGAGGGGCGCATTTCCGGGATGGTTCCCATCTCCATCGGTGATGCGGAGCACCCGGATGGCGCCGGCGCGCGGATGGGAATGGAGATCCTCGGCATGGACGCCGCCACCGAACTCGAGGACCGCCATCCGTTGCGCGGGCGAAGTGGGGGCCGGGAACCGGTAATGGCGGGCGATCTCCGCGAGGCTCAGCGGGCGAGGGCCCGAACCGGCCGGCGGTGCCGCATGGGGACGCGCGTGCGGGACGGTATCCAGGCCCAGGACTCCCTGGACCAGCGAGGCGAGCTGACCGGGAAGCTGGATGGGCTCGGCATGGGCGCGATACCTGCCCAGCTCGTGCTGGTACTCGCGCTGCCGGATCTTGTAGGTGCGCTCGAACGCGGCGATGGGCCCTTCGAGGACGATGTCATGCCGCGCCTCCGAGACGTCCACGACGGTCAGGCCTTCCTGCCTGGCGACGCCGAGGACCGCCTGTACCGCCGCCTTCGGCGGCGCGTTCAGGGTGGTGAATTCCGTCGCAGTGAGCGGGCGCCGCTCGGTGGGCCATGCCGCATGGTGCGCGCGCGCGGCCATGGCGACGGGATGGTTCCGCGGAAGCCGCTGCGGTTTGAGCACGACGGTGACCTGGATGCGCCGGTCGTTGTCGATGGCGGAGGCCGGCACCGCTCCCGCGGGATGGACGGGGCGGCTCCCGGACAGAGGGACGTGGGGCTGAATCATGAAGCCTCGTTTACGGAACGGGGAACCCATCTCGACCGAGCGGGCCGGTTCCAATATCGACCCGAGGCACCCCGGCGGGGAGAACCTACCCGGCGGCACGCACCAGGATATATTTGGCCTCAGACCCCCGTCTCCCAAGGCTCAATCCCATGCGTCACGTCCTCCTGGTGGCCGGCCTCGCCGCCGCCGCAGTGCCCGCCGTCGCACAGCAGAATCCGTTCAAGGTCCAGAAGTCCGGCCTCAAGGCCCAGGTCTCCTACACGATGTCGGGAGACATGTCCGGCACCGCGAGTCTCGCGTTCGACGGCGAGCGCTCGGTGCGTCGCGCTACCAGCACGACCAAGATGATGGGGAAGACCGCCTCGGTCGACACCTGGACCCTCACCACCTCCGACTCGATCTACAACGCCGATCTGACCAAGAAAAAAGGCGACGTCAGGCCGAATCTGCTTCCGTACATGGCCAAGGCGTACGACGATCTGGACGGTGACGCCAAGAAGCGGATGCACCAGAACATGCAGGACATGGCCGCGGTAATGTCCCAGGCGTTCGGGCTGGCCGGCCTCAACAGCGGCGAAAAGCTCGGGACCAAGACCTACGCGGGGCAGGAGTGCGAGGAAAAGAAGATGGGCGGCTTCGAGATCTGCACCATGAGCAAGGCCCCCATCATGCTGCACACCAAGGCCTCCATCGTCTGCCTCAACTACGAGGAGACCGCCACCGAGGTGAAGCTCGGCTCGGTGTCGGGCGATGCGTTTGCGGCACCGCCGGGCGTGGTGTTCACTCCCGACACGCACATCCTGAAGGCGGATTCGGCCGCCATCGGGTTCGTCAACTATCTGGCCAGCCAGGAGTTGGCCGATTCCCTCGCCAAGGCGAAAGAGAAGCTGCAGGCCGCCCAGGCACAGGGCCATGACGCCGCAGGCCCCCCCAAGCTGACGCCCGAGCAGCAGGCCTCGATGCAGCAGGCCTGCGAGACGATCAAAAACATGGATGTCGGGAAGATGATCGCTGACGCCTCCAATCAGATGCTCAAGGGCATGGCCGAGGCGGCCAAGAAGGCGGCCATGGATGCCGCCAAGAACGCCGCCGAGAACAAGGTGAAGAGCATCTTCAAGAAGCCGAAGATACCCACGATGTAAGGAAGCGCATGATTTGCTTGAGGTTAGGGGCCTCGCCCGTTATATTTTCGCCGCTTCGGGCTAGGTAGCTCAGTTGGTAGAGCAGCGGACTGAAAATCCGCGTGTCGGGGGTTCAATTCCCTCCCTAGCCATTTGCGCCGGACGGCCGCCCCAGTAAAGGCGGCCGTCGTCGTTCGGGGGTTGCCCTCCCTTTGGTCGGGCTTCCTCCGCTGCGCTCCGGATCAATTCCCTCCCTAGCCATTTGCGCCGGACGGCCGCCCCAGTAAAGGCGGCCGTCGTCGTTCGGGGGTTCACCTGCGGCCACTTTGTGGCCTCGGTACCCTGGCGGGTGCCCTCGTTTCGTCCGGGCTCAGATTAGCCCTGGAATCCATCGGTAGCGCACCTCCCGCATATACCGTTCGTAAGCCGGATCGATCCGCAGAAAGCTCTCCTCCATCACGGTCTTGATCACGAACAGCCCCAGAAACACGGCGCTCAGTCCCAGGTTGAGCCACGAAAAATTCTCGAGAATGACGCAGGCCTCGGCCAGAAACAGCGCGGAATAGATCGGATGGCGCACCACGCGGTAGGGGCCGGTGAAGACCAGGCGGCGCTGGGCCGGCACGAATCCGATGTTGCGGCCCAGGCTGAGCCGGGCATACACGTCCGCGAGGATGCTCACGACCGACAGCGTGTCGGTCGCCATTTGCGGCAGGAGTGGGCGCCCGGTGCCGATGAAGCTGGCGGTGAGGAATCCGTAGTAGCTGGCCACGAACGCGACGAGCCAATAGAGGGGATTCGTCGTCACCCGGACCGGGGGCACCCGGATCAGCATGGTGAGGATGAGCAGCGAGAGCTGGAACAGGATCGCGAGGCGCGGGATGGTCAGGGATCCGGCATGGAGGTCGATCCAGAGCACGTACCCGAAGGGCAGCGCCGCGAGCACGGCGATGGTGCGGTCCACCCAGGGCTTGCCGAGGAACATGGTCCCAAAGTAAGGGTGGCGGGCTCACCGGCTCCGGCCTGGGAAGCCGGCCGGCGCTCCCGGATCTCTCGCCGGCGCTAGGTGGACAGCTCCCGGAGCCGGCGTTCCAGAAAACGCCGCTCCGGTTCCTGCGCCGTCAGCCCGAGCGCCCGCTGGTAGGCCGCGATCGCCTCGGCGGTCCGGCCCAGCCGCCGGAGGAGATCCGCCCGCGCCGAGTGGGCCAGGTGATACTCGGCCAGATCCCCCCGGGAGAGGATCCCGTCGATGAGCGCGAGTCCCGCCGCGGGCCCGCCGCGCATCGCAACCGCGGCGGCGCGGTTGAGCTCGACCACCGGTGACGGGTCCGCCCGGAGCAGCACATCGTAGAGGCCGACGATCTGCCGCCAGTCGGTGGCTTCCGCGTCGGGCGCTTCGGCGTGCACCGCCGCGATGGCGGCCTGGAGCGTGTACGGTCCGAACCGGCGCGATGCGAGGGCCCGCTCCACCAGGGCACACCCTTCGGCGATCTGGCCCCGGTCCCACCGGCCGCGATCCTGATCGGACAGGAGCACCAGCTCCGCGGAGGGCGACATGCGGGTCTCGCGACGGGAGTCGTGCAGGAGCATCAGTGCGAGGAGCCCCAGCGCCTCGGGCTCCGGCAGGAGCTCGGCCAGCAACCGTCCCAGCCGGATGGCCTCGCCGGACAGATCATGCCGGGTCAGCGATGTGCCCGAAGAGGCGGAATATCCCTCGTTGAAGACCAGGTAGATGACGTGCAGCACCCCGTCGAGGCGCTCGGGGAGATCACCGCGCACCGGCACCTGGTAGGGGATCCCGGCGTCGCGGATCTTGGCCTTGGCGCGCACGATCCGCTGCGCCAGGGCGGGAGCGGAAACGAGGAAGGCCCGGGCGATCGCCTCGGTTTCCAGCCCGCAGACTTCCCGGAGCGTCAGCGCGATTCGCGCGTCGGGCGGGAGAGCGGGGTGACAGCAGGTGAAGATCAGGCGAAGCCGGTCGTCCTCCACTCCCTCGTCCTCGAGGTCCGGCGCGGGGGCCTGCGGGTCCCCCAACCGTTCGGCCACCAGGGCCAGGGAGGCATCGAATCGGGCTCGTCGGCGCAGCTGGTCGATCGCCTTGAAACGGCCGGTCGAGACCAGCCACGCCCGCGGATGCTCCGGAATTCCGCTGTCCGGCCAGCGCGCCAGCGCGGCCGCGAAGGCTTCGTGCAACGCCTCCTCGGCGAGGTCGAAGTCGCCGAGGAGGCGGATCAAGGTAGCCAGGACGCGCCGGGAGTCGGTCCGATAGAGCGACTCCAGGACGCTCCGGGTTTCGTCAGCCGGCATTCAAGTCCATGATGGGACGTACCTCGACACAGCCGACCCGCGCCGAGGGAATCCGGGCCGCGACCTGAATCGCGTCGTTCAAATCCCTGGCCTCGATCAGATAGTATCCGCCCAGCTGTTCCTTGGTTTCCGCGAACGGGCCGTCGGTGGTCGAGATCTTGCCCTTTCGCACCCGGACGGTGGAGGCGGCCTGTGTCGGCTGCAGCGGGTTCCCGCCCAGGTAATGTCCGCTCCGCTTGATGTCGGCGGTGAAGGCGCCGTACTCGGCCATCATCGCGTCCACCTCCGGCTTCGGCATCCTACCCCAGGTGGTCTCGTCGTCGTAGATCAGGCACAGGTATTTCATGGCTCGCTCCAGTTGGTGTGGACGGTGGGGACGCCAGATAGTCGTTCGGGAGAGCGCCGAATCGACACCGGACCTCGGGGGCTCACACCGGCACGGGGCCGGGGGGGTCCATATCCACCGTTTCGCCCGGCGGGGACTCGGCCGAGCCGATGGGGTGTCGCTATTATACCCATCCCCTCGGCGCCGGAATTCCGGTCCGGGCGTGGCAGGGCGAGGACTCTGAAGCGTCACCATGCAGCTCTTCCCGGATGGACCGGATGCGTAACGTACGACAGCGCGCCACAGGTGCGGCACTCGTTTCCGCAGCGGCCCTGGTTGCCCTCGCCTGCAGCAAACCGGCGGCTCCGTTCGCACCGCCTCCCGCCGAGGTCGCGGTCGTCGACATCGCGCCCCGAAGACTGGAACAGGTCTTCGAGTTCGCGGGGAGCGTCGAGGCCTCCAAGAGCGTGCAGGTGCGCTCCCAGGTGGCCGGCGTCGTGAAGGCCCGTCCCTTCAACGAGGGACAGGTGGTGAAGGCGGGCGCGGTGCTCTATGAAATCGACCAGACCGCGTTCGAGGCCGACTGGCGCGCGGCCCGGGCCCGGCTCACGGAGGCGGAGGCGCGGGCGGTCAACGCCAAGCAGACACTCACCCGCTTCGCCGCCCTGCTTTCAGACAACGCCATCTCGCGCCAGGACTACGACAACGCCGCAGCGCAGGTGAAGCAGGCCGACGCCTCGGTCGAGGAAGCCCGGGGCGTCGCGGACCGGGCCAAGAAGAATCTCGACGACACCATGGTGCGCGCCGAGCTGTCGGGCCGGGTCGGCAAGGCCCTGCTGGAAGTCGGCGCCAGGGTACGCGGCACCGACGACATCCTCACCTATATCGATGTCCTGGACCCGATCTACGTGGTGTTCCGGCCTTCCGCCCAGCAGCAGCTGGCGTGGCGCCGCGACCCGCGCTCCGCCCGCATGCTGGTGCCGGACGGCGGCCTCAAGTTCCAGGCGATCCTGCCGGACGGGAGACCGGCGCCGAGCCAGGGCCGGCTCGATTTCGTGGATCCGGTCGTAGACCCCGCCACCGGAACCCAGCAATTCCGGGCCGAATTCCCCAATCCGGATCACCTGCTGGTGCCGGGACAGTTCGTTCGGATCCGGCTGCTCGGTCTGGTGCGTGACAGCGCGATCGTCGTGCCGCAGCGTGCCGTGCTGCAGCAGCTGGGCCGACAGACCGTCTACGTGGTCGCGGCCGGGGACACGGTCCGGGTCAAGGATGTGATCGCAACGAGCTGGGCCGACAACCAGTGGGTGATCGAATCGGGGCTGGTGTCGGGGGACCGGGTGATCGTGGACGGTATCCAGAAGGTGGGGCCCGGCGCCAAGGTGCATCCGGTGCCGGCCGGGGACGGCAGCGCTGCACCGGGGAAACCCCAGTGAGCGAGCAGCCCGGGGAGATCCGCTACTTCTTCATTCGCCGGCCGGTTCTGGCGGCGGTGATCTCGATCGTGATCACGCTGCTGGGCGGGTTTGCCCTGGTCCGGCTGCCGATCAACCGATTTCCCCAGATCACGCCGCCCGCCGTGCAGGTGACCGCGATCTATCCCGGCGCCAACGCGGAGGACGTGGCTCAGGCGGTGGCGGCACCGATCGAGCAGCAGCTCTCCGGGCTCGACGGCCTGCTCTACTACCAGTCGGCGAACTCGAGCACCGGGGTGATGTCGCTCTCGGTCTATTTCGATATTTCCCGGGACCAGGACCTGGCCGCCGTCGAAGTCCAGAATGCGGTCAAGCTGGCCGAGCCGCAGCTGCCCGAGGAGGTTCGGCGCCAGGGCATCGTGGTGCAGAAGACCAACACCAACATCCTGATGGTGCTGGCGCTGGTGTCGGACGATCCCCGCTACGACGCGCTGTACCTGAGCAACTACGCCACGCTGTACGTGGGCGACGAGCTCAAGCGGGTTCCCGGGGTAGGGAATGCCCAGGTCTTCGGCGGGGCGGACTTCTCCATGCTCATGTCACTCGACCCCGAGAAGATGGCCCAGCTGGGCATCACCGTGGACGACGTGGCGCAGGCGGTGCGGGAACAGAACGTCACCCACCCCGCCGGGCGGCTGGGGCGGGAACCGGCGCCGAAGGGAACCGAGCTCACGCTGCCGGTCACCACCAGCGGGCGGCTCACCGAGCCGGCGCAATTCGGGAACATCATCGTGCGGTCCCGGCCGGACGGCTCGGTGGTGCGGGTCAGCGACATCGCACGGGTGCATCTGGGCGCGCAGAGCTACGACGCCGGGGGACGCCTGAGCGGGCGTCCGACCGCCTTCTTCCTGGTGTATGCCCGCCCCGGCGCCAACCAGCTCCGGGTGCGGGGCGCCGTCGAGCAACGGATGAACGAGCTGCAGAAGGGATTTCCGGCGGGCATCAAGTACGCGATTCCCTTTGATACCACCCCGTTCATCACCACCTCGATGGAAGAGGTCGTCAAGACGCTGCTCGAGGCCATGCTGCTGGTGACCCTGGTGGTGTTCCTGTTCCTGGAGAGCTGGCGGGCCACGGTCATTCCGATTCTGGCCGTCCCGGTCAGCATCATCGGAACCTTCCTGGGACTGGAGATCCTGGGGTTCACCATCAACACGCTGACCCTGTTCGGCCTGGTGCTGGCGATCGGCATCGTGGTCGACGACGCGATCGTGGTGATCGAGAACGTCGAGCGGATCATGGAGGAGGAGCATCTACCGCCCCGGCAGGCGGCGGACAAGGCCATCCGGCAGGTCAGCGGAGCCCTGGTGGCGATCGTGCTCTCCCTCTGCGCGGTATTCGTGCCGGTGGCCTTCATCAGCGGAATCACCGGGGCGATGTACAAGGAGTTCGCCCTCACCATCGTGATCGCGATCGTGATCTCCGGCATCGTGGCCCTGACCCTGACGCCGGCGCTGTGTGCCGGCCTGCTGCAGCACTCCCCGGCGGAGACCGAGAATCGTTTCTTTCAGGCGTTCAATCGCCTCTTTGAGCGGATCCGGACCCGTTACCTGGGCGCGGCCGGCCGGATGGTGGCCCGCCCGCGCAGCTGGATCGCCGTGTTCCTGGTGGTGGTGGGGCTGACGCTGCTGCTGTTCCGCAAGGTGCCGAGCGCCTTCATTCCCCTGGAGGACAAGGGCTTCTTCGTGCTCGCGGTGCAACTGCCCGACGCCGCGTCGCGGCAGCGCACCGAAGCGGTGGTGACGAAGGTGGAGAAGATCGTGCTGGCAGATCCCTCGATCATGTCGTCGGTCACCCTGGTGGGGCTCGACCTGCTCACTTTTTCGCAGCAGACCAACAGCGCCACGATGTTCGTGCGGCTCAAGCCGTGGAGCCAGCGCTCCGGGAAGAGCCAGAGTCTCGACGGGATTCTCGCGCGGATCAACGGGCAGCTCTTCGGGATCAAGGAGGCCCTGTCGTTCGGCTTCAATTTCCCCGAGATCCCCGGACTCGGTCGGACCAGCGGGCTCGAGATGAATCTTCAGGCCCGGACCGGAGCGGAGTACCGGGACTTCGCCGCGATCGCCCAGAACTTCGTCCGGGACGCCAACGCGCTCCCCGAGGTGCAGGGCGCGGTCACCCAGATCCGCGCCGACGTGCCGCAGATCTACGTGAAGATCGACCAGGACGCGGCGTACGCGCGGGGGGTGGGGCCGGGGCAGATCTTCAGCACCCTGCAGGCGATGCTGTCCTCGCTCTACATCAACGACTTCAACCTGGCCGGGCGAACCTTCCGGGTGCAGGCCGAAGCGGACAGCGAGTTCCGTCAGAAGCCCGAGGACATTGGCCGGTTCTACGTCCGGAGCTCGCACGGAGACATGGTGCCCCTCTCCGCGCTGGTCTCGACCGAAATGCGGGGCGGACCCAGCATCATCTCCCGGTTCAACGGATTCCCGTCCGCGCTGGTCACGGCCCAACCCAAGCCGGGCAAGAGCTCCGGGCAGCTCATCGCCGCGGTGGAGCGACTGGTAGCGGACAAATACGCGTCCCAGGGGATCGGCTACGGATACAGCGGCCAGACGTTCCAGGAGCGGATCTCGTCGGGCAGCAGCTCGCTGGTCATCGTGCTGGGGCTGATCATGGTGTTCCTGGTGCTGGCGGCGCAATACGAGAGCTTCGCCATTCCCTTCGCGGTGCTGCTGGGCGTGCCGTTCGGCGTGTTCGGGGCGCTGCTCGGGGCCTGGCTCCGCGGGATGGCGAACGACGTGTATTTCCAGGTCGGGATGATCGCGGTCATCGGGCTCGCGGCCAAGAACGCGATCCTGATCGTGGAATTCGCCAATGAGCTCCTGGCCCGGGGCTACTCCGTCAAGGATGCCGCGCGGGAGGCGGCCCGGCAGCGGCTCCGCCCGATCCTGATGACCTCGCTGGCGTTCATTCTCGGGGTGACCCCTCTGGTCGTGGCGGGCGGCGCCGGCGCGGCGAGCCGCCACTCCATCGGCACCGGTGTCTTCGCCGGCATGCTGGTGGCCACGCTGGTGGGCATCTTTTTCATCCCGTTGTTCTTCTCGGTGATTGCCGGGTTCACGCGGCGCGGGCGGGCGGCGGCGCCGAGCGCTCCGGTCGCCGCGGCGGAGCACTGAGATGCGTCGTCGCGCTCCCGGCGGTCCTGGTCCTGCTCGCCGCCTTCGGCTGCGCGGTGGGACCGTCCACCCGGATCCGCCAGCCCACGCCGGCCGCGGTGCGGCCGGTGGACAGCCTGACCGCGCCGAGCACCCGCGCCTTCCTCGACTCGCTGGCGGCGGCTCGCGCGACGGACCGCCGCGATTCGACCCCCGGGCCCTGGACCGCCCGGCCCCTGGGCCTCGACACTCTGAACGACCGTCCCTGGCTGGCCGTGCTCGATGATTCGGTGCTGGTTGCCCTGGTCGAGGCGGCGATGTCCGGCAACCAGGATCTCCGGCTCGCGGTGGCGCGGGTCAGGGAATACCGGGCCCTGGTCGGCGTGGCGCGCGGCGACCTCTTCCCCCAGATCACCGCGAACGGGGCGCGCAGCACCAACCAGAGCGTGTTCGGGTCGTTTCCTCCGCAGAACTTCGACGTGGTACGGCTCACCGCGGATCTTGCCTGGGAGCTGGACTTTTGGGGCAGGCTCCGGCGTCAGACCGAAGCGGCGGGGTTCGATCTCGCGGCGCAGGAGGAGGCGGAGCGCTCGGCGGTGGTGACGCTGGTGAGCGACGTGGTCACCGCCTACCTCGATCTCCGCCAGCTGGACCAGGAAGTCTCCATCGCGGAACAGACCCTGGACACCCGCCGGGCCTCGCTCGCGCTGGCGCGACGCCGGTTCGCCGAAGGGGTCATCTCCGAGCTCGACGTGCGACAATTCGAGGCCGAAGCCGCAGATCCCGCGGGGCGGGTCGCGGACTTCGCCCGGCAGCGCGCCGAGACGGAGCACCGGCTCTCGGTGCTGCTGGGGCGGGCTCCCGGGCTGCTGCCGCGGGGAAAGCCGCTCGCCGACGCGGTCCAGGCGGTCGCGGTGCCCGATTCGATTCCCGCCGCGCTCCTCCTGCGGCGGCCCGACGTCCGGCGGGCGGAGCGCGAGCTCCAGGCCGCCACCGCCCGGGTCGGACTGGCCTTGGGCAACCGGCTGCCCCGGGTGGCGATCACCGGCCAGTACGGGCGCCAGCGGGCCGACGTTCACAATCTGTTCGACTCGTCGGCCGAGGTGTACTTCGCGCAGCTGGGCATCTCGGTGCCGCTCTTCACGGGCGGCAAGCTGCTCAATCAGCAGCGCGCCGCGAGCGCCCGCGTCGAGCAGGCGCGGGCCCATTACGACACGGCCGTGCTCACCGCCCTCCAGGAAGCGGATGACGCGCTGGTGGGCCTCCGGCTCATGAAGGATCAGCTGGTGGCGCAGAACACCCAGGTGCTGGCGCTGAGCCGGGCCTTCGAGCTGGCCCGGCGCCGCTATGAAAATGGAGTATCGAGCTACCTCGAGGTGCTGGATGCTCAGCGGGGGCTCTTCCAGGCCCAGCTCACCATGACCCAGACCGAGCGGCAGTATCTCGGCGCCACCGTGCGGCTCTACAAGGCGCTCGGCGGGGGGTGGGGGCCGGCGCCGAAGCCCTGACGGCACCGCAGGACGAATCACCCGCCGGACGCGACGGTCTCCAGCTCCTCCCAGCGTCGAGTCAACCCATCGAGCTCGGCCGTGAGCGCTGCCAGCCGTGACGTCGCGGCGGCGGCGGCCTTGCCGTCGCGCAGCAGGGCCGGGTCCGCAAGCGACCGGTACAGCTGTTCCCGCTCCCCTTCCAGCGCGTCGATCCGCTCCGGCAGCGCGGCCAGCTCGCCGGCCTCCTTCATCGTCAAGCGGCGCGGCTTGGGCGCGCGCGGCCTCGCCGGTTCCGGGGCCCGCCGCGCGCTCGCGCCGGCCTTGGCCGCCGGGGCGGGACGCCGCTGGCGCACCCAATCGGTGTACCCGCCGACATACTCTCCCACGACGCCACCACCCTCCAGCACCAGGGTGCTGGTGACGACGTTGTCCAGAAAGGCCCGGTCGTGGCTCACCACCAGGAGCGTGCCCGAGAACCCGAGGAGCAGCTCCTCCAGCAGATCGAGGGTCTCGATGTCGAGGTCGTTGGTGGGCTCATCGAGCACCAGCAGGTTGAACGACCGGGTGAAGAGCCGGGCGAGCAGCAGCCGGTTGCGCTCGCCTCCGGAGAGCGCCTTGACCGGGGTGCGGGCCCGGTCGGGCGGGAAGAGGAACTCCTGGAGGTAGCCCAGGACATGCTTGCGGACACCGCCGATCTCGATGAAGTCGGCGCCGTCGGCCACGCTCTCGAAGACGGTGCGCTCGGGATCGAGCTGCTCGCGCAGCTGATCGAAGTAGGCGATCTGCAGGCCGGTTCCCAGGGTGATGGTGCCCGTGGCCGGCGGGAGCGCGCCGATCAGCAGCCGGAGCAGGGTCGTCTTGCCAGACCCATTGGGCCCGATGAGTCCGACCCGGTCGCCCCGCATGATCGTGGTGGTGAAGTTCCGCACCACGATGCGGTCTCCGTAGGCAAACCCCACCGTTTCGGCCCGCACGACCAGCTTGCCGGAGCGCTCGGCCTCCTCCGCCTTGAGCCGCACGGTACCGGCCCGCTCCCGCCGCGCCCCGCGCTCACTCCGGAGCGCCTCGAGCGCGCGGACCCGCCCTTCGTTCCTGGTGCGGCGGGCCTTGATCCCGGTCCGGATCCATACCTCCTCCCGAGCGAGTTTCTTGTCGAACTCGGCCCACTCGCGCTCCTCGGCGGCGAGCGCGGCCGCTTTCCGGGCCAGGTAGGTGTCGTAGGTGGAACCCCAATCGGCCAGGCGGCCCCGATCCAGCTCGACGATGCGGGTCGCCACCCGGCGAAGAAACGCCCGGTCATGGGTTACGAAGAGCAGGGTGGCGGCGCGATCGATCAGGAATTGCTCCAGCCATTCCACGGCTTCGATATCGAGATGGTTGGTAGGCTCGTCCAGCAGGAGGACGTCGGGTTGGCGGACCAGCGCCCGCGCGAGGAGGATCTGCCGCTTGCGTCCGCCCGAGGCGAGGGCAAACGGCGCGTCCGGGTCGAGCCCCAAATGCGAGAGCACCGTCTCCACCCGGGTCTGCATCTGCCAGGCCCCCGCGGCGTCGAGGGCGTGGTGGAGCCGGTCGAGCTCCCGCAGCGCGCCGGCGCCGGCGCCGCTCGCCACCTCGTGGCCGGCCTGGTGGTAGCGGGCCAGAAGCAGACCGGCGGGCCCCAATCCGGCAGCGACGACGTCGTAGGTGGACCCGACGAGATCCGGCGGGACCTGCTGCTCCAGGCGGGCGATGGTCGTCCCGGTCTGCCGCACGATCTCCCCGCTGTCGGGCGCGATAGTGCCGTCCAGCAGCTTCATGACCGTGCTCTTGCCCGCCCCGTTCCGGCCCAGCAGGCACACCCGCTCGCCCCGCTCCATGGAAAAGCTGGCCCGGTCGAGCACCGGCGGACCGCCGAAGCCGATGGTGACGTCCTGCATGCCCAGCAGGGCCATGCCCGATCCCGTCGGAGGAGGACGAAAGCTATCAGCGCGCGGCCCCGGGGCCGCGCCGGGCCGGGTTGCGGCGGGCGAGCCGGCCCGCTAGAATTATATCGTAATACGATATGATTGCGTCCACCCCGTCGTCTCGTCATCCCCGCGTCGACTATCGCGCGCTCGCCGACTTCCGTCATGAAATCCGGCGATTCCTCCGGGTCAGTGAGCAGGCCGCGCGCGGCGCCGGGCTGGAGCCGCAGCATCACCAGCTCCTGCTCGCGATCAAGGGGGCTCCGCCAGGCACGCCCGCCAGCATCGCCTACCTCGCCGAGCGGCTGCAGCTGCGGCATCACAGCGTGGTGGGGCTGGTGGACCGGCTGGAGCAGCGTGGGTTGATTCATCGGCGCCGGGACCCCGAGGATCACCGCCGCGCCCTGGTGAGCCTGACCGATGCCGGGGAGCAGATCCTCCATACGCTCTCGGTGCTGCATCAGTTCGAAATCCGCTCCCGGGCGCAGGGACTCGTCGCGGCCATGATGGCCATCGTCCGCAGCGAACGGGCCCGGCGTTGACGCCGCCCCGCTCGCGGCTCAGCGGTCTGGGCGCCCTGGGCGACTTCACCGCCTCGCCCCGGATGGTGATGATCTCCGGCCTCGCGCTGGTCATCGGGGTGCTCGGGGCGTTTCTCGCGGTGGTGCTGCTCCGCCTCATCGCCTTCTTCACCAACCTCTTCTTCTATCAGCGCATCGGCCTCGGCGCGGCGCTGCCGGCCGGCCACCATCTCGGCGCCTGGGTGATCCTGGTACCCGTGGTAGGAGCGGCCATGGTCGGGATCATGGCGCGCTATGGGTCCGAGCGGATCCGCGGCCACGGCATTCCCGAGGCGATCGAATCGATCCTGATGCGGGGGAGCCGCGCCGAGCCGAAGGTGGTCTTTCTCAAGCCGTTGTCCGCCGCGATCTCCATCGGTTCGGGCGGGCCCTTCGGGGCCGAAGGGCCGATCATCATGACGGCCGGCTCGTTCGGATCGATGATCGCGCAGTTCTTCCACCTGACCGATGTGGAACGGAAGACGCTGCTGGTGGCCGGCGCCGCGGCGGGCATGTCGGCCACCTTCGCCGCACCGCTCGCGGCGACACTGCTCGCCGTGGAGCTGCTCCTGTTCGAGTGGAAGCCGCGCAGCCTGGTTCCCGTCGCAGTGGCCAGCGTGACGGCGTTTGCCGCGCGTCAGTTCCTGCTCGGCCCGGGACCCCTCTTCCCGGTGCCAAACCATCCCGCCTTCATCGGACTGGCAGGCCTCGGCGCCTGTGTCATCGCCGGCCTGCTGGCCGGCCTGCTCTCCGCCCTCATGACTACCATGGTGTATCGGTCGGAGGATGCGTTCGCCAAGCTGCCGATCCACTGGATGTGGTGGCCGCCGATCGGGGGCCTGGCCGTCGGCCTGGGCGGCTGGCTCTTTCCCCAGGCGCTCGGCGTCGGCTACGAGACGATCGGCGGACTCCTGCAGGGACACGAGACCCTCGCGGTCATCGGCGGCGTCCTGGTGGTCAAGTCGGTCATCTGGGCCGTCTCGCTGGGATCGGGCACCTCGGGGGGCGTGCTGGCCCCGTTGCTGATGATGGGTGGTGCGCTGGGGGGACTGGAATCCCTGGTGCTGCCCGCGGAAGGGGCCGGGTTCTGGCCGCTGGTGTCGATGGCGGCGGTGCTGGGTGGGACGATGCGGGCCCCGTTCACGGCCGTGGTGTTCGGGCTGGAGCTCACCCATGACCTGAACGCCCTGGTGCCGATGCTCCTGGCGGTGGTGGTGGCGCATGCCTTCACCGTGCTGGTACTGCCGCGCTCCATCCTCACCGAGAAGGTGGCGCGGCGGGGATTCCATCTGAGCCGCGAATACACGGTGGATCCGCTGGAGATCCTGCTGGTGCGCGACGTGATCGACCCCGAGACACACACCGCTTCCCTGGAGGAGACCCTCCGGGCGATGGGGCAGACCGGCGCATCGGCCCACCTGATGGCGATCCGGCCGGATACTCCGCTTCGGGTGGCGGTCTATCGCATGGCGGAAACCGGACTGACCCGCCTGCCGGTTACGACATCGGACGAAGATGGGACGGTGGTGGGTGTGCTCACGCTCGAAGATCTGCTCAAGGCGCGGGTGGCCAATCTCGACGCCGAGAATCGGCGCGAGCGCCATCTCAAGCTGTGGGACGTGGTCGCCACGTTCACCGCGAAGGGAGAGGCCCCGGACCTGCGGGCGTGACTATCGCGGGCCCGCGGGGTAGCTTCTCACCGTGACCATTCCCAACTACATCAATGGCGGCTGGAGCAGGTCCTCGGGCGCCGATTCGCTCCCGGTCACGGACCCGGCCACCGGGGAGTTGCTGGGCCGGGTTCCCCTCTCCACGCGGGAGGACGTCGGGGCGGCGGTGACCGCCGCGGTGCAGGCGTTTGCCGCCTGGCGCGCGGTGCCGGTGGTGGAGCGGATCGCGGTGCTGTTCCGTTTCAAGACCCTGCTCGAGCAGCACCAGGCCGAGCTGGCCGAGCTGATGACCCGGGAGCACGGAAAGACCCGGCACGAATCCGAAGGAGAGATCACGCGGGGCATCGAGAGCGTGATGCACGCCTGCGCCATTCCGACCCTCATGATGGGCGAAACGCTGGAGAACATCGCCGCCGGCGTCGACTGCGAAACCGTCCGCCAGCCGCTCGGGGTCTTCGCGGTGATCACGCCGTACAATTTTCCGGTGATGATCCCCCTCTGGTTCTGGCCCTTCGCGGTGGCCACCGGGAACACGGTGGTCCTCAAGCCCAGCGAGCGGGACCCGCTGACCCACCAGCGGGTGGTGGAGCTGGCGGCGCTTGCGGGATTGCCCCCGGGCGTCCTCAACGTGGTACATGGCGACCGCGGGGCGGTGGACGCGCTGCTGACGCATCCGGACGTCCGGGGCGTGTCGTTCGTGGGCTCGAGCGCGGTGGCGCGCGGCCTCTACGCGGCGGCGGCGGCGTCGGGCAAGCGGGTCCAGGCCCTGGGCGGCGCCAAGAACCACATGATCGTGCTGCCCGACGCCGACTACGACGCCACCGCGAAGGCGGTGGTCGCCTCGGCGTACGGCGCGGCGGGGCAGCGCTGCCTGGCGGGCAGCATCGTCGTGGGCGTGGGCGACGCCTACCGCCCCATGCGCGAGGCCGTGCTGGAGGGCGCCGCGCGGCTCACCCTGGGCCACGGGCTGGAACCCGGTGTCACCATGGGGCCGGTGATTTCGGCGCGACACCGCGAGCGGATCGCGGGTTATGTGACCGGCGGGGAGCGCGAGGGAGCTACGCTCTTGCTGGATGGACGCACCGCCACGGTGGCCAAGCACCCGGCCGGTCACTGGTTCGGGCCCACGGTCTTCGAGAACGTGACACCGGACATGTCGCTGGGCCGGGAGGAAGTCTTCGGCCCCGTGGCGGGACTCACGCGGGCCGACTCGCTGGAGGACGCGATCGCGCTGGTGCACCGGAATCCGTACGGCAATGCGATTTCGCTCTTCACGCGAAGCGGCGCCGCGGCCCGCGCGTTCCGCTACCGGGCCGGCATCAGCATGATCGGCGTCAACATCGGCGTCGTGGCGCCGATGGCGTTCTTTCCGTTCGGCGGCTCCCGCGGGTCCTTCTACGGAGACCTGAAGGCCCAGGGCAAGGATGCGGTCCAGTTCTATACTGACCAGCGGGTGGTAATATCCAAGTGGTGATTCGTTACCGGTGACCAGCCAGAAAGACAACCCATGACAACCGACCTCGATCTCGCCCAGTCCGTCAAGTCCGCCTGGAAGGACTTCATCATTCCGGCCGCGCCACCCTACTACAAGGACCCGCTGGTGCTGGTCGAGGGCAGCGGCTCGACCGTGACCGACGCCGACGGCCGGGACTACCTCGACTTCTTCTGCGGGATCCTCACGACAGGTATCGGGCACTGCCACCCCGAGGTGGTCGAGCGGGTGCGGGAGCAGGTCGGCCGGCTGGGGCACACATCCACCCTCTACCTCACCGAGCCGCAGGTGAACGCGGCGCGGCGGCTGGCCGGGCTGGCCCCGGGCCGGCTCCGGAAGACCTTCTTCACCAACAGCGGCACCGAGGCCGTGGAGACGGCGATCATGCTGGCCCGCATGTATACCGGCCGCGACGAGATCGTCTGTCTCCGCTACGGCTATTCCGGCCGCTCGGTGTTGACCACCAACATGACCGCGGTGAGCGGCTGGAACCCGCTCGGCGCCTCGGTGCCCTGGGTCAAGCACGCGCTGTCGCCCTATTGCTATCGCTGCGCCTTCGGCCCGCCGCACGACCAGTGCGCCGAGCGCTACGCCAGGGATGTGGAGGAAGCGATCCTCACCACCACCAGCGGCAGGCCCGCGGCGTTCTTCGCGGAAACCATCCAGGGCGTGGGCGGGTACGTGGTGCCCCCGCCGGGCTACTTCAAGCTGGTGGCCGGAATCATCCGGAAGTACGGCGGCCTGTTCATCTCGGACGAGGTGCAGGCCGGGTTCGGCAGGACGGGTGACAAGTGGTTCGGCATCGAGCACTGGGGCGTCGAGCCCGACATCATGGTGATGGCCAAGGCGGTGGCGAGCGGATTCCCGGTCGGCGCGACGATCACCACCGACGAGATCGCGGGAAGCTGGAAGGGCAAGACCATCTCCACCTTCGGCGGCAACCCCATTTCCATGGCGGCAATGGACGCCACGCTCGACGTGATGGAACGCGAGAGCGTCCCGGCCCGGAGCGCCGAGCGGGGCCGCCAGCTCCGCGCCGGACTGGACCGGCTGTTCGCCCGGCACGAGTGGATCGGCGAAGTGCGCGGGATGGGACTGATGCAGGCGATGGAACTGGTGGAAAGCCGGGACACCAAGGAGCCCAGCCCGAAGAAGGCGGCGGCGCTGCTCCAGGCGGCCCGCGAGGAGGGGTTGCTGATCGGCACCGGCGGGATGTACGGCCATGTGATCCGGATGGCGCCCCAGATGCTCATGAGCGAGGCGGACGTCGCCGACGGGCTGGAGCGTCTCGCCCGGGCCTGCGATCGCATCTAGGAGCTGCCGCCGTCCTCCCGATCGCTCACCGGGAGTGACGCTAGGTGCACGTCGGGTCGGGCTGCACCGTGATGCTGAGCAGGATCAGCGGCGCAGCCGCGGCTGTCCTGCTGTTGGACAACATCACCTCTCTTCCCCGCTTCGGGTCGGGGCACTCGGTCCAGTCCCCTCCGTCGGTCGAGCGGTTCTGCCAGGAGGGGAGCGCCGCGGTAATCAGGTCCCGGTACCGGGTGTGGACCGCGGGCTGAGTGCGCGAATTTCGTCCAGACAAAGTCATGGAGACTTCCCTTGTGCCGGGACCCACCCGGCATATTGTTAAGCCTCGCCCCCTCGCGGGATTCCGCGTGCCCGGTCCAGATCACCTCACCATGATGGTCCACGGCGCGCGCCACCAGGCCGCGGTCGAACCGCGCTTCCTCCCCCCTGACGTTCTTCGCCTCGATCGTGGCCCGAGTGTGCTTATCGCCATGGCAGGGGAGAGCGCGCCATGATCGTCGAAGGCACCTACACCTTCCCCGGTCCGCGCGAGGTAGTCTGGAAGCTGTTGCTCGATCCGGAGGTTCTGGCCAAGACGCTGCCCGGCGCCAGCAGCATGGTGCGGGTGAGCGAGGACCGGTATGAGGGCACCATGAGCCTCGGCGTCGGGCCGATCACGGCGGCCGAATTCGACATCGTCGTCACGATCACCGACAAGTTGGTTCCCGAGAGCTACCGGATGCAGATCGAAGGGCAGGGGCGCTTCGGCTTTACGCGCGGCGGCGCCGCGGTCCGGCTCACCGCCGAGGGTCTCCGCACCACGATGCACTACCAGGCGGATATGACCGTCGGCGGCCGAATCGCCATGGTGGGCCAGCGGCTGCTCGATTCGGTGAGCCGCATGATGCTGAGGCAGGGTCTCGAGGCCATGAGCGCGGAACTGGACCGCAGACTGGGAAACAATGCCGGGTGACATCAAGCGATTCGCCGGATCCAACGCTGGGAACCCCGGGGGCCCGCAGTGAAGTTGCACGATCTCAGCGCTGCGACCGTCGCACGACGGGTCGCCGCCCGGGAGCTGAGCCCGGTAGCCGTGGTCGAGGCCGCGCTCGGGCGCATCGCGACACTCAATCCCCGTCTCAATGCCATCGTCACCCTGAACCCGCAGGCGCTGGACGACGCCCGCGCGCTGGAACAGCGCATTGCGCGCGGAGAGCCGGTCGGCCCGCTGGCCGGCGTGCCGGTCGGCATCAAGGACGTGACCCAGGTCAAGGGCCTGCGCACCACCTTCGGCTCGCCGCTCTACGCCGATCACGTCCCCGCGCAGGATGCGCTGGTGGTTCAGCGGCTCCGTGCCGCGGATGCCATCATCCTGGGGAAGACCAACACCCCGGAGTTCGCGGCGGGAGGCAATACCTGGAACGACGTCTTCGGCCGGACTCGAAACCCCTGGAACCCCGACAAGAGCGCCGGCGGATCCACCGGCGGCGGCGCGGTCGGCCTCGCCACGGGGATGATCGCGCTCGCCGAAGGCACCGATCTGGGCGGCTCGCTCCGCATGCCGGCCTCCTTCTGCGGCGTCGTGGGGCTCCGACCGTCACCCGGACTGGTGCCCACCGTGCCGACCGATTTCGTGTGGGACACCCTCCTGGTGAGCGGCCCGATGGCCCGTACCGCGCTCGACGTGGCGCTCATGCTTCAGGCCATCGCCGGGCCATCCGCGCTCTCACCGCTCTGGCAGCCGATGCAGCACCGGGACTTCGTCGCCGCCGTCGGGAAGGGCCCGCTGCCCGGGCTCCGGGTGGCCTATTGCGCCGACATTGCCCGGATCGGCATCGATCCGGCCATTGAGGCGGTGTGTCGCCGCGCCGCC
Organism: uncultured Gemmatimonadales bacterium; assembly: GCA_963762545.1. Taxonomy (GTDB): domain Bacteria; phylum Gemmatimonadota; class Gemmatimonadetes; order Gemmatimonadales; family GWC2-71-9; genus JABFSM01. Next base: position 239,943 of record CAVXLC010000007.1, on the reverse strand, counting down.
GACCAGCTGACGCAACACGGAGTGCACGTAGACTCGATCGATCTGGACCTGAGCGACGGCCGGGACGCATTCCTCGCCCTTCGGGGTCACTGGTTCGCGTCGTGGATGTCGGGTCGGATGGACATGCTGGAAGATTTCGGAGTCAACGTACGGAACAATACGAGAGCGGGTGTCGAGGCTGTCGGCGGAGACCTCGGGCAGGCGGAGACGGTGCGGGGGCGGATCTGGCACCGACTCCATGAGCTTTTTCAGCGCTACGATCACCTGATCACGCCCACCATGGCGGTGCCGCCGTTTCCGGTCGAGCAGAACTATCCCGAGACCGTCGCCGGGAAGCAGATGCAGACTTACGTCGACTGGTTCGCTCCCACGTTCGTGCTCAGCCTCGCCGGCCTGCCGGTGGCATCGGTGCCCTGCGGCCTCGACCCGGACGGCATGCCCGTCGGCATGCAGATCGTGGGGCCGCCCGCGGGAGAGGAAACGGTGCTTGCGCTGGCCGGGCTGCTCCAGGGCCTGCATCCCATCGGGTCGCCGCCGATGGCCACGGCGCCGTGAGGCCTGTCTATTCGCCCCGGAGCACCCGGACCGGGTCCACCCGGAGCGCCATCCGGGCTGGAATCACGGCGGCAAGAACAGCCACCGCCGCCAGCATCAGTCCGACCGTCGCGTGGGTCAGGACATCGGTCGGTCGCACTTGGTAGAGCAGTCCCGCCATGAGTCGTGAAAGGGGTGCCGCAACGAGCACTCCCGCCGCGAGACCGACCCCGATCGTGATGAGCAGGGGCACCAGCAGGCTGGCCATGATCTGACGCCCCGTTGCGCCGAGGGCCTGCCGGATCGCGATTTCCCGGAGCCGCTGGCCCACGCTGTTCGCCACCACACCGTTCACCCCCGCGGCGGTGATCAGCAGCGCGAGGCCCGCAAAGCTCAAGAGCAGCACCGTAGTCAGGCGCGGCCCTGTAAGACGCCCATTGCGCACGTCGAGCAGGGTGCGGAACTCGTCCATGGGCTGCTTGTCGTCGAGCTCCTTGACAACCGCACGCAGCCGGCCCTCGACCCACTCCGACGCACCTCTGGTGCGTATCAAGACGCGGAGGGTGGTCGACGGAGAGGATGCGAAGGGGAGATATACCTCGTCGGTCAGCTCTCCGCTCAGGCTGTTCTGATGGACATCACCGACGACCCCGACGACGGTGTGCCAGGTCAGCCCGCTGTCCGCCGACACCCGCTGACCTACCGGATCGTGGCCGGGCCAGTAGGTCCTGGCGAATCGCTGCCCGACGATCGCGGGCGCACTGATCGTGTCGCGGTCCGCCGCCGTGAATACTCTCCCGGCCAGCAGTGGGATGCCCATCGCGGCGAAGTAGCCGGGGCCGACCGAGGTGATGTCGGCACGCACCATCGAGGCCGCTTCCCCCTCGGCGCGCGACACCAGGAACGGCACCCGGAACGGCTGGGCGCTGTTGAGCGGAAAATCCGAGGCGATCGCCGCCGTCTCGACCCCGGGCGTGCCTTCGAGTCGCTCCAGCAGCTGATCCGAGAAAAGTCTCGCCTGCGCGTTCGAGGTATAACGGGTCCAGTCGAGATCCACCCGTGCCGTCGCCACGCTCGCCGCGTCGGGCATGCGGTCCACGCGCTCCAGGAGGAGCAGGCTCCGGGTCATCAGCCCCGCCGCGACCAGCACGACGAAGGCGACGGTGAGCTGCACCGTCACCAGGGTACTCCGGAGCCGGCCCTCGCGGGGGCCGTCGCTGGCGGCGTTTCCCCGCCGCGCCGCCTCGGAGAGGGTCCGGCGCACCCGCGCAAACGGCGCGACCCCCGCCAGCATCCCCACCAGGATGCTGAGCAGCACCGCGAAACCCAGGACCCGGATATCGAGTCCGATGTCGCTTGCCCGCGGCGTCACCCGTTCGGCGAGGCGCCGAAACACGCCCAGCCCGGCCAAGGCGATGAGGGTCCCCAGAGCGCCGCCGGGCACGGTGATGCAGAGGCTCTCGACGGCGAGCTGTCGCACCAGCCGCCCGCCACCCGCGCCGAGCGCCCCGCGGAGGGTGAACTCATGCGACCGGCGGAGCTGCCGGGCCAGGGTGAGGTTTGTGAAATTCGCCGCCGCGATGAGGAGCAGAAACCCCGACGCGGCCAGCAGCGTGAACAGAATGGGCCGCGCCTGGCCCGTGAGCTCGGTAAACAGCTGCGTGGTGGCGATACCCAGCGGATTGGTCGGCCGATACGCCGAGGGATACGCGTCGTGCTGGCGCCGCGCGACCGCAGCCACCTCGGCGCGGGCGGTGGATACATCGGCTCCGGCCCGAATCCGTCCGAAGGCCTGCACCATGCGCATGTTTCGCATGTTCATCATGCTCGGGTCGGACCGGAACGGACACGCCCCGGCGGGCATCCAGATGTCGTTGTCGTCGGGATAGGCCGGCAGCGGGGGAAGCACGCCGATGATCTGGTGAATCTTGTCGTTCATGGTGAACGTGCTGCCCACGACGGCCGGATCGCCTCCCAGGCGTTCCCGCCAGTAGCGATAGCTCAACACCACGACCGGCGGCGCGCCGATCGCGTCCTCGCCCCGAGCGAACAACCGCCCCAGCAGCGGGCGCACCCCCAGGAGATCGAAGAACACGTCGGACACCACGCCGGTCTGGACCCGCTGCGGCTCGCCCCGGCCATACAGCTGGAACGGCATCGAGTGGTACTCGGCCACGCCGTCGAGCGTCCGGGCGGCGCGGAAGTCACCGACCTCGACCACGGAGAAGCCGGCATCGGTGCCGGCGTTCCGCTCCTGCGGCTGGGTCAGCCGGACCACCCGATCGGCGTTGGGATAGGGCAGGGCGCGAAGCAGCACTCCGTTGACCATGCTGAACACCGCGGTGCTGGCTCCCGTGCCCAGCGCCACGGTCAGCAGTGCGAACGCGGTATAGCCGGGCGTCTTTCGCAGGGTACGAAGGGCGTAGTGCACGTCCTGCCGCAGACCTTCCATCATATGAGCTCCCGCGTCGCCGGTACGGTTCGGGACCGGGCGGAGGGAAGCCCCGGTGGTCACCGGGACCAATACGGCATTGGAGGGAGCCCGTAAACGAAGACGCAGCGAATCAGGGCTTTGCTGCAGCGAACAGCGCGGCGACCTCGGGTTTCAGGACCTTGCCCATGGCATTGCGGGGGAGTGCGGCCACCGTTCGGAAGGCCCGGGGCACCTTGTAGGGGGCCAGCCGTTCCTTCGCCCACGCCTGCAGCGCCTGGAGCGTGAGCTCGGCAGCGGGGGCCGGCTCCACCGCCACGCAGACCCGCTCACCCCACTCCTCGTCCGGAATGCCCACGACGGCGCATTCCGCGATTGCGGGATGGGTGCGCAGCACTTCCTCGATCTCGAGGGCCGATACCTTGAATCCCCCGGTCTTGATGATGTCGACGCTGCTCCGGCCCAGGATGCGAAACGATCCGTCCTCGACCACGGCCGTGTCGCCGGTCCTGAACCAGCCGTCCCGGAACGCGGCGGCCGTGTCAGCCGGCCGGCGCCAGTACTCCAGGAACACGTTGTCGCCCCGTACCTCGATCTCGCCGGGCGCGCCGGGCGGCACCCCGTCACCGCGATCGTCGACCAGGCGGACCTCCACCCCGGGCAGCGGCACGCCGACGAAGCCCGGCCGGCGTGGCCCGGCGAGCGGGTTTGAGAGCGCCATGCCAAGCTCGGTCATGCCGTAGCGTTCCAGCAGGGTATGCCCGCTGATCTCGCGCCAGCGTTCCAGCGTCTGGACCGGCAGCGCGGCGGAGCCCGAGACCATGAGCCGCAGGCCCCGGCACGCCGCCGACATGCGGGCCTGACGCTCCGGAGATGCCGCGTCCCACGCGCCGATCAGCTTGTGGTAGATGGTCGGCACCGCCATGAACAGGGTGAGCCGGCCCGACTCGAGGCACTGCCAGGTTTCCGCGGCGTCGAATCTGGGGAGCATCTCGCACACGGCGCCGGACCACAGAGCGCAGCCGACTACGTTGACGATCCCATGCACGTGGTGCAGCGGCAGCACCAGGAGAATCCGGTCCGTGGCGTTCCAGGCCCACGCCTCGATCAGCGAAGTGATCTGGGCCCGGAGGTTGGCATGGGTGACCACGACACCCTTCGGCTTTCCGGTGGTTCCGCTGGTGTAGACCATCATGGCGCGCCGTTTCTCCGCCACGACCGGAAACGCGCCGGGATCATGACGCCGCGCCTCGGCCACGGAGAGGAAGCGCGCGCCGGCAGCCCGCGCGAGCGGCTCGAGCAACGCCTCGGACCCCGCGTCACCCACCACGATGCCGGCACCGGAATCCCGGATCACGTACTCGAGCTCCGAGGCCGGGTGCGAGGTCGCCAGCGGCACCGCCACCCCGCCGGCCCGCCAGATGCCCCATTGCACCGCGACATGATCGAACCCCGGAGGCACCAGGAACGCGACGCGCGCCTCCGCGAAGTCCGTGACGCCGTCGAGGAGAGCGGAGGCGAGGCGGGCGGAGACGTCCAGCAGGTCAGCGTAGCGGTGGTCGCCCGCGGCATCGACGATCGCGGTCCGCCGCGGGTGTTCCGCGGCGGACCGGATCAGCGGAAGCAGCTCGGACCGGGACATGGGACCCAAGAAACGCCGGGCGGGGACCCGGCGCAACCAGACGACCGGGACGGCTGGAACAATAGTTGACAAGAATCCGTACATGCCTATGAACATGTCAACTATCAGCCGTCCCACCGGTTCGCCGGCCCCCTACCGCGCCGCGGTCCTGGACGCCCCGGTCAGCTACAGCGTCTACTCGGCGTTCAGCTACTACGGCACGCGGCGTGGCGGCGAGCTGCCGGGACCCTGGCTGGTCTCGGCGCTGGGCGCGCTGGGGCATGAGACCGGGGCGATCCGGCAGACCCTCTACCGGATGGAGGGGAGCCGGGAGCTGGCCTCGCGATCCGTCGGCCGGATGAAGCTCTACCGCCTGACTCCCTTCGCGCGGGCCGAGGCCGAAGCCGGCCTCGAGAAGATCATGCAGGAGGCCCCCGCAGGGTGGGACGGTGAGTGGACTCTGGTGCAGTTCCAGCCTGGGTCGGAAGGGCGCGTGGAGCGGGAGCGGTTCCGGGGAATCGCGCGGGTCGAGGGTTTCGCGTCGACCGGGGCCGGCCTCCTGATTCATCCGCGGGACCGGTCGGCCCGACTGCTCTCGGCCGCCGCCGAGCTGGGCATCCGGGACGTGCTGGATGTGTTCCGTTGCCGCAGGGTGCACGGGGAAGGGGACCGCCAATTCGTCGCGCGGCACTGGTCGCTCGATGATCTTGCGGATCGGTACCGCGCCTTTGTCGCGAAGTATCGCCGGGACGCCGTGTCGCGGCTCGCCCGCGCTCCCGAGCAGGCGTTCCTGATGCGGTTCGCAGTCGTGTTCGAATATCTCGAGATCGCGTGGAACGATCCGGATCTCCCGCTCCCCCTGCTCCCCAGAGCCTGGCCCGGCACCGCCGCCCGGGCGCTGGCCCGGCGGCTCTACCGCTCCTTTCTTCCCGGCGCCATCCGGTTCGCCGATGCCCTCATGGCGCGGGTTCATCTCTCAATCCAGGACTCTCCCCATGTTTCGTGACGCGCTGATCGCCGCCCTGCTGCTGGGCGGATCGCGGCCGGCGCCGGATACTCTGGCCGTCCGCGATGTCTCCGTGCTGCCGATGGCCGGTCCCGAGGTGCTCCGGCACCAGAATGTGGTGGTCGCGGGCGGACGCATTCTGGCGATCGGCCCGGCTGCCGCGACGGCGATTCCGGCCGGCTCCACAGTGGTGGACGGTCGGGGCAGGTACCTGCTGCCCGGCCTGGCCGATATGCACGTGCACCTCTCCGGCACCGAGGAGCTCTCGTCATACATCGGCTACGGCGTATTGACGGTGCGGGATCTCAATGGCTCCCCCCGTGTGCTCGGGTGGCGACGCAGCATCGAGGCGGATTCGCTGACCGGTCCGAACCTGATCGTGAGCGGGCCGATGATTGCCGGACCGGGGATTCCCTGGTCCAACAAGGTCACGCCCACGACCGCCGCCGAGGCGGACGCCGTCGTCGTGGCACAGCATGCCGCGGGGTATGACCAGATCAAGATCTACGACGGGATTTCAAAGGAGGTGTTCGACGCGGCTGTCGGTGCGTCGCGCCGGTTGAAGATGCTCTCTTCAGGGCATATTCCCGAGTCGGTCGGGTTCGACGGCGTACTGGCGTCCGGCATGACGGGCCTGGAGCACCTCGACAAGACGGTGGCGGCGACGGTGGGACACGACCTGGACACGCTGCAGATTCCGGTGATTGCGGAACGGATCAAGCGCTCCGGGATGTGGGTGACTCCGACGCTCGAAAGCATGATCCAGCTCGCCCTGATCGCGACCGGGCGGTTCGATTCCCTCACGAGCCGACCCGAGGCCCGCGCGGCGCCGGCCGAGCTGCGGGAATTCTGGACATCGGTGAGCAGCCGGCTCAAGGGCAACCGACCGGTTCAGCCGGGCGTCCGGTATAACCGATGGACCGAGTATCAGCTGCGACTGGCCGGGGCGCTGGCCAAGGCCGGCGTTCCCCTGCTCGCGGGAACCGATCTGCCCAATGCGGTCCTGGTGCCCGGCTATTCGCTGCAGCGGGAGCTCGACGCGCTGGTCGAGGCCGGGCTGACGCGCTACCAGGCGCTCGAGGCGGCGACCAGCGCACCCGCCCGGTTCATGCGGGAGGCCGGCGACTGGGGGACGGTGGCGCCGGGCCGGCGCGCCGATCTCCTCCTGCTCGACGCCAATCCATTCGAGGGGTTCGAGACCCTGGGACATCCGGTTGGCGTCGTGCTGCGGGGCCGGTGGCTCGACTCCGCGGCCCTCGCGAGGCTTCGTGGCGTGCCCTGATTTACCGGGGCACCCCGCACAAATTCCCGGACCGGCAGGCGAGCCCGAGGCGCGCAAAAGCCAGCGCCTCGGCTTCACCGAAGTTGGCCTCGGTGTTGGAGAGCATGGCCACCGCGACTCCCTGATCGGGATAGACCAAGATGAACGCTCGGCCGCCGGTCGAGGCGCCGCCATGGTGGACGTACCGGCGACCCAGGGAATCCTTCGCGATGCGCCAAGCCAGCCCGACCGGGATCGCGACCCCGTTCGTGGTGTGCTGCGAGGTGAGCAGCAGCAGGCGCACCGAATCGGGGAGGTAGCCGGGACTGAACACGCCGAGACCAAAGCGGGCCAGATCTTCCGCGGAGGAGACCACGCCCCCGGCCGGCCACCGGTCGCTCAAGTCCACCTGATGCGATGGTTCATACCTATCGTTGCTGTCCTTGGTGTACGGGAGGGCCTGGCCCGGGTTCGCCGTGCCGTAGGGCTCGAGCCCGGTCCGCACCAGCCCCAGCGGTCGGGCCACTTCGGTTTCGAGCAGCTCGGGGTAGGACTTTCCGGAGGCGGCCTCCAGCACCGCGCCCAACAGATTGAATCCGTAGCTGGAATAGAAGTACCGGGATCCGGGCGGCGTCAGCAGGGAATCCTTGAGAAAAATCGTCAGCGCCGCCGCGACGGATGGATAGTGCGTGTGGTTTTCGAACTCACCTCGACCATAGTGGCGGACGCCGGCGAGGTGGCCGGCAAGGAGCCGCGCCGTGAGGCTGCGATAGGGATCGGGAAGACTCGGGAGGTACCGGGAGATCGGGGCGTCGAGATCGAGCCTGCCCTCCGCAACCAGCCGGGCCGCAATCGAGGTGGTAAAGAGCTTCGACACGCTGCCCACCCGGAACACGGTGGATCGCTCGATCCGGCGCCCGGTGTCAAGATCCGCGCTGCCCATCTGCCATCGCCACATGCGGCCATCCGCCAGAGCCACGGCAATGGAAACGCCGGGGAGATCGAACTTGCGGTACAGCGCGCCCGCGAGTGAATCGGTTCGCCCGGCCACGATCGGGCTGGGCGGCGCGGCCGCGGGGGCGCACGCCGCGAGTGTCAGCCCGAAGGCGAAGAGGCCCCGAATCACTCGCCCCGGAGCACGACGACCGGATCGGCGTGAGTGGCCCGCCGCGCCGGAATCCAGCAGGCGGTGAGCGCCACGCCCAGGAACAGCGCCGCGGAAAGTCCCAGCACGGCGGGGTCCGCCGGAGCCACCTGGTAGAGGAGCCTGGACAGGCTGCGCGCGATGAGCCAGCCGGCGCCGAGCCCGCACGCCGCACCCAGCACCGCGTCCCGCATGCCGGAGCGCACCACCTCGGCCACCACCTGGCGATCGCTGGCGCCAAGCGCGCGCCGGAGCCCCATCTCCCGGGTGCGCTGCGCCACGATGTGGGAGATCACCCCGTACACACCGAGGCCCGCCAGCGCCGCCGCGAGCAGCGCGAAGAAACCCATGATCCAGGCCCGGAACCTCTGGGACGCGGTGGCCTGACGCACCACGGACTCCATGGTCTGCACTTCGCTGAGCGGGAGATCGGGGTCCATCGCGGCGATGGCCCGCCGAACCTCCGGGACCAGCGAGAGCGGGGTCACGCTGGTCCGCAGCACGATGGTCAGATAGTTCTCGGGGACCATCTCGGTGTTGCCGTAGATGATCGCCCGCGGCTCCTGGTCGAGGCCGCGCTCCCGCACGTCACCCACCACGCCGATGACGTATCCCTGGGGGCGATCGTCATCGGGGCCCGGCTGCGCCGACACCCGGAGAAACCGTCCCAGGTACTTCCCGTCGGGCCAGAACTTCTTCGCCGCGGCGGCGCTGATCACTACCACCGGCCGGCTTCCGCGCCGATCGTCCGCCGTGAAGCCCCGGCCGGCGACAACCGGGATGCGCTGGGTGGCGAAATAATCGCTGGAGGCGAGGCGGAGCTGGGCGGACTGGCTGACCCCGTCCGGCACCGGCACGCTGTCGATGGTAAAGCTCGAGCTGTAGCCGAACCCGGTCAGTGGAAGGCCGAAGACCAGGGCCGCGGACGTGACTCCGTTCATTTCCTTCAGGCGCCGGAGCAGCTCGTTCTGGAACTGCACGATCTGTTCGCTCTTGTCGTAGGTCTTGTCAGGCAACGAGACGCTCGCGGTCAGCGTCGAGCCGGGATCGAAGCCGGGATTGACCTGCTCGAGCCGGACCTTGCTCTTCACCAGCACGCCGGCCAGCGCCAGGAGGGCCAGCGCCACGGCGGTTTCCAGGGCCACCAGCCAGCGGTGCAAGCCACGCCGGGTGCCCACGCTGCGGCTTCCGCCGGACAGCGCGGTGCGCAGGTCGACCCGGCCGATCCGGCGGGCTGGCGCCAGGCTCACCAGGAACGCCGCGAGCGCGGTGACGCCCAGCGTAAAGAGCAGCGACGGGGCATCGAGGCGGACCGTCTCGATGCGGGGCACGCCGTCGGGGGCGAATCGGCGGATCATGGCGGTGCCGAATACTGCCACCGGAATCGCGCCCAGGGCACCGATCCCCACCAGCAGTAGCACCTCACTGGCGCCGTGCCACAGCAGCCGACCCCGTCCGGCGCCCAGCGCGCTCCGCAGGGCCACCTCGCCGCTGCGACCGATCGCGCGGACCAGCACCAGATTGGCGACGTTCGCGCAGGCGAGAATCAGGAGCAGGCCAACTCCGGTCATCAGGAGGATGAGGGTGGGGCGGGCGTCTTCCACCACATCTTCGTGCAGGGGCCGCGTGTCGACGGTCCAGTTGGCGCTGGACTTGGGAAACTCCTTCGCGATCCGCGCGGCGAGGGTGACCAGTTCGCTCTTGGCGCCGGTCGCCGTGGCGCCGCCGGCCAGCCGGCCGGCCACATCGAGATAGTGCCCGCCTCGCTGGGAGGCATAGTCCTTGGGGGTGTGAAAAGGGACCCACGCCGAGGTCTGCCCGATCGGGAATTCGAATCCCTTCGGCATCACGCCGACGATCTCATAGCTCTCGCCGTCCAGGATCCAGCGCTTGCCGAGCACCGCTGCATCGCGGCCGAACTGGTGGACCCAGGTGTCATAGGAGAGGAGCGCCACCAGCGGCGCCCCGGCGTCGAATTCGGGGACGGCAAAGCCGCGGCCCATCATCGGCGCCACGCCGGTCACCGCCTGGAATCCGCTGGTCACGGCGACCACGGGCACTTGCTCGGCGGGACCCATGCCGGTGGCCGCCGCGTGGTACGCGTCCCAGGCCATCATCGAGCGAAAGGCCTTGCTCTCGCGAGACCAGTCGTAGAAATCGGCCGGCGACACGGAAAAGAGCGGCCACCCGTCCTTGGGATTGCTGGAGTAGACCTTGACCAGCGCGGCTGGATCCGGATAGGGCAGGGGCTTGAGCACGACCCCGCGCAGCACCGAGAACACCGTGGCGTTGAGTCCGATGCCGAGCGCCAGGACCAGCACCGCCGTGATCGTGAAACCGGGAGCGCGGCGCAGAGCGCGGCCGGCCTGCCGCAGGTCCTGCAGCGCACCGGCCCACCATTCGCGGCGGCGGCGCTCCTTTCGTTCGGCGAGATCGATATCCCGGCACTCGGCGGCATAGCGCGACAGCGGGCCGAACCGCTTCTCGGCCTCGCGGCGGGCGTCCTCGGGCGAGAGGCCGCTTCGGGCCAGGGCGTCCGCCTTCAAAGCGAGATGAGCCTCGAACTCCGTCGCGACATCCTCCGCGGGCGCGGGCTCCCGCCCGATGAGCCTGAACAGCGAACGAAAAACGGTCATGCCCGATCCTTACCTTTCCGCGGTGCCGAGCACCCGACCCACCGCGTTGACATACCGCCCCCAGAGGGACACCTCGGCCTTGAGCTGGATCCGCCCCTTCGGAGTCAGGCGATAGTACTTGGCCTTCCGGTTGTTCTCGGACAGCCCCCATTCCGATTCGACCCAGCCCCGCCGTTCCAGCCGGTGGAGCGCGGGATACAAGGCCCCCTCCTCCACCAGGAACTCCTCGCCGGAGCGCTGGGCGATCCAGGTGGACGCCGCGTATCCATGCGCCGGGCCCCAGGAGAGGGCCTTGAGTACGAGGAGATCGAGCGTTCCCTGGAGCAGATCGAGCGACGCGGTCATGGCCATTCCCATAATGATCTTATGGAAAGATTCCGCCGGTCCCCTAAAATGTCAATGGGAAAGGCGCAAATGGCGATCATCCCGCGGGCACGGTATGCTACAGCTTCCCCTCTCCGGGCCGCCCGATGGCCGACGACTTCTCCCGCCGCGACTGGCTCAAGGCCGTCGGTGCCGCCGGCATGACCGGCGCTTCCGGCCTGATCCCACCCGGCGCGCCGCTCGGGTCCGCCGCCGGGGCGGCGCGCCGCTCGATTCTTCCGCTGGTATCCACGTCCGAGGTGTTCGTCCCCGGCCGGGGCCGCGCCTTCCAGAAGTTCAGTTTCGATTTCCCCGAGCCGTCGGTCGAATTCGGCGGTTTTCGATTCGGCTTCCTGGTGTTCACCCGGGAGAACGTCTATGGACTCGATCTGAGCCAGATGGAGGCCGAGGGCACGGCGGATCGCCTGACGCTGACCGCGCGCGGCCTGGTGTGGGCGGGCGGCCAGCAGCGGGCATCCGGCCGAGTGACCGCCCGGTTCCGGCGGAGCGAGGACACCATCGAGTGGGATGCCGAGGCGGAGATGGACCAGCCGATCAAGAGTATCAGCACGGTGATTCGGGGTCTCCCCCGGGGGAGGATCTCCGCGGCGGGCAATCCCGCCTTCGACCCCCGTGACGACGAGCTGCTCTTCGGATATCCCTTCGGCGCCGGCGATCTGTTCGGTGGTAACACGGCCGGCGGATTGGGCACCCCGTACGTTGCAGTGGTGAGCGGCGACCAGGAGGTCTGGTCGCTCTCGTCGCTCGACGACAAGGTCCGGGCCAAGCGATTCTTCCTGCAGCCGGGGGAGAACGGCTACCGGGCCGAGGCGGTCTTCGAGGCCGAGGGCTGGCTGGATCAGCGGCGCCTCCAGCTGCCGGCGTGGCGGCTCGCGAAGAGCGGGACGCTCGACGCGGCCACCGAGCGGCACTATGCCCATCTCGAGCGAGCCTACCGTCTGCCGGCCTGGGAGACCCGAGCCGACGCTCCCGACTGGCTTCGCAAGACGGCGCTGGTGCTGTCCCTGCACGGTGCGCACTACACCGGGTTCGTTTTCAACGACTTTGCCCGGATGCTGGACATTCTCCGCTGGACGGCCTCCCGGATTCCCGCGGACCGGGTCCTGGTCTTCCTGCCGGCGTGGGACGGCCGCTACTACTGGAACTATCCGCTGTACCAGGCCGACCAGCGAATGGGAGGGGAGGCGGGGCTCACGCGGCTGATCGGCGAGGGCCAGTCCCTCGGATTCAAGTTCATGCCGATGTTCGGGATGAACACCGCGAACAAGCGGCATCCGGAATTCGCACAGTTCGCGGATGCCGTCACCCAGCGGATCGACGGCAACCAGTTCGACCTCGACTGGGTGGACTGGGACAACGACCGCCACCAGGAGGGCTGGGTCGCATACATGAATCTGGGCGTCGCATCCTGGCGGCGATGGCTCACCGACCGGATCGCCGACGTGATCCAGCGCTACGGTGCGGACGCCTATTTCCTTGATATTTCCGGCGGCTGGATCAACAATCAGAAGGCCGACATGCACGAGGGAACCCGCCGGATGGTAGCGGATCTCCGGACCCGGTTTCCCGGGGTGCTGGCCTGCGGAGAATTTCCCTACGACGCCCTGATGGAGTTTCTGCCGCTGTTCCACGTCTATTCGAAGCCGGGGATGAAGCATTCACGATTCTTTTCCCACTTGAGCCACCCGGCGCCGGGGCGGGGGAGCAGCGGGGTGCACGAGTCGGGGTTCGGCCGGTTCAACCCCCAAACGCTGTCCATGTCGCCGGGGCCGATTCCGACCATCAGCGTGGTCGATGACACGTTCACGAAGCACCAGGACACGCTGGCCGCGGCCATCGCCAGGGCCAAGGAGCTGGGAGGGATTCCATGAAGCGAAGAGATTTCGTGACGCTGTCCGCCGCGGCCGGTCTGCTGCCGCTCTCGCGCCGATGGTTGGGTTCGGTCTCGCCGGCCACGCCACGGGCCGTGCCGTTCGATCTCTCCCGGATCCGGCTGCTGCCCGGTCCACTCTACGATGAGATGGAGATCAACCGCCGGTTCCTGCTGGGGCAGGACCCGGACCGGCTCCTCCACACCTTCCGCCTCCAGGCCGGCCTGCCGTCGAGCGCCGAGCCCCTGGGGGGGTGGGAGGCGCCGGTCAACGAGCTGCGGGGCCACTACACCGGGCACTATCTCTCGGCGTGCGCGCTCAGGGCGGCGCAGGGGGACGGGGAGCTCAAGACGCGCGGCGAGCGGATCGTCGCGGAGCTGGCCCGGTGCCAGCAGCCCAACGGGTATCTGAGCGCGTTTCCGGAAGAGTTCTTCGACCGCCTGCGGGCCGACCAGCCGGTCTGGGCGCCGTTCTATACCTACCACAAGATCATGGCCGGCCTGCTGGATATGCACTCGCTCGCCGGAAGCGGCCAGGCGCTCGACCTGGTCAAGGGCATGGCCCGGTGGACCACGCGATGGACCCAGCCACTGGGCGATTACGAGATGGCCCGGGTGCTGGAGCGGGAGTACGGCGGGATGAACGAGGTGCTCTACAATCTGTCGGTCGTGGCGCAGGACCCGGGACTCCGGGGCACCGCCCGGCGGTTCGATCACGAGCGGGTCTTCGCGCCGCTCGCCCAGGGCGTGGACCAGCTCAAAGGCCTCCACGCCAACACCCTGATTCCCAAGATCATCGGCGCGGCGCGGCGGTACGAGCTGACGGGAGATCCCCGGTACCGGCGGATCGCCGAGTACTTCTGGCGCGAGGTGACCACGGCACGGGCCTACGCCACCGGCGGGACCAGCAACGGGGAGGGATGGCAATCGGAGCCCAACATCCTGTCGACCCAGCTGAGCGGCTATACCCAGGAGGATTGCGTCACCTACAACATGATGAAGCTCACCCGGCACGTCTTCGGCTGGACCGCCGATCCGGCGTGCGCGGACTACTACGAGCGGGCGCTCTGGAACGGTATCGTCGGAAGCCAGCATCCCGCGGACGGGAACAAGCTCTACTACGTCTCGCTGGGGCCGGGGTTGTGGAAGCTGTTCGGCACGCCCACGCAGGACTACTGGTGCTGCACCGGCTCCATGAGCGAGGCGTTCGCCAAGCTCGGGGACAGCATCTATTTCCATGACGATCGCGGGCTCTTCGTGAATCTGTTCGCCGCCTCGGAGCTCGATTGGCAGGAGCGGGGCGTCACGGTGACGCAGGACACCCGGTTCCCCTCGGAGGAAGGCACCGCGATCACCATCCGGACACCGAAGCCCGCGGCCTTTGCGCTGCGGGTCCGGGTGCCCTCCTGGGCCACCGGCGCCAACGGAGCGACGCTCAACGGACGGGCCCTCGAGGGATTCGCCGCGCCGGGCGGCTACTACGTCCTGGACCGCACCTGGAAGGACGGCGATCGGCTGTCGGTCAGGCTGCCGATGAGCCTGCATGCGCATCCGATGCCGGACGACCCGTCGATCCAGGCGTTCATGTACGGCCCCCTGGTGCTGGCCGGCAAGCTGGGCACCGACGGGCTGACCCCCGCCACACTGCGCGCGGAGCCCACCAAGCCGCGCACGGTGCCCAATTATCCGCTCGAGCCGGTGCCCGCGCCCGCGTTCAAGGCGCCGGGCGACGACCTGTCCACCTGGATCAAGCCGGGGAGCCGGCCGGGCGAATTCCAGACCACGGGTCAGGCCCGGGATGTGACCCTGGTGCCGTTCAACCGCCTGTTCGATGAGCGCTACGCGGTGTACTGGAAGGTGACGGCCTGACCCGGATGCGGCTTGCGGCCGCGGCACTCCTGCTGGGCATCCCCGCCCCGCTGGCGGCGCAGGCGACGCGGCCGTCGACGCCCCGGCTCGCGCGGACGCGGGCCGAAGCCCGGGCGGAGTTCTCCGGGAAGCGCGCCCTCGCGACCACCGCCTTCGTAGAACGGTACTGGCGCGTGGCGGGCAACACCGGCTTCAACGCCAGTATCGCCCGCGTGGCGGGCATCCTCGATACGGCGGGCTTCGTGCCGGCCGAACGGGCCCGACCCGGGGACCGGCTGACCTACCGGATCGAGCACCGGCCGATGGCTTCCCCCACCTGGGAACCGGTGGATGGCTCGCTCACCATCGTGGGCCAATCCGCGCCCATCCTTCGCTACGCCACCAACCGTCACATGCTCGGAATGTATTCCGTCTCCACGCCGCCCGGCGGGGTGGAGGCCGAGCTGGTGGATGTGGGCAAGGGGACCGCCGCGGAGTTCGCGAGAGCAGAGGTGACCGGCCGGATCGTGCTGGGGGAAACCTCGCTGCGGAGTCTCTGGACCGAGGCGGTGGGCAAGCGCGGCGCGCTCGGCGTCCTGGCCTATGCGATGCCGGCGTACACCCGCCCGGAGGTGAACCGGACCTCGATCCAGTTCACCGGCATTCCCTACGACTCCGCCCACACCGGATGGGGCATTCCGCTTTCCTACGCCGCGCTCGAGGCGCTTCGTGGGGCGCTGGCGCGGGGGCCGGTCCGGGTCAAGGCCGAGCTCGCGACCCGGATCTACCGCTCCGAGGAGCTGACGCTGGTCGCCGAGGTGCGGGGCAGCCGGGTACCATCCGAACGCTTCGTGTTCAGCGCCCACATTCAGGAGCCGGGCGCCAACGACAACGCTTCGGGGGTCGGCACTCTCGCCGAAATGGCGCGGGTGACCGCGGCGATGGTGCGGTCCGGCCGTCAGGACCCCGGGCGGACCATCACGTTTCTCTGGGGCGAGGAGATCAGCTCGACCGACCGGTTTCTCAAGGAGGACTCCGTGCGGGCCGCCGGGGTCCGCTGGGGCCTGTCGCTCGACATGGTCGGCGAGGACACCAAGAAGATCGGCGGCACCTTCCTGATCGAGAAGATGCCCGACCCGTCCGCCGTGTGGACCCGGGGCGACGATCATCACACCGAGTGGGGCGGCTCGCCGCTCACGGTGGCGCAGCTCACGCCGCACTACTTCAACGACTTCGTCCGGAATCGCTGTCTCGATCAGGCCGAAGGCACCGGCTGGGTGGTGGGCACCAACCCTTACGAGGGCGGCAGCGACCACACTCCGTTCCTCGAGGCGGGAAAGCCCGGGCTCCTGCTCTGGCATTTCACCGATCAGTTCTATCATACCGACGGCGACCGGATCGGCAACGTGAGCGCCGCCGAGCTCGGGAACGTGGGCGTGTGCGCGCTGACCACGGCGCTGGCCCTGGTCTCGGCGGACAGCGCGACCGCGGCGTTCGTGGTCGATGAAGTGCGACGCGCGGCGCTCGAGCGACTCGCGAAGGAGACGGCGCTCAGCGTGGCGGCGGTTCGGCGGGAGAGCACCCGGGACCAGGAGCTGCAGATCCTGCGCGCCTGGGCCGACTGGTACCGGGGCGCGCTCGATGCGATCAGGGAGGTGGAGATCGGAGGCGCGTCGGCCGGGACGATCGCGAAGATCGACGCGGCCCGGCGGGAGGTGGACCGGGCGCTCGAGCAGGCCCGGCGGCAGGTCTTTTCCGAATAGGTCCCGCGCGGACTACGGCAGACTCCTCAAGCGGGCCAGCTCCGCGGATTCGATCAGCCGCCCGCTCAGCACCACCGCGGAGAGCGTGCGCAGGTTCCTGATATCGGTGAGCGGGTTGGCGTCGAGCACCAGGAACATCGCCGGCGCGCCGACCTCGATGCGCCCGGAGCCATGGTGCAGCACCGCTTCGGCGGCCGTCGTGGTGGCCGCGGCGAGGGCCTGCCGCGGCGTCAAACCGATCTCCACCAACCGTTCCAGCTCGAGCAGCAGCATGTCTCCGTGGCGCTCCAGCACGTCGGTGCCGGCCAGGATCGGCACCCCGGCCCGGGCGATGCGTCCCGCGATCCGCTTCATCCGCTCATACGCCACCCGCCGCCGCGCGGCCACTTCGGGCCCGGCCTTGTCGAGGTTGGCCTCGTAGCCGATCAGGGTGGGGTCGAAGAAAGTGTGATTGCGCTTGAGGATGGCCCAGATCGAATCGCCGTGAGGGCCTTCGAGGCGGTCGGCGATCTGGAGGAACTGTCCGGTCATCAGCTTGGGATCGGGCTGCTCGTTCTCGAACACCGTCTGGATATGCTCGATGGTGCGCATGCCCAGGTTCGACGCCTCGATCCAGCTCAGCGCCAGCGGCACGTGCCCGCTCACGGTCAGGCCGGAGCGGCGGGCCTCGTCGATGACCGCGAGAAACGCCGGCCGGCCCATGGCGCGGTGCACCTTGATGAAGTCCACGCCGAGCGCCCGGAGCTCGCGCACCGCGGCGCGGGCCTCGGCATCGGTCACGACCTTGCGATGGAACGGCGCCGCCTCTTCGCCATTGAGGGTCGGCCCGGCCATTACGATCTCCGGCCCGATCCGGTCTCCCGCCCGGATCCGCCCCCGAAGCGGAAACAGGGTGTCGGCGAATCCGCCCATGTCCCGCACGCCCAGCACGCCGTAGCCGACATAGCGCTCGGGGGCACTGTCCACCGGCGTCAGCGCCGCGAGGTGGGCGTGCATGTCCCAGAGCCCCGGCACCAGGAACTTGCCCCGGGCGTCGACGACTCGAGCCCCCCGGGGGATGGCCGGCGTGCGGCCCACCGCCACGACATGCCCGCGCTCCACGACGACCGTGCCCTGGGTAGCCGGCTTGCTGCCGCTGGGATCGATGATGGTGGCGTTGGCGACGACCAGCGCCTGCGCGAGCAGCGATGCGATCAACCGTCCTCCCGGAGTGTCACGGCCGGATCCACCCGCAGCGCCCGGCGCGTGGGAAGCCACGTCGCCAGCGCGGCCACTCCCATCAGGACTCCGGCCACCAGTACCAGGGTGACCGGGTCTCCGGGAGACAGACCGTAGAGGAGTCTACCCAGGAAGCGCGTGGTCGCAAGCGACGCCGCCAGACCCGCCGCGACGCCGAGGCCCACGAAGCGGAATCCTTCTCCCACGACCAGCCGGGCGATCCCGCCTCCGGTGGCGCCCAGGGCGCGGCGGAGTCCGATCTCGCGGGAGCGCTGACCCACGATGTAGGCCAGCACCCCGTACAGCCCGATCGCCGACAGCACCAGCGCGAGCGCGGCGAGCAAGCTCAAGAGCAGCATCGGATAGCGGCGGTCGGCGGTGGTCTCGGCCAGCCGCGATTCGAGCGTTTCGACGGAGAGCACCGGGAGGGAGCGGTCCAGTGTCGCGACCTCCGAGCGTACCTGCGCTCCCAGCGCGGCCGGCGAGCCGGACGCCCGGAGCACCACCGTCATGTCGGCCGGCGGTGTCTGGAGAAACGGATAGAACACCGCGGGGCGGGGCGCCACATCCAGCGCCTCGCGCCGCATATCTCCCACGACGCCGACGATCTCGAGCACCGAGTCGGGCTCGGCCATGTCCACCCGGATGCGCTGGCCGACCGGCGGTGACCCCTTGAGCACCTGGTCCGCGAACGCCTGGTTGATGAGAACCACATTCGGGGCGCCGAGCCGATCGGCCGCCGCGAACCCCCGTCCCAGTACCACCGGCGTGCGCATCGCGCCGAAGTATCCCGCATCGACCGTATTGACCTCGGTGACCGGAGCCTGCCCGGCCGGTGGCTCGGGCTGCCCCACGAGGTGCACCGACGTGCCGGGCGTGATCCCGCGCAGCGGAAGGAAATTCACCAGGCCCACACTCTCGACCCCGCGCAGCGCGGCGACGCGCCGGGCCAGCTCCTGGTAGAAGGCCGCCCGCCGGTCCGGCGTGCCGTACGCGTCGCCGGGCAGCCGGAGCTGAACGGTGAGGACGCCCCGCGGATCGAATCCGGGGTCCACCGAGAGCAGATTGGCCAGCGAGCGCACCGTCAACCCTGCGCCGGTCAGGAGCATGAGGCAGAGCGCCACCTGGATCGACACCAGCGCACCGCGCAGCCGCCGTCCCCGCGGCGCTCCGGCGTCCTCGCCGCCGCGCCGGCTGAGCGGCTGGCGCAGCGAGCCCTCCCGCAGCGCCAGCACCGGCGCCAGCCCGAAGACCACGCCGGCCAGCGCGGTGATCAGCAGGGCGAATCCCAGGACCCGGACGTCGACGCCGATTTCCTGAAGCCGAGGGATCTGCCGCACCTGGGCTTGGACCAGGGCGCGGACGCCCAGCGCCGCCGCAAGCAGACCGAGCCCGCCGCCGGCCGCCGCGAGCACCAGCCCTTCGACCACCATCTGCCGGAGGATCCGGCCGCGCGACGCGCCGAGGGCGGCCCGCACCGCGAGCTCGGTGCGGCGCGCCAGCACCTGGCCCAGCTTGAGGTTCGCGACATTGGCGCACGCGATCAGCAGCACGGCTCCGATGGCACCCGCCAGCAGCAGGAGCACCGGGCGGGCCTTGCCGGTGACCTGTTCCTGCAGCCCGACCACGTCCACCGTCCAGCCCTTGTTGAAGTCCGGATACTCGCCCTCGAGCGACGCGGCGATGGCGTGGAGCTCGCGGTCGGCCGCCGCGACAGCGACCCCGGCGCGGAGGCGCCCGATCACCATCGCATAGCGCCCCCGGCGAACCTGCTGGGCGCCGGTCACGGCCCACGGCTCCCAGTACTCCTCGTCGCCCAGGGGGCGGAAGCCGGCCGGCATCACGCCCACCACCCGGGCGGTCCCGTCCCGCAGGGTCACCGCCCTGCCGATGACCGAGGAATCTCCCCCGAAGCGGCGGATCCAGAGCTGGTGGCTCAGCACCATCGCCACCGAGCCACCCGCGAGCGTGTCCTCGGGTACGAACAGCCGGCCCAGGGCCGGGCGCGCGCCCAGCGTGGCGAAGAAATTGGTGGACACGGCGCGGCCAGAGAGGACCTCCGGCGCGTCGCCCGTCAGCGGGGCGCTCGCCCAGGTGTACAGCGCGAGCGATTCGAAGCTCCTGGCCCGGTCGCGCCAGTCGATGAAGTTGGCGGGAGACACCAGGTTCTCGCGCCGGTCCCGCGGGAGGTTGTGCTCCCAGACCTGCACCAGCCGGCCAGCGTCGGGGTAGGGCAGGGATTTGAGCAGGACCGCATCCAGCACGCTGAAGAGCGCGGTCGTGGCGCCGATGCCGAGCATGATGGTGACGATGGCGGCGGCGGCGTAGCCGGGACGGCGGCGCAGGCCGCGCACGGCGTACTTCATGTCCTGCAGGAAATCGTCGAGGGCCGGCGGGGACCAGACCGCCCGGGCGGCTTCCCCCACCTGGGCGGTGTTGCCGAGCCGGCGCCGCGCCGCGAACCGCGCCGCGTCCGGATCGGCTCCGGCGCGCCGCGCGTCCTCCGCGGCCATCTCCTCATGGAACCGCAGCTCGTCCTTGAGATCCGCCTCGAACCGGCGGCGGCCCAGCAGATGGCGGAGACGCCGAAGCAGAGAGCTCACGCCGGCCTCACCACGCGCTGCACCGCGGCGACCAGCTGGTCGAAGGCCGAGACCTCGTGGGCCAGCTGGCGGCGACCCGCGGGGGTGAGCGCATAGTAGCGGGCCCGGCGCCGGGTGGGCGTGAGCTTCCACGCGGCGGTGACCCAGCCCTTGAGCTTGAGGCGCTGGAGGGCGGGATACAACGAGCCTTCCTCGACCTTGAGCGCGTCGGCCGACAGCCGGCCGATATGCCCCGCGATGCCGTAGCCGTGCATGGGCGCCAGGGACAGGGTCTTGAGGATCAGGAGGTCGAGGGTGCCGGGGAGGAGCTCGACCCGGAAGGGATCGCGGGATGCAGCCATAGTGCCTCAATCCATAGCATGTCTATGGGTGGAGAACCTATGAGAGAGCCGGCCCCCCGTCAAGGAGGCCGGACATTCGGCAAAGGTACTCCGGGGCCGCTGCCCCCGTTACGCGCCTACATTCCCGTCATGCCGGCCCACCCGCAGCGCTGTTTTGCCGTGACCGCGCCGGGGCTCGAGGCGATCACCGCCGCCGAGCTCGCGGCGCTGGAAATCACACCGCTCGGAACCGAACCCGGCGGGGTGGAATTCGCGGCCAGCTCCGACCAGATCTACCGCACCAATCTCGAGCTGCGGACGGCCAGCCGGATCATCGTACGGGTGGCTGAGTTTCCGGCGCGGGCGTTCTACGAGCTGGAACGGAAGGCCGGGCGGGTACCATGGGGGGAGATCGTGCCCGCCGGGGCGCCGGTCCGGTTCCGGGTCACGTCCAAGAAGTCGCGGCTCTACCACGCCGATGCCATCGCGCAGCGACTGCAGGCCATCGTGGGCGGAACGCCGGGAGGCGGTCCGTCCACCGCCGACGATGCTGCGGACGAGGGCGATCCCGCGGTCCAGCTGTTCATCGTGCGGGTGCTCCGCGACCTCGTCACCATCAGCGCAGACAGCTCGGGCGCGCTGCTGCATCGGCGCGGCTACCGTCCCGCCGGCGGGAAGGCACCGCTGCGCGAGACCTTCGCGGCGGCGATGCTGCTCCGGGCCGGCTACGACGGTACGGCGCCGCTGGTCGATCCGTTCTGCGGCTCCGGAACCATTCCGATCGAGGCGGCGCTGCTGGCGCGCCGGATGGCGCCGGGACTCGGCCGCGCCTTTGCCTTTCAGCGGTGGCCGGGATTCGATGCGGCCGGCTGGGAGGCGCTCACGGCGCGGGCGTCGGAACGGATCCTTCCTGCGGCGCCGGCAGTGATCGCGGGGAGCGATCGCGATGCCGGCGCCATTGCGCTGGCCGAGGCGAATGCGGCGCGTGCCGGGGTTGCCGGAGACATCGGCTTCCGAACCGGCGCGGTGTCCACGGTGCATCCGCCCGCCGGTCCCGGCCTGCTGGTGACCAATCCTCCCTACGGCGTCCGGATCGGGCGGTCGAGAGATCTCCGCGATCTCTATGCCCGGCTCGGCGCGCTGATCCGGGAGCGCTGGACGGGGTGGACCGTCGCGATGCTGGTGGCGGGCCCGATGCCGGAGCGGGAGATGGGTCTGCCGTTTCAGGTGGGATGGGCATCGAACACCGGAGGAATCCCGATCCGGTGCCTGATTCGCCCCTGACGGGCTCAGCCGCCCTGGCCCGCCGCCTTCATCTCCCCGGCAATCCGCTCGAGCAGCGCCTTGGTCTTCGCGACGCCTTCCCGCTCGCTCAGCCGGTCTCCCTCGAACTCGATGCCCATCCAGGAATGAAACCCGGCGCCGGTGACGATCCGCATCATGCGGCGGTAGTCGATGGTGGTCTCGTCGCCCCGCTCGTCGAAATCGTAGGTCTTGGCGCTCACCGCCTTGGCGTAGGGCATCATCTCCTCGACCCCCTTGTAGCGGTCATAGTCGGTGAAGTTCCCGAAATCGGGGAGAGTGCCGCAGCGGGGATGATTCACCAGCTTCATCACGCCGGCCAGCCAGTCGCCGTGGGAGGAGAGATCTCCGTGGTTCTCGACGATGACATTGATCTCGCGAGAGGCGCCGTACTCGGTCAGGCGGCGGAGCCCGTCGGCGCAGAGCTTCTGCTGCTCCCCGGGGGTGCCCTCGCTCTCGGCGTTGACCCGGATGGTCAGGCAGCCCAGGGTGCGGGCCGCGTCCACCCATTTCTTGTGGTTCTCCACCGCCTGTGTCCGGAGCGCGGGATCGGGGTCGCCCAGCCGGCCCTCCACGTCGATCATGATGAGGTGCTGGAAGACCCCGTGATCCCTGGCGCGGCGGTTCATTTCCGCCAGGTACGCCGCGTCGGTGGCCTTGTCCTTGAAGAAGGTGTTGACGTACTCGATCGCCCCGATATCGAATTCGGTGCGCGCCACCTTGGCGAAGTCGAGGTGGTCCATCCGGCCTTCGTGGAGCGCCTTGTGAAACGACCACTGGGCCAGGGAAATCTTGAACGGGGGATCGACCTGGGCGTCCACGAACATGGGCAGGGCCATCGTCTGCGTGGCGGCGAGGGCGGCGCCGGCCAGAAACTCTCGGCGGGTCACGGTGGCTGGCATGGACCGGTCTCCTCTCGTCGACATCCAAGTCTACCCCGCCCGGCTGGCGGAGGATAGCTTCCTCTGGACATGCCCTCGTCGCTCGGAATCGGACTCATCGGCCAGCAGTTCATGGGCCGGGCCCACAGCAACGCCTGGGGCCAGGTCGGCAAGTTCTTCGATCTGCCGGTTGCCCCCCGTCTTGTGGCGATCAGCGCGCGAGATTCGGCCACGCTGGCCCCGTTTGCGCTCCGCTGGGGGTTCGATCGCTATACCACCGACTGGCGGCTCCTGGCCCACGATCCCGAGATCCAACTGGTAGACGTGGCCACGCCCAACTACGTGCACGCGGAGCAGGCTATCGCCATGCTCGAGGCGGGGAAGCACGTGGCCTGCGAGAAGCCGCTGGCGGGAACCCTGGCCGATGCCCGGGCCATGCGGGACGCCGCGAAACACTCCGCGGGCAAGACCTTCGTCTGGTTCAATTACCGGCGCTGCCCCGCGATCGGGCTCGCGTGGGGATTGATCCGGGACGGCGCGCTGGGACGGATCCACCATGTTCGAGCCCGCTACCTGCAGAGCTGGGGCGGGAAGGCGACGCCGCTGCTCTGGCGGTTCCGAAAGGGCGAAGCCGGCTCCGGCGCGCATGGAGACCTCAACGCCCACAGCATCGACCTGGCGCGCTTCCTCTCGGGCCAGGAGATCGTGTCGGTGGACGGCGCCGTGGCCCGGACCTTCGTCACCCGCAGGAAGATTCCCGGCTCGCGGAAGACCGGCCGGAGCACGGTGGACGACGCGACGCTCTTCCTGGCCACGCTGTCGGACGGTGCGGTCGCGAGCTTCGAGTGCTCCCGAGTCGCCACCGGACACCTGAACGACAACACCATCGAGCTCAACGGCGAGCGGGGCGCCGTTCGGTTCTCCTTCGAGGACATGAACGTCCTGTGGTACTTCGACGCGACCCTGCCCAAGGGCACCCAGGGGTGGCGCCGGATCGTGGCCAGTACCGCCGGGGAGCATCCCTACGTCGCCAACTGGTGGCCCGAGGCCCATCTGCTCGGCTACGAGCACACCTTCGTGAACATGGCGGCGGATATCCTCAAGGTGCTGGGCCGCCGCCGGCCCGAGCTGCCGCTCCCTGATTTCGCCGATGCCTACGAGACCCAGCGGGTGCTCGAGGCGGCGCTGCTCAGCGCGAAGGAGCACTGCGCGGTGCCGCTGCGCGAGGTGCGGTGAGGATCCCATGCGACCTCTGACGCTGTTCACCGGCCAATGGGCCGACCTGCCGCTGGACGCCCTCGCCGCCAAGGCGAAGGCCTGGGGCTATGACGGCCTCGAGCTGGCCTGTTGGGGAGATCACTTCGAGGTGCAACGGGCCCTCACCGAGCGTGGCTACGTCCGGGACCGCTGGACGCTGCTCAAGGACCACGGCCTGCTGTGCTATGCGGTGAGCAACCACCTCGTGGGGCAGGCGGTGTGCGACCGGATCGACGCCCGGCACCGGGCCATCATCCCCGCGCACGTCTGGGGCGACGGCGACGCCGAGGGGGTCCGCCGCCGGGCCGCCGTCGAGATGATCGATACGGCGCGAGCGGCCCGCAAGTTCTTCGACGCGGCGCCCGCGGCGGTGAAGCGGCATCTGGCCCGCACCGGACGCACCATCGTCAACGGGTTTACCGGCTCCTCCATCTGGAGCCGGATCTACTCCTTCCCGCCCAATCTCCCCGGGGAGATCGACGCCGGCTTTGCCGATTTCGCGGCACGCTGGCGGCCGATTCTGAACGGGTTCGCCAAGGCGGGGGTGTGCTTCGCGCTCGAGGTCCATCCGGCGGAGATCGCGTTCGACATCGCCTCGGCCCGGCGGGCACTCACGGCCATCCGGAACCACCGGCAGTTCGGCTTCAACTTCGATCCGTCGCACTTCGGCTATCAGGGTGTGGACTATCTCGCGTTTCTGCGCGAGTTCGGCTCCAGGATCTTCCACACGCACGTAAAGGACGTCTGGTGGAGCACCACGCCCACCGAGGCGGGCACCTTCGGCGGACACACCGAATTCGGCACGGCGGGCCGGGCCTGGGACTTCCGCACTCCCGGCCGGGGCCGCATCGACTTCGAGGGCGTGATCCGGACGCTCGGCCGGATCGGCTACCAGGGCCCGTTGTCGGTCGAGTGGGAAGACCCGCAGATGGACCGGGAGCACGGCGCCGCGGAGGCGGCGGCGTTCGTGCGGCGGCTCGATTTTCCGGCCGCGGGGCAGGCCTTCGACGCCGCCTTCGCGGAGCAGCGGCGAGCCTCCGGGCGCCCTTGATCGGCGGCTTCCCATGCAGACCGTGAGCCGCTGGCTTCTCGGCACCATTCCCGTCGCGCGACCTTCGTGCATCCGCCGGGCTTCGCGCGGGTCGGTGCGGCTCAACGGTGGCGGCAGCGAATCGTGGTGCGTTGAGCGAGCGGTGGCCTAGCCGGCCGGCTCGACCGGCACCGCGATGCGCCGCCACTTTCCCTGGCGGAACCGCCATACGCTCAGGGTGCACCGGGTGGCATGACCGATGACGATGGCCATCCAGACGTTGGAGGGCACCAGCGGCCGCATCGACTGGAGTATCGAGAGCAGGCCGATGGGAATCAGGAACTGGGAGACCAGGGATATGTAGAGCGGGCTTCGGGTATCGCCGGTGCCCTGGAGTCCGCCGGTATAGGTGAGTGCGACCGTGATGAAGAGGCCCGACACGCTGAGGAAGGCCAGCAGCTGCACGCCGAGCCGCAGGACGTCCGGCTGATTCAGGCCGAAGAAGCCGAACAGCAGGTGCGGCACCAAGAGAAAGAGAAGTCCGACCACGGTAGCGATGCCCACCCCGTACTGCGCGGCCGTCCGGACCGCGCGCACACTTCGGTCCGGGTGGCCGGCGCCGAGGTTCTGGCCGGCGAGCGCGGCGGTGGCGCCCATCAGCCCGACCGAGGTCCAGGTGACCAGGGAGAAGAGCTCGGTGTAGCCGACGGCGTATGCGGCCTGCGCTTCGGCGCTCTGGGCCACCGAGCCGACGAAGCGGAGCAGCATCACCCCGGCGACATTCATGGCGATGCCCTGCAGGCCGGTCGGCAGCCCGAAGCGGAACAGGGACTTGATGATTTCCCAGTCGGGCTTCCAGCTCTGTCCGCGGAAGTCGATGACCCAGCGGCCGCTGAAGAGCTTCACCAGCGCGTACAGACTGACCACCGCGCCGGCGGTCACGGTGCCCATCGCGGCGCCCTTGGTGCCGAAGGCGGGGACCGGTCCCAGCCCCCGGATGAGGATCACGTTGAGCGCGACATTGAGGGCGGTGAGTCCGACGCCCAGCTTGAGCGGGGTTCGGGCGTCGCCCGCCGAGCGAAGCGCGCCGCCCAGCATGAAGAAGAGCATCATGCCCAGGCCGAACACGAACATGATCCGGAGGAAGGGCAGCGCCTGGGCCTGGACCGCCGGCGCGGCGTTGACCATGCCGAGCAGGTGGGGCGCCAGGAAATATCCGACCGGGGCGAGGAAGCCCACACAGAGCGCCACCGCGGTGATGAAGGCCTGGACGGCGGTGCGGTTGACGGCCTCCTCGTTGTTGGCGCCGGTGTAGCGGGCGATGAGCACGCCCATACCGGTGAAGATCGAGGCGATGAACACCATGACGACGAGAAAGATCTGGTAGGCCACGCCGATGCCGGCATTGCCGGCGAAGCCGACCAGGTGTCCGACCAGCGCATGGTCCACCACGCCCTGCAAGCCGCCGATCACGTTCTGGAGGACCGAGGGCCATGCCAGCTTCCAGACCGCCTTGCCGATGGGTCCTTCGACGAGGGAGCGATCGAACCGCGAGGTCTTGGTCGCCATGGAGGGAGAAAGGTAATCCTATGAGTTTTCGGCGATTCACCGATCGCGACCGGAAGGATTGGGAGATTCGGCCCGTGTCCAGCAGCGTCTGGGAGCTCAGCCCGACCGGGGAGAATACCGGCCGGCCCCGCACCGTGGCGGCCCCCGGGTACGAGAAGGATCCCTGGGAAATGAGCCAGGAAGAGCTGCAGCGCCTGCTCGACGGCAGCGTGGAGCCGCCGGTACGCCCGAAGAAGAATCCGTTCGGTGACCCGTGAAGATCGCCTTCATCGGCTCCCACGGGGTCGGGAAGACCACGCTCTGTTACGACCTTGCCTCGCGGCTCAAACGGCAGGACCGCGCGGTGGACCTGGTCAAGGAAGTGGCCCGCCGGTGTCCCCTGCCGATCAACCGCGACACGACCCTCGCCGCCCAGGCATGGATTCTTCACACCCAGATCGCCGACGAGATCGCCGCCGCCGCGCAGAACGAGGTCGTCATCTGTGACCGCTCGGTGCTGGACAACTACGCCTACCTGGTCCACCAGGCGGGGCGGCTGCCCGAGTACGACGCGCTGGTGAGGGAATGGGTGGGAACCTACGACCGGCTGTTCAAGGTGCCGATCATCGACGCCCCGACCTACGACGGCAAGCGCGACGTGAGCCGGACCTTCCAGGAGGATATCGACGGCGTGATCGACCACCTGGCCGGCGATCTGGGTGTGACCTGTCACCGGCTGAGCCCGGAGGCCCGGGAGGCCTGGGTGGACACCGTGCTCACCGCGAGCGGGCTCCCGTTGCATCCGCCCCAGATCGACCTCTTCTCCATCCGAGGGTAGGAACCCGGATGGGGCGCATCGGGCGGTACCTCGTGGTCGCGGGCGCGCTCACGGCGTGCCAGTATGCGGCCCGCCGCGCGACGATCGCCTACACGACCGCCGCGATCCGGTTCTCGCCCAATCCGGTGCGGTTCACCCTGCAGCGGTCCTTCATCGAGGCCTACAAGGACCGGATCACGATCGAGGCCCGCTTCACCGTGGACGATGCCGGCGGCGGACCGGCGCCCAGGATGTTCGACGGCGACATGCACTTCTCGGGACGGGCCCCCGAGGTGGGGCTCCGGATGGTGGCGGAAATTGCAAACGCCGCGGAGCAGGACAGCGCCGTGGCGCTGGTCCAGCGGGCCGCCAAGCGCCATCAGGTCCTCGCGGTCACCGGGGTCTGGCGGCTCTGGCCGGAGCACGCCCTCGGCGCGCCGGAGCGACAGGGCCGGCCGGTACCGCCGCTCGAGAACCCCTATCCCGATCATGTGTTCGAGATCCACCCGGTGATCACGCTGGCCGGCCTCGACCTGCGGGACACGTTTCATCCGGTCGAGGGCTACCGGGCCGGGGCCGCGAAGCGCACCTTCGGGCTCTACGAAAGCGCGGAGCTCGCGCTCCGGGCCACGCCGACCACGGTCACCTTCGACACCCCTCCCTCCCTCTACAACGACGTCCATTTCGTGATGGAGATCACCGGAGCCCGCCAGGAGGTCGTTCCCGGCGGGCGCTTCGTGACCGCCTCGGCGCTGGACACCGACGGCAATTTGCTCGTCGAGGGCCTTCGGATGGTGTTCGTCGAGGGCAGCGCGCCGGAACGGGCCGTGCGTTCGCTCCGACCCGGGGCTCGCCTGCACGTCTGGGCGCTGCCCCGGGTGAGCTTCGCGGAAGTCTCGCGCCGGCTGCGGGCGGCGGGCAACAACCCGGGTCCACTCGAAGGGCACCTTCCCTACGAGCTCGTGATCCTGGGCGTCTTCCCGGCGGCACCGGTTCCGTGATCGGCGCCGGATGACCGATCTCCTCGCGGCCCGCGCCGACATGGCGATCTCGCTCGGCTTTCACATCGTGTTCGCCGAGATCGGGATCGCGATGCCTGCGATGATGGTGCTGGCGGAGTGGATGGCCCGGCGCACCGGAGCGCCGGCGTATCGCGAGCTGGCCCGGCGCTGGGCCAAGGGCGTGGCCGTGCTGTTCGCGGTGGGCGCGGTGTCGGGCACGGTGCTGTCGTTCGAGCTGGGCCTGCTCTGGCCGCGGTTCATGCAGCTGGCCGGCTCGATCGTGGGCATTCCGTTCTCGCTCGAAACCCTGGCCTTCTTCACCGAAGCGATCTTCCTCGGGGTCTACCTCTACGCCTGGGACCGGATTCCGCCGCGGGCCCACCTGGCCGCCGGTCTGGCCGTGGCGCTGTCCGGCGCCGCGTCGGCCGTGTTCGTGGTGATGGTGAACGCGTGGATGAACGCGCCCGCGGGGATCGTGACCGACGCCGGGCGGATCGTCCGGGTCGAGGTGCTGGCGGGCATGCGGAGCCCGGCCGCGCTCGCCCAGGTGATCCACATGCTGCTGGCCTCGTACGCGGCGGTCGGCCTCGCGGTCGCGGGCATTCACGCCTTCCTGATTCTCCGGGGCAGCCGCAGCGCGCTCCATCGCCGCGCGCTGGCGGTAGCGCTGCTGGTGGGCGCCCCGGCGGCGATCCTGGAGCCGCTCTCGGGAGACCTGAACGGACGGGTGGTGGCCGCGACCCAGCCGATCAAGCTGGCCGCGCTGGAAGGGCAATTCCGGACCGAGCGGGGCGCTCCGCTGCGGATCGGCGGCTGGCCCGACACCGACGCCGGAACCACCCGGTACGCCATCGAGATTCCCAAGGGGCTTTCGCTGCTGGCCTACGGCGACCCCGACGCCACGGTGCGAGGTCTCCTCGACTTTCCGCGGGAGGACTGGCCGCCGGTGGCGCCGGTTCACGTCGGATTCCAGGTCATGGTGGCGCTGGGAAGCGCGATGGCGCTGGTGAGCCTGTGGAGCGGGTGGGTCGCCCTCCGGAAACGGGACCTCGCCGCGCGACCCTGGTTGCTGCGGGCGCTGATCGTGGCGGCGCCGTTCGGCGTGATCGCGACCGAGGCCGGCTGGACCGTGACGGAGGTCGGCCGGCAGCCCTGGGCGGTCCAGGGCCTCCTGCGGACGTCCGATGCGGTGAGTCCGATGCCCGGCCTCGCGGCGCCGCTGGTGGCCTTCACGCTGATCTATCTCGGCCTGGGTGTGGTCGTCACAGGAGTCATCCGCTCGATGGTGCGGGAGACCGAGGCGTGATCGGCCTCCCGGAAGCGACCGCGGGCGTCGTACTGCTGGTGCTCAACGCCTATGCGCTCACCGGCGGGGCGGACTTTGGCGGTGGGGTCTGGGATCTCCTGGCCTCCGGGCCCAACCGGAACCGGCAGCGCGAGCTCGTCGGGACCGCCATCGGCCCGATCTGGGAGGCCAACCACGTCTGGCTGGTGATCGCCGTGGTGATGTGCTTCACCGGATTCCCGCCGGTCTTCGCGACGCTGGGCACGGTGCTCCATGTGCCGCTGGCGCTGGTACTCGTCGGGATCGTCTGCCGCGGCGCGGCGTTCGTGATCCGGAGCTCGGGCACCCAGAGTACCGGCGCGCGCGCGGCGTGGAGCCGCACCTTCGCCGTGGCGAGCACCCTCACGCCGCTGCTGCTGGGCGCCGTGGTTGGAGCGGTCTCCACCGGTGCGGTGGGTGCCGCCCGGGAGAAGGTCGGACGGGCCGGGTTCGCCGAGGTCTACCTGCATCCGTGGCTCGCGCCCTTTCCGATGGCGGTGGGTCTGCTCACGGTGGCCCTCTTTGCGATGCTGGCCGCGATCTACCTGACGCTGGCGGCGCCGGAGCCCGCGCTCCGCGAGGACTTCCGCCGCCGCGCGCTGGGTGCGGCACTCGGGGCCGTGGTGGCCGGGGCCGGCTCGATGGCGCTGGCCGGCGGGACCGTGGCGCCGCTCCGCGAAGCGCTCTGGTTCATTCCGGCCGCCGGCGCCGTCGCCGCCGCGCTCACGATCGGGTCCCTGGTCACCCGGCGATACGCCCTGGCGCGCGGGGCGGGGGCCTCGCTGGTATCGTTCGTGCTCTGGGGATGGGCGGCGTCGCTGTATCCCTACCTGGTGCCGGACACGATCACCATTCGAGGCGGCGCCGCACCGGACGGGACCCTCGTGGCCCTGCTCTGGATCGTGGCCGCCGGAGCCGTCATACTCATTCCGTCCCTGGCCTATCTGTTGCGACTGTTCGGGCAGCGACTACCCCCAACCCCAGTCGAGCCCCGGGCAACCACCGGGCCCGCCGAGGAGCCGCGCTGATGTGGGACTTGCCGACGCCCGCGCTGGTGCTGGACTTCGACGCGATGACGCGCAACTTGGACCGCCTGGCCCGTCACTATCGGGGCAAGGCCGTGGCGGTCCGGCCGCACACCAAGACCCACAAGAGCCCGGCCATCGCGGCGGCGCAGATCAAGCGCGGCGCCACCGGCATCTGCGTCGCCAAGCTGAGCGAAGCCGAGATGATGATCGGCGCGGGGATCACCGATATCCTGGTCACGACGGGCATCGTGGACCCGCTCCGGATCCGCCGCCTGGTGGCGCTGGCCGGTACCCACCCGGCGCTCCGGGTGGTCACCGACCACGCCGCAAACGTCGACCTCCTGGCCGCGGCGGCGGCGGCGGCGCAGATCACCCTGAGCGTCCTGGTCGATCTCAACTGCGGAGCCAACCGGACCGGCGTGGCTCCGGGCAAGGCGGCGGTGGCCCTCGCGCAGCACGTGGCGCGGAAGCCGTCGCTCAAGCTGGACGGATTCCAGGCCTTCGCGTCCCACGTGATGCACCAGCCGGGCTACCAGGAGCGGCGCCGCGCCGATCTCGAGGTGCTCCGTGGAGTGGTGGAGACCCGGAGGATGGCCGAGCGCGCCGGGCTCGAGGTGCCGATTCTCTCGGTGGGCGGCACCGGCACCTGGGACATCGACTGCGAGGTGGAGGGGGTGACCGAGGTCCAGGCCGGTTCCTATGTGTTCATGGATGCGATGTATCGGGCCATCGGAGGGAAGCACGGGCCGATCTTCGACGACTTCGAGCCGGCCCTGTTCGTCCTCACGACCGCCATCAGCCAGCCGGTGGCGGGTGCGATCACCGTCGATGCGGGGTACAAGGCGTCGGCCACCGATCACCAGCCCCCCGAGCCGTGGGGCCTGGGGCAGGTCACTTACCGCTTTGCCGGGGACGAGCACGGCATCCTCACGCTGGACCGGCCGTCCCGCCCCGTCAAGATCGGGGACCACGTGCTCCTGCTGGCGAGTCACTGCGATCCCACCGTGAACCTGTACGACTCGTACTGGGTCTGCAGCGGCGAGCGGGTGGTGGCCCAATGGCCGGTCGCGGGGCGCGGCATGTCGCAGTGACGGCGGCGTCGCGCGGCCCGTATGCCGGCGCGCTCCAGGTGCTGGCCGGGCTGCTGCTCGGGCTGGCGCTGGGACTCCTGGCGTCCGCGTCGGGCGCGCCGTTCCTGCTGGCGCTGACGCGAGGCGTCGCGCCACTGGGCACCCTCTTCGTCAACGCCATCCGCATGACCGTCGTGCCGCTGGTGGTGGCGATGCTGCTCACCGGAATCGTATCCATCAGCGACGCGGGGCTGCTGACCCGGCTGGGACTCAAGAGCCTGGTACTGGGCGTGGGACTCACCGCCGCGGTAGCGACGTTCACGCTGGCCATCGGCGTCCCGCTGTTCGCGCGCATGCGGATCGACCCCGCGGCGGCCGAGGCGCTGCGCCAGTCCGCCGCCGGGGTCGCCGGGCCGCCGGCGGCACCGCCCGGTCTGGCGCAATGGCTCACCGACCTCATTCCCGTCAACCCCATCGGCGCGGCGGCGAGCGGCTCGCTGCTGCCGCTGCTGGTATTCACGATCCTGCTCGGGTTCGCGCTGACCCGGGTGGCCGCCGACACCCGGGCGCCGCTGGTCCGGTTCTTCGCGGGATTGGGCCAGGCGATGATGGTCCTGGTGGGATGGGTGATCCGGCTGGCGCCACTCGGGGTCTTCGCGCTCGCGGCGCCGCTGGCGGCCGGCATGGGATCCAGCGTCGCGGGAGCCCTGGTGTCCTACGTCGTGGTCGCGACCCTGCTCACCCTCGCCGCCCTGGCCCTGATCGTCTATCCCGTCACGGTCTTTCTGGGGCGCGTACCGGTCCGGGAGCTGGCGCGGGCGCTGGCGCCGGCCCAGGCCCTGGCGTTCTCCTCGCGTTCCACCATGGCCACGCTGCCCGCGATGATCGAATCGGCCCGGCGGCTCGGGGCGGCTCCGTCCATCGTGGCCTTCGTGGTGCCCCTGGCGGCGTCGATGCTCCGGGTGGGCTCGGCGGTGGGGCAGACGGTCGCGGTGCTCTTCGCGGCCCGGCTCTTCGGCGTGGTCCTCGGTCCGGCGCAGCTGGTGACGGTGCTGCTCACGACGATCGTGACGACCTTCGCGGTGCCCGGCATTCCCGGTGGCAGCATCGTGGTGATGGTTCCGATCCTCGCGTCGGCCGGCGTGCCGGCCGCGGCCACCGGCATACTGCTCGGCGCGGACGTCATTCCCGACATGTTCCGCACCATGGCGAACGTGACGGGCGGGATCAGCGCGGGTGTGATCGTGGGGAGGGGAGCGGGCGCGGCGTAGGTGCGGCGACCCGCGGGAAATGCCATATTCACCCCGTGCCCTTCCCCATCCCCGTCGACCTCGCCGCCGCGCTCGCGGAGCGGTACGAGCTCCGCGACCTCCTGGGCCGCGGGGGGATGGCCACGGTGTATCTGGCCTTCGACCAGAAGCATCACCGGGTGGTGGCCCTCAAGGTGCTCCGCCCCGAGCTGGCGGCGACGCTCGGCGCCGACCGGTTCCTCAAGGAAATCCAGATCGTCGCCCAGCTGACTCACCCGCACATCCTCCCGCTCCATGATTCGGGCGAGGCCGGCGCCTTCCTCTACTACGTGATGCCCTATATCGCCGGCGGCTCGCTGCGCCAGCGGCTGATGGATTCCGGCCCGATGGACACCGCCCAGGCGCTGGGCATCGCGGCGCCGGTCGCCGACGCGCTGACCTACGCCCACGCCCAGGGCATCCTGCACCGCGACATCAAGCCCGAGAACATCCTCTTCTCCCAGGGCCACCCGATCGTCGCCGACTTCGGCATCGCCAAGGCGGTGAGCACCGCGTCCGAAACCAAGATCACCCGCACCGGCCTCTCCCTCGGCACCCCGGGTTACATGAGCCCCGAGCAGGCCGCCGGCATGACCGACCTCGACGCCCGCACCGACGTCTACAGCCTGGCGGCGGTGGTCTACGAGATGCTGGTGGGCGAAGTGCCCGGCCGCTGGCCCACCGAAGACGCGGTGCGGGCGGGCCGGTTCCTCGACGCCCCGGTGCTGCACCGCGCCCGGCTTGCCGCCGCCGGCTCGGGCGTGGAAGCCGCCCTGGTCCGCGGACTCGCGATCCGGATGGAGCAGCGCACCGGATCGCCCGAGGCGCTCCTGCGGGAGCTCACGGGGGTCGAGCCCCGGCGCAAGTTCCGCTCCGACGAGGCGGTGGAGATCGTCAAGCGCGCCGCCATGCTGGAGGCCACCAAGCCCACCCAGACCGGGGCCATGACCATGGGCGGCGTCGAGGCGCTTGGCGCCGAGGTGGGGATCGCGCCCGAGCTGGTCCGGTCGGCGGCGCAGAGCCTCGGAGTGCGCACCAGCGGGGCGTCCGCGTCGCTCTCCGCGGAAAGCAAGTACAGCCGGGTGGCCGGCGGCCCCACCCGCATCTTCTATGAGCGGGTAGTGGATGGGGAGCTCCCGGACAGCGAGTTCCCGTATATCGTCGAGGAAATCCGGCGGGTCATGGGGAATGCCGGTCAGGTCAGCCAGCTGGGGCGCTCCTTCAGCTGGAGCATCAAGAGCACGGGACTGCGCCGCGACGTCGAGGTCAACGTCACGGTGCGCGCCGGCCGCACCCGCATCACGATCGTGGAGAATTTCTCGCAGCTGCTGGGCGCCACGTTCGGAGGCATCGGGGGCGGGATGGGCGGGGGCGGGTTCGGGCTGATCGGCGGGCTCGTCGGCGGCGCGCTCAACCGTCCCGAGCTCCTGATCGTGATGATGCCGCTCTGGCTCCTCGGCGTCTTCGGCACCGCGCGCACGGTGTACGCCCGCTCGGCGAAGCGCCGCAGTCAGGAGCTGGAACGGCTCGCCGACCATTTGGTGGCGGTGATCGAGGAGGAGGTCGGCTCGCGGCGACGGCTCCCCGGTTAGCCTTCCCTCGCCGAGTCGTTCCCGGAGACGTATACTCCGGACGGTCGCCATCCGCCGCGCCCCACCTGCTCGAACGTCTTCTTGCCGGAGCCCCGATGAAATCGAACGTCGGCCGCCTTTCCCTGATGATGTTCCTGCAGTACGCGGTCTGGGGAGCCTGGCTCCCGCTCGCCGCGCGCTACCTCACCGCCGGCACCGCGGAAGGCGGCCTCGGATTCACCGGCACGCAGATGGGCACGATCCTGGGGCTGGCCGGCTCGATCGGGGCGATCTGCTCCCCCTTCATCGCGGGCCAGCTGGCGGACCGCTACTTCAGCACCGAACGCTTCCTGGCGGCGCTGCTCACCGTCGGCGGCGTGATCAAGTGGATCACCGCGAGCCAGCACAGCTTCTCGGCCTGGCTGATCCTCTCGATTCTCTACAGCGTGGTCTACATGCCGACGCTGGCGCTTTCCAACTCGATGGCGTTCGCCAACCTCGGCGATCGGGAAGGGCAGTTTCCCAAGGTGCGGGTCTGGGGAACCATCGGCTGGATCGCGGCGAGCTGGATCTTTCCGATGATCTATCTGCAGACCGGCCTCCACCTCCAGGCGATGCCGCCGTTCCTGGCGGGCCCCGAGCTGCCCAACGTCACCGCGCGGCTGGCCGACTCGCTCCGCTTCTCCGGGATCATCTCGTTCGGCTACGCGCTGTATTGCCTGTCGCTTCCCCATACCCCGCCCAGGAAGGACGCCGTCGAGAAGCTGGCCTTCAAGAAGGCGTTTGGGCTCCTCCAGGAGCGATCGTTCGCCGTGCTGGTGCTGGCCAGCCTCCCGATCAGCATCATCCACCAGGTCTACTTTCTCCAGACGCCGCCGTTCTTCTCGCACCTCGGCCTGGGAGACAGCCAGATCGGTCCCGCGATGACCATCGGCCAGTTCAGCGAAATCGCGGTGATGGCGGCCCTGGGCGGGATGCTGGCGCGGATGGGCTTCCGCCGGGTGATCACCATCGGCGCCTTCGCCTACTTTCTCCGCTACGCGATCTGGAGCTTTCCCGCGGTGCTTCCGGTGTGGGTGCTGGTCGGCAGCCAGTTCCTCCACGGCATTTGCTACGCCTGTTTCTTCGCGGGAGCGTTCATCTATACCGACCGGGTGGCGCCCGCCGATGTGCGGCATTCGGCCCAGACCGTGTTCGGCATCATCATCCTGGGAGGCGGTCCCGTGCTGGGCGGCCTGCTGTCCGGGTACCTGGCGGACAGCTACGCCCAATCGGGGGGTCAGGTGGACTACGGCGCGCTGTGGCGGGTGGTCTCGCTGATCGGCCTGGCGGCGGCGGTGTTCTTCTGGGCCTTCTTCCGGGAACGCAGGGCTCCCGAGCCGGGCTAGAACAAACCCCCGGTCGCCTTCCGGCATCCCATTGGCGTGTCCATTCCTGCGCTCGCGCTCGGCCGGGCCGTTTCAGGCTCCCCGGCCCCGGCGCGCACCCCGCCCGCCGCCATGAACGATCTGGTCGGGAAGGCCCAGGCCGGAGACGAGGACGCCTTCGCCTCGCTCTACCGGACCCACGTCGGGCGGGTCCACGCGCTCTGTCTCCGGATGTCGGGAGACGCGCACGCCGCCGCCGACCTGACCCAGGACGTGTTCGTCCGGGCGTGGGAAGCGCTGCCGACCTTTCGCGGGGACAGCGCGCTGGGGAGCTGGCTGCACCGCCTGGCGGTGAACGTCTTCCTGGGCCACAAGCGGAGCGACGACCGGCGGGAACGGCGGGTGCTGACCACTGCGGAGCCGGGACGCCTGGAACGGCCGCTGGAACCGGCCGCGCCGGCGGTTACCATGGATCTGGAGCAGGCCATCGCGGCGCTGCCCGAACGGGCCCGCCTGGTGTTCGTGCTGCATGACATCGAAGGCTACCAGCACGGGGAGATCGCCGAGATGGCGGGCATTGCCACGGGAACCGCGAAGGCCCAGCTCTTCCGGGCCCGCCGCCTGCTGCGGGACGCGCTGGGCCGATGAACTGCTCCGAGCTGCGGGATCGCTTCGAGGCGTACGTGGCGGGTACGCTCCCGGACGCCGAATCGGGGGCCTTCGAGTCCCATCTCGACGGATGCGTCGCGTGCCAGGAAGCGCTCGCGCTGCACCACCGCCCGCTGGGCGCGGTCGGCACGCTGCCGCGCTCGGTGGCGCCGCCGGCCGACCTCTGGCCCGGCATCGCGCGCGCGCTCGCCTCCCGGAGGCGGCTTCGGGGCCGCGTCGTGCTGCCCGCGTGGCTGCTTGCCGCGGCGGCGGTGCTGCTGGTGGCGGTGTCCGCCGCCGGCACCCTGCTCCTGATGCGGCGGTGGCCGCCGGTTCATCCTTCCGTCCAGCCATCGAGCAACCTCACGGCGCTGGAATCGCAGTATAGCGCGGCCAGCGCCGAGCTCACCCTCGCCCTCGAGCAGGCGCGTCCCCGGCTGGCGGCCGGGACGGTGGCCACGATCGAGCGGAGCCTTCGCATCATCGACGCGGCGCTCGCCGAGTCGCGCGCGGCGCTGGCCCGGGATCCGGGCAACCCGGGGCTGGCCCAGCTCGTGGTGGCCGCGTGGCGCCAGAAGGTGGATCTGCTGCGCCGGGCCACCGAGCTCGGCAAGGCGGATTGATGCGCCGCGGCCTCGTCGCGATGCTGCTGGTCCTGGCCGCTCCGCTGGCGGCGCAGCAGAAGATCGAGCGGCGCATCGCCATCGCGCCGGATGCGTCGATCCGCATCACCAACATGGCGGGGCTCACCCGCATCACCGGATGGGATGCCGATTCGATCGCGGTGACCGGCAGTATCGCTCCGGGCGCCGGATTCTTCTTCGGCGGCAGGGGGCAGGTGGCCAAGATGGGCGTCGAGCGCAGGGACGAAACCCTCGCCGAGCCCGGCAGCACGCTCGAGGTCAAGGTGCCCCGGGGTGCCCGGGTGTTCGTCAAATCGGGGACCGCCAACATCGAAGTGACCGGCCTGCGCGGCGAGGTCGAATGCGTCTCGGTGAGCGGCTCGATCCGGGTCGAGGGGTCGCTCAAGCTGCTGATCGCCGAATCGATGGAGGGCAACCTCAACGCCTCGGGGCCGATGGACGTGGTGCAGCTCAAGGGCGGCGCCGGCACCATCACCCTCCGGGGGGCCCGCGGAGACATCATGGCCAGCACGGTGGGCGGGGCCATCGTGGCCACCGACGGCGCGGTGGTCCGCGCCCACCTGGAAACGGTGTCGGGGACCATCGTCTTCGACGGGAGCGTGGATCCCCGCGGCACGCTGGAATCGGTGACCCACAGCGGTGACGTCACGCTGCGCCTGCCTCCGGACATCTCGGCGGAATTCGATCTGGAGTCGTTCGACGGCGCGATCGTGGTGGGCCTCGCCGGCAAGGAGCACGACCGGGAGAAGCCGCTCAAGGGCAAGCCGGTGAGCTTCGTCACCGGCCAAGGCGGATCCCACGTCATCGTCCGATCGTTCAAGGGAGAGATCCGCATCCTCAATCGCTAACCCGCCCAAACCCGCGG
This sequence comes from uncultured Gemmatimonadales bacterium, assembly GCA_963762545.1. GTDB lineage: Bacteria > Gemmatimonadota > Gemmatimonadetes > Gemmatimonadales > GWC2-71-9 > JABFSM01. The sequence continues at coordinate 201,662 of CAVXLC010000007.1, read as the reverse complement.
CGCCTTCGCGGCATCTCAGGAGCACAACCCTTTCTCCCGAGGTGCCTCATGTTCTCCCGCCTGGCATTTACCGCGCTTCTCCTCCTCGCCCCCGCAGCGGCTGTGGCCAGTCCGCCCTGGATCTCGATCGAGCTCCCCGCCAATCCCTGGGACCGGGATACCCGTGGCGCGTTCCTGGTGGTGCATACGTTTCATCACGGCGCCGTGGTCGACGACGCGCTGCCGGTGGGAACCGCCGAAGGGATCGTGAACGGCCAGCGCCGGTCGGTCACGCTCAGTTTCCAGAAGACCAGTCGTCCCGGCGTCTATGCGCTTCGGAATCAGTGGGGCGGGAGCGGGCGGTGGGTCCTGCTCATTTCGCTGGGGCAGTCCGCGGAGGAGCACTCCGTCGCGCAGGCGGTGGTGACGGTTACCGAGGATGGCACCGTCAGCTCGGTACGGGTGCCGACCGAGGCCACGGGGGACGGCAACCTGCCGCGGCGGGCCACCCCGGCGGAGATCGCGGCGGCGCTCACACCGAATGCCCGGCCGTAGGGGCCGGGCATTCGGGGGGCACGAGGTGCGGTGCGGTTAGTTGGGCTTCTTCGTCTTGGTCGAATCCGGCTTGACCGCCTTGTGACCCTTCCTCTTGTGCGTCATCACCTTCTTCTTGGTGGTGTCCGTGGTGGTCGTCGCGACGACGGTGGGCTTCGCCGTCGTCGGCTTCATCGGCTTCGGGGTCTGGGCCATCGCGCCGGTCGTCAGCAGGCAGGCGGCGGCGAGGGCGGAAAACAGTTTGCTGCGGTTCATGGTACGCGCTCCAGGATCGGGGGGAAGACCATCGTGGCCCCCCAAGGGGCAATCAGCATGCCGGACGGTGGGGCCCGCAGCGGCCCAGTTGGAGGGCGGTTTGCGGGTTAGTGGACAGAATGTCCCGACAAGTTGTCGGGAATGGGACAAGTTGTCCGGCCCTTAACCGGCGGAGATTCCCCAGCGCTGCAACATCCGGAGCAGCGTTCGGCTCGAAATGCCGAGGATTCGAGCGGCCCGTTCCCGGTTCCCCTCGGTGGCCTTGAGCACCATGAGCACGTGGCGTTTTTCGACCTCCGCGAGGGGGAGCAGGGTGTCCTCTCCGAGCGGGCGGGAATCAGAGGGCGGCGCGGCGCTCTCCGAGGCGAGATCAATCGGCAGGTGCTCCGGGCCGATGACGCCCTGCGCCGCCAGCACCACGGCGCGTTCCAGCACGTTCTGCAGCTCCCGGACATTGCCCGGCCAGGAATAGCCGAGGAGGAGCGACTCCGCCTCGGGATCGAGGGCCACCGGCTCGCGCCCGTGGCTCCGGGCCAGGTCCCGGAGAAAGTGATGGGCCAGGAGCGGCAGGTCCTGCAGCCGTTCCCGGAGGGGCGGGATCTTCACCGTGACGACGTTGAGCCGGTAGAACAGGTCTTCGCGGAACCGGCCCTGCTTGACCAGCGTTTCCAGATTCTGGTGGGTGGCCGCGACCACTCGCACATCCACCTTGATGGGGCTGTCGGCGCCCACCGGAGTGATCTCCCGCTCCTGGAGCACCCGGAGCAGCCGGGACTGCATGCCGGGAGATATATCCCCGATTTCATCGAGGAAGATCGTGCCCCGGTCCGCCTCCCGGAACAGCCCCTGCCGAGGCACCGCGGCGCCGGTGAACGCCCCCTTCACGTGACCGAAGAGCTCGCTTTCCAGTACGCCTTCGGCCAGCGCGGAGCAGTTGACCGCCACGAAGTGGCGGAGCGAGCGGTCCGAGTAGGTGTGAATGGCCCGGGCGACCAGCTCCTTGCCGGTACCGGTTTCTCCCGTGATCAGCACGGTGGCCTGGCTCGGCGCCACCCGCGCCGCGGTCTTCATCACCTCGATGATGCCGGGGCTGTGGCCGACCACCACCGGCCGGCGGAGCTCGGTGCGGCCCTCGCTGGCGGATGCGGGCTCGGGCGTCAGATGGCGGCGCTCCAGCGCCTGCGCGATCGCGGCGCGCAGGGTCGGCAGGTCGTAGGGCTTCGAGATGAAATCGTAGGCGCCGGCCCGGATCGCCTCCCCGGCGGCGTTGGCATCACCGAAGGCGGTGAGCACGAAGACCAGCGAGCGGGGATCCCGGCTGCGCACTTCGCGGAGCAGATCGAGGCCGCTCGCGCCCGGCATCCGGAGGTCGGTCAGCACGGCGTCGAACGGCGGCGCGGCGTCCAACGCCCGCAGGGCCTGCTCGACGGTGAGAGCCCGCACCACCGTGTACCCCTCCCGTTCCAGGACCTCCGCCAGCAGGCGGAGCGCCTCCTCGTCGTCATCGACGACCAGTAGCCGGGCGCTTCCCGGAGATCCGCTCACGCCTGGGTCACGCTGGGCAGGGTGAGGCGCCAGCACGTGCCGGTGGCCGTGGTCTGGTGAATCAGGTCGCCTCCCAGCGCGCGGGCCAGCCGCCGGCTCACCGTGAGGCCGAGGCCGGTGCCCAGCGGTCCCTTGGTCGTGGCGAAGGGATTGAAGAGCTGCTGCTTGACCTCCTCGCGCATGCCGGGCCCGTCGTCCGAGATGGTGAGCCAGCTGGTGTCTCCCTGGGTCCCGCCCGCCAGGGCAATGTGTCCGCCCGGGGCGAGCGCCTCCACGGCGTTCTTGAGGAGATTGAGCAGAATCTGTTCGACCAGCTCCGGATCGCAGCGGGCAATCACCGGCGGATCGTCCCCGCCGTCGATCGTCGCGGTGACGCCCGCCACGGCGAGCGAGGGCTCCATGAATTCGAGCATCCGGCGGGCGACCTGGCGGAGATCCACCGGGCGGGCGGACGGGCGCGGCCACGCGCCGCGGGTGAGCCAGGCGCGGACGATGCCGGACACCCGTTCCAGCTGCCCCAGCACCAGGCCGACCCGCCGGGCGGCGTCGGGTGCGCCATTGGCACTCAGGTCCTCGTGCAGCAGCTGGAAGTGTCCGTTCAGCGTGTTGAGCGGCGTGCCGATCTCGTGCGCGAAGCTGGTCGAGGCCTCGTCCACCAGCGCCACCCGCTCGAGCCCGCGGGCCCGTTCCTCCAGCGCCAGGAGCGCGGCGCGCGCGTCGCTTTCGCGCTCCCGCCGCGCCAGGGCGTCCCGCAGCTCGTTGTAGTGCCGGGCCAGGGTTCGGAACTCTTCCGGTCCCAGCTCCGGCGCCGGGGGGCCGCTGCTCGCGCCCCCATAGGCGGCCACCATGGCCCCGCCCAGCGCCTCCAGCGGAGTCCCGACCCACCGCGAGGTGAGCCACGCGATGCCGGCCCCCAGCACGATCGCCGCGATGGTGGCGAGCAGGTAGCTCCGCCGCCGCTCGTCCCGGGCCCATTCATGCAAGCGCGCCGTGGAAATCCGGAGGCTCAACACGCCGGACGGGTGCTTCCTCGAACCCAGCGGTTCCGCGACGTGCCACGCCGGCTGTTCGCCGTTCTGCTGCCAGACCACTTCCTCGTCGAGTGCGAACGCGCGCTCGTCTTCGGGTGTGAGCCGCGGCGGCGTCAGCGAGTCAGTGGCCCCGGCGAGGCCCAGCCGTCCCGATCGCCCCCGGGCGTAGACCGTGGCGGAGGTCTGCCGGAGGTGGAGCCCGGCCCAGGTGCCCAGCGCCGACTCGAGGGCGGCCGGATCCCCGCTCGGCGCGGCGCGATTGAGATAGTCGGCGAGGGTGGAGGCCACCGCCATCGCCTCCAGCCGGAGGTCCTCGAGGCGGGAGCGCTCGGACAGGGAAACGGAGACCTCGGTGACCACGAGGACCAGCGCGATCGCCATACCCGCAGCGAGGATCGCGAGCCGGCGCGAAAGACCCATGGCCATGTTCCAATAATACCGCGGGAGGCATGCCGCAGCCTCCCGATTGGCGGCACACGGCTTGCCCAAGGCGGCAGCGGCCACTCACGAAGGAAGGGTACCGCGCCGATGACGTCAGCCGTGCTCTTCGACTTCGGCGGGACCCTGGACGCCGACGGCCGGCGCTGGAGCGAGCGCTTTCACCGGGGATACCGGAATCGCGGCGGGAAGCTGGGCCCGCACACCTTCGAGGCCTACTTCCGGGCCTCGGACCGGCTCCTGATGGAGCGGTCCGGGGTGTCGGAATTCGGCTTTCGCGAGATGGTGTGGACCCAAGTCCGTCTGCTCCAGGGGCTTGTCCCCGATGCCACGGGCGTGGATGCGGTCGCCTGGACCGACGATTTCGTGTCGGAGGCCAAGGAAGTGGCCCTCCGGAACCGGCCGCTCCTGGCCGAGCTGGGCCGGCGATTCGAGCTCGGGGTCATCTCCAATTTCACCGGCAACCTCCGCCCCTGTCTCCGGGAGCTGGGGATCGAGGAGTGTTTTTCCGTGGTGTTCGACTCGGGCGTGGTGGGAGTTCGAAAGCCGGACCGCCGACTCTTCCGGGCGGCCTTTGACGCCCTCGGCCTTCCTCCCGAGGAGTGCTGGATGGTGGGAGACAATCCGCTCTCCGATATCGCGCCGGCCGCCGCCCTCGGCTGCCTGACCTGCTGGCTCGCGCCGCCCGACCGCCCGCCGTCCGCAGTGACTCCGACCCGGCGCATCGCCACTCTGTCAGAACTCGCCACCGTGCTGGCCTGACGGTGCAGGCGCTGATCCTGGCCGGCGGCGAAGGCTCCCGACTCCGGGCCGACGGCGTCGCCACGCCGAAGGCGTTCGTGCAGATCGGAGGGCGGCCCCTGGTCTTCCGGCTGGTGGAAACCCTGCGGTCGCTGGGCTGCACCAGCATCACCGCGGCGCTCCGCCGGAGTGTGATGGAGGAGGCCGCGGCGCTGACGCGGGACGCCTTTGACGCCGGGCTCGTCGTCGTCCCGTGCGACACGCCGTCGTCGCTCCATACCCTGGCCCGGGGGCTCGAGGCGGTGCCGCCCGGACCCATCGTCTGCACCATGGTGGATACCGTGATGCGGGCGGCGGACTGGCAGCACCTGTTTGCCCGGGCCGATCAGCTGCTCCAGGACGGAGCCGATGCCTGCGTCGCGGTGACGTCATATGTGGATGACGAAACGCCGCTCTGGGTCACCCGGCGATCCGACGGGATGGTGCGGTCATTCGGAGCGGAGCCGGTGACGCCGGCGCTGGTGACGGGCGGCGTCTATTTCCTGAGCAGCGGCATCCGCGATCTCGCGCCGCGCGTCGTGTCGCTCGGCGTGCAGCGGATGCGCGGCTTCCTGCGATGGCTGGTCGAGCACGGCTATCACGTGGCGACCGCGGACGTGGAACGCATCGTGGATCTCGATACCGGGCGCGACCTGGCCCAGGCGGTCACCTGGCTCGGAGGCATGGGCCCCACCCTCCCGGAGCCGCCCGCATGAACTACCCTCGCAAGGGCCATCCCCGGCTGGTGGCCATTTCCCGAAGCCCGGCCTACTCACCGCTGCAGCACCAGGCCAACGACTCGGCCATCCTCGACGCCGCGGTGCGGGAGCTCGAAGCCCTCGGCTGGTCGGCCCGGCGGGTGACCGAGCACGCGGTGGCTGCCGGGTCGCTGCCCGAGGCGGATCTCTATCTCAACATGTGCCAGGGTCCGGCCGCGTCGCAGGTGCTGGTCGCGCACGAGGCCATGGGAGTCCGGTTCTTCAATCGCCCGTCCAGCGTGCTGGCCTGCCATCGTCACCGGCTGGTGCCGGCGCTCCGGGGGAGCGGGCTCTCGTTTCCCGCGACCGTCCTCCTGCGCACCGACGAGCCTCTCGGTGCCGCCGAGCGCGCCGACCTTCGGCTTCTGGGCGGCGGTCCCCTCTGGCTCAAGCGAGGCGGGGTCCATGCCGAGCGGCCCGAGGACGTGGTGGCGCTCGAAGGCGTGGCGGATCTTCCCCGTGGACTGGCGGAGTTCGCCGCCCGCGGGATCGGCCTTGCCGCGGTGCAGGTTCACGTGCCCGGCCCGGTCGTGAAGTTCTACGCCGTGGCCGACGGCACCCTCTTTCACGCGTATCTCGCCGAGTCCGGCGCGCCGGTCACCTCCGCCGACGTGGACATCCCCGCGCTTCGCGCGCTGGCGTTCCGGGCCGCGGGGAAGCTGCAGCTCGACATTTTCGGCGGCGATGTGGTCATCGACCCGGACCGGCGCCCCGTTCTCATCGACCTCAACGACTGGCCCAGCTTCGCCCCGATTCGGGACTGGGCCGCCCGCGCCATCGCGGGTCACGTCCACGCGGCCCGGCCGCGGGGAGTCCTGGCATGACCGACGTCGCCGCGCATACCGTACTCCCCGGCCCCCGGTCGGCGGCCATCTTCGAGGACGAGGCCAGATTCCTCGCGCCGGGCACCCAGTCGGTCGCGCTGTTCAGCCGCATCGCCTTCGACCACGGCGAAGGCGCGATGCTCTGGGATGCCGACGGCAACCGCTACATCGACCTGCTGGCCGGCGTCGGGGTGGCGAGCCTGGGGTACGCCCACCCCCGCTACGTGACGGCGGTCCAGGATCAGGTGGCGAAGCTCCATGTCGGCAGCTTCGCGACGGCGCACCGCGCCGAGCTGGTGAGGCTGCTCGCCTCGGTCGCTCCGGGCGACGTGACCCGGACCCAGTTCTACTCCAGCGGCGCCGAGGCGGTGGAATCCGCGCTCCGACTGGCCAAGGCGGTCACCGGCAAGAGCGAGGTGATCGGCTTCTGGGGCGGCTTTCACGGCAAGACCTCGGGGGTGCTCCCGCTCCTGGGCGGAAGCTTCAAGCACGCCCTCGGCCCGCTGCACCCGGGGCGGTACAGCACGCCGTACGCCAAGTGCGCCCGCTGCGAGTTCGGGATGGCGTTCGAGAGCTGCCACTGGCACTGCGTCGGGTTCCTGGAACGCAAGCTCGACCTGGAGACCGCGAACGATCTCGCAGCCATCATCGTGGAGCCCATCCAGGGCACCGCGGGCAACGTGGTGCCGCCGCCGGGATATCTCCGCGCGCTCCGTGAGGTGGCCGACCGGCGCGGCGCGCTGCTGATCTGCGACGAGATGATCACCGGGTTCGGCCGGACCGGGACCATGTTCGCCGTGGAGCACGAGGGCATCGTCCCGGATATCCTGACGGTGGGCAAGGGGTTCGGCGCCGGCTTCCCGATGAGCGGCGTCATGGCGCGGGAAAGCCTGGCCTTTGCGAAGCCGTGGGCCAACCCGAGCGGGAGCTCCTCCAGCTACGGCGGCAACCCGCTCGCGGCGGCCGCCGCGCTGGCGTCGCTGCGCATCGTGCTCGAGGAAGGACTGGTGGAGCACAGCCGCCGGCTCGGCGGCCTCATGCTGGCGGAAATGCGGCGGTGGGAGCGGGAGATACCCATCGTGCACGACGTCCGGGGCCGCGGCCTCATGATCGGGATGGACCTGGTCAGGCCGGGCACCACCGAGCTGCTGTCGAGCCGGGAAACCCGCGCCATCTTCGACGGCTGCCTGTCCCGCGGCGTGCTGGCCATGATCTACAATCCGGAAGTCCGGATCAACCCGCCACTGGTGATCACCGAGGCCCAGGCCTTCGAAGCCCTGGCTGTCATGGAGGATGTTCTGCGTGACGCTGCCGAACGGCTTGGCGCATAAGGGGGAAGCAGTCGAGGAGTGGATCGACCTCCATTTCTTCCGTCCGCTGGGCATGCGGGTGGTGCGCGCGCTGACCCCGACCCGGGTCAGCGCCGATCAGGTCACGATCGGGGCGCTCCTCATCGGCCTCCTGGCCGGACATCTGTTCCTCTATCGCAGCCCCGGGCTCAACGCGGCCGGCCTGGCGCTGTTCATCGTCTCGGACATCCTCGACAGCGCCGACGGCCAGCTGGCCCGGGTGCGGGGCAGCTCTACCCGGTTCGGCCGGATCCTCGACGGTATCTCGGATAACGCGCGGTTCGTCAACCTCTATTTGCATCTGATGGTCCGGCTGCTGCTGGCGCACGCCATGGCCCCGCTGGGAGTGATGACCCTGACGCTCGCGGCCGGGGTGAGCCATTCGCTGCAATCGGGCGTGGCCGACTTCATCCGCCAGGTCTATCTCTACATCGCGGCGGGCAGCGGCGAGCTGGACCTGCCCGAGGATCTTCCGTCGCGCGGCGCAACGCCCCTGGCCACCCTCGGCTTGTCGATCTATCGGAGCTATGTGACCAGGCAGGCCCGCTGGTGCGCCCACTCCACGACGCTGGTGCGCCGGCTCCGGGGGACCGGTGGTCCGGAGGGGCTGGCCTCGGAGTGGGCGGAGCGGCAGGCCCGGACGGTGCGCCGCGGCGCGCTCATCGCCCAGAACGTCCGGTTTCTTTTGCTCGGCCTGACCGCCTGCCTGGGCTGGCCGGCCGGCTTTCTCTGGCTCACGCTGGGGCCGCTCAACCTGGCGCTGCTCTGGGTGCTCTGGTCCCATGAGCGCACCGCCGGGCGGCTCGGATCGCTGGCGGCGCACCCGGGCGAGCTGCTCCCCGCCAACGTCCCGTGACCGCCCCGCGGCGAGGCGCCGTGCTCGGGCTGGGCGGCGTGGCGCGGCAATCCCACCTTCCCGGTTTTCTGCGCGGAGAGGGAGTCCCGGAACGGCTCCGCATCGTCGCGACGGTGGACGGCCGGGCCGCGGGGCTGGAGGGGATTCCCCACTTTGCCGATCGGGAGCACCTCGCCGACCTCGACCTCTCGTTCATCGACATCTGCACGCCCACCGCGAGCCACCTCGAGCTGACGCTCTGGGGACTCGAGGCGGGTTACGACGTGCTCTGCGAGAAGCCGGTGGCCCTGACCGGCGGCGAGGTCGCCCAGATCCGCGCCGCCGCGGGCGGCCGCCGCGTCGTCATGCCGTGCCATCAATACCGCTACAACCCCGCGTGGATGCAGCTGCGCGCGTGGCTCGAGGCCGGCGCCATCGGAGACTGGCACCTGGCGGAGTTCCACGTCTACCGGATGGCGGCCGACGCGGGATCCGCCCCGTCGGCCCGGCCCTGGCGGGGCCGCCGGACCGAGGCCCGGGGCGGAATCCTCCTTGACCACGGCACCCACCTGATCTATCAGTTGCTCGACGTCGCGGGACTGCCCCGCTCGGTGCAGTCCTGGGGGGGGCAGCTGCGTCACCTGGGCTACGATGTGGAGGATACGGCGCAGCTCCTGCTCGAATTCGACGGCCGCCTGGCGACTATGTTCCTCACCTGGGCCGCGGACCGCCGGGAAACCCGGATTCGTTTCACCGGGAGCGACGGCAGCATCGAATGGACCGGCGGGCAGCTCCGTCTCCAGGGCCGCCACGGCCCGCTGGAGATGGACTTCACCACCGAACTGGACAAGTCGAGTTATTTTCGCTGGTTCGCGCGGTTGTTTCACGAGTTCGGCGACCGGATCAATCATGGCGACGGCACCCCCCAACTGGAGGATATCGCCCGCGTCACGCGCGTGCTCGAAGCCGCGTATGGCGCACATGCGAGCGGCTGCCGCGTGGCAGTCTGAGTGAGCCGCACCCTCCGACTGGTCTTCTTCCTGGTCGGCGCCACCCTGGTGGCGTTCATGGTCTGGCATGCCGGACCCGTCCGGCTCTGGACGGTGTTCCGTTCCTCTCTCTGGGTCATCGCGGCCCTCATTCCCCTCTGGGCCGCGGTCTACGTCCTCAACGCCGTGGCGTGGCGACTGCTCACCTCCGACGGCGGAGAGCCCATCCCCCTGCCGCGGGCGTTCGTCATCACGCTGGTCACCTTCGCGGTCAACTACTCCACCCCGCTGGCCAGCTTTGGCGGCGAGCCTCTCAAGGTCGTGGCCGCGACGAAGTTTCTGGGCCGGCGCCGCGCGGTCGGCTCGGTGGTGGCGTTCCGGCTGCTGCATGCGCTGGCCCACGTGCTGGCCTGGCTGGGCGCGCTGATCCCCGCCGCCATCATGCTCCCCCACACCCCGCTGATCCTGGGCGGCATCGTGGCCACCGGACTGGTGCTGGGCGTAGTCACGATCTTCCTGTTCTCCCGGCATCGCGAGGGGCTGGCCATGCACGCCCTCGATCTGCTCCGCCGGACTCCGCTGCTCCGCCGGCTGGCGGTCCGGCTGGAGCACCGCGCCGCCGCGTTCCACGAAATCGACGAGCATGTTACGGCGGTGTACACCCGCAATCCTCGCCGATTCTATGCCGCGCTGGCCTTCGAAATGGCGGGGCGGATCCTGGCGCTGGCCGAGTACTGGGTGATTCTCTTCGGGATGGGGCTGGGGGTCGATCCGCTCAAGGCGTTCGTGGTGGGGAGCTTCTCCTCACTCGTGGTCAACGTGCTGATCTTCCTCCCGTTCGAGCTGGGCGCGAAGGAAGGTGCGCTCTACGTGATGTTCGGCTGGATCGGGGTGACCCCGGCGCTGGGCCTCGCCGCCGCGGCGCTGAGCCGAATGCGGGAGCTGATCTGGATCGCGATCGGGTGGGCCTTGATCTGGTCGATGGACTGATCAGCCGCCCCGCTTGGCCAGCTCCTGTTGTGCCGCGGCGTTGCCATGGGCCGCTGCCTTCCGGAGCCAGTCGAGTCCGCTCTGCTCGTCCTGCGCGTATCCGCCCTTCCCCTTGATCAGCATCATCCCGATCTGATACTCGGCCTCGGGCTCCTGCTTCTTGGCCGCTTCCGAGTACCAGAAGGTGGCCTGGGCCTCGTCCTTCTTGACGCCCCGGCCCTTTTCGAATGCCGCGCCGAGCCGCGTCATCGAGGGTCCGTCTCCCGCATCCGCGGCCTTCTTGTACCATTTCGCGGCTTCCTTGGGATCCTCGGGAAGCCCGTTTCCCTCGTCGAAGCGGCGCGCCACGATAGCGAAGAGCTCCGGCATGCTGTCGAGGTTGGCGGCGAGGAGATATTTCCGGGCGGCCTTGCTCTGATCCAGGGTGACGCCGCGGCCGCTCTCGTAGCGCCGGGCCATCTCGAGCACCGCCACCGGATCCAGGCTGTCGGCGGCGAACGCAAAATGGAGCGCCGCGAGCCGCTCGCTGCGCTCGACGCCGCGGCCCTCCGCGTACAGCATTCCCAGATGGCGCGAGGCCAGCGGGCTGTGCGTGGCTTCCTCGGTGCACTTGGCAAACGCGGTCGTCCAGTCGAGCGCGCTGACCGCGGCGTCGCAAGTGGCGGGTGGCGCCGGCGCCACGGCGGCGGAGGCGGTGTCGGCGCGCGCGGCGACGGGAGTGCCGGGCCGCCGCGGGACCGCCGCCGCTTTTCGGATCGACTCGGGGTGCGTCACCGTGGTGGATTCCGGCGTCAGCCCGGCGACCGGCGGCGCCGCGGCGGTGAACAGGCCCGCCCGGTAACCCGCGAAGCCCAATCCACCGAGCACCAGGACCCAGCCCAGCGCCGCCAGCCAGGGGCGCCTGCCCGCCGGAATCGCGAAGTTGGATTCGCGCCGGGTGACGCCCCCCTCGGCCGCCGTCAGCGGCTCGCCGTTGAGCGACTTCGCGAACGCATCCATGGACGCGAAGCGCTGGCCCGGCTCCTTGCGCATCGCCTGGTGAATGGTGGACGACACCGCCGAGGGGATGTTCGCCACCAGCCGGGAGAGCGGGGTCGGCTCCTCGAGGAGCTGCCGCGCGATGACCTCGCGGACATTGTCCCCCATGAAGGGCACCCGCCCGGTCAGCATCTGGTAGCCGACGATGGCCAGGGAGTATTGGTCGCTGCGCGGATCGGGCGCGCTCTTGCCCATGGCTTGCTCGGGGCTCATGTACTGGGGCGTGCCGATCACGACGCCGGTGCCGGTGAGCGAATTCTCGACCGAGGAATCCATCGCCTTGGCGATGCCGAAATCCATCAGGAGCACCCGGCCGGTCTTCCCGTCGAGCATCAGGTTTTCCGGCTTGATGTCCCGGTGCACCACCCCGGCTTCGTGCGCGGTCTGGAGCGCCTCGGCCGCCTGGAGCAGAATCCGCTTGACCTCGGTCACCGGGAGCCGTTGTTCGCGGGCCAGCACGCTCTTCAGCGTTTCCCCCTGCACCAGCGGCATCAGCAGCCAGCAGATGCCGTCGGCCTCGCCCACGTCGTAGATCGGGACGATGTGGGTGTTCTGGAGCGCGCCGACCGCCTCGGCCTCGCGGCGAAACCGGGCGACCAGGGTCTCGGTGAGAATGAGATCGGGGCGGAGCACCTTGAGGGCCAGCTCCCGCTTCAGCCGCAGGTCGCGAACCGCGAACACTTCCGCGTAGCCGCCGCGCCCGATCAGTCGGCCCAGCTCGTAGCTCGGGCCGAGCGCGGCCTGCAGGCGCTCCGGCGCGAGCTCGTAGCTGGTTGCGGTGCTGGTGGCCCCCCGGCTCACGCCGAGGAGGGTATCACCCAGAATGGGAGAAGCGGTGGGGGTTCCGCACACGGGACAGAACACCGCTTCGGCGGGGATGGATTGGTCGCAGCTTGAGCAGGAACGGGTGGGGCCCAAAGGCTCGTCCTACAGCGATGCCGGAGGATTGACCGGCCGGTGTGAGAGAGTCACGGCTTGCGCTTGGCCACCTCTTTCTGCGCCTCCGCGTGGCCGAGGTCGGCGGCCTTCTTGAGCCAGACGTAGGCCAGCGAGTCGGACTTCTGGATGCCCTTGCCCTTGAGGTACGCCATGCCGAGCCCGTACTCCCCGTCCTGATTGCCCTTCTCGGCCGCCATGCGGAACCAGCGCACCCCCTCCGCCTCGTCCCGGTCGAAGCCCTTGCCGCGCATGTACATGTCGCCGACCTTGGCCTCGGCCACTTCGCTGCCCTTTTCCGCCGCCCGCCGATACCAGTAGGAGGCGTCCTTGTCGCTCCGGCGAACGCCCAACCCCTGCTCGAAGCGGTCGGCGAGCACGATCCAGGCGGGCTGGTAACCCGCGTCGGCTGCCTGCTTGATCTTGGCGGTGGCGTCCACGGGATTGGCCTCGACGCCCTTGCCGAGACTCAGGAGCTGGCCAAGCCGGAAGAGGGACGGGAGGTCACCCGCATCGGCGGCCTTCCGGTACAAGGTCACCGCCTCGGTGGCGTGGGCGGGAACCTGGCTCTTGTCGTAGAGCTCGGCCAGCCGGCGCTGCGAGACGACGTTGCCCTTGTTGGCTTCGTCGGTGCACACCCGGAAGGCGGTGTCCCGGTCATCGCCTGCCGCGGCGACGGCACAGGTCACCGGGGCGTTCCGGGCTCCCGCCCCGCTCGCGGGAGGCGTCACCGGGGCGGCGGGCTTGGTGCTGGTCTGGGTGCCGGGCCCCGGCTTCTTCCTGGTATCGGCCGGCGCCGCGGCGGGAGACGGAGCGGGGGCCGGGGCCGGAGGGGGCGACAGCGTGGCGGTGCTCGTCCCGCCGGCGGGCGTCCCCGTCGGAGTACTGCTGACGGTGGGCGCCTGCGCCTGGGCGGCGGGAATGGCCGCACCGGCCGCGCTGTCCACCACGTTGCTCTGGCCGGCCGTGCCGGGTTTCCGGGTCAGGGCCACCGCAACCGCCACCACCGTGAGGCCGGCGACCCCGGCAAGCACCAGCGGCAGTTTCCGGGATTTCCGGCTCGGCGCGGGCGTCGTGGTGACCTGGAGCGGCTTGCCTTCGTCCGCAATCGTCGCTTCCAGCGCCGCGGCGAAGGCCTCGATGGTGGGATAGCGGTCGGAAGGCTCCTTGGCCATGCCCTTCGACACCGCCGCCATCAGCGCCTCGGGGACTTCCGGCACCAGCTCCCGCATCGAGCGGGGCGATTCCATCATCTGCTTGAAGAGAATCGCCCGGGTGTTCTCGCCCTCGAACGGCACGCCGCCGGTCAGCATGTGGTAGCCGACCACCGCGAGGGAATAGATGTCGGTGCGGTGGTCGAGATGCGGATCGCCGCTGGCCTGTTCGGGGCTCATGTAGTGCGGTGTGCCCACGATGGTGCCGCTCGACGTGAGCGTACTGTCGCCCGCCGCGTCCATCATCTTGGCGATGCCGAAGTCCATCAGCAGCACCCGGCGCGCCTTGCCCTCCAGCATGATGTTCTCGGGCTTGATGTCGCGGTGGACCACGCCCGCCTCGTGGGCCGAGCCCAGCGAGCTCGCGGCCTCGAGGAGAATGCGCCGCGCCTCGGCGATCGGGCGGCGGCCGTCGCGGACCAGGAGGCTCTTGAGGCTCTCGCCCTTGATGAGCGGCATCAGGATGTACATGATGCCCTCGGCTTCGCCGATGTCGTAGATCGGGACGATGTTCGGATGGCGCAGCGCGGCCACCGCTTCGGCCTCGCGGCGGAACCGGGCCAGCAGGGTCTCCGAGACGGTCAGGTCGGGCCGCAGGGCCTTGAGCGCCAGATCCCGCTTGAGCCACATGTCCCGGACCTGGAATACCTCGGCAAAGCCGCCCCGCCCGATCAACCCCTTGAGCTCGTAGTGCTTGCCCAGCGACTCCTGCAGCTTCCGGATCAGGTCCGCGGAGGCCGTGGGCGAGGGGGCGATCCCGTCGGGAATGGAAATCTCGCCCGTCAGCTTGTCGATGGCCGGCGGCGTCGCCGAACCACAGACGTAGCAAAACGCAGCTACTTCGGGTAGCTGGGTATTGCAGGACGGGCAGAGCCGGGTGGCGGGAACCACGACGGGGACTCCAGGGTGCAGAGGAGTGAACGCTAACAAATACCCCTTCCGGGAGGGAGGGTCAATGGCCTCGCCGGAATCCGGGCTCAACTGTTCTATATTGATACACCACAAGGGGTTCCGGGCCGGACCAGGATCTCACGCCAACATCGCCTTGAATACTCCCAGCGCCTTCTGCATTTCCGCCATGGTTCCGACCGAGACCCGCACCCAGGTGGGGAAGGATGGGAACTGCCGGCCGACCGCGACCTTGTGCTTGAGCGCATCCAGCTTGAACTGCCGCGCGTCGCGCTTGATATCGACCATCAGGAAGTTGGCATCGCTTCGCGCCACCTGATATCCGGCCTTCTCGAAGAACGTGCGGGTATAGGTCCGGGCAGCCCGGTTGCGGCGCTGCTCGAGCGCGATGTGCGACCGGTCGCCGACGGTCGCCGCGGCGGCGACGAGGGTGAGCTGGCTGATGTTCGACCCGAGCAGCCAGGACGCCATCCGGGCCAGCGTGGCGGGCTGGCCCACCGCGTAGCCGGCCCGAAGTCCGGCCATACCGAACACCTTGGAGAAGGTGCGGGTGACCACGACGCGCGGGTTGGCGAGCGCGAGCGGAATGGCCGTCCCGTACGCCGGGTCGTCGACGTATTCGTGATAGGCCTCGTCGATCAGGATCGTCGTCTCGGGCGATTGCCTGCTGACCTGCTCCAGGTACGCCTTCACGTCGGCGGCCGAGTGGACCGTCGCCGTCGGATTGTTCGGATTGCAGAGGTAGACGAGGCCCGCGCCGCGACCGGTGTCCGCCATCGCGTCGAGGTCCAGCCGCATCGCCGCATCCGCCTTCGGGGAGATTACCGGCACACCGATGAATTTTGCCCAGGAGGCGCAGGCCTCGAACGTGGGGTCGGGGGACACCAGGCCCCGGGCCGGCGTCCCGAACGCGCTGACCGCGGCCCGCAGCAGCTCGCCCGAGCCGTTGCCCAGGATCACGTTCTCCGGCTGGATCGCGTGGGTCCCGGCGATGGCCGCGGCCAGCTCGTCTTCGCTCCGCACCGGGTAGCGGTTCGATTCGCCCAGGTGCCGGTGAATGACCGCGTAGACCCGCTCGCCGGGGCCGTTGGGATTCTCGTTGCTGTCGATCCGAATCACCCCGGGGCGCGCGGCGAGCAGCCGGTCCGCCCGGCGGGATCCGACGGCCTGGGCCACGAGTGCCTCGTGGCCGCGCCAGGTGATGAGCGGCGCGGCGAGGACGCCGGCGCCGCCGGCACCGAGCGCGCCGAGGAAGGAGCGGCGGGACAGGCTCATGGGGCCCCCTGGGACGGGATGGGGCGAAGTTAGCGGTGGCCGGGGCGGGCGTCCATCGTGGCTCAGGTCCAACCGGCCCGCTTCGGGTCGAGCGGCCAGTGAAACACCAGGTCATATCCGTCGGGATCCGGAAGTGTCATGCTCCGGAAGCCGTAGTGCGTATTGACCGGCTCCCCGGTTTCCACTCCCCTCGACCGGAAATATGCGAAAATGGCATCCACGTCGGGGCAGCCGAAGAAGATCGCCGTATCCCGGTGCGCGGCCACCCGGGCCGGGTCCGGCACCGGCGGCCGGTCGTCGGCCTCAGAGGCGGTGTTGAGCATCGTCGCGATGGAGCCGCACCGAGGTCGGCAGGTCGAACACCTGAAGCCGCGGCGCCATTCCCTTCACCGTGATCGGCATCAGGGCCTCCCGCTCAGCGATAGCCGGCGGCTTGGAGCTCGAAGAGCTGGGCGTAACGGCCCCCGGCGGCCAGCAGCTCCTCGTGGGTGCCCAGCTCGGTGACCCGCCCGTCGGCGATCACCGCGATCCGGTCCGCGATGCGCACGGTGGAGAACCGGTGCGAAATGACCAGGCCGATGCGCCCTTTGAGATTCTCCTTGAGCTCGGCGAAGATTCCCGCCTCCGCTTCGGGGTCGAGCGAGGAGGTCGGCTCGTCGAGAATCCAGATGTCGGCGTTCCGATACATGATCCGGGCGAGCGCGATCCGTTGCCACTCCCCGCCCGACAGATCGTGTCCCCCCTCGAAGAGCCGCCCCACTTTGGCGTCGAGGCCCCTGGGCATCCGCTTCACCAGCCACTCGCTCCGGGAGTCCCGCAACGCGCCCATGACCCGCTCGTCGTCGACCGGCCCTTCCGGCCGGCCCATCGAAACGTTCTCCCGCACCGACAGCTCGTAGCTCGCATAGTCCTGGAAGAGCACGCCGATCCGGTCGCGCAGCGCCTCGGGGGTCACCTCCCGGAGGTCGACGCCTCCCACGCGAACCGATCCCCGATCCGGATCGTAGAATCGCAGCAGCAGCTTGACGAGGGTGCTCTTTCCCGCCCCGTTCTCCCCGACGAGGGCAAGCAGCTCGCCGCTTCGGATCCGCAGATTGAGCCCCGCCAGCGCCGGCTCGGTGCCGCCGGGATACTGGAACGTGACGTCGTCGAATTCGATGCCATCGATCGGGCCGGGCGGCAGGGGCCGGGGCAGGGCAGGAGCCGGCACCAGCGGTTCGATCGCCAGGAACGAGAAATAGTCGTCGAGAAACGTGGTATGCTGATCCACGGCGACGAAGGTGCTGGAGATCTGCCCCAGCGTCGAGGAGACCGAGGTAAACGCGCCGATCACCAGCACCACGCCTCCCGGGTCGATCACGCCGGCCACGCCCTTGATGGCCACGAACACGTACGCGAGAGCCAGAGTCGTTCCGGTCAGCAACCCGGTCAGGAGCGAGATCCGGGTGCCCGACCGGTACATCTGTTCCCGCTGGCGGAACAGCGCCTCGGAGAGGTCGTGATGCCTGCCGAGCAGGTAGTCGGCCAGCACGTTGGCCCGGATTTCCTTGGTATTGCGGGGCTGCACCAGCAGGTCGCCGAGATACTCCCGCTCCCGCTCCTCCGGGGTCTCCTTGTAGAAGAATTCGTAGAGCGTGGCGGTCACCCGGCGCTCGAGGGCGATGGAGAGCGCGGCCGCCGCCAGCGCGAGCAGGACCAGCACGTAGTGCAGGCTCGCGAGGAGCGTCGCCATCAGCACGATCGTCACGATGTTGCCGGACAGGCCGAGCACCGACCAGGTGAGGTCGCCGGGCCGCCAGGAGACGTCCCGCTTGGCGCGGGCCAGCCGGTCGTGCCAGTCCGAATTGTCGAAGTGACCGAGGTCGACCTTCGACGCCTTGGCGAGGAGGCGCCGCTCCGCCTCCAGCTGCACCCGGCGGACGAACAGGTTCCTGCCGTAGCCCATGTAGGCGCCGATGGCCCGCTGCACCCCGACCGTGATCCACAGGCCGGCCAGAATCGGGAGCAGGTTGCTGAACTGAATGGAATGCAGCCGGGCCTCGGCGATCCGGTTGACCAGCGTGGCCCCCAGGTAGACCGAGATCGGCGGCATGGTTGCGTTCACGACGCCCAGCACCGAGTAGCGGATCAGCGAGCGGGGCGAGGCCGCCCAAGCCAGCGCCAGGCCCTGGCGCAGGTTCTTGCGCACCCGCCGAGCTCGGCCCGTGAGCGCCGGAGGGACGGCGTCGGTTCTGGAGTCCCCATCCATCATCGAGGTGGCATCGGACACCACGATCTCCTTTCAATGACGCCCGGGTCCGCCCGACGGGCTGAAAGAAGATCGGAGTTGTCCCAGCGGAGTGTTCAGGTGGGCTCGGCCCTGCCCGCGGACGGGGTGCGTCCTGCAACGCGGGGCAAACGTTAGCGCGAGGCGCTGCACCGGTCAAATCACCGGCCGTTGGCCGCGAGGAGCGCGTCCACTTCCGCATAGCCCGACGGGAACCGGGCTCCGCTCGCCGACGCGCCCGCCTCGAGCAGCGCCTGCACCGATTCGGGCGAGCGTCTCTCGGTCCAGTAGGAGTCCACGCAGGCCTTCACCGCGAGCGCGAGCGGGGTGCGCCCCTTGGCGTCCGGCAGGTCGACCGGCGATCCCCGCGCGATGAGGAGCTGCACGACCGGGTGGCAGCCGCGCCAGGCCGCGACGTGCAGGGCCAGGCTGTTCTTCGGCTCGTCCCAGTAGTCATCCCCCTCCGCGAATGGCGCCGCGACGTCGACGCCGAGATCGAGGAGCCGCGCGACGCCGGGCGGGTTGCAGGTCCCGGCGAACCGGGCCAGCAGGTCGCCTCCCATCGCCGTGAGCTCCTCGACCAGCCGGGGCTCCCGGTCCGCGATGGCGCGCACCGCGGCCGCATCACCCATCGCGCACGCCGCGATGAGCCGGTCCACCCCGTCGAGCGCGATGGGAATGCCGCGCTGCTCGAACAGCTCCAGCACGTCGCTGCGACCCTCCCGGGCCGCCCGCGCCACCGCCGTCAGGCCGCCCTTGATCACCCCCGGCTCGGCGCCGTGGTCCAGCAGCAGCGCGATCATCGCCAGGCTGTTGTCGCGCGCCAGGGCGTGGTGTAGCGGCGCCCAGCCTCGGTCCCGCGCCTGGTTGGGATTGGCGCCGCGCTCGAGGAGCCATTTGGCCCCCTCGTAGTCGTGCCAGTCGTGCTTGCGGACCAGCATCATGACGAGGTTGTCGGAGGTGACCCTCCCGGTTTCGACCAGCACCCGCAGGGCGCCGTTATCGTGGCTCTCCGGCGAGTGGTAGACGGCTTCCCCGTCGTTCGGATCGGCGCCCCGCTCGATCAGGAGGCGAGTCAGGGCCGCATGGTGCGCCACCCCGGCCGCGCCGTACAGCGCGGTTTCCCGCTCGGGATGCTTGCCCCGGGTCCAGAATCCGGTATTGGGATCCGCGCCGGCATCGAGCAGGGCCGTGGCGGACCGCAGAAAGGCGTCGGACCGCGCCGGATCGAGGCGCAGATACCTGGAGAGACAGAGGTAGTTGAGGGCATCGCCGCCGTAGGGCGGACTCGGGGCGGTGACGTTGGCCGCATCCTGCGCGATGAACCGGCGCACCGCCGTGTCGTCGCCCAGGACCGCGGCCGTGTGGATGTCGCCGGCCGCGAGCCCCGGGTGCGCCGCGAGAATCTGCTCGGCGCGCTCCAGGGTGCCGTGCCAGATCGCCGCGTCCAGGAACGCGGTCCGCGGATCGTCACTCACCGGATTCGGCTCGTCCCCGTTCTCCATGGATCCCTCCGGCCGGCGTCGCGGCCGCACGTCGCATCGAGGGTGTCATACGAATCTCACGGGGTCAATGATTCGAGTCCCGGGGCGGCCGGGATCGATCCCGTGCGCCGGCCCGGAGCGCGGATCAGAGGTAGCGGAGCCACCGGCTGGTGCGGCGCGCCTTGACCCCGGCAAACCAGCGGCAGACGAAGTAGAGCACCACGATCACCACCGCCCAGACCAGGTAGAGGAGGCCCAGGCTCCAGGTGTAGCCGTCGGGCGGCTCGGGATTCATCATCGGATGATTGGTGAACAGCCAGGGATCGACCGCGCCGGTGCGCAGGGCCGACACCAGGAGCGCCAGGGCGTGAATCAGCGGGATGTGGAGCACGTAGAAGAAGAAGGGGACCCGGCCGAAGGTGGCGAGCGCGCCCGCGATCCGCCCCCGGGCTCCCTCGAGCGCGGGCAGGACCAGCAGCATCGGACCCAGCGTCATCAGCAGAAACAGCAGCGAGGCGGGGTACTTGGTGGTATTCAGGAACCGGAGCAGCGGAGGCATGGGCGATGCCGGCCCGCCGCTCCAGGGGCGGGGATCGCCGTAGAGGTCGAAGCCCCGGAGCACCAGGAACGCGGCAACGGCCCCCGCGCCCAGCCGGAGACAGACCCGCCGCCGCTCCCCGGCCGGCAGCTCCATCACCGTGCCGAAGCCATAACCCGCGGCCATCACGCCGATCCACGGCACGATCACGTACAGCACCGCCAGGGTCGGGCCCCCGCTCCCCAGCTGGACCGGGCCGCCGAAATAGAGGATCTGGGCGAGCCACCCCGCCCCGAGCCGTCCCAGCAGCCCCCCCAGCGCGGGCATGAGCAGGTTGTGCCCCGCGATCACCGCCACGCCGAAGGCTCCGATGGCGAGGGTCGGCAGCCGCACCAGCAGCGCCATCAGGATCATGCACCAGCCGATGACCCAGATGACCCCGGCGAGCATATAGTGGGCGTAGTCGAGGTTGAAGGTCCAGGCCAGCCGGAGCAGGGTGAGCTCGAGCAGCACCAGCCAGGCGCCCCGGACGGCCAGGTATTTCGCCACCGCCGCGCTGCCCCCGTGCGACCGGCCGTAGAGATACGCGCCGGTTCCGGCCAGGAAGATGAAGATCGGCGCGCAAAAGTGGGTGACCCAGCGCGTGAAGAACACCCCCGGATCGGGTCCTCCGGGGGGAACGCCGGCATAGACCCGGACGTGGTCGATCGCCATGAGCACCATGACCACACCGCGGAGAATGTCGAGCGATACGATGCGCGAGGACGGCTGGACGGCGGCACGAGGGGTGGACATGCGGTGCGCTCCGGGTCGAGGTCGGCCTGGGAGACAATACGCCCAAGATCACGTCCGGTGTTCGACGCCGGAGGGGGCGGCACCGAGCAATCCGCCGCCGGTCGTCTGCCCTCGGCGAGCGGCGGCCCGGATGCAGCGGGCGGCGAACGGCGGGGCGGAGTCGGTCAGCGCCCGGGGCCCCGGAGCGCCGCCCCCAGCCGCTCGCGTCGCCGCCGGCTGACCGGGATCGCGGTGCCGTCCACCAGGATGGCAACCGACTCTCCCTCGGGAGCGGCGCGGAGCTCGCGCACCCGGTCGAGCCGCACCAGCGCGGACCGGTGCACCCGGACGAAGTCCGACGGGTCGAGCCGCCGTTCCAGCGACGTGAGCGACTCGCGAACCAGGTGCCGCTGGCCGCCGGCATGAATGCCCGCGTAGTAGTCCCGCGCCTCGATCCAGTCGATTTCCGACGGATCGAGCAGCAGGCGGCCGGCCGCGGTGGGGACCGCGATGCGCGGCCCACCGGCGCCCGGTCGCGCCGCTCCGGTCGCGCCCTCCCGGCGCCCCGCATCGGTGGCCAGGAGCGCCGACAGCCGCGCGGCGAGCTGGCCCGCTTCCACCAGACGCAGACGCTCGCGGACCCTCCGGATCGTCGCGTCGAAGCGGTCCGGTGACAGGGGCTTCACGAGGTAGTCGAGCGCGTGGGCCTCGAAGGCGCGCACCGCGAACGCGTCGAACGCGGTGACGAACACCAGGAACGGCATGCGCCGCCCCTCCCGCGCGCGGACCACGCCGAAGCCGTCGAGGCCGGGCATCTGCACATCGAGAAACACCAGGTCGGGCGCGAGGGCGTCGAACGCGCGGAGCGCCTCGCGGCCATTGCGGCATTCGCCCACCACCACGATGTCCGGGTGGGCCGCGAGCAGCTGCCGCACGCCCCGGCGGGCCAGGGGCTCGTCGTCCACGATCAGCGCGCGAATCTCAGTCATCGGCCCGATGCGGGACGGGCGCGGTGAATTCATGATAGGGCAGACGGATCGTCGCGACGACTCCGCCGCCGGGACGATCGTCGAGGGTCAGCCGGCCCCGCTCACCGTACATCGTCGCCAGACGCTCCCGGGTGTTCGCCAGGCCGAGGCCGGCCCGCCCCCCGGCCGGCGCCGCGCTCAGACCGGGCCCGTCGTTCCTCACCTCGAGCACCAGGTCGTCGCCGTCGCGGCGCGCGGCGATCGTCAGCGTCCCCCCTTCGGTGCGCCGGGCCAGGCCGTGGCGCAAGGCGTTCTCCACCAGCGGCTGGAGCACGAAGCCGGGGACCCCGGCGCCACGGACGCCAGGGTCGACCTCGAACGTGGCGCGGAGCCGGTCGGAGAATCGCACCTGCTCGATCGCGAGATAGCGCTCCAGGAAGCCGATCTCCTCGGCGAGCGGAATCTCGGGCGACCGATCGGTTTGCAGGGCCTGACGGAGGACCTCGCCGAGCTGCTCCAGCATCCGGGACGCGGTGCGGGTGTCCTGGTCGCGGACCAGCACGGTGATGGCGTTGAGGCTGTTGAACAGGAAGTGGGGATTGAGCTGGGCCCGCAGCGCGCCCAGCCGCGCCTCCGCGAGCTGGGAAGAGAGCCGCGCCGCGTGGACCTCGCGCTCCCGCGCCTCGGCGTAATAGACCGTCGCATGTTCGACCCCGAGGACCGCGAAGTACACCGCGACGCCGAACGGCAGCGTGATCAGAAACCACCCCTCCATCGCCCGAAGCGGAGCCCCCATCGGCTCGAGGCCCAGCAGGTGCCGGTAGATCAGCCCGCTCCCGGCCCACAGCACGCACAGGACCAGGGCGGCCGCAAAGTGAATCGGAATGTTGCGTCGGAGGTGGCCCCGGCGCAGGGGGAGCCGTCGCGCCAGCAGGAACACCAGCGGGGTGAGGGCTCCGTACAGGAGCCAGTCGCCGCCCTCCCACAACAACGCCTTGAGGTCGGTCGGCTCCCGCCAGCCGATTCTGCCCTGGAGGTAGGCGGCGACCGCCGCGAGCACGGCCGGACCCACCCACGCCGCCGAGATGAGCGCCCAGGGGCGCAGCGCTCGAGCCCTGCGGGCGTCGTTCATGCCCGGAAGTTAGAGCCCGGTGGAAGGCCCGGCCAATCGGGCCCGCACCGTCCCGCTGGTCCCCGTTTCCGGCCGGTCCGTCCGGCTCCGGTTTGCCGTCGGTCCTCGCGGGGATAGACTCCGGCCCATGCCTCGCGAGCCCCTGGACGACCTCACTCGCGGCCACCACGGCACGTTCCTCACCCCGGCGCTGAGTCCATGAAACACTTCCTCGTGCTCCCCATCCTGCTCGCCGCGTCGGCCTCGGCCGCCGCGCAGACTCCCCCCGCCGGCGACTGGCCGGCGTACGGCCGCGACCGTGGCGGGGAACGCTTCTCCCCACTCGACCGGATCAATCGCGGCAACGTCTCCCGCCTGGCGGTGGCCTGGGAGTATTCCACCGGCGAAGCGGGGGTCTCGACCGACAACAGCACCTCGTTCGAGGCGACGCCGCTGGTGACCGGCGGCGTGATGTATTTGAGCACTCCCCTGGGCAAGGTGGCGGCGCTGGACGCCCAAACCGGCAAGGAGCGCTGGGTCGCCGACCTCAAGGTGCTGCCGATCGGGTTCGGCGACTTCACCTCCCGGGGCGTGTCACTCTGGGCCGACCCGGCGGCCCGGAAGCCCGCGTCCTGCGCGCTGCGCGTGATCATCGCGACGGTGGATGGGCGGCTGCACGAGCTCGATGCGGCCAATGGACGGCCCTGTGCCGACTTCGCCGGCGGCGGCAGCGTGAACCTGCGGCAGGGCCTCCGGAATCCTCCCTATGAAGAAGAGGAATACGAGGTCACTTCGCCGCCGGCCATCGTCGGGGGGATCATCGTGGTGGGCTCCGGCGTGGCCGACAACAATCGCGCCGCCGCGGCCAGCGGGGAGGTGCGCGGCTTCGACGTCCGGACCGGCGCCCTGCAGTGGACCTGGGATGCCGTGACCCAGGATCCCGCCGATCCCGCCTGGCGAACCTGGATCGGCCCCGACGCCCATCATACCGGCGCGGCTAATGCCTGGTCGGTCATCGCGGTGGATTCGGCGCGGGGACTGGTCTTCGTTCCGACCGGCAGTGCCAGCCCGGACTACTTCGGCGGGGAACGCAAGGGACAGAACCTCTACGCCAATTCGATCGTGGCGCTGCGGGCCGGGACCGGGAAGCTGGTGTGGTATTTCCAGACGGTGCACCACGACCTCTGGGACTACGACAACGCCTCGCCGCCCGCGCTCACCACCATCACCCGGCAGGGCCGCCGGATTCCGGTGGTGATCCAAACGACCAAGACCGGCATGATGTTCGTGCTCGACCGGGTCACCGGCGTCCCGGTGTTCCCGGTCGAGGAGCGTCCGGTGCCGGCCAGCACGGTTCCGGGCGAAGCGGCCTGGCCGACCCAGCCGTTCACCAGCGGGATCGCCCCGCTGAGTCCCCACCACCTCACCAGCGCCGACGCCTGGGGACCCACGCCCGAGGACCAAGCCGCGTGCCGCACCAGGCTGGAAGCACTCCGGAACGAGGGCATCTTCACCCCGCCCAGCCTGGAGGGCACCCTGGCGGTTCCCTCCAACATCGGAGGGGCCCACTGGGGCGGCCTGGCGGTGGATCCGGTCCGGGAGCTGGCCATCGTGCCGGTGAACCGCATCGCCGCGGCGGTGCAGCTCATCCCCCGGGAGGAGTACCATCGCCGCCGGCACGAGCCGGGCTACCGGCTCAAGGGCTCGCAGTACACCGACATGAGCGGCACGCCGTACGTGATGCGCCGGGAGATCCTGTTCGGCCCCGGCGGGGCGCCGTGCACCGCCCCGCCATTCGGCACGTTGATCGCGATCGACCTCGGCACCGGGGCGCGGAAGTGGGAGGTGCCTCTGGGCGCCATCATGCCTAACCCGCCCGCCGCCGCCGCCCAGTGGGGCAGCCCCAGCCTTGGCGGCCCCATCGTCACGGCCGGCGGGCTGGTCTTCATCGCGGCGACCCTGGACCGGAAGATCCATGCCTATGACGTGGAAACCGGCCAGGAGCTCTGGAGTGCGCCCCTGCCCGCAGGCGGCAAGGCCACGCCGATGACCTACCTGGGATCCGACGGCAGGCAGTATGTGGTGATCGCGGCCGGAGGGGACGGCGACCGATTCGGGAAGAGCGACCGGGTGGTGGCGTTCGCCCTGGAGCGGTAGGGACGCTCGCTCCGCTTCATCGATTCAGCCAGAAATTCAGCTTGACCAGAAAGATGTTGTTCGCCTGGGCGCTCAACAGCCGGTCGGTGTCCCGCGAAAAATCGAAGTCGCCCACCCGCGACGCGACATCCTCGCTGGTGCGGGTCCAGACGAAGAAGAGCGTCGAGCCGGGCCGGTACTCCCAGCGGAGCACCGCGTTGCCCCGGAGCGAGCGGAAATTGAAGTCCGGGTTGTCCAGGCTGATCGGGGCGGCCGGCCCGGCGCCGTCGGGATCGATGGTGTAGGTGGTGGGGCGGCCGTCGGCGTCGAGCTGGCGGCTGATGGTTCCGATGTCCGCTCCGAACACCCGCAGCGTTCCGCTGCGGGGCGCGGCGAACTCCTTGAACCGGTTGTAATGGACGCTCGAGATGAACGGCTGGGCGAACAGCTCGAAGGTGAGCGTGGGGGTAAAGGTGACGTTCACCCGGGTATCGAAGCCCAGGGTCTTCTGGCGCAGGTCGGACAGGATGTAGCGCGAGCCGAAGAAGGCCGTGGCCGTGGGGTCGGACACGGTGGAGACGTATTGCACCGAGCTCGTGCCCACGTTGTAGTTCGGCTCGAAGGACAGCGAGACGTTCGACGCCGCCCGGATGTTCACGCCGAGATTCATGTTCCAGCTGGTGTTGCCGAGGTCTCCGCGGCTGCCGTTCGGGTTCAGCGTGAAGCTCACCCGCTTGCGGCTGTCGGTGCCGACGTTGGCGTTGAAGAACCAGTAGCCGGGCCGCCGCACCACCGGCCCGCCCCGCAGCAGGCGGTCGTCGTCGACATCGGTGTGGCGGATGGCGAAGACGTTCAGCTGCCAGTAATTCAGGAGCTGTCCGAACGCGCCGGTCTGGAACTGGGTGTCGGTGCGGTCGCCGTCGAAGTTGTATTCCCGCTGGCTTCCCAGCACGAGGAAGTAGTTCCGGTACCACTTGGTCGGCCGAGCGAGGGAGAGCGCCAGGTTGGTGTTCATCCAGACATAGTCGGCCCGGGTATTGAAGGCCAAGTCGTTCGCCTCGAAGCCCGGCGTCCGCCAGTTGACGGCCGATTCGAACAGCCACTTGCCGGCGTCCTTGGCCACGCGGCTGTATCCGCCCAGGCCGCGCAGCAGGGTGGCGGCGGGGTCATAGGCGTCGGAGAGAAATCCGTTTCCGCCGGACTGCCGGTCGGGACGCTGGAAATAGCGCGCGCTCGAGTTCTGCAGCCGCTGGATCGCGGCAGGGCTGCCCGAATTGCTGGTGAGGGCCAGATTGCCCACCCACGAATAGGTCCGGTTCTTCCAGCGCGCGTTCCAGTCGAAGCCCACCGCTTCGGAATGCGCGTTGAGCCGATCCTTGAGGAGGGGGTCGCTGAGGTCACGATTGACCGAGGTGGCCATGCCGCCGAGCACCAGATCTCCGCCATGGAAGTCCTTCTTGAGCCGCCCCACGAAGTAGTTCGTCAGCGGCTCCACTTCCTGGCTGAGCCGGTTCCCGCTCAGGTCCACCCTGGCGTGCTCCCGCGCGGTCAGGGCGTCGAGCACGCCCACCGTGAACCCGTTTCGGGTTCGGCCGGTGACCTTGGCGGCACCCAGGATGGTGGAGGCGTCGGGCACGTCGGCATAGGTGGTGCCGTCCGGCAGCAACCCCTGGGGCGTCCGCCCGATCCGGCGGGAATAGAACAGTGAAAGCGACGAGACGTTGCTGCAGAAGAAACAGTTGAACCCGCCGAAATCGAAGGTGCCGCTGCCCTCGACGAAGAACGGACGGTGCTCCGGGAAGAACGTCTCGAAGGCGGACAGGTTGACCACCGCCGGATCCACCTCCACCTGGCCGAAGTCGGGGTTGATGGTGGCGTCCAGCGTCACGTTGGACGTCAGGAGGTACTTCATATCCGCGCCGACCCGGGAATCGGCATGCCGGGGCCGATAGAACGGATCGGCGGGATTGCCGTCCTGGAGGCGCTGATAGCGGCCCACGGTGTAGGGGAGCAGCTCGAGCCGCCGCTTGGCGCCGTGCCCCGGGGCGATCCCGTTGACGTGCCCGAAGCGGGAAGGCCCGCCGGCCTCTTCCGGCCCCCAGAACGACCACATCGAGACCTCGTTGAGCCGGCTCTCGGTACGCCACACCTGCATGCCCCAGGACTGCACCGAGTCCCGCGCAAAACGCAGCTGCGAGAACGGAATCCGGAACTCCGCGGTCCACCCAAGGGAGTCCACTTGGGTCTTCACCTCCCAGACCGGATCCCACGAGGGATCGGCGAACTCGGTCGCCTGTCCGGCGTCCTGCTTGGATCCCGACGGTCCCACTGAAAACACGGTCCGGCCGATGTGGTTGTGATAGGTATCGAAGATGAGCTGAAGCTGATCGCTGTTGCTGGCCGTCTGATCCCGCCGCACCAGCTGGCTCCGGATCCCGGACGCGCCCTTGTCGTCGAACATGCGCGCGCCGACGTAGATCGCGTCATCATCGAACAGGATCCGGACCTCGGTGCGCTGCGTCGCCGGCGCCCCGACGTTCGGCTGCGCCTGCCGGAAGTCGGTGGCCGCCTGCGCGTCGGCCCAGACCGGCTCGTCGAGTCGCCCGTCCAGCGTGATGGGCGATGATCGGGGGAGCGCGCGAATCGACGGCGAAGGCAGCGCATGCGAGGGAGCGGCGTGAGCGGCCCCGGCCCCGCCGTCGGGTCCCCGTGTCTGGGCGTCCAGCACTCCCGCCAGGGTGAACGGAATCAGGGCCACGAGGACCGGGCGAAACAACCTCATTGCGAACCTCGTGAAGGCGGACGGAAGACCGATGGTACTGAAGAATCGTACGGACCTTGGATGCGAAAAGTCTCGAAATCGTTGGCCGGAAACCCCGCGGGCGCGGAGAACGTCGGTTCTGGGCTCCCCGCTCCAATCACCTGTCCCCAGCGGCCCCCCCCGCGTGGTCATCCGGTCCGGGTGGAGCCGGCCTGTTCCCCCGCCTGGGGGCGGGCTGGAATCGGGGGGGCAGTGGGGTTATCTTGCTTGGCTGATTGGAGTTATGGGTTTTGCCGAACGGGACAAGTCGGCAGGTCCCCATTTCTTGTCACCGTTCACTTGGTCACGGTTTTCATGGGTATCATCGCAAGCGATATGCGCCGCGGAATGGCCATCATGTTCAATGGGGAGCCCTGCCGCGTCCTCGAGTTCCATCACCACACGCCGGGCAACCTCCGGGCGATGGTGCAGGCCAAGCTGCGCAAGCTCCGGACCGGCACCCAGCTGGAGCACCGGTTCCGTTCCACCGATACCGTTGAAATTGCGGCCCTCGAGACCCACGAGCTCGACTTCATGTACAAGGCCGGCGATACCTACCACTTCATGAACGCCGAGAATTACGACCAGATCGAAGTCGACGAAGAAACGCTGGGCGAAACGGCCAAGTGGATGTCGGAGGGCATGCGGATCATCGCGGAGTTCTTCGAGGGCCGGCCGATCGGCATCCAGATGCCCAGCAGCCTGACGCTGGAGGTGGTCGACACCACCCCCGTCATGAAGACGGCCACCAAGACTGCCTCCACCAAGCCCGCCAAGCTCAGTAACGGGGTGACCGTGAACGTGCCGGAGTTCGTCCAGACCGGAGAACGGATCCGGGTGAATCCGGAAACCGGTGAGTACCTCGACCGCGCCAAGGATTAAGTAGGCCACCGCACCGCCTGAAACTCCCGCCGGGGTCCCCGCGTACGCCTCATACCTAGAACGTCGAGGCAACAGGGATGCCGGGCCCCGATACCGATCTCCTCCAGGGCACTCTCGACGCCCTCATTCTGAAGACGCTCTCCTGGGGCCCTCGCCATGGCTACGCCATTGCGCGGTGGCTCGAAGGGACCAGCTCCGAAACCATCAAGGTGGAGGAAGGCTCGCTTTACCCCGCGCTCTACCGCATGGAGCGGAAGGGATGGATCGAGGCCTCCTGGGGCATGTCGGAGCTCTCGCGGCGGGCCAAGTTCTACGCGCTCACCCCGTCGGGGCGGGGCCGCCTGCGCGCCGAAGTGGCCGCCTGGCGGCGCCTGAGCGGCGCGGTCGGCCGCATCCTGGAGGCCTGAACCCATCCCATGAGCCGGCGATTCTGGCAACCGGAGCTTCGCCGCGAGGTGGACGACGAGCTCGAATTCCACCTCGAGATGCGGGCGCGCGAGCTGATCGGGCAGGGGATGACGCCCGAGGCGGCCCGGGCCGAAGCCCGCCGCCGGCTGGGCGATGTTCCCGCGATGCGCCGGAGCCTGCTCCACCTGGGCAAGGAAAGAGACCGCACCATGAGGCGAACCGAATGGCTGGCGGAGCTCCGTCAGGATCTGGCGTATGGATTCCGCACCCTGGCGCGAAACCCCGGCTTCACCGCGATCGCCCTGCTCACCCTCGGCGTCGGCATCGGCGCCACCACGGCCATCTTCAGCGCCGTCAACGCGGTCGTGCTCCGTCCGCTCCCGATTCCGGAGGTGGATCGGATCGCGCTGGTATCGGAGTACGCCAAGGGCCGGGAGACGAACGTGTCGGTCGGCAACTTTGTCGATTGGGAGGCCGCCAATGCCGCGCACCCGGTCTTCACGAGCCTCGGCGCGATCAACTGGGCCAGCTTCACGCTCTCCGGCGGCGATGGACCGGAGCGAGTACTCGGCGCGCAGGTGAGCGCCGGCTATTTCGGGGTGTTCGCCGTTGCGCCGCTCCTGGGCCGGACCTTCCGGGCCGACGAGGCTCAGCCCGGCGGTCCCCGGGTGGCGGTGCTGAGCCACCGGCTCTGGCGCCGACGGTTCGGCGGCAGTCCGGGAATGCTCGACAGCGTCATCTCGGTGAACGGGCAAGCGGTCAGAGTCATCGGGATCATGCCGGCCCGGTTCGACCTCACCAACGGCACCGAGGAGCTCTGGCTGCCGGCGGCGTTCACGCCGGCGCAGCGGGCCCAGCATGACGAGCACTATCTGACGGTGTACGGCCGGCTCGCGAAGGGGGTTTCCATCGGCTCGGCGGCCTCGTTGCTGGAGGGTGTGATGCGCGACTTGCGGGAGCGCTACCCGCTCGAGAATGCCGGCTCCACGGCCCACCTGCAGCCGATGATGCAGCAATTCGTCGGCGACGCCCGGGGCCAGCTCTTTCTGGTGCTCGGGGCCGTCGTGCTGGTGCTGCTCATCGCCTGCGCCAATGTGGCCAATCTGCTCCTGGCGCGGGGCGCCGCGCGCACCCGCGAGCTGGCCATCCGGGCGTCGATCGGGGCGGGGCGGGGGCGCATCGTGCGGCAGCTGCTCGCCGAGAGCGCGGTGTTGGCGCTCGCCGCGGCGGGAATCGGGACCGGCGTTGCCTGGATCATCATCCGCACGCTCGTCGCGGCCGCCCCGGAGGGGGTTCCCCGGATCGAGCAGGCGCGGCTCGACGGCGCGACGCTCGGCTTCACGCTCCTGGTGGCCCTCGGCTCGACGTTCGTGTTCGGACTCGCGCCGGCCCTCCGAGCCGCGCGCACCGATCTCCAGGCCGCGTTGCGGACCGGTCAGGCCAAGGCCGGCGGGGCTCGGCGCGACTGGCTCCGCCAGGGACTGGTGACCGCCGAAGTGGCGCTCGCGCTGCTGCTGCTGGTGGGCGCCACCCTGCTGGTGCGCACCGTCATCAACGTGCAGCGGCTGGATCCCGGCTTCGCGCCGCATGGCGTGCTGACCGCGCGGGTATCGCTCCCAGTGGAGACCTACGGCTCGCCCGAGGCCTCTCGCCGCGCGTTCGAAGCGATGGTGGACAACCTGGCCCGGGCGCCCGGCGTGCGCCGGGCGGCCCTGGTCACCCAGGTCCCGATGGGTCCCGGCAGCGGGGACAACGGCCTGATTCCCGAGGGCAAGCCGCTCGAGCCGGCCAGCGCCGTCGGAGCCCGCTTCCGTCTGATCACGCCGGGCTATCTGGCCACGATGGGAATCACGATCACCCGGGGCCGCGATTTTGGTCCGGACGACCGCGCCGGCGCGCCGCGGGGAATGATCGTCAACGAAGCCCTCGCCCGGGCGCTCTTTCCCGGGGAGGATGCGATCGGCAAGCGGGTGGCGTGCTGCGAGGGTGCTCCGGCCGATCCGATGTGGAAGACCATCGTCGGCGTCATCGGCGATGTGCGCTCCCAGGGCCCCGACCAGGACATCGTGCGGGAGTTCTATCTGCCGATGGCGCAGGCGCCGGACCCGGCGTGGAACTGGATCAACCGCACGATGAATCTGGTGGCCCTGGCGGATGGCGACCCGATGCGGCTGGCGCCCGCGCTGCGGGAAGCGGTCCGGCGGGTCGATCCCGAGCTGCCGCTCTATCGGCTCGACTCCATGGAGCACATCCTCTCCGGGTCGCTGGCGCCGGCCCGGTTCCGCACCGCGCTCCTGGGGTCGCTCGCGGGGGTGGGTCTGCTGCTGGCACTGGTGGGGATCTACGGCGTGGTGTCCTACCTGGTGGCCCGGCGCCGCGCCGAGATCGGCGTGCGGGTGGCGCTGGGGGCCTCGCCGGCCGACGTTGTGCGCCTGGTGGTCGGCGAGGGAGTCCGGCCGGTGCTGCTGGGAACCCTGCTTGGCGGGATCGTGGCGCTTGGGGCCACGCGGCTCCTGGGAAGCTGGCTCAGGGGCGTGTCTCCCACGGATCCGCTCACCTTCGCCGTCGCGGCCGTCTCCATCGTCCTCGTGGCGGTGCTGGCGAGCCTGGTCCCCGCGCGCCGGGCGACGAAGGTCGACCCCCTGACCGCGATCAGGGCCGATTAACCCGCGTCGCCGGATCAGACCTTGAGGATCACGCCGCGTCGCTCGAGCAGTCTGAGAATCCCGTACCAGAGCGCCACGAACCCGATCGCGAACCCGAGCGACGCGTTGCGGGGTGCCAGCCACGACGCGAACCCGCCGCGATAGACCGCCTGCTGCAGGGTCACGCTCTCTCCCCCACGGTCAGGTGCAGCATGCCCAGCAGGCGGGCCATCACACCGGATCCGATGAAGGCGACCATCGGATTCTTCCCATAGGTCACCGCCGGCGCCGCCCAGCGGCCCCGGCCCCTGACGTCGATGAGCCAGGCGCAGGTGGCCAGCGTCAGACAGGCCAGCCCCGCGGTGAACAGCACGTATGAGCTGGTCCACAGGTTCTTGTTGATCGGGAACACCCAGTTCCACACCAGGCCCGCCATCGCGCCGATGGCTCCGGCGGCGAAGAGCCCGTTTAACCGTTCGGGCAGGGCTCGGCTCGTCGCCAGCCAGCGTCCCGCCAGCACGCCGAGCAGGCAGGTACCGATGGCCGGCAGCGTGGAGAGCAGTCCTTCCGGATCCCAGGTGTGCGACTGCTTCCACAGATGTTCCCCGAACACCGTCCGGTCGATCCAGGCGCTGAGCGTATCCTGCGGGACATCGAGCGTCGGCGTTGCCACACCCGGCGGGGCCACCAGGGCCTGCAGCGCCCAGTAGCCCAGCAGCAGGATCGCGGTGATGATCGCCACCGCGCGGTTGTCGCGGCGGCGGGACAGGAGTGCCGCCGCGACGTAGCAGACGCCGATGCGCTGCAGCACGCCGGGAAATCGCATCTGGGTGATGCGATCGAGGGGAACGTAGGGAAAGGCCTGAAGCAGCAGACCGAGGAGGACGATCAGCCCGCCCCGGCGGAGGATCTGGAGGGTGATCGCACGGTCGGAATCTCCCCGCCCGGCGCGGGCCGCGAGGGAAAGGTGGGTGGTGATCCCCACCACGAAGACGAAGAAGGGAAAGATCAGATCGGTCGGGGTCCAGCCGTGCCAGGGCGCGTGCTCGAGCGGGGGATAAATCGCGTCCCAGGTACCCGGGTTGTTGACCAGCAGCATGCCGGCGATCGTGATGCCCCGGAACGCGTCGAGCGCCGCGATGCGCTCGGGCCGGGCCCTAGCCGCGGTCCCCATCGTCTCCTCCCTCGTCCGGGGGTATCTTCATCGGCAGCCCCTGCGCGTCGACCCGTGGCTTGGAGCCTTCATGCGAGTCGGATCCGTTCCCGTGCTTCTGCTGGTCCTGGCCGCCGGCGCCGCAAGCTCGCCGCTCGCGGCGCAACGACGGGAGCTCACGCTGCTCGCCGGGGGAAACCTCTCCAATGCCTCCGGGGGCCGAGTCAAGAGCTCCGAGGCCCGCAGCGGCTTCCAGACCGGGCTCGCGCTGCGGATGCCGCGAACCTCGCGGGTGTCGTTCGAGGTCGAGCTGCTTCTGGTCCAGCGGCGGTTCTTTGCCGCTCGGGCGCCCAGCACGCTCCCGTCCCAGCAGGTCGGACCGCGGTCGGACGCGCCCAATCTTCTATTCGCGCAGATTCCCGTGTTGATGCGGGTCGAGAAGGGGTACAGCACCACGAGGCCGCTGCGGCCGTTCCTGGTGCTGGGCCCGTATCTCGGACTCCGGCTGTCCTGCAAACGGGAGCTGGTCGAGGCCAGCGGTGCCGTCAGCCATCCCGATTGTACCGTCACCCCGCCCGGTTTTCAGCCCGGCGTCGACCCGTTCTTTCCCGCCCTGTATCAGGACCTCGACGTCGGCTTCCTGGGAGAGGTAGGCCTCGAGATGCGGCGGTTCGCGCTCGGGCTGCGGGGCCAGAAAAGCGTGCGTAACCTGGTCGATCCCGGGGCGTTCCCGACGTCCCCGCTGGAGGGGTCCCGGATCTGGAGCGCCTCACTTTCGGTCCAATATCTGCTCCGGGTCATCTAAGCACGGCCGCGCCGGGTGGCTCCCCTGAATCCCGGCTGAAGATACCGCCGGACTCGCGGGTCCGGATTCCACAGCGGTCCCCCCTTCCCCTCCGTAGGTCTTGAAGGGACACGGAGCGGCTCGGAAACCTCGCCCGCGCGCTTCGCGTCGGTTCTACAGGGTCGCATGGAACGAACGTTTGACGCCATACTCACCTTCCTCCTCAAGTACCCCCCGCGGCTGTACCAGCGGGGGGACGTGTCCCTCGCGCCGAGCTTCCCTCCCGCGGTGATCGGGCTGGCCTTCGGGCTGGCGGTGCTCTCCCTGATCCTGATGTTGCGGCGGGTCCGGACTCCGTCTCCCGGGAGGGATCGCCTGGTGCTCGGGGTGCTTCGGGTGGCCGTGTTCGGGCTTCTGGGCGTCTGCCTGCTCCGCCCGGTGCTGCTGCTCTCCAGCGCGGTCCCCCAACGCAACGTGCTCGGGATTCTGCTCGACGATTCCCGCAGCATGCGCCTGGCGGACCTTGACGGCGGGTCCCGGCTGGACGCGGTCCGCCGGGCGTTCGGCGACTCGGCCGCGATCACCGCGCGGCTCGGCTCGCGGTTTGTGCTCCGGTTCTTCCGCTTCGCGGCGGACGCGGGCCCGCTCTCGGGCGCCGCGGCGCTGAAGGGCTCCGGCACCCGCACCGACCTGGCGGCGGCGCTCGATGCGGCCCGCCAGGAGCTGGCTGGCGTTCCGCTGGCCGGGCTGGTCCTGGTCAGTGACGGTGCCGACAATGCCGGCACCGACCTGACCGCGCCGCTTCTGGCGCTCAAGGCGCGGCGGGTTCCGGTGTACACGGTGGGGGTGGGGCGGGAGCGCTTTGCCCGGGACCTCGCGATCGAGCGGGTTTCACTGCCCCCCAGCGCGCTTGCGGGGGCCGGGGTCCTGGCCGAAGTAGTGCTCCGGGTGCGCGGACTGAGCGGGCAGAAGGTCACGGTCACGGCGGAAGACGAGGACCGGGTCGTGGCCCAGCGGGACGTGCCGTTGCCCGACGCCGGCGACGTGACGGTGGCGCGGCTCTCGCTCCCGCCGCTTCCTCCGGGCTCCCGGCGACTCACCTTCCGGGTGCGGCCCGTCCCGGGCGAAATCGTCACCGAAAACAACGAGCTGCGGACCGTGCTCCGAGTCCGTCCCGGTCCCGAACGGGTGCTGTATCTCGAGGGCGAGCCCCGGCCCGAGTTTGCCTTTCTGCGCCGGGCCGTGTCGGCGGACAGCGGGCTCCAGGTCGTGGGCCTGCTCCAGAGCGCCAAGGGAAAATTCCTCCGGCTGGGCGTCGAGGACAGCGTCGAGCTGGCCGGCGGTTTTCCCGTCCGGCGCGAGGATCTGTTTCGGTACCGCGGCCTGATCCTCGGCAGCGTGCCGGCCTCCTTCTTCACCGGGGACCAGCTTCGCATGCTGGCCGATTTCGTGAGCCGGCGGGGTGGAGGATTGATCGTGCTGGGTGGCCGGGAGGCGCTCGCCGAAGGGGGATATGCCGGAACTCCGCTGGCGGAGGTGCTGCCGGTCGGACTCGACGCGGTGACCCCGGCCGGGGCGAACGATCCGGCCACCGAGCTCACGATTCGGGTGACGCCCACGGGCATGGTGCATCCGGCGCTGCAGCTCGGACCGACCGAAGCCGCCGCGGCGCGCTGGGACTCGCTTCCGCCGCTGACCTCGGTCAACCGGTTCGGATCGCTCAAACCCGGCGCCACCCTGCTTCTGAACGGACGCCCGGGCGGCGGCGGTCCCGACGTGCCGGTCCTGGCGGTGCAGCGATTCGGCAAGGGAACCGTCGCACTGGTCGGCGTTCAGGACACCTGGCTCTGGCAGATGAGCGCGAGCATTCCACTGGAAGACCAGACCCACGAGATGCTCTGGAAGCAGCTGATCCGGTGGTCGCTCGCCGGCGTGCCGGACCGGGTGGAGGTGGTCGCCGCGCCGGCCCGGGTCGGACCCGGCGAGGCGGTGGTCCTGCACGCGCGGGTATCCGACGAGGCGTACCTCGAATCCAACGACGCGGTGGTCACCGCCCGGGTCACGTCGCCCGCCGGGCGGACCTTCGACGTGCCGCTCACCTGGACGCTCAAGGAGGACGGCGCCTACCAGGGCCGGTTCGTCACCGAGGAAGCGGGCATGTACCAGGTGGAAGCGGAAGCGCGCCGCGGCGCCGATACGATGCGCGCCGCGCCGACCGCGCTGCTGGCGGACGATCACGGCGCCGACGTGGAGCAGGCCGAGCTGCGCGCCCCGCTGCTCCGGCGCATCTCCGGGGAGACCGGCGGCCGCTACTACCCGCTGGCGGATGCCGCGCGGCTCTCCGACGATGTCGAGTTCACCGAGAGCGGGGTGACGGTCCGCGAGTCCCGGGACCTGTGGGACATGCCGGCGCTGTTCCTCCTGCTGGTGACGCTGCTCGGCGCCGAATGGGGTTACCGCCGCCGCCGGGGGCTGGCATGATCGGGTCCGCCCTCGCCCTGTGGCTCGCGGCTTCGGCGCCGCCTCCCCCGCAAACGGCGGCGGGGAGCACCCACGTCCTGCTGGTGACCGGACTCTCCGGGGAGCCGCGCTTCGCCGCGGCGTTCCATACCGAGGCCGGGTCGATCTACGACGCGGCCAAGGCGCGCTGGGTCCGCTCCGATTCGAGTCTGGTGTACCTGGCCGAAGATCCGGCGCTGGACCCCGCCCGCATCACGGCCCGGGCCACCCGCGATGGCGTCGCCGCGGCCATCGCGGCGCTCGGTGCCCGCTCGGTCCCCGGGGATGTGCTGCTCATCGTCCTCATCGGTCACGGCAGCGGCCAGGGCGCCGATTCCCGGCTCAATCTCCCGGGGCCGGACGCCACCGCCGCCGATTTCGCGACCTGGCTCGCCCCGCTCGCGGGCCGCCTCGTGGTGCTGGTGAATGCGTCGAGCGGAAGCGGAGATTTCGTGCCGGTCCTCTCGGGGAAGGACCGGGTGGTGGTCACCGCCACCAAGAGCGCCATGGAGCGCAACGAAACCACCTTCGGGGAGCACTTCGCGAAGGCGCTGGTGTCGGAATCGGCCGATGCGGACCGGGATGGCCGGGTGACGGTACTGGAGGCGTTCGACTACGCCCGCCGCGAGGTGGCCCGGGGCTACGAAACCAGGAATCTGCTCGCCACCGAGCACGCATTGCTGGACGACGATGGCGACGGGAAGGGCAGCGCCGCTCCGGGCGGCGCGGCGGGAGACGGCGCGCTGGCGCGGACGGTCGCCTTCGGGGTCTCCGCCCTGCCGGCCGATCCTCGCGTCGCCGGGCTGGTGGCCGAGCGCCGGGCGCTCGAAGCCCAGGTAGACGCGCTCCGGCGTCGCAAGGCCTCCATGGACTCCACCGCCTACGAGCGCGAGCTGGAACGGCTGCTGCTCGAAATCGCGACCCGGTCGGCCGCGATTCGAGCGGCCATGGGGCAGAAGCCATGACCCGCGCCGGGACGGCGGCGGCGCTGCTTCTGCTGCTGGGAGTCGCCGCCGCCGCGGCGCGGCAGGATAGCGGGCCGGCCGCGCGGCGCCGGGTCCGGGCCCTGGCCGACGCGGGTCGCGTGGCCGAGGCGGAAGCCGCGGCGCGGCAGGGCGGCGCGCCGATGCTGGTGCCGCTCGGCGAAGTGCTCGCGCTCACCGGCCGCCTGGCCGCCGCGGACTCGGTCTTCCGGATCGCCGTGGAGCGGAATCTCCCCGACCGGCGGAGCGCGGAAGCCGGCCGTGCCGAGCTGGCGGCTCGCCGCGGCAACGCCGCCGGGGCCCGCCAGCTGGCCGGCGCACTCGCCGCGGCGTACGAGCGCGACGGCGCGCGCTGGCCCGCCGACGACCGGGTGGCGGCGGGCCGCGCGTACGTCGTCCTGGGCCGGGACGATGCCCAGTCGCTTCGGGACGCACTGCGAGCCTTCGATGCCGCGGTGGCCGCCGACTCGAGTCTGGTCGAGCCCCGGATCCGCCTCGGCGACCTGTTCCTCGGGAAATACAATGCGCCCGACGCCAAGACCAGCTACGCCGACGCACTGAAGCTCGCGCCCGGCCAGCCCCGCGCGCTGCTGGGCCTGGCGCGGGTGCTCGCGTTCCAGGGCAGTCCCGATGCCACCGACGGCGTGCGCGCGAGCCTGGCGGCCAATCCGTCGCTCGCGCCGGCCCTGGCGCTGCTGGCCCAGCTGCACCTGGACGCGGAGCAGTACGACTCCGCCGCCGCGGCGGCGGCGCGCGCCCTCGCGGCGGATTCGTCCGCTATCGATGCCTGGGCCATGCTCGGCGCCACCGCGTGGCTGCGGGACGACTCGGCGGCATTCGCGCGGGCCCGGGCCGGCGCCGCGAGGGTAGACCCCCGGCCCGCCGATTTCTTCAGCGATGTCGCCGAAGCGGTGGCCCGCCATCGGCGCTACGCCGAAGCGGAACGATTCGGCCGCGAGGCCGTGGCCCTGGATTCGGCCTCCTCCCGCGCGCTCGGCGTGCTGGGCATCAACGAGCTGCGGCTGGGGAACATCGAGGGCGGGCGGGATCACCTGACCCGGGCCTTCATGCGGGATCCGTTTCATATCTGGTACAAGAACACCCTCGACCTCCTGGACGAGATGAAGAGCTTCCGGACCGTGGCCACGCGGCGCTTCCGCATCGTGGCCCCGGCCGCCGAAGCCGAGCTGCTGGCGATGTACCTGGGGCCGCTGCTCGAGGAGGCCTACGATTCGCTCGCGGCACGCTACGAGTATCGTCCCCCGACCCCGATCCGGATCGAGCTCTTTCGCCGCCACGCCGATTTCTCGGTCCGCACTGTGGGGCTCGCCGGACTGGGCGCGCTGGGCGTGAGCTTCGGCACGGTGCTGGTGATGGACGCGCCGTCGGCCCGAGCCCCGGGCGAGTTCAACTGGGGCAGCACCGCGTGGCACGAGCTCACGCACACCTTCACGCTCGGGCGCTCCGCGCACCGGGTGCCGCGCTGGTTCTCGGAGGGGCTCTCGGTCCTGGAGGAGCGCCGGGCGCGTCCGGCCTGGGGCGCCGGCGCGACGCCGGAGTTTCTGGCCGCGTTCAAGGGCGGCAAGTTGCTACCGGTGACGCGGCTCAACGACGGGTTCGTGCGGCCGTCGCACCCGGCCGAGCTGGGCTTCAGCTACTACGAGGCCTCGCTGCTCTGCGAAATGATCGAGGCGCGCTGGGGCCGCGCCGCGCTGGTGAACATGCTGGGAGGGTACCGCGACGGGCTCGACACCCGGAGGGTGTTCACCGCCGTATTGCACCTGACGCCGGAGGCGCTGGTGGACCAGTTCCAGGCCTGGCTGCAGGAGCGGTTTGCGGGGCCGCTGGCGCACCTCGCGCCGTGGGACGGCAAGGGGCCGGCCACGGGAGAATTCGAAAGCACCCTTGCCGCGGCGCGGACGCTCGCGGCGCAGAAGCGCCCGGCCGAGGCCCGTGCCGCCTTCGAGCGCGCCGAGGCGATGTTCCCCGGCTACGCGGGTCCGGATGCGCCGGCGCTGGGCCTGGCCCGCCTCGCGGTGGAGCGGGGAGACAAGAGCGGCGCGGTGGTGGCGCTGGCCCGGATCACCGCGCTCGACGAGTCGGCGCTCGAGGCGAATCGCCTGGAGGCGGCCCTCCGTCAGGAAGCAGGAGATATTGCGGGTGCGGCCGCGGCGCTCCAGCGCACCGTATGGATCTCGCCGTACGACGTGGAGGTGCATGCGCGCCTGGCCGAGCTGGCGGAGCGGCTCTCCGATCCCGCCCGGGCCCTCAAGGAACGCCGCGCAGTCCTGGCGCTGGCGCCGGCGGACATGCTGGAGGCGCGGTATCAGCTCGCGCGGGCCCTGTCCCGGGCGGGAGA
This sequence comes from uncultured Gemmatimonadales bacterium, assembly GCA_963762545.1. GTDB lineage: Bacteria > Gemmatimonadota > Gemmatimonadetes > Gemmatimonadales > GWC2-71-9 > JABFSM01. The sequence continues at coordinate 162,172 of CAVXLC010000007.1, read as the reverse complement.
CCCCGCCGCGGCGCGCCGCGAAGTGCTCCAGGTGCTGGAGAGCGCGCCGGGCTTCGAGAAGGCCCAGGCGCTGCTGCTCGAGCTGAGCAAGAAGCCGGAAGGGAGGCTCCGATGAAACGGTTCACACTGGCCGCCGCGCTGCTGCTCCTGGCCGCGATTCCGCTGCTGCTCCGGGCCCAGCGCGGCGGGTGCAACGGCTGCGAGGCGCTCGATCCGCCGCCCAATCCGAAGTACGACGGGCGGTTCACCTACGCGCGCATCAAGTTCACCATGCTGGGGGGTGAATTCGGGGGCCGGTTCCGGGACATCAAGTGGGGGCACGACTACCCCAGGGCCGACCACCACTTTCCCAAGATCATCCAGGAGCTGACCACGGTGCAGACCCGGACCGAGGAAAGCGTGATCCTCGCCCTGGACGACCCCGAGCTGCCCAAGTTCCCCTTTGCCTACCTGTGCGAGCCGGGCTACTGGCTTCCCAGCGACAAGGAAGCGGCCGGGCTCCGGAACTACCTGCTCAAGGGCGGGTTCCTGATCATCGACGATTTCGTCGGCCCCCACTGGAACAATTTCGAAACCCAGATGCGGCGGGTGCTGCCCGAGGCGCGCATGATCCCGCTCACCGCGGACCTGCCCATCTTCGACTCCTTCTACCGGATCACCTCGCTGGACTACGATCACCCCTACTACGGTGTGAAGGCGCAGTTCTACGGGATCTTCGAAGACAACGATCCCAAGAAGCGGATGATGGCGATCGTGAACTACGACTACGACGTGAGCGAGTACTGGGAGTTCTCGGACGAGGGGCTGTTTCCCATCGACCTCTCGAACGAAGCCTACAAGCTCGGCGTCAACTACCTGATCTACGCCTTTTCCCACTGATCGAAAGGACCGGAGCGTGACGCTCGCTTCCACACCCAGAGAGCTCGACCATCTCGACGACGCGGCCCTGGCCGAGCGGCTGGCCGAGGCCCGCACCCGAGTGCAGGCGGAGCTCAGGAAATCGATCGTGGGCCAGGACGCGGTCATCGAGCAGACCCTGGTGGCGCTGCTGGCCGGCGGGAACTGCCTGATCGTGGGCGTGCCCGGCCTGGCCAAGACGCTGCTGGTACACTCGCTGGCGCGGGCCCTGGATCTCAAGTTCTCCCGCATCCAGTTCACGCCGGATCTCATGCCCTCCGACGTGACCGGGACCGACGTGATCCAGGACGACCCGGCCAGCGGCCGGCGGAAGCTGGTGTTCATGCCGGGGCCGGTCTTCGCCAACGTGGTGCTGGCGGACGAGATCAACCGGACACCTCCCAAGACCCAGGCCGCGCTGCTCGAGGCGATGCAGGAGCACCGGGTCACGGTCATGGGCAAGACCTATGAGCTGGAGCCGCCGTTCTTCGTGTTCGCGACGCAGAACCCCATCGAGCTGGAGGGCACCTATCCGCTGCCCGAGGCCCAGCTCGACCGGTTCCTCTTCGAGGTGGTGATGAGCTACTCGTCCGAGGCGGACGAGGGGGCGATCGTGCGCACCACCACCGCGGCGCCGCCCGAGGCCATCGTGCCGGTCGTGTCGCGCGAGGAGATCCTGGCGTTCCAGCGGCTGGTGCGCCGGGTGCCGGTGGCCGACCCGGTGGTGGACTATGCCGTGAAGCTGGTGCGGCTGTCCCGTCCCGGCGAACCGGGCGCGTCGGATTTCGTCAAGCAGTATGTGTCGTACGGGGCCAGCGTGCGGGCGGCGCAGGCTCTGGTGCTGGGCGGGAAGGCCCGGGCCCTGCTGCAGGGCCGGGCCCACGTCGGCTTCGAGGACGTCCGGGCCCTCGCTCCCGCGGTGTTCCGCCATCGGCTGCTGCTCAACTTCCAGGCGCAGTCGGAGCGGGTCACCGCCGATCAGGTGGCCGAGCGGCTCCTGGTGGCGGTGCCCGTGCCCCGGTCGGGCCTCTAGCGCCGATGACCGCGCCGGCCGGCTTCCTCGACCCCGCGCTCCTCGCCCGCATCGGGGATCTCTCGCTGCTGGCGCGCAACGTCGTGGACGGCTTCATGCACGGGCTGCACCGGTCCCGCCGGGTGGGCCTGTCGCTCGATTTCGCGGAGCATCGCTCCTATCAGCCGGGCGACGATATCCGGCGGATCGACTGGCGGGTGTACGGCCGCACCGATCGGTATTACGTCAAGGAATACGAGGCCGACACCAACGCCGCGGTGACCTTCGCGCTGGACGCGTCCGGCTCGATGGACTTCGGCAGCGGCGCGGTGACCAAGTTCGACTACGGCCGGTTCCTGGTGGCCTCGCTGGCGTGGTTGTCGCAGCACCAGGGAGACCGGGTGGGCCTGGTCACCTTTGCCGGCGATCTGCTGGAAGTGGTGCCCCCGTCCACCCGGCACCTGCGGCTCATCCTCCATACGCTGGGGCGCGCCCGGGCCTCCGGCGCCGGGCGGCTTCCGCCGGTGCTGGAGCGGGCCGCGCGACTCTCCACCCGCGCGGGGATCGTGGTGGTGGTGTCCGACTGCTACGAGGATCCGGCCGAGGTGCAGCGCGGCGTCGGCGCGCTCCGGGCACGGGGCCATGACGTGATTCTGTTCCACGTGCTGGACCCCGCCGAACGGGACCTTCCGGGCGAGGGCGCGGCGACCTTCGAAGACGCCGAAACGGGAGAGCGCCTGCCGCTCCGGCCCGAGGCGTTGCGCGAGCGCTACCGCACCGAGATGCAGGCGCATCGGGCGGAGCTGGCGCGCCGGCTGGGCGCCGACGGCGCCGACTACGTGGCGCTCACCACCGATCAGCCGCTGGACCACGCGCTCCATGCCTACCTCGAGCGCCGCCTCGCGGCGAGCCGGGTGCGCTGATGGGCGGGCTGTCGTTCCTGGTGCCGGCCTTCCTGGCGGGACTCGCGGCGCTCGCGCTGCCGGTCCTGTTCCACCTGCGCCACCGGGAGCGCGACCGGCCCCACCGGTTTCCCTCGCTGATGTTCCTGCGCCGCATTCCGATTCGTACCGCGCAGCGCCGCCGGATCACCGACTGGCTGCTGCTGCTGCTGCGGGCCGGTGTCGTGGCCCTGCTGGTGGCCGCCTTCGCCCGCCCCTTTGTGGGCATGCCGGCGGTCAGGCCTACCGGGGCGCCGAGCCGGACGGTGGTGCTGCTGCTCGACCGCTCGCTCAGCATGAGCCACGGCGCGGTCTGGCCCGCGGCGCTCGATTCGGCCCGCCGGGTCGTCGCGTCGCTCGGCGCCGGAGACCGGATCGCCGTCGTGCTCTTCGACGAAGACGCGCAGGTGGCGCAGGCCGTCACGCCGGATCACGGGCTGGCTCTCGCGGCGATCGACGGCGCCAGGCCGACCGCGCGGGGAACCCGGTACGCGGCGGCGCTCCGGGTCGCGCGCCGCCTCGCGGCCGGGGTCAACGCGGGTCCCACCGACGTCGTGGTGGTGACCGACCTGCAGCGGACCGGCCTCGAGGGCCTGGCCGGCCTGGAGCTGCCTCCCGAGCTGCACGTTCGCGCGGTCTCGGTGGTGCCGGCCCGGCGGCCCGACGCCGCGGTGGCCGGCGCGGAAGTCCAGCGGGTGCCGGATGGAGACCGGAGCCGGCTCCTGGTCTCCGCGCGGGTTACGCTGCGCGACCGCCCGGCCGCATCTCGCGGCACGCTCGCGCTCTCGGTGAATGGGCGGGTGGCGGCCACCCGTGATGTCACCCTCCCCGCGGATGGCGCCCTCTCCGTCGCCTTCGACGCCGTTCCGCTTCCCAAGGGCCGGGCCATCGCCACGGTCTCCCTCGAGCCCGATGCGCTGCCGGGCAACGATACCCTCCATTTCGTGGTTCCCGCGGAGGACGCCCTCAGGGTGCTGCTGGTGGTCCCCCCGGACGCGCCGGCCGAAGAGACCCTGTTCCTGGAGCGCGCGCTCGGCATCGGGCGGGGGCCTTCGTTCGCGGTGGAGCGGCGCAGCGCCGGCTCCCTCGATGCGCGGGCGCTGCGGGGAGCCTCGGTGGTCTTCCTGTTCGATGCCCCGGTGCCCGGCGGCGCGGCGCTCGACGGCTGGATCCGAAGCGGCGGCGGGCTCATCGTCGCGGCGGGCCGGCGGCTTTCCGCGCGGTCGGGCGGCTCGGCGCTGCTGCCCGGCGTCATCCGCGGCGCGGTGGAACGGATGAACGATCGAGGCGGCGCCTTCGGCGAGGTCTCGCTGGACCACCCGGTCTTCACTCCGTTCCGGGAGGGCGGAGCGGCGGCCCTCGGCGCGGCCCGCTTCCTCCGCTACCCCCGTATCACCGCCGACTCGGGGGCCGAGGTCCTGGCGCGGTTCGACGACGGGAACCCGGCCCTGATCGAGCGGGCCGCCGGGGCCGGGCGGGTGCTGTTGCTTGCCGCTCCGCTCGACGCCGTCTCGGGAGACTTCCCCCTCCAGCCGGCCTTCCTCCCCTTCCTGCGCCGGCTCGCGCTGCACGCCACCGGGTATCAGCCGCCCCCGCTCTGGCGCACGACCGGCGAAACCGCGTTCACTCCCCGGGGACTCCGCGATCCGGTGGTGGCCACGCCGACCGGCGCCCTGGTACGCCCGGCCGGGGACTCCGGGACCCGTGCCGTGGCGCTCCCGGACGCCGGGTTCTACGATGTATATGAGGGCCGGGCGGCCGGAGAGCCGGTGCAGGTCTTCGCCGCCAACCCTCCGGCCCCGGAGTCCGACCTGACCGTGGCCGATGCGCGGGAGTTGATGCTCGGCGTGCGCCGGGGCGACTCGACCCGGACCGAGCCCGCCGGACCGGAGGCCCCCGCGGAGCGCGAAGGCCGCCAGCGACTCTGGCGCCTGCTGCTCGCGGGGGCGGCGCTGTTGCTGGTCGTCGAGACACTCGTGGCCAATCGCGGGTGGCGCGCCACCGCGTCCGTCGTGGTGCCGGCGCCGCCCGAAAGGAGCCTGTCATGACCCCCTACGCCGATCGAAACCAGGCCGAGCAGGAGCTGGCTCGCGCCGTGCGCCGGCTGCGCCGGGGATGGCGCATCCGGGTGCTGGCCGAAGGTGCCGCTCGCGTCGCCATCGCCGCGCTGCTCGCCCTCCTGGCGGGTGCCGCGCTGTCGTCGCTCTTCGGCGCCGGCTCCGCCACCGTGGTGACCATGCGGGTGCTCGGCTACCTGCTCATCGGGGCGGCGGTGCTGCGCTACCTGCTGATGCCGGCGCTGCGCCGCCCCGACGACGCTCGGCTGGCCTTGTACGTGGAGGAGCGCGCACCCGAGCTCCACCAGACCCTGCTCAGCGCGGTGCACGAGCTCCGGGTGGATCCCGAAGAGCGGGCGTCTCCCGCCCTGTCGGCCCGGGTGATGGAGCAGGCGCTCGCCGAAGTGCGCCGCATCGAGGCCGGGCCCGGGCTGGAGCGATCCCGGCTGAGCCGCGCCGCGGCGCTGCTGGCCGGCGTCGCGGCGGCGGCGGCGGTGTTGTTCGCGATCGGGCCGGCCGTGCTCAAAGACGCGGCGCGGGTCCTGTTCATTCCGTGGTCCGAGGCGGTTGCGGCCCCGGTCTTCGCGGTGACCGTCACGCCCGGCGATGCCCAGGTGCCCAAGGGCGGCGCGGTGGAGCTCAAGGCCGCGCTGCGCGGCTTCGCGGCGCTCTCCGCCGAGCTGGTGATCAAGGCCGATACCGCGACCGAATGGGTGCGAATCCCCATGCTGCGGGATTCCGTCGCGGCCGAATTCACCAGCCGGCTCTTCGATCTCACGCGCACCACCGAGTACTACGTGGAGGCCGATGGCGTCCGCTCCCGCGCCTTCCACCTCACCGTGGTCGATCTCCCCGCCGTGCAGCGGCTCGGGCTCGAGCTGCGGTTCCCCGCCTACACCGGACTGCCGCCGGAGCGGATCGAGAACGGCGGCGACGTCGCGGCGATCCGGGGAACCACGGTGACGGTTCGCGCCACGATCACCAGGCCGGTGAAGAGCGGCACGATCCGGCTCGACGACAAGACCGTCGTGCCGCTGCGGGCCGATTCGGCCGGCCGCCTGGTCGGCTCGTTCCGGATCTCCCGGAACGGGTTCTACCGCGTGGATCTCGTGGCGGCGGACGGAACCCCGGTACCCGGCACGCTGCAGTACGTCATCGAGGCGCTGGACGATCACGGGCCCACGGTGCGGATCGACCAGCCGGGCCGCGACACCAAGGTCACCTCGGTGGAAGAAGTGGCCGTGGCGGTGCGCGCGTCGGATGACTACGGCGTCGAGGGGCTGGAGCTCCGCTACCGGGTCAACGGCGGGGCGGAGCAGCGCATCGCCCTGACCGATTCGTCCGGCCGCGCCGCGCCCGAAGTCCGGGCGGCCCACACCCTGTTCCTCGAGGAGCTGGGCCTCAAGCCGGGAGACCTGGTTTCCTACTTTGCCGCCGCGAAGGACGGTGCCGGCAATGCCTCGTCGAGCGACATCTACTTCCTCCAGGTCCGTCCGTTCGGCCGCGATTACAAGCAGGCCGAGGCGGGTGGCGGCGGCGGTGGTGGTGGCGGCGAGCAGACTCCGGAAGGGCTCTCGGCCCGGCAGCGCGACATCGTGGCCGGCACCTTCAATTGGCTCCGCGACAGCGCGAAAACCGCCGAGCGGGAGCGGCGCGAGAATCTCACCACGCTCGCAATCTCGCAAGGCCGGCTCAAGACCGATGTATCGGAGCTGGTCCGGCGCCTGGTCGAGCGCAACATCCTCGCCGCCGACACGTCCTTCCGGCTGATCCACGCGGCGCTCGATTCCGCCGGCAAGGAGATGCAGGCCGCCGAGGAACGGCTGGGACTGGGAAACCCCGAGGAGGCCCTGACCCCGGAGCAGCGCGCGCTGCAGCTGGTGCAGCGGGCCGAGGCGGCCTACCGGGAAATCGAGGTGCAGATCGGCGGGCAGGGCGGAGGCGGTGGTGGCGGCGGGGCCCAGCAACGCGCCGAGGATCTCGCCGATCTCTTCGAGCTGGAAACCGACAAGCTGCAAAACCAGTACGAGTCGGTGCAGCAGGAGCAGCAGCGCAGCGCGCAGCAGGAGCTCGACGAGACGGCCGAGCGGCTCAAGCGGCTGGCCAGCCGGCAGCAGCAGGAGAACGAGCGGATGCAGCGGATGGCCGATGCGCTGCGCGATCGCATGGGCCAGCAAGGGGGCGGCGGGGGCGGGGGTCAGCAGCGCCAGCTGGCCAAGGAGGCCGAAGAGGAAGCCCACCGGCTCGAGCGGCTGGCCCGCGAGCGCAATTCCCCGGAGCTGGCCCAGGCCGCGCGCCGGATGCAGGAGGCCGCCGATGCCATGCGGCGGGCCGCCGCCGATTCCCCCGGCTCGCCCACTCAGGGTGGCACCGCGCTCGACCGGTTGAAGGGCGCGACCCGGGACCTCGAGAACGCCCGGACCGCGGGACAGAGCGAGAGCGTGCGCGACCTCCAGCGCCGGGCCGAAGAGCTCGGCAACCGCCAGCGCGAAGTCGCCCAGGGAGTGAAGGAGCTGGCCGGCGCGAGCGGGGCCGACAAGGCCGAGAAGATGCGCCGCCTGAGCGAACGGAAGGACGGCCTCGCCGCGGATGTGGACCGGCTCCAGGCCGACGCCGAGCGCCTGGCGCGCGAGACTCGCCGCGAACAACCCGGCGCAGCGGGGAAGATCGACCAGGCCGCCACCACCATCCGGGACAGCCGGATCCACGACAAGGTGCTCTACTCCAAGGACGTGATGCGGAGCGGCTCACCCGAGCTCTCCGAGCGCATCGAGTCCCAGATCACCGGCAACATCGATGATGTGACCGGCCGGCTGCGCGAAGCGGGCGGCGCCCTGACGGAATCCGAGGAGGCACGGAAGGAGCGCGCGCTCGACCAGGCCCGCGAGCTGGTGAAGGGGCTGGAGTCGCTCAAGGAGCGCATCGGAGCCAAACAGAACGGCGGCCAGGAGCCGGGCGCCCAGGGCCAGGGCCGGAACGGCCAGTCGGCCCAGGGCCAGCAGGGTCAAGGCCAGGGGAAAGGCCAGGATGCGCAGGGCCAGGGCGGAGGTCAGGGCCAGCAACCGGGCTCGCAGAGTGGGCAGGGTGGCGGCGCCAATGCCGGCGGCGAGATGCCCGGGGGTACCCCGGGGGGTACTCGCATCGGCGGCGGCGATGCGCGCCAGTTCGCTCGCGAATTCCGGCTTCGGCGCGAGGCGGCGGAAAGCTTGAGCCGCGAGCTGGCGGGGCGGAATCTCGATGTCGCGGATCTGGAGCGCGCCATCGCCGACCTCAAACGGCTCGAGTCGGGCCGTCCCTTCGGCGATCCGAAGAATCTGGAACAGCTCCAGATGGACGTGATCGAAGGTCTCAAGAACTGGGAATTCCGGCTGTGGCGGGTCCTGGGTCAGACCGGTGGAGACCGCCCGGCCATGGGCGCGCCCGCGGCGGCCCCTCCCGAATATCGGGCCATGGTCGAGGAGTACTACCGATCGCTGGCGAGGAAGAAGCCGCCGCAGTAGGGCCCACGGCCGGAGGCGCCATTGTCCATCTCCCGTATCGGGATCACCGAGCCGGCGAACGGCATGCCCATCATGAGCCCGGCCAATCCTCCGGTCCGCGCCTGCGTGCGCGCGGAGCTGTACCGGCCCGAGGTGCTGATCGAGATCATGGTGACCGCGGCCCGGTGACGCCGGGAGCGGGCTAGATTCCCCGAGCTGGGTTCACCGCCACACACTACCGGGAATCTTCCTATGAACCATCGGGTCCCCGACTCGAGACTGGCCGCGCTCGCGCTCCTGGTGGCGGCGCTGCTGGTGCCCGGGCTCTCGCGCCTTCAGGCGCAGGCCGGACCGGCCGGCCCCCGGGCCGATAGCACCCGCCAGGCGCAGCGGCTCGATACCGACGGTAACCACACCGCCGCGCGCGCGATCTTCCAGCGTCTGATCGAAACCGCACCGGACCCGGCAGCGAAGGCCGCCGCCCAGCGCCGGATGGCCATCTCCTACGGCTTCGAGGGCAACTGCGCCCGGGCCGTGGAGTACGAAGAGCAGGTGATCGGCTATTGGGTGACGCGGGAGGCCGCCGAGCCGCAGAACGCCTTCTACCAGGAGGGCGAGATGGCCAACGAGGCGGCGCGACTCTGCATCGACGCCGGGGACTTGGCCACCGCCGAGGGTATGTATCGGAAAGGCAGCGAGCTGGGACTCCGGGAACCCGAGCCGAAGACCCACCCCGGGAGCCTCTGGGACTTCCGCCTCGCCCATGCGATGGCGCGGCTCGCGGCGCGCCGCGGCAACGCGGCCGAGGCCCGACGCCAGGTGGACCGGGCGCGGACGATCCTGGCCGCCGACACCGTGATGGCGGCGCAACAGACCCGCTTCCTGCCGTATCTCGTGGGATACGTCGCGCTCTACACCGACGACCTCAAGACCGCCGAAGCGGAGCTGATCAAGGCGACGGAGCTCAACCAGAACGACCCGTTCATGCAGACCCTGCTCGCCATGACCTACGAGAAGCTGGGCCAGCGCGAGAAGGCCACCGCCATTTACCGGAAGGCATACGACATGGCGACCGGGCACAATCCGCCCTCGGCGTTTGCCCGGCCCTATGCCGGCAGGAAGCTGGGGGCACCGTGAGTCCGGGGCGGAAGCGTCTCGTCGTCGTCGGGCTGCTGGCGCTTTTCGCCGGCCCCGCTGCCGCGCAGCGGCCCACGCTGTCCCAGAACGTGCGGCAGTATGTGAGCGTCGATACCGCCGTCGTGGCCCTGACCCACGTCCGGGTCATCGACGGCACCGGCGCGCCGGCTCGCGAGAACCAGACCCTGATCCTCCGCGACGGCAATATCGCCGAGCTGGGCGACGCGGCGGCGGTACCGGTGCCGCCCGGCGCCCTGGTGCTCGACCTCTCGGGCAAGTCGGTGATCCCCGGGCTGGTGATGGTGCACGAGCATCTGTTCTATCCCACCGGCCCCGGCGTGTACGGCAACCTCTCGGAGAGCTTTTCGCGGCTCTACCTGGCCGGCGGGGTTACCTCGATGCGCACCGGCGGCAACATGAGCGGGTACGGGGACCTCGGCCTCGCGCGCGCCATCGAGCGCGGTGACAAGCCGGGGCCGTGGATGGACGCCACCGCGCCCTACCTCGAGGGACCCGGCCTGGGCCTCAGCCAGGTGCACGAGCTCAGGGATGGGGCGGATGCGCGCCGCATGGTGGATTTCTGGGCCGATGCGGGCGCGACGTCATTCAAGGCTTACATGCACATCACGCGGGCCGAGCTGGCAGCAGCCATCAAGGAGGCGCACCGGCGCGGCCTGAAGATCACCGGGCATCTCTGCTCCGTGACCTACCGCGAGGCGGCCGAGCTCGGCATCGACAACCTGGAACATGGCTTCTTTGCGAGCACCGACTTCGTCGCCGACAAGAAGCCCGACCTCTGCCCCGGCCAGGGCGGGGGCCAGGCCGCACTCGCCGCGGCCGATCCCGCGGGGCCGGAGGTCGGGGCCCTGATCGCGGACCTGGTCAGGCATCACGTCGCCCTCACCTCCACGCTGACGGTGTTCGAGACCTTCACGCCCGGCCAGCCACTGCCGCCGGGCCTGGATGTGCTCGAGCCGGCGCTCAAGCAGCAGTTCGAGGACCGTTACGCCGCGGCGCAGCGGAACAGCCGCTCGATCTATCCGAAGCTGTTCGGCAGCGACCGGGCCATGGAGCTGCGGTTTGCGCGAGCGGGCGGGCTGCTGATCGCCGGCACCGATCCGACCGGCGGCGGTGGGGTCATTCCGGGCTATTCCGACCAGCGCGAGGTGGAGCTGCTGGTGGGAAGCGGGTTCACTCCGCTGGAGGCGATCCGGATCTGCACGCTCAACGGCGCGACCTATCTGGGCAAGGCGGCCCGGATCGGCTCGCTCGCCCGGGGCAAGCAGGCGGATCTGGTGGTGGTCGCCGGCGATCCGTCCACCAACATCTCCGATATCCGGAGCGTGGAGCTGGTCTTCAAGCAGGGGGTCGGGTACGACCCCGCCAGGCTCATCGCCTCGGTGAAGGGGAAGGTTGGGTTGTGGTGACCGCCGGCGGGGACTGCTTTTCCCAGACGAAGCGGTGCAGGAAGTCGCCGCTCCGGCCGAAGATGTCGATCCACCGGCTGTGGATCAGGGATTCGTGCACGTCATCGGGGATGACGGTGAGCTCGTAGTAGACGTTGCGTGCCCTGAGCAGACCGACCAGCCCGACCATCTGCGCAAAATCCACGTTGCGGTCGTCATCCCCCTGCTCCAGAAATACCGGGGATTTCCAGCCGTCGATATGCCCCACCGCCGACGAGCGGAACGCGAGGCTGGTGGTGTCGCTCGCGCTCCCGTAGATGTGCACCCCCGCCAGATCCACGCCCGCCACGAAGACATCCGAATTCCGGGCCAGCGCCTCGGCGGTCAGCAGGCCGCCGTACGAGAGGCCCCAGATCCCGATGCGCGAGGAGTCGACGTCCGCGCGCGATTGCAGATACCTGGCTCCGGCGAGCACGTCCTGATACTCCGAGTTGCCCCGGCCCTCGGTGTTGGGCGCCCGGCGGAACGCGTTCCCATAACCGATGCCGGACCGGTAATTGACCGACAGCACGATGTATCCCTGCGACTGGAGCCACTGGTTGTACGCATAGGCCCAGTGGTAGAACTGCATGTAGTGGTAGGCCGGCAGCATCTGGCGGGACGGTCCGCCGTGCACGAACACGATCGCGGGCCGTCGTTCCCCGGCCTTGAGATCCCTGGGGAGGAAGAGCTGGTTGTGCACCTCCATCCCGTCCGGCGCGTGGGTGATCACGATCTCCGGCGTCACGTGCGCGGCCTTCGGGAAATCCTTCGGCAGGGTCGGATAGACGATCCTGGTGGCGCCGCCGGCGGCCGGCACGATGCCGATCGACGCGGGCTGCGCGGGACCGAAGTAGAGCACCACGAGGCTCTTGCCCGACGCGAGCGGCGTCGGCGAGACCTCGACGCCGTCGTCGGTGGAGATCCTGGTGGGCGTGCCCCCGGCCGTCGGCACGGCCCAGATGTGCCGCTTCTCGATGTCGGTGGCGTTGGTGCTGTAGAACATGGTCCTGCCGTCACGGGAGAACGCGGTCGTGGTAAAGGTCCGGTCCGCCACCCCGTCGTTGATCAGGCCGTCGGTCGTGGTGAGGAGTACCGGGTTCGGCTGCGGATCGGTCACGCTCACCGCGAAGTGGCGGTCCCATTCATCCTTCGGCACGGTGGCCGTGAAGACGACATGGTCGCCGGCCCAGGTGATGGCATTGACGGTCGTGAAGGTCCGGTCGAGCGGCTGGTTGTGCCAGAGCTCGTGGGCCAAACCCGTGGCGACATCCGCCACCATGAAGGCGATGGTGTATCCGCCGGCGAACGCCGCGCGGCAAAGGCCGTCGGCGGGAATCGGCGGCGTCGTGTCGTTCTGCCCGCCGAAGAACCTGCCGCCGAATCCGTTCCCGGCGGGTGGGCGGCATCCGCTCGGCGCGGCCTGCCCTCCCGCGGCTCCGGCGCGGCCACCTCCCGGCGGAGCCGGCGGTGCCTGCCCGAACGGCGCGCCCGCGGCGACCGTCTGCTGTCCGAACGGCGTGCCGGGGCGGCGAATGAATGCGACGCGCTTGCCGTCGGGTGACCAGGTCGGACTGCCGTCGATGTCGGTGCTGGGCGAGAGGAAGGTCACCGCGCGGGTCTTCATGGTGTAGATGCCGATGAGCGCGTGATTCTCCCGGATGCTCACGAAGGCGAGCCGGGTGCCGTCGGGAGACCACACCGGGTTGCTCTGCCGCCCCCATGCCTTGATGAACGGCACGGTCCCCTGGTCCATCGCGGTCTTGGGCCCGCGGGCGGTGCCGACCCGGAAGATCTGGCTGTCCTTCACGAACACCGCGTACTTGCCGTCCGGGGAGAGCTCGGGCGGCCCGACCCGGCCTCCGGCCGGGTTGCCGGTGATGGACGCGAGACGCCACGCGCCGCTCCCGTCCGCCTTGGCGGCCCAGACCGCGCGATCGCCGCCCTCCGGATCGTGGGACGGGTTCGCCACCCAGCCGTTCCGGTTCTGGGCCGACCCGCGGACGAAGATCGCGATGGAGCCGTCGTCCGAAAGCCGGACCGAGCCGACATCGATACCATCATCGGCCATGAACCGGGTGATCCGGACCGCCTTGAAGGCCGGCGCCGAGGCCACGTAGACGTTCCGCATGCCGCGCTCGTAGCTGACCCACGCCACCCGGTCCGCCTGCTTCGCGGCGCTCACCTCGAGCGGAGACGCGGGGGACAGAAACTGGTCGATGCTGTAGGTGGGCTTCCAGGATGCGGTCGTCGCCGGCGCCTGCGCGCGGGCCGGAACCGCCAGGGCGAGGGCCACGCCGGCGGCGAGGATCGTTCGAGTAACCATGAGGTGCCTCGGGGGGAGGAGTACTTTATGTACGCCCGAACGTACCGGGGCGTTCAGGGGTCGTCAATCGGCGCGGGCGGGGTAGATTGCATTGCGGTGCGTGGTGCCATGCCCGCCGCGCGACAGCCGCAGCCGAGACCAGGACTATGAACAATTCTTCAATTCCCCAGATCATCCAGGGCGGGATGGGAGTCGGCATCTCCGATTGGCGCCTGGCCCGGGTGGTTGGCCTGCGAGGGCAACTGGGAGTGGTGTCCGGCACGGCACTCGATACCCTCATGGTCCGCCGGCTTCAGGACGGTGACGTCGGTGGGCACATGCGACGGGCCATGGCGAAGTTTCCGATGCCCGGCGTCGCCGATGATGTGTTGCGACTCTATTTCCGCCCCGCGGGCCGGCCGCCCGGCGTGCCGTACAAGATGCTCCCGGTCTACAAGCAGGTGATGAGCCAGGCGCGCCAGCTGGTCACCGTGCTCGCCGCCTTCGTCGAGGTGTATCTCGCGAAGGAGGGGCACCAGGGCATGGTGGGCATGAATCTGCTCACCAAGGTGCAGATCCCCACGCTGGCTTCCCTCTATGGCGCCATGCTGGCCGGCGTCGACGTCATTCTGATGGGTGCGGGCATTCCCCGGGAGATCCCCGCCGCCCTGGACCACCTCGCGCAGCATGAAGCGGCGTCGCTGCGGTTCGACGTCGAGGGTCTTCCCTCCGGCCGGGAGGAACGCCTCACCCTGGATCCGAAGGGATTCTGGACCACGACGCCGCCGGACCTGCGCCGTCCGCTGTTTCTCGCCATCATCGCCAGCAACTCCCTCGCCACGATGTTGGCTCGCAAATCCAGCGGCCGCATCGACGGCTTCGTCATCGAAGGGCCCACCGCCGGCGGCCACAACGCTCCGCCGCGGGGGGAACCCCGCTTCAACGAGCGCGGCGAGCCGGTGTACGGGGAGCGGGACGCGGTTGACCTGGCCAAGATCGCGGAGCTCGGCCTTCCGTTCTGGCTGGCGGGCGGGGCCGGACGCAAGGGACGTCTGCAGGAAGCCCGGTCGGCCGGTGCGTCGGGTATCCAGGTGGGAACGCTGTTCGCCTACTGTGACGAGTCCGGGCTTGCCGAGAGCTTGAAGCGCTCGGTGCTGACCTCCGCGGCGCGCGGCGAGGTGAAGGTGATGACCGACCCGCGGGCTTCACCCACCGGCTATCCCTTCAAGGTGGTGCACTGGCCGGGCGACCCGGGCAACGATGTGGCTCGAGAACGACTGTGCGACCTCGGCGGCCTCCGGGTGGCCTACTATACACCGGAGGGCAAGATCGGCTATCGCTGTCCCGGTGAACCGGTCGAGGCATACGTGAAGAAGGGCGGCAAGCTGGAAGACACGGTCGGCCGCCACTGTCTGTGCAACGCGCTGACCGCCGACCTCGGCCTCGGCCAGGTCCGGGCCAATGGGGAGGTCGAGCCTCCGCTCGTCACCAGCGGGGACGATCTCGAATCGATCGGAGCATTTCTGGCCGGCCGGACCCGGTACTCGGCCGGCGATGTGCTCGACTATCTGATGGCGTAGCTCCCCGGACAGTTCCCCTCATTGGACCGGGCGCCGCCATCGCGCCCGGATTCGCACCGTCCGCTCCAGCTCGTCCGCGTTCTGCAGCACCTTCTGCCGAAGATCCGCCGGGAGCGCCGGGTGGTCGGAGAGGTAGGTCCGCACGACGTCGAGCGCCGCCGCATCGGTCTGGCCCCCCAGAAACGCGCCCAGCCAGGAACCCAGGAAGAAGATCCGGCGGTTGGCCTGAATGTAGGGAAGCGAATCCAGTGCCGGACGCAGATACGGCAGCGTCAGCGCCTGGTGCTCGATGGCGTTGAATCCGCCGAGGCTCCCGCTCGCCCAGTCTTCGTTGAGCGCCCGGTCCGCGAAATACCGGCGGAAGTAGTCCGCCTTGGCCGCGGGGCTCCGGCGCGCGGCGCCGGAGGTGAAGGCATGCCGCCGGCCGTCCGGCGTGGTGTCCCGCGCCGCCTGCGCGGCCAGCGCCGCCTCCGCGCCGGGATCGTCCAGCACCAGGAGACGATCGACCACGCTCCACCGCGTCGGGTCCCGCAGCGGCTCCCCCGCCGCGGAGTCGGCGGTCAGCAGCGTCCGGAGCCGGGCGACGCCCTCGGGGGTCGCGGCCACGCCGATGAAGGCATCCAGGTGACCCCGGCGGATCCCGTAGGGCCGGCTCGCGTCGCGCGCGCCGTCCCAGAGCACCTGCTCCGCCTCGGCGCGCACGCCCGCTGCGGATTCCGGCGAGAGGTAGGCCAGGAGCGCCCGGTCCAGCCGCCCCAGGAGCGCCGGCACGATCTGCTCGTCCTTTTCGGCGGGCAGCTCCTTGAGGACCAGCCGGGCAAACCGGGCCGGATCCATCCGCGCATCGCGCACCTGATCCCACAGCGCGCCCCACAGCATGGATCGGAGAAATCCGTCGCCGACGGTGCCGATCGCCCCGCCTTCCAGCGCGGCCACGCTGGCGGAGTCCAGGAGGGAAAGGAAGTAGCCGTAGTCGTCGGCGTTGGGGAAGACGAACAGCGGCGCGGGCCGGCCCCGCGCCGCGGCGACCCCGGTCACCCGCGCCGATACGGTCACGGGAATTCTCACCGGGGCCGTATTCGGGTACGCGAGCAGGACCTCGGTGCGCATCGGCCAGGCGGCGTCGCCGGATACCGACGGCTGCGCCGGGCGCTGGGTCAGCTCGAGACTCGCGATCCTCCCGTCCCGCACCGTCAACCGCGATTCCACCACCGGCATGCCGGGACGAAGCATGAAATTCCTGCCGAAGTCGGTGAGGGGACGCCCCGCCGCCCGCCCGATCGAGCCGAGCAGGTCCTGCCAGGTGGCATTGGCGTAGGCGTGGGCGGTCAGGAAGGCGCGCACGCCCCGCTGGAAGGCGGTGTCTCCCACCAGGTAGTTGAGCTGCTTGAGCACGCTGGGCGCCTTGTTGTAGACGATGGCCCCGTACGCGCTCTTGGCCTTGTCGAGATTGCTCATCGCCTGCCAGAGCGGCGTGGTTCCCGTGGTCTGATCCACCCCGTACGCCACCGGCTTGTTGGCCTGATAGAACGTCTTCCAGGCGTCGCTCTTCGGTTCGAGGTCCGCCAGCCCCTTGGCGCCCATGTAGGTGGCGAATCCCTCCTTGAGCCACAGATCGTCGAACCAGCGCATGGTCACCAGGTCGCCGAACCACTGGTGGGCGGTTTCGTGGAGGATGGTGGAGAACCGCCCCAGGCGGCGGGCCAGCGTGGGGCGCTCCCGGAAGATGAAGCGGTCCTCGTTGTACATGATCACGCCGGGATGCTCCATTCCGCCGAAGGGAAACGCCGGAGCGAGGAGCAGGTCGAACTTCTCGAACGGGTACCGGCTGCCGAAGTACCCTTCCATCCAGTCGAGCGACCGCTGCTGCAGCGCCAGGAGGGTGTCGGCGTCGGCTTCCCTGGCGCGTGAGCGGCGCACAAACACATGGACCGTGCGACCGTGCTCGGTGGAGGAGAACTGCGCCCAGGGGCCCGCGGCGAAAGCGATCAGATAGGTGGGGAGGGGGCGGGTTTCCCTGAAGTGCCGGGTGACCCGGTCACCGCTGGTATCCGCCCCGGCGACCGAGCCGTTGGCCAGCGCGGTCCATCCGAGCGGAGTGGTCAGTGTCAGGGTGACCCGTGCCTTCAGGTCGGGCTGATCGAAGCAGGGAAACAGCTGATTCGCGTCGGCGGGAACCAGGAGGGTATAGAGATAGTCGCTCCGGTCGGCCGGGTCGCGCACCCTGATGATGCTGGCCCCGGTGGGGGCGATGTCCGCCACGAAGGCGAGGTCCACCACGTTCGGGCCGGGCTTGAGCAGGCGGGCGGGAATCCGGAGATGGTTGCCGTTGAACGCCGAAGCCGGCACCGGTGCGCCGTTCGCGACGACGGCGCCCAGCCGCCGGCCCCGGAAGTCGAGGATCGCGTCGGCGCCGCCGCTTCGGTCGAAACGAATCGATACGCTGCCGAGGGCGCTGTCGGGTGCGGTCACGTCGAGGCGGAGATCGTAGCGAACCTCGCGCACCGTCCCGGCGCGCCAGGCCGCGAGCTCGCGGGAGATGCCGTGCTCCATGGAGGAGGCGGGCGGGGCCTGGGCCGGGAGGCGGGAGGCAAGGGCAAGCAGCAGAGCTACGGGGAGGGCGGGAGATCGGCGCATGCGAAAAAAGATAGCGCGGCGGCGGGAGGTCGGTGCTCCTCGCGCGGTTACCGCTCCTCCCGCTCCACCCGAAACTCGAGGACCGGCCCGCCGGACCCGAGCTGAATCAGGTCACCGGTCCGGACGAACACCGCGAGGTGCACCGGTTCGCCGTTCAGGAATGTGCCGTTCCCGCTCCCCAGATCGACCAGGATGAACTTTTCCTCGTAGTCGGTGGCCTGGATGATCCGGGCATGGCGCGGGGCAACGGCCGTTTCGAGCCCGGGGTCGAAGCGGATCGCGGCCGACGGAACCCGCCCGAGCAACAGCTCCTGGTCGAGCCCGAGGGAGATGACATCCACTGCGGGTGCGCGCGAGCCGCTGACATGGCGGAGGATGATGCGGACCATATCATATGAGGCGCAAACCCCCGGCCAAACGGGTCATCCCCCCCGGCTCACCCTAGTAGCGGTAGTGGTCCGCCTTGTACGGCCCCTCCGGCTTCACGCCGACATAGTCCGCCTGCTCCTTCGACAGCCGGGTGAGCTTGACGCCCAGCTTGTCCAGGTGCAGCCGGGCCACCTTTTCATCCAGATGCTTCGGCAGCACGTAGACCTCGCGCTGGTACTTCGCGTTGTTGGTATGCAGCTCGATCTGGGCCATCACCTGATTGGTGAAGCTGGCCGACATGACGAAGCTCGGATGGCCGGTGGCGCAACCCAGGTTGAGCAGCCGCCCCTCGGCCAGGATCATGACGCTGTGCCCGTCGGGGAACACCCACTCATCGTACTGCGGCTTGATGTTGATTCGCCGAATGCCGGGGAACGTCTTGAGCCCGGCCATGTCGATTTCGTTGTCGAAGTGGCCGATGTTGCCGACGATGGCCTTGTCCTTCATCCGCTTCATGTGCTCGACGGTGATGATGCCCCGGTTGCCGGTCGCCGTGATGAAGATGTCGCCGGTGGTCACGACGTCATCGAGGAGGGTGACCTGGTACCCCTCCATCGCGGCCTGGAGCGCGCAGATCGGATCGATCTCGGTGATGACCACCCGGGCGCCCTGCCCCTTGAGCGATTGCGCGCACCCCTTGCCCACGTCTCCGTAGCCGCAGATCACCGCCACCTTGCCGGCCAGCATCACGTCGCTGGCCCGGAGGATCCCGTCGGTCAGACTGTGGCGGCACCCGTACAGGTTGTCGAATTTCGACTTGGTCACCGAATCGTTGACGTTGATGGCGGGAAAGAGCAGGGTACCGGCCTGCATCATCTCGTAGAGCCGGTGCACGCCCGTGGTCGTCTCCTCGGACACCCCGCGAAGCCCGGCCGCCGCCTTGGTCCAGCGGCCGGGGTGCTTCTGCTGTTCCTGCCGCAGCAGGTCCAGGATCACCCCCCACTCCTCGGGGTCGCTGACCGGGTTGAAGGCGGGCACTTTGCCCGCCTTCTCGAACTCGACCCCCCGGTGCACCAGCAGGGTGGCGTCCCCGCCGTCGTCCAGCAGCAGGTTGGGCCCCGCGCCGTCGGGCCACATCAGGGCCATGTCGGTGCACCACCAGTATTCCTCCAGGGTTTCACCCTTCCAGGCGTAGACCGGAACGCCCCGCGGAGCCGCGACGCTCCCCTCCCGGCCGACCACGACGGCCGCGGCGGCGTGATCCTGGGTCGAGAAGATGTTGCAGGAGACCCAGCGCACGTCGGCGCCCAGCTCGGCCAGGGTCTCGATCAGCACGGCGGTCTGCACCGTCATGTGGAGCGAGCCCATGATCCGGGCCCCGGCCAGCGGCTTCTTGCCGCGGTACTCGGCCCGAAGCGCCATGAGTCCCGGCATTTCAAACTCGGCCAGCCGGATCTCGTTCCGGCCGAACTCGGCCAGGGCGAGGTCCTTCACCTTGAAGGGTTCCCGGCCGGCGGCACGGGTGGCCTCGAAGGGATGGGCGGGGGCGGTCAGCGTGGGCATGCGTCTACTCCATCTGGGAAACGGTGAGCGGCGCCGCCAGCCGGCAGCCGCGCGGGATCAGGCACTGAGTTGCATGCGGGCGGCTCGTCCCGCGATGGCCGCCATGACGAAAAGTGCGGGACCCGTGGCCGCGGGGTCGGGCGACAGGGTCACCAGTCGAGGCTTGTCGAAGTCCGCCTGCTCGAGCCATTCCCTGAGCGCGGGCTCCTCGAATCCCAGCCACTGATGCCCCATTTGTTCCCGATACTCCTCGTGGTCGTGGGGCAGCATGTCCACCACCAGCAGCTTGCCACCGGGCCGGAGCGTACGCCGGGCGGCAGCCAGCACCCGGGCCGGATCCGCGGTGTGGTGGAGGACCAGCACGAGGAGCACGGCATCCAGCTCTCCGTCGGCGATGGGCGGCGATTCGAGCGTGCCGGATCGGAGCTCCACGTTGGCATGCTCGCGGGCCCGCTGCGCCGCGCTCCTGAGCATCGCCGCGGACTCGTCCACGCCGATGACCCGCCGCACGAACGGCGCGAGGGTCACCGCCAGCTGCCCCGTGCCGCAGCCGAGATCTCCCACGCTCCACGATTCATCGAGCAGGCCCAGGAGCGCCTGCAGCTCCGGCCGCTCGCCGAACAGCTCCTTGCGAAGCCGGTCCCACTGGCCGGCGGCGGAGGCAAAGAAACGCTGCGACGTCAGGTGCCGCTCCGCCAGGATCCGGTTGAGGCGTTCCGCGTCCCGCCGGGCCGCCGGGGAGCCGGCGATCTCGTCGCGGATGACCTGCCAGAGGCGCCGCGCGGGTGGAGGAAGATCCCGGGCGGCCATGCGGTACCAGTTGCTGGTTCCCTGGCTTCGCTGCAGCACCAACCCGGAGTCCGCCAGGACCTTGAGGTGCCGGCTGACGGTGGATTGGGGCAACCGGAGCGCCGCCTGCACCTCCCGCACCGTGAGCTCCTGGCGCTCCAACGCCAGGAGCAACCGGCCCCGGATGGGATCGGCCAGGGCGGAAAGCCGCTCGAAGACGGGAGGCGGGGTCATCATTCAATCCGTATATCCGGATTGAAGGGTAAAGCAAGGCCCCGCTCCGGTCAAGCCCGGGACGCGCCCGGGCGCGCGGCGGTCCGCGGGGGCGTTGTGCGTCCAACCCCGAGAAAAAGCGTCCAGAGTATGCCACCCCACAGGGGCACACGACCCCGGAAGGACTAGATTCCCGCCCTATGAAGACCCCCGGATTGCTGGCCCTCACCGCCACGTTCCTCGCCGCCGCGCCACTCTCCGCCCAGAACCCGGTACCGGCTCCGGCCAAACCGGCCGAGAAGCCCAAGCCGGAGAAGCCCAGACCCAAGGTGGACATCTCGAAGCTCAAGTTCATGTCGGGCTGCTGGGGGGGAACGCTGGGGAGCGACAAGGACAAGCTCGACGTCGAGGAGTACTGGTCGACCCTGTCGGATAATCTGCTGCTCTCGACCACCCGGTACCTCAAGAAGGGGCACGCCACCGGGTTCGAGTTCAGCAGGATCGAGGTCACCGACTCCGGGGCGGTGGTGTTCGCCGCCCGCGCCTCGGGGGAGACCGAGGACGACATCTTCCCCATGAAGACCCTGGTGGACGACTACGTGCTGTTCGAGAATCCCACCAAGAAGAAGTTCCCCCAGCGGATCATGTACCGGATGGCGTCGGACGGTGCGCTGATTCCCCGGAACGAGGGGGACGGCCCGAGCGTGGAGCTCCGGTTCCACCGGATCAAGTGCCCCGGCGCCGACATCAAGCTCAAGCCCGACGACTACTAGGGCGATCGGCGGGACCGGGACGCGGGTCCTGCGGCACCGATGCAACCCTTTCGGGCCGGCCTCCGTCTAGAGGGGAAACCCGAAATCCGGAGCCCGCCATGTCCCGCCCAGACCGCGTCTTCCGCGTCCTTCCCGCGGTTGCCCTGCTGACCCTCGTCGCCCTCCCCGCCGCCGCCCAGGTCCGCCGGGATCGTAACTGGGACCGGTGCTCCGACTGGGGCGGTGACCGGGACATGGAGCAGGTCTGCAACCTGGTCGACACCACGATTCCGGCTCCCTCCGGCACTCTCTTCATCGACGGCAGGACCAACGGCGGCATCACGATCTTCGGGTCGAGCCGGCGCGATATCCTGGTGCACGCCAAGATCTCGGCCAACGCCCGGAGCCGGGAGCGGGCCGAAGCGCTGGCCGAAGCCATCAAGATTCACACCGACGGCAACCGCATCTATGCCGACGGGCCCGACAACCGGGGACGGGAATGGTGGTCGGTCGAATTCGAGGTCGAGGTTCCCGCGCGCATGGACCTGGACCTGAAAGCGCACAACGGGGGGATCTCGGTGGCCGATGTCACCGGCACGCTGCGGATGGAAACCGAGAACGGCGGCATTCACCTGGAGTCGGTGAATGGTGACGTCGTGGCCGAGACCGCCAACGGCGGGCTGCACGTCGAGCTCGACGGCGACGGGTGGGTGGGCAAGGGTCTGGATGCGGTCACCACCAACGGCGGGGTGCATGTGCAGGTGATGCGGGGCTATTCGGCCCACCTGGAAACCGGCACGGTCAACGGCGGCGTCGATATCGATTTTCCCGTGACGGTTCAGGGCAAGATCGGTCGGCGGATCAGCACCGACCTCGGGAAGGGTGGCCCGACCGTCCGGGTCATCACCACCAACGGCGGAGTGGAAATTCGCCGGGGGCTCTGACCGGTCCGGCGCGCCTCGTCACACCAGCTCCAGGGCGACATCCGCGGCGATGACGCTGTGGGTGAGCGCACCGATCGACAGATAGTCGGCTCCGGCCGCCGCGTAGTCCCGTGCGTTGGCGAGCGTAATGCCTCCGGTGGCCTCGATCGTGACGCCGGGGCGGAGCCCGCGGGCCAGATTTCCCCAGGCGCGCACCGTGGCGGGCGTCTGATTGTCCACCAGGATCCGGTCCGCAGCGGCGCCGCAGGCTTCGCGTAGCTGCGCCTCGGTTTCCACCTCCACCTGACAGGCCAGGGCGCCACGGCGGCGGGCGTCGGCCAGGACCTCCCGGAGCGAGCCTCCGTCTTCCCGGACGGCCCGCCAATGATTGTCCTTGATCATCACCGTGCGCGAGAGGTCGAGCCGGTGCAGCGACCCCCCGCCCGCGACCACCGCGGCGGCGTCGAAGAGGCGCAGTCCGGGCGCGGTCTTCCTGGTGTGGAGAATCCGGCACTCGAACCCGGCCACGGCGAGCACATACCGGCGAGTGGCGGTGGCGATGCCGCAGGCGCGCTGGAGCAGATTGAGCAGCGGCCGCTCGGCGCGGAGGATCTTCGCGAGATCGCCTTCGAGGTGCCCCAGGCTTCCCGCGCGCGTCTCGACTCCCTCGGCAACCTCCCAACTCACGGAACATCCGACCGCCAGCGCGACCGCCTCGGCATAACGAAAGCCCGCCGCCACCGCCGGCCCGCGGGACTCGATTGTCGCTCGGGTCCGGATCGGCCGCCGCAGGGCGACCTCGGTGGTCAGATCCATCGGGCCGTCTTCGGCCAGCACCAGCCCGGCCAACCGGGCGGCATCGGCGGTCAGATCGGGGAGCGGTTCGGCCGCGGTTGGCTGATTCACGCCCGACAATATACCGGCGCCGAATCGGCGGCCGGAGACCGTGCACCACCGCTCAGGGTTGCGCCGGCGCGAGGGCCGCCACCTTCTCCCATGGGGTCAAGGCAAAGTGCTGCGCCGCCGTCTGTTTCGGGGCGATCCCCGCGCGCCGCGCCGCCCGCACCACCTCGGCCGTGTAGAGCGTCGGCTGGGTGGGATCCTGGAGGTAGTCGCTGGCCCAGAGCATGGCGCTTCCGGGGAGCCACGCCATCAGGGCACCCTCGCTTCCGATGCCGTCAATGGGATACAGCGCGATCCGCCCGCCGGCCAGCCTGAGGGAGTCCGTCACCGGCCGGAATCGGAGAGGGCTGCTCGCCCGGCGGGCCTCGAGCCGGTCGGGTGTCAGGGTCCACCGCCGGTCGACGACCCGCTCGAGCATCGTCCTGCTGGTGCGGTGGGAAATGATCGTGGCACCCGCGGCGACCCAGAACCTCACTCCGGCAATGTGGGGCCAGGCGAGATCGGTCACCACGACCGCCACCGGATGACGGCCGGGAAAGAGCCGGCCGATCCAGACGGAATCCTGCCGAGCCCGTTCGTCGCCCTGGGTGGCTTCCATCACGAAGATGGTGTCACGCTCCAGGGTGGCCAGCTCGGCGTACCCGCGATTCTTGAGGAGGAAGACATTGCCGGCCACGCGAATCGTGTCCGGGTTAGTGGGCACCAGGAACGCGTCGGTCACCGCCGACATTCGGAGCGCCGGATCGGGGAGCCGGAGATCGGGGGCGCTGTCTCTCGCGACCGGCTGCGCCGGGTCGCTGCGGCCGGTGATCACCAGCGCCCTGGTCTGCTCCTCCGCGCCATCCACCATCCGATATGACTGGAGGGGGTAGTAACCCGGGCCGGCCTGCTGCCAGGTGGTGTAGACGTATTCCACGCGCACCTGGCCCCAGAGATAGTGCGGCTCGATCCGGGAATACATCACCGGGAAGGCGGTCTTGGGATCGATGAGGAGCCGCTCTTCCGCTCCGGCCGCACCTCGGCCCAGCGCGATCCTGGGGTACTCGCGGTAGATGCAGCGACCGACGACCCGCGCATCGCCCGCCGCGCGCCAGTCGTACAGCACGCTCCAGGGATTGAGGGGCCGGGCCTTCCGCGTCGCGCCATGCTGCGCCTGGGCCGGGGCGGTGAGCGTATCCCTCCGGACGAAGGTGGCCGACGGGCCCGCCAGCAGCACGGCGCGGGGCCCGGTCATCGGTGCGGGGGCGGAAGCGGCTCCCTCGACCCCGGCGGCGGGGTCGTACCAGAACTCCTGACGCGAATACAGGGACAGGTACGGGGGATACCACGGCCGGTCCGACTGGTAGTTCCAGCTGTCGGAAGCCGTCGCCTCGTACCGGAGCACCGCCCCGGCCAGCCGGTCGGCCCCCACCGCGGCGACCGCACGGCTGATCCATTCGGCCGCCGATGGCCCTCCGGAGGTGACCGTGCAGGTCTGGGCGCCGGCCGATTTCGCCAGGGCGCAGAGGACAAGGAGGGCCGCCAGCTCGCCGAAGGGCTTGTGATCCGACATCAGGGTATCCGGAAGGGTGTTCCCTGCCGTACGGCCGCCCGCGGGTCAGGGTTGCAACGATTCCCGGAGATCTTGCGTCTTAACCTAAGAACCTTAGGTTATCTCGATCCTCGCCGGAGAGCCGCATGGCCTCGCCCGATCTCGACCTGCTCCGCGGCACCCTCGACCTGCTGCTCCTCAAGGCCCTGAGCTGGGGCCCGATGCATGGACTGGGGGTGGTTCGCTGGATCGAAACCACCACCCACCAGCGGCTCATGATCGAGGAAGGCGCGCTGTATCCCGCGCTCCACCGGCTGGAGGAACGGGGCTGGCTGGAGGCCGAGTGGGGCTATACCGACAAGGGCCGGCGGGCCAAGTACTACCAGCTCACCGCACCGGGCCGGAAACAGCTCTCGGCGGAAACCGTCAAGTGGTCGCGCTACAGTGAGGCCATGCGGCTGGTGCTGAACGCGCCGGGGGCCGAGTGAGCGAGCCACTCGACAAGTGGGCGCAGGCCCGGCGGGTCTTCCGGCTCCCCTTCTCGCGGGCCCGCGCCGCGGCGGAGGTGGATGAAGAGCTGGGCTTCCACCTCGAGGAGCGCATCGAGCAGTTCATCGCCGGCGGAATGACGCGCGAGGAGGCCGTCGCGGAGGCCCAGCGACGTTTCGGCGACTATGACGCCTACCGGACACAGGCCCGGACCATCCACGAGGTGACCATGCGACGGCGCGGTCGATTCGAGCTCTTCGGCGCGCTCCGCCGGGAGGTGATGCACTCGGCGCGGGTGCTGCTCCGGACGCCGGCCTTCTCGCTGATCGCCTTCGTGACCCTGGCCCTCGGCATCGGGGCGACCACCGCGATCTATGTCATCCTGGACGCCGTGGTGCTCCGGCCGTTGGCGTATCCCGAGGCCGACCGGCTGGTCTCGGTGCTGCATCCGGTTACGGTCCCCGGCAATGGAGAGTCGAAGTGGGGAATGTCCGCCGCCGGCTATTTCCACATCAAGGCGCACAACCGAACTCTGGCCGACCTCGGCTCCTATCGCACCGGCACGGTGACCGTTTCGGGTGATGGCGCGGCGGAGGTCGTCCGGTCCGGGCTGGTCACCGCGTCGCTGCTCTCGACGCTGCGGGCGCGGGCCGCGGTTGGCCGCCTCATCCTCCCCGACGATGACCGGCCCGGGAGCGGACCGGTTGTCTTGCTGGGCTACGACTTCTGGCAGCGCCGGTTCGGGGGCGACCGCGCGGTTGTCGGGCGCCAGATCCTGACCAACGAGGGCTCCTACCAGGTCATCGGAGTCGCGGAACGCGGGCTCACGCTGCCCAAGCCGGGGCCCTTCGCCTCGACGGCAAACCTGGCCGGGTTCGGAGTGGATCTCTGGTTTCCCATGGGCCTGGATCCGGCGGCCCGGCCCATGAACTCGCACCAGTACTCGGGCATCGGAAGGCTCAAGCCCGGTGTGACCGTGGCCGACGCGCTGCAGGACCTGCAGGGACTGACCAATCAATTCGTCACGCTGTTTCCCCAGGCCTACAGCGACGGCTTCATGAAGCAGTACAACTTCCGGATGGGTGTGATTCCGCTCCGTGACGAGGTCCTCGGACCCACGCTCGCCGGCACACTCTGGATCCTGTTCGGCGCCGTCGGACTCGTGCTCCTGATCGCCTGTTTCAACGTCGCGAATCTGTTCCTGGTGCGGATGGAGGCCCGGCGGCGCGAGTCGGCCATCCGAGCGGCGCTCGGCGCCGACCGGCTCCAGATGGCGGCGCTCTACCTCTCGGAGAGTCTTCTGCTCACCCTGGCGGCCGGCGCGGCGGGGGTGGTCGTGGCGCGGCTGGGTCTGGCGGCATTTCTCGCCTCCGCTCCCACGGACATTCCGCGGTTGTCCAGCATCGGCATGCCCTGGGGCGCGGTCGCGTTTGCCGCGGTGGTCTCGCTGCTGGCGGGCCTGGCTTTCGGGACCATGTCACTGGCGCGTTCCGGTGTCGACGCGACGACCTTGCGTGAAGGCGGCCGCGGCCTCACCGCGTCGAAGCGGCCGATGCGCATCCGCAGCGGGCTGGTGGTCGGACAGGTGGCCATGGCGCTCATGCTCCTGGCCGCCGCGGGCCTCATGCTTCGAAGCTTTGCCCATTTGCGCGCGGTTCGGCCCGGGCTCGATCCACACGGGGTGCTTACGGTCGAGGTTTCGCTCCCCTTCCCGGAAATCCCGACCATGGACGCGGCGGCGGCCTTTCACCATCAGGTGCAGGAACAGCTGGCGGCGCTGCCGGGGGTCACGGCGGTTGGCGCCGTAACCGGATTGCCCCTGCAGGACTACGGTGCGGGGTGCACCGTCGTCTTTCGCGAGGGCCGTCCCTATACCGAGAGCGAGCAGACGCCGTGCGTCTCGACGCCTCTGGCCACGCCGGGATTCTTCAAGGCGATGGGGATTCAGGTCACCGGGCGAGCGCCCGACTGGTCCGATGTCGACGGGCACACCGGCGCGGTCGTGGTGACCAAGGCGCTGGCGGATCGGCTCTGGCCCGGCGAAGACCCCATCGGCAAGGGCATCAACAGCAACGGCCCCGGCACGGAGTCGAGATTCTATCATGTCGTCGGGGTGATTCCGGAGCTCAGGGCTCAGGGTCTCGATCAGCGCCCGACCGAGGCCGTGTTCTACGCGCCGGTACGGTTCGTGGCGGGAGTCCGTAGCGGCGACATCCACGGCGTCGACTATGTGATCCGGACTTCCAACCCGGATCCCATGTCGCTGGTGCCCGCGCTGCGCCGCATCGTCTCGGCACTCAACCCGAATGTGCCGCTGATCAACCCTCAGACCATGCAGTCCGTGGTGGACCGCTCCGTGGCGCGGCGCTCCTTCCTCATGACCCTCCTGGGGCTTGCGGGGGGGATGGCGCTGCTGCTCAGCGCGGTCGGAATCTACGGCGTGATCTCCTACCTGGTGACGCAGCGACGCTCGGAGATCGGGGTGCGGATGGCGCTGGGCGCGCGGGTGTCCCAGATCTCCTCACTGGTGGTGCTGCAATCACTCCGGCTGGTCGTGCTCGGTGTCGCGATCGGACTCCTGGGCGCCCTGGCGGGAACCCGGGCCCTGCGCTCTCTCCTGTTCGAAGTGAGTCCGACCGACCCGATCGTCCTGACCGTGGCATCGGTGGTGCTGCTCGCGATTGCGGGGGTGGCCAGCCTTGGTCCGGCCCGTCGCGCGGCCCGGGTGGACCCGGTCGAAGTCCTGAGGGGGGAGTAGCGGCGCTACTGCCAGCGGAAGATCCGGAGCGCGATGACGAACGTCACCACCATCCAGGCGACGACGATGCCGAGCTCGGGGGCCACCTGGGCCAGGGTGGCTCCCTCGAGCATGTTGGCGCGGAGGGCATTGTTCACGGCGGTGAGCGGCAGCGCCTGCACGAAGGGCTGAATGGCCTGGGGGAACCGGCTCGACGAGAAGAAGACGCCGGAGAGCACCCACATCGGCACCAGCGCGAGGTTCATGATGCCCGAGGCGCCTTCGATGGTACGGGGCCGCGACGCGATGAGCAGGCCGAGCCCGCCGAACGCCAGGGAGGATACCAGACAGATGAGGATCAGCGCACCGATCGAGCCGCGCAGCGGCACGCCGAACACCAGGGAGCCGAAGGCGATCAACAGCCCCGCCTCGACCACCAGGAGCGAGATCCGGGACAGGATGAACGACGCGAGGTAGGACGAGCGGGGCATGGGCGTGGCGATGAGCCGCTTGAGCAGGCGCTTGCGGCGGGCGTCCACCACGGCGAAGCCGATGCCCCAGACGCCGCTGCCCAGCAAGTTCATCCCCAGCAGGCCCGGCACCACGAAGTCGATATAGCGGGAACCGCGTTCCCGAATCACCTGCTCGGACACCGCCACCGGGTCTCCCCGCCCCGCGGCGCGCTGGAGGGCGTCGTCCGCCAGCCGGCGGGCGGCCACGCCTTCGGGGCGGGTGTCGTCGAAGCGGTAGCGCACCGCGGCGGAGTCCGGCACCACGACCACCGCGACCTTGCCGGTCCGCAGCGCCCGGGCCGCCGCGGAGTCGTCGAGCAGCTGCACCTCGATCAGCGGGTTGGTCTTGAGCCGCCCCGCGGTCTCGGCGCTCCACCGGGAGCCCGCGAGCACCGCCACCTTCGACACGCCCTCGGGCTTGCTCCGGAACGCGAGACCGAGCCCGGCGGTCATGAGCACCGGGAAGAGGAAGATCCAGAAGATCGCCTCGGGCTCCCGGATGACTTCGCGCAGCCGCACCAGCGTCAACTGGGCCAGCGGCCGCTCGGTCCAGCGCCGGGCCGGGTCAGCCATCGCGGAGCTGCCGTCCGGTCAGATGCACGAAGACGTCCTCCAGCGTGGCCGAGTGGGTGCTGAGCTCCGCCAGGGGGAACCCGCGGGCCGAGAGCAGCGCGAGCAGGGCCGGCACGGTCCGATGGGCGTGGGTGGACTCGACCAGGTAGCGGTCCTCCCGGCGACGCACGCTCAGCGCGCCGTCGAGCCGCAGCAAGTCGGCCTCGGGGATGGACGGCTGTTCCGCGGGGGGCGATCCACCCAGGCTGAACTCCACCACGTGCTGGGCCCCGAGCGATGCCACCAGCTGCCGGGGCGATCCCTCCGCGATCACCTTGCCATGATCCACGATGGCGACCCGGTCACAGAGCCGCTCCGCCTCTTCCATGTAGTGGGTGGTGAGCACGACGGTGCGCCCGGCGCGTTTCACGCCCTCGATGAGATCCCAGAGCTGGCGGCGGGACTGGGGATCCAGCCCGGTGGTGGGCTCGTCCAGAAAGAAGAGCTCGGGATCGGCCACCAGCGCGCAGGCCAGCGCCAAGCGCTGCTTCTGCCCGCCGGAGAGCTGGCCGACCCGGCCGGCCCGCTTCTCGGTGAGCTGCACCGCGTCGAGCACGTCGGCGAGGGGCCGCGGCCTCCGGTAGAAGCTGCGGAAGAGCTGCAGCGTTTCGGCCACGGTCAGCTTGTCGGAGAACTGGGTTTCCTGGAGGGAGATGCCGAGCCGCTCACGCAGATCGTCGGCGTCCGAGCGCCAATTCCGGCCCAGGATGCGGACCTCTCCGGCGTCCGGGGTGGTAAGGCCTTCGCAGATCTCGATGGTGGTGGTCTTGCCGGCGCCGTTGGGGCCCAGCAGCCCGAAACACTCGCCGGGGCGAACCTCGAGGTCGAGGCCGTTCACGGCGATGACGTCCTGGTAGGTTTTCCGGAGGCCGTGCAACTCGACTGCGGGACCGTTCACCATGCGTGAAGATACCCCCGGACCGGTGAACGGTCAGCCGCCGATGGTGGCCGGTTCCTTGGACGGCTCGCCGCTCCGGCTGGCGATCATCCGCTCGGCGAAGTCCTGACGGGATTCCAGCTCGCTGAGGCGCTGCTGGAGATCCTCGATCACGACGTCGCGCTGCGCGATGGCGGCCTCGAGACGGTCCACGTCCTCGCGCCCCAGCAGCTGCCACTTCCTCGATACGCGGACCCGGCTCCCGCCGAAGACGAGGCGCAGGGTCGGGCCGATGAACATCATCGCGAACACGAACACCATCCAGCTCGGGATGCCGGCGAGGATGCTCATGGCTTTTCCCACTCCTTTTCGATCTGGTCGGCCGTCTGTTTGAGGATCTCGACGATGCGGGGCACCGCGGGGTGACCCGAGCCCCAGCGCCAGGCCCGCTTGTAGGTGACGTTGGCGACGCGGGCAAAGGCGTGGTGCAGCTCGCCCATGGGTCCGCCGGCGAAGTCCCGCACGGTATCGCGGACCCGGTCGAAGATGTCCTCGATGGCGTCCTTGTTTTCGGCCAGGAACGCTTCGCCCTCTGGGGTGATGTGATAGACCTTCTTGCCGCCTTCTTCCACCACCCGCACATAGCCCTGGTCTTCGAGCAGCTGGAGGGTGGGATAGACGGTGCCGGCCGAAGGGGTGTAGCAGCCGGCGAGTTTTTCCTCGAGCGCCTTGATCAGCTCATACCCGTGGCTGGGCTTTTCCTTGAGCAGGCGGAGAATGACGAATTTGACCTCGCCCGACTCGAACATCGGGCCCCGCCTCCGGTGTTTCTGACGGCCTCCACCCATTCGGAATCCGAAGATCCCCGGACCGGTAAAGATCTCGGCCAAGTCTCCTAAGCCCCAGTCATCACGTGGTTTATGCATTTGAAGCCTCTTGAAGATAGGTCCCACGACATACAATACGACATACCTTACGATATATCGTACGCAATGTTTCTCGGTCCGTCAAGCACCGGCTCGACCTGGCAACCGTCCCGGGACTCCGCGCTCGGCGTCGGCGCGGGCGCCTCGGTGGCAAGCTGGCTTCCGGCCCGCCGGACGGAGCGGATCGAGCCGGCGGTGGTGTTGGGGGGGGAGTGAGGCGTCGGGGGGTATATTCACCGAAAACCCAAAGGCCCCTCCCATGACACCGTCACTCCGGGCCGTCTCGCTCGGCCTGGCCTGCCTCGCCGGAACACTTTCCGTTTCGGCGCTCCATGCCCAATCCACCGACGCCGACGTCGCCCGCTTGACCGCGGCGGTGCTGGGCGACTCACCGATGCTCCGGGACCTGGAGGTGCTGACCGACCGTTTCGGCGGCCGCGCCACCGGATCCGAGGCCAACCGCGCCGCCGTCGCATGGGCGCTGGCGCGATTTCGCGAGGCCGGTGTCGACGCCCGCGCCGAGCCGTTCACGATGCCGGGGCTCTGGCTCGAGCGCGCCGCATCGGCCACGGTGAAGGGCGAGGGGGTGGCCTTCTCCCCCCGGGTCGCCGCGCTTCCGTTCTCGATGGGGACGCCGGCCTCGGGCTCCTCGGGGCCGTTGCTCGATGGAGGCCGGGGAGATTCCCTGGCCCTTGCCGCGCTGGGGTCGAGGGCGGAGGGCGCCTGGATCCTGATCGAGCAGGACGAGCTCAAGGACCTGGACGGGCTGTTCCGCGAGTACGCCGAATCGGGGCATATCGAGGCCCGCGCCTGGCAGGCCCGCGCCCTGGGCGTGGTCTACATGGGCTCGCGTCCCCACAATCTGCTCTACCGCCACAACATGAACCTGGGGTTCCAGAACCGGGAGCACCTGGGCCTGGTGATGGAGCGGGACGCCGCGCTGCGGGCACTGCGGCTGCTTCGCTCGGGCGTTTCGCTCTCGCTCACCGCGGTGCTCGACCTGCAGCGCGGCCCCGCCTACGAGAGCGCCAACGTGGTCGGCGAAATCCGGGGCGGCATCCGGCCCGAGGAAATCGTGCTGATCGGGGCCCACTACGACAGCTGGGACCTGGGCAGCGGCGCGCTGGACAACGGCGCCAACGCGATGATGGTGCTCGACATCGCGCGGGAGATGAAGCGCCTGGGCATCCGGCCCAGCCGCACCATCCGCTTCGTGCTCTGGAACGGGGAAGAGCAGGGGATGTACGGCTCGTGGGGGTATACCAGGACCCACGCGGCGGAGCTCGACCAGCACGTGATGACCACCAGTATCGACATCGGCACCGGACGGATCACCGGTTTCTTCAGCGGTGGCCGGGCCGACGTCCTCGCTCCGGTGGACCAGGCGCTGGCGCCGGTCGGCGGGCTGGGTCCCTTCGCGCAGGTGAACGCGCCGATCGTCGGCACCGACAACTACGATTTCATGCTGGAGGGAGTGGCCAATCTGGTGGCCAACCAGGAATCCGCGAACTACGGGCCCAACTATCACGCCCGGAGCGACGAGTTCGGCGTGGTGGACCAGCAGCAGCTGCGCCTGAACGCGGCCATCATCGCCGCCATGACGCTCCGGTTTGCCGAGATGCCGGTGACCTGGGGGCGGCAGAGCCGAGCCGACATCGACCGGCTGGTCGCGACCACGGACCTCCGGGCCCAGATGGAGCAATTCGGGATGTGGGACGACTGGGCCAGCGGCGTGCGAGGCCGGAAGCGCCCCTGACCGCAGTGACCCCGCTCGCCTGGGCGATGCTGGCGCTCCTGCTCGGCCTGGTGCTTGGCGCAGTGGACCTGCTGCTGGGCATCGCCCGGATCGAGCGTCTGGCGGAGCTTCCGCCGCTCGCGGGACCGGCTCCCCGGGTATCCATGGTGGTGGCGGCACGGAACGAAGAGCGCAACGTCGAAGCCGCGGCGCGCTCGCTGCTCGCCCAGACCTATCCCGCCCTTGAAATCCTGGCGGTGGACGACCGGTCCACCGACCGCACCGGCGCGCTCCTCGATGCGCTGGCCGCCGGGGAGTCCCGGCTCACGGTGGTGCACGTGCGGGAGCTGCCTTCCGGGTGGCTGGGAAAGAATCACGCCTTGTCCTTCGGCGCGGCGGCCGCGCGGGGCGAGTGGCTGCTCTTTGCCGACGCCGACGTGATCATGGCCCCCGACGCGATCTCGCGCGCGGTCGGCTACGCCGAGCGGCGCGGGGTCGATCATCTCACCGTCCTTCCCGATACGCTGATGCCCGGCCTCCTGCTCAAGGGGTTCGTCTGCGTGGGCATCGTCATCTTCGGGCTGGCGCTCCGGCCCTGGAAGGCGCGTGACCCGAAGAGCCGGCGTTTCGTCGGGGTCGGGGCGTTCAACCTGGTCCGGGCCAGCGCGTACCGGCGGGCGGGGGGCCACGAGCCGATCCGGCTGCGCCCTGACGACGACATCAAGCTCGGGAAGATCCTCAAGCAGAGCGGCGCGAGGTCGGATGTCCTGACCGGGCAGGGCATGGTATCGGTGGAATGGTACCGCACGATCGGCGAGACGATCGACGGCCTGATGAAGAACTCGTTCTCGGTGGTGCAGTATCGTCCGGTGCTGATGGTCGCCGGGGCGGTATTCTATCTGATCGTGGGGCTCGCGCCGCTGGCGGCGGCAATCCTGGGCGCGGGTCCGCTGCGCCTGTTCGGCGGGCTGGCCGTCGCGGTACAGCTCCTGGTGCACCTGGCCGTGGCCCGCGAGGCGGGCTTGCCGAAGGTCTCGGTGCTGTTCTATCCGATCATCTACGTCCTGTTCGCCTGGATCCTGCTTCGGGCGATGGTGCTCAACACCGTCCAGGGCGGCATCGTGTGGCGAGGGACGTTCTATTCTCTCGAGGAGCTGCGCAAGAACCGGGTCTGACCGGCCGAGCAATCCGCTGATAGCGGCTCCAGCCCGACCCGCGGATCGTAGGGCAGGCGCGGACTCCTTCATTCACCGGACCCCATGATGCGCTCACATCCGACCTTGCTTCGGGCTGCCCTCGCCGCGCTGGCCGCGGGCGGCTCCTTCCTGGCGAAACCCGTGTCGGCCCAGGGTGGCCCGCCTCCGGCGGTGAGCGCGGCGCAGGCCGCCCTGGCCGCGGGCAATCCCGACTCGGCGATTCGAGCCCTCGAGGCGTTCTTTCAGCAGAGCCCCAACGCGGTGGCGGGCCGACTCCTGCTCGGCAACGCGTACCGCCAGAAGGGAGATCTGGACAAGGCCCTGGCCACCTACCTGGCGATCACCCGGCCGCGGCCGCTCCGGCTCCAGGCCATGCTCAGCGCGGCGGGCATCCATGCGCTTCGGGGCAACATCGGCGAGGCCTTCGCTCTGCTGTTCCAGCTCAAGGCCTCCGGCGCGGTGGACATGGACCTGGTCCGCACCGGCCCGGACTTCCAGAATCTCCGGAACGATCCCCGGGTCGATTCGCTGGTGTTCCGGCCGGAAGACTTCGCGAACCCGTTCGTCGAGCCGGTCCGGATCATCCACGAATGGGTCGGCGAGACGAAGGGTGATCAGTTCAGCTGGATCGCGCGCGGCATCGGAGACGTGGACGGAGACCGGGTGAGCGATGTGGTGACCTCGGCACCGACCTACGGCGCCAACGGCCGGCCGGCGGGGAAGGGCAAGATATACGTCTACTCCGGCCGCAGCGGGGCCCTGCTCTGGAGCAAGACCGGCGCGGACGGGGAGAGCCTGGGCATCGGTCTCGAGGGAGCCGGCGATGTCGATCGCGACGGCATCGCGGATGTCATCGCGGGCGCGCCAGGGTCGAGCCGGGCGTACGTCTACTCGGGCCGGGACGGCCGCCTGCTCCTCACGCTCGCGCCCGACTCGAGCAACGAAGGTTTCGGCGGCAGCACCGCCGGCGCGGGGGACCAGAACGGAGACGGGTTTGCCGATGTGGTGGTGGGCGCGCCCTCCAGCAACGCCGGAGGCGCGGGAGCGGGGCGCGCGTACATCTTCTCGGGCAAGGACGGGTCGCGGCTGCGGATCCTGGGCGGCGAGCAACCCGGCGATGGGTTCGGCAGTACCGTGGCGGGCGCGAAGGCCGGGCGCGGCACGCCGGTCCTGGTGGGAGCGCCCGGCTCGGGGCCGGGGCACCGCGGGCGGGTGTACGTCTTCCAGGGCAACTCGCCCGGGGCACGGTTCACCATCGAGGCGGATTCCACCGGCGCCGCGCTCGGGGCGATGTTCACCTCGGTAGTGGGTGACGTCAACGGCGACCAGGTGCCCGACGTCTATGCCTCCGACTACACCAACTCGGCCAAGGGGCCCTCCACCGGGAGGGTATACGTCCACTCCGGGGCCGACGGGCGCCTCCTGCGGATCCTGACCGGGGAGGGACCCGGGGACGGGTTCGGCATCGGCTCGGCCGACGTCGGCGACGTCAACCGCGACGGCTTTGCCGATCTGCTGGTGGGAGCGTGGCAATTCTCCGGCGCGGCACCGTCCGGCGGAAAGGCGTACCTCTACTCCGGCAAGGACGGCCGCCTGCTCCGCACGATCACCGGGCGGATTCCCGGGGAGACGTTCGGATTCGACGCGACCGGCATTGGAGACGTGGACGGGGACGGAGTTCCCGATCTGTTGCTCACCTCCACCTGGAGCAACATCAGGGGTTTCCGCTCGGGGCGGATGTTCGTCATTTCGGGGAAGTAGGCGACAACCCGACCTTGCGCCTCACCGCGTCCAGGCGCGGCTCGTCCTTGATCGGAGCGAAGATCGGCGAATCGAGCGGCTCGCTGGTGAAGAACGGCTCGTGGTGCGCCACGGCCTTGTCCAGCGCATCCAGCGCCTGGTCCTTTTCCCCGGCGCCCAGGTACGCCATGGCGAGCGCCGACCAGGTGTCGGGCCGGAGCGGATCCGACGTGAGGCGTCCGATCAGCTCCTGGGCCCGCTTCTTGTCGCCCACCCTCCCGTAGGAATAGGCCAGGTAGCCGAGGGCCTGCTCGTTGTCGGGCTCCAGGGCCAATGCCGCCTCCAGATTGCCGATGGCCTGCAGCGACTTTCCGTGGAACGCGAACACCGCGCCCTGCATCAGGCGGACCGCCGCGAGGGAAGGATCGAGCCGCACCGCCGCCTTGGCCACGGTATTGGCCGAGTCGTACTGGCCGAGCAGCGCCAGCGCGACGCCGTACAGCGCCACATGGATCGGCGACTTGGGATCGAGCGCCATCGCGGCCTGGAACGCATCCGCCGCCTCCGTGGTATTGCCGGTCATCAGCAGCAGCTCGCCCCGCCACTGCACCGCCGCGGCATTCCTGGAGTCCAGCTTGATGGCGCGCTCGAGATCGGCCCGCGCCGGGCCCCATTCCCACCGATGCATCCGCACGACGCCGCGGGACGCGACTGCCTCCGACGACGACGAGTCGAGGCGCACCGCCTGGTCCGCGTTGGTCAGGGCCAGGTCGAGCGCCGAGTCCACCGGCATGGCTCCGTACAGGGGCATCAGGACGTAGGCGTCGGCCAGACCCGAATAGGCCGGCGCGGCCCTGGGATCGAGCGCCACCGCGGCCTTGAAGTGACCCACCGCCTCGCCGAGCATGGCGGCGCCCCGCTGGCCGAAGGCGTACTTGCCCTGGAGGTACCGGTCGTAGGCTTCGGCTACGCTGAACCCACTGCCGGCGTGGCTCGCCGGCTGCGCGGTGCTGCCGCGCTGCCGCTGGAATGCGGAGACGATCGCCTGGGCGATATCCGCCTGGACCTGGAGCAGGTCGGCGCTCTCGCGGTCGTAGGTCTCCGACCAGAGCGCGGCGCCGGTCTCGGTATCCACGAGCTGGACCGTCACGCGGATCCGGTTTCCCTGGCGCTGCACCGAGCCATCCAGCAGGGCGGCCACGCCGAGGCTCCGGCCGATGGCCCGGGGCGGCGCGGTGCGCTCGGCGTATTCCGCGGTAGCGAGCCGGGAGGCCACCCGAAGCGCCGAATCGCGGCCCAGCGCTGCGGCGATGGCATCGGTCAGCCCTTCGGCCAGGTAGGCGTCGGCCGAGTCGGTGCTCCGACTCACGAACGGGAGCACCGCGAGGGTCACCGGGGCCGCGCTCCGGGCCGCGGCGCCGCCGGTGAGTCCCCCCGCCAGGCGGATGCCCAGGACCGCCAGCAGCGCGACGGCCGCGACCGCAAAGAAGACGCGAAGGCGGCGGGTCCGCCGTCGCACCGCTTCGAGCACCGGCTGGCTGCCGCTCCCGACCGGCAGGTCCTCGAGCACGGCGAGGATCTCCTCCGCGGACGCGGGCCGATCCTGGGGGTCCTTGGCGAGGCACCGCCGAATCAGGGCCGCGAGCGCCGCCGGCACTTCCGGGCGGAGCTGGCTGAGCGAAGGGGGAGCAAGGGTGAGCTGCGCGGTGAGCAGCTCGCGCGGGGTTCTTCCCTCGAAGGGGACCCGGCCCGAGAGCATCTCGAAGGCCATCACGCCGAAGGAATAGAGGTCGGCGCGATGATCGATGGCGTTGTCGCCCGCGGCCTGCTCGGGCGCCATGTAGGCCGGCGTGCCGATGGTGAATCCGGCCCGGGTGAGGGTGCCGTCGCTGGAGCTGCCCCGCTCGGCGGCCGAGGTGATGGCCTTGGCCACGCCGAAATCGGTCATCACCGCGGCGCCGCCGGCCAGGAGCACGTTGCCGGGCTTGATGTCCCGATGGATGATGCCCTTGCCATGGGCGAAGGCGCAGGCCCGTGCCACGTCGCGGAGGATCGAGACCGCCTCGCGGACCGGGAGCGCGCCGCGATCGTCCAGGAGATTCCGCAGGGAGCGGCCCTCCACGAACGGCATGATGTAGTAGGGCACGCCGTCCATGACCCCGGCGGCGAGAATCCCCACGATGTTGGCGTGGGAGAGCGAGGCGGTGAGACGGATTTCGCGCTGGAACCGGTCGGGCGAGAGTCCGGGGAGACGATCCTCGGGGAGAAGCTTGACGACCACCAGACGTCCGAGCGTGCGGTCCTGGGCGACGAAGAGCCGGGACATGCCGCCCCCCGGCATCTCCTCGGTCACCTCGTAGCCTTCCCCCAATGCATCCTGGACCCGCTCCGCCAGCGGCTTCACCATATGGTACTGATCATATTGGGTTAGACCGGCCGGGATGGCAAATCGTTGCGGGTCATGGTGGTAGACCCGACGGGAGGGCCGTTGGCGGAGTTTCGGGCGGCTCGGTACATTCGCCGGTCCAACATTCACCACGACAGAAGGAGCTTCGCATGCCCCCCACGCGCGGCCACGGGAAGATCTGTTACGTCGAGATCCCCGCCATCGACATTCAGCGCTCGGCCGAATTCTACCGGAGCGTGTTCGGCTGGGGGATTCGACGGCGGGGTGACGGCCAGACGGCCTTCGACGACGGGGTGGGACAGGTGAGCGGCACGTGGGTCCTCGGCAGGCCCGCGTCCACCACGCCGGGGCTGCTTCTCTACATCATGGTCGATAGCGTGGCCGAGACGGTCAAAGCGGTCGAGGCGAGCGGGGGAATGATCGTACAGCCGCTGGGGGCCGACGCCCCCGAAGTCACGGCGAGATTCAGCGATCCGGCCGGGAATGTGATCGGCCTGTACCAGGAGCCGGCCCGATAGATCACGATCAGCCGCGCCCAGGCTGGGGCAGCAGGTATTGATCCGAGTCGTCGTTCCAGGGCAGGTCGGGCTCGTCCTCGTCGGTCTCCGAACAGGGAATGCGGATGGTGGCCACCGCGCCCCCGGCCGGCCGGACCGTCACCGTGAATGCGTGGCGGCGAGGATAGAGCTCCGCCAGCCGTGCCCGGGTGTTTCGCATGCCCACACCCTCCACCAGCGCCGATGGCCCCACGACCGGGTCGCCGGTGTTGGACACCTCGAGCACGAGGTCGTCCCGGGTTCGCGACGCCGCGACCCGAATCGAGGCCGGCCCGAGCTGCTTGGCCGCGCCATGCTTGATGGCGTTCTCGACCAGGGGCTGGAGGATCAGGTTCGGCACGGTGGCGTGCTCCAGCCCGGCCGGGACGTCGAGCGTCACGGAGAGCCGGTCCCGGAAGCGAATCTGTTCGATGTCCAGATAGGCCTGGAGCAGATCGATCTCGTCCACCAGCGGAATCACCGGGCGGCCGGCCTGGTCCACCGCGGCCCGGAGGAGATCGCCGAGGCGGAGGATCATCCGCTCGGCGGAATGCGGATCGTCATGCACCAGGGCCGCCATCGCGTGCAGGGTATTGAAGAGAAAATGGGGCTGGAGCTGCATCTTGAGCACTTCCAGCCGGGCCTGGCTCAACTGGCCCTGGAGCCGGGCCGCGTGAATCGCCCGATCCTTGGAAAGGCGGTTGTAGTCCAGGGCGTGCAGGACCGCGGCGGTCAACAGATAGGCGTACACGTTGAAGGTGGACTGACGGAAGTATTCGGTCGCGAACGATCCGGTCGGGGGAAAGAGGCCGGTCAGCCGGGCGAGCAGCCCATCGGCGGCCACATCGAAGCCGTTGGCGGTGATGGCGAGCACGAGGTGGACCGCAATGACCAGCGGCAGGGGCCGTTCCCGAAGCCGGGGCGCCACCCCGAACGCCATCAGCATGAGCGTCAGGGTGGACCAGATGGCCGCGCCCTTGAAGCCGAGGTAGAAGATGTCGCGAAAGGGCGCCGCTTCCCCGGCGGAAAGATGATAGAGGATCTGTTGCAGCGAGTAGATCAGCGATTCGGCCGTCCAGACGCCCAGGACGATGAGGACGGTCCGGAGCGGCACCCGCGACACCAGCGGCATCGGGGCGGCGGCGGGGCTCATACGCTCTGATCCCTGAGGTTCCGGGAGCGCGCCCGGCTGGCCATGATCCGGGTCCCGTCCCGGAGCACGACCTCCAGCCGGGCGTCTTCGGTGGGGATCATGGCCTCGACGACATCGAGATTCACGATGTGAGAGCGGTGCACCCGAAGGAAGCGGGCCGGATCGAGCCGCTGCTCGAGATCGGCGAGCCGCAAGTGGATCAGGTGACGCTGGGTGCCGGTGAACAGGGCGCTGTAGTCGTCCCGGGCCTCGAACCGGACGATCTCGGCGACGGGCACGACGATGATCCTGCCCCGGGTGCGCACGAACAATCGAGACAGCGGGGCGGACGGATTGAGCGTCTCGGCGGTTCGCTCGGTGATCCGGGGGTCGGCCCGCCGTCCCCGGAGGTCGCGCAGCCGCTCCAGCGCCAGCGCAAACCGTTCGCGCCCGAACGGCTTGAGGAGGTAGTCGATGGCGCCGAGCTCGAACGCGGCGACCGCGTAGCGGTTGTGGGCGGTGGTGAACACGATGGCGGGCTGGTGGGCGATCTGTCGCACCACCGCCAGGCCGTCGCAGCCCGGCATCTGGAGATCGAGGAACAGCAGGTCGGGCTCGAGCCGGTCGACCGCCTTGATCGTCGCGGGCCCGTCGGCGCACTCGCCCAGCACCTCGACCCACGGGACCGTACTCAGGAGGTCGCGGAGTCTCTTGCGGGCCGGGGCTTCGTCGTCGGCGATCACCGCGGTGATGCGGGCGTGGGCGGGCATTCGGACGGGGCGGCTCCGGCCTCAGGGTGGTAGAAGAGTTAGGGCGGTGCGCTCGCCGGCGCCAGGGCGGTTCCAGCCACCGTGCGCGCGAACCGTTCGCCATCCACTAGCGACCGTTCACCGAATCGGCCCACGGGATCCCGCGCCGGTGACGTCTCTCGTTCGTAGAATGGAGCGTCCGCCCCGCGCGTTTCCTCGACCGGCAAACGGCGCGGCCCTCCACACCTCCTGTGCGAGCGTGCACCATGTCGCGACCCTACCGGTCCCTGCTGGCTCTTGTGGTACCCGCGGCCCTGGCGGCGGGATGCGCTCACCACTCGCCTCCTGTGGCGGGGCCGGACCCCGCGGGCGACCTCGAACGGGTGCGCACCGCGACCCGCCCCTTCCAGGATACCGCCGCGGCGCACGCGGCAGGATACCCGATCGCGACGCTTCCACCCTGTCTGTCGGATGCCACGGCCGGGGGGATGGGCCACCACTACGTGAACCGCGCGCTGGTCGACGACCGGCTCGAGGTCGAGCATCCGGAAATCCTGCTCTACGCGCCCGCGGGCGGCGGGAAACTGAAGCTGGTGGCGGTCGAGTACATCGTGCCGTACCGCCTGGCGCCCCGCGAGGGGGAAGCGCCGCGGATCTTCGGCCGGGCGCTCCTGCCGACCGACGAGCTCAAGGTCTGGCACCTGCACGTCTGGGCCTGGGAAAAGAACTCGGCGGGCCTGTTCGCGGACTGGAACCCCGCGGTGAAGTGCGGGGGACCCGCGATGGGCATCTGAGGCAGGCGGCGTCGCCGCTCGGGTCAGAGGTGCAGGTTGACGATCGGTTTCAGGACGCGACGTTCCCCTAGTTCTCGACCACCACCGAGGTGGTGAATCCTCCTCCAGCAGTTCGCTGCAGGGTAACCGCGCGGACCTGACCCGCCGCGAGCGACATTGTGGCGGTCGACGCGACGACGGTCTTCGTGCCGGCGTTGGTGAAGAGGGCCACCCAATCACCCGGAGCGAAGTAGATAAGGGACGTCATGCTGGAATAGCGTGCGTCCATCGAGAGCGAGGGGCTGGCGGTGGCCAGGTCCGCTCCGGGCGCGGTGAAATACACGTCGAGCAGCACCGGAGGCGGGATGTGAGCCGAGTCGGCGGGAACATCGGCGCCGATGTTGATGATCCGGATGTTGGCCCGGTCCGGCCTGGCGAGGCCGGTGTCCACCACGGCCGATGGCGTCAGGCTGAGCGACGCGAGGGTTCCGCCGACGACCAGCGTGTACTTGGCATTCGGGGTCACCGACACCGACCGGGAGGCGAGATTCGCGCTCTCGCCGGAGCGCCTGATGGCGAGCATCTGGGTGCCGCTCGGCATGCTGGCGAGTGCCGAGGACTGCTGGAACTGCACGCCGGAAGCGATCACCTTGCCGCCGACGACGAGATCCAGCGCCGGTGTGCCGACCGCGACGTTCATCATCCTGACCAGGGCGGTTCCCTGGGTCCCGTTGTCCACTCCCGCCGGCTCGCTGCAGGCGGCGAGGGCGAGGCCGATCGCCAGGATGGCCACCCGGTCGGATCCGAATTTCCGCATGACTTCCTCCACGACAGATGAATGCCCTTGTGACACGAGAGCCGTGTCGTCTTCGTAGAGAATAGACCCACCCGTTCGCTGGTTCGTCACTTTGCCGGGGAGTGTGACCGATCGCCGTTACCGGAGGTCTGTACCTGATGGGGCATACCATCGCGGCTCTGGTAGAGAAGGCCCGGAGCGGCGATTTGAACGCCTTCGAGGCGCTGATGGCGCAATTCCGGCCGTCGTTCGGGCGGTATGCCTGGCAGATGCTGGGGAGCCGGGAGGAGGCCGAGGAGGTGTTGCAGGACACCTTTCTTCGCGCCTACCGGGGGCTGGCGAGCTGCCGCGAGCCGGAGCGATTCGGGGCCTGGGCGTTCCGCATTCTGGTCAATCGCTGCCGGAGCAGCCGCCGGCGCCTGTTGCGGCGGGATCGATTCCGCGCCGAGGACCACGAAGGCGGGGAAGCGCTCTCGGTGCCTTACCCGGAGACGGATCTCGAGCTCAAGGAGGCGATCGACCGGGCGCTGGCGCTGCTGCCGGCGGCACAACGGGAAGCGTTCCTCCTGAAACATGTGGAGGGACTTTCCTACGAGGAGATCGCCGAGGCGACCGGCGCGCGGATCCCCGCCCTCAAGATGCGGGTATCGCGGGCCTGCGAGGCGCTCCGGCACTCGTTGCAAGGAGAACTGCATGGGTGAGCCGAACGACATCGAGCCCGGACCGGTCCTCAGGCGGGCCATCGAGCTGCTGCGCGAACAGCCGGATCTGGGTCCGGACACCGAGCGCCTGGTGCTGGCCCGGCTGCGCACGGAACCCCGGCCTTCGGACGCGCGCCGTCGCGGATGGGGACGCCTGGCGGCGATCGGGGGCCTCGCGATGGCCGCGGGTCTGGCGGCGATCGCGGTGACCCGGCTTCACTCCGGCGGAACAACTGCGGAAGTCCGGGAGATCCGGTTCACCATTACCGCCGCCGAGGCCTCCCGGGTTTCCCTGGTGGGAGACTTCAATGACTGGAATCCCGCCGAAACGCCGCTGCGCCTGGTCCGCGCCACCGGCGAGTGGAGCGTGACCCTTCCGCTCTCGCCCGGCCGGTATCGATTCAGCTTCCTGCTCGACGGCCGCATCTGGCAGAGCGACCCGGAGCGGCCCGCCGCGCTCGATCCGGACTTCGGCACCCCCACCTCGGTGATCACCGTGGAGCACTCCGCCCTATGAATTCCGTCCGTTGCCTGCTGCTCCTGCCGCTGGTGATCGCGGCGCCGCTGGCCGCCCAGGACCCGCGGCTCGATGCCCGCCTGGCCCCGGAAACGGCGCGCGAGGTCCGCATTCTCCTCGATTCGGCGCGAAGCGCCGCACTGCCGACCGAGCCGCTGGTCCAGAAGGCGCTCGAGGGCCAGAGCAAGAACGCGCCGCCTCCCCGCATCGTCGGCGCGGTGCGGCTGCTGCTCGGCGCGCTGCGTGACGCGCGGCTGGCGCTCGGCGAGGGGGCCTCGGCACCGGAGCTGATTGCCGGCGCCAATGCGCTGCGGGCCGGCGTGCCGCCCGCCACCGTGAGCGCGCTGCGCCGGCAACGGGGACGCGAAGTGACGGTGCCGCTCAGCGTGCTCACCGATCTCGTGGCGCGCGGGGTGACCGCGGCCGCCGCCAGCCGCGCGGTCAGCTCGATGGTCGGCGACGGACTCGCCGACCGGGATATTCTCCTGCTGCGGACCCAGGTGGAACAGGACATCCGGACCGGGGTGGCGCCGGGCAGCGCGCTCGATCACCGGCTCTCGGGACTCCCCGCCGCGGGCCCACCCCGACAGCCATGACCCGGGCTTCCCGATTGGCGCTGGGCGCGCTGCTCGCCGCCGCTCCGGCCGCCGCGCAGGGCCGTTTCCTGCTCGACGTGAGCGGCGGCAGCGCGCGGCACCAGTACACCGAGGAGGGCACCACGCTCTCCCTGGAGCCGCGATTCCTGTGGCGCTCGCCCGCGGCCCGGCTCGATGCCGGATTCATCTATTCGCGCGGAGCCTCGTTTCGCTGGAACGCGGAGGGCCACCTCGACGGCGCCGTGGCCCGGCCCCTCGGCGGCGGATTCTCGGCCGAGCTCGCGGCCGGCGGGTGGTGGACCGCGCATCCGGTCGGCCAGGGAACCGGCCAGCTCACGGTGCTGCCCGCGCTGCGGATGAGCCGGCGCGATGTCGACCTGGCGCTGGAGGCAGGCGCCGGCCATGCCGCCACGGTCACGGGCGGGCGGTGGTTCGGGCTGCTGGGCGCGCGAGGACACTGGCTGCTCGGCCCGCTCGACGTGGAAGGCCAGGTGCAACGCACCCGGTTCACCCAGCAAACCCTGCGATGGAACAACGTCTGGGCTCCGATCGCTCCGGGCATCGACACCTTGCTCCGCTCGACGGCCGATACGCTCGACGCCCTGCGCGAGTACAGCGACCTGGGGCTCACCCTCGGGTGGACCATCGCGCGGACCCATGTGTCCCTCGGGGTCGAGCAACGGGTCGGCCTGCGGGAGTTCCGCGCCACGGCCTGGCATGCCGAGGCGACTCGCGCCTTCGGCGCCGGGACGGCGCTGTTTGCGTCGGCCGGACGCACCCTCTCGGCGCTTACCGCGGGGCTGCCGGCCCGGCGCTATGTGACGCTGGGACTCCGCTGGGCTCCGGGTGGGGGACATGGCACGCCGCGCCGCCCGGCCGCACCCGATGGCCGGAGCATACGGATCGTGCGGGACGGCGGCGATCCGTCCGCTCGAATCCTCCTCAACGTGCCCCGCGCCGTCTCGGTCGAAGTGATGGGAGACTTCAGCAACTGGGAGCCGCTCCGGCTCTCGGACGCCGGCTCGGGATGGTGGCTCCTGCCGCAGGGTCTGGCGCCGGGGCTCTACCGCCTCAACGTCCGCTACGACGGCGGCCGGTGGGAGATCCCCCCGGGGTTGCCGAGCGAGGCGGACGAATTCAACGGCCGGGTGGGGGTGCTGCTGATCGTGCCGTGAAGATCAGGCTGCAACAGGTCACGCCGCCCTCCGCCTTAGCCAGCTCCGAGGCCGGCACCGGCCGCACCGGGAACCCCGCCGCAGTCATGCGGGCGCGGGTCCGGGGAAATTCCTCCGCGTGGATGACGGTGTCGCCCACGC
This sequence comes from uncultured Gemmatimonadales bacterium, assembly GCA_963762545.1. Classification (GTDB taxonomy): domain Bacteria; phylum Gemmatimonadota; class Gemmatimonadetes; order Gemmatimonadales; family GWC2-71-9; genus JABFSM01. The sequence continues at coordinate 117,292 of CAVXLC010000007.1, read as the reverse complement.
GGAGGGCGTTGCCGGCATAGGGCTCGCCGGGGTCCACGTCGATGAGGCGGAATCCCTCGAAGCTGCCCGGGTCAACCCAATCGCGATTGATGAGCAGCGTCCCGTCATCCAGCGCGGTCACCGCCGACTTGAGGTGCAGGCAGCCGTGGACCGGGACCGGGCGCACCTCATAACCCGCGGGCGCGACGATTTCCCGGAGCTGCCCGATCCCCGCCGGGTTGGTACGCGGCGTCTCGCCCACGTAGAGTGCGCGGCCGGCCAGGAGCACGTCGCCGCCGTCGAGGGTGCCGGGAGGCCGGATGCGGTGCACCTCGCGGAACCGTTCCAGCACGCCGACCACCGAGTCCACCTCCGCGCGGCGGGATTCGGCGCCCGGCCGGGTGAGCACCGCGAGCTGGTCCAGCACGACGGCGGTGTCCTCGACGAAGACCGAATCGGGCAATAGCGGCGCGGGCGCGAGCCAGGTGACGGCGCAGCCCGCTTCGGCAAGCGCCGCGACGTATTCGGCGTGCTGGCTCGCGGCGCGGGCGGGATCGATCGGAGACCGGTCCAGGTGGGTGAGCTCGCAGCGCGCGATGGCCGGGCTCACCGCGCGCACCAGCGCGATCCTCAATGAATCTCCGCCAGGCCCGCGGAGCGGAGCTTCGCGTTGAGCGCGGCGAGATCGGGACCGCGCAGCGCGGCCCAGCGGGCCAGGACGTCCTTGAGCGCCGCTTCCCGCCCGGCGACGGCGGCCAGCGCCTGAGTGGTGGGCGCGGCCTCGGTTTCCTGCAGGGTGCCGTACAGCGCGCCGAGCTCGCCGGCGAGGCGGCCCAGCGTGGCGGTTCCGCCGTTCTGGCCCTCCAGCGCCGCGGCCTTGCGATCGAACTCGTCGAGCGCCGCCGCGGCGGCTCCGGATGCGGCGGTCTTTGCGCCGCGCGCTTTTTCTCGCAGGGCCTTGAGCTCTTCGCGCGCCGCGGAGATCTGCTTGAGCCCATCCACCATGCGGACCGACAGGGCGTGCTGGCGGATCAGGCCCAGCGCCGGCGCCTTGACCCGGGGATCCATCCTCACGGTGAGCGGCTGGGAGTAGCGCTTGCCGTTCACCACCAGCGTTACGGTGTAGCTGCCGGGAAGGACCCACGGTCCCGCCGGGTCCCTGGGCGTGTTCATGGGCGTCGCGGCGATCGGATAACCGAACTCCACGCCCACCGGGTCGGGCTCGTGCAGGTCCCAGACGAACCGGTGCATCCCCACCGACGCCGAGAGGGTCCGGGGCGGCCGGATCCAGTAGTCGGGGATGTTGCGCCCGGCGATCGGGGCTTGGGGCGGATCGTCGCTGGAGAACTTGCGCACCAGCGCGCCCGACGGGTCGTTGATCTCGAGGGTCACCGGGCCCGACACCGGGGCGCCCAGCCAGTAGTCGAGCACCGCGCCGTCGGGCGGATTGGGCGCCATCGGCTCGTCGGGCGGGAGCGGCGTGTCGGTGTTCAGGTTCCCGCGAAGCCGGGTGGCCCGCGCCGGCTTGAGCAGCCAGGCCGGGCGGGATTCGGTGGCGCTGTCGGCCTGGCGCAGCGGGGAAATATCGTCCAGGATCCAGAAGCCCCGCCCGTGGGTGCCGGCCAGCAAATCGTTGTCCTTGACCAACACGTCGCGGATGGACGTCACCGGCATGTTGAGCTTGAGCGACTGCCAGTGGTCCCCGTCGTCGAAGGACACCCAGACCTGGGTCTCTCCCGCGGCGAAGAGCAGGCCCTTGCGCACCGGGTCTTCCCGGACCGCATTGACGGTGGCCCCGGGAGGAATACCCTCGGTGATGTGGGTCCAGCTCCTGCCCCCGTCCCGGGTGCGGTAGATGTGGGGATTGAGGTCGTCGAGCCGCAGGGTGTTGACCGCCGCGTAGGCGGTCTGGACGTCGAAGTGGGAGGCGTCCATCACCGAGATCTTGCTCCACGGCGCCAGGCCCGCCGGCGTCACGTTCTTCCAGGTCTTGCCGCCATCCCGGGTGACGTGGATCAACCCGTCGTCGCTGCCGGCCCAGATGACGCCGGCGCTCAGGTAGCTCGGCGCCGCGGTGTAGATCACCCCGGGGTGGCGCGCCGTCGCGGCGGGCTCGGCGGCGTACTTGCCCACGCTGGCCGGCACCACCGAATCGGTGCGGGTCAGGTCGGGAGAGATCCGGGTCCAGCTGGCCCCGCCGTTGAGGGTGGACCAGAGGGTATTGCCGGCGAAGTAGAGCAGCCTCGGGTTGAGCGGGGAAAAGAGCACCGGGGCGGTGCGCAGCGCGCGATACCCTGGGTCGCGGAAAAGCTTCGGGGCCACGTTCTGCACCTGCCCGGTGCGTCGGTCGTAGCGGGACACCTTGCCGCCGTAGACGATGTCGGGATCGAGCGGATCCACCGCCACGTAGCCGTATTCCTCGACGCCGACCGGATGCCAGTCGCGAAAGGTGATCGCACCGTCGTTGCCGCGGCTCGCCACGCAGGCCGAGCCGCTTTCCTGCTGGCCGCCGCAGACCCGGTAGGGGAAGGCGTTGTCGGCGGTGACGTGGTAGAACTGGGCGGTGGGCTGGTTGTACCAGGTGGTCCAGCTCTCCCCGCCGTTCACGGTGACCACGGCGCCCTGGTCCGAGGCGATCAGGATGATCTTCGGGTTGGCGGGGTTGATCCAGATGCGGTGATAGTCGTCGCCGCCGGGCGCGCCGCGGAGCGCGGTGAAGGTGGCCCCGCCGTCGGTGGATTTCCAGGACACCACGCTCGCGGTGTACACGATGTCGGGATTGGCCGGGTCCACCTTCACTTCGGCAAAGTCGTCGGGCCGGCCCGCCACCCGGGGGTCCTCGGTGACCCGGCGCCAGTGCTCGCCGGCGTCGTCGGAGCGGTAGAGAAAGCCGCCGTCCCGCACCGCGATCGTGGCGTAGAGCCGGTTGGCATCGCTGGGCGCCACCGCAATGCCGATGCGGCCCAGCCCGTCGGCGAAGACCGGCAGCCCCCCGGTGAGCTGGTGCCAGGTGGTGCCGCCATCGGTGGATTTGAAGAGACCGCTGCCGGGCCCGCTGAAGGCGCCGTTTTCCCAGGGCGCCTGGCGGGCCTCCCAGAGGGCGGCGTAGACCACGTCGGGATTGCCGGGGTCGAGCACTACGTCCACGGCGCCGGTATTCTCGTCCTTATATAGGACCTTGGCGAAGGTCCGGCCCCCGTCGGTGGAGCGGAACAGCCCCCGCTCCGGGTTGGGCCCGTAGGGATGGCCCAGCACGGCCACGAAGAGACGGTCGGGATCGCGGGGGTCCACCGCGATCTGGGGGATCTGTTGTCCATCGCGGAGACCGAGGTGGCTCCAGGTCCTGCCGGCGTCGGCGGAGCGATAGATGCCGTCTCCCGTCGAGAGGTCGGGGCGCTGGAGCCCCTCGCCGCTGCCCACGTAGACGATGTCGGGATTGGACGGCGCCACCGCGATGGCGCCGATCGAGCCGGTGGGCTGGCTGTCGAAGATGGGCTTCCAGGTGGTGCCGAAATCGGTGGTCTTCCAGACCCCGCCGTTGACGGCGCCGATGTAGAACACATTGGGCTGGCCGGGCACCCCGGCGGCCGCCTTGGTCCGCCCGCCCCGGAAGGGCCCGATCATGCGCCACTTCAGCGATTCGAAGATCCGGGGACCGGGCTGCTGCGCGGCCAGGGGGGCGGCGGCAGCCAGCGAGATCAGCGTCAGCAGGGCGATGGCGGGACGGCGCACGAGGTCTCCTCGGAGTAAGTTTTCCAGCCGGAACAAGTCTACCGCCGGAAACCACGCGGGAGGAGAGCCGTGACCAAACTGGCCGTTGTCGCACTGGCGCTGCTGCTTCCTTCCGGAATCCGGCAAGGCGCCCCGCCCGCGGCGTCCGGCGCCGAGCGGATCGCCGCCAACTCCAATCGCGAACCGGCCGGTCACCTGGAGGCCGGGGTCCTCACGCTGCACCTGGAGGTCCGGCGGGGGCGCTGGTTCCCGGAGGCGGACGACGGCGCCTCGTTGCCGGTGCTCGCCTTCGGCGAAGCGGGCGGGCCCCTCTCGATACCCGGTCCGCTGATCCGGGTTCCCGCCGGGACCCTGCTTCACGTCACCGTCACCAACACGCTCCGCGACACCACCCTCTATCTCCGGGGAATGCAGAGCCATCCCTCCAGGGACCAGTCCGAGGCACTCGGGCCGGGCGCGAGCCGGGAGTTCCGGTTTCGGGCCGGCGCGCCGGGCACCTATTACTACTGGGCCGGCGTGGAGAACGACCCCTCCGATATCCGCGAGGCCGACGACAGCCAGCTCTCCGGCGCGTTCGTGGTGGATTCCGCCGGCGCGCGACCGGTGGACCGGGTGTTCGTCATCGGCAACTGGTTCCGCAGCGCCGACGACCGCGACGTGATGGTGATCAACGGGAAATCCTGGCCCCATACCGAGCGCTTCGAGTTCCAGCAGGGCGAGCTGGTGCGGTGGCGCTGGATCAACGCCTCGGCCAACAGTCATCCGATGCACCTGCATGGTTTCTACTACACGGTGGAAGCCGAAGGGAGCTATCGGGAGCAGCGGCCGAATCCGGCGGGCCGCAGACCGCTGGTCGTGACCCACCTGATGATGTCGACCCACACCATGCAGATCTCCTGGCGGGCCGCGCGGGCCGGCAACTGGATCTTCCATTGCCATTTCGCGTTTCACACCTCGCAATTCCTGCGGCTCGATACCCTGCCGCACGCCGGCCACTCCATGGCGGGCCTGGTGCTCGGCATCACGGTGCGCCCGCGCGGCGGAGCGGGCCCGGTGGCAGCGACGTCGCCTCCTCGTCCGGTGCGCCTGGTGGTGCAGACCCGGCCGAAGACCTACGGGTCGTTTCCGGGAATGGGATACGTGGTGCAGGAGGGCGCCGAGCCGGTGGCGGACTCGATCCTGATTCCGGGACCCCTGCTGCTGCTCAGACGGGGGGAGCCGGTCGCCGTCACCATCGTGAATCATCTGGCGGAACCGACCGCGGTCCATTGGCACGGCATCGAGCTGGAGAGCTACGCCGACGGTGTTCCCGGGTGGAGCGGGCGGCCCGATGGGACGGTGCCGGCGATCGAGCCGGGAGACTCATTCACGGCCCGGTTCACGCCGCCGCGCGCGGGCACGTTCATCTATCACACCCATTTCGACGACGTGCTCCAGATCCGCTCGGGACTCTACGGGCCCCTGGTGGTGCTCGAGCCGGGCCAACGCTTCGACTCCGACCTGGATCGGGTGGTGGTGATCGGCGCCCGGGGCCCGGATGATTCCACGTTCGCCGGAGGCGCCCCGCCCCTGGTGAACGGGCAGGAGTCGCCCCCGCCGATGCGGCTGGTGGCGGGGGTGCGTTACCGATTCCGGCTGATCAACATCCATCCCGATTGGCGGCTGCGCGTCGGTCTGGCCTGGGATGACGGGCCGGTGACCTGGCGGCCGCTCGCCAAGGACGGCGCGGAGCTACCCACCGGCCTGAAGCGGCCCACCTTCGGTGACTGGATCAGCGGCCCGGGGGAAACGGCCGATTTCGAGGTCCGGTTTGCCCACCCGGGAACCGCCCGACTGGAGATTCACACCATGCTCGCCGGATGGTACGTCCCCATCGAGCTCCAGATCGGCTCTCCCTGAGCCGAGGGCGGCGCCCGGCGCCGCAGGTTCACCGTCTACTAGCGGAGCTTCCCGGCGTATTTGGATCTGAGCTTGGCCATCTTGGGCGAGATCATCGCCTGGCAGTAGCCCTTGGTGGGGTTGTTGCGATAGTAGTTCTGGTGATACGCCTCGGCGGGATAGAACTCCTTCGCCTCGGAAATTTCGGTCACCACCGGCGTCGGGAACGCCTTGTCGCCCTCGAGCTCCCGGATCAGCGCCTCGGCCGTGGCCCGCTGCGCCGGGGAATGGACGAAGATGGCGGAGCGGTACTGGGTACCCTGGTCGGGCCCCTGGCGGTTGAGCGTGGTGGGATCGTGGAAGGCAAAGAAGAGCTCGAGCAGCTCGCGATAGGAAATCACCGCGGGATCGAAGGAAATCCGGATCGCCTCCGCGTGGCCGGTCGCCCCGGAGCATACCTGCTCGTAGGACGGATTCGGCCGGCTCCCGCCGATATAGCCCGACACCACCTTCTCCACCCCCTTGAGCGGCTGGAAGACGGCCTCGAGACACCAGAAACAGCCGCCGGCAATCGTGGCCAGCTCGGTCATAGCTCCATGCTCCCGGTTGGACTGGTTATCATCATCCGGTGATCAAACACTCCACCGCAACCCACACGGCGCTGGCCTCCGCGCTCCTCTTCACGCTCCTCGCCATCCTGGTCCAGCTCGGCCTCACCATGCCGTACGACGTGGCGGCGCTGCGCGGCGTCCTGGCGGTCCGGACTCCCGGGCGGACCAGCGCCATGCTGGCGCTCACCAGCGTGGGCGGGGGCCTGGTCGCGGGGCCGTTTGGCCTGGCGTTCGGGGCCTGGCTCCGCGCCTTCCGGGGCGGCCGGACTGCGGCCTTCTATATCGTAGCCTGCCTGACCGGCTGGGGCACGGAAGCGCTGCTCAAATACGGCTTCGGGCGGGCGCGTCCCACCGCCATTCCCCGGCTGCACGGCGCCGGCTGGGTCTCGTTTCCCTCGGGCCACGCGATGACCTCGACCATCATCTTCGGCCTCGCGATCGTGCTCGTCACGGAACGCTACCGGGACACGGCAGCTTCCCGGATCACGATCGTGGCCGGCTCCCTGCTGATCGCGGGGATCGCGTTCTCGCGGGTGTACCTGGGCGTCCACTACCCGACCGACGTCCTCGCGGGCATTCTGGGCGGATGGGCCTGGATCGGCGCCGTGCTGGCGTGGCTCCGGCCCCGGATGGTGCGCGGCGGCCAACCCCCTCACTGACCGGTCCGGGTCGCTCGAACTCACGGCAGGAAGCGATCGCGCTCGTCGGGTGAGGGGACGCGGCACTCCTCCCGCTTGCCGAACCAGCGAAACCGGTGCCGGGCGATCAGGTCGTAGACCCAGTCCCGGATCGGGCGCGGCACGACCCGAAGCGCCCGCACCAGCCGCCAGCCTCCGCCCAGCCCCGCCAGGATGGTGAGCGCGGCGTCGGACTTGACCCGAACCGGGGCCGCGGGATCTTCCTCCAGCACCACGGTGCGCAGGGCTTCCTGGGTGAGGCTGCCTCCCAGCCGGGCCCGCGCCGTCTCTCCCTGCAGCGGCGCGAAGCGGAACCGCGCCTCCCGGTCCCGAGCGACGATCAGTCGCACGAAGCCGTCGCACAGCCCGCAGAGGCCGTCGTAGTAGACGATCGGCCGGATCACCTGCGGTCGGGCGGCACCGCGTCCGCCTTGCCCTCGAGGTAGCGCTGGAACCAGTACACCTGCCAGTCCATGCTCTCCACCAGGTGCCTGGGCTCGCCGGTGCGGGTCAGGTTGTGGTTCTCCCTCGGGAAGATCACGAACTCGGCGGTCTTCCCGAAGTGGCGCAGGGCCCGGAACCACTGCTCGCCCTGCTCCAGCGGGACCCGGTAGTCGTTGTCGGAGTGGAGAATCAGAATCGGCGTGGTCACCTTGTCGGCGTACTTGAGCGGTGAGCGGTCCCAGAAGAGATCGAACTTCTGGAAGATGTCACCGCCGAAATCGTCCTTGTGGCCATAGGCGCCGTCGCGGGTGCCGTCGTCGCTGATGAAATTCACCACGCTGCGCAACGTCACCGCCGCCTTGAACCGCCCGGTGTGGCCCACGATCCAGTTGGTCATGTAGCCGCCGTAGCTGCCGCCGGTCACCCCCATCCGGGTGGTGTCGATCCAGGGATTGGCCTTGATCACCGCATCGACCCCGTTCATGATGTCCACGTAGTCCTTGCCACCCCACTCGCCGGCGATGCCGCGGGCAAACTTGTGGCCGTAGCCGGTCGAGCCGCGCGGGTTAGAGAAGAACACCGCCCAGCCCTGGGCCGAGTAGACGTGGAACTCGTGATACCAGTCCACCCCGTACTGGCCGGCCGGGCCGCCGTGGATGGAGAGGATCATCGGGTACTTCTTGCCGGGCTCCCAGCCCACCGGCTTGACCAGGAACCCGTCCACGTCCCAGCCGTCGGCCCCCTTGTAGGTCATCCGCTCCACCGGCATCAGCTTGAGGGTGGCGAAGAGTGAATCGTTGGCGCCGCTGATCCGGCGCTCGCCGCTGCCGTCGGCCCTGGAGACGTAGACCTCGTCCAGGTGGGTGAAGTCGTTGGAGAGGTAGGCGAGGGTGCCGGTGCCCGCGTTGATGGACATGCCGCGGACCGCGCGGGGCCCCCGGGTGAGCGGGGTGACCTGCTTGGTCGCGGGGTCGAGCCGGAAGTAGTGCACCTCGCCGTGGTTGCCGGTGCCGAACCAGATCGCCTTGCCGCCCTCTTCCCAGGAGATGTCGCCGGGGTAGTAGTCGGTGCCGGTGAAGATGAGGGTGGACGGCACGCCCCCGGTGCTGGGTGCCACCCAGAGCGACGGGGGGTCGGTATCGGCGCGGGCGCCGGTATACAGGATGGTCCGGCCGTCGGGGGACCAGCGGGGGCTGCCGGTGCCCTTGTCCTGGTCCGAGATCCTGACCGGCTCGCCGCCGCCGGCGGGGACGACCCAGACGTCGCGGTCCTCGTCCCCATCCGACTCGTGGCCGGTCCGGTTGGACACGAAGGCGATGCGGGTCCCGTCGGGGGACCATTCGGGCTGGGCGTCGTTCCACCCGTCGCCGCTGGTGATCTGGCTGGCCTTGCCGGTGGTCGCATCGATTACGTACAAGTGGCTCTTCTTGTCGTCGAACCAGCCGCTATCGTTGAATTTGTAGGAAAGCCCGGTGTAGTGCCGCACGTCGCTGGAGGGCGCCTTCCGGTCGGAGGGCCCGGTGCGGGAGAGGCAGAGCACCCGGCTTCCGTCGGGCGACCACTCGCAGCCGGTGGCGCCGTTGGGCAGGCTGGTGAGCCGGCGCGGCTCGCCGCCCTGGAGGTCGAGGAGATAGAATTGCGGGCGGCCCGCGGCGTCGTCCCCGGGCACCGGGCGTGCCCCGGTGAAGGCCAGGACCCTGCCGTCGGGCCGCCAGCGCGGGGCCGAAGAAGAGAGGTGGTTGGCGGTGAGCTGCCGAGGTGGCGCGCTCCCGTCCACCGGCGCGAGCCAGATCGCGGTCATCCGGCGGTTGGCGGCCCGGTCGATCCGGGTGACGGTGTAGGCCACCAGCTTCCCGTCGGGGGAGAGCTCGGGGTCGCCCACGAACCTGAAATTGAAATAGTCGTCGCTGGTGGCGGGGCGGGTCTGCGCGGTGAGCGGCAGGGCCGCCAGGACCAGCGCGCCCAGGGCGCGGGCGAATCGCATCGGTGCGGGCTCGGGTTGAGGTGACGAAATCTACGCCCGGAGGGGCAACCTCGTGGGAGGGATGATGCTCGATCTCGATTTTCGCGCCGCGCTCCGCTCGCTGGCCCGGAGCCCCGGGTTCGTGGCCGCGGCGGTGCTCTCGCTGACGCTGGGCATCGGGGCCGGCGCGGCCGCGTTCGGGGTGGTGGACGCGGTGCGGCTCCGGGCCCTTCCGTTCAAGGACGCCGACCGGCTGGTGCTGCTCAGCGAGGTGCCGGCCCGTCGGGGCCGGCGGCTGCGACGCGGGCTGCGATGTGTCCTACGAGCTGTTCGCCAACGTGCTGCGGCCCAACCCGCCCCGCGCGCTGGATGCGCTGGCGGGCTACACCTCCGGCGGCAAGGCGCTCGCCACCGGGGGCGAGCCGCTGCTGGTGATCGGCGGGGTCGCGTCGCCCAATCTCTTCGAGCTGCTGGGCGCGCGCCCCGCCATGGGGCGGCTCTTCACCGCGGAGGACGACCGGCTGGGCGCGGCCCCGGTGGTGCTGCTGAGCCACGATCTCTGGACCGGGCCGCTCGGCGCCGATCCGGCCATCGTGGGGAAGACGGTCAAGCTCTCCGATACCCACTACAGCGTGATCGGGGTGATGCCGCCCGGCTTCAACCACGAGGTCCGCTCCCAGTTCTGGCTCCCGGTGGTGCCGGTGCTGGACCCCAGCACCCGGCCCTCGATCCGCTCGCTCACCGTGATCGGCCGGCTGGCGCCGGGGCAGGGGCTGGCGCAGCTCCGGGCCCAGCTCGCCACCATCGATCCGGCGCTGCTGATCGCGCCGGGCGCGGGCGCGCCGGTCCAGATGCGGATCGAGGCGATTCCGCTCCGGGCCCGCTACGCCGGCTCGACCCAGTCGCACGATCTGATCTTCGCCGCCATCGTGGGGTGCGTGCTGCTGATCGCCTGCGCCAACATCGCCAACCTGGCGCTGGTGCGGACCCTCTCGCAGCAGCGGGAATTCGCGGTGCGGAGCGCGCTGGGCGCCCGGCCGGCGCGGCTGGCCCGCGGGCTGCTGGTCCAGAACGTTCTGCTGGTGCTGCCGGCCGCGGTCCTCGGCCTGCTGTTCGCCAAGTGGTTCCTCGGCGTGCTGCAATCGCTCGCGGTGCTGCAGTCGCTCAAGCCCGCGGGCATGGAGTACCGGCTCGACGCCCGGGTGATCGGCTTCGCGCTGCTGCTGGCGCTGTTCATCGGCGCGCTCTCTGAGCGCGGTGGCGGCGCGGGCGCTGGCCCGGGCCAACGTGCAGCGGCTGCTGCGCGACGGCGGGCCCCGTCGGTGAGCGTGGGGCGCCGAGGCAGCCGGGCCCAGCAGGTCTTCGTGGTGGCGCAGGTGGCCTGCGCGGTGGCGCTGCTGACGGGAGCGGGGCTCCTGGCCAAGACCTCGTTCCGGCTGGCGCGGCTCGATCTGGGGTTCGACGCGGCGGGGCTGATCCAGGGCTCGCCCAGCTATCCGCATCCCTGGCGGGTCCGGGAGACCTATCTGCCGGTCACCCGCCGGATCCTGGCCGAGCTGGCGCTCTTGCCGGGGGCGAAGTCGGTGGCGCTCCGCGCGGCGGTGCCGCTGGGGCCGCGGGGCGCGCCGCCCGGCGTGACGCTCGAGGGCCAGGCCGCGCCGCTGTCGCGCAGTGCCGCGCCGACGGTGGCGCTGGCGGTGAGCCCGGGCTACTTCGGCGCGCTGGGCATCGGGTTGCTCCGGGGGCGGGACTTCACCGAGCAGGATCTGGAGGCGGCGCAGCCGGTGGCGGTGATCAACGAGTGGGCGGCGCGGCACTGGTGGCCGGGGCAGGAGGCGGTGGGCCGCACGATACGGATTGATACCGCGCCGTCGCTGCCGGTCACCGTGACGGTGGTGGGCGTGGTGCGGAACAACAAGGCCGCTGGGCAGAACCTCCTGCTCTCGGAGGAGGGGCCCGAGATCTACCGGCCCTACGAGCAGGCCTCGTCGCCGTTCCCGACGTTTTTCGTCCGGGCCGGTGGCGCCGCGGCTCCGCTGCTCCGTCCGGTGCGCCAGCTGCTGGCCCGCATGGTGCCGGACCGGCCGCTGGACGGCACCCTGGTGGCGGACGACGTGAGCGACCAGCTGGGCGGGGTGCGGCTCAACGCGGTCCAGGTGCTGGCCTTCGCGCTGGTGGGGCTGGCGCTGGCGCTGCTGGGGATCCACGGCGTGCTGTCTTATACGGTGCGGCAGCGGACCCAGGAGATCGGGATCCGCGGCGCGCTGGGCATGAGCCGGGGCGGGATCGAGCGGATGGTGCTGGGCGACGCGGCGCGGCTCACCGCGGCGGGATTGGTGATCGGATTGCCGGTGGCGTTCTACGCCAGCCGGCTGATCCGGGGGATGCTGTACGGAGGGGTGAGCGCCACCGATCCGTCGGTGTATGTGATGGTGGCGCTGGGCGTGGGGGTGGTGTCGCTGATCGCGGCGTGGGCGCCGGCGCGGCGGGCGGCGCGGGTGGACCCGGTCATTGCGCTCCGGGCGGGGTAGGTCGGCTCCCCCCCGATTCACACAGATTGACGAGCACAACAAGAAGTGTTAACAGCCTTACCGAGGAGCAATCCGCAGCTGGATCTGCGAAAATCTGTGGGCGGCTGTTACGACACGACGGTAGATCGTGCTCCCCGCCGGTTGTCCCACAGATTCACACAGATTGACGAGCACAACAACAAAAAGTGTGAACAGCCTTACCGAGAGCAATCCGCAGCTGCATCTGTGAAAATCTGTGGGCGGCTGTTACGACACGACGGTAGATCGTGCTCCCCGCCGGTTGTCCCACAGATTCACACAGATTGACAAGCACCACAAAAAGTGTGAACAGCCTTACCGAGGAGCAATCCGCTGCTGGATCTGTGAAACTGTGGGCGGCTGTTACGACACGACGGTAGATCGTGCTCCCCGCCGGTTGTCCCACAGATTCACACAGATTGACGAGCACAACAACAAAAAGTGTGACGCCTTCCGAGAGCAATCCGCAGCGATCGGGATCTGCGCGCCCCAGGGGGAGCCGAGCACGAACTGGTTGCCGTCGGGATCGGCGAAGAGGGCGGAGGTGCCCCAGCTTTCCTTCTTCGGCTCCTTGACGATCGTCACGCCCTTGGCCGCGAGCTCCTTGCAAGTGGCCACCACGTCATCGGCCACGAAGGAGATGCCGGTGAAGGTGCCGATCCGGTTCTCGTGGCCGGTCGGGGTGAAGAGCGCCATCCCGGTGCCCGAGCTGCCGATGCCGATCTCGATCCAGCGCTGGCCGGGGCCCATCGGCTGGTCGGTGATGACCCGGAAGCCGAGCTTCCTGGTGTAGAACTCCAGGGCCCGGTCCTGGTCGGACACCGGGACGCCCACGAACTTCATCGACTTGATCATTGGTGCTCTCCGGCTGGGTAATTTGCGGTGCCGCGCGGGACCCCCCAATTTCCACCGCGATGGGGCTGGAACAAGGCCGGTGCGGGATTCTATAGCAATTAGTGCCACAGGAGATCGTATGGGTTCCTTTTTGCTGATCCTGTCCTCCCTTTTCACGGTGGTTCCTGGCGGGTCGCGGCGCGCCGAAGCCACCGCCGTCTTCGCTGGTGGCTGCTTCTGGGGCGTCGAGTACGTGTTCGAGCATGTGCGCGGGGTGCACTACGTCATGTCGGGCTTCGCGCGGGACAAGGCCACTGGCACTCCGGCGGACCTCCCCCAGCCGGTGGAGGCGGTGCGGATCGACTACGACCCGGCCGTGGTCAGCTACCAGCAGCTCCTGGAGGTGTTCTTTCTGGTGGCGCACGATCCGACGTCGTGGGACCGGCAGGGGCCCGACGCGGGACCCGAGTATCGGGCGGTGGTGTTCGCGCTGTTTCCGGGCGATGCCGGCACCGCCAAGGAGTACCTGGCGGCGCTGGTGAAGTCCAAGCGGTTCTCCAAGCCGATCGTCACCCAGCTCCGGAACCTGGACCACTTCACGCCCGCCGAGGCGTTTCACCAGGACTACAGCGACCGGCACCTGACCGACGGGTACGTGGTGCAGAACGACATCCCCAAGCTGGCCCGCTTGAAGAAGGACTTCCCGGCGCTCTACACGGATCAGCGCGCGCCCTGAGGCTCCTGCCCGCGTTTTTTCGCTCCGATCGAGGTAGGCCCGCGGTCCTCAGGTAGCTCGAGAGGGCCACTTCACAGAATTATTCCAGTGGGGGCATATGCCCCCGGAGGAATAATTTTACAAAGCGCCCTCGGTCCGATGGGGCGCGCCTCAGGAAGAGTCCAGCCCGATCTTGACATTATAGCCACTGTGGCTATAGTGATCGTCTCATGCCCCCCGACTCCGACCGCGTCGCCAAGCTCCTCCCCCTCCCCCCGGCCACCTTCCACATCCTCCTCGCGCTGAGCGACCAGGACCGCCACGGTTACGCCATCATCCAGGACGTCGAGGCCCGCACCCGGGGCGAGCTGCGCCTGAGCGCCGGCACCCTCTACCGCTCCATCGCGCGGATGGTGCAGCAGGATCTGATCACTGAAGTGGCCAGGCGGAAGACCGCGGAAGATGACGCCCGCCGCCGCTACTACCGCCTCACCCCCTTCGGCCAGGCCGTCGCCCGCGCCGAGGTGGGGCGGCTGGCGGAGCTGCTTCGCCTGGCTCGGCAGCGGGGCGTGACCCAGGAGGCCTCGTGATCCGCCCCTACCGCGCCCTGCTCCGGCTCTATCCCCGGGGCTTCCGCGCCGACTACGGTGAAGCGCTCTGTCACACGTTTGAGGAGCGGACCCGCGGTCTCTCGGCGCCCCGCGTATTCCTCGCGGCCATCGCCGATGCAATCCCCAACGCCATCGGGGCCCACTGGGACAACCTCCGCTACGGCGTCTCCGGCGGATTCTCCCTCCCGTCGGTCGGCAGCGACGTCCGGCTCGCGCTGCGCCAGATCCGCCGGGCGCCGCTGTTCTCCGGCGTCCTCATCTCCGTGATTGCCCTCGGCATCGGGATCAACACCGGGCTGCTCACCACGCTCGACGCCTACGCCCTGCGGGTCGCGCCGGGCATCGCGCCGGACGCTCGGCTCGCGCGGCTCCTCGCCGCGGCTGTCGTACCCCGACGTCCAGGATCTCCGCGAGCGCCGCGACGTCTTCACCGACGTCGTCGCGTGGGACTGGAACACCACCGCGGTCGACTTCGGCGAAGGCGCCGAGTCGATGGATGCGTCCTCCACCACCGCCAACTACTTCCGGATCCTGGGCGTCTCCCTGGCCGCCGGCACCGGGTTCCCCGACGGCGTCGACCTCTCGGCCCCGCCGATGGTCGTGATCGGGCACTCGCTCTGGATGCCCCCACTTCGGCGGCTCAGCGGACGCGATCGGCAAGACCATCCGGGTCATGAACCTGCCGTTCACCATCGTCGGCGTCGCGCCGCCGCGGTTCGTCGGGACCCGCGTCAACCGGCTGGGGAGTCAGTCGATCTGGATCCCCCTGGGCGCCCGCGCCAGCCGCGATAGCCTGTCGCTCGAGAGCGTGGTCCGGCTGGCGCCGGGGGTGCGCCCCGCCGACGTGAGCCGCCTGACCGCCACCCTCGCCGCGCGCATAACCCAGCTGGAGCCGGAGCAGCACCGCCGCTTCACGCTCGAAGCGGTGCGGCTGGCCGGCATGGAACAGGAAGACAGCGGCACCCGGGAGCTGGTCTTCGCCTTCTTCTTCATTGCCGCGCTGGTCGTCCTGATCACCTGCACCAACGTGAGCGCGCTGCTGCTCGGCCGCGCGGTGGCGCGGCGGCGGGAGATCGGGGTGCGATTCGCGCTGGGCGCGAGCCGCCTCCGCATCATTCGCCAGATGCTGACCGAGGCGCTGATCCTGGGTGCGGCCGGCGCCCTGCTCGGCGTGGTGCTCTACACCGTCGCCATCAAGATCGCCTACGCGACGATCCCCGAGGTCATCTACGGCCTGGACCCGACGCCCACGACCTTCTTCTGCGCCGCGGTCTTCGCGCTGATCGCCACGGTCACGTTCGGGCTGGCGCCGGCGCTGCACGCCAGCAAGGCGGACATCGGCGAGGTCATCAAGAACAGCGGCACCCAGTCGATCCGGCGGGGCCGGCTCCAGGCCGGGTTCGTCGTGATCCAGCTGGCCTGCAGCATCCCCGCGCTGGTGGTCACCTCGCTGGTCCTGATCGACATGCGCCGCGGCATGAACGACAACGCTGCCCCCGCGTCGGTGCTGACGATGTACTCGGACGTGATGGGGCGGCCGGCCACCGCGAACGCGACGTTCCTTCGAGTGGTGCAACGCCTCGCGGCCATCCCGGGGGTGCAGTCGGTGGCGATCGACGCGCCGTTCGCGGTGGTCTGGGGCCAGCAGGAGCCGCCGTCGTTCGGCCCCGGCCCAAGGATTCAGCAGGTGCAGGTGACCCCGAGCTACTTCGCCACCCTCGGCGTCCCGCTGCTCCGGGGCCGCGCGATCGGCGCCGGGGAAGACCAGCCCGGCTCGCTGGTGGCGGTGGTGGACGAGGAGGTGGCCGCGCGCCTCTGGCCCGGGGAAAGCGCGATCGGCAAGCAGCTGATCCGCCGCTCCGAGCCGGATGGGGCGACCACCGCGCTCACGGTGATCGGCGTGGCCGGTCGGGCGCCGTACGACGACGTCGACCGCGCCCCGCGGGTGTACGTGCCTTTCCTCACCGGCTCGTCGCAGTATGGCGTGCACATCGCGGTGCAAACCGTGGGAGAGTCCCGGCCGTTCGTTCCGATGATCCGCGCCGCGATCCGCGAGGTCGAGCCCCTCGCCACCGTCGGCAGCGTGAGCACCCTCGCCGAGCAGTACGCCGGGCGCCGGCGCGAGGCCGTGCTGGCGAACCTGGCGGCGTTCGCGGTGGGCGCGGCGGCGCTGCTGCTCGCGTCGCTGGGGCTCTACGCCATCATCGCCTTCGCGGTGGCCCAGCGGACCCGGGAGATCGGCATCCGCCTGGCCATCGGCGCCAGCGCGGGCGACGTGGTGCGCCACTTCTTCAAGGGCGGAATCAAGGTGACGGCGATCGGGCTGGTCATCGGCCTGCCGGTGACGGTCGCCGGCATTCTGGTGGTCAAGGCGAGCCTGATCGGATTCTCGGTGCGGAACATCACGGCGGTGATGCTGGTGGTCCCGGTCCTGATCCTGATCGCGGCGCTGGCGAGCTGGCTTCCGGCGCGCGGTGCGGGACGGGTGGATCCGTTAGATGCGCTCCGCAGCGAGTAGGGCTCCGAGTGCCGGCCCCGGTACCCACAAATTCCACAGAAGGAGTGATGCCGCTTAGAACTCGATCCGTAGCGTCGCGGTCGGAATCGCTGGCATGTCGAACAGCCGCTTGTAGGATATCCGCGGACCGATCCCGCCCTCGAAGATCATCGGCGCGACCGGTCCGAACCCAAGATTGGTGACCGACAATCCCAGCGCCATCGTACTCTTGCCCGGTCCGCCGAATCCGAAGCGGGCGCCGAGGTCGCTCCGGAGTGTCCCGCCGCCGCGTCCGCTGTTCTCCCGGCCAAACAGGAAGGCCGCGGTGGTCACTTCGGGAAGCTCGGGCCGTTGGAGGTATATGATCTGATCGACCGGCGTGAACGGCATGCCTGTCGCGGCCTCGACCGCGCCGAAGAGCGACCAGCGGTGGGACACCTGGGCCTGGCCCAGGATCCGGACCAGGTGGCGCCGGTCCAGTCTCCAGGAAATCCAGCCGTCGCCGAAGTTGCGCTCCGAGGCGCTCAGGACATAAGTGAAGGACAGGGAACTGGCTCGAGTCGCTGATCCGCGTATCGCCACCTGCACTTCCGCGCCGAAGGTTCGGGACCGTCCGAACCGGAACCGCGTCGTATCACCGGGGGGCGATTCCTCTTCCAACCGAAGCTCCGCGATGCCGCGGCCCCGCGAGGCGAAGAGGGACATGCGAGCATGAATGAGGCCGGTGGTCGCGGTGGCCTCCGCGCTCAGGTGGTCGACCACCGGCACCGGAACGCCCCGCCCGCCCGAGCCAAGCCAGTACTCCGCGAAGTCCAGATCGGGCTCGGTGAGCGGGTTGGAGACCAGCTGGAAGAACCGCGCGCTCCGTCCGATCGCGGCCCCGATGGTGACATTCCGCGCCGGAGCAAACCCCATCCGAAAGCGCGGCTGGACAAAGGCCATCGAACCGGCCGCGTCCAGGCGTACTCCGGCCTCGGTCGTCACCCCGCCGAAGGAATGGGAGATCTCCAGGTGGGCCGACGGCTCCGGGCGGTTCAAGCGGAAGTCGGTGCCGGCGCCGGGCGTTCCATTGCGATCGGTGATCCGGTTCGCAATGAACCGGTATCCCAGCGTCAGGCCGGCGCCAATCCGCGTCCCGGCCCATCGGTGGGACCCGTCGAACCCCGCGGCGACTCGGCCGAACCTGTTGCGGACATCATTGGAGACCAGACCGGTCTGGAGGTTCTCGACGTCCAGCCCGAAGATCGCCGTCGAGGCGGAGGCCTCGATCAGCGTCGCTCTGTGCTCGAGAAGGGGCCAGCGGGTGCCCAGCAGCGCCGAGCCCCAGTCCGCGCCCGAGGCTGCCGCCGACATCGGATCCCTGTGGCGCGGTCGCCACCGACACCCGCTCCGTTGCCTCGGTGGGAAACGACGCGAAGGCACGGGCGATGTGATAGGGATTCACGACCTCGAACCCGTCGATCCGGGTCGTCGTAGCGCCGGCGTCGTATCCCCGGATCAGAGGGCGCGCGGATAGTGGCGTGCTGAAGCTTACCGCGGGGACCAGGCTCAAGGAGCGGAAGACGTCGGTTTCGACCGCGAACGGGACCGCGCGCATCGCCTCGCGAGGAGCCACCCACTGGCCCAGCGTCGCGAGGTCGGCGTCGGAGCGCCCCGGTGCCGTCACCATGATGTCCGAGAGCGGAACCGGCGCCCGGGTCAGGGCCACGTTGAGGGTGACGGCGGCATCCTTGGCGACGATGGCGGTATCCGGCTGGTAACCGATCGCCGCGATGATCAGGGTGTCCGGGCTCGACAGCCGAAGGACGAATCGACCGGAGCGATCGGCGGTGATGAACAACCCCGCCCGGCGGGCCGCAATGAGCGCCCCGGCGATAGGCGCATCGCGCCCCTTCTCGGTGACCGTGCCGCGGACCACGGTCTGCGCGCCTGCGGGGGGCGCCAGTGCCAGGACGGCGGCGAGCGCCCCGGTCGCAGCGGCCCAATTGAAGGTCATTGCCAGATGAAGACCCGCCTGGCGGTGCTGGCTGCGCCGAGAACGCCGAGCGCTCCGTCGATGTTGCCCCGACGCCGCTCGATCGGACCGGGCAGGAAGAAATCGGCGGCATGACGCTCGTAGGCCAGCAGCGTCAGCGGGATCGTGTCCGGCTCGATAAGAAAGAAGATCGTCCCCGTAGAATCCGATGCGACGGACACGCTGGTCGGGAAGGGTCTGGCAGAAAAGCCCAGGGCGCCGTTCGCATGCCACAGGTAGGTGACTCGACGGGAGGCATCTCCGGTGTTGCTGAGTCGCACGGTATCGCCGGCCGGCGATGAAATGAGTAACGGGCCGGGGGTCACGACGCTGGCGGACACCGATCGCCCCGCCACGCTGCCCTGGAGCCCATAGGCGGCGTTGGACAGAATGTCCGTGACCACCTCGAACTGGCCCCGGGCCGGATCGGTCGGCAGGACCGGAACTGACCCGCCCCCCGGCACCACGAGTCGGAGGTTTACCTCGCCCGGATCCACCGGCCGGCCCGGGCCCTGGAATGTGAAGGGAGAGTCGGCGGGGACGCTCCAGGTGAGGCTGATCGCATGGCGATGCTCACCGACTGTGAGGAGCGCCTGGATGACCGGTACCGGCGGGCCGGAGTCGGGGGTCGTGACAGCGTTACAGGCCGGGAGGCCGATCGAAACGAGAAGCAGTATGCGCCGCATCACGTCGCCGCTCCGGAAGGATCCGTCTCGACCGGCATATATGGGCCCGGGCGAATGCGAATATAGCTACGGCCGATCCTCGAATGTCACTTCCACCAGTACTTCCTCATCAGCCATAGTTTACCTCGTCAGGTCCGGTAGCCCACAGATTACGCAGAGGTTTGATGGGGTCTCATCAGACGAGACCACCAATAGTTCTTCTGTGAAATCTGTGGGCCCCGAGTCCCTACGCGCCGCGGGCCGCGAGCGCCTTCTTGAGCATGACCACCTGACCCGCATGATACAGGTCGTGCTGCGGCGTGCCGATGAATTGGGTGTACGCCGAGTACTCGGAGCCCATCTCCTCGGGAAGGCGCTCCGCCGGGAAGGCGCGGACAACCGCCTGCAGCCGCTCGTTGAGTTTATCCAGGGCGCGCTGGCTTTCGCGCCACGCATCCGAACTGGGCGCCGGCACTGGAGGCCATTCCTCTTCCGTCTCGAGCGATGCCCGCTCTCCCCCGGCGCGACGGAGGAGCAAGGTGTATCCGGCAGTCATGTGAAGCACGATCTCCCAAATGCTGTGCGCTCCGGCAATCGGGTGGGCCGCGGCGTCTTCCGCCGAGACACCCGCCAGCACCTCGCGCACCGAGGGCCCATGCCAGGACTCGCCCCGAAAGGCCCTGCTGATCTGATCTGCGATGAGTGCCATATCCATGGGTCTCGTCTCTTCCAGGCGCAAGGTCCAGGCTCCGGGACAAGAGGCTAGGAGGCTAGGAGGCTAGGAGGCTAGGAAACAGCTCTTGGCCACTTAGCCTCATAGCCACTTAGCCTCCTAGCCTCTTAGCCTCTTAGCCTCTACCCCACAAACGCCCACAACAGGTCCCGGCTCACCTTGTCCATCTTCTCGGGCTCCGGCAGCCGGTACAAATCCCCCGCCACATCGCGGATCAGGAACCCGCCCCCCGGCAACGCCCGGGGCCAGTCATCGAGCCTCGTCTGGAAGCTGCGGAGCCCCTGCCTGGTGTCCACCTTCCAGTGCCGGATCTCCACCTCCTCCTCGACCTCGAGCACCCGGGTCACCTCGAAGACGAATCCCGCCTCCGCCATGGCCAGGCCCAGCGCCTCCCGCGACGCCGGCGTCAGATCCGCCGGATCCCGCACCAGCGCCACCTCGGCCTGGTCCGCGTCCCGGAGCGAGACGTAACGCCCCGGCTCCGACCAGGGGAAGCAGCGGCGCACCACCACCGGCCGGGTCGACTCGGCCGTGCCGGCCCGGAGCCGGCCGTCGGCGCCCAGCTCCAGCACCGGAGGCGGCACCTCGGGCGGCAGGTACACGGTGGGGGCGAGCTTCATCGTGCTTTGCATGGCATCCTCCTTTCAGCTCATGGCGAGCTGCATGTCGTGCAGCCGCCGGAATTTTCCGTTTTCGATCGCCAGCAGGAACGCCGGCGATCCCTCCTCCACCAGGCGGCCGTCCTCGAAGACGAACAGCCGCGACGCCTTGCGCAGGGTCGAGAGCCGGTGCGCGATGGCGAAAACCGTCCGGCCCGCCACCAGCCGCTCCATCGCCTCCTGGATGTGCCTTTCAGTTTCCGTATCCACGCTGCTGGTGGCCTCGTCGAGGATCAGGATGCGCGGGTCATGGAGGATCGCCCGCGCGATCGAGACCCGCTGCCGCTCGCCCCCGCTCAGCGTCTGGCCCCGCTCGCCCACGATGGTGTCGTACCCGTGGGTGAGCCGGATGATGAAGTCGTGCGCGTTGGCCGCCCGCGCCGCGTCGATCACCTGGTCCAGCGTGGCCTCCGGCTTACCATAGCGGATGTTCTCCAGCACGGTGCCGTGGAACAGGTAAGGGTCCTGTAACACCATCCCCACCTGGCGGCGATAGTGCCCGGCGTCGAGCTGCCGGACGTCCACGCCGTCTATCTTCACCGATCCGCCCACCACGTCGTAGAACCGGGCGATCAGGTTCACGATCGTGGTCTTGCCGCCGCCCGAGGGACCCACCAGGCCGATCATCTCGCCGGGCTCGACCTCGAAGCTCACGCCCCGGATCACCTGGCGGACCCCGTCGTAGCCGAACGTCACGTGCTCGAAGCTCACCTTGCCCTGGACCGGCTCCAGCCGTACCGGCTCGGCACGGTCCGTCACTTCGGCCTCGGTGTCCAGCACCTCGAACACCCGGTGCGCCGAGGTGGTGGCGCGGTTCATGGTCCGGGCGATCTGGCCGAACACCTCGATCGGCCCCATGAACATCGTCGCGTACAGCAGGAAGGCGACGAAGGTTCCGGTCGACAGCGGCGGTCCACCGGTTCCCAGCAGCCGCGGCACCGCCAGCACCCACACCAGCATCGTGGACGCGTGCACCCCCAGCACCAGCATGGGCCAGAACGTGGTCCACATCCGGTGGATCCGGTTGAACTCGGCGGTCACGTCCTCGTTCCGCTCGGTGAAGCGGCGGACCTCGCGCTCCTCCTGGTGGAACGCCTTCACCACCCGGATGCCGGGGATGGTGTCCGACAGCACGTCCGACACCCGGCTCCACTTCCGCCAGGCCCGGAGGAAGACCCGATTCATCGACTCGCCGTGCCGGAAGATCAGCCAGCAGAACAGCGGCACCGGCAGCACCATGGCGAGTCCGAGCCGCCAGTCCAGCACCACCAGCACCGCGCCCAGCCCGATCAGCATCACCGCCGAGAGGGAGACGTCGACCACGCCGAAGGCGAGGAAGTCCCAGAGGCGGTCGGTGTCCGCGTGACACCCGGGTGATGAGGCTCCCGGTCTTCTTGCGCGAGAAGAACGAGAGGCTGAGCGTCTGCAAGTGCTCGTACAGCTCGGTGCGCAGGTCGCGGGCGACCCACTCGCCCATGATCGCCATCAGCCGGAGCCGGACCACCGCGGCGGCCTGGCGGAGCAGGTAGATCACCGCCATGGCGGAGACCGTGAGCCACGCCAGCATCGCCGCCTTGCTTACCGGCAGCGTGCCCGCTTTGGCCGGCGCTACGAGTTTGTCGAGCACGTAACCCGTGAGCCATGGGGGCACCAGGCTCACCAGGGTGATCAGCGTCGCGGCCGACATGCCCAGCGTCAGCTCGCGCCGGTACGGCTTCAGGTACGACAGCAGCCGCCAGATCACGGCGGTGGGCCGTCCGCCCACGATCGCCTGGGCGTCGCGGACCGGGTGGGCCACCGACGCGGCGTACTCCGAGTCCGGGTCGGGCAGGCTCACCGCGCGCTGGGCGATGCCTTCCTCGAGCACGAAGCGGAGGTTCTCGAAGGCGCGCCGCTGCCGGTTGGTGTAGCGCACCACGCCGAGCGGCACGTCTTCCGGACGCGGACTCGAAGCTCAGCGTCGTCGCGGATAACCCCGGAGTTTCCCGGACGGCGCGGAGAAGTCGGCGCGGGAAGACCGTGAGCTCGAACTCGGAGCGGTCTTCCAGTGCCCGGGCGATGGCGACGTGATCCTGGCCCAGGGCCACCCACGACTCGGCCAGCTCGAAGGTGGGTCCGAGGTCGGCGAGGGCGTAGAGCAGCACCGGCGCGCCGTCCCAGGCGGCCTCGATCTTCCGCCGGAGCTCGGGCGGGAGGCGGGTCGGCTGGCCGGTGTACCGGGCGACGATGTCCTGGTCGAGTGTCTGGTTGCTCATGTTCGTGATCCTTGGGTAAGTCCCCAAACGAAAAGCCTTCCGGGTCTCTCGGAGCACCCGGAAGGCGGAGGATCACGGACTCTGATCGTTACCTAGGGTGCTCGTTTCCTTCGGGTCGAGGCGATGACGTCGCCGGCCTGACCGATATCCAGACCGGTGGCGAACGGACGCGCTACGCGCCCGGAGCCCCGGATCGGGATGACGGTGTAGGTCATCAGCTGGCTACGCATCGTGAGAGAAGGCCTTGTTCGGGTTCTACCTGGGCCGGGTTCACTCGACCCGGGTCAGACAACATAAGAAGCGGGGCGGGGTTGGGCAAGAGTTTCATTGCGTGAAACGGGTAGGAAGCTCGGGAGGAGGGAGGGAGGAGGGAGGGGGGAGGAGGGGTGGGGGGGGCGGGTTTGACCTATTAGTAGATCTACTAGTTGCGGAGGGAGGAGGGGGGAGGGAGGTTGGGAGGGGGCAAGGATCGAACCCATCTTAAGTACACTGGCACTTGAGGTCAGGTCGTCCACGCGTGGTCGAGCGCCACACGAGGAACCATGTCAACGCGGCCGTTCACCGAAGAGAATCGCGCTTGGTTCATTTCGACTGCTAGTGCTGTGCGAGCGCATTTCGCAGCGCTCTTTGAGTCGAACAGTGAACGATTCCCTTCAGCTGACCGTCTTCTAGCCAAGTATGACGAAGCGGTCGCTGCCGTTCTGAGCTATGGCTGGAATCAGTTTGAGCGAGTAGTCGACTTCCATAACGAACTCGCGCTTGCAGAACTGATTCTGAATTCAGCAACTCGTGCGGTCCGAACCCTTGAATATGAGGCCGTGTTACCAGGCATTCAGAAGACTGTCGATTTCCGCTTAGTACTCGAGGATGGTTCTGTAATACTCATTGACGTCAAAACTGTCCGGCCGCAGATGGTTGACCGCTGGCCTAAATACGAGGAAGCTCTCGCGCGGGGCTTGCTCGCACCTGGCACCGAAATCGAACTGCACGAGGCTTGGCTGGGTGGTGAGTTATGGCATCTCAAGGTTGCATCCAGGGAGCGCTTCCTGGAGCATTCAGTAGCCCTTGAAGCGAAGATCCGCGACTCGAAGAGCTCTCCAGGAACAACCGTAGTCCTAGCGCTGTTCTCGACCGGATTTCACTGGCACTTGGATGAACTGGAGGATTTCGTTGCATTCTATAAGACGGGACAACATGCATCCTTCGACCCGTTCGGTAAGATGGAAGTTCACCACATGGCTGAGAACGCGATTCATCTTGACCGCGCGATCAATGGCTTTGCTTTCTTCAAGCGTGCACCGGAATCACTGTCCGTGGACTCTGGGACATGGAACGTTGAGCCTCCGCGCCTTCCATTTTAGCCCCTCGAGGCCCTCCATGTTCCATCCGACGCCGGACGAATACGAGGCCATAGCTGCATTGATGGCCGAAGGGGATCTTTGCCCTCGCAGTCGCTGCGCTGTTACAGTAGGGCCTCTGCGCTCAACCACGAATTATCGGAGCCGCGCCACTCAGGGCTTCCGAAGCTTCTAGTCATGGACGCTCGCGATAGCCTCTCACAGCTCCTAGATGCTGCCCGGACAGCCGACGAATTTGAGTATTGTTGTTCCTTGCTTCGCCTCCGAGGCGCAGAAGATCCGGGATTGGACGCCCTCCAAGAGACCTATGCATTGGCACAGCAACTTGTTGGCTTGATTCACGCTTCCTTGCAAGACCGCCTCGCGCTGCGCCTTTTGCTCTTCCTCTACTGCCACATCACTGAAGCAACAGATATCTATGCGATTCCTGCCAACATGGCCCGCATTGTATCGGGACAACGCTATTCGTTGAACCCCTTTACAGGGGAGATGCACGCAACCGGTCAGGAGGCTCGTTCACCCGCTTCGAGGGCTGAACGTACCGCGGAATTGTGCCGCTCCGCCGGGCAAGAGGCTGCAGCGGAGCTCTATGATACCATAGTACATCGCCCGGTTCGCAATGCTTTCTTTCACTCAGACTACATATTGACCGCGGAGACTTTCAACATTAGGCACGGAGAAGGGGTCGTCATCGAGCGGTGGCCTGTTCACAGAGTCCCTCTGCAGTGGCTGATGCCAAAGCTCGAAGCAGGGGTGAATACTGCGCTGGCCCTCCTGGACCTCACACTCGAGCGTATCAGGTCGTATAAGGCGAACAAGGTACTCCCGGGATACTTACACGGTAAAGCAGCGCCGCCAGTTGAGGTCGAACTGCTAGTAGACGACCGCTTCGGGCTCATTGGCTTTCAATCTCCGCCCAAAGGAGCTACGCCGCAGCCGGCCGCACCATGAAGGAGTTGATAGTGAGGAAGGCTCGCGATCCATTCCCATGTCTGTATGCCACCGGGATTACCGCCCAGCCCGTGCTAACGAACTGTCACCTTTGGGCAACATGAAGTGCTAGGCCTTAACGTGATGCGGAGAAGGATTGCCGACTCATGGTGCTGGTCCCTGAAGGGCCCGGTGGGGCGGGTTTGACCTAATAGTAGATCTACTAGTTGCGGAGGGGGGAGGGGGGAGGGAGGTTGGGGGGGGGTGCGGTGGGATTGCGAAATCGGACTCCCTTCGGAGTTTCACACAAATCGGAGTTTGGACCGGGTCACGCCATTGTGTCTGGAGGTCAATTGCAGAGACCACTGCGGCCAGGCGAGCGACGCCATTTCTTGGATTTTGCCTCGGCGGCTGGCGTCATCCCTGAAGCCACATTGCTCGGCTTTCGCGCGATCACCGCTTCTCTCGCAGCCCCCATACCAATAGCCGTGCTTTCCGCCCTCCTGGAATGCGACCACGATTTCTCCGATGGCTCCGATCATCTGATTCTGGTCGAGAGCTTGATTCACAAGACGGCAGCGGAGGTATGGGCCGCGGAACGCATTCTCTCCGGCGAGCTCGGCCGACTGACGATGTTTCACCATGCAAGAGCGCTCTATGAAGGCCATGCCCTCTCTCATTGGATGTTCACCGACTTCGCACGCAATTGGCAGAGAGTCGAGAAGGAGGTTCTCTGGGAACGGGACACACTTGAGAAGTCCTGTCTTGATTCGATTGGGCCTATCCCTACCGACATCACTGAAATAGGACGGCGCTTGCTCGATGACCCTAGAGTTCTGAGACCACCTTCTGTATTTGATCAAGCTAAAACGAAACCAATTCTCCGCTACGACTATGCCTCCTTTTGGAAATACTCAAGTGCACACGTTCATCCAGCCCATATTGGAGGTGCTCGCGTCACGCATGAGCTCGAACGCATTACAATCGACCAGATCATCGGCGCGGTTGTGAGGCATGCAGCAGGCACATATCGGGAAATCGTTGATCAGTTTCGCCTGCAAGGTGCCGCCCTGGAAAGCCTACTATCTGAATCCGAGGAATATGGCAAGTATCCATTTGACATCCCCAATCTTGGTCAAGCGGAACCATAGATCTCGCGGTCTAGCCAACGGCTGCTGCTGACGGTCCGCGGCGGCCGCCGGCCATATGATTAGCTTGCCAGGCGGGGCCGACGCGCCCCGCAGCACAAACGCGATCCACTATGCCGCGGTTCGGGAAAAGAGACAGTTGATGACCATCGTCCAGGACGCAACGACAGTCCTCGGTATCCTAACCACGTTTGGGATCTCTGAGAACGATGTTGATGTGGGTCGTCACCATGTTAACGCAAACCAGCTTCACTCCATTAGCGGCATTGCACCGCCGGCGTTGAGTGACGCCGTCGATCTCCTGGAGGAGAATCGGTACGCGACAGTACGTCGGGCCCTTGGCACCGCGCCGTTCTCCTTTGTCTCAGTTCAGGCGACTCCCCGTGGCCGTGTCGAGGCGGAACGCCTCGCTTCGAACAGTGCTCAGTTGCCGGCAAGGCCGGCGCCAGATCCGTCCCCGCCAGGGTTCGTGCCGGTGCCAGTACCAGTGCTACAACGAGGAGCAACCCCTGCCGGATCCCCCTACGGGTTCACGGAACAGGACTGGGCTGCGGTCGCAGTCGATCGCTCCGACCCAACTCGCCTAATCGTGTGCCTTGGTTTTCAGTGGAGTTCAGGGCACTACGATTCCGACGCGCTCGAAAGAAACATCCGTGACATGTTTGAAATGGCGTTAGCTGGCGTCAGGAGTTCAACGATTCCTCGCCTCGACTTTCGACGACTTCAGGGGGGGTATGGATCTCACGTATTCAACGACATCGCCCGCAACATCATTGGATCTGACGTTGCCGTGTTTGATACCAGCGACTTGAATCCGAACGTGATGATCGAACTCGGGACGGCGCTGACGTGGGGCGTGCCCGTCTTGCCGATACGATGTGCTGCTACACCCGTGCCCCCGTCTGACATTTCGGGCCAAACGTGGGCAGAATACTCTCGCAATGGGGCCGTTTGGACAGACCTCCAACACGCTCAGAAGCTGGGCAAATTGGTTGAGCATGTCCTGCGTCGTAAGGGGGCCCTGTAATGGGCACTTGCTGCGGCATTGATGGCGCCTGCTGCTGGCGTTCCGCGGCGGCCGGAATCGGTTAGTTTCTCCGACGGGGACGCGGCGCCCCACAGCAGTAGCGCATCCGTCGGCCGACTTCGAGGAGACTCATGAAGTACGTCTGTAGTCGCAATTGGGTTCTGCCCAACCGCGTTGACCCCTTGGTTGCTGGTGCGACATGGTTTTTCAACCTCTGGACACGAAAACAATGGCCCTATACCACCCTGCAAGAAGGTGACACTCTGCTCCTATTTGACCGACCAGCCGACATGGTTCGCTGGGAGGCGTCCGTTTCGCGCGTTGTCCGATTTGCCTACAAGAGCCTCTCAGAAGCGCGCGATCGTATGGCCGCAATGATGCCGTCGGAGCTTGACGATACGCAGCTGGCGCTTACGCGAGCTCCGGCCACCGGATACGGGCTACTCTTTGAGTGTCGCCCAAAGCGAGCCTTAGAACGAGGACGACCTAGAGGAGCTAACATCCCCCGACTTGGGTGGATCAAAGATCCGGACGTGGTCGCTTTTTGGGAAGGTGCATAGTTCTCACGTGGCGCCGAGCATCACGCGCATTTGCGAGAGAGCCCACGCGCACCCCGCTACCTACTCCTCCCAATTCGGCTTTTCTGCCAGGCGCTGGAATTGAGAGGAGGCCCACCGGCGGACACGTGATCCGCTAGGCGACACTTGGAGGCTATGCGCGATGAGGTTCTCTGAACGGGCGGGTTACAGATCCCTGCGGGATGCCATTCAGCTTGAGGGCATGGATGAACCTCTCCGGAACAGCCTTTGGAATGTCTTCTCAGAGCGCTTTGAAGTGCAGTTCGAGAGCTCGCCCTACACGAATGAGGGCATGTGGGGTGACTTCTATCGAGCAATATGGCGCGACTTCTGGAAGCGACCGATTGAGGAGATGCCAACCGAGACGTGGAAGACTCGTCAAGCGATTTCGCAATGGTTTCACGGTGCGGAGTGGTTTGAAATCTATGATTTCATTGAGTACACGACCTCCGCGGCGGGGCTCGGTGCCGTCGGGCAAAGGCTGGAAGTCCTGTACAACACGGTTCTCGCTCGCGAGGTTGCGGGGTATCGCATTGTTTCCGGACTTGTAACGCCGATTAGTGATGAGCGAGAACTCAGCACAATCCAGGAAGCACTCACCTCCACGACCAATCGAGGACCCCTCGCGCCAATTCACACTCACCTCCAAACGGCGCTGACCATGCTCGCGGACCGCAAGACGCCCAATTATCGTAACTCCGTGAAAGAATCTATAAGCGCAATCGAAGCATTAGCCCGTTTAATCACTGGAGACGATAGGGCGGAACTTGGTAAGGCGCTGAAGCGGCTGGAACCAGCAATAACACTGCACCCTGCACTAAAGACCGCGTTCGGAGCACTCTATGGGTACTCCAGCGATGCAAGCGGCATCCGACACGCATTGAGCGGTGATGACGTTGTGGAGTTCGAAGATGCCAAGTATATGCTAGTCGCATGCTCGGCCTTCGTGCACTACTTGGTTGTTAAGGCGGACAAGGCTGGCGTGTCCCTTCGATAACGACGAACTGACTCCCGGCGCACGGTATGCGGAACCTCACATAGATTAAGGAGGGGACCTCTCGCGTGGCTTTTGTCTCTCCGAAGTTCGGGCGTAGCGACGTGAATCGGGCGGGACGTATTCTGGCGTCGTCCACCGCAAGCTACGCTGAGCAGCGTTGGGCATCCAGCGTGCTTACTAACTGGCGCGCCAGCCACGCGTACCCCCTCAATACTTTTCAAGCAACGCTTCGGTTTCGATTGGCAAAAGTGGACTCCAAGGCCATCGCCGCCCAACGCCTGAAGAGGGCGCCATCCGTCGTCTCGAAGCTCCAACGGTTTCCTACAATGAAGCTCTCCCAAATGCAGGACATTGGCGGCCTCCGCGCCATCGTAAGTTCAGTTGCTCGAGCGCGCAAGCTAGAGGCAAACTATCGCGACAAGTCCTTCAAGCATGAACTGGTCAATTCGAAGGACTACATAACAGGTCCCAAGGCCGACGGCTATCGTAGCATCCACCTTGTGTACCGGTACGTCAACAGGAGAGCCAAACGCTACAACGACCTCCTGATCGAGCTGCAGATTCGGACTCGCCTCCAGCATGCGTGGGCTACGGCAGTAGAGACAATGGGAACCTTTCTCGGTGAGGCCCTAAAGGCTGGGCAAGGGCCGGCGGCTTGGCGGGAGTTCTTTGCTACTGCAAGCGCCGCCATCGCCTATGTGGAAGGGACTCCGCCGGTACCCGGATTTGAAGGTCTCTCTCAGCCCGGCATAGTTGCCCGCCTTGCTGCGACGGAGCAGCAACTGCACGTACTTGATAAGCTCCGGACGTTTGCAATCGCCGGCCCCAAGATTACGGCGGAGAAAGGGCAGGGCGCATTCCACCTAATTGTTTTGGATTCAGCGACCCGCACGGTATCGATCCGCCCGTTTGCTCGTGGACATCTTGAGCAGGCGACAGCTGCATATGCGGAGGTTGAGGAGCGTACACAACGCGGGGAGGCGATCGAGGCAGTGCTTGTATCAGCAGGCCGTGTTGAAGCGCTACGTCGAGCCTATCCGAACTACTTTCTCGACACGCAGGCATTCGTCACCGAAATAGAGCGACTGTTCGCAGAGCATTCTTCGACCCGAGGGCCGGGATAGACGGCGGCTGGCAAGGCTGACGTCAGCGGCCTCCAAACGGAGCTAGCTCCGCAAGTGTGTCAACATTGTGAAACCAATTGACGAAGATTCATGCGTACATTCTTAGCGCAGGGGCCCTCTTGGTTGGCGCGGATGAAGTGTCTTTGTCTGATGGAGCCACGGAAGATCCCAAAGAGAGACTTGCCCAGTGCTCAATGAGAATGAAGTCATAGAGGCTGTTTGTGAGCACCTTAAGGCCCTGGGCTGGAAGGTCGAGAGAACGGCCAATACCGCGCAGACGGGCATCGATCTCGTGGCGACTCACGCAGGCAGTCACCGGAGGCTTCGGGTGGAGGCCAAGGGTGAAACAACCAGTAAGACCTTCACTAGTCGGTTCGGCAAACCTTTCTCGCGGGGTCAATGTCAGACGCATCTCGCGGTTGCCCTTCTCACCGCAATACGCTGGCGTGATGAAGCCACCAACGGCGAACACGGAGATGAATTGATTGCGATTGCGCTGCCAGATGTATCCCCACATACAGAATTGGTGGGTAGGGTGTCGGAAAGTCTACGTGACTTGGAGATCGGAGTATTCTGGGTATCGCCAGCGCCTCGTGTCCGGCTTGACGCGCCATGGATCCTCTAAAGCCGCAACCGCGCCGGAAGGCCCCCGCAACCCACCCCTCCCCCGCGCATCCTCCTCGTATCCCCTCCAAGGCGCCTCATGCACGCCGCCCTGCTAACCGGCCTCCTCCTGACGCATCCGGCCGCCGCCCAGACCCCAACGACCCCATGGTGGCCCATCACCGGCGCGGTGATCCTCGCCGGCGGCAACCTGGACGACCGCGCCGCCAACGCGCTGGTCGACCGGCTCATAGCCCTAGCTGGTGGGCCCGACGCCCTGATCGTGGTGATTCCCTCCGCCGCCGATGGCCTCTCCGCCGCACTGCCCGCGCCCGGCGCCGAGCCGGCCCGCGTCGCCGCCATCCGCCGCCATCTCGAATCCCGGGGCGCCCGCCACGTGGTCTTCCTGCACACCAGCAGCCGCGCCGTGGCCAATTCGGAGGAGTTCGTCCGGATCCTGCGCACCGCCAAGGAGGTGTTCTAACCCAGGTGGAACGCGAGCTCAAGACGCTGCTGAACCGCGGCGGCGTGCTCGCCGGTGACTCCGCCGGCGCCATCACCCTCGGCTGCTTCTGGCTGGGCTGGCCCACCCCCACCAGCGCCCTCGGCAAGGTCACCGACGGCCTCTGCCTGCTCCCCCGGGTGACCGTCACCCCGCACGTCCGCCCCGGCGCCGACCGCATCGGCGAGGAGGAGGTGACTCAGGAGCACACCGTGCTGGTGCTCCACGGCGGCACCGCCGAGGTGCTCGGCAGCGGAAGCGTCTCGATCTTCGGCGCCCTGGCCGACTCCCAGGCTGTCATTCATCTCAAGGCTGGCACCACCCTGAATCTGCGAACGCCGGGGTAGTCCCCGGTCACGCCCAGGGGACGCCGGCATGCCAGATTGCACCCATGACAAAGAGCCTAGCGGCCCTGACCATCCTCACCGCCTCCCTCACCGCCCCCGCCTTCGCCCAGCGCCTCGGCGTGTCGGTCGGCTACTCCCGCATGACCGGCCAAATCGGAAGCCTGGACTCCAACGAGGGGATCACGGTCCGCGCCGGGGCGGAGCTGAATCCCCATTCCACCGTCCGGTTCGGAGTCGAGGCCGGCATGGATCGGCTCAACCAGAACCGCCAGTTCACCCAGACGACCTGTCTGCACCCGGCGGGCGGCACCGCCACCTGCTACTTCACCTCCCGGGACCGCGACACCGGCTGGTCCCTCGCCCTCACCCTCCGAGGCGGTCCCAAGGCCGGTCAGGTTCGTCCTTATATACTGGCCGGGCTCGGCGTCCTGTCGGTCCGCACCCGGAGCATTGCCGAGGCGATCGACAGCACCGGCGCCCATCTCACCAACTTCGAGTTCGACGGGACCCATTCCGACGGCGCCCTCATCGCGCCGCTGGGCGCCGGGATTTTGGTCCGGGCGGCGGGATCGCCGGTCGGCGTCGGGATCGAGGCCCGGATGACCCCGCTGCTCTATTCGTATGATGGGGGGCCCTGGCTCAGCTGGAACCCGAGCCTGGCCCTGACGGTACGATTCGGCCGGTAGATCGAGGATTGTCGGTCGCTCAGGCCCTCAATATCGGAAGCAGCCCGAAGGCCGGCACCACCCGGCATCTCCGGACCCCGGAGTAGGCCGAGTGGGCCGCCTCGAAGTGCTGCGCTACGGCACCAGGACCTGGGTCCAGCTGAAGACGCCCGGGGTCTTCGGGTCGATCCTGAGCTTGAGGTAGTCGATCGGCGAAGCGTCGGGCGCCCCGGTCCGGTTGATCTCGATACTCCGGTCAACGACCACCTGGGTCACGTTCGCCGGGGCGGGGACGTTGTAATACGTGGTGAACCACGGCACGCCGACGTCCACCCGAAAGTCGTGGGAATCACCGCAGATCAGGAGGACCGGCCGGGGCGCAAAGGCCATCGCGAGCTGAGACAGCCGGGCCACGAAGTCCTGGTGGGCGGTGAACTCGGCGCCGGCGGCCCGGTCGTCCGGGTGCCACATATCCGCCTGGAAGAACAGCACGATGCCGGCGGCATGGTCTTCCCTGGCCTCACGGAAGGTCTTCTCGAGCCAGGAGATGTTCGCCGCATTGCGGGCCAGGTACTCCGCCTCCCGCGAGGCCGTCTCCGAGGGCGTCTCGCCGGTGTTGGGCGCGGGACGGTCCCCGAACCAGGGCGCCCTGCCGTTGTTCGAGCCGAGAATGTGGAGCATGGCGAGCTCGACGCCGCCCGCCTCCCAGCGCTGATTCTCGGGATAGTGGTCCTGGTCCGTGATCCGGGCCTTCCGGCCCAGGGTGAACCCGGGGTGCGGGAAGAACAGCTCCCGGACCTTGGCGAGCCGGTCGAGGGGATTGTACCCGCCGTTGTTGGCGCGGTGGCAGTCGGTCCACTCGTTGTCGCCCGGGGTATAGACCAGCGGATCGGTGAAGGTCGCGAACTGGGTGGCGATGTCCTGGAAGTACGTGTCGGTGCAGAGCGCGGCGCCGGCCTTGATATCGCCGACATGGATGACCCTGCGGACATCCCGATCCTGGTTGATGGCGGCGATCAGCGCCGGGAACGACGGCCCGCCGTTGAGCTTGGAGTCGGTGTAGGGCACGTCGCCGATGACGGCATAGGTGACCGGACGGCGATCATTCTCGTCGTCGTCACGGTCTTCACCCTGATCGCCTTGCCCGCGGCCGCGGTCCAGCGACACCGGGGAGTCGGTCGGGACAGTGGGGCTGTCCTTGGAACACCCGGCGGCGAGCGCGCCGAGGGCAAGGGCGAGCCAGAGGCATGAAGCGCTACGGTTCATGGCGGCAGTCCTGAATGGGTGGATTCGCGTGGTGGCAGAGCAGGCAGTATGTGCGGCGGGTGTCACGGCCCCATGACGTCTGGCAGACGGCGGTGTTACGAACTCGTCAAGGCCCACCTTGGAGGAGCTGGCGCGGCCGCTTCAGAATGTTGCATCTTTCGCTTGAGGAGCCAGATTCGATATCGAGTTGGCCCCTAGCCACCGAGTCGGCAAGAGGTCGGAGCGACGGAGCCTGAATGCTAGCCTATGCTCACGCGGTTTTCGCTCTCTTCGAGACTACGTCCTCGAGTCTCCAGGTACCAGTGCGGGTACTTCAGGCACCTGACGCAACCCTGTCGAGGCCGTTTGAGCGCATTACCGGATTCCACGAACTGCGCGATGGCCGCGTGGTCGTGGTTGACGCGAACGAACAAAGTGTCCTGGTGGCAGATTTCACCAATGATAGAGTGGTACAACTTGGGCGTCAGGGCTCGGGGCCAGGCGAATACAGGCTCCCTATGAGGTTGCTGAAACTTGGCGGAGATAGCATTGGCGCCGAGGATGGAGGCAATGGGAGGATACTCGTCATTACCGGCACCGGTCGGCTGAGCGGGATTCTCAGCGCCTTGGGAACACGAATGGGGAGCCCGCAACCGGCTGGAGCTGAGCCTCCGCGGGAAAGCGACCATCAAGGACGCCTGTACGCTGACGGTTTTGTCCCCTTCGGCCCGGCGGCCACCAGAACTGATTCTGCCCCTATCGAGCGATGGAGAGTTGGCTCCCAGGTGCGAGACACGGTCGCGTACCTGCCTTTGCTTCCAGCCAATCGCCGGGTCCCGCCGCCCGGTACACCAACCCGCGCCTTCGACACGGAACCGCAGTGGACTGTTGGCCCTGAAGGCCAGATCGCAATCCTCCATGTCGACCCGTATTCTGTAGACATACTTGATTCGAGGGGCAGGAGAGTTGTGGGCAGGCCCATTCCTTACCAACGCGTCCGCGTGAGCGATGGTCACAAAAGGGAATGGAGAGAGGAGCTGGCTCGACCCGGGCCGGTGACTATCATCACACCCAAGGGGGTTCAGACCGCTGGTCTCCAACCCGGGGGCGCGCAAGAGCCGGTTCAGTGGCCTGCCTACCTTCCGGCATTTCTCGGCAAGGCGGGGAGGTTTGCACCCGACGGGGTTCTCTGGATTCAACGTGCTGTGCCTGTAGACGGCGCCTCACTCTTTGACCTGGTCGACGGTCGCGGGGTTCTGATCGCACAAGTAACGGCCCGCGCACATTCTCGCGTGGTGGGGTTCGGTGTATCCCATGTCTATGTCGTCCGAATTGACCAGGACGACCAGGAGTTCCTCGAGCGGTACGTCTACTGACGCTTGAGAATGAAATAGCTCCCCGGACCGCCGTCGAACCGCAGCTCGGTGGCGGGCCCGCTGTTGCCGGTCTGCCGGAAGATCAGATACGAATTGCCCTGACGGAACGTCAACCCCTCGACCCACGCGGGTGAGCGCTTGGGCGACCCGTTCACCGAGACCTCGATGCCTTGCGCGCCCTGGGTCACCACCATGACCATCTCCTGTCCACGCGATGGGCCCTTGTAGGTGCCGAGCAGGGGCGTCGCGTCGCCGGAGAACTGCTTCACCTCCGGAAGCTTCCACGGCAGCAGCTCCGCGGCGAGCTCTCCCGCCACGGCACCGGGGCTGATGTTGCCGCTGCTGTTCATGAGCACCACGATCGCCGCCCTGGCGTCGGGATACCAGGTGGCCTCGGAGTTGAAGCCCGCGATCGAGCCGCCGTGCCCGATGAAGTTGAGGCCTCGGCTGTCCTTGCCCACCCCGATCCCCATCCCGTACCGGGTCACCGTGCCGTCATTCAGCTTCGACGCCGTGGTCATCTCGGCGTACGACGTCGGTGAGAGCACCTTGCCGCCGTGCAGCGCCTGGAGCCAGGTGACCAGGTCGCCGGCGGTCGAGCAGATCGAGCCGGCGGAGAAGGGCCAGGTGTGGACGTTGGTCGGCGCGCGGCGGATCACGCCGTTCTGGATGCCGTACCCATGCGCGCGGCGCTCGACGTTCACGGAAGCGTCGCAGTACATGCTGCGCTTCATGCCGAGCGGCTCGAACAACTTCTTCTCGATGTAGTCCTTGTAGGTCATGCCGCTGGCCTTCTCGATCACCAGCCCCAGCAGCCAGAACGCCGAGTTGTTGTAGATCTGTGCCTCACCGGTCTTGAAGTCGAACGGATAGCGCTTGATCAGGGCATAGGCCGAGTCGCGAGGGTAGCGGGGATTGACGGAGAGGTTGCCGAACTCCGGCATCTCGGTGAGCCCCCGGATGCCGGAGGTGTGATCCAGGAGCCGCCGCAGCGGCACCGTGTTGCCGCGGGTGTCGAAGTCGGGGAGCCACCTGGTGATGGGGTCGTCGAGGCTCAGCTTGCCTTCATCGCGGAGCTGGAGGATGGCGACGGCGGTGAACTGCTTGGTGATGGAGCCGATCTCGAACATCGCGTCCACCGGGAGGGGGACGTTCCATTCGACGTCCGCCTTGCCGAAGCCCTTGAGGAGCAGGGTATCGTTGCCGCGGACGACGGCGGCCGCGATCCCGACGGCGCGGTTCTCGAGCACCCCGGAGCCGGCGAGCGAATCGAGCTTCTTGACCAGCGCGGCACGATCGGACTGCGCCGCGGCGACACTGGTTCCGAGCAGAACGAGGGCCGTCAGCTTCAGCATGAGCGTCCTGGGGCGAGCCGTGATTGAGAGAAGAGACCGCACCTACGCTCCGACCGGCGGCGAGGTTTCAGGCCTCCAGCTTTTCCCGGTGCTCGGCCCGGAACCGGTAGGCGACCAGCTCGCTGCCGTGCAGCCGCTTCAAGTACAGTCCCGCGTAGTTCCCCTTGAGCGGCATGATGTCCATGAGTCTCGTGAACGCCCGCAGCACCTCCGCCCGGGGCCAGCACACGATCCCCCAGTAGACGCGAAGCACCTGGCCGTCCCACGCCGGCGCCCGGAACAGGTAGGCGTTGCGCCTGGGCTCCACGTCGAGCCGATGGAGCCGGGCCAGCTCCTGGATGAGCTGCGCCTCGCCGGGCGAGACCGCTCGCCCGTACGGGTTGACCCGCCAGCCGTAATCGGGCGGATCGCAGTTCCGGGTATCGGAGGTGATGGCCATCGGGATTCCTTGCGCGGGGACGGCAAGCTACCCGGGGACCAAAGCTCGGGCGCAAGGGGGGTTAAGTTCGATCCCACGACATCGAGTGGAGCCGGCCATGCAACAGCGCACCCTGGGAAAGAGCGGGCTTTCGGTCTCGGCGATCGGCTACGGCGCCATGGGGCTGAGCTTCGGCTACGGGCCGGCGGTCGACCGGGACGAGGGGATTCGCCTCCTTCGGGCCGCCGTGGAGCGGGGCGTCACCCTCTTCGACACCGCACAGGTCTACGGCCCCTTCACCAACGAGGAGCTGGTGGGCGAGGCCCTCGCCCCGTTCCGGGGCCAGGTGACGATCGCCACCAAGTTCGGCTGCGACTTCGACACCGAGCCCAAGGGCCGCACTCTCAACAGCCGGCCCGAATACATCCGCCGGATGACCGAAGGCTCGCTCAAGCGTCTCAGGGTAGACGCCATCGACCTCTACTACCAGCATCGGGTCGACCCGAACGTCCCGATCGAGGAGGTCGCGGGGACGGTGAAGGAGCTGATCCGGGAGGGGAAGGTGAAGCGCTTCGGGCTCTCGGAGGCCGGGGCGCAGACCATCCGTCGCGCCCACGCGGTCCAGCCGGTCACCGCGCTCCAGAGCGAATACTCGCTCTGGTGGCGCGAGCCGGAGTCGAAGACGTTCCCGGTCCTCGAGGAGCTCGGCATCGGCCTGGTTCCGTTCAGCCCCCTGGGCCGGGGGTTCCTTACGGGCAAGATCGATGAGACCACCACCTTCGCAAGCGACGACTTCCGCGCCTCGGTGCCGCGCTTCACGCCGGAGAACCGGAAGGCGAATCAGGCGGTGGTGGACCTGGTGGGCCGGATCGCGGCGAAGAAGGCCGCGACGCCGGCGCAGATCGCGCTGGCGTGGGTCCTGGCGCAGAAGCCCTGGATCGTGCCGATCCCGGGCACCACCAAGCTGCACCGCCTGGAGGAGAACCTCGGCGCGGCCGCCGTTACGCTCACGCCCGGAGATCTCCAGGAGATCGACCGCGTGGTGGCGGGGATCCCGGTCCAGGGGCACCGGTACTCCGAGGGCTCGGAGCGGATGGTCGATCGCTGAGGGTGCGCGCTCTTCGCCACACATACGGCGTGTGGTGCTCTTTGCTTCTATCTTCAGGGGTCCCCGCCGTGACCCCACGCTGCAGAAGGTGATCCCATGACCAAACCCGCGACCGTCCGCGTCCTGCTCTTCTCCGCCTCCCTGCGAGCAGATTCCCTGAACACCCGCCTGGCCCGGCTCGCCCGCGTGACCCTCGAGGACGCCGGGGCCACCGTGGACTGGGCCACGATGAACGAGTTCGACGGCCCATCCTACAACCAGGACGTCGAATCCGGGTCGGGCTTCCCTCCCGGTCCGCGGGAGCTGCACCGCCGGCTCGAGGCCTGTGACGCCTTCGTCATCGCCACACCCGAGTACAACGCGTCCATGCCGGGCCACCTCAAGAACGCGATCGACTGGGTGTCGCGCATCCGGCCCCAGCCATTCAATGCGCGGCACGGGCTGCTGCTCTCCGCCTCCCCGTCCATGGCGGGCGGCAACCGGGGACTCTGGTCGCTGCGCATGCCCCTGGAACACCTGGGCGCGAGGGTCTTTCCCGACATGTTCTCACTGGCCCAGGCCCACAAGGCGTTCGGCGACGGCGGCGGGCTCGCCGACGAACAGCTCGCGGCCCGCTTCAAGGAGAATCTGCGCGCGTTTCTGGATCTGGTGGAGGCGGCGAAGCACTACCCCTGCATCAAGAAGGCGTGGGTGGAGTTCCTCGGCGAGCCGGATGCCACGGTGGGGCGGGTGGAGGCCGCGTGATGGTGTAGCGGCATCGGCCCCGCGTTACCTGCTCGTTACCGGACGCGGCGAAGTTATCCGGACCGAGCTCGCCACGATCCGCGCGGACGCGGCTGTGTGGCATACCCCGCCCGAAAACCGATCATAACAGGTACGCATCCGGCCGTTGCGCGGTATTTTCCAATGCCGGCGATCACAGCAGCACGAGTCCATGTGCGGACTCCACCTGGCGGTGGGTATGTCCATTGTCCAACGTGAGCCAGGCTTGCACGGGCGGCGCAACGAGTGCGCCACGCTTGATCGCGTGCTGGAAGGCGTGCGGGCCGACCAGAGTCAGGTGCTGGTCTTGCGCGGCGAAGCAGGGGCCGGCAAGACCGCGTTGCTGGACTACCTGGCGGCCCGGGCGTCAACCTGCCGCATCGCGCGATCGGCGGGCGTCGAGTCGGAGATGGAGCTCGCATTCGCCGGCCTGCACCAGCTCTGCGCGCCGATGCTGGACCGGCTGGATCGCCTGCCGGGCCCGCAGCGCGAGGCGATTGCGACGGCCTTCGGCCTGAGCGCCGGGGACGCGCCGGATCGTTTTCTGGTGGGTCTGGCGGTGCTGGGCTTGTTGTCGGCTGTGGCTGAGGACCAGCCGCTGGTCTGCGTTGTCGATGACCTGCAGTGGATCGATCGCGCCTCCGCCCAAATCCTCGCGTTCGTTGCGCGCCGCCTCCTGGCGGAATCGGTCGGCCTGGTGTTCGCGGTGCGCGATCCCAGCGAGGTGCTGGAGCTGGCGGGGCTTCCGGAGCTGGTGGTCAGGGGCTTGAATGACGCCGATGCCCGCGCGCTGCTGGACTCGGCGATCCCGGGGCGACTGGACGAGCTGGTACGGGACCGGATCGTCGCGGAGACCCGCGGCAACCCGCTCGCCCTGCTGGAGCTGACCCGGGGGCTGACGGTGGCCGAGCTGGCCGGCGGGTTCGCCCTACCCGACTCGGGGCCGCTGGCGGGCCGCATCGAGCGGAGCTTCCTCCGGCGCCTGCATTCGCTCCCCATTGAGACGCAACACCTTCTCTTGACGGCGGCCGCCGAGCCGGTGGGCGACGTGACCCTGCTGTGGCGCGCCGCCAAGCGGCTCGGGATCGGAGCGGACGCCGCGGTGCCCGCGACCGCATCGGGGCTGATCGAGATCGGGGCTCGGGTGCGGTTTCGCCATCCGCTGGTGCGGTCGGCGGTCTACTGCGCGGCGGCGTTTTCGGAGCGCCAGGAGATTCATCGCGCGCTGGCCGAAGCGACCGATCCGGGCGCCGATCCCGACCGCCGGGCGTGGCATCGAGCCCAGGCGGCGGCCGGGCCCGAAGAAGTCGTGGCCGACGAGCTGGAACGTTCGGCGGACCGGGCCCGCAGCCGCGGCGGGGACGCCGCGGCCGCGGCGTTTCTCGCGCGGGCGACCGAGCTGACTCTGGATCCTTCCCGGCGCGGCGCGCGCGCCCTGGCCGCTGCCCAGGCCCATTTCGAAGCCGGATCGCCGGAGGCGGCGGATCAACTCCTGGCGGCCGCGGAGATGGGCCCGCTGGACGAGCTCCAGCGGGCGCGGCTGGCGCGGGTACGGGCCCAGATCGCCTTTGCCCGGAGGCGCGGGAGTGACGCTCCGCCGATGCTGCTCGCCGCGGCCAAGCGACTCGAAGGGCTCGACGACGGGTTGGCGCGGGAGACATATCTCGAGGCCCTCGGGGCGGCCATTTTCGCCGGACGGCTCATTCGTGATCCCGGAGTACGAGAGACGGCCCTGACCTCCCGCGCCGCGGCGCGGGAGGGGTCGCTGCTGCGGCC
The DNA here is from genome assembly GCA_963762545.1 of uncultured Gemmatimonadales bacterium. GTDB lineage: Bacteria > Gemmatimonadota > Gemmatimonadetes > Gemmatimonadales > GWC2-71-9 > JABFSM01. Next base: position 77,157 of record CAVXLC010000007.1, on the reverse strand, counting down.
GCCTCGGGCGATCGACCTCCTGCTGAACGGCCTGGTCACCCGATTCACCGAGGGCAGCGTGGCCGGGATCCCGGCGCTCCAGCGCGCCCTGCTGGCATTCCGGAGCGGGGATGAACGCCGGGAGGAGGAGACGCGATGGCTCTGGCTGGCGTGCCGCGTCGCCCCCGAGCTCTGGGACGACGAGACCTGGCACCAGCTGGCCGATCGAGGGGTCAGAGTCGCTCGCGAGGCCGGCGCCCTCACGCTGCTTCCCATCGCCCTCACGTACCGCGCGGGGGTTCACGTCCACGCCGGGGAGTTCGCCGCCGCCTCGGCCCTGGTCGAAGAGGCCGACGTGATCAGCGAGGCAACCGGCAACGCGCGGCTCAGCTACACCTCGCTGGTGCTGGCCGCCTGGCGCGGCGAAGCGGGCCAGGCGCTGGCGCTGATCGAAGCCGGCGTCCAGGCCGCGACCGCCAGGGGGCGCGACCGTCCGCAAACAAACGGTCGGGATGCAGCCCGATCTCACCACTCAGGAAGCGCGGGTCGTCCGCCTCGCCGCCGACGGCCACACCAACCCGGAGATCGCCAGCCAGCTCTTCATCAGCCCCCGAACCGTCGAGTACCACCTGCACAAGACGTTCGCCAAGCTCGGCATCAGCTCCCGCCGGCAGCTCCGGGGCGCCCTCAGAGCCCCCGGCAGGTCAGCCGACCCGGCGCACGCTGCAACGCGTGAAGCGATTCCAGCCAGGCACCCCCGCGCCGCCACCAGCCCCCGACCCACCGACCAGGGACACGACTAGGGTATTCCACGGACGCGAGCAGTGCGGCCCGGGCGCGACTTTGGTCACACCTCCAAAGGAGCCGAGCCATGGACAGCACCGTCACGAAGGAGTACACCGAGAGCAGGATCATCACGAAGGACGGGGTGGAGCTCTACTACAAGGACTGGGGCGAGGGTCCGCCGGTCACGTTCTCGCACGGCTGGCCGCTCAACGCCGACGCCTGGGACGGGCAGATGCTGTTCCTCGCGCAGCACGGCTTCCGGGCGATCGCCCACGACCGGCGCGGCCATGGCCGGTCCAGCCAGGCGTCGGCGGGCAACGACATGAACGGCTACGCCGACGATCTGGCGGCCGTGATCGAGGCGCTGGATCTCGAGGGCGTCACGCTGGTGGGGCACTCCACCGGTGGAGGAGAGGTGGCGCGGTACATCGGCCGCCATGGCACGTCGCGGGTGGCGAAGGCGGTGCTGATCGCCGCGGTGCCCCCGATCATGGTCAAGACTGCAGCCAACCCCGAGGGCCTGCCCATCGAGGTGTTCGACGGCCTGCGGGCGGGCGTGATCAAGGACCGGTCCCAGTTCTACAAGGACCTGGCCGTCCAGTTCTACGGCGCCAACCGGCCCGGCGCCAAGGTGTCGCAGGGCGTGCTGGACCAGTTCTGGATCTGGAGCATGCAAGCCGGCCTCAAGAACGCCTACGACTCCATCAAGGCCTTTTCCGAGACGGACTTCACCGCGGACCTCAAGAAATTCGACGTGCCGACCCTGGTGCTGCACGGCGAGGACGACCAGATCGTTCCGGTGAAGGACTCGGCGAGGAAGTCGGCCCGGCTCATCAAGGGCGCGAAGGACATCTACTACCCGGGCGCGCCGCACGGCATCACGGCCACGCACCAGGATCAGGTCAACGCCGATCTGCTCGCCTTCATCCGGGGAGCGAGCTGACCATGGCGCCGACCGCCGCGCCGGCCATCATGAGCGGCAAGACCCGGGTCCTGGGTGGCATCACGGTGAGCGACACGCCGCTCATCGCCCGCGCCCTGGAGCAGGTCCGGACCCATTCCGAACCGTATCTCTTCAACCATGCCGTCCGGTCGTGGCTGTTCGCGGTCCGGCTGGGACAGCTCCAGGGCACCGCCCACGACGCGGAAGTCGTCGCCATCGGCTCGCTGCTGCACGACCTCGGGCTGACCCCCAGTTTCACGGGTCCCAAGCGCTTCGAGATCGAAGGCGCCGACGCGGCGCGGGCGTTCGCGCGGGAGCACGGTCTCGACGATGACCGCGCGCGGCTGATCTGGGACAGTGTCGCCTTGAATTCCACCCCCTCGATCGGCCTGCACAAGGAACCGGAAGTCGCGCTCTGCACGGCCGGGATCGGCGTGGAATTCGGATTCCAGTACGAGCGGATCCCGCCGAACGACATGAAGAGCATCCTCGCCGCATTTCCCCGCCTCGAGATGAAGCGGCGCTTCAAGGACGCGGTCTGCCGCATCGTCAGCATCAAGCCGGACACCACCTACGACAATTTCGCGGCCGACTTCGGGGAGCGATTTGTGCCGGGCTACCAGCGGCCGTCCACGGTGGATTTCCTGATGAAGTCTCGATTCGAGGAGTAGGCCGTGAGAGACTCACAAAACCATCGACAGCACAAGGAGACCACAATGTTCAAGGGATTTCTGATCGCTCCGCTGGCCGTGGCTTCCCTTCTGGGAGGCAGCCCGGCGCGGCCGCACCCGGCAGTCACACCGTCCCCGGTGCGGAACATCGTCCTGGTGCACGGCGCCTTCGCGGATGGCTCGAGCTACGCCAAGGTGATTCCGCTGCTCGAGGCCCAGGGCTTCCGGGTCACCGCAGTGCAGAACCCGCTCTCGTCGCTGGCCGCGGACGTCGAGGCCACCAAGCGGGCGATTGCCCTGCAGGATGGGCCGGTGATTCTGGTCGGACATTCCTGGGGCGGGATGGCGGTCAGCGAGGCGGGCAACGACCCCAAGGTGGTGGGCCTCGTGTATATCGCGGCCATCGTCCCCGAGGACGGTCAGGCGGCCAACGACGTGCTCAAGCCGTACCCGCCCACGCCCGGGCTCGGACACATGAAACCCGATTCGGCCGGCTACCTGTCGCTCACCCGTCAGGGCATCGAGGAGGACTTCGTGCCGGATCTTCCCGCCGGCGAGCGGGCCCTGGTCTACGCGACCCAGGGCCCCTGGAATTCGGCCGCCCTCGCCGAGACGGTGCCGCACGCGGCGTGGAAGACCAAGCCGTCCTGGTTCATTGCCGTGAACGACCGCATCCTGCCGGCGGACTACGAGCTGGCCATTGCCAAGCGCATCAAGGCGAAGACGACGACCCTTCCGTCCGGGCACGTGCCGATGCTGTCGCGGCCCAAGGAAGTCGCCGCCGTCATCATCGACGCGGCGAAAGGAGCAAGCACTCTCGCCGGCAACCCGTGAGCGGCGTCATGCGACCAGTACAGGCGGTCATGCTCTCCGCGGCGCTCGTGTCCGCCGCGGAGGGGCGTCATGACGAGTCGTGCGCGACCGCGCGGCATCACGAGTTCGACTTCGTCATCGGCAATTGGCTGGTCCGTGATTCCTCGGGCCAGGTGATCGGGACCGCCACCGTTTCGAAGGGGTACGGCGGGTGCGTGTTGATCGAAACCTGGCAGGGCGTGGGCAGCGCCGGTGAGAGCCTGGGCGTCATCGGGTACCAGCCGAAGCGCCGGCGCTGGCATCGGGACTTTCTCGATTCCGGCGGCGTGGTGCTGACGCTCGAAGGCGAACGGGACGGCGCGGCCATGGTGATGACGGGAAAGGACTACCAGGCGGATGGCGCGCGGATGCATCGGGTGGCCTGGTCACCCAGGAGCGACGGCGCGGTGGAAGAGCGATGGCAGACGTCGGCCGATGCCGGGCGCTCGTGGCAAGTGCATTTCTACGGCGTGTTCCACCGGATAGCGGAGTAAGACCGCGACCACTTTCCAGAACGCAGAGGACAGACCATGAAGATCGTGATCATTGGAGGAACCGGACTGATCGGCTCCAAGCTCGTCGGCAAGCTTCGTGAACAGGGCCACCAGGCGGTGGCGGCGTCTCCGGACACGGGGGTCAACACGCTCACCGGCCAGGGTCTGGCGGAAGCCCTCGCCGGCGCCGCTGTGGTCGTGGACGTGTCGAACTCCCCCTCCTTCGAGGACGCGGCGGTGCTGAAGTTCTTCGAAACCTCGACCGGTAACCTCCTGGCCGCGGAAGCAGCGGCGGGCGTAGGCCATCACGTCGCGCTGTCGGTCGTGGGGACCGAACGCCTCCTCGAGAGCGGCTACTTCCGCGCCAAGATCGCGCAGGAGAAGCTGATCAGGAAGTCACAGATCCCGTACTCGATCGTCCACGCCACCCAGTTCTTCGAGTTCATCAAGAGCATCGCCGACGCGGCGACCGTCGGCACCACCGTGCGGCTCGCGCCGGTGCTGATTCAGCCCATGGCCGCCGACGATGTCGCGAAGGCCGTGGGCCGAGTCTGCGTGGGACCTCCGATCAACGGCACCGTCGAAGTGGCGGGGCCCCAGCAGTTTCGTCTCGACGAGCTCATCCGGCGGGGCCTCAAGGAGCGCAACGATCCCCGCGAAGTGATCGCGGATCCGCAGGCGCGCTACTTCGGCGCACTACTGGGTGAGCGCACCCTGCTGCCCGGCGAAAACGCCAGACTCGCCGAGACCCGGTTGGAAGACTGGCTCAACCACTCGCTGGTCCCGGCGCGCTAGCCGATGGGGCCGGGGGTCGGCGCAGGCCGGACCCCGGTCGACGGCCTTCTCGATAACAGGACTCTTCTTTCACTGGAGGCTCAGGCACGCCATGCCCTCTACACTGCTTCCCCCCGGTACGCCGGCCCCGGATTTCACCCTGGCCGCTGGGCCGGGCAGGCCGGTCTCCCTCGCGGAGTTTCGGGGGTGGCCGGTGGTACTGGTCTTCTACCCCGCGGACTGGAGTCCGGTCTGTGGGGATCAGCTGGCGCTCTACAATGCTCTCCGCTCCGAGTGGGACCGCCTCGGTGCCGAGGTGATCGCCATCTCGGTCGACGGGCCCTGGTGCCACACGGCATTCACCGAGGCCCGCAACCTGAAGCTCACCGTGCTGGCCGATTTCGAGCCCAAGGGCGCGGTGTCGCGCGCCTACGGGGCGTATAACCATCGCGAGGGCACCAGCGAGCGGGCACTCTTCGTGATCGACAGAGACGGCCTGATCCGCTGGAGCTACGTCTCGCCGGTCGAGGTGAATCCGGGCGCCGATGGGATCCTCGAGGCGCTGGAGCAGCTGGTCGAGCCGGAGGCCGCCGTCGCGCGGAGCGCCCGATGAGCGCGCTCCATCTGAAGCCAGCGGTCGGGCCCGAGGACCACGTGCAGGGAGGTGAGGATGCGGAGGTCACCCTGGTCGAATACGGGGACTTCGAGTGTCCGTACTGCGGGGCGGCTTATCCGATCCTCAAGCGGGTTCAGCAGCGCCTCGGCCCTCGCATTCGCTTCGTGTTTCGCCACTTCCCGATTGCCGAGTCGCATCTCCACGCCGAGTCCGCCGCGGAGGCCTCTGAATCGGTCGCGGCGCAGGGTGGGCCGAAGGCGTTCTGGCGCATGCACGACCTGCTGTTCGAGCACCAGCGCGCGCTGCAATACGACGACCTGGCCCGGTACGCCGACCAGGCCGGCGCACAGGGAGAGGTGGTGCTGAACGACCTGGACGAGGCGCGGTACCGCGAGCGGGTCCGGGAGTCGTTCATGGGTGGGGTCCGGAGCGGTGTGAATGGTACCCCGACGCTGTTCATCGACGGAATCCGGTACGATGGGCCGCGGGACGAGGAGACGCTGGTGGCCGCGCTGACGCTGGTGGCGGGCGAGGCGGGCCGGTAAGGGGGCCAGAGCGGGCGTCCGCCATCTTGAGGGACAGGTGGCGGCGCGCCCAGGCCGATGTACGCAGTAATACGCATGGCCCGGGCCGGGTCGGGACAATAATTTCCGGGAATGGACGCGCCGTCTCCGGTTCATTACATCCCGATCCTCACCACCGCCTTTGCCGTTTTCTTTTCCCTGAACCTCTGGGCCCGCTATCGCAGCCGGCCGGCCTCCACCCATCTCCTCTGCTGGTGCATCGGCGTCGCCATCTATGGCCTCGGCACTCTGACCGAGGCCCTGACGACGCTGACCGGGTGGCACGCGGCGATCTTCCGGGCCTGGTACATCTCGGGTGCGCTGCTGGGCGGTTCGCCCCTCGCGCAGGGGACGGTCTACCTGCTCCTCCGCCGCCGCACCGCCAACATCCTCACCGCGGCACTGGTCACCTACGTGTCCATCGCCGCGGCGTGCGTCCTCCTGAGTCCGCTGGACTATTCCCGGGTCGAGGGCCATCGCCTGTCGGGAGCCGTCCTCCAGTGGCACTGGGTCCGTCTCCTCAGCCCGGTGGTGAATCTCTACGCGGTGATCTTCCTGATCGGGGGCGCGATCGCCTCCGCCTTCCGCTACAGCGGCCAGCGAGAGACCCGGCACCGATTCATCGGCAATGTGCTGATCGCCGTCGGCGCCATCCTCCCCGGCATCGGCGGCACCGCGACCCGGATGGGCCACGTGGAGGTGCTCTACGTGACCGAGCTCATCGGCCTGCTCCTGATCTGGTTCGGCTATCGCCTCAACATTCGTTCCGGGCCGGCCGCCGTGGTGTGAGCGACGCGTCGGCCTGGCGGGATCCGGGCCGGGTCCGGGGAGGGTCACGGTGCTCAGGGCACTCTGCGGAACCCGTCCCCCACCAGCTGCGGATTGATCCATGACAGCGCCGAGTTGTCGGCCGGCCAGATCTTGACGTTGGTATAGGACTTCTTCCCCTGGTACATCTCCACCGTCCAGCGGACCTCGCGCACCAGCCCGCAATTGCACAGCGCGAAGGTCCGGAAGTTGGCCCGCCACCGGTGACTGGTCGAGTCGCCCTTCTGCTCCGACGCCGGGAAATACGGCCCCGCGAAGTTGGGCTGATCCCAGATGGTGAGCTGGGTGATGGCCCCGCTGGTGTAGGTGTTCCGGCCGGCGCCGCGGCCGTGATCGAAGAACGCGTCCGGCTTCCCCACGCCGTCCGAATGCCAGACCGGATTGTTGGGATCGGTGGTGAGCTGGTAGGTCCCCGATGACGGCGAGTAGGTCCCGGGCACCCGGGTGCCGTCGGGCCGCACGTTTTCGCGGTAGATGAATTGCACGAAGTGCGGGTTACGACAGGCCACCTTGATGCCGATCCCGTCGTCGGTGGCCGTGGTGAGCGGCTTGCCCAGGGAATCGGTGGCCTGGTACACCGGCAGATGGGTCATGACGGTGATCAGGCTGTCCTTGGGAACGGCCAGCTGATCCCTGGAGAGCGGGTTGAATTTGCCGAGGTTGACCTCGTGGGTCTTGAGCTCGGGGAGATCCTGCTCGCTGATCCGGTAGAACACCCCCGCGTCCCGGAGCCCGCCCTGGTAGGTGAACCCGTACAGGTTCCCGTCCGAGTGCAGGAACGGCGGCGTCACCGCGGTGCGACCGGTGGCATACAGCGAGAAGTCGTGCAGCACGTGCAGATCGAGACTGTCGCCCCCGCGGCGGATCTTGTACACGATCCCGCGGCCCCCTCGCCCGCCGAACTTGGTGGTACCGTACAGGTAGCCATCCGGGTGGCCGCGCGCGTCCTGACCCTCCACCAGCGCGCCCACCGGATTGAGGCCGGCCAGGAAGGTCCCGGCCCGGAACGAGCTCATCACCCGGAACCCGCCGCCCCCCGGATTCATCTGCCAGATGACCCCGCCGCCCAGGTCGCCGCCGTTGATGGTGGTGCCGTAGAGCACACCGTCGCTGGCCTGCATGATGTTGGTGGGCTTGGCCCCCTGGGTGATATCGAACTGGTGCAGCACGGTCACCTTGCCGGAGGTGGTCGCCGAGAACACCGAGCCATAGCCTCCCGCGGTGGTGCCGTAGAGGGTCCCGCCGGTCCCGACGATGAGGCTGTTGGGGGTGGTGATCACGGGGTCGCACACATACCGCGCCATCACGGTATCGCGTGCCATCGCCGGGATCGAAGATGCAGAGGGTGCGGTAGGTGGTCGAATCGTAGGGCGGCGAGATGGCGTAGAGCGTCCCGAACTGCTGGTTGTTCGAATACCAGGTGACCCCGTAAAACGTGCCGCCCGGGCCCAGCACCGGCGGGGTGACGGGATAGGCGCCGGCCGCATCGGCGCGCTGCTTGGCGGTCCAGGCACAGCGCTGGGTCTTGGGGCACGGCGGCGCCAGGCCGGCGGTGCTGCCGTTGCGGAAGCTGTAGAGCACCTGGGGGGTGCCGCCGTTGGGCCCGATGCGGAACAGCACGCCGGTGCCGATGGTGCCGCCGCCCGTGCCGGTGCCGTAGAACCAGCCGTCGTGCCCGTCGGTCAGCCCGCCCTGCGGCGTGGCGCCGTGGGTCCGGTCGAAGGGAAAGAGCACGGTGAGCTTGCCGTCGGGAGACATCTTGAACGCGGCGCCGAGGCCCAAGTGGCCTCCCGAGGGCGAGGTGCTGTACAGCGCGTGGTCGGCCCCCTCGGCGATCGCCCCGGCTTCGCGGAACCAGATCGGCTCGTCGGTGGCCCGGGAGCCCGGGGCGTTGGGGGCGCCGAAGTCCTTGAGGATGCAGGCGTGGGCGGTGGGGATCCCGGGGTCGCCCGGGTTGGGGGTCTGCCGGAAATCGCCGGTGGCCGCGCTCAGGGCCAGGGCGGCGAGGGCGGCGGAACGGTACCGGGGCTCACGCATGGGCGGCATCCTCCTGGTTCTTCATTGCGCAGGAACGGGAGGAAATCCGTCACCCCCGCTCGCCGATGACGCTTTCGCCGGGGATCCTGCGCATTGCGCTGGTGGAGGCCGCTATGAGAGCTGTGCTCAGCCGATTGCTGCTCGCCGGTATCCTCGCCCCGGCAGTGGTTCAGGCCCAATCCATCACGCCGACCCGGGCGACGATTCGCCTGTACGAGCAGGACGGGGGATTCGTGCTCGGGGCGGAGAAACGGGTCTACACCTCGTACTTCAACACGCTGCGGACCCGGTACATCGCGGTGGAGGTGAGCCTGGACTACGCGCCGGCGGCCGCCGGCTTCCAGCTCGCGATCGGCTGCCAGATGACCCAGCCCGACGGGAAAGTCATCGACGGCATCTGGAAGATCGGGATGCCGATTCGGGCCGGATCCACCCACGCCGTGGACGCGAACATCATGTTCGGGGCCGGCAAGGAGGGGTGGCAGGCGGGTATCTCCAAGGTGACCTGTGCCGCCAGCCGGTCCCTGGGGGAGGTTTCGTTCCAGATGAGCCCGGGGCCTTCCCTCCTGGCCGACGCGGAGCTCCGGGTCAAGGACGTGCGCTTTTTTCCGACCGGTCCCAGTCTGATCGCCGCGGCGGAACGAAAGTACCAGGACCGGTTCACCGCCTCGGAAGCCACCCATATCGGGATCGAGCTCAGCTTGGTGCATCCCGGCTGGACCAAGAGCGGCGCCGTGCCGATCGACTGCTACTACGTGCAGGGCGCCGGCGCCGTCCTCGGGACCATGACCGCGGTCTACGAGATCGAGCCACCGGCTGCCGGCGGCGCGGTGGCCATGGGGCTCGGCTGGGATCAGCCGGGCCGCTGGTCCACCGGCGACTACCTCGCGATCTGCCAGATCCATGGCCGGCCCATCGTGGTGGAGCGCTTCACGGTGTGGTAGCCGAGTGCCACGGTGGGGCGGGTGGAGGCGGCGCAGGAGCAGGGAAGTCGTTCCGGAGATATTTTGGGGGACACCTTCGCCAATGAGATCCCCATGCCGCTCCGCGCCCAGCCCATCTCCATCTCCCTCACGGTCAAGGACCTCGCCAGGAGCCTGGCCTGGTACACCGACCTGATCGGATTCACCATCGAGCGGACCTATGAGCGCGACGGGAAGGTCGGGGGGTATGCGCTGCGGGCCGGCGACGCGCGGATCGGGATCGGTCAGGACGATGGCGCCAAGGGATGGGACCGGGTCAAGGGCCAGGGTTGCTCGCTCCAGATCACGACCGATCAGCAGGTGGACGAGATTGCAGACCGGATCAAGGCGAAGGGTGGTGCGCTGCTGTCCGAGCCGGCAGACATGCCCTGGGGCGTCCGCATGTTCCAGGTGCTCGATCCCGATGGCTTCAAGCTGGGTGTTTCCCGCCCCTTGCAGGCCTGAGCGGGGCTAGCGCCGGAGGAAGGTCGCTCCCAGCACTTCCAGCGATCGCGCCGGACCGGCTCCGTCGAACGGGCCGGAACCGGCCGCAACCGGGAGCAAGGTTTTGATAGCGACGGGAGTCGGGTGTTTCCAGCTTGGGGTCGGTTGCGCCGCCCCGGAGCAACGTATGTCACACCCGAGCTGCGAGGTTCCCATGATCGGCCGCACCCTTGGTTCCCGCCTTTACCTCTACGCGTTCCTGGCCGCGATCGGTCTCCTCTCCCGTCCCGCCGCCGCCCAGAGCGCCGCAGACGACGCGCGCTATCCCTGCCGAGCGGTGCATACCTTCGACTTCTGGGTCGGCACGTTCGACGCGATGCCGTGGGACAAGCCGGACGCTCCGTCGGCCGGGCAGCTGCACAACACCCGCGAATACGACGGCTGCGTGTTTGTCGAGCGGTGGATCAGCCCGGGCCAGAACGGGATGAGCATGGTGTTCTACGATGTCACCCGCAAGACCTGGCGGATGGTCTGGGTCGACGATGGCAACTCGTCAACGGTGTTCTCGGAAGGCTCCTATCACGACGGTGCGATGCGGTTCTTCGGATGGACGCTCGACCCCAAGGGTAACCAGGTGTACGCGTCGAACGTCCTCGAGAACGTCTCCCCGGGCCTCATTCGTCACATCTTCTCCACGTCCGCCGACAGCGGGAAGACCTGGACGGTCCGGAGCGATGGCCGATTCGTCCGGCGCAAGGAGTAGATGCCGGGCCGACCCGACCGCGAGGCACGAGGCCGGGGGTAAGCGCAAGCGAGCCCCCGGTTCCGGTTGAAGATCCCTTCCCGAACCCCTCACGCTCGCCTCATTCCGCGCTGGGCATAATGGGCATCCTCCCCGAGTCAGAGGTGTGCCATGACCGCCCATGCTCCGTCGCCAGTCCGCCCCGGCCCCAGGCATGGCCGGAAAGAGGTGACCCGGATCGAGGGGCAGGTCAGCCCCGGCTTCGAGGCCGTGCGGGAGGCGTTCATCGAGAACTTCACCCGGCGCCACGAGCTGGGCGGCGCCTGCTGCGTGTACCATCGGGGCGAGAAGGTGGTCGACCTGTGGGGCGGGGTCCGGAACAAGACCACCGGTGAGCCCTGGCAACCGGGCACCATGGTCCTGGTCTACTCGGCCACCAAGGGCATGGCCGCGATGACGCTGGCGGTGGCCCATTCCCGGGGCTGGCTCGACTACGAGCAGCGGGTCTCCAGCTACTGGCCCGAGTTTGCCCAGAACGGCAAGGAGACCATCACCGTGCGCCAGCTCCTGGCGCACCAGGCCGGCCTGTTCGCCTTCGACGAGCCGGTGGACCGGAGCGTGGTGGCCGACCTCGATCGGCTGGCCGCCGTCATGGCCCGCCAGAGGCCGGCCTGGGAGCCGGGCAGCCGGCAGGCCTATCACGCCATCACGCTCGGCTTCTACGAGAGCGAGCTGCTGCGCCGAGTCGATCCGCGGCATCGCAGCCTGGGACAATTCTTCCAGGACGAGATCGCCACGCCCCTGGGACTCGACTTCTACATCCGGCTGCCCGAGTCGATCCCCAACGCCCGGCTGGCGACGCTGGCGAAGCCCGGCCCGGCGGCGATGCTGCTCCATTTTCCGGTCCGGCTGTCGCTGGCCGCGCTGAATCACCACTCGAACATCTATCGCGCGCTCACCGTGAACCCCGGGTCCGAGGTGGTGCACGACGAGCAGCACATCTATGCCCGCAACCTCGAAGTGCCGTCGGGCGGAGGGGTCGGCACCGCGCGGGGCATGGCCCGCGCCTACGGCGTGTTCGCGAGCGGCGGCCGGGAGCTGGGGCTGCGCCCGGAGACCCTCGAGGCCCTGGCGGCGCCGGCGATGCCTCCCACTCGAGGCTTCTACGACGAGTGCATGATGGCCGACGGGGTGAAGTTCTCGCTGGGCTTCATGAAGCCGGGCTCGGTCTGGCCGTTCGGCAGCGAGGCGTCGTTCGGATCACCGGGATCGGGCGGCTCGCTGGGCTACGCCGATCCGAAGACCGGCATCGGCTACGGGTACGTCACCAGCCGGATGGGGACCGTGCTCACCGGGGATCCGCGGGACGTCGCGCTGCGGGAGGCGCTGGACTCGGTCATTGCAGGGCGGCGGGTCCGACGCCGCGGGGCCGGGAGCGGGGTGAACGCCTTCCCCGCGCCGGGCGCGCGGCATCGCGGCCCCCTGACCTCCTAATCGGGGCGAATTCGGCCAAATTCGGCCAAAATTTCGAGCGATTTCGAATGATTTCGGCAGAATTCGAGTGAATTCGAGCAATTTCGACCGAATTCGCGTGATTTCGAGTGATTTCGAGTGATTTCGAGTGATTTCGAGGAGAATTCGAGCAAATTCGAGCAAATTCGAGGTGATTTCGCCGAAAAGTGGCGAATATTGCCGAAAAATGGCCTAATTCCTGGTTTTTCGGGCCTCCTGGGCCCGGATCGCGGTCCGGGGGCCCCCCGCCGACACACTTCCCCTATTTAAGGCGGCGAGGTCACTCCGCCCGGAGCGCCCCGGCCGGATCCACCCGCGCCGCCCGCCGGGCCGGAATCCAGCTGGCGAGGGCCGAGATCCCCAGCAACGCCAGCGCCGCCGCGCCGAGGGTGACCGGATCTCCCGCGTCCACGCCGAACAGGAACGACTTGAGGAATCGCGCCAGCAGCGCGAACAGCACCAGGCCTCCGCCGATGCCGGCCGCCGTGAGCACCAGGCCCTGCCCGGTGATCATCCGCGCCACCGCGCGCGGCTCGGCCCCGAGCGCCATGCGCACGCCCAGCTCCCGGGTGCGCAGCGTCACCAGATAGGTCAGCACGCCATACAGGCCGATGGCGCCGAGCAGCAGGGTGACCACCGCCGCCGCGCCCAGGATGCTGATGGTGAACGAGAGCTGCGCGGTCGAGGCCCGGAGCACCGCCTCCATCGGCCGGACCTCGAAGGTCGGGAGGGTCGGGTCGAGCGCGCGCACCACCTGCTGCACCTGCGCGGTGATCGCCGCCGGATCGCCCTGGGTCTTCACCACCAGCGCCATGGTGCGGGCGGTCTGACCGTTGATCGAGTCGCTCGAGGCGATCTCCGGGAAATACACCGCCATGGACGGCGGCGCGGCGAGCGCGGTATCCCGGGTGTTCCCCACCACGCCGACGATGGTGTACCAGGGCCCGCTGGGCAGACCGCGGAACCGCTTGCCCAGCGCCGCCCTCCCGGTGGGGTCCTTCCAGAACTGCTCGGCGGTGCGCTGGCTGATGATGGCCTCGCCGTCGCGCTGCGCCTCGAGCCGGTCGAAGGTCCGGCCCGCCAGCAGCGGAATCCCCATCACCTTGAAATACTCGCCATCGGTGGCGGTGAAGAGCTGGAGCGGCGGAATCCGGTTGCCCGCCTCGGCGTCGTCCTCGGTGTAGAACGGATTCTGATTCATGCCGTGCTGCAGCAGCGGCAGCCGAGAGGTGAGGCCGGCATTCCGGACGCCGGGAAGCTCACCCACCCTGCGCCGCAGCTCGGAGTAGAACCGCACCACCGAGGAATCGTTGGCGTAGCGGGCCCGCGGAAGCGACATCCAGAAGGTGGCCACGCGATCGGCGGTGAAGCCGGGCTCCACCGCATGCAGCCGCTGGAAGGTGCGCAGCAGCAGCCCCGAGCCCGCCAGCACCACCAGCGCCAGCGCCACCTGGAACGCCACCATGGCTCCCCGGAGCCGGTGCTGGGACCGGCCCGCGGTCCCGCTGCGCCCTCCCTGCCGGAGCGCCACGGACAGCTGCTGCACCCGGCCCATGCGGAGCGCCGGGATGACGGTGCAGACGACCGCGACCAGGAGCGCCACGACCAGCACGAAGAGCACCGTCGCCGGGCCGATGCCCACCTCGGCGAGGCGCGGGATGTCGGCCGGCCCCGCCACCGTCAGCGCGCGCACCGCCAGCCAGGCGAGCCCTAACCCGCCCAGCGCGGCGCTCCCCGCCAGCAGCAGCGACTCGCCCAGGAAGACCGCCAGCACCCGGGCCCGTCCCGCGCCGAGCGCTTCCCGGACCGCGATCTCGCGCTGGCGCTGGTCGGCCCGCACCAGGATCAGGTTGGCGACGTTGGCGCAGGCCACCAGCAGCACCAGCGCCGCCGCCGCGGCCACCATCCACAGCGTCCGCGCGATCCCGCCGGTCATGTCCTCGAGCAACGGAATCAGGACCGGGCGCGGCTTGGCCTGGTCCAGCAGGAGCTGGGTGGGCACCCCGGGCGCCAGGTTGGGGAACAGCTCCACCACGTGGGGCAGCACCGCCAGGAAGTCCCGCTCGGCGTCCGCCGGGGTGACGCCGGGCTTGAGCCGCGCCACGCCGTTGTAGTTGAACCCGCCCGGGTTCGCATCGGCCGGGTCCAGCGCCAGCGGCAGCCAGAGCCGGGTGTCCGCGCCGGGAAAGCGGAAGGCCCGCGGCATCACGCCGACGATCTGGCGGGAGAGGCCGTTCACCTCCAGGGTCTTGCCGATCACGGTGGGGTCGGCGCCGAACCGGGTCCGCCACAGCCCTTCGCTGAGGATCACCGCGTCGGGACCGTGGGGCAGATCTTCGGCATCGGTGAAATTCCGCCCCAGCAGCGGCGCGACCTGGAGGGTGGGAATGAGGCTGGCGGTGATCCAGGCGGTGGCCAGCCGCTGCGGCTCGCCGGCGCCACCGGCCTCGGACACGTTGACCGCGCTCTCCTGGTAGAGGCCGATGTTCTCGATCGAGTGCGCGAGCTTCTTGTAGGTGAAGTAGGTGCCCGAGGTCTGGGACGCCTTGTGCATGGACAGCGGCGGCAGGTCGTGCCAGGCGCCGACCAGGCGGTCGGGGCTGCCATAGGGGAGCGGCCGGAGCAGCACGCCGTTCACCACCGCGAAGATGGCCGCGACCGCCCCCATCCCGATGACCAGGGTGAGGATGGCGGTGAGCGTGAAGGCGGGGGTCCGGCGGAGCGATCGGGAGGCGTGGCGGATCGGAATCGCTACCATGGGCGCGGGCCGGCTGTGGGGTCCAGCCAGTACGGGCAGCGGATGGCGAAGTTTCGGCCGATGCAACGTTGGAACGCCGCCGCGAAACTCGCCGCCCCTATCCCCCGTCAAACAGTAGCGTCGTAGTCATATAGGAATCCCATAGGAGAGAGGACGGGGGGCGGCATGAAGGCCATCGTCTATCACAGGTACGGTGGACCCGAGGTGCTCCGGTGCGAGGAGGTCGAGAAGCCGACCCCCGGCGACGACGAGGTCCTGGTCCGGGTGCGGGCGGCCGCGGTCAATCCCATGGACTACGGCCTCATGAGCGGGACGTACCTCATGCGGCTCATGACCGGGCTCCGCCGACCCAAGCGGACCCGCCCCGGAGCCGATCTGGCCGGCGAGGTCGAAGCGGTCGGCCGGAGCGTCACCCGGTTCAGACCGGGAGATGCGGTCTTCGGGGTAGCCCGGGGGGCGTTCGCCGAGTACGTCTGCGCACCGGAAGACAAACTGGCCGTGAAGCCGGCCAATATCAGCTTCGAGCAGGCGGCGGCTATCCCGGTGGCGGGGTCGACCGCCCTCCAGGGGCTGCGTGACAAGGGCCGGGTCCAGCCGGGGCAGAAAGTCCTGATCACCGGCGCGTCGGGCGGGGTGGGCACGTTCGCGGTGCAGATCGCCAAGGCGCTCGGCGCGGAGGTGACGGCGGTGTGCAGCACCCGGAGCGCCGACCTGGTCCGATCCATCGGCGCGGACCGGGTCATCGACTACACCCGGGAGGACTTCACCCGGAGTACCACGCGATACGACCTGATCTTCGATGCGGTGGGGAATCGTCCGCTGTCGGCGTGCCGGCGGGTCATGACGCCCAGGGGGATCTTCGTCCCGGTCGGGGTACGAGCCGGTGGCCGCTGGATCGGACCGCTGCCCCATCTGCTCAGGCTGCTGGCCTCGCGTCCGTTGGTGCGCCAGACGGTGGCGTTCTTCGTGGCGCGCATCACTCCGGAAGACCTGCATGCGCTGGCGCAGCTCATCGAGGCGGGCAAGGTGACGCCGGTCGTGGACCGGTGTTATCCGTTGAGCGAGGTACCCGAGGCGGTCCGCCACCTCAAGGAAGGACACCCGTGCGGCAAGGTCGTCGTGACGGTGGACCACCCCGCCTGAGGGTATCTTTCAGCCCCGGAGGAGATTTCACCGAGCGAGAGGCCACATGTCCGAAGAACTTCTGGTACTCAGGACATTCCCCGATGAGCAGACCGCCCTCCTGGCACAGGCGGTCCTCAAGGCGAACGGAATAGGCTCCATCGTCAGCGCGGACAGTGCCAGCCAGATGGAGCCGCAGCTTCAGTTTGCCCGGGGCATCCGTCTGTCGATTCGCGCCACCGACGCCGAGGCCGCGCAGGAGCTGCTGGAAACAGAGTAGCTTTTCGGGGTATCTTGCCGGCTTCCCCCATCCCGAAGCCAGCCGTCCCATGCGATGCACGCTGCCCCTGCTTGTTGCGCTGGTCGCCTCGACCAGCCTCCGCGCCCAGGCCCCGAAACCATTGCCCGCCGCCATGTCCGCGATCCGCGAGGCCGATCTCAAGCGCGACCTGTATGTCCTCGCCGGGGACGCGATGCGGGGCCGGGAGGCCGGCACCCTCGACGAGATGCGGGCGTCCATGTGGCTCGCCGAGGAGATGCGGAAGATCGGGCTGTCGCCGCGGGGGGACGATGGGAGCTGGTTCCAGTGGTGGAGCATGCGGCGGACCCGGATCTCGAGCACCACCAGCTCGGTGACGATCGGTGGCCGCGCGCTCGCGCTGTGGACCGACATCACCCCGACCTCGAACGCGGCGGCGGACGTCTCGGCGACGACGGTGTTCCTGGCCGACGCGGGCGACACCACGGTGGCCATCGCCGGCAAGGTGGTCGTGGCGGAGCTGGCGGCGCCCCCGCCGGCGAACGTGCGGTCCACCACGAACACCCACGAGGTGAATTACGCCCGTGCCGCGATCGCGATGCTGGGCGGCCGGCTGGCCCGGCGCGGCGCGGCGGCGGTCATTCTGGTGGCGGACTCGATCGCGGAGCTGGGCTTCGAGGGCGTGGCCAGGACCCAGATGCGGGGAGCGTACGACGTGGTGGGCGGGGTGCCCCGCTTCGTGCGCAATCCGGGCGCCGCCGCGGGCAACCCGCCGGCGAGGGCGGTACCGGTGCTGCTGGCGCACCGCGCGGCGCTGGCCGAGCTGCGCGCCGACGGCCAGACGGCGGAGATTCTGTTGCGCAGCGAGAGCTTCGAGACGCCGTCGGTGAACGTCATCGGCGCGGTCCGCGGCACCGATCCCACATTGCGCGACGAGTACGTCCTGTTCAGCTCCCACCAGGACCACGACGGGGTGCGCTACACGGTGGCGGGCGACTCGATCTGGAATGGCGCCGACGACAACGGCTCGACCAGCGTGGCCCTCCTGGCCATCGCCCGGGCCTGGGTGAAGCAGCCGAGCCGGCGCTCCGCGCTGTTCGTCTTCCACGGCGCCGAGGAGCGCGGGCTGCTGGGCTCGCGCTACCACGCGGCGCATCCCGTGGTGCCGCTCGGGCAGATCGCCGCGGTGCTGAACGGAGACATGATCGGCCGCAACAACCCCGACACCGCCGCCCTGCTGGGGTCGCAGCCGCCCCACCGCAACTCGAGCGAGCTGGTGCAGATGGCCCTCGAGGCCAACCGGGCCACGGGCAAGTTCGTGATCGATTCCTCGTGGGACCGGCCGGCCCATCCGGAGAGCTGGTACTTCCGCAGCGACCACGTGCCGTACGCCGAGCGGGGGGTGCCGGCGCTGTTCTTCTCGACCAACCTGCACCCGGACTACCACACGCCGCGGGACGAGCCGCAGAACATCGACTATCCCAAGCTCACCCGCATGACCCGGTGGATGTACCTGACCGGCTGGATCGCGGCGAACGCCGCGAAGCGCCCGGCGGTGGATTCGGGATTCGTGCTCCGCTAGGGGCTGCCTCCGGGGGGATCAATCAGCTCGGGCTCGGGCTCCTTCGACGGCTTGCCGAACATCCAGTTGACGTTGAGCAGCAGCCCGCGAATCTTGCGCCGCCGGTCGGTCACCTGGGTGAACAGCGGGTCGATGGTCGTGTTGCTCTCGACCGAGGTGTTGAACGGGTCGATCACCCGGAGCGTCAGGCTCAACCGGTCGTTGATCAGCTTTTTCCGCGCCGCCAGACTGACCCGGGTCTGGCTGGCGTTCCGGCCCTGCTCCACCGTCGTCGCCCCCCGATAATACAGGATCGCCTGCATGTCGAGCGTGCTCGAGAACCGGAACGAGGCGTTGGTCCGCGCGGTCCAGCCGAAGGTCCTGGCATTGAGCCCCGGCCCCACGTTGGATGCGTCGCTGACTTGCCGGAAGGCGCTCGCCCCGGCGAAGCCGGAGAGCCGCCCGCCGGTGAGGGCGATGGTGGCGTCAGCGCCGAATGCGTCGGTCGTGGCGACGTTGGCAAAGGTCCGGGTCGTCACGCCGGCGCCGTCGATGCTCCGGATGGTCCGGACGGCATCGATGGTGTGCCGGTAGAACGGCGAGAGCTGGATCGTCGTCCGGCCCGTCGTCCGCTGCAGCCCCAGCTCGAAGGCGCGGATGTACTCCGGTTTCAGGTGGGGGTTGCCGACCGACAGGTTGAGCGGATCCTGGTAGTGCGGTGTCGGGTCGAGGACGTCGGCGTCGTCGGGACGCCGGATCCGGGTCGAGTAGCTCAGCTTGATCTGGTGGGCGTCGTCGATGTTCCAGGCGACCAGCCCGCTCGGGTACACGCTGGTGTAGGGGTTCTCGAAGGTCGCGCCAATGGTGTTCAGGTGGAACCGGGTCGTGGCCCGCTCGACCCGGACGCCGCCCTGCATCGTGAACTTGCCGGCCTGGGCGTCGAGGATCGCGTAACCCGCATTGACGAGCTGCCGCCAGGTGAAATCCCGGATGCGGGAGGAGTCGGGGCGATAGGCGGCCTGCGCCTGGTCGAACACCTCGGTGTTCAGGGTGGTGTGGATGCGCAGCAGCGATCCCTTGTACCCGGCTTCCAGCTTGAGGGTCTTGCCGAGCGGGCGGACGTAATCCGCCTTCAGCGAGCCCTCGCGGGGGCGCTCCCACGCCGTCTGGTTCTCCAGCGCCGAGGTGCCGAGCGGCGTCCCGTCGAGCGCCAGGGTGCGCGCGACGACGCTGCCAGGCCCCCCTTCCTGGTCGCGGGTAAGGGTCAGCTCGCTCGACAGCTTGTGCCCCTTGGCGGCGAAGGTGTGCCGGTATCCCAGCGTCCCCTCGAGGCTGGACTCGTTTCCCTTGCCGGTGGTGGTCCGGTCGGAGAGGCCGGTGAGCGCACGCGCCGCGTCGAGGTTGCGGTACACCAGGCCGTAGGACTCCTGCTGGTCGCGGGTACTGAACAATCCGTCGAGGGCCAGCTCGTCGTGGTCCGAGAGATCGTAGTTGAGGCTGCCGGTCATCGTGTGGGCCAGCGGGAGCTGCATGCGGGTCCCGGTCTCGTCCAGGTAGGTGACCGGGCTCGCATAGAGATTCTCGCGGAAGATCGCCTCGCTCCTGGGGCGCCGGTCCCGGAGGAAGCCGTAGCTGCCGTACAGGGTGAAGGGCCCGCGATGATAGCCGAGGTTGGCGCCGAGGTTCACCTGGCCGGTGGTGCCCCCGGCGACCGTGAACCCGCCGCTGGTGCCGGCATCGGCCTCCTGCTTGAGCACGATATTGATGATCCCCGCGGTACCGGTCGGGTCTTCCCTGGCCGACGGGTTGGGCACTACCTCGATCTTGTCCACGATGCCCGCGGGAAGCTGCGCCAGGAAGTTGCCGAGCTGGGCCGGCTTCATCGGGCTGGGCCGGCCATTGATCTGCACGATCACGGCGGAGTTGCCCCGGAGGCTCACGATGTTGTCGATGTCCACGTCCACCGACGGCACCGTGCGGAGGACGTCGAGCGCGGTGCCGCCCCGGGTGGTGGGCATGTCCCGCACGACGTAGGTGCTCCGGTCCGGGGCGAGCTGGATGTCCTGCCGCCTCCCGGTGACCTCGAGCGACTGGAGCTCCACCGCCACGGCAGTGAGGGTCACGTTTCCCACGTCGACCGGCGCGGATGACGCGTGGATCGTGACCGGGAGCTCCTTCGCGGCGTAGCCGATGGCGAGGACGCGGAGGCGATAGCGCCCCGGCCGGAGACCGGTGATCTGGAAGGTGCCATCGGCGCCGGCGGTGGTTCGGGCCACCGGGGCGGTGGTGCCGGGGGTCGAGACGACCACCGTGGCCAGGTTGATGGGGGCCTGGTTGGCGGCGGTCACCACTCGGCCCCTGATTTCGCCGCGAGCGGGGGTGGCCTGCGCCCGAACCGGTGCGGAGGCCGCGAGGAGGATCAGAGTCGTGAGCACGACGGAGCGCGTCAGGACTGTCAAGAAGGCTCCAGAGCTGGACCGATGGCATTGCCGACCAAGGCTGCGGGCGGAAGCTATCGTGGCTTCATGAAGCTATCATGACAGGCCCGACGCCTCGGTCTACTTTCTCAGTCGTTGGGCCCCGATCCCAAACCCTGACTGGAGGACCAGACCGACATGCGCCTCGTCCGGCAGGACCAGCTTCCCTTCGTCGGGATGTCGCATCAGTTCATCGGCGCCGACCATGACGTCGGGATCTCGACATATATGGTCAACGCGCCCCCGGGGCGGGGACCCCGGCTCCACCGCCACCCCTACGACAAGGTGGCGTTCGTGCGGGAGGGCCGGGGGCGCTGGACCGTCAATGGACGAACCTTCGACGTGGTGGCGGGAGACATCCTGGTCATCAAGGCCGGCGAGATCCACACCTTCCTCAACACCGGCGACGGCCCGCTCCTCCTGAGCGACGTCCACCTGAGCCCGCGGTTCGAGCAGGAGAACCTCGAGTAGGCGGGCGGCCGCGTGCCGGCTTCGGGACCGGCTACATTGCGCCGGACAGGCCCTCGCCCCGGGGGCCACGGGTTGCCACGGCCGGCCGACATTCCGGGAGACCAGCATATGAAGGCGTATCGGCTCATCCTGCCTCTCCTGGCGGCCATTTCCTCGACCACCTCCGCCCAGCAGATCCCCCGGGAAGCCCTGGCCGACAGCCTGATCGGCTGGATGAAGGTCTACAAGTTCACCGGCGTTCGACCGGCGATGACGGTGGATGCCAAGCACTACTCCGCGGCCCAGCTCTCCATCGCCGATTCGCTGGCCAACTGGATCCAGGCCAGCTACACGCCGAAGGGCGCCCTCGGCGATGTGATTCGAGTCGTGTCTCCCAAGCTGGGCCTGTACAACAAGAACGACGCCGCCCTGCCGCAGAGCTACGGCGCCTACGCCAAGACCTACTTCGAGCTCAAGTACGACGCCAACCGGAAGCTGGTGCCGTACACCAACAGCCACCTGGAATGGACCATCCGGGCCAATGGCGTGTTCGGCGAGCCGGTGCAGGTACTGAATACACCCACGGACTACTACTTCCTGCTTCCCGGGCTCAACCCCGCCGGCGCGCAGGTCACCCCGGAGACCGAGCGATACGACCTCTCCCATCACCCGGCCGTGAAGCGGTACATCACGTATTTCAACAACCAGCTCAGGAGCTCGACCGCCAACGCGACCTTCGTGGTGCTGAGCAAGGACAACAAGCTGCCGTTCGTCAAGGTCAGCAAGGCGGAATACCTCGACAAGCTGGCCGGCGCGATCGAACGAAAGCACGCCGCCGAGAAGGAGTACGCGGTGCGGAGCTGGCCGGAAGGGAACGCGCGGGCCGGCGCGCTCCGGGACGCCGACGCCCGGCATCAGAAACGCCTGAGCCTGCTGCAGAGCAACCGGGAGAAGTACGCCGCCCGCCTGCAGGAACCCGCCGAGGTGTTCTCGCTTCAGCCCGATGAGCTGCTGGAGAACTACCAGGACGTGTTCGAAGGGAGCGGCGGCGCCGGGGAACGCTATCCGGTCTACAAGGTCGACCCGGGGATGGCCGCGCTGGCCGCCACCGACCAGCCGCAGTGGATCGAAGTGTGGTGGGACGGCGACCTGCTCGACCCGGTCGGCAAGCAGCAGCACGACGCCATCCTCAACAATTTCGACTTTCAGTACGTCTACGATTTCTTCTTTGCTCCCGAGAAGGTCAAAGGGCGGCCCTACCGGCCGCTGCGGTCACCCGACGCTAGGCCGGCGGTCGTGGTGACGGAAGCATCGGCAGCCACCCGGACCAATGCCGCGGACGCCACAGTGCATTTCTTCGAGGATTTCTCCACCTCGGCGGTCGGTCGCGCGCCCAATGGGTGGACGGTCGGCAAGACCACCGGTACCGTCGCCACTCTCGACGGATTGCCCGGCAATTGGGTGGTCATGGCGGGAGACGCCAGGCTGACGCCCAAACAACTGAAGACCCCGTTGCCCAGGGATTTCACGCTCACCTACGAGCTGGTAGCGTCCGAGAATTTCACCTGGGGCGCGAAGGGACTGACGCTCGAGCTGGCGAACGCGGACTCGTTCCTGAGCCTGAAGCTGCGGCCGGGCTTCGACGGGAAGGACGGCGAGGCCACGATCGAGACGAAGTTCCCCTCGGGGTACCCGAGCGGCACCAAATGGCTGCCGGCAACTGGATTCTCCAACACCAAACAGACCAACCACGTTACGGTGTCGATTCAGAAGGCGGGCGAGACGATCCGCGTATTCCTCGGCACGAACAAGATCGCCGACTTCGACAAGGCGATGCCGGCCGGCCTGACATTCAACGCGATGTCGTTCTTCGTGCTGGGCAGCCCCAGCGAGCTGAAGGACAAGTTCTACCTCGGCAAGATCAGGATCAGCAGGGAGTAGGAGGGGGCCGCCGATGAAACGTTGAAACGTCCGCCCTTCCATTCTGAAACCTTGGGCCGGGCAGTATCGTCGTATGGCCATCCCATAGGACGGTACCCATGGCGGACAAGCTGGACGTGAAGCAGGGCACCCTCGCCCTCATGATTCTCAAGACCCTCGAGGCCCTGGGTCCGCTGCACGGCTACGGGGTCGGCCGGCGCATCGAGGAAACCAGCCAGAACCGCCTCACCCTCAACTACGGCACGCTCTATCCCGCGCTGCTCAAGCTCGAGCAGGAGGGATTCGTCAAGGCCGAGTGGCGCCAGTCCGAGAACAATCGCCGCGCCAAGTTCTATACGCTCACCGCTGCGGGGAAGAAGCAGCTGGCGCGGGAAGCGCGGGAATGGCACCAGACCGCCGATCTGATCGCGGCCTTCCTCTCCCCACGTCGGGGGGCATCATGAGATACCTTCGCGCCGCGCTGGCGCGCATCGCCGGCTTCTTCACGGGGCACCGGGCGGAGGCCGATCTCCAGGAGGAGCTGCAAGCCCATCTCGACATGGCC
Source organism: uncultured Gemmatimonadales bacterium (assembly GCA_963762545.1). Taxonomy (GTDB): domain Bacteria; phylum Gemmatimonadota; class Gemmatimonadetes; order Gemmatimonadales; family GWC2-71-9; genus JABFSM01. The sequence goes on along the minus strand of CAVXLC010000007.1, from coordinate 53,842 downwards.
ACCGCCGACAACATCCGGCGCGGCATGGGTCCGGAGGAGGCGCGGCGGCAGGCGCTGCTGGCGTCCGGCGGTCTCACCGGCGCCGCCGAGGCGGTCCGGGATCAGCGCGGGCTGCCCTGGATCGAGAGCCTCGGGACCGACCTCCGGTACGCGGTGCGCGCGCTGCGGCACAGCCCCGCGTTCACCACCGTGGTGGTGCTGACGCTGGCGCTCGGCATCGGGGCCAACACCGCGATCTTCAGCGTGGTCCGCGCCGTGCTCCTCAAGCCGCTGCCCCACCGCGACGGCGACCGGCTGGTCTACCTGCGGCAGTCGACCGATGGGCCCACCGGCGCGAACATTTCCTTCTCGGTGCCGGAAGTCGCCGACTACCGGGCCGGCGCGCCGGCGCTGGGCGGCATCGCGGAGTACTCGCCGTGGTTCTTCACGCTCAAGGGCGAGGCCGACGCCATTCGCATCGACGTCGGGCTGGTCACCGGCAACTTCTTCGAGATCATGGGGCTCAAGCCGGTGCTCGGGCGCCTGACCAGTCCGGCCGACGACGGGACCGGGGTCCCGCCCGTCATGGTCCTGACCCACGACTTCTGGATCCGGCGCTTCGGGGGCGATTCCTCCATCATCGGCAAGCAGGTGCAGCTCAACAGCGGGACGGCGACGGTGATCGGGGTGCTCCAGCCCGCGCCGACCTATCCCGACCGGGTGGATGGGTTCCTCAACATGGTCGTCAGCCCGCATCACCTGAGCGCCCAGATGGTCCAGAACCGGTCGCATCGCATGACCCAGATGATCGCGCGACTCGCCGCCGGCGCCAGCGTCGAGCAGGCGCGGGCCGAGGTGGCCGCGGTGCAGGCGCGCCTGGTGCGGGAGCATCCGGACGCGTACGATCCCACCGCGCACTACCGCGTGGCCCTGATGCCTTTCAAGGAGGCGCTGGGGGAGAACGCCCGGCTGACGCTGTGGCTGCTGATGAGCGCGGCCGGGTTCGTGCTGCTGATCTCCGCCGCCAACGTCGTCAACCTGACACTGATGCGCGGGGTCCGCCGGGGCCACGAGATGGTGGCGCGCGCGGCGCTGGGCGCCGGGGTGGGGCGGCTGCGCCGGCTCCTGCTGGCCGAGAACCTGGTGCTGACGCTCCTGGGCGCGACGGGCGGCGTGATCATCGCGACCTTCGGGGTCCGTCTGCTCACCTCGTTCGCGGCGCGTTATTCGCCCCGCGCCAACGAGATCCGGCTCGACCTGGTGACCCTGGGCTTCACGCTCGCGATCGCGGTCGCGCTGGCGCTGCTGCTGTCGTTTGCGGCGGCGCTGCCGAAGGAGGGCACCTTCGCCTCGTGGATCTCGGCGGGCGGCCGGCGCATCAGCGGAAGTCTCCGCAAGCAGCTGCTCCAGCGGTCGCTGGTCGCCCTCCAGGTGGCGGTGTCCGTGGTGCTCCTCGCGGGCGCCGGCCTGCTCACCCGCACGATGATACGGCTCTCCGACGTGAGCACCGGCCTCGGAACCGAGGAGGTGCTCACCATGCCGGTGCCGCTCCTGGATCCGACCCACCTGGATCCCAGCGCCGACGCCGCGACCAAGGCGGCCTACGAGCGCATGCGGGTCGAGGTCGCCGCCCTCCCCGGGGTGGCCCTGGTGGGCGTGGGCTCCACGATGCCGCTCCGCAGCGGGATGATGGATCTGGACCTCAAGGCCGAAGGCAAGCCGCCGGTCCCGGGCCAGCCGATGCTGCACGCCGAGGTCCGCAGCGCGGACCCCGAGTACTTCCGGGCCGCGGGCATTCCGCTCCTCAAAGGACGCGAGTTCTCCCTGACCGATCACCCCGGCTCGGGCCAGGTGGTGGTCATCAACCAGACGCTCGCCCGGAAGGTGTTCCCCGGCGAGGACCCGATCGGGAAGCGGATCGCCTGGACCGGCGCCATCCTGCGATTCACGCCCTTCAACGGCGATTGGCGCACCATCGTCGGCGTGGTGGGCGATACCCAGGACGGGGGCCTCGACGCGGCGCCGCGCGCCGTGGTATTCGCGCCCTTCGCGCAGGAGTTCACCATCTTCGCCGGGCTGGTGATCCGCGCCGACAGCAACGCGGCGGCCCTGGCAGCGGCCGCCACCCGCATCGTCCGGCGCATCGCGCCGACGGTGCCCATCGAGAACGTGCTCACCGTGACGCAGATCAAGGATCAGAGCATCGCGCCCCGGCGCCTGAACGCCGAGCTGGTCTCGTCGTTCGGCGCCCTGGCGCTGATCATCGCGGCGGTGGGGATCGCCGGCGTGCTGGCCTTCTCGGTGAGCACGCGCAGCAACGAGATCGGCATCCGCATGAGCCTCGGGGCCGACGGCGGCCGGGTGCAGCGGATGATTCTCCGGGAGGGGGGCGTGCTGCTGGCGATCGGCCTCACGGTGGGCGTCATCGGCGCCTTCTTCGCCGCCCGGGTCATTCGCGGGCTGCTCTTCGGCATCGCGCCGGGCGACCCGGTCACGTTCGTGGGCGTGGCGGTGATGATGGCGGCGATCGGAATCGCCGCGTGCTGGATCCCGGCGCGCCGCGCGGCGCGGATCGACCCGGCGATCACCATGCGGTCGTTATAGGGACGGCGGCTCGTGTCCAGCCGGCTGGTTCCTCGGCGCGCCGACAACGCCTATCGGGGGCACCGGCTCGGGCTCTGGTTGTTCGGACTCGTGGTGCTGCTCAAGACCGGCATCGGTCTGGGCTCCATCTTCAACGGGTACGGGGCGGCGACGTCCGCCGACGGCATCCCCCTAGACTCATTCACGCCCGCGGGCGCCCGGACGGTCTTGTCTCTCTTCGCGCTGCTGGGGCTCTCCCAGGTGCTGATCTGCCTGGTGTGCCTGCTGGTGCTGGCTCGCTACCGCGCCCTGGTTCCCGTGATGTTCCTGGTGCTCCTGCTCTACCAGCTGGGCAGGTACCTGATCCTGCATTTCCTGCCGATTCCCCGAACCGCTGCACCCCCAGGCTTCGCCATCAATCTCGCGCTCCTCGGCGTGATGATCGTGGGCCTGGCGCTCTCGCTCAGGGAGCCGGGGGCCGTTCGGAGCATCACCGGGTCACCGTGAGCGCGTAGCCCGCGAGGGAGGCGCGCAGGACGTCCTGGCGATCCGCCACCTCGAGCACCCTGCCGGTATAGCCGACGGCGGCGCCCGCGTCGGGCACGTACAGGGTGACCACGGTCCCGTCGACGAGCGCACCCACCACGGCCCCGACGATCGTGGAGCCGCCCTCCCGCCGTATGAACAGTCGCAGCGACGCATTGGAGGCCACCGCGCTGTCGATCGGGGCGCCGCTCACCTCGAACGTCATGGCGCCGTCGTCGGTGTGCGGCGTGGTCAGCCGCACGAGGAGCGCGCCGGGCCGCGGGGCGCCACCGGTGGGGTCGTTCGAGCAGGCGGCGCCCAATGACAGGGCGGCCAGCATCGCGAAAGTCCAGCGCAAGCGGCTCATCGAACGCTCCCGGTGGCGGCGGCCGGCAGCCCGCCCACCGTTCTGAGGTATGCCTGAAAGTCGCCGACGTCATAGCGACCATTGTGGTTGCCCAGCGCGTCGAGGAATTGCCCATCCTCGGCGCTCAGGCCGTCCCGGCCCAGGAGGCCCGCGACCGCGGCATCGAGCGTGAACGGCGCCTGCACCGGTCCCACCGGCAGACCGCGCAGCGCCACGCCGGCCGGATTCACCTCGATCAGCCGGCCGACGCGCGGATCGGTGGCGAACAGCCGCGCCACGGTGGCGCCCGTCCCATCGCGCCCGAACGCCACCGCCTGGGGGGCGTCCGGCCCCACCGCGAAGGTATCGGCCAGGATGGCTCCGGTCGGACCGAACAACTTGATGCGGCCGAGGGTGGGGGCCGGCACGTAGATGTTGCCGGCCAGGTCGAATGCGAACGCTCCGATCTGGACATCGTCGTGGAGCACTCGCTGCGGCTGGCCGTTCACCAGCTTCCAGATCTCGAAGCCGTTGGAGAAGTACGGCTCGCCAGTCGGACCGATGGCCAGCGTACCTGGTCCGGAGCCGCCGATGGCGATGGCGTCGAACCGTGCCTCGAACCGGCCCGTCGGGCTGTAGCGCCGGAGCGACCGATCCGACACATCGGTGAGCCAGATACGGCCGTCCGGGGCCACGGCGATCCAGAACGGAAATCCGGCATCGGTGATGAAGGGCGTGGCCTGGCCCTCCGGCGTGACGCGGTAGACGGTGCCGGCGGCGGCAGAGGCCACCAGCAGGTGGCCGAACGCGTCGAACGCGATGCCCTGCGGGCTCTGGACGCCGGCGGCGAAGGTCGTCACCCCGCCCTGCGCCGAGACCCGCACCACCCGATTGCCCGTCAGGTCGCTCGCGAAAAGATCCCCGGTGCTCCCGACGGCGAGGCCCGTGGGCCGGCCGAGGTTCTCGGCGCGCACCGTGATCGGGTCGCCGGGTCCGGGGGCGACGGAGCGAACGTGAAGCGTGTAGGGGAACGGATTGCCATCGCTGCCGGGGGCGGCGGCGACGGTGGCGAAGTAGGTCCCCGTCGTGGGGATCGAGAACTGGAGGCGGCTGTCGGACCCGTTGGGCCCGTCGGTGTCGTCGTTGAAGGCGAGCCGGGTCGTGCCGTCGCTCGCGAAGAGGGCGACGATGGGGTCGACCGGCAATCCCAGCGCCTCGGCGTCGATGTCGAGCTCGATGGTCGTTCCTGCCTGCGCGGCAAAGGCCCAGGTGTCCACGTCGTCGACCGGGCTGTCGTCCCCGGTGCAGACCTCGCCCCGGGCGTCGGCGCCGATCGCGACGGGTGACGCCGTGGCCGGGGTGCCGTTGGGCTCCCGCTCCGTCCCCACCGCGGCGCAGGTGACCGTCCCGAAGTTGATGGCGTACGAGAGCGTCGAGCCTCCCGAAGCCCCGAACCCGCGAATCACCACGTAGTAGCGGCCGGTGGCGGGGATGCGGAAGGAGATGCGGCTGTCGAGCCCGTCGAAATCGTCGTTGAAGGCGAGCTGGGTCGTACCGTCGGGCGCGATGAGCGTGAGCTCCGGGTCCAGCGGCGACCCGGCCGACGCCGCGTCCACGTCCACGCTCAGGATCTGTCCGGCGGTCAGATCCACGGACCAGGTGTCCACGTCGCCCGCCGGATTCACGATCCCGATGGCCCGGTCTCCCAGCGCCACGCTGCGGGCCGTGGCCGCGGTGTTGTTCGGCTCGCTCTCGGCGATGATGGCGGTGCGCAGCCGGCCGACCTCCTCGTGCCGCGATTCCGCCGCGGGCCGGTTGGCCACGACCGGCGCGGCGCCGAGGAGCCCCAGCAGCACCAGGAGAGCGAGCGGGTTACTCATGTCGCCTGGCACTCTCGATTTCACGGCGCACTCCAGCGTGAAGAGAATCGATCACGGGGACAAGGCTAGCGACGGACCACCGGCGGGAGTATCGGACGCGGCGCCCCTGGCGGTGGGAAATACCGGAACAAGGTTGTCAGACGGAGGGCTACTGCTTAATCCGTAGTCCCGCGCCCTACGCCATCCCCCCCGAAAATTCCTGCACGCGCACGGCCAATTTCCTGATTTCGACCGGTATCCCCGACCCTTACTCTTCCGGCCGTTCCGAGGGCGGACCCTCGAGGCATGACATCAATCAAGAGAGGACAGGGAGACGATGGTCAGCAGGGCAAACAGGATCCGGCTTCAGACGGCGCTCGTGACCGTGGCGACCATGGCCGCCTGCGGCGGCGGCTACCAGGGCAGCGGCGATCAGGGCGGCAGCGGCCCCAACCCGGGGGAGCCGCTCGCGATCGAGGCGGCGGGACCGACCGGCAACAACCAGTCCGGTTTCTCCGGAGGGGATCTCCCCATGCCGGTGCGCATCGTGGCGCTGCGCGGCGGCGTACCGGCGGCGGGTGAGGTAGTGGTCTGGAGCGCGTCGGGAGCCGGCGCGCGCATGACGCCGAGCGTGGATACCACCGGCGCGGACGGGATCTCGACCAGCGTCTGGCACCTGGGGAGCGATCCCGGTCCGCAGAGCGCGCAGGCGGCCCTGGCGGAGGACGCGATCGGCGCGCCGGTGTCCTTCAGTGCGACCGCCCTGGACCCTGGCGCTAACCCGCCCGGAGTGACCATCCAACTCCGCAGCGGCGGCGGCAACCGGTTCGTGCCGGCGAATGTGACCATCCCGGCCGGGACGACGGTCACCTGGACCTGGGTGGACGGGGTGCACAACGTCAATCACGAGGTCTTCGTCGGCGGCGCCCGGGACCAGGCGAGGAGCGGCGCCCCGGTCAACGCTCCCGCTGCCTACTCGTTCCGGTTCATCACGCCAGGGACCTACGCCTTCTTCTGCGAGGTGCACGGCACGCTCACCTCCGGGATGCACGGCACCATCGAGGTGCGGTGATGCGGCGTCCGGCCGTGATGCTCGCCACGCTCCTCGCGGTTCCGGCCGTCGCCGCCGCCCAGGGGGACTGCTTCCCGGGGCCCCACTCGAACGAAGCCAGGACGCTGGCCAGCTTCTCGGTGCCGCTGGCCTTCAGTCCCGCCGGAGCCCCGGAGCTCCGGCCGGCGTTCCGGGTCGGCGTGGAGGCGGCGTCGGTCCCCGGCGTCGGGCCGGCGACGGCGACCCCGACCGTCTGCCGCCCGGGCAAGGGACCGGAGAACACCGACCTGCTGCCGGTGTTGCCCCGGCCGCGCGTGACGCTGCCGATACCCGGCGGACTCGCGCTCCAGGTGAGCTGGATTCCGCCGGTCCGGGTCAACGGGGTTCGGGGCAACCTGTTCGGTCTCTCGCTCGGGAAGAGCATCGGTCGCCCGGACGGGATGGTGCTGGCGCTCCGCGGCCATGCCACCTTCGGGTCGGTCCGCGCGCCGATCACCTGCGACGACGCGGCGCTCGCCGACGCATCGAGCGAGTGCTCCGGAGGCCAGCGCTCGGACGACCGGTTCCGGCCCAACATCCTCGGGGCCGATCTCGCGTTCGCCTTCCCGCTCGCCCGGGGCCGGGTCCGCCCGTACGCGGGAGGCGGCTACACCCGGCTCCGCCCCCGCTTCCAGGTGCACTTCGTGAACCAGTTCGGGGAGCTGGACCAGCGTCGGGTCGAGGTCAATCTCGAACGGGTGACGGTCTTCGGCGGCGCCACCTGGTCGGTGACGCCGAGCCTGGGCATCACCGGGGAGCTGTACGCCGTGCCCGCCGACGGGGTGAGCGGACGGGTCGTGTTTCGTGCGGCGGTCGGGCGGTATCCGCGCTGACGCATTCCACTCGAGATCCGGAAGGACTCACCACCTTGCCTCTTCTGCGCAACGCCCTGCTGCTGCTCGTCGCCGGTAGCTGGTGCGCCGCGGGCAACGCCCTGGCGCAGACGCCGATTCCGGACGGCACCGTCCGGACCGGCTCCCTCAGCTTCGACGGCCGCGCCACGCTGGGCGACTTCACCGGCACCACGACCACCGTGCGCGGGGAAATGACCGGCGGTCCGACGCTGGCCTCGGTGCGAGGCTGGGTCGAGGCGCCGGTCCGGACCCTCGTCACGGGGAACGCCCGGCGCGATGCCGACCTCAACAAGTCCATGGAGTCAGACAAGTACCCGACGATCCGGTACGAGCTGACCGACGTCGTACCCGGTGGGGCGCGGGGAGACACCGTCGCGGTCACGCTCCAGGGGTACTTCCTGATCCATGGCGTCAAACAGCGCGCCGCCATTCCCGCGACGGTAGTCTTCCTCCGCGATGGCGTCCGGGTGCGCGGCGAGGTCCCGCTGAATCTCAAGCGTTACACGATCGGCGGCCTGACCAAGATGCTCGGCGTGCTGCGGATGCAGGAGGAGATCCTGGTGCATGTGGATCTCACCTTCGGGTTCGCGCCCCCGGACACTCCCGGACCAACGCCTCCGGTCATTGACGTGAGCCGCCCATGAAGTAATGTCCCTGAGGCTGGCGGGATCCGGAAGCAGACAACGATGCAGCAGGGTTGCCGGTGATGTCCCTTCGCGACGGCCTGGTGGCCGAATACCTGTTCCGGGGCAACGCGGACGATACCAGCGGGCATGGCCGCCACGGTGTCGTGCGCGGCGCCACGCTCACCGCCGATCGATTCGGCACGCCGGAGACCGCCTACCAGTTCGACGGCATCGACGACGAGGTCGTCGTGTCCCCGCCGCCGCCGGCCGCAGGGAACGCGCTCTCGGTGTCGGTCTGGGCCTGCTTTGCCCGGCGCGACCTGAACCGGGGCGGCTGGTCCAGCTGCATCATCGCGCAGGACGACGGCAACGACGAGGACCAGTCCCGCCGGGTCTTTCAGCTGAGCGTGCGGGGCCGTCACCTGGTCTGGCACCGGATGATCTGCGCCCGCGACCCGGAGTGCAAGCTCCGGATCCGGTTCGGGGAGTGGTATCACGTCGTGGCGACCGTCGCCGAGGGCCGCCACACCCTCTACGTGGACGGTGTCCGCCACGACGCGGTGGATGATCCGCTCCGGAGCCACGCCGAGCAGCCGCTGCACATCGGCCGGAAGGGGTCGGTCGAGCCCTGGTTCTTCTTCCGCGGCGCCATTGACGACATCCGGATCTACGACCGGGCCCTGAGCGAAGCGGAGATCCAGGCCCTGTTCCAGGAAGGCGGCTTCATCAAGCCGGGCCGGCCGCGGTCCACCCGGCGCGACCCGATCTCCGGCCGCTGGGGACAGCACGGCGTGAATGTTCTGGATCTCCGGTTCGATGGCGCGGACCGGGTGACCGGAGACGTGCTGAACGGGCGGCCCGGTAATCGCGCCGACATCGCCAGGGGAACGTTCGACCGGGAATCGGGCGCGCTCCGGCTCGAAGGCATGGGCCGCCACCACAAGACCGGCCAGCTGATCCCCTACCTCGTCGAGGGCATGCTCGACGACGGCGAGCTGACCGTCACCGCGACCTTCGGCGGGTGGTCCGGCAACCGCAGTCTGACCCGGAACGGAGCCCGCTGGCCCTGGCGCTACGCGCTCGCGAACTGGCTCACTCGCGCGGTCCGCCGCCTCCTCGGCGTGGCCGGCGCCGAGGAGGACTGAGCCCTAGTTCACGCCCTTCACCCGGCCGGCCCGCAGCCGCGCCCCTTCGGAGCAGGGCTGCCCGGTGTAGTTGATGTCCGTCGCCATGAAGGTCCAGTCCACCGTCGATGCGGGCGCCGGAACCCACGAGTTGTCCCACCCGCTCACCGCCGAGAAATCGGGGAAGGTGAGCGTGGCCGTGCTGCCGCCGATCCAGCCCATCGTGGCGGTGATCACCGCCGACTTCGCGGTGCCCTGCTGGGTGTAGGTGAGCGAGGCGCTGGTCGGGTAATCGGTGGGGATGATGCCGACGCCCTGGAGTCGCTTGTACCCCGCCTGCGCGAGGCTGGTCACGGTGGGCGTCGGGAGGTTGACGCCGAGCGTGATGGTCTGGTCCGCGAAGGTGTGGAACGACTGCTGAATCGAGCGGGTCGTGGACCCGTTGATCGCGGTGAGGGCAATGCTGTGCAGATCGGTGGCCTGCTGGGCCCCGGCGGGGATCCCGAACAGGCTGCGCGCGGCCGCGGCGCTGCTGGGGATGGCGTACAGCGCGGCCGCGGTGCAGGAGGCCTGCGCCCCCGTGTAGTAGATCATGCTGCCCGACATCGCGTCGCCCGCCACCAGCCCCGCCACCGTGATGGTCCCCGGCACGGGGGTGATGAGGGGCCCGTTGACGAAGTCGAGGGTGCCCGCGGATCCCCCGTTCGCGACGTTGAGGCCGCGGGTGATGATGGCGCGATCGCCGGCCGCGGGAGGGCCGAGGGTCGCGGTGCGGTAGGCCACCAGGTCCTGGAGCCCGCTCTGCACCCCGAGGAGCTGGACCGGATTCGGCGTCGAGCTGAGCGCGAAGGCCGTCCCGCCGCCCAGCGAGAAGAAGGCGATGTCGTTGGCGGTGAGTCCGCTGACCGTCACGTTCACGGTCTTGAGGACCGTGGGCGGACAGAATACCACCGGGGTGCCGCCGGCAAAATCCGACTGGGAGACCAGCACCACGCTGACCGTGGAGTTGGCGCCGCTCACCGTCGCGAGGGCGTAGCCGCCCTTGCCGCTCGAGATGGAGAACTGGTACACCGACCCCGTCGGGATGACCCGGGTCCACGGACCGGAGCCGTCCTGGAAGGCGAGCCACACCGGGTTGAGGAACGGCCCGCAACCGGTGAAATCCAGCGTCACGGTGTTGCTGCCGCTGGCGGCGGTGACGGTGACCTGGATGGTCGTGGTCTGGTCGGCCAGCCCGGCGGCGGTGCCGTGAATCGTCAGTGTGATGGTGCCGGTGGCCGCGCCGGCCGTGGCCGCCAGGGTGACGGTCGAGCTGTTCGCCGTGGTGCTGGTGGGGTTGAAGGTCGCGGTCAATCCGGTGGACGCGCCGGTCGCCGTGAAGGCGACGCTGCCGGCGAACCCGCCGGTCCGGGTGATCGTGATGGTGCTGTTGGCGTTGCTGCCCTGGGCCAGGCTGACCGTCCCCGGCGTGGCGGCCAGAGTGTAGCCCGGCACCGCGGACGACGTGACGGTGAGGGCAAAGGAGGTGCTCACGCTGGTCACGCCGGTCCCGCTGGCCGTGACGGTCAGGGTGCTGGGGCCGGCCGCCGCGCCGGCCCCGACCGAGATGAGGATCGAGGCGGTGGTGATCGAGCCGGACGTCTGGGAGTTCGACACGCTGAACCCGACCCCCGCCGGAAGGCCGGTCACCGCGAACGTGGCCGTGCCGCTGAAACCGCCCGATCCGGTGGCGGTCGCCGCGACGGTGACGGTCCCTCCCTGGGCCACCGAGCCGCTGGTGGGAGAGATGGCGATGGAAATGGACGGGGTGTTGCCGGTCGGACCGCCGCCGCCCGGGCTGCTGCAGGCCAGGGCGGTGGCAAGAACGAGGTACACCAGAGGGGGCAGGTGCCGCGAGGTTCTGCTCGACATGGGGGGCTTCGAATTGAGGGTTCGCCGGGACGGAGCGGTGCTGCCTTTACGCTCCTACCAATGCCTTGCGTACGATCCCGGCGAAAACCGTCACCCCCCCCGATTCCTCCCCCCCCCAACCCAGCCGAGCTACATGCCGGGCCCCTGGCTCGAGGGCGGCACCAGCCCCTTGATGCGCAGGTAGGTGACGATGTTTCCGTAGTGCTCGTTGTCGTGCGTCACGTTCAGGGCCAGCACGCCGAGCTCGGTCATCTTCTGGCCGAAGAGCACGGCTTCCCCGGTGAAGGCCTTGTCCGTCATGGCGTAGAGCGGATCGCAGTACGCCATCGCGTCCTTGAGCGCCTTGACCAGCGCGGCCTTGTCGGTGTCCTTCTCGAAATCCTGGCCGGCGTGCGGGCTTTTCTCGCCCTTGGCGGCGGCGCACATCTCGAAATTCTCGTTGGCCAGGTGTCCGATGATCTCCCCGAAGCTCCGCACCGTGGGCACCGGCTTGAACGAATAGTTCTCCGCCGGCATCTGCTCGGCGGACTTGACCAGGTAGCCCTTGACCATCTGGTAGAGCGGGTTGAGGGTGCCGACCACCTGGGCGGATGCCGTGGCGGGGAGGGCGAGCAGAACGAGCACAGTGCCGAGTCGAGCCTTCATGGTCGTGCCTCCGACTGCGAGTTGAATGGCTGGTGGCTCACGGCCGCTTGGGCCAGACCACGCCCTGGTTCCTGGCCGTCACCCGGCCCATGCCCTGGTAGACGAACTTCTGGACCCGCTTGCCTTCGTAGGTTTCCGTGGTGTAGATGTTGCCCTTCGAGTCCGTGGCGATGCTGTGCACCGCGAAGAACTGGCCCGGCTGGCGCCCGCCGTCGCCGAAGCTGGTGAGAATCTGCAACGACTGCCGGTCCATCACGTACACCTTCTCGTTCTTCCCGTCGGCCAGGAAGATGTACTTCTGCTGGGGGTCCTTGGAGAAGGCGATATCCCAGACCGACCCGTCGGCCAGGGTGCGCGGGGCGACCCGCTCCTCCTTGACGAACGAGCCGTCCTTCTTGAACACCTGGATCCGGTCGTTGGGCCGGTCGCAGACGTACACCAGCCCGTCGTTGCTCGGCTCGGCGCAGTGCACCGGGTTGCGGAACTGCTGGGCCAGGGGCGCATCGGGGTTGTAGGGGCCGAGGTTGGCATCGTCCGGCTTGTGGCCGTAGGCGCCCCAATAACGCTTGATCTTGCCGGTGTCCATGTCCAGCACGGCCACCCGCTTGTTGCCGTACCCGTCCGCCACGTAGGCCTCGTTGGCCCCCGGATCGAAGGAGATCTTGGCGACCCGCCCGAAGTGCTCCAGGCTGTTGCTGTTGGCCGCCTGGTTGGGCAGGCCGAACGCCGCCAGGAAGCGGCCCTCGTGGGTGAACTTGAGGATCTGGGAATCGCTCCGGGACGAGTCCCGGCCGTTCCCGCCGATCCAGACGTTGTCCTTGTTGTCGACCGCGATGCCGTGATTGGAAAGCGGCCACACGTAATCCGCCGCCGGCCCGCCCCACGAGTTGACCAGATTCCCGTCGGGGTCGAACTCCAGGATCGGCGGCGCGGCGCGGCAGCATTCCCCCCGGGGCGGGTTGGCGTCGGCGCCCGATTCGGTCCGCTGCTCGAGGGTCGGGTCCCCCCGGTGGATGATGAACACGTGGTCGCGGGAGTCGATCCCGACGCCGATGGTGGAGCCCAGGATCCAGTGGTTGGGGAGCGGCTTGGGCCAGAGCGGATCCACCTCGAAGCGGGGCGCCTCCACGGCCTGGCCCTGCTTGGCTTCCAGCACGGCCTGGCCCGCGCCGAGCGCCAGGATCAGGGCCATCAGCGCGGCCCCCAGCATCAGGCTGCGGTTCCGGTTCATCCGGGTCTCCTTTGTCGCGAGGCGCCCCCTGCCTCGGGGGGCGGGAAAGAGTATACTCTCGCCATGCACCCGCGAACATCCCGGCGTTGGCTGGCCGCCGCTCTGGCGGGGGGTCTGTCGCTGCTGGGCGTGCCCCGGGCGGCCGCGCACGACATTCCCTCCCGGGTGACGGTCCTGGCCTTCATCCGGCCCGAAGGATCGGTGCTCCGGGTGGTGGTGCGGGTGCCCCTCGAGGCGATGCGGGACATGCAGTTCCCCCTCAAAGGGGAGGGCTTCCTCGATCTGGCGCGGGTCGGGCCGGAGCTCGCCAACGCGGCCCGGCTCTGGATCGCGGGGTCTCTCGAGCTGGTCGAGAACGGCACCGCCCTGGCGGATCCCCGGATCGTCGCCACCCAGGTGTCGCTGCCCGCCGACCGGTCGTTCGAGACCTACGCCGACGCGGTGCGCCACATCACCGGCCCGCCCCTGCCGGTCGAGACCGAGCTGGTCTGGCAGCAGGGGATGCTGGACGTGCTGCTGGAATACCCGATTCAATCGGACCGCTCGAGCTTCTCGGTCAACCCGACGCTGGCCCGGCTCGGCGTGCGCACCACCACGGTGCTCCGGTTCCTGCCGCCGGGCGGCGCCGAGCGGGCCTACCAGTTCCTCGGCGATCCGGGGATGGTGCGCCTCGATCCGCGCTGGCATCAGGCGGCGCTGCGCTTCGTGAAGCTGGGGTTCCTGCACATCCTGGACGGCATCGACCATCTGCTCTTCCTGCTCTGCCTGGTCATCCCGTTCCGGCGGATTCGCCCCCTGGTGGCGATCGTCACCTCCTTCACCGTGGCGCACTCGGTCACCCTGATCGCCTCGAGCCTGGGTCTCGCGCCGACCGGGCTCTGGTTCGCGCCGCTGATCGAGACCCTGATCGCGCTCTCGATCGTCTACATGGCGTTCGAGAATATCCTGGGCGCCCGGCTGGAGCGGCGCTGGCTCCTGGCGTTCGGGTTCGGGCTGGTGCACGGGTTCGGCTTCTCGTTCTTCCTGCGCGAATCGCTCCAGTTCGCCGGCTCGCACCTGGCCACGTCGCTGCTCTCGTTCAACGTGGGGGTCGAGCTGGGGCAGGTCTTCGTGCTGCTGCTGACGGTTCCGGTGCTGGGCTGGCTGTTCCAGCGGATCCCGGAGCGGGCCGGGACGATCCTGCTCTCGGCCATCGTGGCCCACACCGCCTGGCACTGGATGACCGAGCGGGGGGCCACCCTCCTGGAATACCGGTTCCAGTGGCCGGCGCTCGACGCCATCACCCTGGCGAGCCTGATGCGGGCGGCGATGCTGGCGCTGATCGTCCTGGGGCTGGGGTGGGTGATGTATGGACTGGTCCGGCGGATCGCGCCGGCGGGAAAGGGCGACCCCGTCGTGGAAGCCGAGGGGTTGTGAGCGCCGCATTGCGCCTGCTCGCCGCGACAGGCATACTGGCGGTACCGCCCCGCGCCCTGGCGCAGCGGGCCCTCCCCGATTCGACCCGCCTGACCGGCGCCGGAGTCTACACCGCCGCCCAGGCCGTGCAGGGCCGCAGCATCTACGAGCTCAGCTGCGCGAGCTGCCATACCCAGGCGTCGCACGCCGGCAAGGTCTTCGCCGTGAAATGGGAGGGGCGGCTGCTCTGGGATTTGTACCGGTACGTCAGCGAATCGATGCCCAAGAGCGAGCCGGGCAGCCTGGCGCCGGAGGAGTATGCCGGCGTGGTGGCCTATCTGCTCAAGATGAACGGGATGCCGGCCGGGGCGGAAGAGCTCCCGTCCGACTCGACGGCGCTCAAGAAGATCCGGATCGGATTGGTCAAGCGGGATTCCACCCAACAGAGGTGACCGCCCTATGTCGTATGAGGCCGAGATGGTACACCGCGGACGCGGATTGCGCGGAGAACGCGGAGAACGCGGATTCTCCTCCGAGGGGACGGTTCACCCGTGGTTGGTCTTCGCTGCTCGATCGCTCCGCGGCTTCCGGGTCCTCTGCGTCCTGCTGTTGGCAGGCTCCGCCAATGCCCAGATGCCGGCCGGGGCACGCGGCAACGTGCCCGGCGAATGGCGGGCCTGGGGCGGCGACCTGTGGAGCACCCGCTACTCTCCGCTCGACCAGATCAATGCGGGCAACTTCAACGATTTGAAGCTGGCGTGGCAGTGGAACGCCGGCCCCTTCGGCAGCGACGAGTACTACCGCACCACGCCGCTCTACGCCAACGGCCGGCTGTTCACGGTGGCCACCACCCGCCGGGTCGCGACGGCGCTCGATCCCGCCACCGGCGAGACGCTCTGGATGTGGCGGCTGGACGAAGGCATCCGCTGGCAGAAGGCGCCCCGCCAGTTCGCCGGCCGCGGGCTGGCGTACTGGACCGACGGGAAGGCGGAACGGGTCATCGTGGTCACTCCCGGCTATCACCTGGCCTCGCTCGACGCCAAGACCGGCATCCCCGATCCCCGGTTCGGCCGGAACGGCATCGTGGATCTGATGGACGGACTGGGCCTGCCGCTGGTGCCGCTCGCGGTGGACGACTCCGGCCCGCTCATCATCAGCGACGCCGCCCCGGCCCGGAAGGCCCGGCCCGGAGAAACCTGGGATCCCAAGACCCTGACCGGCGCCGACGGCACCATCGGCATCGATCCGGCGCTCGGCGAGATCGCCAACAGCTCGCCGGCCATCGTGGTGAACGACGTGATCGTGGTGGGCAACTCCGCGGTCCACGGCTACTACCCGATCCGGCTGCACAACCTCCCCGGCTTCATCCGCGGATTCGACGTGCACACCGGCAAGCAGCTCTGGAAATTCAACCTGATTCCCCAGCCGGGGGAGTTCGGCGCCGACACCTGGAAGAACGGCACGAAGATCGGCACCGAGGGGGTGGGGAAGAACGACGCGTGGGCCACCTACTCCGCCGATCCGGAGCTGGGCCTGGTGTACATCCCGGTCGGGATGCCGCTGATGGACGAATACGGCGGCCACCGGCCGGGGAACAACCTGTTCGGCAGCAGCCTGGTGGCGATCGACGTGAAGACCGGCAAGCGGCGCTGGCACTACCAGTTCGTGCACCACGACATCTGGGACTACGACAGCCCGATGGCGCCCAACCTGCTCGACGTGACGGTGGACGGGAAGCGGCGCAAGGTGGTGGCGCAGACCACCAAGCAGGGCTTCGTGTACGTGCTCGACCGCGCCACCGGGGAGCCGATCTGGCCCATCGTCGAGACGCCGGTGCTCCAGAGCGACGTGCCCGGGCGAGCAGACCTGGCCCACCCAGCCGATTCCCAGCAAGCCGGCGCCCTACGCCCAGCAGGGGCTCCAGGAGCAGGACCTGATCGACTACACCCCGGCCATCAAGGACTCGGCGCTCAAGATCGCGCGGCTCTGCCGGATGGGGCCGTACTTCATTCCCGGCTCGACGTCGGACGGCTCCAGCAAGCTCAAATGCTCCTGGTACGCGCCGGGCGCCAGCGGCGGCGTGAACATCGACGGCGGAACGGCGGCGGATCCCGAAACCGGGATGCTGTACGTGGCCGCGCTCACCGGACTCAACGCCATCACGCTCAAGAAGGACCCCTGCTCGGAGTTCCGGTACAGCTCCCCGCGCGACAACTGCGGCCTGATCGGAGCGCTGCCGCCCCCGCCGGGGTATCAGCCCCCGGCCGACAAGGGCGGCGGGTTCGACGACCGGGGTCCGTCCACTCTGATCGGCGGGGTCTCGATTCTCAAGCCGAAGCCGCTCGGCGGCATCACCGGGTACGATCTGAACTCGGGCGACAAGGTCTGGTGGACCTCGAACGGCGGACAGCCGGCCGTCGCCAGCAAGGATCCCCTGTTCGCCGGCGTGACGCTGCCTCCCGGCCCGAGCCGGGGGCAGGCCCAGGTGATCACCACCAAGACGCTGGTGATCTACGGCACCGGGCGGAGCGGCGGTCTGCCGGGAGCCAAGCCGATGCTGTACGCGGTGGACAAGGCGACCGGCAAGCAGGTGGGCGCGGTGGAGATTCCCTCCCGCACCACCGCGGTGCCGATGACCTTCATGCACGAGGGGCACCAGTACATCGTGTTCGCGACCGGTGCCGGAGCGAGCACCTCGCTGGTGGCGCTCCGGCTCCCGTAGCGGGGGTCAGGTCCGCTTCGCGGGAAGCCGCCGGCGGTATGCGTCGGCGGCCTCCCGCCTGCCCCACTTCTCATAGAGCACCACCAGCCGCTGCAGCGCGAGCCGGGTGCGCGGGTTATCGGCGCCCTGCGACCGCTCCAGGCTGCCGAAGCTGTCGAGCAGCAGCGGCTCGGCTTCGGCGTAGCGCCCCTGGGCCGTCAGGCACTCGCCCAGGGCCCCCCGGGTCAGGGCGGTCATGAAATGGCCCGGTGGGAGATTGGCCTCCCGCAGGGCCACCGCCTCGCGCAGCGCCTGTTCCGCCTCGGTGCTCCGGCCCAGCCGGTTGAGAATCAGCCCCTGCACCGTGAGGGCGGTGGCGAAGCTGATGTACTTGGGATTGGAGTTGCGGCGGTAGTTCTCGAGCACCTGGTCGATCTTCGCGCCGGCTTCCGCATACCGGCCGGCCAGATACGCCACCTGGGCCTGCAGCCGCAGATTGTCGTAGATCGCGATGAAGTTCGGGCCGTAGA
Organism: uncultured Gemmatimonadales bacterium; assembly: GCA_963762545.1. GTDB lineage: Bacteria > Gemmatimonadota > Gemmatimonadetes > Gemmatimonadales > GWC2-71-9 > JABFSM01. The sequence goes on along the minus strand of CAVXLC010000007.1, from coordinate 36,443 downwards.
GCTGGCGGTAGAGGCCCTCGGCCTCGCGCAGGCTGGCCTCCGCGTCGCGCAGGTCTCCCTTTTCCATCTGGATGATGCCGAGCAGGGTGAGCGCGCCGCAGAATTCCGGCGTCCGGTGGTTCGCCAGGCTCCGGTGTTTCTCCACCGCCGCGCGCTGCAAGCCCTCCGCCTCGTCGAATTTCCCGCGGTCGATCAGGATGAGCGTCAGCATGGCCCGCGCCTGGTCCGCCTGCACGGCATCCCGGCGCTCGGTGCTGATGGCCAGGCTCTCCCGCAGCAGGGTCTCCGCCTCCAGGGTGTTGCCCCGCGCCCGCTGCATCACGGCGTAGTCGCCCAGGCTCTGGGCCATGAAGGCGGGCTCGATCCTTCCCTGGCGATACTCCTCGCGCAGCAGGCCGAGCCGGGGCCCGAAGATCCGCTCGGCGCTGTCGTAGTTTGCCGTGGCGAAGAACAGCGCCGCGAGCGTGAACTCGGACTTCAGCAGCTTCGGGCTGCCGGCGCCGTAGAGCCGGGTCTGCTCGGTCAGGGCCCGGCGGAGGTTGCGCTCTCCCGCGACGTAATCGCCCTGGCCGAAGTAACCCGCGCCGACCACCTCCCGGAGCTCGGCCCGGACTTCGGGCTGCTTCACCAGCTCGCCGCTGTCGAGCCGCGCCTCGGCCTCCTGCCATACGTCGGTGATGGTGGTCTGATATCCCTTGCGGCCGCCGCTGGGGTTGCCGGTCACCAGCATGTTCTGGAGGAAGCCGCTGACCGCCGCCGCCTTGGCGCTCTCCCGCCTGGCGTTCCGGTATTGTCCGAGCCCGATGGTCAGGCCCGCGATGACGGCCAGGACGATCAGTCCCGCCGCCGCCACCGCGATCCGGTTGCGCTCATAGAACCGCGACGCGCGGTACCCGAGCGTGTTGGGCCGCGCGGCGATGGGCAGATGGTCGAAGTGCCGCTCGAGGTCGCGGGCCAGGTCCGCCACCGACTGGTAGCGGCGGGCCGGGTCCTTCTGGAGGGCCTTGAGGGTGATGGTGTCCAGGTCGCCCTTGAGCTGGCGCCGGCGGGTGGCGCTCTGGGGCCGGTCCGCGCGCACCGCTCGGCTGGGCGCCGACGGCTCGCCGGTGGTGGCGGTCCGGACGATATCGTCGAGGCCCTTGCCCTCGAAATGGAACGGCTTCTCCCCGGTCAGCAGCTCGTAGAGGATGACGCCCAGGCTGAAGACGTCGGAGGCGGTCGTGACCGCCTTGCCCAGGATCTGCTCCGGCGAGGCGTAGGCCGGAGTAAAGGCGCGGAAGGCGGCGTCGCTCTCGTCCTGGCGTTCCGCGGCGCCCTCGGCCGGCAGCGGCTCCAGGAACTTGGCCAGACCAAAGTCCAGCAGCCGGGGCTCGCCGTCGGGGGCGACCAGGATGTTGGACGGCTTCAGATCCCGGTGGATGATCAGACGCTGGTGGGCAAACGACACGGCCCGGCAGATCTTGAGGAAAAGCCGGAGCCGGGCGTCCACCGTCAGCTCGTGACGCTCGGCATAGACGAGCAGCGGCTCCCCGGCGATGAATTCCATGGCGAGGAACAGCTCGCCGGTATCGGAGACCCCGCCATCCAGCAGCCGCGCGATGTTGGGGTGATTCAGCGACGCCAGGATCTGCCGCTCGCGGCGGAAGTGCCGCTCCAGCTCCCCGCCGGCCACGCCGTGGCGGATGATCTTGAGCGCCACCTGCTGCCGGAAGGCGCCGTCGGCCCGCTCGGCCAGGAATACCGCGCCCATCCCGCCCCGGCCCACTTCGCGCACCACGCGGTAGGGACCGAATTGCCTGCCGGCGTAGGTGGTGGTGGCGGCGTCGAGGCGGCCGGGCAGATCGAGGGCGTGCCGCTCGAGCAGGTTCTCCGGCTCCTCGTGGGCCGCCAGGAGCGACTCGACCTCCCGGCGCAGCTCCAGGTCGGCGCCGCAGGCCTCGGCCAGGAATCCGGTCCGCTCCTCCGCGGGGCGATCGAGCGCCGCCGCCAGGACGTCCTTGATGCGCTGCCATTCCTGCGGCTGCATGGAGGATCAGGTCTCGGGGGTCTGCCGGAGCTCGCGCTGAAACCAGGCCTTGGCCACGGTCCACTCCCGTTTGACCGTGGCCGGCGAAATTTTCAGGACGTGGGCCGCTTCCTCGATGGAGAGGCCGCCGAAGAAGCGGAGCTCGACGATCTGCGCCTGCCGCTTGTCCAGATGCTCCAGACTCAGCAGGGCGTCTTCCAGCGCGAGGATGTCGAACTCCTTCTCGTCCGCGAAGCTCACGGCCTCGTCCAGCGTCAGCTTCTGCTGGACGCCCTCGCGCTTGGCGGCGTTCTTGTGGCGGGCGTGGTCCACCAGCACCCGGCGCATGACCTGGGCGGCCACGGCAAAGAACTGGGCCCGGCTTTCCCAGGTCACCGTCTTCCAGTCCACCATGCGCAGGTAGGCTTCGTGGACCAGCGCGGTGGCCTGGAGGGTGTGGTCGGCGCGCTCCTTCCGCATGTAGGCGGCGGCGAGCTGCCGGAGATCGTCGTACACCAGCTCGAGCAACCGCCCCGGCGCGCTGGGATCGCCGGCGTTGACGCGGCCGAGCAGCACCGTCACATCGTGCGGCGGACGGTCGGTCATCACGGTCCGTTGTTCGACGCCTTGACCGCCGGGAAGATGTCCTTGAACGCCGCCGTGAACCGGCTCATCTCGTCGGCGGTGCCGACCGACACCCGCAGGTGCTCCGGCAGCCCGGCGAACGGCCGGCCCACCAGCACGCCCCGCTTCCGGAATTCCTCGAGGACGGGCTGAACCGGCCGGCGCAGGTGCACGATGAAGAAATTGGCGTCCGACGGCACCACCGCATAGCCGTATTCGCGGAGCGCGGCCAGGGTCTTTCCCCGGAGCTCGAGGGTGGTCTTCTTGACCCAGGCCTGGGACGCGGTGTCCGCCAGGGCGGCCACGCCGCCCCACTTCACGATCGCGTTGATGGCCCCGCCATCCGCGTAGGGCCGCATCCGCTGGATCAGGGAGCGGGGCGCGATGCAGTAGCCCAGCCGCATGCCGGCCAGCGCCGCGATCTTGGAGAAGGTGCGGCACACGATGACCTGGCGCCCCTCCAGCACGTACGGGATCGACGTGGCGTAGTCCGGATCGTCCACGAAATGGAAGTAGGCCTCGTCGATCAGCACCGGGACGTCGGAGGGGATCCCGTCCAGCAGCTGCGCTACCTCCTGCCGGGTCACGATCCGCCCGGTGGGGTTGTTCGGGCTGCAGAGGTACACCATGCCCACGTCCCGGTAGTTGGCGTGGACCGCCGCGATGGTGGCGGGAATGTCCTGGCGGAAATCCGGGAGCAGGGGAACCTTGATCTGGTCCGCCTTGAGCGCGGTGACGTGCTGGAAGAGCACGTCGTAGGACACCTCCGCGCTCACGATCCGGCGATCGTCCTGGAGCAGCGCGGTGCCCGCCACATCCAGGATCGCCCCGGAGCCCGCTCCCAGCATCACGTTCTCGCGAGGCACCCCATGGTGCTTGGCGATCGCGTCCACGATGCCGCCGTCGGGGTAGCCGTAGCGGTTGGCGTACTTGAAGGCGCCGGTCATGGCCTTCATCACCGACTCGGGCGGGCCGTAGGGATTCTCGTTGTTGGCGAGCTTGGCGAGCATGTCGTATTCGTCCGGGGTGGTCTGGGGGCGGGGCACCTGGCCCACGCCCTGGGACACCAGCCGTCCCGGCTCGAGCGTGAGCAGCCCCAGCGCCGAGGTCACTCCGCCGACGAACCGCCGCCGCGATACCGCGTGCTTCTCGTCCATGGCCGGCTCCCTGGTTAGCTCCACGTGAGATCGTGCTGCCTGATCGGCAACGAGCGAATCCGCTTGCCGGTGGCTTCGAAGATCGCGCTGCAGAGCGCCGGAACCACCGGCGGCAGCGCCGGCTCCCCGAGTCCGGTCGGCGGGAAATCCGTCTTCCGGAAATGGACCTCGACCGGCGCCGCCTGCACCAGCCGGAGGAGCGGGAACCGGTTGAAGTTGCTCTCCACCGTCCGGCCCTTCTCGATGGTGATTGCCTGCCCCAGCGCCTCGGCGATCCCGTCCAGCACGGCGCCCTGGACCTGGCTCTCCGCGTTCAGCGGGTTGATCACCTGGCTCCCGATGTCCCCCGCCACCCAGACCCGATCCACCTTGACCTCTCCCTGACGGCTCACGGTGGCCTGCACCACCTCGGCGAAGTGGCCCCGGTGACTGAAGTGGAACGCCACGCCCATGCCGGTGCCGCGCGGCAGCTTGCGGGAGGCCCAGCCGGATTTCTCGGCGACCAGCTCGAGCACGCCGCGCATCCGGTCGGCATCGAGCCCCTCGCCGGCCGAGCCGGCGGCCAGCAGGTCGAGGCGGAACTGCACCGGGTCCTTGCCCGCCGCGTGGGCCAGCTCGTCGATGAACGACTGGATCGCGAAGGCGACTCCATTGCTGACGGGAGCCCGCAGGAAGCCGGTGGGCACCCCGCAGGCCATGACCGAGCAGTCGAGTGCGTAATGCGGAATGAATCGCTGGGGGAATTCGGTGGCGCCCAGCCCGGCGCTCGGCGCGAACCGCTCGCCCTCGCCGAAGGTGACGAAGTGGTTCTTCCACGCGACCAGTTTGCCGGCGGCATCCACGCCGCCCGTGAAATAATGGAACCCGGCCGGACGGTAGAAATCGTGCCGCATGTCGTCTTCGCGGGTCCACAGCAGCTTGACCGGGACCCCGGCCTGCTTGGCGATCGCGGCTGCCTCGACCATGTAATCGTTGTTGAGCCGGCGGCCGAACCCGCCGCCGCTCCGGGTGATGTGTATGGTGATGCTCTCCTCCGGAATGGAGAGCGTGCGCGCCACCAGGCCGCGGCCGCTCTGGGGCGTCTGGCTGGGCGCCCAGATCTCGAGCCTGCCGTCCGCGAAATGGGCGGTGCAGTTCTGCGGCTCGAGCGACGCGTGCGCCAGGAACGGATAGAAGTATTCCCCGCGCACCGTCTTGAGCGCCCCGGACAGCGCGGCGTCCGGATCGCCGTCCTTGCGGAGCGAGCGCTGGGGCGGCTGCTTCGCGAGCGCCGCCGCGCGCGCGGCAAAGCCGGCGCTGCTCTGGTCGGCGGTGGCGCCCTCGTTCCAGGTGACCTTCAGGGTGTCCCGCGCCTTGCGCGCCGCCCACCAGCTGTCCGCCAGGATGGCCACGCCGGCGAGCAGGCCGCTGAGCACGGTGCCTCCCTCCACCACGAACGCCTGGCGGACCCCGGGCTGCGCCTTGACCGCGTCGAGATCGACGCTGGCGACGGTGCCGGCAAAGACCGGGCACTTCTCGAACACGGCGTAGAGCATGCCCGGCACGGTGACATCGATGCCGTAGAGCGGGGTGCCGGTGACGATGGCGTGGGTGTCGACCCCGCGGGCCGGCCGGCCGATGATGCGGAACTCCCCGGGCTCCTTGAGCTTGACGGTCTCGAGCGCCGGGGGCGTCAGGGTGGCGGCCTTCTCCAGCAGCTCGCCGTACTTGAGGCTCCGGCCGCTCGCCTGGTGACGCACCACCCCCGGCGCGGTGTCGCACTCGGCCTCCGGCACTCCCCAGGTGGCGGCCGCCGCAGCCACCAGCATGGCCCGGCCCGCAGCGCCGACCCGGCGCATCGGCATCCAGTTGTTGGGCGTCGCGGTGCTGCCGCCGGCCGACTGGCCGCTGAACCGGACGGTGTCGAGCGGAGCCTGCTCGATGCGCACGTTCGCCCAGTCGACGTCCAGCTCGTCGGCGATGATCATCGGGAGCATGGTCTTGACGCCCTGACCGATCTCCGGATTCTTGGCGATGATGGTCACGATGCCGTCGGGCATGATGCGGATGAAGGCGTTCGGCGCGAACTCGGCCAGCGGCTCGGCCAGCGCGCGGCTGACGCCGAAGCGCTCGAGCGAGGTGCCCAGCAGCAGGCCGCCCCCCGCGATCGCGGTGACCCGGAGGAACTCGCGGCGGCCCAGCGTGGAGGTGGTCGTCATGGGGTCTCCTTACCGTGGCCGGTCGGACGAGGAGGACGCCGGAGCCGGTTCACCCGCCGCCCGGTGGATGGCCTGGCGGATCCGCAGATACGTGGCGCAGCGGCAGAGATTCCCGTTCATGGCCGCGTCGATGTCGGCATCGGTCGGCTTCGGCGTCCTGGCCAGCAGCGCCGCCGCCGACATGAGCTGGCCCGCCTGGCAGTAGCCGCATTGCGGCACGTCGAGCTCCTCCCAGGCCCGCTGCAGCGCATGGCCGCCATCGGGGGAGAGCCCTTCGATGGTGGTGATGGCGGCGCCGGCCACCGAGCCCACGGGCAACACGCAGGAGCGGGTGGCCACCCCGCGCACGTGGACGGTGCACGCTCCGCACTGGGCGATGCCGCACCCGTACTTGGTGCCCTTGAGATCCAGCACGTCCCGCAGCACCCACAACAGCGGCATATCGGGGGAAACATCCACCGTGGCGGATTTCCCGTTGACCTTGAAGGTGATGCTCATGGCTTGATATACCTCTTCAGTGCGCGCGGACCCACTTCCGCGCCGTAGATGTTCCCCTTCGCGTCGGCCGCCACGCCTTCCGCGGCGCTGGTATCGCCCGCCTTGTCCACCGGATCGGGAATGAAGGCCGTGAGGGTGCCGTCCTTCGCGCTGCCGATCCGGATGCCCCGTTTCCAGTCGCCGTGCGCCGGATTCACCGAGCCCGACTCGGAATCCGCCACGTAGATGACGTCGTGGCGGTCGATGTAGATCCCGCTCGGCCGGCTGAACTGGCTCCAGGTGGCGAGCCAGTTTCCCTCCTGGTCGAAGATCTGGATGCGGTTGTTGCCCCGATCGCCGACGAACAGCCGGCCCCGGGAATCCATCGCCAGGGCGTGGGGCTGGTCGAGCTGGCCCTGCCCGGTGCCCCGGCCGCCCCAGGCTTTGAGGAAGCGTCCCGTCTTGTCGAATTTCAGAATCCGCGCGTTGGCGGTCGCGGCCGACGAATGACCCTCGGCGACGAAGATGCTGCCGTCGGGCGCCACCAGCACATCGTTGGGCTGATAGAGATACTCCGGCTCCCGCGCCCCGCCGGCCGTGCCCAGGGTGAGCAGGAGCTTGCCGTCCCGACTGAACTTGTAGACCTGGTGCCCCTTGCCGGGCGTGCCGCGCTGGGCCGCGGTGCCGGTGCAGGCGCAATCGGTCACCCAGACGTTCCCGTCGCGATCCACGAAGATACCGTGCGGAGACAGCATCAGGCCCGCGCCGAAGCTCTTCACCAGCGAGCCACCGGCGTCGAACTCGAGCACCGGATCCAGCGAGGAGCCGGCGCAGCTGTTGGCGCCGCAGCGCTCCGCCACCCAGATGCTCTTGCCGTCCCGGTCCACCTCGACCGCGCTGGTGGATCCCCAGGTCCGGCCCGCGGGCATTCTGGCCCAGCCCTCCACCGTCCGGTAGGGATTCGGGAGGTCGTTGACCGGCGCGGGCCCCTGGGCCCGCGCCGGGGACACCGCCACCGCCACGGCCACGACACCGGCCCGGAGCGAGGGCCTCATACTGGCGTCAATTCCCCTGGCTGGACGGGGGAACCATGCCCTTGAGTCGGAAGTAGGTCACCATGTTGCCGTAGTGCTCGTTGTCATGGGCCACGTCCAGCATCAGAAAACCGAGCCGGGTCATCTTCATGCCGAACAGCTCGCCCATCGGCGTAAAGGCAGCGTCCGGCATCTTGAAGACCGCATCGCAGTAGGCAAACGCGTCCTTGACGGCCTGGATCAGCGCGGCTTTCTCGGTGGTCTTCTCGAAGTCCTGCTTGCCGGGACTGGCCTCGCCCTTGGCGGTGGCGCACATGGCGTAGTTGGCGTTGGCCATGTGACCCACCAGCTGCCCGAAGCTCCGCACGGCCGGCGTCGGCTTGAAGGCGTAGTCGGCCTCCGGCATCAGCTCGGCCGACTTGATGATGTTGCCCTTGATGTTCTCGTAGAGCGGATTCAGCGCGGCCACGGCCTGCGCCGAGACGGCCGCGGGCAGGACGAGAAGGAACAAGATCCCTCCAACACGAACTCTCATGCTCATGGCTCCGGACTCCGGGACGGGAATGGGGGCGAGTCAGGCTCGCCGGGACAGGTCGAGCTCGAAGAATACCGTATCCATCATTTCATCGGCACGGTATTGGGGAATCCGGGTAAAGCCGAGATCGTGGTACAGGCCCTGGGCCGCCGACATCTCGGCGAGGGTGCCGAGCCGGAGGTGGGTATAGCCCATGCGCCGGGCATCGGTGATGAGCTGGCCCATCAGCGCCCGCGCCACCCCGTGCCGCCGCGCCGTGACCAGGACGAACATCCGCTTCACCTCGCCGATGGCACCCTCGATCGGCCGCAGGGCCACGCAGCCCGCCGGCATGCCATCGAGATTCGCCAGGTACAGCCGCCCGCGCGGAGCGACGTAGGCCCCGGGGAGATGCTCGGCGTCGACCCGCACCTGGCTGGACCCCGGGTGCTCCCGGAGCGAGGTCGCATGAGCCAGCACGAGGAACCGTACCGCTTCGATCTCGTCGGGGGTTTCCGCGGTGCGGATTTCGATCATAGGGTATTCGCCCGGGCCGGACTGGTCATGCTGGACTCGGGTAATTCTACTTCTTCCCCGGACGGGCCGCCGGACCGGCCCCGCGGCGGCAAAACGGGCTGCGGAGCAACCGGTCTGGTCTATTCGGCCAAACTGGCCCGTTTGTACCAGTCCGGTTATCGTAGGGATTCTATGCCCCGGCGAACCAGCAGCGGACCCATCGTCCACCTCGACATCCATCCCGGATCCGGTCTCCCGATCTATCAGCAGGTCTACACCGGCATCCGGCAGCGGATTCTCGAGGGGCGCCTGCCGGCGGGCGGGGGTCTCCCGTCGACCCGCGCCCTGGCGCGGGATCTCTGCGTATCCCGGAGCACCGTCATCCAGGCCTACGAGCAGCTCCGGCTCGAGGGGTATGCGCAGGGGCGGGTGGGTGCGGCCACCCGGGTGGCCGCGACGCTGCCGGACCGCTCGTTGCGCGCTCCGGCCGGAGGCGCCTCCGCCCGCCGTCCCGCGGCACACCGGGGCCGCGTGGGGGCGCGCGCGCGGGAGGTCATGGCGCTTCCCTCCCGGTCGCTCGATTGGCTCGACGAAGCGCCCCGGGCCTTCCGCGCCGGGGTGCCCGCGGTCGACATCTTTCCGGTGGACACCTGGGGGCGCCTGATGGCCCGGCGCTGGCGGATGGTCCAGGCCAGGTCGCTCTCGTACGGCCAGCCCTTCGGGTTCCTTCCGCTGCGCCAGGCGCTCACCGAGTACCTGGGCAGCGCGCGGGGGGTCCGCTGCACCGCCGAGCAGGTGCTGATCGTCAACGGCTCGCAGCAGGGGCTCGACCTCGCCGCGCGTGTGCTGCTCGATCCGGGGGACCGGGCCTGGCTCGAGGATCCGGGGTACAGCGGCGCACGGGGTGCCTTCACCGCGGCCGGTGCGACCTGTGTGGCGGTTCCGGTGGACCCCGAAGGTCTGGTGGTGAAGGAGGGCCGGCGGCTGGCGCCCGACGCCCGCGTCGCGTTCGTCACGCCGTCGCGCCAGCTGCCGCTCGGCATGGTGCTCTCGCTGGCCCGGCGCCTCGAGCTGCTGGACTGGGCCCGGACCGCCGATGCCTGGATCATCGAGGACGATTACGACAGCGAATTCCGCTATGTGGGCCGCCCGCTCGCGGCGCTGCACGGACTCGACGCGCACGGCGGGGTGATCTACGCCGGGACCTTCAGCAAGGTGACCTTCCCCTCGGTGCGGCTGGGCTACCTGGTGGTGCCTCCCGCGCTGATCGACGCGTTCTCCGCGCTCCGCAGCTTTGCCGATTTCGCCCCGCCCTGGCTCACCCAGGCGGTGATGACGGACTTCATGGCCGAGGGACATTTCGAGCGCCACATCCGCCGGATGCGGGCGCTCTACCAGGAGCGGCAGGAGATCCTGGTATCCCACGGGCGCCGCGAGCTGGCCGGCGCGCTCGAGATCCAGCCGTCCGACGCCGGGATGACGCTCCTGGGCTGGCTCCCGCCGGGCACCAGCGACGTCGCCGCGGCCGCGGCCGCGAAGGAGCACCAGGTGGACGTGCTGCCGCTCTCGTTGTTCGCCACCCGCCCCACCCGGCCCGGACTGCTGCTCGGCTACGCCGGGGTCCGGGAGCGCGAGATCCGGGACGGCACCACTCGTCTGGCCCAGGCCCTCGAAGCACTCACCCATCGGCGCTCGGCGTGAGCGCCCCGTTCTCCTCTCTTCCCGGGACCCCCGCGTGACGATCGCGCTCCTGGCTCTCCTTCTCGCCGCCGGTCCGGGCGGCAATCGCTACGACGGCCGGTCCCGTCAGCTGGACGTCGCGATTCCGCGCATCGACGCCGAGGCCGTGACCGACGGGGTGCTGAGCGAGCCGGTCTGGCAGCAGGCGGCCCGGCTCACCGGGTTTTCCCGCTATGCGCCCACCGACGACGTGCCGGCCGACGATTCGACCGAGGTGCTGGTCTGGTATTCCCCCACCGCGATCCACTTCGGCATCCGGGCCTTCGCCGAGCCGGGCACCGTGCACGCGACGCTGGCCGACCGCGACCGGATGTACAGCGACGACTACATCGGCATCTTCCTGGGCACCTTCAACGACGGCCGCCAGGCGGCGGTCTTCGCCGCGAACCCGCTGGGGGTGCAGGGCGACGGCATGATGGTGGAGAGCGGGGCCAGCAGCGCCGGCTTCGGCGGACTGTCGGTGGGGCGGGAGCCGCCGGACATCAATCCCGACTTCGTGTTTCAGTCGAAGGGGCGGGTGACCGAGACCGGGTACGAGATCGAGATCCGGATCCCGTTCAAGTCGCTGCGCTACGCCTCCGCCGACCCGCAGACCTGGGGCTTCAACATCCTGCGCAAGGTGCAGAGCCGAGGGTACGAGTACAGCTGGGCGCCGGCCCGCCGCGCGGCCACATCCTATCTGGCGCAGGCCGGGCATCTGACCGGGCTCACCGGCATGCGGCGCGGGGTGGTGCTCGATGTCACGCCGGTGGTGACCGGCCGGGTGGCCGGCGCGCCGGGGCCCGGCGGGTACGACTACGACGCCCACGATCTCACCCATCCCCGGTTCGGCGCCAACGTGCGCTGGGGCATCACCACGAATCTCACCCTCAACGGCACCGTGCGGCCCGACTTCGCGGAGGTGGAGTCCGACGCCGGCCAGCTGGTGGCCGACCCGCGCCAGGCGCTGCTGTTCCCGGAAAAACGGCCCTTCTTCCTCGAGGGGAACGAGCTGTTCGCGGTGCCGGGCAATCTGATCTACACCCGCCGGATCCTGAGCCCGCTCGCCGCGGCCAAGCTGACCGGCAAGGTGGCCGGGTTCAACGTCGGATACCTCGGCGCGGTGGACGATACGGTGGGATCGTTCGATCTGGGAAGCCATCCGGTCTACAACATCCTCCGGGTCCAGCGCGACGTGGGGCATTCGTCGCGCGCCGGGCTGCTGTACACCGACAAGGAGGACGGGAGCGCGTCCAACCGGCTGCTGGGGGGCGACGCGCGCCTGGTCCTGGGGCCGCGCTACAGCCTGCAGCTCCAGGGGGCGATGAGCCGCACCGCGCGTCCCGGCGCCCCGGTGCTCACCGGCCCCACCTGGCGGGCCACGCTGCTCCGGAGCGGGCGGAGCTTCGGCACCCGGTACAGCATCACCGGCATCCACCCCGACTTCCGGGCCTCGAGCGGGCTGGTGTCCCGGCCCGACATCGTGGACGCGATCGCGGTCCACAGCGTCAACCTGTTCGGCGGCGAGGCCAGCAGACTGGAGCGGGCGTCGTTCGACGTCCTGCTCGACGGGACCTGGGAATACCGGGATTTCGTGCACGGCCGGGGGACGCTGGAGAAGAAGCTCCACTTCAACAGCAATTTTCAGTTCCGGGGCGGCTGGCACGTGGGCGGATCGGTGCTGTTCGAGCGGTTCGGGTTCGACCCGTCCCTCTACACCGGCTATGCGATCGAGCGCCGCACCGGCGCCGCCGTCGACACGATTCCCTTTACCGGCACGCCGAGCCTGCCCAACCTCGACTACGTGCTGAGCTTCGACACCCCGCAGTTCCGGCATTTCTCGCTGAGCGCGCTGTGGGTCTGGGGGCGGGATGAGAATTTCTTCGAGTGGTCCAGCGCCAACATCGGCCTGCTCAATCTGGGTACCCAGTGGCGCCCGACCGACCGGTTGCGGGTGGATGGGAGCTACATCTGGCAGTATTACTACCGCCGCAGCGACGGCTCCAGGGTCGGGGAAGGCCGGATCCCCCGTCTCAAGGTGGAGTACCAGCTCAACCGGTCGATCTTCCTGCGGGTGGTGGGGCAGTATACGGCGCTGTTCCAGGACAGTCTGCGAGACGATTCCCGCAGCAATGATCCGCTGCTGGTGCCGGGGCCCGGCGGCACCCTGGTGCGGGCGCTCGGCTCGTCGGACAACACCTTCCAGGTGGAGTGGCTCTTCTCCTACCTACCGACTCCGGGGACCGTGATCTACCTGGGATATGGCAGCACGCTCCGGGAGCCCGAGGCCTTCCGGTTCGCGCGGCTCGGGCGCGAGCGCGACTCGTACTTCCTCAAGCTGAGTTACCTGTTCCGGAAGTGATGGCCGGGCGGCTTTCCGCCGCTCGCCGCTCCAGAGCATCAGCACGTCACGAGGCGATCGTGCCGATCGACCGGATGGCCACCGGCTCCGGCTTCTCGGGCTGGGCCGAGGAGCGGCGGACCCCGTCGTCCTCCTCGATGGAGTGATTCCGGGTGAACACGGCCACGGTGAGCGCCCCCAGCCGGATGGTGTCGGTGATCGGGTAGGTGAGGCTGAGGGTGGTGGACTTGATGCTCGCGGGGGGCATGTCGCCGAGGTGCCGCATCACGATGCCGTCGGAGCCGTGCTCCGAGCCGTCGGCCAGCGCGACGGTCACGTTGCGCGCGGTGATCATCCCGGAGTTCAGCACGTGGACCCGGACCGACGTGCGGTCGCCCGCGACGATGGGCTCCTCGACGCGAACGATGGCGAGATCGATCCCTTCCCGCGATTCAAACGACACGGCAGCTCGGGTGGAGAGGACCCGGGAAATGTCCTCGCCTCGGGCGCCGAAGGGCAACCTAGTACATCTACTAGTCCGGGAGGGCGGTTGGCGCATTACAAGACCTTATAGGTAGCGACCTAGTACATCTTATAGGTCGGTTTCGGCGGACCCTTGCCCTATCCGGAGCATCCCTGCATCGTTTCGCGACAGCCCGGTTGTTCCTGAACATTCCTCAACCGCGAGAACACTATGGCACTCCCCAGTCCGAAGGGTCATCGCATTCCGCTGAGCGAAGCTGCGGAGCAGACCAAACGCCATCGGGACAGCATGATCAAGGGCGGTCTCTTCCTCCGCCAGGAGGTCGATGAACTCCTTGCGCAGCCGGGGTGCAGCGGGCTGCGCTTCTACTACGGCCGGAACAAAGAGGGCGCAGACACGCTGATTCTGGTTGGCGTGGACAAGAACGGAAAGGACATCACGGACGGGGTATTGCTGGATATTCACTTCCCCTGCCCCCCGGTGTGCGACGACAACAACGCGCTCAACTCATAAGCCCTTGCCGATTCCCCCGATCCTGTATGCCGGTGCGGCATCTCAAGCGGTTCCTCCGCTCGCCGCTCTGTGGCACCGGGCACGCCTGCCGCCTGCCCGGCGCTGGATCGTTGCATGGGCGTTCGTCGTCCTCGGCCAGGACGGGATGGACCTGTGGTACTCGCTCCATGGCAAGGAAAACCTTCGCCTCGGAGACCTCTTCGGTCCGATCGAGCTGGCCACGGTGCTGCTGGCGCTGGCGTGGTGGCATCCGGCGGGCCCGCGACGCTCCGCCCTGCGAACGACCATCCCGCTGTTCGTGATCGGGTGGGTGCTCCTCATCGTCTTCGTCGAGGCAGGGGACTCGTTCAACATGGTCGCGGGGCCGCTGAAGTCCCTGCTGCTGCTCGGCGCAAGCGTCTGGACCCTGCTGCTCGCCCTGCGGGTCGAGGAGGGCAGCCTGGTACGGCAGGACTGGTTCTGGATTACCATCGGACTGGCGCTCAAGTACGGGTGCGAGACTGCGATCGAACCCCTGTCCCGCATGCTGGTGCAGGAACACGGCGACCTGGTACTGTTGGCGCTCAAGGCGAAGTCGGTGGCGGATGTCGCCGCTTCTCTCCTCATCGCACGGGGCATGCTGTGTCCAGTTCCTCCCCTACGAGCCTCCTCTGGACATACCTCATCGGCATCCTCGCCGTCGCCATCCTCCTTACCGCGTTCGGCGCCGCCCTCGTGATCTACCAGCAACGCTTCGTCCGGATGCACCGGAACTATGCGCAGCGGCTGCTGCAGGCCCAGGAGGAAGAACGCGCCTGGGTGGCCCGGGAGGTGCACGATGACGCGCTGCAACGCATCGCGCTGATCCAGCGGGACTTCGCGTCGGTCCGCGACATCCCGCCGGTCCTGAACCCGGCCCAGGCCCACCGGGTGGCCGCGGTGCAGGGAGAAATGGACGACCTGAGCGTGGTGCTCCGCGGACTGGCCCACCGGCTGCATCCCGCCCTGATCGAGAAGGGCGGGCTCCGGGTGGCGCTGGAGGGACTCTGCGGCGAAATCGAGCGCACCTACGGCATCACCATCGAGCGGCGGCTGCCCGAGCGCGTCGCCCCGCTCGAGGCCTCCCGGGCGCTCGCGATCTACCGTATCGCCCAGGAAGCGCTCCGCAACGTGGCCACCCACTCCGGGGCCAGGCAGGCGGCCCTCGAGCTGACTCAGCCTGACGGGAAGACCGAGCTGGTGATCTCGGATGCCGGCACCGGGTTCGACGCGCGGAGCCGCCGCCCCTCGGACGGCCTGGGCCTGATCGGCATGCGCGAGCGGGCCACCCTGGCCGGCGGGACAGTCAGCATCACCTCGCGTCCGTCGCAGGGGACCACGGTGCGCGCGACATTTCCCACCCGTTCCGGGACCGAGTGAACCTCCCCGCCGACGAGCCCGGCGCCTGGCGACCCCGTCTCTTCCTGGTGGACGATCACCAGCTCCTCCTCGAGGGGCTCAGGCTGGCGCTGCAGGACCAGTACGACATCGTCGGCACCGCCAATGCCGGCGCGGGCGTCGTGAAGTCCTGCCAGCGGCTCAAGCCCGATGCCGTGGTGCTCGACCTGAGCCTGCCGGACCGGAGCGGACTGGAGATCATCGCCGACTTGCGGGCCGAGCTGCCGGGGGTCAAGATCCTGGTGGTGACCATGCACGCGGACCGAGTCATGGCCGACGCCTCGCTGCAGACCGGCGCGCACGGCTTCCTGCCCAAGGACGCCGGCATCCCCGAGCTGACCGCGGCGCTCACCCGGATCCTGGCGGGAGAGAAGATCGTCTCCGACCGGATCCCCAAGCTGGGGTCGACCCGGCCCACCCTCGCCGACGCCGCGCTCGGCCTGGCCCAGCTCACCCCGAGGCAGCGGAAGATCGTGCACCTGATCGGCGAGGGAAAACGCAGTACCGACATCGCCGAGGAAATCGGCTGCAGCGCCGCCACCGTCGCCTTTCACCGGATGGGAATCCGCAAGGCGCTGGGCCTCCAATCCGAATTCGCCCTGCTCCGGTACGCCCTGCTGGTGCGTCTCTCGGAGCAGGAATCGTCTTAGCCTCCATGCGCCTTTCGCTCGCCATGCTGTTCCTGCTGGCCGCCCCGCTCGCGGGCCAGGCCGACAGCGCCGCCATCCCCGTGCTGGGCGCGCGGGTCACCCGGCTCCGGTTCTTCGAGGGCGGCAAGACCCCGCCGACCCTTCGCGACCGCCAATACGCCGCCCGGTTCGATTCCGCCTCGGTGCGCTCCATCTTCGCCGAGATCGGCCTGGCCTATCCTCCGGCCGCCGAGGCGGTGTCCCTCAGGATCGACTGCGGCTTCACCGCTCCGGGCGGCGGATCCGCCGGCTCCGCGGTGGTTCCGGTGCAGGCCGATGCGGGCTGGGAGCTCTCGGTGCACGCCGGCGGGATCGGCGGGGACAGCCCGGGCGCCTGGAAGGCGGGCACCTACGTGGTGGCCTGCCGCTTCGGAGGCAAGGTCATCGCCAGCGGATCGTTCGAGATCGCCCGGCCGGCGGCCGCCCCGTCCCGGCCCGATCCCAGGCCCCCCGCCAAGCCGTCGGGCAAGGCGCCCGGCAAGCCGCCGACGCCGCTCGGCGGCCTCAAGGCCAGGGTGACGGCGGTGCGGCTGTTCGAGAGCGGCGGCGACGTGCCGGACCGGAAGAACCGGGTGATCACCACCACCTTCGACGCCCTGACCACCCGCTTCATCAATCTCGAGCTGGAGCTGGAGTATCCCCCCGCGGCCCGGCACACCGAGTTCGAGATCCCCTGCGAGATCCAGGGGCCCGATTCGGCGCCGCGGGTGCCGGTGGTCAAGGGGGCGATCGAGCCCGGGTGGGTCGGGTCCTATCACAACGTCGGGTGGGGCGCGCGGAATCGCGGGTTATGGCCGGAAGGCGCGTACCGGGTCACCTGCCGCGACCAGGGACAGGTCGTCGCGACCACCGAGTTCAAGGTGGTGAAGGCGGCCGCCGCGGTGGGCCCGCTGGGGGCGTCCCTCACCCATCTCCGCTTCTTCCAGAGCCTGGCCGACCGGCTGCCGGTCGAGAACCGGCTCTACGGCACCCGATTCGACGGCCGATCGGCGCGCTGGGTCAAGACCGAATTCGGTCTGGTCTACCCGGCGGTGCCGGCTCCGGTGACGTTCACCGTCGAATGCGTCTACCGGTTTCCCGACGGCACCCTGCGGCCCGTCTCGGTGGAGCGCCGCGTGCCCGGCGGCTGGACCGGCTCGGTGCACGCCCAGGGACTGGGATGGGACCAGCCGGGCAACTGGCCGGCGGGTACCTATCGGGTCTCCTGCACCAGCGAGGGAAGGGAATTCGCCGCGGGGAGCTTCGAGGTCTTCGACGGCAAGGCCGCGGCCGCCCCGACCTCCGGCGGCGCGCTCAGGTTCCTGGGCCGGAAGAACGGCGCCGCCGGGCCGCCGGCGGCCGCCCAGTCGTTCGAGGCCGGCGGGTTCGATACGCTGTACGCCGAGGCCAGCGTCCCCGCCCGCGCCGCGGGGGACTCCACCGCGTTTCGCTGCGATCTCACCGATCCGGCGGGCCTCACCTCGGGATTCTCCCTCGCGGGCGAGGTGCGGGACCGCGCCCTGGTGGGCTCGGGACCGATGGGTCCGCTCGGCGCGCCGAAGCTGCGGGGGGGATACCGGGTCGAATGCCGCGCCGGCAAGGCGGTCACCGCGGAGCGGTTCGAGGTGACCGGTGCGCCGGACCTTCCCGCGCTCGACGCCCGGCTCGTGGCGTCGGCCCTGTACGAAGGGGCCGATACTCCGCCCGATGACGAGGGGGTGCCCGACGTCAGCTTCGCCGCGCCGCGGGTCCGATCGCTCTGGCTGGTGGCGCTGCTCGATCATCCCAGCGACCTCGGCGCCGGCACGCTCACCTATTCCTGCCGCATCACCGGCGCCCGCAACGCGGCGATCGGAAATACCGGTCCGCAGCGGGTGTCGGTTGCCGCGGGAGACCGGTCCATCGTGCTCCGCCAGCGGTTGGCGCCTCCGCCGCGGCAGCGCTGGGCGCCCGGCCACTACGCGATCGCCTGTTCCTCGGGTGGAACCACCTTCCTCAGGACCGGCTTCGACATCACCCGCTAGACCTCGCACCGTCCGGCGTCATCGCTGGCCTCGCACTTCGGGCACGCCGGTGTCGAGCTTGCCGCTCCGGAGGTCATTGCGGGCCTGTTCCGCCAGCTCGCAGTAGTGGGCCCGGATCCGGTCCAGCTCCCCCTCCTCCAGCTCCTCCAGGTCGAGCAGGGCGTTGTGGGCGCCCGCGAAGGCGCGGATCAGCTCGTCGAGCTTGACCTGCATCGCCTCCGAATCCCGGTTCTGGGTGTTCTGAATCAGGAAGACCATCAGGAAGGTGATGACCGTGGTGCTGGTGTTGATCACCAGCTGCCAGGTGTCGCTGTAGTGGAAGATCGGGCCGGTCACGAGCCAGAGGACGATGACCAGCGCCGCGAGGAGAAACGCGACCGGATGGCCGGTGGCGCGGGCGGTGCGCTTGGCGAACCGGGTGAACCACTGTCTGAACGACATGGACTGACCTCCGGAATCCGGAATAGAGGGCGGTGGCCTGCGCCTTCTCCTTCCGCTAAGATAGGACCTCATCGCATCGAACGAGGGCGGGCATGCACGAGAAGCCGGCATCCGAGGGTTCCGTGCTGGAGCCGCAGGTCCAGCTGCCGGATGTCGCGTCCGCGCCGGCCGAGCGGCCGGAAGGGCCGCCGTCCGAGGCGCGGATCGACCCCGCCCTGGCGCTCACCATCCTGACGGTGCTGGCGGTGTTCTGCTGCCTCTACTTCGCCCGCGGCTTCTTCCTGCCGATCACCTTCGCGATCATGCTCGACTTTCTCCTCTCGCCCGCGGTGCGGGCGTTCCAGCGAATCAGGATCCCCCCGCCGATCGGCGGCGGGATCGTGGTGATCACGCTGGTCGGCCTGCTGGTCTTGAGCGTCTACCAGCTCTCCGGACCGGTGCAAACTTGGGCGGACAAGGCGCCCCAGTCGCTCGAGACCGCTCAGCGGCAGCTGCGGAAGATCCTCCGCCCGATCGAAAGGGTGACCCGGACCGCCGAGCAGGTGGACCGCGCCACCGACGCGACGGGCAGCGGCCCCAAGCCGGCGGAAGTGGTGGTGAAATCCGCCTCGATTCAGTCCCGGCTGATGGACTCCACCCAGCGGGCCCTGGCGTCGATGCTCGAGGTGATCATCCTGCTCTACTTCCTGCTGGCCGCGGGAGATCTCTTTCTCGCCAAGCTCATCAAGGTGCTGCCCCATTTGCAGGACAAGCTCAAGGCGGTGCGCATCGCCCGGGAAACCGAGTCGGCGGTCTCCACCTACCTGCTGGCGAATCTGGCGACCAATGTCGGGGAAGGCGTGGTCCTCGCGGGGGCGCTCTGGCTCCTGGATATGCCGAATCCGATTCTCTGGGGCGTGCTGGCGGCGGTGCTGGAGTTCATCCCCTACCTGGGGGCGCTGGTGGTGGTGGCGGTGCTGGGCGTTGCGGGGCTGGCCACCTTTCCCGCCACCGCCCATGCGCTGGCGGTTCCGGGGGTGTTCCTGCTGATCAACTTCGTCCAGGCCAATGTCGCGACTCCGCTGCTGCTGAGCCACCGGCTCTCGCTGAATCCGGTGGCGCAGTTCGTCGGGCTCTGGTTCTTCTTCTGGCTCTGGGGGATTCCCGGCGCGTTCCTCGCGGTGCCGATTCTGGCCACGTTCAAGATTTTCTGCGACCACATCGACGGCCTGCGCTCGATCGGAGAGTTTCTGGGTCAGGCCCCGGACAAGGAGCTGCCGCTGCCCGGCTGATCCCGGGCCCTACTCCAGCAGACTCAGCAGCCGGTCGAGGTCGATCGGCTTCGGCACCAGGTGATAGGATCCCTCCCGGGCCACCTCGCGCACCGAATAGGGGCCGGTGTGCGCGGTCATCAGGAAGATCTTGAGTTCGGGGTTCTCGGTCCGCATGACCTTCGAAGCGGAAATGCCGTCCATGTCCGCCATCTTGATGTCCATCAACACCACCGGGAACTTGTCGCTGCGCTGCAGCGCGACCGCTTCCTTGCCGGAATAGGCGCCGCGCGACTCCCAGCCGCGCAGGTCGAGGATGTCGCACAGGGTCTTCACCATGGCCCGGTCGTCGTCGACCACGAGGATGCGCCGGTTCATGACGGCTCCGGCGCGGTCGGCATCGCGAAGATGAACGTGGCGCCCCGGCCCGGCTCGCTGCTCACCGCGAGGTCGCCCCCGTTGGCCTGGGCCAGGGACTTGGACACCGCCAGCCCCAGCCCGATGCCCCGCGCCTTGGTGGTGAAGAGCGGCTCGAAGATCCGCTCCAGATTCTCCGGCGGCACGCCGGGGCCGGTATCGCTGACCTCGAGCAGCACGACGTTCCCCCCGTTCTGCCGGGCGCACAGCCTGAGCGTGCCGCCCCGGTCGCCCATGGCCTGCACCGCGTTGGACAGCAGGTTCATCACGACCTGGCCGGCATGAACCGGATCCACGTGGACGCTGGGCAGCGTCTCGGGGAATTGCTGCTCCACCCGGACGCCGTCGCACGGGCCCAGGCGGTCGAGCTGCGCCGCCGCGATGCTCTGCACCGAGGTGGGCCGGCGCTGGGCCGGGTTGACCCGGGAAAAATCCAGCAGATCGTTGACGATCTTGCCCGACAGCGCGATCTGCTGGCGCAGGATCCCGAGATACTCGCGCACGTTCTCGGGCGCCGACGCCAGCACCATCTCCAGGTAGAACACCGCGTTGCTCATCACCCCCAGCGGATTCCGGAGCTCGTGTCCGACCCCGCTGGCCAGATGGCCCATCAGCGCGAGCTTCTCCCGTCGCACCAGCGATTCCTGCGCGTCCTGCAGCCGCTCCAGGGTCCGGTTGAGCTCCTGGGTGCGCTCGGAGACCTTGTCCTCGAGCCGCAGGCGGGAGTCTTCGACCTGGCTCGCCATCGCGTCGAAGGACCGGCCCAGGAGGCCGAGCTCGTCCGAGCGGGACGGGCGGATGCGCCGGCGGGTATCGCCGGCCGCGATGGCGTCCGCCGCGCCGGCGAGCTCCCGGAGCGGGAGCACGATCTGCCGGCTCAGCAGCCACGCCGCCAGCAGACCCACGGTGACGCAGAGAATGGCGATCAGGCCCATCTTCCGGAGGAAGCCGGCGGCCGGCGCCATGACGGTGCGGTAGGGAAACTCGATGGTGTACATCCAGGGCGTCTCGGGGATCCGCCCCCCCGAAGCCAGCAGCTCGCCCCGGGTGCCCGGGCGGGTGTAGGTGAGGACGCCGTTCAGGCCGGTCAGGTCGATGGGCGGCGCCGCCGCGAGGCCGGTCATGTCGGTCCAGACGCTGCCGTCCGCGTTGCCGAAATAGAGCTGCGCCTCGCTCCCGATCAAGCGGGAGATTTGTTCCCGGGCCCGGGGAGCCGTGCTCACCCTCCGCCAGACCACGACGTAGCCTCCCGGTTGTCCCGGCACCCGCGCCACCACGGGATAGACGATGGAATCCCGATACTGGGTCAGCTGGCCCACCACGCTCGAATCCGCGCGGTCCGGGCGCGGGAACCCATCCGCGATCGCAATCGAATCGCTGCGGAGGAGGACCCTGCCGGCGTCATCCCGGAGTTCCACGACCTCCACCTGCTCCCGCTGCGGCCCCTGATAGGTGATGGCCGTCTGCGCCGCGGCCCGCTGCGCGGGGGTCGGAGATTTCAGGAACGCGCTCACCGCGGCCTGCCCGGCGACCGCTCGCACCTGGGCGCCGAGCTGCCGCGATCCGGAACGGAAGGTGTCCCTGAATTGGTCCGAGAGGGTGGTCAGGCGACGGGTCGCGTCTTCGCGGGCGACCCGCCGAACCGCGAAATAGGCGGCCGTCGTCAGCGCGATGCCGACGATCAGAACCAGGGCGCCGGCCGCGATCGGCAGGCGGACTCCGAGCGAATGGCGGGCGGAAATCCGGGGAAGGCCGGGAGTCGTCTCAGGAGGCACGACGGCCTGACTCGGGCGTTCGCAAGGTGGTACGCTGCCTCGGGTTCGGGTCGATGCGGATTCGACACTATGGTACATGCCCCGGCTCCGGTTGGCCAGCACCCCAAGTGTTGGAGGCCGAGCGGAGATCGTCCGGTGTGCTCGATATTCGTCCGGCCATCGTCACCCCGGGGCAGAGGAGGACAGGGCGGGTCCCGAAGCCGCCTCCTGCCTTGAACCACATATACCAGCCTGAAAGGAACATCCCATGCTCGAAACCATCGCCGCGGTTCTGATCATCCTGTGGCTTCTCGGAATGGTCGGTGGGTACGCGCTCGGCGGATTCATTCACATTCTGTTGGTCATCGCACTCATCGTCGTCGTCCTCCGCGTCATCCAGGGCCGCCGCGTCGTCTGACCCCTCTCGATTCCCGATCCCGGCGCCCCGCCGCTCGAGCTCGAGGCTCGGCCGGCGGGGCGTTCGTTCATCCGGGGACTTACGACTCGGGGTGGAGCGGCGTGAGCTGGCGCTCCACCCGGTCGATCCACGCATCCAGGTCGGCGAGCTCGTCCGGAGGGAGTCCCGGCTGGGCCGGCACCCGGGCCACCGCCCGGCGAATCTGAAGCAAATCGGTCTGGAGGTCGAGCAGCATTCGCTGGAGCGCCTTCGCCGCCGCGGGCGTCCGGGCCGCCTCCCGTTCCAGCGCCATTCGCCGGGCCTCGAATTTCCACTGCTTGCTTCGCATCGCCGCCCAGGTCCGGCGCGGCGCCGCGCGCAGCAGCACCTTGTTCTGCAGCATCCTGAACTGCCGGGGCGAGAGGCGGCCGGCGCCCCGGTCGTCGGTGAGCACCATGCCGAGGGCGCCCAGGGCGGAAAAGACTCCGGCGATCGGGTGAAAGTCGGGATCGCTGAGGGAGAATGGTCCGTGCGGGGAGAGCAGGGTCAGACCGGCCAGGTACCCATAGATCGAGAGCGCCCAGCGGAGCCAGACGCCGAAATCCCCCGCCCGGGCCAGCCGGTGGAGCAGACCGTAGATCATGCCCGCCAGCGCCCCCGCCGTCATCGCGATCAGCGTCAGCTGGATAGAGAGCAGGAGGCCATGCCAGGGCCCCACCAGGAAGACCAGCGCGCCGAAGGTCGCGGCGATCAGGAGCTTGCCCCGCAGCCCAAGCCCCATGCCCAGGATGAACACCGCTCCGCGATACGACGCCCGCAACGGCCCGGGAATCCGGACTTCGAAATCGAAGATCCGGTAGAGCAACGCATCCAGCGACAGCCGCTCCCGGTTCACGTGGCCGGCGCGGGGCGGTTCGCCTGGAGCCACGCGATGGTGTCGGTCAGGGTCTCCTCGCCGGAGCGGCTCCGGTATCCGAGATCCGCCTCGGCGTAGCGGGATCGCATCCCCCAGTAGTGCGCGGCCATCTCGATGATCACGGGGTCGGGCAGCAGATGCAGCGGCGCGCTCATCCGGGCCAGCCACCAGGCGGGGAGGTAGGGCAGCCTGAGGCCCGGCGGCCTGCGCCCGGCGATCCGCGCGGCGAGTCCGAAGAATTCCTCGATGCTCGATATGGTGCCGGGGAGGTGGTAGACCGGGCGAGGGTGATCCCGGGTCATCGCGCGGGTTACCGCCGCCGCCACCTCGCGCACGTCCGCGAAGTGCATGCCCCCCCGGATCAGGAACGGCAGCTTGCCCCGGAGAAACCGGTCGAGA
The DNA here is from genome assembly GCA_963762545.1 of uncultured Gemmatimonadales bacterium. Lineage (GTDB taxonomy): Bacteria > Gemmatimonadota > Gemmatimonadetes > Gemmatimonadales > GWC2-71-9 > JABFSM01. Next base: position 13,179 of record CAVXLC010000007.1, on the reverse strand, counting down.
TGCCCGGTGGAGCGGAATCGGTGATCTCCCGGTCCCAGGAGCACCGGCGGGCGCAGGATGACCAGCGATACCCCGAGCGCATCCGCCAGGCGCCGGGCCTCCCGCTCGGCCTCGATCTTGGAACGGTAGTACGGCCAGCCCCGAACCTCGTCCTCGCAGAAGGGGGATTCCTCGTCCGCGGTGCCCGCCGGATCGCGAAAGCAGGCCACCGTCCCCGAGGTGGAGACGAAGACCATCCGGCAGCCCCGCTCGGCGGCGAGCCGGACCATGGCGGCGGTGCCGTGGACGTTGATGTGGTGGACTTCTGCGGCGCCGTGGCGGCTGTGGCGCACCAGCGCCGCGAGGTGAAAGATGCCGGCCAGCTCCCCCAGCCTCGGATCGCCGGCCCAGCCGGCCGGCTCGGTGACCGAGCCGGTGACCGTCTCGACCCGCGCCAGCTCGCGGGTCCAGTCCATGGCCCGCCATTCCTCGGGACTCCGCACCAGGGCGATCGTCCCGGCGGCGGGGCCGGCGGTGGGGATGTTGTCGAGGAGGTGTCGTCCCAGGAATCCGCTGGCGCCGGTCACGAGCCAGGCGCCCCGGCTCATGCCACGGGCTCCCGCTCCCGGATCCTGCCGGCCAGGCCGCCGTTTTCCAGGGCGACCCCGGGCGAGTCCATGAAGTGGGCGAATTGCTGGCGCAGCGTGCCCGCGATGAGCGGGTGGAGGTCCGGGGGAGGCCGCAGGTCGCTCTCCAGCACCTTGCCTCCGCGTTCCTCGATCGCCGAGCGAAGCCCGGACGGGTCCAGTCCCTCTTCGGGATGATGGGCGAGATAGGCTTCGAGGTGGTAGGTGGTGATGGCGCTCGCCTCCCGGAGCCGCTCGATCACCTCCCAGCTCAGCTCGCCGACATCAGAGCTCCCGTCCAGATGAATCGGCTCTCCGCAGGCGATGTGAATCCGGCCCAGATCGATCCGTCCGCGCCACACCGCGACGACCCAGGCCATCAGCGGGCCGATGCGCATCTTGGGCTTGGGCGCCCCGGCGAGCTCCGCCGCGAAGGCCGCTTCCTCCGGCACCCGGTCGTAGGTGAATGCGACCGGGAGCAGCGTGCACGGCGTGCCGGTCGCCTGCAGACAGCGCAGCAGCCCGCGCTTGGGCGGCAGAAATTCCCGGGAGCGGCTCCGCTGGCCTTCGACGAAGAACTCCAGGGTCTTTCCCTGCCGGATCAGCGCGTGGACCCGGCTGGTGAGCTCGGGATCCTCCCGGCCGGTCCCGCGCCGCAGGTAGAAGGCGTGCATCGCGGCGAGCACCCGGCCCAGGATCGGGATCTTCCCGAACTCCATCGTCGCGGCGATGTGGGGAATGGGAATGCCCAGGTCGGGCCGCGCGAACGCCAGGTAGCTCATCAGCACGAAGTCGAGATAGCTCCGGTGATTCGGCACGATGACCAGCGCCGAGCCGGGCGCGGCGGCGTTGCGGGCCGCTTCGAACGACGGCAGATCCACCGTGACCCGCTCGACCGCGCGGCGCAGCACCTTGGTGGTCAGCCACGAGGCGGTGCGGATCCACATGTTGCCATGGGGCTGGCCCAGCGCCCAGCGCGCATCGTCGCCGTGGCCGGGGTGGCGCCGCCCGGCCAGCGGCCACTCGGCGAGGTCGCGGTGGAGGATGTGCCGGTAGACTCCGCGGCAGACCGTGTGCACGTACCCGACCGGTTCGAAGCCGCGGTCCAGCGGCCGCGAGGACTGGAACGCGAACGACCGGGTCGTGAAGTAGGGAAACACCTGGTTGAGATACGCCAGCCGGGCGGCCAGGGATCGGGCCTTGGCGCGCACGCCGGGCGAGCGGGCCGCCGCCACCGCGAGAGGCAGCCGGTGGTGCAGCAGATCCGCCAGGTGGAATCGCGCATCCCGCGGACCCATGTAGCGCAGGTCGACCCGCCGGGCCACCGGATGCAGCCGGTAGAAATCCCGGATGGCTTGCCAGCATTCCGTCACCGAAGGCGACAGCGCGAGTCCCGCGACCGCGTGGCGGATGGCCGGCCCCTCACCCGGCTCGCAGGCGGAGAGAATCCGCTCGGCCACTTCATCCACGGGGATCAGGTCGAGCCGGGCGTTGGGCCGTCCCACGATGGCGCGCAGGTGCCCGAGCCCGATCAGCAGGACGAAGGCGCCGAATCCCGACGTGCTGTCGATCCATCCGGGGAACGGATGCTCGCGGCTCGCCGAGATGACGCTCGGACGAATGATCGTGAGCGGCACGGTTCCCCGGCGCGCCACCAGGAGATGCTCGGCGATCGATTTGGTGAGCGTGTAGGTGTTGGGATGCCCGGAGCGCGCCAGCAGCGCCGCTTCGGCCGCCGTGCCCGATTCGATCGACGCCAGCAGCTCCTCGGCCGGGACGGGGAGCGGACTCAGCGCCTCCGGGATCGGGGCCGCGTCGTCGGTATGGGGCGTGACGTAGGCGGTGGACACGGCGACGAACCGCTCGAGCCTCGGGCAGTGCCGCGCCAGCTCCAGCAGGTTGAGCGCGGTGGTGATGTTGGACCGGGCTGCCGCCGCGATGGGGAGGTCGAAGCTCACCGAGGCCGCGGCGTGGATCATGTGGGTCACCCGGCGGGTCAGCTCGTCGCGCGCCGGCCCCAGGCCCATCCCGGGATCTTCCAGTGTCGCCTCGACCACGCTCACCAGATCGGTCCAGCCGTCGGGGAGCCGGGAGAAGCAGGCCGAGCTCGCGACTTCGCCGTCGAAGCGCGCCGCCGCGCCCTTCGCGCCGCGCGGTCGGATCAGGACGTAGACCCGATCGATCTCGAGCTCCTCCCGGCGGCGGATCAGCTCGGCCAGCACGACCTTGCCCAGGAAGCCGGTCACGCCGGTGAGGAGGAAGGTCCGGCGGGGCTCAGTCATCCTGCGGACCGGAGGAGGCGGAGGCGGTCGCGTCTCGCGACATGCACTGGTTCCCGATGCCGAAGATGTTGCCCGGGTCGATGCCGCGTTTCATGTCCCGGGCCCAGGCGAGCGCCGCGGGGGACATCACCCGGGGGAGAAAGCCCTGGCGGAGCTTGCCGACGCCATGATGGTGCGAGAGCGATCCTCCCGATTTGAGGATCTCGTCCCGCGCGGCGTGCTCCAGCTCGGCGTAGACCTCGCTGGGGCGCTCGAGCCCCTTGTGGTGGAAGCCGAAATAGAAATAGACGCAGACCCCGGTCTGGTATACCTGGGTGACCCGGCAGGTGACGAACGGCCTGCCGGCGGCGCCCAGCGCGGCGTAATCGTCGGCCAGCCGCCGCTTCACGTTCTCGCAGAGCGCCAGCGCCTGGGTCCAGGGCACCGACGTCTCGAACGACTCGCCCAGGATGTGATGCTTCATCACGAAATCGCGGATGTAGGCGATGCCGAAGGTGAGCTGATAGCCGCGCTTGCCGTTCTCGGCGCCGGCCCGCATGCCGGCGTGCCGCTTCGCGAGCCGGCGCACCGCGGCCGCTTCCGCCTCCACCTCGCGGCGGGTTCCCTCGTACAGCAGGGTGCAGGCGACCATCCGCCGCGGATCGAACCCCCGGAGCCGCGTGGCGTAGAATTTTTCGAAGCGCCGCACCAGCGCCTTCCACCCGGTGGCCCGGGGCTTGAGCGTCTGGCTCAGCTGGAACTGGAGGTTGTCCACCAGGCGCACGCTCGCGGGCGGGGTCGCCTCCCGGGTCAGGTCGAAGAGAAACGCGACCCCCTGCTCGAAGCTCGGAAAGACGATGGCATCGTAGCGCTCGACCTCGGGCAGCGGAAAGATCTTGACGGTGGCGTGGGTGATGATGCCCATCGTGCCCTCGGACCCGAACATCCAGCGCCGGGCGTCCACCCCCGCCGATTCGCGGGGCGCCGCGGCATTCCGGGTGAGCGGGCCCTTCGGCGTGACCACGTGGAGGTCGAGCACCAGGTCCTCGATGTTGCCGTACTTGTTCTTCTTCATCCCGCTCGCGTGCGTCGCGATCCACCCGCCCAGCGTGGAGAACTCGACGCTGTCGGGCTCGTGGCCCATGGTGAACCCGTGCGAGGCGAGCTGGGACTGGAGGTGCCGGCCCACCGCCCCGGCCTGGATGCAGGCCATCAGGTTCACCGGATCGATCCAGAGGATCCGGTTGAGGAACTTGAGATCCACCGACACGATCATCCGCTCCTCGTCCGTCGGGCAGCGGAGGGCGTCGGTCACGTTGGTGCCGCCGCCGTACGGGACCAGGCACACGTCGTGGCGGCTCGCCGCGTCGACCAGCCCGGTGACCTGGTCCACCGTGCGGGGGAAGACCACCAGGTCCGGCACCCGCTCGATCCGGCCGTATTTGATCGCGTACATCTCCTCCAGCGTGTGGCCGTGGCCGTGCCGGAGCCGGATCAGGGGGTTCTGGGTGGCGGAGCCCTCGGGCAGGAGGGCATGCACCTCGCGCAGGAAGCCGAGGTTCTCCCGGGGCGGCGGGACCTCGGGCGGGTAGTCGGAATCGTGGGTATCGGCAATCGGAAAATCGACGGCGATCACGCTCTTGATCCACGGCAGCAGGTCCGGCAGCTCGGCCCCCGACAGCGGGTAGCGGGACCCGGTCATGGTCACGCTGCCGTTGGGCAACACGGCAAAGCCGGAGTCGCGGAAGCCCCAGACGTCGGGGCTGATCGCCTCCCCGTCGTCGGGGGGCGGGTCGCCGGGGATGATGCGAGGGTCGCCCGCTGCGGTCATGGAGACAACTTATGTCGTGGAAGCCACCGGCGCGACACGCTGATTGGCCGCCCACCACCGGGCGGCGTCCTCCTGGGTCCACGGTTCCACCTCCATGGCGGCCAGGGCCCGGCCCAGCTCCGCGGCGCTCTGGGGCCGTCCGGCCGGTGTCTTGGCGAGGCAGGCCAGCACCAGGCGCTCCAGCTCCGCCGGTAACGTGATCCCGGCGCGTGCCGAGGGGCTCACCGGCGCCTCGTTCAGGTGCTTGCCAATCAGCGCGAACACGCCGGTTCCGTCGAACACGGGATACCCGGTGAGCAGGTTGTAGGCCACGCAGCCCAGCGCGTAGAGGTCGGCCCGCCCGTCGATCCGGTCTCCCATCAGCATTTCGGGCGCCATGTAATCGGGTGTGCCCGGCGTGATCCCGGTGCCGGTGGCCATCGACTGTTCCCCGGTGGTGCCCGCCATGGATTTCACCAGGCCGAAGTCGAGCACCTTGACGAAATCGTACTCCAGGCCGAGGCGCCCGATGTGGATGTTGGCCGGCTTGATGTCGCGATGTACCAGGCCCCGGGCATGGGCCTCCTCCAGCGACTCGCACACCTGGCGCAGAATGTGGATGGTCCGGTTGGCCGGCACCCGCTGGTGGGTGCGCACCAGGACCTCCAGGTTCATCCCCTCGAGCAGCTCCATCACGAAGTAGAGGGTCTGATCCTCGGTCACTCCGAAATCGTAGAGCTCGACGGTGTGGGGTGAGCGGAGGCTCGCCGCGACCTCGGCCTCGCGCCGGAACCGGGTGACCGCGAGCTGGGCCGCGTCCCCTCCGCCCGGCGCGATCATCTCGGGCCGGATCAGCTTGATGGCCGCCGGCCGGGCGAGCATCCGGTGCGTGGCGTGGTAGACCTCACCCATGCCGCCCCGGCCGAGCAGCTCGCCCACCTGATAGCTGCCGAGCTCCCGCGCCTTGCTCACCTGGTGCCCGAGCCGGGTGACCACGTGGGAAATCACCACCGCCACGCCGACGATCATGTAGTCGGGGTAGTGCATCAACAGCGCGTTCCAGTTCGATCCGAATTCCCAGGTCCCCCGCGCCTTCGCGATCAGCATGCCCACCGGCATCATCGAGGCCGCGATGAGGCTGGCCACGAAGGTCTTCCCCGGAGGCGTCGGCACGATAGCGGGAAACATGAGGATCACCGCCCCGACCCAGGTGATCTGCGGAGAGGGCGGCCAGTTGGCCGGGACCGGGTGCCAGTGCCACAGCAGCCCGATGATGAATCCGGTCAGGACCAGGAAGCCGAGACCGACATCGAGGACCCGCTGCGGATTCTCGCGGTCCCTGCGGGCGTACCAGTACATCCCGAGAGACGCGATGAGTCCGCCGAGTGCGATGAGATCGGGAACGTCGAACCTGCGCCAGGCCGGGTCGGCGGGATTCATCGCGCGCAGCGCGATCTTGTCCAGCAGCGGCCCGGCCAGCCACAGGGCGGCGCCGGTCAGTCCGAAGATGCTCAGCCGCCTGGACGCCTCCCGGAGCAGGTCGTCCGGAAGCGGCCGGGACCTGCGTCCCCGGGGCTTCAGGTTGGCCGGCGTGCTGGACTGCTCGGGGCCGATGAGGTTGGGAACGGGCATCTCGGGTGAAGCTATCAGAGTAGACCCGCGGCGCCAGAGGGACGGCCCGTCACGGCCGAACCGGCGGCGCGGTGGCGCTCACCGCACGGTCAGCGACCCCCTGAGCCGGATGTCCGCCGACGACGCACCCACCAGGATCCGGAAGGTTCCCGGCTCGACCACGCGCGTGAGCCCGGCGTCCCGCAGCGCGAGCTGCGAGGGCCCCAGGGGAAAGCTCACGTCGCGCTCCTCGCCGGCGGCGAGGTGAATCCGCCGGAATCCCGCCAACTGCAGGACCGGCCGGGCCACCGACGCCAGCTCGTCGCGGATGTAGAGCTGCACCACCTCGTCTCCCGCTACCGCGCCGCGGTTCCTGACCCGGCAGCGCACCACGGCGGCCCCCTCGGGCAGGATGTTCGCGGGCGTGACCGACAAGGCCGAGTACTCGAACGCCGAATAGCCGAGGCCGAAGCCGAACGGGAACAGCGGCCGGCCGGTGAGATCGAGGTAGTCGTCGCCCCGTCCGGTCGGTGCGTGGTAGTAGGACAGGGGAAGCTGCCCCTCGGCGAGGGGAAAGGTGATGGGCAGCCGGCCGGCCGGATTGCGATCGCCGAACAGCACGTCCGCCACGGCATGGCCCCCTTCCTCGCCGGGATACCACGCCAGCACGATCGCGCCCACGCTGTCGACCCAGCGCCCCATCGTGACCGCGCTCCCCGCCACCAGGACGACGGTCACCGGCCGGCCCGTCGCCGCGACGGCACGGATCAGCTCCTCCTGGTGTCCTGGGAGCGCGAGTGAGGCGCGGTCGCGAAATTCGCCTTCCTCGATGCCGGCGGCGATCACCACCGCCTCGCTGGCTCGCGCCGCGGTCACCGCCCGCGCGATCGAGCCGCGCCAGTCGGCGGAGCGGCCGGCGTCCCAGACCAGTCGGACCCGGGCATTCCCGGTGCTCTCGAAGTACTCGAGCCGGATCGGGTAGGCGCGGCCCCGCTCCAGCCGCACCGGCATCACCGTCGTCCGGTAGGATTGCTTCTTCCAGTTGTCGATCAGCAGCCGGCCGTCCCAGTACAGCCGGTAGCCGTCGTTTCCCTCGACGCCGATGCGGACCGTGCCGGAGCGCGGCGCGGTCAAGGTGCCGGTCCAGCGCGCCGAATACCAGTCGGAGGCCAGCGTGCTGTCGGGAGCCGACAGCGTCCAGCGGAAGTCGACCGCCGGATCGACCCGTCGGACGGCGGGCGTTCCCTCGAGCGCGATGTTGGGGAAGTATTCGGCGTCGAGTCCGGGCGCGAGTGCCGCGGCTGGGACCGGCAGGACGTCGGGTTGGCCGCGGCCCGGCCCCGGCTCATACGCCACCCGTGCCGCGGGAACCTTCTCCCGGATTCCATCCAGGATCGAGACGTTGGCCGTGCCCGGCCCGCTGTAGCCGCCGAGCCGGGCCTCGACCGCGTCGCTCCCGATCACCGCGATGCGCCGGAGCCCCCGGGAGAGCGGCAGCGTCCGGCCTTCGTTGCGGAGCAGCGTGATCGCCGCCCCGGCCGCCTCGAGGGCGAGCGCGCGGTGCTCCCGGTCACTGCTCGCGGACTCGGCGGCCGCCGCATCGACGTAGGGATGTTCGAACAGACCCAGCTCGAACTTGGCCCGGAGCACCCGGGTGACGGCGGCATCGATCACCGGGCGCGGAATGGCGCCGCTCTCGAACGCCGGCCAGAAGAGCCTGGAATGGTCCGACGAGGTCTGGAAGAGCACATCCAGCCCGGCCTCGAGCGCCAGCTTGCCCGAGGTCGCGTAATCGGGGCTGGTCAGGTGGAGCACATTGGCGCCTCCCACGGCTCCGGCATCGGCGATGACGAAGCCCTGGAAGCCCCAGCGTTCCCGGAGCTCGGTGGTGAGCAGCCACCGGCTGGCGGTGGCCGGAGTCCCGTTGACCGAGTTGTAGGCCGCCATGATGGAGCGGGCCCCGCCGTCCCGGACCGCGGCCTCGAACGTCGGCAGGTAGAGCTCCTCCATCAGCCGCTCGCTCCAGTAGACCGGGTAGCTGTCCCGGCCGCCCTCGCCGACATTGGCCGCGAAGTGCTTGGGGGTGGTGATCACGCCCGCGGCCTCCAGCGGTCGGATGAAGGCCAGCCCCATCGCCGCCGCCAGGTAGGGATCCTCGCCGTAGGTCTCCTCGACCCGGCCCCAGCGGACGTCGCTGGCCACGTTGAGCACCGGAGACAGCACCTGGCGGATGCCGCGGCTCCGGGTCTCCCGCGCGATGGCGCCCGACACCCTGGCCATCAGGGAGGTGTCCCAGGTGGCCGCGAGCCCGATGGCCTGGGGGAAGACCGTGCCTCCGGGCTCGGCCAGCCCGTGCAGGGCCTCGTCGAAGGGAATGACCGGGATGCCGAGCCGGGTGCTGTCCACGAAGAACCGCTGCAGCGCGTTGGTGCGTTCGGCGGTTCGCCGCGCGTCGTGGCCCTGCACCTGGAGCCCGAACCCGCCGTGGCTGAGGCGATGGTAGTCCCGGCCGGTGTCGTCGGGGATCATGAAGAGCTGCCAGAACTTCTCTTCGAGCGTCATCCGTCCGAGCAGATCGCGCACCCGCACCGCCACCGGCTGGGCGGGATCGCGGTACAGCGGGCCCCCGCCCCGGTGACAACTCGCCACGGCGAGCACCAGGGCCGGCCACAGCGGGCGGGCGCGCTTCATCCGCCGCCCGCCGGAAGCGTCACCGTCACGCTGGCCCACGATCCGCCGCCCGGTCTGGCGTAGCGCGCGTCGCTGATGATGACGCGGACGCTGTCGCCCTGGCGCTGGGTCACGAAGCGCGGAAAGCGGGCCCAGCGGAGGAAGCGGATGCCCACCGGGGTGGCCGCGGCGGCGCGGGCCGCCGGCGAATCGTCGCCGGTCGGCTCGACGCTGATCCGGGAGTAGGACCACGGCGCCAGGGTGAGCACCCCGAATTCATAGGCGCCGCCGAGGTCGCGGATGACGTCCCGCCGGAAGGGTGTGCCGGGCACCGGCGCCACCATCGTGCGGAGTGCGGCGGCGGTGGACCGGCGCTCGACGTAGGCCCGGCCCGCGCGCGAGGCCGCCGCCATGCCCACCGCGTACACGACGGCCGCCGCGAGCGCCACCCGGGCCGGGCGGCCGGCTCGGCGCGTCGCGTCCGGGGAGGCGGCCCGGCGAGCCGCCCGCCGCGACAGCAGGATGCCGAGCGACAGCATCACCCACATCCAGGGGTCGAGGATGAACAGGGCATCGCCGTAGAACCACCGCCCGGAAAAGGGCATCAGCAGCCGGACGCCGTAGGTGTTGAGCAGGTCGAGCAGCGGGTGGCTCCAGATCCCGATGCAGGAGAGCGCCAGCAGCCAGCCGGCCCGGACCGGGAGGGCGGGCGCCCCGTCCGGCCGCGCGGCCAGACGGCTCCAGCCCAGCGTGGCCGCGGCCAGCAGCGGCGGGAGCAGCGCCATCGCGAGCACGCCGTGGGTCCACCCGCGCCGAACCGTCAGCGCGAAGGTACCGCTTCCCAGGAAGTAGGTGAGTCCATCCAGATCCGGCAGGTTGGCCCCGAGCACCAGCACGCCGGTTCCGAATCGCGAGGTGCGCTTGAGGCCCGATTCGGCCAGGGCGAGTCCGACCAGGGTGTGGGTGAGATTGTCCACTCAGAATGTCCGTCCCCCGATCGGCGCGGTGATCTGCCCGTACACCGTGGCTCCGTTGGCCAGCTCCACCTCGGGCGCGCTCACCGTGGCCGGCCGGTCCGGTCCGCCCACCACCACGTCGCGTCCCAGGCGGATGCGTTCCTCCGCGATGACCGGCCCCCCGATCCACGCCGCCGCGCCGACCATGACCCGGCGGCGGGCCACGACCGCGCCCCGGACCTGCGCCTCATCCGCCAGCTCCACGTCCCGGTGGGCCTTCACGCTGCCTTCCACGATCGCGCCCATCCCGATGCGCAGCGTCCCGCTCACCACCAGACTCGACATGAATCGTACACCCTCGGGGATGTCCAGGTCGCCGGTCACCCGCATATGGTCACCCACCCGCTTCGATCCCTCCGGTCTACGAGGCCGAGGGCATGGTGGCGCCCACCCGGACACCCGGCGGGCAACGTCGCTTCACCCGCGACGTGCTGCGGCGGGTCGCATTCATCCGCGTCGCCAGCGTGTCGGGTTGACCCTCGACGAGATCCGCGCCGCACTCGCCACGCTGCCCGAGCAGCGCACGCCGACCGCCGCCGACTGGAGCCGGCTGTCGCGTGCGTGGAAGTCGCAGCTCGACGAGCGGATCCGGCTGCTCAGAGCGTGCGTGCTCAGCTCTCGTCGTGCATCGGCTGCGGTTGCCTCTCGTTGGGCGTGCCGGTTGTACAACCCCGACGACCGTGGCTCGTGTGCTCGGCCAGGGCCCGCGTGAACTGCTCGGCGACCACGCGGTCGACGTCGTGCCCGAGCTCGCGAACGCTGTAGGGTCACGCGCCCGGCAGCGCCTGACGCTTCTTCTCCAGGGAGCGCGCGGTCCGCTGGTGTCGCCCGTGTAGTGTGGAGCGCGGCGCCGTACGCCTCGCGCGGCGTCGTCGGCGCGGCCGAGCCGGGCGAGGAGCTCGGCGCGCACGGCGTGGTACAGGTGGTACGAGCGGAGGTCGAGGGGCTCGATGATCGCGAGCGCGGGCCCGCTCGTCGAGCTCGGCCACCGCGATCGTGCGGTTGAGCTCCACGACCGGACTGGGCATCACCGAGAGCAGCTGCCCGTAGAGCTGCACGATCTGGGCCCAGTCGGTGTCGGCCGCGGTCCGCAGCGTCCGGCTGTGCACCGCGGCGATCGCGGCCTGGAGCTGGTACGGCCCCGGCGTGATCGCGGCGCAGGCAGGCTCGCGGACCAGCTCGCCTGGCCCTCCGCGATGAGCGACCTCGGTCCCACGTCGAGTCCGGTCCTGGTCGGGGACGAGCACCATGCGTCCCGTCCGCCGGCGCGCGTGCGGGCACGGCGACGCTGACTCGGTGAGCAGGAGCAGCGCGAGGAGCCCGACGCGCCTCGGGCTCGTCGGGCATGAGCCCGGTCGAGCACGCGCCCCGAGCCGGATCGCCTCGAGGCAAAGGTCTTCGCGCCCGCCATCGGCCGAAGCCGGGGGTGCGGTGCCCTTCGTTGTAGATGAGGTACAGCACCGCCAGCACCCCACCGAGACGGTTCGGGAGCTCGGCATCCCCCGGCACCCGGTACGGGATCTTGGTGGCGCTGATCTTGCGCTTGGCCCGCACGAGCCGCTGGGCCATCGTGGCCTCGGGGACGAGGAAGGCGTCGGCGATCTCCGGTGGTCGTCCAATCCCCCGAGCAGGCGCAACGTCAGCGCGACCCGGCCTGGCCGGGGCGAGGGCCGGGTGGCAGCAGGTGAAGATCAACCGCAGCCGATCGTCACCCACTGCACCCCGGTCTCGATGGCTCTCGGTCCGGTCGGAACACTTCCGCAGCCTCCTTCTGGCGCTGGGACCGACTGGGACTCACGGCGGAAACCGGTCGATGGCACGACGTCGAGCGGTGGTGGTGATCCACCCCCCTGGATTCGGGGGCAGCCACGCCCGTCCGTCCACCTGCTCGACCCGCCAGTGGCGAAGGCGTCCTGGACGGCTTCGCTCCGCCAGGTCGATGTCGCCGAACTGGCGGACCAGGGTGGCGACGACGTGGCCCGACTCCTCGCGGAAAGACGCCCCTCGATCGTCGCACGTGTCGACCCTGCTCATCTCGGGCCGAGAGCTCAGGCCGGGGGCTCGTCCTGGAAAGGGCCGCACCTCGACGGGGGCCAGGCATGCCTGCGTGGCGCTTGGACGCCCACCCGAGCGTGGCATCGAGGTCCTCGACCTCGATGATCCAGAACCCGCCGAGCTGTTCCTTGGTCTCCGCGAACGGGCCGTCGGTCATGACGACGTCGGCGTCCCTCCGGAGCGCACACCACGGTTGCCGTGCTGGCGGGGTGCAGACCACCGGCGAACACCCAGACCCCCGTCGCCTTGAGCTCCTCGTTCAGGGTGTCGACATTGCGCACCGCCTTCTGCATCGTTTCGGGATCGTCGGGGATCGGGTGCTTGTCGCTGTGCCAGACGGAGAGCATGTACTGGGTCATGGTGATCCTTTCGGTGCAGCCGGCGGGATGCCGGCGAGGGTAGGTGCTGACGGAATCCGGGAGGTCGGAGCGGTTCAGTCCGAGAGCCGGGACGCTAGCGCCGGGATGACGATGGCGGCCGCGACGCGTGAAGCGCGAGCGTGAACCGGGTCGTGGTGTGAGCGTCAGCGAGCACGTCGGGGACGATCGACAGCACCGTGAGCGCGACGGTCGTGACGACGAACGTGTGCCGGGCGAGCGGCGCGACGCGGTCAGCACCGTGGCGAGCAGGGCGCCGATGATCGCGCCGACGATCGTCAGCTGCGCGAAGCCCAGGAGCGGGATGGTCTCGTCGCCGACCTCGATCGGCACGTCGAGCGCCTGCGCGGTCGCGGCCACGGCGACCGTTGCCATCGTGGCGATACCGCCCGCGATCGCTGCCGTCTTCCACAGCTGCTTCGCCGGTGCGGACCGTCGAGTCGCCGGCCGGGTCGTCGGAGCGGTGAGGGTGGTTGCTGTCATCGGGATGGCTCCTTCGGTTGCTGGCGTGGTACCGGCTCTCACTCACCGCTACGAACCGCCTTCCCGCCGGAGGACACCCCACCCGGAATTTCTTCGATATCGCGCACGGGTGGGAGTGAGAGGTTCCGGGGCACGGGCTGTGAGCGCCGCGCGGACCTTCGGCCCTACTGCTGTTGGCTGCGCTCCGTCATCGTGTGGTTCACGCAGCGAGGGGAACCGGTCGATGTCTCGAGGTTGATTTCTGGCAAAGCCCACCGTTGTTCGCGCGTGTGTTTAATGTTCCAAAATGCC
>CAVXLC010000006.1:0-11343 GCA_963762545.1 uncultured Gemmatimonadales bacterium | reverse complement strand
TGGCTCCGTTGGCCAGCTCCACCTCGGGCGCGCTCACCGTGGCCGGCCGGTCCGGTCCGCCCACCACCACGTCGCGTCCCAGGCGGATGCGTTCCTCCGCGATGACCGGCCCCCCGATCCACGCCGCCGCGCCGACCATGACCCGGCGGCGGGCCACGACCGCGCCCCGGACCTGCGCCTCATCCGCCAGCTCCACGTCCCGGTGGGCCTTCACGCTGCCTTCCACGATCGCGCCCATCCCGATGCGCAGCGTCCCGCTCACCACCAGACTCGACATGAATCGTACACCCTCGGGGATGTCCAGGTCGCCGGTCACCCGCATATGGTCACCCACCCGCTTCGATCCCTCCGGCAGCCGGAACTCCTTGGGGTTCGAGGGCGGCGGTGGCGGCGGCTCGTTTTCCCGGGCCACCGAAATGACCGGCGCGCCGATGCGCTCGAAGACGACGTTGTGGCCCAGCACCACCCGCTTGTCCGAGGTCAGCCGGCCCCGCAGCACGCTGTGGCCGCTCACCCCGAGGGTGCCCCCCGCATGGGCCCAGCGCAGCACCTTGCTCGATTCGCCGAGGCCCAGATCCCGCTCCGCGTAGATCGCGCGGTAGACGGCGTTGGGACCCCCGATCAGGGTCGCCCGGGCGTAGAGCTCCATCAGGAACATCTCGTTGCCGGGGAGCGTGAGCGGCGCATCGAGCACCACCAGGCGATTCTGGGTCCCGGCCTCCGCCTCGTGGGTGAGCCCCTCGGCGGACTTGTGCACCCGGATGAACTGGGTCCCGTCGGGCAGCTTGCCCAGATAGTCTCCCGCCTGCGCCTCGGCGGGAAGCGCGGCGATCTGTTTTTCGAGGTAGGTGCGGAAGTTCCGGGCGAAATAGGCGACGTACCCCGACGAGCGGTCCACGACCTGGAGCGGCGCCGTGTCGGTGGGCCGCACCAGCTCCCACAGGGCCGGGAGCATCGGCAGCAGGAACCAGACCAAGGTGACGCCAAAAAGGGCGAGGAAGGGCAGCATGTCAGGCGTCTCCGCCGGGCAGCGTGAGATCCACTGCGCGATGCCGTTCGGTCTTTTCCCAGCGGTCCTGGGTTTGCCAGAAGGTGGCCATCTGGACCAGCGTGGCCCATGACACCGACACCAGGCTCACCAGGAATCCGACGATCAGGAACGGCAGCAACCGGATCCGGCGGCGGGAGCCGTCGAGGCGCGCCCCCGCCGCCACCTCGAAGAAGGCGGCGAAATTTCCCAGCGTGCTGTACATCGCCACCGCGAGGATGGCCAGGATGCCCGCCGACAGCGGAATCCCCAGGTAGTACAGCGCCACGGCCAGGCCCCACCCGATCAGCAGCAGCGGCCCGACCGCGAAGACGCCGAGCAGCAGCAGGCCGTCGACGACGGTGCGGCGGCGGAGATGGGCCGGACGCTTGAGCAGAGGCCACCAGTAGCGGACCAGCGACTGGTTGTGCCCCGGGCCCAGCGCTTGATCTGCCGGATCCGGCTGGGCCAGTGCTCCGGCACCTCTTCGTAGCATTCCGACCGGTTCTGGTAGACCACCTCCCACCCGGCGAGCACCAGGCGAAAGGTCATGTCGGTGTCCTCGGCGAGCGTGTCGTCGCGCCAGCCGCCGACCTGTAGCAGCGCGGCCCGCCGTACCCCGCCCACCGTGCCGCCGTACTGGGGAATCAGGCCCAGGTTCATGCGGGCCTGCTGATCCACCTGATAGCCGCCGGTGCGCTCCAGGTCGAGCAGCCGCGTGAGCAGCGATGTGCCGACGTTCATCGGCACCACCCGCCCCATGACCGCGCCGACCTCGGGATCGAAGAACGGCCCCACCAGCTGCTTGATGAGCCCCCGGCCGGGCAGGTAGTCGGCGTCGAAGACGAGGTGAATCCCCGCATCCGACGCGCTGCTGGCTTCCTTGAGCGCGGGCGCCTTGCCGGGCTTGCCGCCGGTCCGGTGATAGGGCCGCACCCGGCCCGGAAACCGCGCGGCGTAGGAGTCCACGATCCGGCCGGTGGCGTCGGTGGAACGATCGTCGATCGGGATGATGACCAGCTGCTGCTCGGGATAGTCGCAGGCCAGCAGCGCGTCCATCAGGTGGGCCAGGACCCGCTCCTCGTTGTGGCACGGGACGAACACCGCCACCCGCGGCCAGGCGGCGGTCCCGATATCCACGTACGGCTGGCGGTGGCGTCCGAACAGCCGGTTCAGGGTGAACAGGTAGTGCCGGATGGTGTACACCACCAGCACCGCCACGATCAGGTACAGGGGAATCAGGAGGGCCAGCCTCACGCGCGGCCTCCCTTCGTCCCCAGGTGCGCCGGCGGCCGCACCATGCGCCGCTCCAGGTCGCCCCGCCACGAGAGGGCCCAGCCGTAGAACGACACGAACACCACGATGTCCAGCAGCAGCCCGAACACCAGGAACAGCACCGGCATCACCACCGCGGTGCCGTGCATCACCAGCCAGATGTGCACCAGTACCTGGAGCGGCACGAAGACGGCGAGGTGGGCCAGGATCGCGACGGTGAGCAGCAGCTTCTTCCAGAGGGCCAGGTCGAACACGTGGAGCGTGAACCCGAGCACCAGGGGCACCAGGCCCATCACCACGAGTCCGGCGCTCTCCAGCACGAAGACGTGGTCCACCAGGCGGTAGGGGAACGGCTCCGGGGACACGGCGAAGAACAGAATCGCGGAACCCTGCAGCAGCGCGAGCAGCCGGAGAAAGTAGCGGAGCGGCGTGAAGCGCTCCGGGAGCAGGAAGCTCGCCAGCACCGCGACCGCCGACACCCCGCCGGCGATCCAGAGGGCCCGCAGATCCGGCTGGGGCGTGATGGTCGCGATGAAGGGCAGGGTGAAGTGGATGTTGCCGGGGAGGCTGAACTGCTGGTCGCCCAGCGGCGCGTCGAGGCCGGTGAAATCGCGCACCCGCTCGAAGAGCAGCTGCCAGAATGCGCCGAGCCGGGGCAGGGCCGCGAGGACCAGCGCAAAGCCGCCGAGCGCGAGCATCAGCGTGGTGGCCAGGCGCCAGACCGTCCAGGGCAATCCCACCATCGAGCGGTGCGGCGCGATGACGCCGCCCCGCACGCCGCGCACCCGCAGGGCTTCGAGGCGGCGGGCCCGCTCCAGGGCGGCCCGCGCGGGCTTACCAGCCACGGAAAACGCCGAGGCTCACCCCGGCGCGCGGGTAGAAGGGGTTGTGATAGAGCTCGCCGCCCAGCACCAGCCCGAAGCGCGCGCCGATCCACTCCCGCCAGGAGACCCCGGCCTCCTGGCTCCGGAACCGCCGCAGCGTCGCGGCGATCCCGGTGAGCTGGTATCCCTCGGTCCCGGCTCCTCCCCGCAGCGCCACCAGCCGGTCGGGAAAAGGCCGCCGCGAGTCGCCGGAGCGCAGGCCGGCCTCGACATGCCCGATCGGGATGCCGTTGTAGAACGCCGCCAGCGCCGCCGCGATGACGGTGCTGGTGTCGCCCTGGACCAGCAGCAGGTCGGGCTGCACCCGGCGGAATTCCTCGGTGAGCCGGATCAGGGCACGGGCGGTGAAATTGGCGAGGGTCTGGTTCTCGTGGGTCAGCCCGAGATCGATGTCGGAAGTCAGCCGGCAGGCGTGCATCGCCTGGGCGAGCATCTCCCGCTGCTGCGACGTGGTGATGACGACCGTCTCGAAGCTCGCGTTCCGGCGCCGGAGCTCGCCGATCACTGGAGCCATCTTGATCGCCTCGGGGCGGGTGCCGAGGACGATGGCGACCCGGTGCTTGCGGGTGGATGTGCGCGACATGGAGCCGAGGGGTGCAATTTAGGGGCCGTGGAGTGCAACGGTTAAGTCTTTTACACACAAACAGTTAGCCGTGTCGATCGGGGCCCCCGCTCGGGGACTTGCACCAATCCCCGCGCGATGAGCCGATGCCGCCAGCCCAAGGGAGTATTCCAGCCGCCCCAGGTTCTTCATGCGCGATTCTCTCTAACCTCATGGACGGGGGCCCAGCTTCCTGGTGCCCCGGCTTGGTCGAGGTGCCTTTTGCCTTTGCGGTTCGCCGCCGTCTTCACGGTCCTTGCTCGTCTCCTGCAGGCCCCCGTCGCGGGACCGGCGTCACAGCCGGAGGTTCACTACGCCCTGCGCGCGCGGCTGGATGACCGGGCCGGCCGGGTTGTCGGCAGCGGCGAGATCCGCTACCGCAACACCGGCCTCGATACCATGCGGGCCCTGACGCTCACGCGTCCCTATCAGGCCGCGCCGCACGGTGTCTTTACCCGGCGTCAGGGCGGACCGCCCGCTGCCCTCGAGTTGGTGAGTGGCGACGGCACCGTCGTGGTGTCCCTGCGGCCTCCGCTCGCTCCCGGTGATTCCGTTCTCCTGGGTTTTTCCTGGGAAGCCCGCGTGCCCGATGGCGGGGCGCATCCGGCCCGCCAGGGGCGCCGGTTCGATCTGATCGGGTGGTATCCCCAGTTGCTCGACCCCGCCTCCAGCAGCTCGGCGGCCTTTCCCTCGTTTGCCACCTTCCTGGTCCAGCTCGACGTGCCCGAGGATCAAGTGATCGGAGGAACCGGCGTTCCGCTCTGCGGTGATCCGGGATGGCGGACTGTGGCCGCCCGACCGGATACCAGGGTCACCCTGCAGCGCGACTGGTATCGATCCCCCCGGGACACCCGGGCGGCCCACGCGGTCTGCGATAGCCCGGGCCAGGGCAGGAAGCAGGTGACCTGGTACGCCGAGGACGTGACCGGCGTCGCGTTCGTCCTGAGCCCGACCTTCCGCTATGAGGAGGGGGATTTTCTCGAGCGGCCGGTGCACGCGCTCTTCGAGTCGGGGGAGGAGGCGGTCTGGGGAGCGGGCCTCGCCACCCGCCGCACCGAAGTCGCCCTGGCCTGGGTCGAGGAGCTGGGCGGACGGAACCCCTGGCCCCAGCTCACCGTCGCGCCGGGATTCGACCCGGGTGGTCAGGCGGCGGCGATGGTGCTGGTCGCCCAGGTCCCCAGCCAGGCGACGCTCGTCGGCCTCCTGGGGCTCATGATCACCCAGCAGGTCATGGCCGGCGGAGCCCCGATCTTCACGGTCGGCACCGCCGCCTATCAAGCCGCCTGGTTCTTCGAGACGATCGGCCGCCGGGGGGACTACGCGGCGATCGAGCGCGAGGTGCTCGACTGGGATCTCGACCGGCTCGCGCTGCGAGACGAGCCGCTGGAGCGCGCCACGGCCAGCTCCCCCTGCGCATCGTCGTCGTGCCGCCGCATGGAATTCATGTCGTACCAGCTCCGCCGGTGGGCCGGGAGCGACGCGCCCATTCGGAGCCTGTACCGGACCCTCTTCGCCCGATTCGAGCTGCGTCCCACCGTCCAGGGCGCCTTCCAGCAGATCGCGAGCGGCGTGATTCATCCGGCCCCCGACTCGCTGTACGCCCAGGCGACTCGGGGTGGCATTCTCTACGACGACGCGCTGGTCACGGCCCGGCGCGAGCCCATCGGCGCGGCCGGTTGGCGCACCTCCGCGGTGGTGGAGCGACGGTCGCCCGGCGTCTTTCCGCGGACCGTATGGGTCGTCGCGGACAGTGACACGGTCGCGGTCCGGGCCATCGCGCTCACACCCAGGGAGAGCATCACCGTGGTGACCCGGTCTCGCCCCCGGCGGGTGCTGCTCGATCCGCGGGCGGAAAGCCATGACTGGAACATGCTCAACAACCAGCGCGGCTTCGGATTCCACCCGGGGCTGCTGCTGTTCATGCCCAACCGGCCTACCCGCACCTACCTCGACACCTGGTTCCTCCGGCGCAGCGCCCGGAATCGCCTGACCGTCGGCCTGAGCCCCACCGCGTGGTACAGCGACGCCGGAGGCTGGACGCTCGGCGCGCGAGTCCGGGAGAGCTACCTGGACCGATTCGAGCTGAATGAGATCTGGGCCTCGGTCGGGACCGGCTGGGCCACCGACGCGCCGCGCCCCCGGGCCAACGCACGGCTCCTGCTGCGCAATCCGGTCGCGCTCCGCGCGCCCGGAAGGTCGGAGGAGCTGGCGCTGGCCGTGGAAGAAGGGCGGGCCATGGCCCGGCTCGGCTATACTCGCCGGCTGCGCACCCGGATCGCCGATTCGAGCTGGCATTCCATCGGAGTAGCCCTGCAATGGCTCACCGTCACGGATCCGGGCTACCTCGATCCCGGCTATTACGACGATGCCGGCACGCTGGAATTGACCGTGACCGGCGTCCTCCGGGCGGCGGGGGGGCGCTGGCCTGTCGAGGTCGACCTGTCGGCGGCCGGCGGCTACGGGTACCCCAACGCCGGCGCCGCCGGCGATCGGGGCGGGTACGGCCGCTTCACCCTCACGGCCTCCACCCGCATCGCCATGGGCCGCCGTCTGAGTCTCGGCATGCGCGGATACGCCGGCGCGGTGCTCTCCCCGCGCGGGGTGCCCCGGCAGCGCCGCATCCCGCTCGCGGGGGCCGATGCCTACCAGCGATTCGACAGCCCGCTCCTCCGCTCCAGGGGGTCACTCCTCGCGGGGGACGGCGTGTTCTATTCGTTGCCGGGTGGCGCGGGCGTCCGCGCTCTCGATCCCCGGCTGGGCAGCGACCAGGCGCTCGGTGCGTCCGCCGAGCTCGAGGTTGCGGTCCGCGAGTCCCCCGGTGCCGGGTTGTTCGAGCGGACGGCCCTCGCCCTCTTCGCCGATGGCTCCCTGGGCAACGGTGATCTCGACGCCGGCGGCGACCACCTGCGCTCGGTCGGCGATGCTGGCGTCGGCATCCGGATCGGCCACCGCCTCGGTCACACCCGCTTCGTAACCCGGCTGGATTTCCCGGTGCTGGTGAGCCGTCCGGCGCTGGCCCACGATGACCGGCCCGGGGGGACCTTCGGGTTCCGCTGGAGCCTGAGCTTCGTTCCGGCGTTCTAGAGAATGAACCGGACCCCGCGTGCCAGCCGGCGCTGAAAGTTGCTGGGCGGGGGAACCAGGGCGTCCAGCATTTCCAGATCGTCGATCCAGACGCTCAAGCCGGCCATGAGGCTGAAGTCGATCAGGCCCACGATCCCGGACCATCCCGACAGCAGCACCGACGCTTCGCCATCCATCAGCATCGAGCGGTAATCCTCATTGGCGGAGCCGATCAGCAGGTAATACAGCACCCGCTCCTGCTGCGCCGGTGGCAACGACGCGCGGTAACTCGCTTCGATCCGGTCACTCGCCGCGGCCAGCGCGCCCGCGGCGGCCTGCACGTCGAACTCCCGGACGTCGGTGCGAAGCAGCTGCGTGAGATAGGCCTCCAGCAGCGGCGCCATCTCCGGGCGCGCCATCAGGCTGTCCCATCCTTCCCGGGAGGCGAAGAAGCTGGCCTTGAGGTGCAGCTTCGGGCTGATCGGTTCCGGGGCGAAGGTCCGGGCCGAGTCGGGAGGGACGGCGGCGAGATCCACCGCATGGGACAGCAGCGTGTCGACCGTGCGGTCGAGCGGGAAGAGGCGCCGGAGGAACGGAGTGCGGCGGCCGTTCTTGTACGCGGCACCGAACCGTCCCGCCACGTCGAGCACCCCGATCTCGGGGTTGTAGATCCCGGTCTTGAGCAGTCCGCCGGACGCCTCCAGCTCCGGCCCGAACGCCTGCTGCAACACGATGAGCCGCGCGAAGAGATCGTGCGCCACGCCCATGGTCGGCCAGTTCGAGCTCGGGGCGGCCCGAAGCGACGGCGCGATGAACAGCACCCGGCAGCCTCGGAACGCGCTCCCGGTCAGGAGGGAGGCGTACACCGCGCTCCCCCAGATCGCGTCGGGTGCCATCACCACCGAGCCCGGAGGCATCAGGCTGTACAGCACCGCCTTGGCGACACTGACCTCCTTGTCCTGGAAGCCGGTGCCGTTGTGGAGCTCGACGGCCCGCTGGTCGCGGCCCCCGGCGTCCCTGCGCCGGCGGATTTCCCTCGTCACCGCGTCCTGGTAGTCGGCGGCGAGCGGCCGCGCTCGCAGAGGGTAGGGCATCCGGTCGCCGGTGAGACCCTGGGTTTCCAGCAGCCGGCGGGCCTGGGCCTTGAGCGAGAGCACAGCCGGCCCCTGCACCATGAGGGCGCGGTCCTCCCAGGTGGGAGCCACGTAGTGCTCCCCGATCCCCATGCCGGTGTACATCGCCGTGCCACGATAGGGATCCTCCTCGGCAATGTCGTAGAACACGATCTTGCGATGATCCCGCATCAGGTTGTCGGGGATCCCCAGCACCGGCAGGATCTGGCGGCTCCAGAAGGACGGGTCGGCGGGGTTGGTGACGTTCACCTGCACCTTCACGACGTTGCGCAGCCACTCCTGCCCGTATTGCCGGGCCTCGGCCTGCAGCAGGCGGGACCCCGCGATCGCCTCGCGCAGCTCCGCTTGCCGCACCCTGATGGTGTCGGTGAAATCGCGGAACCCCGGCGGCAGAGTCGGAACCCGGCCCAGCGGGCGCTCCAGGAGATCGAGCCACAGCCGGCCATTGTTCTGCTCGTAGTAATGCTGGTCGAGGAAGATCAGGTAGAGGGGCAACCGGCGCCGCCGATCGTAGTCACGAACCCGGCGGATCAGCGCTCGGTAGTACGCGTCCACGACGAACCGGGGCGAGAAGGCATCGGGAAACCCGGCTTCGTTTCGGCCGCTGAAATCATGAATCCACAGCACGTGATAGTCCTCGGCCTGCTGAATCGACCGGATCACCTCGGTCTGGAACTGCCGGTTGACGATGTACCACACGCGGTTGCCGTCGGTGAATCCCTCGCCGATGACCGCCTGGAGGATCGCGTCGATCTCGCCCTGGGTGTCGTGATCCTCGGGGCGGAGTCCCAGCTGCAGCGGAAGCCACACGACCCGGTTGTCCTCCCAGCGGCCCGTCGCCTCGCGCTCCAGGTCGAGCACGGCCGACAGGAGCTCCTGGAATACGTAGAGCAGGGCCGCTTCCCGGGCGGGCGGCAACGAGGTGAGGGAGACGATGCCGCGGGCGAAATTTCCTCGAGCCTGGGCCGCGAGGGCCGCGGCCACCGTCTTCGTCTTCCACTGCCCGAGGAGGCGGTCATACGGATAGAGCAGATGGTCGCGGAGAACCCGGCGGGCGACGTCCGCCGCGAGCTCGCCCTCCGCGGTTGTGGCGCCGGCCGGCAGCGCCTGCCCGGCGGCCGCGATCGAAAACGCCCGGGCCAACTCGGTGTGATAGGCCCGTACCACGCCATCCACCTGGAGCCCCGGGCCGGTCACCCCCGTGAGGCCGACCGGCGCCCGAAGCTCCGCCACGAGCGGAGCCAATGCGGCCCGGGGCTCGCTCCCGGGCCGGTCCAGCCACGGAACGATCAGCTGCTCTATGCGCCGGGCGGCGATTCGGACCTGGGCCAGGGCGGAATCCAGGCCCGGGGCGTCGGCCGGTGGGGCCACGCCGTCGGCGCTTCGCAGCGCGACATCCGCCCGGGTCCTCAACGCGCGGGTATGCCCCGCCGCCGGCCGCCCTACCGGGACGACGACTCCGACCCGGAACGCCGAGAGCGCCCCGGCGTCTCCCTCCAGTCGAAGCAGGCTTCCACTGCCGAATATCCCGCCGCGCCGGACCGGCATGCTGATGCCCAGGGACAGGCCGAACCGGTTCGCGGCGATGTTGTAGTCGGTGCCCAGCGACGTCCGCAGAATCGGGAGCTGCACCAGGAAACGGATCCCGCCATCGAGCTCGGTCGAGCGGAGTCCGCCATAGGCCTCGACCGAGGCCGCCACGAAGCCAAGCACGGGACTGGTGAGATCGCGGGTTACCCCGAAGGACAGCTGGCCGGAGGGATTCAGCGTGTGGTTGCGCCGCCAATCGAGCCCGAACGCGGCACCGGTGGAGAATCGGGTGCGGGATGGCTGACCCAGCGATGCGGTCAGGCCGCCGGCCCATGGGGGCAGGGAATCCTGGGCGCCGAGCCGGGGGGCGCCGAGGGTTGCGGCAAGGACGCCGTAACCCAGGATCAGGACCTGAAGCGCCCGTCGGGTCATGGGTACCGGGCTGAAACCTGCCACCCCGGTCAGGAAGAAATCACGAAGACCTCAGGAAGCGCGCTTCAGGTATCCGGCGGTCCGGCGGGCCGGCTAGGGATTGGCGGCGACCGGCGCGGCGGCCACCGAGGCGGCGGTCGGCACGACCACCGACCAGACCGGGTGGTGGTCGCTGGCCCCGAGCACCTGACGGACCACCCCGGCCTCACCGGCGCCGGTCACCGGGAGCAATCCCCGGACGAAGATGTGGTCCCAGGAGAAGATCGAGACGCTGGGACCGACTCGCGCCGTAGTCCAGGAGAACCCCGCCCGGGCCAGGATGCCTCCGGCGGTGCTGCTGTTGAAGTCCCCGGCAATCACGACCGGACCGGTGAAACGGTCGGCATCGTCCAGAATGGCATGCACCTGGTCGGCGCGGGCGCGCTCGGAAATCCTGATCTGGGTCTCGAGGTGGACCGCATAGACCCGGATGGGAAGCCCGTGGACCGTCACCAGGGCGACGGTGGCGGTCCGCCGCTGGTGCCGGATCTTGCCTTCATGCGGCAGGAGGAGCTTGGACTCGTCCTCGATGGGCCACGGACTGAGGATCGCCGGCCCGAAATAGGCGTGCCGGACCGGATGGATCGCCGACGGGAAGTACACGTAGTTGAGCCCGAGGGCCCGGGCGATGCGTTCGGTTCCCGCGGGGTCCATCTCCTGCAGCGCGATCACGTCCGCCCCGCGCAGCTGCTCGCCCTGGAGCACCTGGATGGCGCGGTCGATCTCCTTGGCCAGCCGGATGTTGAAGGTGACGACCCGGAGCGGCGAACCCGGACGCCCGGGGGCGGGGCTGGAGGCATACCGGCCGTCGAAGCGCGGACTCGCCGGATCCATGAGATTGAACGTCTGGGCGCACCCGGCCAGGAACAGGACGCCCCCGCCCAACCCCGTGCGCCGCCACCAACTGGTCATCCTGGTTACTCCGCGTCGTGGGCTCGATAGGCAATCACCTTGACCTTTTCAAGGGTGATCAGCCCGCCATCGAGCATTCGGTCGAGCTCGGGGAGAATCGCCTCGATGCGCTCCTCGGTGTCCACGCACTCGACCACCAGGGGTAAATCTACCGAGAGCCGGAGAACTTTGTCGGTGTGCAGCCGGGCGGTGGGCCCGAACCCCATGATGCCGCGAAACACCGTGGCGCCGGAGTGGTGCCGTTCCCGGAGGAGGATGACGATCGCCTCGTAGAGCGGTCGCCCCTGCCACTTGTCCCGCTCCCCGATGTGAATCCGCATCAGGACGCGCTCGCCGACCAGGCCATGCATGCGCTGCCTCCCGTTCTATCTGGCTCGGATCAGCTCCCGGGCCGCTCCGATCCCCGCGATGGCGGCCGCCACCGTGAGGGCCACGCTGAGCCCGGTG
>CAVXLC010000005.1:0-217570 GCA_963762545.1 uncultured Gemmatimonadales bacterium | reverse complement strand
TAGAGCGTCGCCCGCTTCCAATCGCCGTCTTCCAGCAGCCGCACGGTCTCGTAGCTGAAGGTCGAGAAGGTCGTGTATCCCCCGCAGAATCCGATCGTGAGCATGGTACGCACTTCGGGCGAGACGCGGCGGTAGTCTCCAGCCCGTAGCGCTGCAGAAATCCCAGCAGGAACGGACCCGGTGACGTTGATGAGGAGCGTCTGGATCGGGAAGGCGGTCCCGGTCCGCTGCTGGATCCAGCCGCCCAGGAGATAGCGGATCACTCCGCCGATCGCGCTGCCCACCGCGACGTACCAGATCATCCGGCCTCAGCTCCTCCCGACTCGAGCAGGTGCTCCCGGGGCGTTGACGCTTGGCATCGGAACCATGATAGCGACACGTCATCCTCCTGTCATGGTAATCTTCTAGCTTCTCCTGCCCGATCGTCCCGATCGGGGACCGTCTCCCAGGGGGTGGCATGTCGACCCGCAACCATTCCGTTCTCCTCGCGCTCGTCCTCGGGCTCGGGGCCGCCTCGGGTCTCGCGGCCCAGGGCACCGCAATCACGGTGAAAGAGGACCGGAAGGGCCTGCTCAAGCTGGCCAAGGTCGCGCCGGCCGACGCGATCACGTCGGCCCAGGCCCGGTTCCCCAACGCCACCATGAAGAGCGGCGAGATCGAGCGGGAGAAGGGCAAGCTGATCTACAGCTTCGAGCTCCAGCAGCCGGGGGTCACCGGCATCGAGGAGGTCAACATCGACGCGAACACCGGCGCGGTCATCGGGACCGAGCACGAGAACCCCGCGCCTCCGAAGCAAGCCGGCGCCGAAGCCGCCGGTCAAGAAGCCTCCAACGGTCTGAGATGCGGATCCTGGTCGTCGAAGACGAGCCGGAAGTTGCCGATCTCGTCCGGAGGGCGCTCCGGGAGGCGGCGTGGGCCGTGGATGTCGTGGGCACCGGTATCGGCGCCCTCGAGGCGCTCGCCGTGTTCGACTACGACCTGGCCGTGCTGGATCTGGGGCTCCCGGACATCGACGGGTTCGAGGTCTGCCGCCGCTGGCGGGCCAAGGGAGGCCGCACGCCGATCCTGATGCTCACCGCCCGGGGGTCGTTGTCCGCGCGGGTGGCCGGTCTCGATGCCGGCGCGGACGACTATCTCGCCAAGCCCTTTGCCCTGGAGGAGCTGCTGGCGCGCATGCGGGCGCTGGCCCGGCGGCCCGCGGCGGCGCTGGATCCGGTACTCACGGTCCAGGACCTGGCGCTCGACCCCGCGACCCGCACCGTCACCCGCGCCGGGACGCCGGTCGCGCTCACCGCGCGCGAATTCGCGCTGCTCGAGTACATGCTGCGCACCGGGCGCCGCGTGGTCACCCGGGCCCAGATCCTCGAGCACGTGTGGGACGACAACTTCGACCCGGTGGGAAACGTGGTGGACGTTCTGGTCGGCCGGGTGCGCCGCAAGGTGGACCGGGCCGGCCTGACGCCCCTCATCCACACCGTGCGCGGTGTGGGCTACATCCTCTCGGATCAGGCGCCGGTCGATGCCGATTAGCCGGATCAGGCTCCGGCTGGCCGCGTGGTTCGGCGCCGCCTTTCTGCTCGGTCTGCTGGTGCTGGATCTGGGGTTCCTGGTCTACGCCCGCCGAAAAGCCGAGGCCAAGCTCACCCGCGACGTCCGCTCGGCCACGCTCAACCTGAGCAATGCGATCCGCGAGGAGGGCGCCGGGCGGCCCGCCGCTCCCGCCGATGCGATCGTCAGCGAAGTACTGGGAGAGTGGCCCGCGGGTCCCGACGTCGTCGCGGTGTACGACTCCGCCGGCCGCCGTCTGGGCGCGCGGGGCGATTCCGCGCTGGTCCGGCTGGTCGGCCCGGTCGCGCGCCGAACCGGTCGCGACGGCACGATCTACCTGCCGGTCCCCCCGGACGGGCGGCTCCGGGTGGCCTGGATGCGATCGGCGTCGGCTCCGACCGTCACCGTCGTGACCGCCAGCTCCACGTCCGGAACGCGGGAGGATCTGGAGACGCTGGTCGGGTGGCTCCTGCTCAGCCTTCCGCTGATCGGGCTGGGCGCCACCGCCGCGGGTTATGGCCTGGCGCGCCGCGCCCTCCGGCCGGTGCAGGCCATGGCGGTGGCGCTCGACGCCATCGATCCGGGCCGGATCGACCGGCGGCTTCCCACCGGTACGCCGCCCGACGAACTGGATCAGCTGGCCACGCATTTCAACGGTCTCCTGGACCGGCTGGCCGCGGCCCAGGCCACCAGTCGCCGCTTTCTGGCCCAGGCGGCCCACCAGCTCCGGACCCCGCTCACGGTCGTGCGGGGGGAAAGCGGCCTGGGCCTGGACCGGCCCCGCAGCGCGGACGACTACCGCGCGGCGCTGCGGCGCATCAATCTGGCCGCGGAGCAGATGTCGCGCCGGGTCAACGAGCTCTTTCTCCTGGCCGAGGCCGAGGCGGGAGAACGGCCCGCGCTCACCGACCGGGTGGAGCTGGATGGCCTGGTGATGGACGCCGCGGATCTGATGCGCGGCCGGGCCAGCGGACTGGGCCGGAGCCTGGAGTTCGGCGGGATGGATGACGTGCAGGTGATGGGGGCCGAGTCACTCCTGCGCGAGGCGGTCATGGAGCTGCTGGAGAACGCCTGTCGCCACGGCAGCGCCGAGCAGCCGGTGGTCATCAGCGTCTCGCGGGTGGGGGCGCGGGCCCGGGTTGCCGTCGCCAACGCCGGGGCCCCGTTTCCCGAGGGACCGACCCAGGGACTGGGCCTTTCCATTGTGCGGTGGGTCGCGGAGATTCACGGCGGGAGCATCGGCATCGAACGACGCGGGCCGCTCAATGCGGTCACGCTCGACCTGCCGGCCGGCGTTCACTCGGTGTAGGGAGATCTCCATGCTGGTCGCCGTGCTTGCCCTCCTGCTGATTCAGGATCCGGCGCCGAGGCCGGTGTCCCTCGATTCCGCCATTCGGCGCGGCATCGCCGCCCGGGGGCAGGTGGGGGAGGCCCGCGCCGGGGTGGCGGAGGCCCTGGCCGGGCGGAGGCTCGCCGGCCAGGTCCCCAACCCCATCGTGTCCTACTCCCACACCGGCGATGTGCCGCATCAGCATGCCGGGTTCGATCAGCAACTTTCCTGGCTGACCACCCGGGCCAGTGACCGCGCCGGCGCCGCGGCGGTCATTCGGCGGGCTCGGGCGGATTCGGCGCTGCTGGTGGCCGGCGTGGCGGAAGAGGTCCGGGCGGCGTTCTTCGGCGCGCTCGGCGCGCGGGAGTCGGAGCGACTGGTCCAGGAGCAGGTGGCCGCCGCCGACTCGCTGGCCCGGCTCGGGCAGCGGCGGTTCGACGCGGGAGACATATCCCGCTTCGAGTACGAGCAGGCGGCGCAGGAGGCTCGGCGCGGCCGGCAGCTTCTCTCCTTCGCGCGGGAAGCCACCCGCGGCGCCATCGCCGATCTGGCCCGCGCCATGGCCTGGACCGACCCGGCGCCTCCCACGCCCGCCGGCGCGCTGGACCAGGGCCTCGAAGAGACTTTCGAGCGCAGCGTCGTCCTCGACAGCATGCCGATGATTGCGAGCGCGGTGGCGGACTCGACCGCGCTCGCCTTTGAGCTCCGGAGCGCCAATCGGGCGCGGCTTCCCATTCCGTCGGTCAGCGGCGGGGCCGAGTGGGACGACCCCGGTCGGCCCGGCCAGGGGTTTTCGGTGATCGGCCTCGCCGTCCCGCTTCCGCTCTGGAATACCGGCGGGGCCCAGGCCGCCCTGGCTCGGGCTCGCGCCGATCGCGGCGCGGCGCTCGCCACCGAAGCGCGGCTCGAAGCCGCGCGGGCCATCACCCAGGCCAGGGCCCGGCTCGAGGAATCGGCGCGGCGCGCCCGGTTTGCCCGGGACTCGCTGGTGCCGGCGGCGCGGGCGCTCCGCGATCGAGCGCTCGCCGCGTACCGCGGCGGAGAGACCAGTGTGCTCTCGGTGCTGGACGCGATGAGGAGCGAGCGGGAGGTCGTGCTCGGCCAGATCCAGGACTTCATCGCGTTCCAGGCCGCTCTCGCCGCATGGTACGCTCTCTTCGGGAGGACCGAATGAATCGCGCGATCCTGACCGCGAGTGCGCTGGCTCTGGCAATCGGTTGTCAGCGGGGCGACTCCGGCGAAGCGAGCATCGCCCCGGATGTTGCCGTGCACGTCGTGCCGGTGGTTCGGGGAACGGTGCACCGCTATGTCACCGCCTACGGAACCGTCGAGCCCGAACCGGCCGGCGAAGGCCGGCCCGCGGCCGGCGCGGTGATCTCGCCGTATCAGGCCGGCGTATTGGCGGCGATCAACGTCGTGGAAGGGCAGCGGGTGGATCGGGGCTCCGTCCTCTTCCGGCTCGACAGCCGGTTGGCGGACGTCGCGGTGCAGAAAGCCCGGCAGGAAGTGGATTTCGCGGACCAGGCGTACCGGCGCCAGCAGGAGCTGCTGCGGTCCGAGGTCACCTCTCAACGGGCCGTCGAAGAAGCCAAGCAGCGCCTCGACGGCGCCCGGAGCGACCTGGCGGCGGCCGAGGCCGGCCTGGCACACATGAATATTGCCTCGCCGGTGTCCGGTACCGTGGTCCGCATCGAGGCCAGAGTGGGGCAGGCGGTGGATCCGTCCAGCGTCCTCGCGTCGGTGATCGACATCAATCGCCTGGTGGTGTCGGCCGACGTCGCGAGCCGCGAGGTCGCGGGACTCAAGCCGGGACTGCGGGTCTTCCTCGGGTCCGACACCACCGAGGCCCGCGGGAGCGTACGCCTGGTGGGCCGCGACATCGATGCCCGCAACGATACCTACCGGGTGCTGATCGCGGTGCCCGCCGGGGCGGGGTTGACCCCGGGTGGCTTCGTGCAGGTCCGGATCGTGGCGGAGGAGCGCCACAACGTCCTGGTGGTCCCGGTGGAGAGCCTCGTGACCCGGCCGGGAGAGGGAAGCTGGCTCATGGTGGCGCATGGGGATTCGGCGGTCCGCACTCCGGTCACCGCCGGTCTCAGGGATCGCGGGCTGGTGGAGGTGTCCGGGCAGGGCCTCGCGGAGGGGCTGACCGTGGTTACCACGGAAGCGTACAGCCTGCCCGCCGCGACGAAGATCCGGATCGCGGGCCGGTGAGATGATCGGCCGATTTGCCATCCGGCACTCGCTCTCGATCGTCTTCATTTGTGCCGCGCTGTGTCTTGGCGGCGGGTACGCGGCGTTCAATATCTCCTCGTCGGTCTTTCCCCAGACCAACTTTCCGCGCGTCGTGATCCTGGTGGACAACGGCGTCATGCCCGGCGACGAGATGATGGCCTCCATCACCCGCCCGATCGAGGAGGCCATGAAGGACATCCCCGGGGTCGTCACGGTCAAGTCGGCCACCGGACGGGGCTCCGCGGAGATCAACGTCTTCTTCACCTGGAACGTGGACATGGTGGGATCGGAGCTCTACGTCCTGAGCCGCCTGTCCCAGATCCGGAGCACCCTGCCCGCCACGGCCGAGACCAGGGTGCAGCGCCTGACCTTCGCCGCCTTCCCGATTCTGGGTGTCAGTCTCACCAGCGATACCCGCAACATCACCGAGCTCTGGGAAATCGCCCGCTACAACCTCAAGCTGCGTTTCCTCCAGGTCCCCGGGGTCGCGCGGGTGGACCTGGTGGGCGGGAGGGCTCCCGAATATCACGTCGCGGTGGACCCCATCCGGCTGGCCGCCGCGCGACTGAGCCTGGCCGACGTGACTACCGCCCTGGAGAGCAATAATCTGGTCGCCTCGGCCGGGATGCACGAGGAGAACCACACGCTGTATCTCACGGTGGTGGACGGGCGGGTGCACTCGATTCCCGATATCGAAGACTTCATCATCGCCTCCACCGAAGGTCACCCGGTCCGGCTCCGTGACATCGCGGTGGTGACCCGAGGCCCCGAGCCGGTGTTCAACAAGGTCACCGCCGACGGGCATGCGGCGGTCCTGCTCAACATCCGGAGCCAGCCGGACGGAAGCACGCTGAACATCGCCCGCGACGTGCGGGAACGCATCGCCGAGCTGCGGGGGGAGCTGCCGCCCGATCTCAAGCTGGCGTTCTTCTACGACCAATCGGAAATCGTCCGGGCATCGCTCCGGAGCGTGTGGGAGGCGATTCTCTTCGGCCTGGTGCTGTCGGTTTTCATCATCTTTCTGTTCCTGCGGAGCATCCGCACGACGCTGGTCGCGACGCTGGTCATCCCGGTGACGGTGCTGATCACCCTCGTGTCCATGAAGCTCACCGGTCTCACGTTCAACCTCATGACCCTGGGTGGCATTGCCGCCGCGATCGGCCTGGTCATCGACGATGCCATCGTGGTGGTCGAGGCCATTCACACCCGGATGACCGCCGCCGGATCGCACGCCGACGCGGTCGCGAGCGGACTCGGGGAGATCTTCCGACCGCTGGTCGGATCGACGCTGACTCCAGTAGTCGTGTTCATTCCCCTCGCCTTCCTGAGCGGGATTACCGGGGTCTTCTTCCGGGCCCTCGCGCTGACGATGGTGGCGTCGCTCCTCACGTCGCTGGTCCTGGCCGTGTCCCTGACCCCCTCGCTCGCGGCCTGGCTCCTCCACCCCGGCCGGGAGCCCGGGCCGGAGCACGAGAGGGCCCCGGTTGGCTCGGTCCTGGGACTGGCGATCGGCGCCTACGAAGCGGCCGTGCGCCCGGCCCTCCGGAGGCCCTGGTGGACCATGGCCGCCTGCGCGCTGGTGCTGCTCGCGGGGGCCGGCTTGTACCGCCGTCTGGACAGCGAGTTCCTGCCGGCGATGGAGGAGGGCGGGTTCGTCATCGACTACTTCTCGCCGCCGGGAACCAGCCTCGCCGAGACCGATCGCCAGCTGCTTCAGGCCGAGGCCATCCTCCAGACCGTGCCGGAGGTGGAGAGTTATTCGCGGCGCACCGGCGCGCGACTGGCCCTGGCCATTGCCGAGCCGAACACCGGCGACTTTCTCGTCAAGCTCAAGACCGACCGGCGGCGCTCCACCGATGCGGTGATCAGCGAGCTCCGGAAGAGGTTCAATACCGAGCTTCCCGGCCTCAACTGGGACTTCCCCGGCATTCTCGGCGATCTCATCGGGGACCTGATGTGGGCGCCCAAGCCGATCGAGATCAAGCTCTACTCGACCGACCAGGCCTGGCTCGAGCAGGCCGCCCCGGCGGTCGCTGCGCAGCTGGAGAAGATCCCGGGCGTGGTCGATGTGTTCGACGGTCTGGTCTACACCGGCCCGACCATCGCGCTCCGGCCCCGATCGGTGGATGCCCGTCGCTTCGGACTCACCTCCGCCGACATCGCGGTCGCGGTGAATACCGCGATGCTCGGCCGGACCGCCTCCTCGGTGCTCGAGGGGGATCGGATCGTGGAGATCCGGGTCAAGCTGGACTCGACCCGGCTGCGGACCCTCGCGGACCTGGGCCAGCTCCCGATCCGGACCCCCTCCGGCGACCTGGTCAAGCTGTCGCAGGTCGTGGACGTGGTCGAACAGGCGGGGCAGCTCGAGCTCCGCCGAGAGGATGGACGACAGGATGTCGCCGTCGAGGCCCGGCTGGAGGGCCGGGACCTCGGGAGCGCCATCAGTGAAATCCGCCGGATCCTGAGCGCGGACCGATCCATTCCGCCCGGCACCATCGAATATGGGGGACTGTATCAGCAGCAGCGGGAGTCATTTCGCAATCTGGTCTTCGTGCTCCTGATGGCGGTCGCGCTGGTGTTCACCGTGCTGCTTCTCGAGTTCGGTTCGTTCTTCGAGCCGATCGCCATCGTGTTCGGTGCGGTGCTGGCGCTGTTCGGCACCGTGCTCGCGTTGTGGCTGACCGGGACGTCGTTCAACGTGGTCTCCTTCCTCGGGGCGATCATCGGCATCGGCATCGTGGCCAAGAACGGCATTCTGATGCTGGACTATGTCCGCCACCTCCGGGCCGAAGGCGTGAGCCTGACCGAGGCGCTGGTGCAATCGGGCCGGCGCCGGCTCCGCCCGGTCCTCATGACGTCGCTCGCCGCCGCGCTCGGCATGCTGCCGCTGGCCTACGGGATCGGCTCCGGGGCGGATATGCTCCGGCCGCTGGCCGTCGCGGTGATCGGATCGCTGGCCATCTCCGTGCTGCTGTCCCTGATCGCCACGCCGACGCTCTACTACCTCATGGTCCGCGAATCCCGCGAGTTGACCGCCCCGTAGGGAGGGGGTGCATCCCTCCCGGCGGGAATTTCTTCCAGATCTGCGTCGCCGGAGCGGGCGGGCTGCTCGGCTGCGGGCTGCCGAGCGCCGCCGAGCCAGGGGGAGGATCGGCCCGGCTCACCGCGCGCCCCGGCACACCCACCGGCACCGTCGCCACCGGCATCAACCGGCTCGGACTGGGCGCAACCCGGGACGGCTACCTCTACGTTCCCCCCGGCTACGTTCCCGGACAGCCCACACCCTTTCTCCTGGCGCTGCACGGCGCCGGCATCTCCGCGCAGGGCCCGCTCAATCTCTGGGGCCCCTACGCGGACGCGCGCGGCTTCCTGCTGCTCTCGGTGGATTCGGCGGATACGACCTGGGACGCCATTCAGGGGCGTTACGGCCCCGATGTGGCGTTCATCGATGCCGCGCTGGCACGGGCCTTCGGGAGGGTGACCATCGATGCGGCCCGGCTGGCGCTCTCGGGATTTTCCGACGGCGCCACCTACGCGCTCGGCCTGGGGCTCGCCAACGGCGACCTGTTCGCCCGGACGATCGCGAACTCGCCGGGGGGCATCGTGCCGTCGGACACGTCGCCCACCGGCCATACCGAATTCTTCTTCTCGCACGGGGTGCAGGATACCGTGCTGCCCATCGACCTCGCCAGCCGCCGCATCGTGCCCGAGCTCCGCCAGGAAGGCTATAGCGTCACCTTCCTCGAGTTCCAGGGAGGCCACCTGGTGACCCCCGAGGTGGCCCTCGCCACCGTCGACTGGTTCCTCCGATAGCGTTTTCCGGTGCTAGAAGTCCAGGCTCGCCCCGATGGTGTGCTTGCCGAGCAGCAGCCGCGCCTCGCGGCGGTGGATGAACCGGGTCGCGGTGATGCCCAGGCCGGCGCCGAACACCACGTCCGACATCCAGTGCTTGTTGTCGTGCATCCGGGCGTAGGCGGTCATCGTGGCCAGGCTGTAGAAGAACACGTCGTCCCAGGTGCCCCGGATCTCCCGGGCGAAGGACGTGGCCAGCGCAAACGCCACCGTGGTATGGCCGGAGGGAAAGGAGTTCGTCTTGTCCTTGAAGTTGATGGGGTGAAACTTGAACGCGTTGTCGCTCACGAAGGGGCGCTCCCGTCCGATGATGCTCTTGATGATGATCACGCTGGCGCCGGCCAGCAGGGTGGACTTGAGCGCCCGGGAGCTCACCCCGTAGACCCCCCGGCTCCCGGCCACCTTGCCGACGACCGCGGCGGCGAGGAGCGTCGGGTACACGTACAGGCCGTTGCCCAGCGCATTGCCGAAATCGGACACGGACCGGCCGAAGCTGTCGTGCGGATCGTGGAGCGTGTTCAGGATCGTCTTGTCGAAGGCCATGGCGATGCCCGTGGTGCCCAGGACGCCGATGACCTCCCATTTGCGAAAGATCGGCTTGTTGGCGCGGGCGACCGTGGCGGAGTCGAACCTGGGCTCCTGGGCCTGGGCCTGGAGCGATTGCGCGGAGATCAGGGCGGCGAAGACGAAGGCGATCGGCCGGATACGCATGCGGGTCAGACTCCTGTTCCGCTGGCGGCGTCGACGAAGCTCTTGAAGAGTCGGCGGGTGCGCTCGTCGCGGTCGTCGAAGATTTCTGGGTGCCATTGTACGCCCACGAGGAAGTGCGTGGTGCCGGACTCGATGGCTTCCACCATGCCGTCGGGGGCGTGGGCCGACGCATGGAGACCGGGAGCCAGAGTCCTGATTGCCTGGTGATGCATGCTGTTCACTGGCACCGAAGGTACCGCGAACGCGGCGTCAAGGCGGGAGCCGGGCGCGATGGCCACCTCGTGGGCCAGGTAGTCGCGCGGGTATCCCTCGTTCGGGAAAAAATCGTGCTTGATGGCGCCGGGCACCTGAGACTCGATGTCCTGCCACAGGGTTCCGCCCAGCGCCACGTTGAGCACCTGGGCCCCGCGGCAGAGCCCCAGGATCGGCTTCCGGTCGGCGATGGCCCACTTGGCGAGGGCCAGTTCCACCACGTCGCGCGCCTGGTCGGTGCGGCCCAGCCGCGGATGGGGCGGCTCGCCGTAGGCGAAGGGATGCATGTCCACCCCGCCGGCGAGGAGGATGCCGTCGAGCCGGTCATAGATCACCCGGAGGATTGCGTGATCCTCGACAAAGAGCGGGACCATGACCGGCGCCGCGCCGGCCTCCGCCGCGGCCGCGAAATACCGGGAGTTCATCACCCAGGAATGGGGAAGACCCTCGGGAATGTCGTCGATGGCCTGGAGGGTCTGGCCCGGGATGCCGATCAGCGGGCGACTCACGACAGCACCCCCTCCTCGGTTTCCCGGATCAGCCGGTCCACCACCGCCTTGAGGTCGCCGGTCTGCTCGAAGGTGGCGAGCTGCCGGTCGGCGCTGGTGCCCTCGGCCAGGATCTTGAAAGCATACTCCACTTCCTTCCGGCTGCCCAGTTCGTCCAGCACATCGTCGAGAAACCATTCCAGCATCTCGCGGATCAGCTCCCGCGCGGGCAGCTCGCGCTGCTTGCCGAAGTCGATGAGCTTGCCGTCCAGGCCGTAGCGGAGGGCCCGCCACTTGTTCTCCTCGATGAACGCGACCGGGTAGAGCCGGAACGACAGATTGTCGTAGCGCAGCTTCCAGAGCTTCGCGATGATGGCCTGGAAGATGGCGCCGATGCAGACCGCCTCGTCCACCCGGGTGCAGACGTCGCAGATCCGGAACTCGAGGGTGGGATAGCTCCAGCTGGGCCGGAGATCCCACCAGATCTTGGAGGCGTTGGGGATCGAGTTGGTGTCCACCAGGACCGTCACCACATCCTCGAATTCGCCCCAGGACGCGAGCGAGCGGGGAATGCCGGTGCGGGGAAACGACCGGAACACCACGCTGCGGTACGACTTGAGCCCGGTGCGGCGCCCCATCCAGAACGGCGAGCTGGTGGAGAGCGCCAGCACGTGCGGCAGGAAGTAGCGCGCCACGTTCATCGCGTCGATCAGGAAGTCCCGGTCCTCGATGCCGATATGCACGTGGGTGCCGAAGATGAGCAGGGCCTGGGCCAGGTCCTGCAGGTCCTCCCGCACCCCCATGTACCGCTCCAGCGGAGTGATCTCCTGGTCCATCCAGGAGGAAAACGGATGGCTCCCCGCCGCGGCCACCTTGAGCCCCTTCTTGGCCGCGAGGTCCATGACCAGCCGGCGCAACCGCACCAGCTCGGCCCGGACCTCGGCGGGAGTTCGGCACACCCGCGTCCCGACCTCCACCATGGACTGATGCAGCTCCGGCTTGATCTCGCCCATCACCATCGACTCCTCCTTGAGGATCTCCGTGATGTAGCTCCGGAGCTCCCGCGTGGCCGGGTCGATGATCTGGTATTCCTCTTCGATACCGATGGTGAGGCTCGGTGGCTTCATGAACTCCCCGGAGTTGTCATCGCGTTGTCACAATGACAGGCCCTCATCGCTTCTCGACCACGAACGTGGGGACGGTGCTGCCGCCCCCCGCAGTCACATTCACGAGCGTGGCGGTGGACACCCGCGTCAGGCAGCCGTCGGCGTAGCTGCCCCCGAAGACGAACGGGGCCGTATCCACGATCCGGCCGGCAAAATGGAGCCGGCCGTCGGCATAGCTGGGATAGACTTCGGACGGGAGCCCGATCCGCTCCTGCACGATGAACGGCTGCTCCACCGCCCGCCCGATCGCGGCGGTCCAGGCCGCCCCGTCCACCTCCCAGCCTAACACGATTCCGGCCCCGCCGTAATCGTCGTTGGGTTTGAGCACCAGCCGCTCGCGGTTGGCCTCCATCCACGGGAGCAGATCCACCCGCTCGCCGTGAAAGCGGGTCGTCCGCTCCTCCACCACCCGGGTCCAGGGAATGTGCTCGGCGATGATACGGCGCTCCCTCCGGTCGAACAGCCGGGCATTGCGCTCGTCGGAGAGCACCGCGAGCGAGGCCTTCTTGTGGAGCACCTTGCAGCGGAACGGATTCACCATGCACACCGCGCCGGTTCGGACCGCGCGCACGATCGGGTGCTCCAGTCCGCCGCGTTCGACCAGCTCGTGGATCAGCACCCGCTTGTAGATCAGGTCGATCGGGGTTCCCGCCGCCACCAGCCGGCCGTTGCGCAGCTCGCAGTCCCGCACGTCGGCGATGACGCAGGTCAGGCCCATCGCCTCGAAGTACTTCTGGTACAGGACGAATTCGCTCTGGGTCGGGACCTCCCGCCAATCCAGAATGCCGATGACGGGCTTCCGCCGGCTCCCCGACCATTGGGCGAAGGCGGAGAGCAGCGCGTGCAGCACGTGCGGCACCGCCGGCAGCGGGCGCAGCGCATAGCGGGAGAGAAAGGGCCCCGCCGCCGGGATCGCCAGGAACAGCTCGGCCAGCGCGTCGTTGTAGGCCGAGCCGGCCGGCGTCTCGGCGTTGTATTCGGT
Organism: uncultured Gemmatimonadales bacterium; assembly: GCA_963762545.1. GTDB lineage: Bacteria > Gemmatimonadota > Gemmatimonadetes > Gemmatimonadales > GWC2-71-9 > JABFSM01. Next base: position 205,006 of record CAVXLC010000005.1, on the reverse strand, counting down.
GAACCGGAGCCGCCCGCCGTCCGGATCGAAGAACGCGTCGAGCCGCGACACCGGCGACGCCGGGATCCGGGGTTCCTCGAGCGCCAGCGTCCGCTCCCAGTCCGCCAGTCGGAACTGGTCGAGCAGGGCCGGGTCCAGCAGCGCGGCGGCCAGCGCCTTCCCGAACGCCTGGAGCAGGACCCCGATTCGGGCCCGCAGCAGGTCGTATTGCTCGAGCGTCAGGAACCTGGGCCGAAGCACCGTGCACAGCGGGCGGTCGCCGAAGAACAGCCCCCGGCGCCGGAGCTGCTCGGTGAGCCAGCCGGACGATTCGGCCGCCAGCTCCGGGGTCAGTCCATCGTGCCACGCGGCGATGGCGTCTTCCACGCGGGTCGGCGCGCTCATCGAGCGGTCAGACGCCCTTCCCCGGGCCCGGCTGAGCCCGGCGCCGGCCTCCCAGGAACCCCTCCCACGATGGTCTCGGTGAGGGGGGCGGCTCCTTGGCGAGGCGGATGGCCAGGTCCGCCATCTTGCCGACCACCCACTCGAAGTGGGTCGGCGTCAGCGAATGGATGTCCATGTCCGGCGCGGGATTCATGAAATCGATGGCGTAAGGCACCCCGTCCTTGATGGCCCACTCGATCGAATTCATGTCGTACCCCAGCGCCCGCACCAGGGTCTGGGAGTCCTCCACCACGCGCTGCATCAGCGCGGGCGGAAGAAAGTCCAGCTCGGCGTGGTAGGTCCGGGCCTTGGGATCGTACTTGATCGGGCGGATCACGTCCTGCCCCAGGCAGAGGCACCGCACGAACTCGTCCCACTCGATGAATTCCTGCGCGACCATGGTGAGCAGCCCGGAATGATCGTAGTTGTGGAGCAGCTCCTCCATCGTCTTGCAGACGTAGACCTCTTTCCAGCCGCCGCCGTGGGCGTCCTTCAGGATGCAGGGAAGCCCGACGTAGTCCACCACCGCCTGCCAGTCCAGCGGAAAGACCAGGTTCCGCAGCGACTCGGTATGGACGATGCCGGGGATGTACTCCTTGTTCGGCAGCACCACGGTCTTGGGATGGGCCAGGCCCAGGGAAGTGGCGAGGGTGGCGCCGAAGAACTTGTCGTCGGCGCTCCACATGAACGGGTTGTTAACCACCGTCACCCCGCGGAGCACCATGTGCTTCAGCACGGTCCGGTAGAACGGCACCTCGTGGGAAATCCGGTCGATGACGACCCGGTATTCCGGCGTGTCGTCCATGCGGGGCGCACCGAGCTTCGCGAATTCGGCGGTGACTCCCTCGTTGCGGCGGTTCACTTCCTCGATGAACGCGGGCGGGAAGGACCACTCGCGCCCGACGATGAGGCCGATCTTGGACATGCACCTATCTCCTTGTCGAGGATCGAGGATCCAGGATCGAGGATCGAGGATCGAGGGTACCGATCAACCCTCAACCCTCAATCCTCAATCCTCAATCCTGAATCCTGAATCCTCAATCCTAGTCATGACCCCCCACGTACATCCGGATCATCTGCTCCCAGTACGGCCAGTCGTGGGCCCAGCCATCCCATTCGCGCAGCGCGTTTCCGATCTGCTTGGCCCAGAGGATACCCGAGAACTCCAGGTTGTTCCCGTACGACGGGTCTTCCTTGCCGATGGCCAGGATGATGTCCTGCCGGCGGAAGGCGGTGAGGCGCCCCGGGTCCTGCTCGTGCTGCATGAAGTCGAACGGATTGCAGCTGTAGACGTTGAGATCGGAATAGCCGTCCGTCATCGATTTCACGTCGTACATCCCCGACAGTCCGATGATCCGGTGGACCCGTTCCGGATGCCGGAGGCCGAAGCATGCCGCATGGTATGCCCCGAAGCTGGCCCCGGCGGCGATGACGAAGGGATTCCGATTCATGCCCTCCGTGAAGGGCAGCACCTCCGAGGAGAGGTAGTGATCGTATTGCAGGTGCCGCCAGGCGCGGGCGCCGGGATGGAGCTGCTTGTTGTACCAGCTCTCGTCGTGCACGTGATCCAGGCAGAACATCTGGAGCCAGCCGTTGTCCAGGTGGTCCGCGAGCACGTCCTGCATGTGCCGGTCCCGCCACTCGTAACAGCTTCCCAGGGTGGTGGGAAACACCAGCATCCGGGCCCCGGCATGGCCGAAGACCTCGATATGCATTTCCCGGCCGAGGGACGGGCTGACCCAGTTGTGATGCTCGTGATTCATTCGGGTCCCCGCCCGAGGAGAAAGGGCATCGCCAGCCGAAACCGTCGTCCCCACGACGCTTCGTCGTGATCCGCCCCTTCCTCCTCTATATACGAGAGGTCGTGGCCGAGGCGGTGACCGGCGGCGATGAGCAGGCGTTTGAGCGCGCGCACCTCCAGGAGCGCCTCCTGGCCCTCCTCGGTGCCGACATCCAGGTGCACCCGCCCCACCGCCAGGCTCGACATCTCCTCGACGAACCGGAGCACCGCGCCGTCGGCAAACCACAGCGCAGGGCTCTGGACGGACCCCGCGCCGAACACGTCGGCATAGCGGTACAGTCCGTACAGGCTGATCAGGGCACCCAATGACGAGCCGGCGATGACGGTATGAGAGCGCTCGGGACGAGTCCGGAACGACGCGTCCACCAGCGGTTTGACCGTCTCCACGAGGAAGGCGAGGTACCGATCACCCCCGCCTCCCCCGTGTATGATATCGCGAAAAGGACTGTACTCATAGCGACGCCGCCGCCCCATGTTGGGGATGCCCACGAGGATCGGCTGGGGCTGGTCTGGAGCGAGCCGGTTCAGCGTGTCCACCAGCCCCCAGTCACCGGCGTAGCTGGTGACGGGGTCGAAGAGGTTCTGGCCATCCTGGAGGTAGATCACCGGGTGGCCGGCGCCGGACCCCCGGTAGGCGGGCGGGAGGGCCACCAGGATGTCGCGGTAGTTCCGGAGCTGTGGGCTCAGGATATCGCGGGAAACCCTGAGTTCGGCCTCGCCGGGCTCCCCGGTCCCGGGCAGAGGATACGCGCTCCACTCGATCATTGGCCTCGTGGCGCAGATGTGCCGGGGTGAAAACTCGACAATCTACACCTTCCGATGGTCTCGTCGCTGACCGAAGGTGCGGGGGAGCAACAGGTTAGCCCGGATGATCCTGACCTGATCGACGGCTGAAGCAGCCCTGATCCCTTACCGGTAAGTTGCCCCCAGGATCGACCCGGTCATCATCGTTCACCCTGAGGAGAGCAGCTATGCGTGTGGCCGTTCGTCATACCGTCCTGGGTCTTATCACCGCGTTCACCGCCGGACCGTTGCTGGCGCAGGTCGGGGCTCCCAAGGGCAAGACGGGGCTGTCGATCACCCCCTACATCGGGGTCACGGTACCGACCGCCGACCTGCTCAGCTATGCCAAGTCGGGCTCGGCCACCCCGCAGATCACCAAGATCCCCATTGGATTCACTTTTGGAGGACGCCTCGGGATCGCGGTGGGCCAGCGCGTCGGGATCGAAGGGGACGTCGGGTACTCCCCCGGGTCCCTGGAGATCTCGAATGCGGGCACCGCGGTCAATCAGGACCTGCATACCCTGTCCGGCAGCGGCCGGCTCACCTTCTACCTCATTCCCCGCACCAGCCCGGTGTGGATCGGGGTGAGCGGCGGCGTCGGCGCGGTACGCCACACCTTCGCCAAGGGCGGCGACGCCGATCTGGCCGGGGTCAAGCCCAATACCAGCGTCGGCGGCGTGCTCGGCGCCTCGGCGGGCATTCGTCTGGGGAAGATCATCGCCTTCAATGTCGGGGCCGAGGACTATCTCTATAACGCCAAGTTCGACCAGAACGGCCAGCCGCTGGAGCAAAAGAAGCAGCACGACATCCATCTCACCGCGGGGTTCCGGGTGCCGTTCCTGGGGTTCTAGCGCAGGGGTACCTGACCCAAACGACCCGGGCTCGCGCCCGGGTCGCTTGGGGGTCCAGCGCCTTTCCCCTCGCCTCTTCGCCTCTCTCAATAGCTCCAGCTCGCCCGCACATAGGCAAACCGCCCGTTGAACCCGAAGGGCGAGATGCCGTTGTAGGGGAAGATGCCGAAATTCGAGTTGCCGCCGTTGCCGGTGCTCGGGTCGCTGGCGATCGGGCCGTCGTTGTTGTTGCGATCCGGATAGACGTCCCAGACGTTGTCGGCACCCACCATGAGCGTGAGCCGCCCGCTCCGGGTGTAGCTCAGGCTCAGATCCGAAATCCACTTGGCCCGGAAGGTCTGATCCAGCGAGCCGTCGGTCGGGGTGCCGAAGCTGGTGACTTCGCCGAATCGCTGGGTCCGGTAGTCGAAAGCCCAGCGCTTCCAGGTCAGGATGCCCGCCAGGTTGACATTGTCCTTCGGCTGGCCCTTCTCGATGCGCGCCCGCTCCACCCGGTCGAACAAGGTCTCGGAAAAGGCGGCCAGCACGCCGGGCGTCGGTGCGACGCGGGTGACGTCATTCACATTGTGGTTGTAGCCGGCGGTGAGCCGCAGGGCCGCGCTCCCGACCGCCAATCCGTAACCCGCGACGATGTCCACGCCCGTGGTACGGGTGCTGATGGCATTGGTGAAGAACCGCGCGCCGCCCACGCCCGTAAAACCCTGCTGCCGCAGGAACGCCACCACCGCCGGCTGGTTGAAGGTGCCGGACAGGACGATCCGGTCGTCGATGAGGATCCGGTAGTAATCCGCGGTGACCGACAGGCCCCGGAGCGGATAGAAGGCGAGGCCGGCGCTGCTGTTCGTCGAGGTCTCCGGCGTGAGCGGCCTCGCGCCGAGCGCCACGGCCACCGGATTGCTCACCGGGAAGGTCCGATTGTCGGTGGGCACGCCGGCCACGAAATTCGTGGCGGTGGAGGAAAACCACGACTGCCCGAGCGAGGGCGCCCGAAAACCGGTGCTGTACGCGGCCCGAAACGCCAGGCCGCGGGTCGGCTCGAACCGGGCCGACACCTTGAAGTCGCCGGTGCCGCCGAAGTCGCTGTAGTGCTCGGCCCGCGCGGCGGCGCCGAGCACCAGTTGCCGGATGATGTTGGCCTCGAGATCGACATAACCCGCCACGTTGCTGCGGCCCCGACTCACCGCGTCGCCCGGCAGTGCGCTGCCGGGGACCACGCCGGGCGTGAAGCCCGGGAACACCTGCGCCCCGATCGGAGCCGCCTTGCCGTTGTTCGGCCCGCCCTGGATCGGCACGCCGCCGTTCCGGTAGCTGTCAGGCTCCCCTTCCTTGATCCGGTACCGGTCGCCGCGGAACTCGGCGCCCACCGCCACGTTGAGCGGGGAGGCCAGGCCGACCCGGAACCCCTTCACCAGGTCGAGATTGCCGGTGAACTGCCCGAAGACCAGCGTGCCGGCGTAGAACTCGGTCGGGCTGCCCGGCCCGAGCGAGACGTTGGCGGTGTGCTTGATGTCGAAACGGAAGGAGTTCCGCCCGTAGCCCCCCGAGACATCGTACCGCCAGCCCAGGGTCTCTCCCCGAACGCCCGCGACCCCCGACCCGTCGTAGATCGTGGAGTAGATGAACGGGAGGAAGCCGTTGGGGTAGCTGGACCGCAGGGTGCGATCGTCGCTGGGGCGGCGCCAGAATCCGGCGGCGTTGCCGCCCCGGCGGCTCCATCCCGCCGTGGCGTAGAGCTCGCCGGCGGAGCCGAGCTGCTTGCCCGCGTTCACGAAGCCCACGATGTCCCGGGTCGCGGCGTCGCCCTGGCGATGATCGATCTGGTTCACGAACCGGGGGTCGGCGTTCTTGGGATCGCCCGGGAAGTACTGGGTGCGCCGGTCGGGCAGCGAGCGATTGGTGTAGCCCCGGTCGCGAAACTCGGCGGCCAGCTCGATGAACCCGTTGCCGCCCCAGGAAATGGTCCGGGTGCCGTTCAGGTTCACGACGTTGCCGTCGCCCCGGGCGGTCTGTCCCAGCGTCGCGGTCAGGGCGTCCGGGGCGCTCTCCTTCAGGATGATGTTGATCACGCCCGCGATGGCATCGGAGCCGTACTGCGCCGCGGCGCCGTCGCGCAGGATCTCGATGCGGTCGATGGCGCTCGAGGGAATCGCGTTCAGGTCCACCATGCCCTGTCCGCGGCCCACGGTGCCGTTCACGTTGATGAGGGCGCTGGTGTGCCGGCGCTTGCCGTTGATCAGGACCAGGACCTGGTCCGCGCCGAGGCCGCGCAGGGTGGCGGGCCGGGTGTGGTCGGTCCCGTCCGCCACGGTGGCCCGGGGAAAATTGAGTGAGGGCGCCAGCGCCTGGAGAATCTGCGCCGTTTCGGTGCGGCCAGTCTGGCGGATTTCTTCCTGAGTCAGCACGTCCACCGGAACCGCCTGATCGACGGCCGAGCGCTCGGCGCGCCGGGTGCCGGTGACCGCGATTTCCTCGAGGGCCACCGCCGCGCGCTCCAGCGCCACGTTCCGGATGACGCTGCCACCCGCCGGAACCGTCACGGTGATCCGGGCAGTGGCGTACCCGATCGCCCCCACCCGGAGCTCCTGTACCCCGGGGGGAAGCGTGATCCGGTAGCTGCCGTCGGTCGCGGTGGCCCCGCTGATGACCCGGCCGACCACGGAGATTCGTGCGGCGGCGAGCCCGTCACCCGTCTGCTTGTCGGTGACTCGGCCGGTGACGCTGCCGGGGGCCTGCGCCCGCAGCGCCCCCGGTGCAGCGATCAGAGCCAGCCCCACGAAGCCCCGCAGCGTCGTGCCGACGCGAGCGTACCACCCCACGGCCATGGACCGCGACCATCTCACGGCGTACGGATCAGAATCGGGCGGTCACGCCGCCGAGGATCCGGCGCCCGTTCACCGAGCCTCCGTAGATCTCGAACTTCTTGCTGTCGAGGATGTTCGTCCCGGTCAGGAACACCTTGAAGTTGTTGTTGATGTCGTAGGCCAGGTCGGTGCCGAAGCTCACGTTCGGCTCGATATACCCGGCGAAGACGCCGGCGGCCCAGGAGTATCCCTTGACGGCCCGCATGTTGGCCGAGGCGGTGAAGCGCCGCTCCGCGTAGCTCACCGAGAGGGACGCCTTGGCGCTCGGCGTATTGGCGAGAAGGCTGTCTCCCTGGGCGACGGTGCCCTGCTCCACGCTGTAGTCGAACAGCGTGAGGGTGCCATCGGTCCGGAACGCGCGGGAGATCTGCCAGCCGGCGCCCGCCTCCAGGCCCCACTGCTTCACCTTGCCTGCGTTGGTGTAGCTGACCAGCACCGCGGTCTTCCCGTCCTCGGTGCGGGTGAGCCCGCGTCCTGCGGTCGCGCTGGCCGGGTTGGCCAGCAGCGCGTTGCGCACCGCATCCACCAGCGCCGCGCGCGCCGCCGACGGCACCTGCGAGGGCGGGGTCCAGTAGGGGAACGCGGGGTTCACCCCGGGGAGCAGGTCGGTGACGAAATTGCGGATCCGGTTGAGATAGGCGTCGACGGTCAGATACACCGTGGGGCTCAGGTCGCCGCGGTAGCCGACTTCCCAGCCGAGCGTGGTCTCGACGTCGAGCTTGCTGTTGCCGCTGGCAAAAACCGGCACCGCCGAGCTGGTCGTGAAGAGCGCCCCATTGGGCACGCCGCCCAGCGCCGGACCCAGGGGCGACGCGCGCAGCGCGGTCTCGAGCGCCGAGAGGTTGGCCGGCGCGCCCGCCGCGGCCCGGAGGTAGAACTCCGAGTAGTTCGGCGTCTGGAAGGCGCGATTGATGGTGAAGCGCAGCGAGTGCCGGTCGTTGGGGGAGACCACAACAGCCACCTTGGGCGAGAACTGCGGATTGATCAGGGAGCCGACGTCGAAACGCCCCGCACCGACGACCCGGACCTTGGACGCCAGCTGGTATTCGACCTGGCCGAAGACCGCGTAGTAATAGTCGCTGCGGTCGTCGTCCGCCGTGCGCATCAGCGTGCCGCTGGTGTTCACCCGGTAGTTCCGTCCCGAGCCGCCGAACACCAGCCGGCCCTTGTCGCCGCCGAAGGTGTGCACGTCCTGCGCCTCGATGTGCAGAATGTTCGACTTCTCGAGCAGCGGCGCGCCCGAGGCCAGCGAGTACTGCGGCTGCCTCGAGTTCCGGCCGTTCCAGTAGGCCATCACGTTGAAGCCCTTGCTGGCCCAGCCGAGCCGGGCGTACGGCCGGATGGCCTTGCTCACCTGCACCCGGCCGATGCCGGTCACGAAGATCTCGTTCTGCACCTGGGCGATTCCCGATTCGCCGGTGATCACCGAGCCATCCTTGGCGTAGTAGTCGAGCCGCGCGGACCCGTAGATGTTCTTGACCGGATCGGCGTCGCCGGTGACGGCCCCGGTGCCCGCCGCGGCGGTCTGGCCGTTGAGGGCCCGGAGTTCGCGCGCGAGCGGAATCGGGTGGGCCACCGAATCGTTGACCGCCGGCCCGTATTCACGCTTCAGGTCGCGACCGTCGGCGCTGGTCCGCGATTTCGACCAGCTGTCGCTCACGTTGTAGCCGCCGTTCACCCGATAGCCCCAGCGGCCGCGCCCCACCACGCCCGCGTGCCGCACGTCGGCGCGGAACGTGCTGAGCTCGCCGCCGCCCACGGTGACCTTGGTGCCGGCCACTTCCCGCGCGGACGGCGTGGTGATGTTGAGGACGCCGAAGAAGGCGTTGGCGCCGTAGAGCGCCGAGCCGGGCCCCCGGACCAGCTCCATCTTGGAGTACTCGTCGGTCGGCACCGCGAGCGCGTTCCACTCCTGCGAGCCCAGGAACGCGATGGCGAGGTCCCGTCCGTCCTGCAGCACCAGGACCCGCCGGTTGAGCGAGGAGTTGAACCCGCGGGCGTTGACGTTGAAATCGTTCATGCCGCTCTGGACGATGTCCACGCCCGGCACCTCGCGCAGCGCCAGCGGCGCCTGTCCGGTGATGCCGGTGGCCTGCAGCACCCGGGGCTCGACGATCGAGAACGCCGCCGGCGCTTCCACCGAGCGCTCCGGCACCTTCGAGGCGCCGGTCACCTGCAGCTCGGAGAGCTGGATCGGCAGCTGCTCCATCTTGGCGTCCGCGATGGTGACCCCGCTGGCCGCGACAGTGACCTGCACCACGACGGGCCGGTACCCGAGCCAGCGGAAGGTCAGGGTCTGCGCGCCGGTGGGAGCCCGGTCGATGATGTACCCGCCCCGCGTGTTGGTGGCGGCCTTGATCGAGGTGCCGTTGATGGTCACGATCACCCCGGCCAGCGGCTGCCCGTTGCTGCTCTGGGTCACCGTGCCCTTGATGGTGCCGGACCCCTGCTGGGCCGCGAGCGGCGCGGCAGCGACGAGGAGGCTGCCGGTGAGGAGCAGGAGGCCGGCGCGAGTCCGGGCCAACAGCGAGGTCAGAAGAGGCATGAGGCGGGCCTTGTGGTTGGGTGGCGAGGTCTGACGCACATCTATTAGTCCGGAGGCCGATGAAGGTGCCACTTTCCGGTGCCGAGCGGAAGCCCCCGGGTCGATCCGCGACACTCCCGGGCGGGCTTCGCGTAGGGTCTAGGAGGGGCGGGCTAGACGGTCCCGCGGAAAACAAAATACACCGCGCCGCACATGCAGAGACCGGCCCAGAGAAAGTCCAGCCGGACCGGCTGCCGCATCACCACCGCCGCGAACGGCACGAAAACGACGAGCGTGATGATCTCTTGCATGATCTTGAGCTGGCCGAGCGAAAACGTGGTATACCCGAGCCGGTTGGCGGGGACCTGGAGCAGATACTCGAACAACGCGATGCCCCAGCTCGCCACCGCGGCCACATACCACGGCCGGCCGGCCAGATTCTTGAGGTGGCCGTACCAGGCATACGTCATGAAGAGGTTCGAGAGCACCAGCAGGCCGGCGGTCCGGACCAGAACGGAGATGGCGGTGGCGGGGATAGATTCCTCCGGGGCCCGGGTTGGTAGGAAACGTACCATCGGCCCCCACCTGAGGTCGATCGTGAAGGGATACCGCTTGCGTTGGCTGCTGCTGTCCGGCCTGGTGCTCGGCCTGGGACCGACGACCCGGCTGGAAGCGCAGGCCGCCGCCGTGGTGCTCCGGGACGGCCCCGCCGGCCCGCCGGTGGCGGGAGCCGTGGTGCGGCTCCTCCGGGGCGACACGGTGCTCGCGCAGGGCCTCACCAGCGACGCCGGCCGGATCACGTTGCGCGCGCCGTCCCCCGGCCGATACGCGCTCCGGGCAAGCCGCATCGGGTACGCGGTCGGCGGTACCACCCCGATCCAGCTCGCCGCCGGGCAGACCCTGGCCGTCGAGCTCGCGGTCGCGTGGCAGCAGATCCTGCTGCCCGAGATCACGGTGGACGCCAAGTCGCCGTGCGGCAAGGCCACCGCGGAGCGCGGTCTCGCCGCCACGCTGTGGGAGCAGATTCGCCAGGCGCTCACCGCCACCAGCCTCTCGGAGCGGAGCGGGCTCACCCTGCACAGCCAGAGCGTCGATCGCACCCTGTCGGCCTCGGGCGCGATCCGCGACGAGCAGATCTCCGTGGCCCGTCTCACCGGCAGCCGCCCCTTTGTCCCGCTCCCTCCCGAGGAGTTGGCCGAGTTCGGCTACGTGCGCGCCGACGCCGACAGCGTGGTCTATCACGCCCCGGACGCCGAGCTGCTCCTCTCCGACCCGTTCGTCGCGACCCACTGCTTCGGGGTGCGGCCCGGCCTCCGGACCGACTCGCTCAACGTGGGGCTCACCTTCGAGCCGCTGAAGACCCGCCGCGTAGCCGACATCCGGGGCGTGCTCTGGGTGGACCGCCGCACCCTGGAGCTCCGCGCGCTCGAGTTCCGCTACCTCTCGTCCGGTGGGAGCGTCCTCGAATCGAGCGCCTCGGGACGGATGGAGTTCGACCAGCTGCGATCGGGCGCGTGGTACATCCGGAGCTGGTCTATCCGGATGCCGGAGATCGTGCGCACCCAGACCGGGACATCCTTTCACGACGTGGTAATCGGATACCGGGAGCATGGCGGACTCGCCGAGCCGCTCGATGCGCCGGGACGGATCGCGGTGTCGGCCCGGCTGAGTGGGCGGGTCATCGACAGCCTGGCCGGCGGCGGACTGGCCGGCGTCGTCGTGTCGATCGCCGGCGTTCCGGAACAGGCGGTCACCGATTCCCTGGGCGCGTACACCTTGGCGGTGCCGGTCTCGGGAAGCCGGGTGGTGACCTTCGCGCATCCGCTCCTCGCGCTCGACAGTCTTCGCACCCAGCGGGTGGTCGAGCTCGCGCCCGGGAGCACCGTGGAGGCATCGACCAGCACGCCCGGGCCGGTGGCGCTGCTCCGAACGCTCTGTCCCAAGGACCGCGGAAGGTCCGGCCTGATGGGCCGGGCGGTGACCGAAACCGGCGCGCCTGCTCCCGGTGTCTATGTGCGGGCGGATTGGTCGGCGGCTGCCGACGCGGCCGGGGCGACCCGACGCGACGAGGCGACCGTCACCGACGCCGCCGGCCTCTGGTCGTTCTGCGACCTCCCGTCCCGCGCCACGGTCACCCTCTCGCTCGGCCCGCGGCGGGGCGCCGGGCCGGCCGGCTCGGTCGCGGTCGAGGAGGACCGTTTCCGCTGGCTCACCCTGGTGGCGCGGGGGGCCGTCGCGGGACCCCTCGCGCAGGTGGATTCGGCCCAGCGGCTGCCCGAGCTCAAGAGCACCGCCCCGATCCCGCTCTCGCCGTCCGAGCGCTTCCTCGCCCAGATCCGCGACCGGATGGAGCGCAACGGCGCGCCGAGGTCGGCGCTGATCACCCGGGACGAGCTGGAACAGTCGAAGCGGTTCCGCCTCGCCAGCCTGCTGGTGGTGCACGGGCTCAAGAGCCGGGCGAGCAAGTACGGGAGGGAGACGCTGATATGCCCGCGCACCACCGAGCGGCCGGCCATCTTCGTCGACGGCCTGCTGGTCGACGGATCCGACAGCCCGAACGCCAAGCGGTTCAAGGTCGGGATGATCGGCGAGATGTTCGACATGGAAAACCTGGCGCCCGACGACGTGGAAGCGGTCGAGGTCTACCGGTCGCCGGCGGAGTGGCCGGCGGAGTTCACCCGCACCGAGGCGTCCTGCCTGGTGGTCATCTGGACCCGGCGGGGGCAGAAGCAGCCTTGAGCGCCGCATCGCGGAATCGTCGCACGATCGCCCCCGCCGGCTCGATACTCGTGATGCCCGACACGCTCCGTCCCGCCTGCCAGTAGTCCTTGGCACCCGATTCGTCCAGCGACGACCGCTTGAGCTGCCAGATCGATTTGAGCCCGTAGAACATCCGCATCCAGTGCTTGGTCTTGTGGCCCCGGAGCATCCAGCGGGCCAGCGGGCCGGCCTTGAGACCCATCCGCTGGATGTACGGCGTGTTGATCACCGCCACCGGCACGCCGGTGATCCGCTCGCTCAGCACGATGTCGTCCTCGTCGGCGTCCAGGATGGCCTGCTTGTAGACCGCGCTGGCCAGGCACTCGGTCGTGGCGATGAAGCGGGTACCCATCTGGACGCCCGCGTATCCCAGGCCCAGCGCCGCCACGAAGTCGGGCGCGTCGCCGATGCCGCCGGCGCAGACCAGCGGTAACCCCAGGTCGGCGAGCTCGGCGTAGAGCACCTCCGCGCTCTTGGGCCCCGCGTGCCCCCCGGCGCGCCGGTTCACCGCGATCAGGCCGTCGACGCCCGCATCCTTCCCCTTCTGCGCCCACTTGCGCTCGGTGACGTCGTGATAGACCTGACCGCCCGCCGCGTGCACCCGCTCGCAGACCCAGCGCGGGTTCCCCAGCGAGGTGACGAAGAAGCGGATCCCCTCCTCGAGCGCGACGCTCACCCATTCCACCATGCGCTCGTGATAACGCCGGGAGGAGGCCTCGATCAGCGCGTTCATTCCTACCGGCTTGGCGGTGAGGCGCTTGATGAGCTGCAGCCCTTCGCGAAACTTGTGGCCATGCACATAGGTGAGCGACACCGGCTGGACGATGCCGATGCCGCCCGCGTCGGATACCGCGGCCACCAGCTCCGGGTTGCTGCAGGGATACATGGCTCCGCAGATCAGCGGAACCTCGATGCCGGCCTGGCGGGTTAATGGCGTATCGAGCATCAATGCCCTCCGGTCGGTGCCGTGCGTCCTTGCGTCCTAGCGTCTGACATCCAGCCGCCACACCGCGCTCACCCGGCAGACCAGCTCGCCCGACGCGTCGGTGATCTGCGCCTCGATCGGGTGCTCGATTGGGCCGGTCACTTCCGGTACCGTCACCCGCGCCTCGGCGGTCAGGGTGCCCCGGGCCTTCTTGAAGTACTCGGCGGAGAGCCGGATCACGATGCCCCGCACCCGGGGCGGGAGCGCCGCCAGCATGGCGAGGCCGCTGGTGACTTCGCCCAGGTTGACCAGCGCCACGGCGTGCACCGAGCCGAGGTGCTGGCGCACCCTGCGGCGGTCCCGGAGCGTCACGCGCGCATAACCCGGCCGGAGCTCGCGGACCCGCGCGCCGATCGTGCCGGTGTACGGCACCAGGAACCCGAGGAACCGGCTGAAGAGCCAGGGGCCGGCGGGCCATCGGTGGAGGCGGTTCCAGGCGCGAATGACCGAGTCGGTCGGGGCGGGCATCGGCAAAACCTCGACCTCCCCTCCGGAGGAGTCAAGTAGATTGGACTCCGTCTTCTGCCAACCCCGGCGCCTCCCGGCGCGTCGAACAGGGGACCAATCAACGAGGTGCCGGCTCATGGTATCCTTTCGGATCGTGTGCGCGATGGGCTCGCTGGGTCTGGCCGCGGCGTGCGGGCCGGGCGCGGCCGGCGCCGGCGCCGCGGGGCTCGCCACCAACATCGACTCCACCGGCGACAGCGTCATCGCTCGGGTGATCGGCGCGGTGCCCGGGGTCGCGGTCCGGCGGCTCGTCGAGGAGGTGAGGATCGCGCCCGGCGCCGAGGATACCACGCTCTTCACCGAGATCTCCGATTTCGCGGTGGACCGCGCCGGACGGTTCTGGGTCTTCGATCGGCCGTCCAAATCGATTTTTCTGTTCGGCGTCGACGGAAAGCCGGTGCGCCGTCTGGGGCGCGATGGGGCGGGACCGGGAGAATACCGGCAGAACAACGGCATGGTCACCCGCGGTGATGGGGGCATCGCCATCTGGGACTCGCAGAACTCCCGCGTCTCGTTCCTGGATTCGGCCGGCGCGTTTGTCACCAGCTGGCCCACGCCGTCGGGATTCTCCACCGACAGGGGGCTCCTGAGCGACCGCAGCGAAGCCCTCTTTCTCAGGCGTCCGGTGACTCCGCCCCGGCCGGGGGAGATCCTCGGCCGGATGGGGCTGGTGCGGCTCGAGACCGGCGGCACCCTGGGCGATTCGCTCGTGCCCCCGGATCTGGACGTGCCCCGCGAGGTGTATGTGGCGCATCAGAAGGGGGGAACCTCCAGCACCGCGTCGCAGTTCGCGCCGAACTACGCCTGGGGCTGGCACCCCGATGGGTACTTCGTGGTGGCGAATGGAGGGGCCTACGAGATCATCCTGGCTCGTCGTGCCGGCAAACCGGTCGTGATTCGGCGGCAGGCCGAACCGGTCCCGATCGAGGGGGCTGAGCGGGACGAGGAGCACGCCCGGATTCAGTACCAGATGCGAATGACCGAACCGGACTGGGGCTGGACCGGCCCGCCGATTCCCGAGAGAAAAGCGCCGCTCAGCGGCCTCTCGATCGCGCGGGACGGTCGCCTCTGGGCGCGGGTCCCGGCGCCCTCGGAACGGATCCCCGAGGCGGAGCTGACGCCGCCTCGGGATCCCAAGGCGCCGGTTTCCCACTTCCGCACACCCCTCGTCTACGAAGTGTTCTCCTCCGATGGCCGATTCCTGGGCCGGGTGGAGTTTCCTCCCCGGTCGCGGTTCGTCGAGGCCGATGGGAATCTGGTGTGGGCCGTGGTCCGGGACGAGGACGATCTGCCGGCGGTCGTGCGGTTCCGGGTGGCGCCGGGACTGCCGTGAGAGGTGCCGTCCGAGGCTTGCGTCCCCGCCTCGCTCCGCTAGCATCCTATTGTCTCTGCGACCTGGAGTGCGCATGACCCAGCCAGACCTGACCTCTTCGGCGCCGTCGCCCGCGCTCGCCGCCGACGCGGCGGCCAGTCGAGTCGCCCCGTTTCTGCGCGCGGTGTACGGATGGATGTGCCTGGGCCTCGCCCTCACCGCCATCACCGCGTATGCGGTGGCCTCCTCGCCCGCGGTGCTCGGTGCCATCGCCACCAACCGGGCCCTCTTCTGGGCCCTCATCATCGCGCAGCTGGGCCTCGTCATCGTGCTCTCGGCCCGGGTCCAGCACCTCTCCCCGGGCATCGCGGCCCTGCTCTTCCTGCTGTACTCGGGGCTCACCGGCGTGACCTTCGCGTTCGTGCTGCTGGCCTTCACCGGCCAGTCGGTCGCCGGCGTGTTCGTGGTGACCGCCGGCATGTTCGGCGCCCTCGCCCTCTACGGCACCACCACCAAGCGGGACCTGGCCGGACTCGGTCAGTTCGCGATGATGGGGCTGGTCGGCGTGGTGATTGCCTCCATCGTCGGCATCTTCTGGCACAACGACTCGTTCCAGTTCGTGCTGTCGATCTGCGGTGTCGTCGCGTTCACGGCACTCACCGCCTGGGATGCCCGGCGGCTCCGCGCCATGGCGCTGGCGCTGCCCGAGGGAGGCGCCGGCTCCTACGCGATCGTGGGCGCGCTCAGTCTCTACCTGGATTTCATCAACCTGTTCCTGTTCCTGCTCAGGCTGTTCGGAAGGCGGCGCTGACCGGGAGTATATTGCGGAGACCGCCAGGGGCACCGGAATCTGGTTCCGGTTGAGAAGTCACCCTTGGAACCTGACCCGGTTCATACCGGCGTAGGGAGCGCGGGCCGTCCGGAATCAACGCCATTCGGCCGGCGCTCCGCACAAGGAGCAGCCCATGGCCATCCCCATTGTCCAGTCCGACCCCCGGACCGCCGGACCGTCGCACCTCGACAGCCCGCCCGCCTACCGCGGCGTCTTTCCCAATTCCACCAAGGTCTATCTCGAGGGCTCCCGGGGGATCCGCGTCCCGATGCGGGAGATCGCCCTGGCCGGCGGCGAGCCGCCGCTCCGGGTCTACGATACCAGCGGGCCGGAAGGGTTCGACGTGCGCCACGGGCTGCCCGATGTGCGGGGGGCCTGGATTGCGAAGCGGGCGGTCGGGAAGACGGAACGACGGGAAGCCGGGAATGACCCGGCACCTCCCGTCCTCCCGTCCTCCCGTCCTACCGTCCTCCGAGCCACCGCCCCCCTCACCCAGCTCCACTACGCCCGCAAGGGCGAGATCACCGAGGAAATGGAGTACGTGGCGCTCCGGGAAGGCCTGCCGCCGGAATTCGTCCGCGCCGAAGTGGCCCGCGGCCGCGCCATCATCCCCGCCAACATCAACCACCCGGAGCTCGAGCCGATGGCCATCGGCCGCGGCTTTCACGTCAAGATCAACGCCAACATCGGCAATTCGGCGGTCCGGAGCTCGATCGACGACGAGGTGGAAAAGCTGCGCTGGGCCACTCTCTGGGGCGCCGACACGGTGATGGACCTCTCCACCGGCCGGAACATCCACGAGACCCGGGAGTGGATCCTGCGCAATTCGGCGGTGCCGATCGGCACCGTGCCGATCTATCAGGCGCTGGAACAGGTGGGGGGCGTGCCCGAGGAGCTCACCTGGGAGATCTACCGCGACACCCTGATCGAGCAGGCCGAGCAGGGAGTGGACTACTTCACGGTGCACGCCGGTGTGCTGCTGCGCTACATCCCGCTCACCGCCGGCCGGGTCACCGGCATCGTCTCCCGGGGCGGGTCGATCATGGCCAAATGGTGTCTGGCCCATCACCGCGAGTCCTTCCTCTACACCCGGTTCCGCGAGATCTGCGAGATCATGGCCGCTTACGACATCTCGTTTTCCCTCGGCGACGGACTCCGGCCCGGCAGCATCGCGGACGCGAACGACGCCGCCCAGTTCGCCGAGCTCCAGACCCAGGGCGAGCTCAACCGGATCGCCTGGGAGTACGACGTGCAGGTGATGAACGAGGGGCCGGGCCACATTCCGATGCACCTCATCAAGGAGAACATGGACAAGCAGCTGGAATGGTGCGGCGAGGCGCCGTTCTACACGCTGGGTCCGCTCACCACCGACATCGCGCCGGGATACGATCACATCACCAGCGCCATCGGCGCGGCGATGATCGGCTGGTATGGCACCGCCATGCTCTGCTACGTGACGCCGAAGGAGCACCTCGGCCTTCCCGACCGGGACGACGTCAAGGCCGGGGTGATCGCCTACAAGATCGCCGCCCACGCCGCGGACCTGGCCAAGGGCCATCCCCGCGCCCGGCCCTGGGACGACGCGCTCTCCAAGGCCCGCTTCGACTTCCGGTGGGAGGATCAGTTCAACCTCGCGCTGGATCCGGTCACGGCCCGCGCCTATCACGACGAGACCCTGCCCGCCGAAGGGGCCAAGGTGGCCCACTTCTGCTCGATGTGCGGCCCCAAGTTCTGCTCCATGCGCATCACCCAGGATCTCCGGGAGCTGGCGCGGCAGGAGGCCGGCATGGCGGACAAGTCCCGCGAATTCCGCTCCCTCGGGAGCGAGCTGTACGTCGGCGTGCCCGAGTGAGGCCGGACCCCGTGCGCGAAGCGGCGTGATGTGACAGATTAGGGCATGACCCCGAACGAGTTGGCCGGCGCGCAGATCGCCGCTCTCGGGATCCAGTTCCAGCTCGTCGCGAGCCTGTTATGTCTGGGGCTCGGGCTTCTGCTTCGGCGGGGACTCGGTGACCGGCCCTGGATGACCTGGTGGGCCGCCGGGTACGGCGCGGTCTCTCTCGCGGTCATCGCGCTGCTGGTCCGCTACTTCCTCCTTCCTCTCCTTCCGTTCGAATCCCTGCAACAGGACGACTCCCTCGTGGTCGCCCTGCTCTACGCGCTCTATGCCGCCGCCAAGCTGACCTTCCTCTGCTGCCTCCTCGCGGGGACCTGGCTCTTCGTCACCCGGCAGCCGATTCCCCGGGTGGGACTCCGCGCCGGCCTCGCGCTGGTGGTGGTCGCCACGATTCTCTTCGCCCTGGCCCCCACCGATCTCAATCCGCTGATGGCCTGGCAGGGCGGCCTCTCGGTTCCCATCTTCCTGGTGTCGGCGTGGCTGCTCTTCTCCATCACTCCGGAGCGGCGCACGCGGGGCAGCCGGCTGTTGGGATGGGTCTGCGTGCTGCTGGCCGGGCTGTGGGCGCTCTATATCCCCGGCTTCCTTCGTTCGGGACCCGAGGTCGCCACCACAACGCCGGGCGGCGCGCTCGGCTGGCTGGTGGGTCACAACTCCTACGTCGATACGCTGTTCGAGTTCCTGCTGGGCTTCGGAATGATCCTGGCCGTGCTGGACGATCTGTCCCGGGAGGCGGACGAGGCCCGCGCCGCCCGGCTCCGCGAGGTGGCGGGCTCCGAGGCGCGGCTGGCCCAGATCATCCGGGCGGCCTCCGAGGGAATCCTGCTGCTTGACGCGACCCACCGGATCGTCCACTGCAACCCCGCGGCTCTCGAGGTCCTCGGCTGCGACGAGGCGCAGGTGCTGGGCGAGTCCTTCGATCGCTTCGTCACGACCGGCGCGCCGGAGGACCTCTGGTCCCGCACCGGTGACCGGGTCCAGCGCACCGCCACCACGCCACCGGGCGGCCACGAGCTCCGGGGCCGGCGCTGCGACGGCAGCGAGTTCCCCATGGAGATCTCGCTCCGGTGGATCGGCGAGGGTACGCCCGGCGGGTTCGTCCTGATCCTGCGAGACCGCACCGACCGGGTGCTCTTCGAGGAGGAGCGGGAACGCGCCCGGGCCCAGCTGGCGCAAGCCGCGCGGCTCGAGACCATCGGTCGCATGGTGTCGGGCGTGGCGCACGAGCTCAACAACCCGCTCACCGCCATTCTCGCGTTCGCGCAGGACCTGCTGGGTCAATCCCAGAGCCCCGGCGATACCGAGGCCCTCACCACCATCGTGCAGCAATCCCAGCGCTGCCGCGCCATCGTGCTCGACCTGCTCACCTTTGCCCGCAGCAAGCGGGACGACCGCGAGCCGGTCTCCCCGCTGGCCGTCGTGCGCCGGGTGCTTCCCGCCGTCGAGCGCCAGGCCGCCGCCCGGGAGGTCCGGCTCGAGGTGCAGGTGTCGCAGGATCTCCCCCGGCTGGAGGCGAGTCCATCGGGCATGGAGCAGGTGCTCACCAATCTGGTGGTCAACGCCATTCAGGCGGTCAGGCCGGGCGGCCGGGTCACGGTCAAGGCCAGGGTCGCGGACCGGTTCCTGCTGCTCACCGTCGAGGACGACGGCCCCGGCATTCCGCCCGAGGTGATGCCCCGGTTGTTCGAGCCGTTCTTCACCACCAAGGGCCCCGGCGAGGGCACCGGCCTCGGGCTCTCGGTGAGCCATGCCATCGTGGAGCAGCACGGGGGCACGCTCACCGCCGAGAACCGGAACCCCGGCGAGCGCGGCGCCCGATTCACGGTCCGGCTCCCCTACATGGATCGCCGGTCCGCCGCGCGAACCACGCCCGAGCTTCCCCGGACCGACGTGCTTCCGCCGGCCCCGGGGACCGAGCGGGCCCGGCGCCGGGTGCTGGTCGTGGACGACGAGGGCCCGATCCGGGTGGCCATCCGGCGCTACCTCGAGCGGAAAGGCTGGATCGTGGAAGAAGCCGGGGACGGGCGCCAGGCCCTCGAGCTCCTGGGACTCGACCCCGACAGCCGCCCCCGCACCGACTTCTACGACGCTATCGTCACCGATCTCAAGATGCCCGGCCTGAGCGGCATCGAGCTGCATGACCGGCTGGCCGCGGCGAGTCCCGAAAGCGTCGCCAAGCTGGTGATGATCACCGGCGACACCGCCTCGCCCGACGCCGCGGAGTTCGTCGGTCGGCTCCGCCAGCCCCTGATTCAGAAACCGTTCGACATGCGCACCCTGGCCGACCAGCTCGACCGGATCGGGCCCGCCGCGGCGGCCCTCCCCCCCGCCTCCTGAATCCGCTCGTTGGGTACTCCCTCGCGCTGTTCATCGGCCTCTCTCTCGGATTGCTGGGCGGAGGCGGATCGATCCTCACCGTGCCGGTGCTCCATTATGTCCTCGGGTACGACGTCAAGGCGTCGATCCCGATGAGCCTGGTCATTGTGGGACTGACCAGCGGATTCGGCGCGGTCCATCACTGGCGGGCGGGAAACGTGGTCTGGCGCGCCGCGCTCTCCTTCGGTCCGGCCGCCATCGTCGGCTCGGTCCTGGGGGCGGAGCTCGGGCTCAAGGTCGAGCCCGGGGTCCAGCTCACGATCTTCGCCGTGATCATGCTCGCCGCCGCGGTCTCGATGCTGCTGCCCAGGCCCTCCGCCGATGCCGCCACCGGCCTGTCCCGCCCGATCTTCTTCATTTCCCTGATCGGGGCCGGGGTGGGCGCGATTACCGGATTTGTCGGGGTGGGGGGCGGGTTCCTCTACGTGCCGGCGCTGGTGGTCCTGGGCGGGCTTCCCGTCAAGCAGGCCATCGGCACGTCGCTGGTGCTGATCATGCTAAGTTGCATCGCCGCGGTGGCGCGGTATCATGGCAGTGTCGAATTCGACTGGCGGGCGATCTTCATCTTCACCGCCGTGGCCTTTGTGGGCGTCGTCGCGGGCAGCCGCCTGGTTCATCACGTGTCGCAGCACGCGCTGCGCAGGGGGTTTGCCGTGTTCCTCTTGGCAGTAGGTGCCTTTGTACTCCTTCGCGGTCGCTGACCCCTTCGAATTCCGATGATCTTTCTCCGCCTCTACGACGAGCCGCTGGCCCAGGCCAGCTACGTCATCGGTTGCCCCGCCTCCGGCGCGGCCGTGGTGATCGACCCCAACCGCCTGATCGATCAGTACCTGGACGCGGCCCGGGCCCACGATCTCACCATCGCGGCGGTGACCGAAACCCACATTCATGCCGATTTCGTCTCGGGAGCCCGGGAGCTCGCCGGACGCACCGGGGCCGTGCTCCACCTCTCCGCCTGCGGTCCACCCGAATGGCAGTATGAATTCCGCCACGAGAAGAACGTGCGGCTGCTCGAGAACGGCGCGTCGATCCGGGCAGGCCAGGTCGAGCTGGTGGCGATCCATACCCCGGGCCACACCCCCGAGCACCTGAGCTTCCTGGTCACCGATGGCGCCGCGGCTCATGAGCCGATGGGCATCGTCACCGGGGACTTCGTGTTTGCGGGCGACGTGGGCCGCCCCGACCTGCTCGAGAAGGCCGCGAAGATGGCCGGCACGGCGGATGCCGGGGCCCGCCAGCTCTTCAAGAGCCTGGGCTGGTTCAAGAGCCTGCCGGACTACCTGCAGGTATGGCCCGGGCACGGCGCCGGCAGCGCCTGCGGCAAAGGGCTCTCGGCCATGCCGCAGTCCACCGTGGGATACGAGCGACGGTTCAATTGGGCTCTCGGCATCACCGACGAAGCGGAATTCGTCCGCCAGGTGCTGGAAGGACAGCCGGAGCCACCCAGGTATTTCCGCGAAATGAAGCGGATCAACCGGATCGGTCCTCGCCCGCTGGGTCACCTCGGGCTCCCCCCGCTCGTCCCGGAGGAGCGTCTGGCCTCGGTGCTCGGCTCGGACGCCGTCGTCGTGGATACCCGAGCGGCGTCCGACTTCGCCGCCGGACACATTGCCGGCACCCTCAGTG
Source organism: uncultured Gemmatimonadales bacterium (assembly GCA_963762545.1). Lineage (GTDB taxonomy): Bacteria > Gemmatimonadota > Gemmatimonadetes > Gemmatimonadales > GWC2-71-9 > JABFSM01. The sequence continues at coordinate 183,468 of CAVXLC010000005.1, read as the reverse complement.
TTCCCTACAACCAGAGCTTCCCGACCTGGGCCGGCGCGCTGCTTCCCTACGACAAGGACCTCTATCTGCTCGCGGCCCCGGGTGCCGGAGATCTGAAACAGGTGGTGCGGAGCCTCGGGATGATCGGGCTCGACTCCATCCGAGGGTATTTCGACCTCGCGGCCCTCGCGAGCGGGCCGGGCCGGAGCCGCCCGCTCGAACGGACCGAGCAGATGACCATCTCCGATCTCGCCGCGGGGCGCCCCGGCCTGATGGTGCTCGACGTGCGCGGCCGCTCGGAGTGGGAGGTGGGCCATCTGCCCGGCGCGACCAATATTCCGCTCGCGGAGCTGCCGGACCGGCTCGGCGAGCTGCCGCGAAACCGCGCCGTGGCGGTGCATTGTCAGGGCGGCGGGCGCTCGGCCATCGCCGCGGCGCTGCTCCTGGCCCGGGGATTCACGCCGGTCTCGAACGTTACGGGTGGGTTCGGCGAGTGGTCCCTGGCCGGCCTTCCGGTGCGCCAGGGCGACGAAGCGTAGAGTGAATGCGTCACAAGAATGCCAGGATGAGTCGATGGTGCAATGGTCTGCAAACCGAACACTCCCTCTGAAATTCGTGAGTTACGACGCCGGCCCTTTCGGGGTGTCCTAATTCCTCTGTCCGCAGCCGGTTAGGCATACCGATTGCTTCTCGTTTCGTCATGCTCGAGCACCCTTCAAACAACATCGAAGAGCCCCTTCGCGACCTGGTCGATGCCTACCGGTTCCGCGAGGCGCTTTCCCTGTTCCTGGAATGGTGCGAGGGCCCGGGCGAGGTCACTCCCCAGGCGCAGCTCATGGCCGCCCACGCGGCCTCGCGCATCGGCGAGTTCGAGCTGGCGGGCTCCCTCGCCGCCGCCGCGCAACTGGAATTCCGCGCCCGGGGCGACGACACCGGGGTGATCGATTGCGCCAATCTGCTGGGCGCGACCGCCTTCGAGCGGGGCCACATCGCCGAGGCGGAAGTCCAGTTTCGCAGCGTGGTCCAAATGGCCGAATCCGGCGGGCACGCCCGATTCACCGCGCGCAGCGCCAACAACCTTGCGGTGATCGCCCACCTGCGCGGGGAGGTCGAGCTCGCCATGGCGCTGTACCGCAAGGCGCTCGATGCCTTCCACCGGCTGGCCGACGAGCAGGGCATCGTCGAGACCTGGCATAACCTCGCCCTGACGCAGCGGGAGTCGGGGTGGACCGCGGATGCGCTCGGCGAATGCAATCGCGCGGTGCAAGCGGCGGAGCGCCTGGGCGCCGCGGGCCTCCTCGCGCTCACCCTGCTCGGCCGCGCCGAGCTGTTCATCGCATCCGGGGCGTTCGATCAGGCGGCTTCCGATATCGAGCGGGCCCGGCATCTGGGCTGGCTGGAAGGAAGTGAGCCGCACGTGCTGGAATCGGAGCGACTCCTGGCCTTGCTGGCGCTGCGCCGCGGACAGCCGGAGGAAGCTCACCGGCACGCCGAGCTGACCCGGGCCCGGGCGGCAGAATCCGGGTTCGCGCAGATCGCCGCGGAATCGGCGTCCATCGCCGCGCTGGCGCTGAAGGCGGACCGCCGCCTTTCGGAAGCTGCGGCCGCCAACGACCTGGCGGTGGCCTCCCTCGCGGCGCTCGGCGCCACCGGCCTGCTCCAGACCCACGCCCGCGCCTGGCGCGCCACCGCGGCGTGATCGATTCCGCCGCCCCGGCCCTTGCCGGATTGGCCGGCCGGGCGCATCGTTCGGATGCCCGGTTCGAGGAGGATCAATGGGCAATTCGGACCAGCATGACCTCCTGCGCGAGGGGATCCTGACCGGCGCCCTCGGCGCAATCGTGGTTGCGGGGTGGTTTCTCGTCACCGATCTGCTGCAGGGCCGTCCGCTGTCCACGCCCAGCGTTTTGGGCCAGGTCATTCTCTACGGCATCACCGATCCTGTCGTGAGCCCTCCGGCCGCCGGCCCGGTGGTGGCGTATACCCTGCTGCACTTCGGTGCGTTCGCGTTATTCGGCGTCGCGGTGACGCACATGATTCATCTCGCCATGTCCTCGTCGATCGCCCGGTTCGCGTTGATGATCGTGGCGGTGGTGTTCGAGCTGTTCTTCTTCATGGTGACCTATGCGCTCTTCACCGGCACCAGCTATCTGTTCCCCTGGTGGTCGGTGCTGGCCGCGAACACCCTTTCCCTTCTGGCCATGAGTTACCTGCTGCTCCGGCGCCACCCCGGACTCCGGCAGCAGTTTGAGCGCGAGCCTCTGGGCGCATAACGGTCGGTTCGCCCGCGGTTCGCTCGACGGGGGGCGAGGTCACCGATCTCGTCCCCTTCCGCATCCTATTGCCAATTAGACAGTTACGCGGTCACGCCGGCCCGCGACCCTTGCCAATTTGGCCGAAATAACCCGCCTCGGCCCGGCACATCGGCTGCAATCCCCCGACGCCGAGGGTCCGGATCAGGGACCGGCCCCGACATGCCAACCACTGTCTATTTGGAGGAGTGAACGATGTTGCTGATGACCCGCCGTTTCGCGGAGCCCGCCTGGAATGGGGGCACTCAGACCGCCGCATGGACTCCGTCCTGTGACGTGCTCGAGGACAAGGATGAGCTGAAGATCGTGCTGGAGTTGCCCGGGGTTCGCCCGGAAGACGTGAAGATCAATCTGGAAAACCGGATCCTCACGGTCCACGGCGAAAAGAAGGCCGTGGCCGAGCAGAAGGACGAGCGGTGGCACCGGTACGAGAGGACCTATGGGGCGTTCGAGCGTACCTTCACGCTGCCGGTCACCGTCGACCCCGACCGCATCCAGGCGACCGTCGAGCACGGCGTGCTGACGCTCACGTTGCCCAAGTCGGCCGCGGCCAAGTCGCGGGAGATCCCGATTCGCGTGGCCTGAGCGGCGCGGGGTCGGAGCACCGGGGGTGAGCATCGCGTGACGGCCCGATGCTCACCCTTTAGTTTTCCGGAATGCCGACCTGTGCGACCTGTGGCGCGCCGCTCTCCGCGGCCGGCGCGACCTGCGACTATGCCGTTCCATTGGACCGCGCCCCCGGCATCGGCGAGGCGGCGCTGCTCGCCACCGGCCGCCAGAGCCATGCCGAGCACGAGGTGCATATCGCGCGGTGGCGGGTCCATCATCCTGACGAACGGGGCGGCACTCCAGCGGTGAATGCCTGGGCCCGCGAGCGCCTCTCCCGGGAAGGTCACGTCGTGCCGCCGGCCTGAGGCAGTGCGCGCGCGCCGTCGCGTCTCGGAATCGGCGCGTAGAAGGCCTGGAGCGCCGCGATGTCCGCCTCCGCGTTGCCGGTCGGATAGAACGGATCGCCGAACCCGACCACGCGGCGGCCGTTGTCGAAGTACCCCGGAACGATGGGCACTCCCGCGCCGAGCGCGATGCGATAGAAGCCGCTCTTCCACCGAGACACCGGCTTCCGGGTCCCCTCGGGCGCCACCGCCAGCAGCAGTCGGTCGCGCACCCGGAACATCGCGACGGTTTGCTCCACCACACCTTCCGGGTGCCCGCGGTCCACCGCCAGTCCTCCCAGCCATCGCATGATCGGGCCGAGCGGCCCGCGGAACAGCTCTGCCTTGCCGATGAAGTGCGCGTCGATCCGCAACGCGAAGACCACCGCGATACCGATGAAGAAATCCCGATTGGACGAGTGCGGCGCGGCGATGACGACGCACTTGGGCACGTCGGGCGGGCCGCCGCCGATTCGCCATCCGAAGAACCGCAGCATCGCGCGGCCCAACGCGGCCCGGATCGGGCCGCCGCGTCGGGGAACCATGGGGCCCGGCTGCGGGATCACCATGCGTGAAAGATGGCGGCGCCGACCGTGGCGCGATAGCTTCGAATCATGCTCGGTATCATCGGCGGCAGCGGCATCTACGACATCGAGTGGCTGACCCGCCCTCGCTGGGAAAAGTTCATGGGCCCCTTCGGCAAGCCCTCCGATGACGTGCTCATCGGCGAGCTGGACGGCATGCGCCTGGCCTTCCTGCCGAGGCACGGGCGCGGTCACCGGGTTCCCCCTGGCCAGGTGAACTACCGCGCCAACATCGACGCGCTGAAGCGAGCCGGCGTCACCGACCTGCTCGCCTTCTCGGCGGTCGGCTCCCTCCGGGAAGACCTCACGCCGGGCACCTTCGTCGTGGTGGAGCAGTACATCGATACCACGTTCGGGCGGCAGAACAGCTTCTTCGGTCCGGGCCTGGTGGCCCATGTCGCCATGGCGCAACCGGTCTGTTCCCGTCTGGGCGACCTCGCCGAAACGGCGGTGCGCGAGGCGGGTGCGACCTGCGTGCGGGGCGGCGCCTGCCTGGTGATCGAGGGCCCGCAGTTCTCGACCCGCGCCGAGTCGCAGCTCTATAAACAATGGGGCGCATCGGTCATCGGGATGACCAGCATGCCGGAGGCCAAGCTGGCCCGCGAGGCCGAGCTCTGCTACGCCGGCATCACCATGGTCACCGACTGGGACAGCTGGCATCCGGCGCACGAGCACGTGACCGTGGAACAGGTCGTCGCCGTCATGACGAAGAACGTGGTCGCGGCGCGGGAAGTGGTGCGCCGCACGGCGCCCCGGCTCGGGGAGCGTCCGGTCCCGTGCCCGGCGGGCTGCGACCGTGCGCTCGACGGCGCGGTCATGACCGCCGCGGAGGCCCGCGATCCGGCGGTCGTCGCCCAGCTCCGCGCGGTGGCGGGACGCATCCTGTGAACCGGCTGCGCGACCTGATCCGCTCGGTCCCCGACTATCCCCGGCCGGGCATCCTCTTCCGCGACGTCACCACCCTCTTTGGTAACGCGCAGGGGTTCCGAGATACGGTCGCCGCCTTCGCGGACCGCTACCGGACCGCGCGGATCGCCAAGGTGGCCGGCGTTGAGGCCCGCGGATTCATCCTGGGCGGCGCGCTCGCGGTCGAGCTCGGCGCCGGCTTCGTTCCCATCCGGAAGAAGGGCAAGCTGCCGGCCCGCACGGTGGGACACGACTACGAACTGGAATACGGCACCGATCGGGTCGAGATGCACTTCGACGCCATCACGGCGGGGGAGCGCGTGCTCGTGGTGGACGACCTCATCGCCACCGGAGGCACCGCGGAAGCCGCGGTGCGGCTGGTGGAGATGGTGGGCGGCGAGGTGGTCGAGTGCTGTTTCGTGATCGATCTGCCGGATCTCGGTGGCCGGTCCAGGCTCGAGCGGCTGGGCAAGGGGGTATACAGCCTGCTCGAATTTCCCGGGCATTGATCGAGAGCCCGGGCTCCAACTGCCGACCCAGACTGGGGTTATGATTCCCAGGTCGACACGAAGGTGCAAGACCGCTAAATTTCAGCAGTTAGCTCCCGTTTTCCCGAGGTTCTGAATGACCGATTCCGGACGCACTTGGCGAGAGATCGTCGCCCGCTACCAGATACCCAGCGTCAAGCGCGCGCTCTGGCAGCTCGTCACCACACTGGGCCTGCTGATTACCACCGTCATCGTGATGTATTGGAGCCTGTCGGTCAGCTACTGGCTGACCCTTCTGCTGGCGTTGCCCGCGGCCGGACTCACTATCCGCACCTTCATCATCATGCACGACTGCGGGCATGGATCGTTTCTGCCGTCCCGCACCTGGAACGACGTCGTCGGCTGGGTCACCGGCATCCTGACCACCACCCCGTACGCCCATTGGCGCCGCGAGCACGCCATCCATCACGCCACGTCGGGTCACCTGGAACAGCGCGGCACCGGCGACATCAACACCATGACCGTCCAGGAGTACCTGTCGGCAGGCTGGCGCCAGCGAGTCTGGTACCGCATCTACCGGAATCCACTCACCCTGCTGGTGGGTGGCCCAGCGTTCCTCTTCATCAAGCACCGCTGGCCCACCAAGCGCTTCGCGGGCAAGCGGGAAAAGCTGAACGTTCATCTCACCAACCTGGCGCTGGCGGCGCTCATCACGACGCTGTCGCTCCTCGTCGGGTTCAAGGACGTGATGCGCATCTGGCTGCCGATCTTCCTGCTGAGCGGCTCGGCCGGCGTGTGGCTGTTCTACGTGCAGCATCAGTTCGAGGAGGCCTACTGGAAGGGCGGCACCGAGTGGGACTATGCCACCGCCGCGGTGGCAGGCAGTTCCTATTTCCGGCTACCGCGGGTGCTGCAGTGGTTCACCGGAAACATCGGATTCCATCACGTGCACCACCTGAGCCCGCGCATCCCGAATTATCAGCTGGAGCGCTGCCACGCGGAAAATCCGACGTTCCAGAACGTCACCACCCTCACCTTGGCGGAGGCGGCGCGCACCCTCCGGCTCAAGCTGTGGGACGAGCAGAGCGGCCGCATGGTGGGCTTCGGCCATCTGCGCCGGCTCCGTCGGGAGAACCGGCTCCGCCGCGCGGCCTCCGCCTGATCGCATTCCCATGACCACCTTGGCCGACCTCCCGGCCGAGGTGTTGCGGGCCGAGGGTCGGATCCGTCCATGGATTCTGGAAACCCCGCTCGTGCCCTCACCCCTCGGCGCCGGCGGGGCCCGCCTCTTCCTCAAGCTCGAAAACCTCCAGCATACCGGATCGTTCAAGGCCCGCGGCGCGTTCAGCAAGCTGCTCTGCCTGGACCCGGCGGCGCGGGCCCGCGGCGTGATCGCCGCATCGACGGGGAACCACGGCGCCGCGGTGGCCTACGCGGCGGCCGCGCTCGAGACCCGGGCCCGTATCGTGGTGCCCCGTGACGCGAATCCGGGAAAAGTGGCGGCGATCAGGGCCCGTGGCGGGGAAGTGCTGCTCCAGGGCGACGACTCCGCGGTCTCCGAGACGTTCGCCCGCGGCCTCGCGGCCGCCGAGGGTGTCCCCTACATCTCCCCCTACAACGACCCCGACGTCGTGGCGGGGCAGGGCACCGTCGGGGTCGAGCTGGCCCGGCAGCTCCCGGCGGTGGATGCCGTGTTCATTGCGCTGGGCGGCGGCGGGCTGCTGGCGGGCGTGGCCGCCTATCTCAAGTCGCTGCGACCCGAAACGGTCGTAGTCGGCTGCTCGCCGGAAAACTCGGCCGTCATGATCGAATCACTCAAGGCGGGGCACATCCTCGAGCTGCCGTCCGCCCCCACCCTGTCCGACGGAACCGCGGGCGGCGTGGAGGCGGGGGCCATCACGTTCGACTGGTGCCGAGCCCTGGGCGACGCCTACGTCACCGTGACCGAAGACGACATCCGCCAGGCAATGCGCTCCGTACAGGAAACCCACCACCTGGCGGTCGAAGGCGCTGCCGGCGTGGCCCTGGCCGCCTTTCTGCGCCAGGCCAACGCCTGGCGCGACAGGACGGTCGCCGTCATCCTCTGCGGAGGAAACGTGGGGCCTACGGCGTGATCCTGAGCTCCAGCGTGTCACCCGGGGTAATCGAGATCTCCTCGCTCACCGAGTGTCCATTGGCGCCGATCGGTACCGCCTCGACCCGGACCGTGGTGTAGCCCGAAATGACGCTCTTCGGCAGCTTGAATGAGGACATGCTCTTGCCGTTGGCGGTCCCGACCCGGATCCGCTGACCCCCCTGGATGACGTAGATCCTCATGTCGTTGAAGGACTGGTTGTCTACATTGAGGACAGTCTGCTCATCGGGAATGAGTCCGGTCTCGGCCTGGTTATGGCTGCAGCGGGCCAGCGCCAGCGCCATCAGTCCGCCGGCCAATGCAATGCGGGTTCTGCGCACGAGGTACCTCATGTGTCGCCTCCGGTGATCCGCTTTCCATGTTTTCAGACGACCGGGCGGGTTACCGGAAGCACAGGGCTGACATGACCGCTCCCACGCTGGCGCTTGGCGATATCGAGGTCGCGGCCGGGGTCCTGGCCCCCCTGGTTCGGGAAACCCCCACCTGGATCTGGCGGGACGAGCTGACGGAACGTCTCCTCGCGCCGGGCACCCAGGCGGTACTCAAGCTGGAGCTGCTCCAGTTCGCCGGCAGCTTCAAGGCGCGAGGCGCGTTGAACGTCATGCTGGGACTCGCGCGTCCCCAGCTCGCCACCGGGGTGACGGCGGTCAGCGCCGGCAATCACGCCATCGCGGTGGCGTGGGCCGCGAGGACGCTGGGCAGCAGCGCCAAGGTCGTGATGCCCAGGACGGCGGACCCGTTCCGGGTTTCCCGCTGCAAGGAGCTCGGGGCCGCGGTGGTGCTGGCGGACGATGTGCACGCGGCGTTTGCGCTCGCCGATCGAATCGAGCGGGAAGAGGGCCGTGCCCTCGTCCACCCGTTCGAGGGCCCCCGCACCGCCCTCGGGACCGCCACGCTGGGACGCGAGCTGCTCCGCCAGGTCCCCGACCTGGAGGCGATCGTCGTGCCGGTGGGCGGCGGCGGGCTCGCCGCCGGTGTCGCGTCGGCCATCAAGCTCATCAAGCCGAGCTGTCTGGCGATCGGCGTGGAGCCCGAAGCGAACGACGTCATGTATCGGAGCCTCAAGTCCGGCCGGCCCGAGCGGGTGCCCGAAGGCGGCTACCGGACCATCGCCGACAGCCTGAGCCCTCCCTACACGCTGCCCTACAGCCTCGAGCTCTGCCGCCGCAACCTCGATGATCTCGTCCTGGTGAGCGACGACGCGCTGCGGGAGTCGCTCGCCGTCATGTTCCGGGGCGTCAAGCTGGCGGTGGAGCCGGCCGCCGCCGCGGCCGCCGCGGCACTCATGGGCCCGCTTCGGGAGCGGCTCGCGGGAAAGAAGGTGGCCCTGATCGTCTGCGGAACCAACATCGCGCCCGAACGGTACGTCGAGCACCTGACCCGGGGCATGGCGCTGCTGGAGCGCAGGCTGTCGGGGTGAAGCCCCTCGTGGTGCTGGGCATCGCCTTCGCCGGGGCCCTGCTTGGGTCGCTGTCCGGTGGAAGCTCTTCGGCGCTGACCACCCCGGCCTGGCTCGCGATGGGCGTGCCGCTCCCGACCGCGGTGGCCACCGACAAACTGGCCGGCGCGCTCTGGACGCTCCTGGGCGCCCGCAACTATCTCCGGCGCCGCGAGGTGGACTGGCGGCTGCTCCGGGGAATGACGGCGCTCGGCCTGGTGGGCGCCTGGTTCGGAGCGTCGGTCACGGTGCGGATCGATGCCGGAATCCTCAAGCGCGCGGTGGGTGCGGTCATCCTGCTGCTGATCGCCGTCATGCTGCGTCGTCCTCACCAGGGCGCGGTCTCCCGCGAGCCGCGCGCCTCCCGCTGGGCGGTGGGCGCCGCGGCGCTGCCGCTCGGGTTCTACGAGGGCATGCTCGGATCGGGCAACGGCCTGGTGTCGAGCCTGCTCTTCACCTGGGGGCGGGGCTACGACCTGATCGGCGCGCTGGGCCACTACTACGTGCTGGCCTTTGCCTGGTGCGCGCTGGCCGCCGTGTCGTACATCAGTCACGGATACTACGACGTGGCGCTGATGGTGCCCGCCACGATCGGGTCCTGCACCGGCGGGTATCTGGGCTCCCGCATCGCCAGTCAACGCGGAACCGCCTTCGTGCGTGGTTTGTTCGTGGTGGTGGGAAGCGCGTTCGGGCTCAAGCTGCTGCTGGGTCTCTGACACCGGAGGGTTCTACGGTGGCACTCATGCTCGAGGAGCGAGACGATCCGTTGCCCGTCTGCCCCCATTGCGCCGAGCCCTTGGAGAAGATCCCCACTGCCAGCGTCTCGTCGGCTTCGCGCATCACTGGTCCCCCACCGGCACACTCACCCGAAAGCGCCATGCATCGTCCATCGGTGATTCGATTCGCTGCCGTCGCCGCCCTGGCCCTGGCTCCCGGCCGGATCCTCTCGCAACCGCCGCCGGTCTCCTACGAGGTCGCCTTTCCCAACCCCGCGCACCACGAGGCCGACATCGGGGTCACCTTCCGCGGCATCCCGGCCGGCGCGCCCCTCGAAGTCTGGATGAGCCGCAGCTCCCCGGGCCGCTACGCGGTCCATGAGTTCGCCAAGAACGTCTACAACGTGCGGGCGGACGACGGCGCCGGGCACGCCCTGGCGGTGCTCCCGCTCACGCCGTATTCCTGGCGGATCGCCGGGCATCGGGGCACCGTCTCGGTGCACTACACGCTGTTCGGCGACCGGGGCGACGGCACCTACGCGCAGATCGACCGGACCCACGCGCATCTCAACATTCCCGCCACGTTCATGTGGGCCCGCGGATTCGACGCCCGGCCGGTCCGGGTGAGGTTCACCGGCCTGCCCGCGGGCTGGCGGGTGGCTACCCAGCTCAAGCCGACCTCGGACCCGGCCACCTTCACCGCGCCGAACCTCCAGCTCTTCATGGACAGCCCCATCACGTTGGGGCCGATCGATTTCCGCACCTGGCTGGTGACCAACCGGGCCCGGATCGACACGATGCGCCTGGCCATCGACCACCTGGGCACCGCGGCCGAGGTTGATCGCTTCGTCGAGATGATCAAGAAGATCGTGCCGGAGCAGGCCGGGGTGTTCGGCGAGCTCGCGCCCTACGACTGGGGCACCTACACCTTCCTGGCCGACTATCTGCCCTGGGCCGCGGGCGACGGGATGGAGCACCGCAACTCCACCTCCCTCACCGGCACCCGGCCGCTGTCCACCTCGATGATGGGCAATTTCGGCACCCTGGCGCACGAATTCTTCCATTCCTGGAACATCGAGCGGATCCGGCCCCGCTCCCTCGAGCCGTTCGACTTCACCCGAGCCAACATGTCGGGGGAGCTCTGGCTCGGCGAAGGGTTCACCAACTACTACGCGGCGCTGACCCTGCGCCGGGCCGGCTTCTCCGATGATCGGACGCTTGCGGCGGCGCTCGGCGGGGCGGTGGACGCCATCATCAACAGCCCCGGGCGCCGGTACTTCTCGGCGGTGGACATGAGCCGGCAGGCGCCCTTCGTGGACGCCGCCACCTCCATTGATCCACAGAATCGCGCCAATACCTTCATTTCCTATTACACCTTCGGTGAGGCGATCGCGCCCGGCCTCGATCTGACCTTGAGGGCCCGGTCCCCCGGGCTGTCCCTGGACGACTTCATGCGGGCGATGTGGGTCAAGTACGGCAGGACCGAACGGCCCTACACCATGGACGACGTCCGGATCACCCTGGGCGAGGTCGCTCACGACCGGGCCTTTGCCGACGACTACGTGCGGCGCTACATCACCGGGCGCGAGGTACCCGACTACGTTGGGCTGTTCGCCTCGGTCGGCTTCCTGTTCCGGCGCGCCCACCCTGGCGCGGCCTGGCTGGGCGACGTCGGGTTCAGCACGACCAATGGCCGGGTGGCCCTCTCGACCGCTGCCCTGATCGGCCAGCCGCTGTACGCCGCGGGCCTGGAACGGGGCGACACCCTGCTCACGCTCGATGGCCAGCCGGTGCCCTCGAGCGCCGCGCTCGAATCGATCGTGGCCGGCCACAAGCCCGGAGATACCATGGACGTGTCGTTCTGGAATCGCGGCGCCACCATCCGGGGCCGGCTGGTGCTCGCCGAGAATCCCCGCATGGAGCTGGTGCCGGCCGAGAGCGCCGGTGTCCCGGTGGCGGCCGCGGCGCTCGAAAACCGCCGCCGCTGGCTGGCCTCGAAGGCAGGCATTCAGGGAGCGGCCCGATGACCCTGGTCTTCGCCCGGCTCGCCGCGCTGGCCCGCCCGTGATATTCTCTTCCGCACCATCCTCTTTCCAGGAAGTCCGGTCATGAAACCGTTGCGTCCCGCCTTCGCCGCCGGCCTCGCGCTGGCTTTCTCCGCCGCGTCCGCTTCGGCCCAGGTCATCGCCGAGCGGCTCGATCTCTCCGTGGCCCAGCGGCTCAGGGACGAGGAGATGAACCGGTCCAAGCTCGACGATCTGGCCACCTATCTCACCGACGTCATCGGAGCCCGGCTCACCAATTCGTCGGGGAGCCGCAAGGCCAATGCCTGGGCCGCGGACACCTTCCGGTCCTGGGGGCTCGCCAATGTGAAGACCGAGGCATGGGACTCGGCGTTCGGGCGTGGCTGGGATCTGGTGTCCTACAGCGGGCGGATCCTCGAGCCCTGGATCAAGCCCCTCGCCGCGTATCCGCAGGCCTGGAGCGGAAGCACCCTTGATGCGAAGGGCCGGCCCGCGACCGTGACCTGCCCGGTGGTGATTCTCGACATCACCGATTCGGCCGACGTCGCGAAGTACGCCGGCAAGCTCAAGGGGGCCTGCGTCCTCCGGAGCGCGCCCCCGGTCATCGGGCCCGAGTTCAATCAGGAGGAGCGGCGTTTTTCCCTGGAGCAGCTGATCGACGGAATGCCCAACCGCGCCACGCTGATCTCCACCATTCCCGGGGTCCCGTACGTTGCGCCGGCGGCCGCCGCGCCGGGTGGCCGGGGAAACTTCGCCCAGTTCCGGGCCCTGAACGCGGCGGTCGGCCAGCTGCTCCGCGCCGAGCACCCCGCGGCGATTCTCCTGCCGTCGCGCTGGGGCTACGGCATGTTCCTGAACGGCGGGCATTCCGATGGCCGGACCGCCCGGGACAGCGTCTACAATCCGATCCCCGAGCTGATCGTCGCGCAGGAGCAGTACAGCACGCTCTACCGGGTCGCCCGCCGCGGGCTGCCCGTCAAGGTCGAGATCAACCTGCAGACCCGGTTCCTGGACGACAATCGCTTCCCGACCAACGTCACCGCGGAAATTCCCGGCACCGACAAGGCCGGCGAGGTGGTGATGCTGGGAGCCCACTACGACAGCTGGCACTCGGGCACCGGCGCCACCGACAACGGCGCCGGCTCGCTGGTGATGATGGAGGCCATTCGCCTCCTCAAGACGATGAACCTCCCCCTGCGCCGCACCGTGCGCATCGCCCTCTGGACCGGCGAGGAGCAGGGCTTGATCGGCTCCCGCACCTGGGTTCGCATGCACCAGGCCGAGCTGCCGGCCATCTCCGCCTACGTGAACGTGGACAACGGCACCGGCCGGCTCCGGGGCATCTGGGATCAGAGCAACAGCGCCGCGATTCCGATCTTCCAGCAGATTCTCTCGCCGTTCCAAGACCTCGGCGTCGTGGCCGTCAAGCACGGGAACACCGGCGGGACCGATCACCTGAGTTTCGTCGCGGCCGGGGTCCCGGGGTTCAACTTTATCCAGGATCCCATCGAATACGACTTCCGGACCCACCACTCGAATCTGGACACCTATGAGCACCTGGTGATCGACGACTTGAAGCAGGCGGCGACGGTGGTCGCGTGGACCGTGTACCAGATCGCCAATCGCGACGAGATGATGCCCCGCATGGCGCCGCCCGCGCCCCGCCCGGTGCCCTGAGCCGGCGATGGCGCACGCGGTGACCCTTCCCGCCTTCCGCTACCATCCCGACCCGATCGCGAGCGGCAGCGTCGTCGCGTCCGCCACCGAGTGCCGGCGCTGCCGCCGGAGCCGGGGATACATCTACACCGGCCCGGTCTACTCGGAAGCGGATCTCGCCGACGCACTCTGTCCCTGGTGCATTGCCGACGGCTCCGCGCACCGGGAGCTCGGCGCCAGCTTCGTGGACACCGAAGCGTTCGGGACGGATGTGCCGGAGGCGGTGGTCGCCGAGATCACCGAGCGCACTCCCGGCTACAGTACCTGGCAGGGCGAGGAGTGGCCGGCGTGCTGCCGCGATGCGACGGCATTCCTGGCGCCGGCCGGGATCGCGGATATCCGGAAGAACCATCGCGATCTGGAGGGGAGCGTGCTGAGCCACATCATCTACGACATGGGGATCTCCGGCGGCGCGGCCACCCGGCTGCTCGAGTCGCTCGATCGCGACGCCGGCCCCACGGTCTATCTGTTCAAGTGCCTGGGCTGCGGCGAGTACCAGGTTCGCATCGACTACCCCTGAGTGCGCGGGACCGACCGCCGATCCAGGAACTTCAGCAGGGCGGTTTCCTCCGGGCTCAGGCCGGCCAGGGGCGTCACCTCCGCGTTCTCCGCCACCCAGCGGTCGAACAGCTTCCGGTCCTGGAAGGCTCCGAGCACGTTGGGATGGATGTAGCACTTGCGGCAGATCGCCGGCGTGTTGCCGAGCTGTTTCGACACGGAGGCCACGGCCCGGATCACCTCCGCCTTCGGTGCGGTATCGGGGTTGAAATCCTTGAGGCTCCCCAGGTAACACGCCGCCAGGACCGTTCCGGCCCAGGTCCGGAAGTCCTTGGCGGTGAAATCCTGATCGGCGATGAGGCGGAGGTACTCGTTCACGTCGGCGGACGAAATCGGCTGGGGGTCTCCGTGCTCGTCGAGATACTGGAACAGGTCCTGCCCGGGAAGGTCCTGGCAGCGCTTCACCAGCCGCGCCACCCGCCGGTCCACCACCTGGATCACGTGGGCCTTGCCGCTCTTGCCGGAGAAGCGGAACTGGATCCGCGACCCCTCCACCTTAACGTGGTGCTCCAGCATCGTCGTCAGCCCGAAGGAGCCGTTGGCGCGGGCGTATTCCTCGTTCCCGACCCGAATGAAGGTGGTTTCCAGCAGGCGGACGATGGTGGCGAGCAGCTTGTTGCGGGGCAGCCCGGGAAGCGAGAGGTCTTCATCGACCCGGGCCCGGATCCGCGACAGGCTGCTGCCGAAATGAAAGAGGCGTCCGTACTTGGTCTCGTCCCGGACCTCGTGCCAGCGGCGGTGGTAGCGATACTGCTTCCGGTGCTTCGCGTCGCGCCCGGTGGCCTGAAGGTGACCGTCCTCGAGCGGGCTGATCCAGACATCGGTCCAGGCCGGGGGAATCGCCAGGGCCCGAATCCGCTTCAGCATCGCGCGGTCGTGCACCAGCTTTCCGTCCGGGCCGGTGTAGGACCAGCCCTTGCCCGAGCGTTTCCGGCGAATCCCCGGCCGCTCGTCACTCACGTACCGGAGCGACGCGGCCTTGGCGGATTCCGCCGGCTCGGTAAACGGGCCCACCGATCCCTTCCGGCGCCTGCTGCGAGCCGATGCGCGCTTCAAATCCCCTCCGGTCTTCGTTCCCCTCCTCGCAATGTAGGGTGGATGAGGCGTTCCGGTGCAGTCCCGCCCCCGCGCCTCACTCGGCGCTGATCGCCTCCAGCGGACGGATCCGGCCGGCCCGCCGGCCCGGCAGCCAGCAGGCGGCGAGGGCCACGGCCAGCAGGAGCGTCGCCACCGTCGCGATGGTGAGCCCGTCGGTCGGGCTCACGCCGAAGAGCAGGCCGCCGAGTCGCCGGACCAGCGCGAAGGTCACCACCAGACCCATGCCGCTGCCCACCAGTGCGTAGCGCATGCCCCGGGCGATGATGAACCGCGCCACGGCGCCCGGCTGCGCACCCAGCGCCAGCCGCACCCCGATCTCCCGGCGGCGCTGCCGCACCACGTAGGACATCAACCCGAAGATGCCCAGCGCGGCGAGCGCCGTACCCGAGGCGGCAAACGCCCCCAGCACCGCGGTCCAGCGCCGCGGGTCGGACAGGGAATCGTCGAATCGTTCCGAGATGGTGGACTCCACCAGCGGCAGCTCGGGGTCCAGCGCGCGGACCCGCTCTCCCAGCGACCGGAGCGCCCCGCCCGTTCCCCCCGAGGTCCGCAGCACCAGACTCAGGGACCGGGCCCCCGACTGGGTGACCGGCCCGTACGCGGCTTCCTCGGGCACCGCGAGCCCCAGGTTCTTGATGTCGCCCACCACCCCGATGATGGTGGTGCGGGGACAGTCGTAGCAGCCCCCCTGGACCAGCTGCCGTCCCACCGCCTGCTCGTCGGGGAAGTACCTGCGGGCCCAGGAGCGGCTCACCACCACGACGGGCAGCCCGTTCCCGCTGTCCGCCGCGGTGAACAGGCGTCCGTCGAGGAGCGGCATGCCGATCGCCCCGAAATACCCCGCGGTCACGTAGTACCAGGGAGACGACGGCTCCGACTGTCCCGGGGCCACCGGATGATCGACCAGGTTGAAGTTGTCGTAGTCGCCGGAATTATCGGGCGGCAGCTCCGAGGTGAGTCCCGAGGCCATGGCACCGGGCATCTCGCGCATCCCTTGTTCCGCCCGCTGCCAGAATCGTTGCCGTTCCGGGGCCCCCGGATACCGCGCCGAGGGCAGCGCGACCGTGACCGCCACGATGCCGTCGGGGTCGAACCCCGGATTCACCCGCGAGAGCCGTACGAAGCTGTTGAGCAGAAGCCCCGCGCCCGCCAGGAGCGGCAATGCCAGGGCGAACTCGGCGGCCACCAGCATGCTGCGCAGCGCGTTGGTGCGGCGCCCGGTGCCGGCCCGGCGGGCATCGGCCCGGATGCCGCCGCCGCTGGCGAGCCCGGCGATCGGTGAGAGGCTGACCAGAATGCCCGACCCGATCGCGGCGGAAAGCCCGAAGCTCACCGCGCGCCAGTCCAGCGAGGCGTTCTCGATTCGGGGCAGGTTCGGCAACAGCGAGACGGCGAGCCGGAGCCCGAACCAGGCCAGCACCAGCCCGGCCGCGCCGGCGGCCAGGGTGAGGATCAGATTCTCCGTGATGAGCAGCCGGGCGATCCGGCCCCGGCTTCCTCCCAGCATCACCCGGACCGCCACCTCGGATTCCCGGGCGGACGCGCGCACCAGCACCAGCGTCGCGACGTTGGTGATCGCGAGCAGGAGCACCAGCAGCACGGCCCCCGCGAACAGCCCGACCTGCCGGTCGGCCTTGCCGACGACCAGGTCCCGCAAGGGGACCGGAGTCAGCTTGGCGAGACCGTCGCGGAAGTCGGTCCAGCGGGGAAGGATGCTGGCGCTGATCGCGGACAGTTCCGACGCCGCCATGTCGACCGTCACGCCCTCGCGCAGTCGTCCCACCCCGCGGAGCCAGAAGGGACCCCGCCGCACCGGGGGCTCCAGCTTGAGCGCGGTCCAGGCGGTGGCGTGGATGCCGCCCAGATCGTTCCGGCCCGGCGGCAGGACTCCCACGACCGCGTGGCTCACGCCGTCGATGGTGAGCGCACGGCCGACCGCCCGCTCGGCGCCCCCGAGCAGCCGCTCCGCCAGCGCGTGGGACACCACGACCACCCCGGGCGCCTGGGCCGGCTCGTCGCGCGGCTCCACCAGCCGGCCTCTGGCCGCCGGGATGCCCACCGCCTTGAAGAAGCCCGCCGAGGCCCGCCCGATCGTCACCCGCTCGGGGCTGCCGGCCCCCGACAGCGCCGCCTCGGCGCGGGACACTTCGCCCCAGGCCGCGAAGCTCTTCTGCTGCTCCCGGATGGCGGTCGCGTCCGCGGTGGAGATGTTCCATCGGTTGGTCGGGGCATTCTGCTCCACCACCATCACCAGCCGGTCCGGATCGGGGTAGGGCAGCTTGGCCAGCACCACCGAGTCCAGGACGCTGAACATCGCGGTGGTGGCTCCCAGCCCGAGGCCGAGTACCAGCACCGCCGTGACGGTGAACCCGGGATTGCGGCGGAGCCCGCGCAGGGCGAACCGAATGTCGGCGCCCAGATCCTCCACGGGACGGATGCCGCGCGCGTCCCGAACCGCCTCCTTGTATTGCTCCACGCCGCCGAAGGCCAGGAGGGCCCCGCGGCGCGCCGCGTCGGGAGTCTCGCCGGCCCGGATTCGCTCCTGGGTTTCCCGCTCGATGTGAAAGCGGAGCTCCTCGCCCAGCTCCGCTTCGGCGCGGCGCCGGAAGAACAGCGCCCGGACCCGCTCCATCAGGTCGGCCCGGAGGCTCATGGGGCCCCCTCCGCGGTCCGCACCTTGAGGATGCCGTTGACCGCCGCGGACGTGCGAGCCCAGGCCGCCGCCTCGGCCTCGAGCTGTTTCCGCCCGGCCCGGGTCAGGAAGTAGTAGCGGGCCCGGCGGTTGTGCTCGGTGATCCGCCACTCGCTCTTGATCCAGCCCTTCCGGAGCATGCGTTGCAAGGCGGGGTAGAGCGAGCCCTGCTGGACCTGGAAGGCGTCGCGGGAGAGCTGGTCGATGCGGTGCCCGATGCCCCAGCCGTGCAGCGGGGCGAGCGACAAGGCCTTGAGGACCAGCATTTCCAGGGTGCCCTGGAGCAGGTCGGCCGACGCGGGGGGCATTGGCATCTCCTCTAGATGGCCTGGAGAAGATGCCCTACTTCTCCAGACAGTCAAGAGGAGAGACGCCGCCGGCCGGAAAAGGGTTGCGCTTCATCGTTCGACCCTGCCGCCGTTCCTGCCGGGGTCGAAAACGCGTCGCCGGCCCGGAGGCGAACCCCCAGGCCGGCGGAAAAGCGTCGAAGGCAGTCCCGCGGGGCCTAGCGAATACCGCCCCGGGGGAGACCGCCGAACCCCGGCGAGCTGCGATTGATGGCAATGCCGCCTCGATGGCCGCCGCGAAGGTCGCACTTGTCATCGACCGCCCCCATGCCGCCACGAATGAGGATCATCGGCCCCCGGCCACCGCTCAGGCTCTGGGGTTCGTTCGCCGGGAGTTGAAACGAGCCAAGCCCGTGACCGATCGCGCCGCCGAAACCGACCGCAGGGGCCTCCGGGGCCTGGGAAAGGGCAGGCGCCGGGGTAACCTCCGCTACCGGGCTGGTGGTTGTGCTCAAGACGCGCGGCGCCGCGGGGACGAAGTCGGCCGCGCCGCCGGAGATTGGGGCGACGGTCATGGAAGGCGCCTGGCTCACCCGTGAACCAGGCTCGGCGCTCGCCCGCCGGACCAGGGTGGGCTTGAGCGGCTGGCGTGCCTCGATACTGGACACGACCGCGGAATCGGAGCTGGGAGGCTCGGCCAGTTGGATCTGGCGGCCCGCTCCCGGTCCCGCGCTCCGGTCGGCGGGCTTGGAACATGCACCGAGCCCGCCGCCGGTTACGATGGCGGCCACGATGAGGATGCGAACTCTCACTGGTTCCTCCTGCCTGACGAGCGACAATTGAATGTACCGAGGGGCGCAGGGTTCGCCAGTGCCCGCATATGCTGCGCCACACCCGCTTATGATGCCGTCACGGGGTTTGGCCCCCCGCCGCTCCGCTCCATTGTCACCTGTTTGACACACTGCTGTCCCACGAGGCGGACATGACTACCCTGACCAAGGCTGCTCCACCGGCCCTGCTCCTGGCGCTCCTCTTGGCCTGTTCTTCCCAAAAGGCCCCTCGGGCGTCGGATGACGCCGCGCTCGCCGATACGCTCAAGGCCCGGATCGCGGAGGCCTACGACTTCAGCCGACCCGGGGTGCCCGAGCGGATGAACGGCTTGTATCCGGACACCGGCCGGGTAATCTCGGCGAGCGGCGGACGGGTGCTGGCGTCCGCGGATTCCCTCAAGGCGGGGATCCGGGTGTTCTGGGATAGCGTCGGCCGGAACATGCGCGACGCCAGGTGGGTCTGGGGAGACGTCTACGTGGATCGCCTTGGCGACGATGCGGCGGTGCTGACCGGCACCTGGTCGATTCCCCATATCGCCCCGACCGGCCATCCTCACGTCATCCAGGGCGCCTGGACCGCCGTCTTCCGGCGCATCGCGGGCAAGTGGATGATTGTGGTGGAGCACCTCTCCTCCCCGCCGGCCTGAGCCGCCTCCACCGGTTCGCCCTCCGGGGAGGAACCGGCTATCCCTACCCCCACACGAAACCCTCCGTCCGGGTCATGCGTCATATCTACCATTACCACATAGCGTTCCCCTTTCGGAGGTCCCGAGGACATGAAACGGCGTGACTTTGTCCACCTGACCGGCCTCTCGGCCGGCCTGGCGTGGATGCCCGGTGTTGGACCCGGAGTGCGGGAGTGGTCTGGCAGTCTCACCCCGATCCCGGTCGAGGACCGGAAGGCGCTCGCCGACGCCGCGCTGGCGGCGGCCCGGAGCGCGGGCGCCACCTACGCCGACGTCCGAATCGGTCGCTACCTGAATCAGTTCATCAATGCCCGGGACACCAAGATTCAGGGCATCACCAACACCGAATCGTATGGCGTCGGGGTCCGGGTGATCGCCGGCGGATGCTGGGGGTTCGCGTCCACCCACGACGTCTCGACCGACGGGGTGACGCGGGCCGCGCAGAAGGCCTGCGCCATCGCCAAGGCAAACGCCTCGATCCAGAAGGAGCCGGTGGTGCTCGCCGCGCAGAAGGGCTTCGGCCAGGTTTCCTGGAAGACGCCCATCGAGAAGAACGCCTTCGAGATCTCGGTCGCCGAGAAGGCCGATCTCCTCAAGACGGTGGCCGACGCGGCGCTCAAGGAAGGCGCCAGCTTCGTGGACTCGGGCCTCTTCTTGGTGAACGAGCAGAAGTACTTCGCCTCCACCGACGGCAGCTACATCGACCAGGACATCCACCGGATCTGGCCTAACGCCACCGCCACCGTCGTCGACAAGACCACCGGGAAGTTCGAGACCCGCGACGCCCTCTCCGCCCCCATGGGTATGGGCTGGGAATATCTCTCGGCGCGGCCGTCCGGGCGGGTGAATGGACCCGCGATGATCACCTACGGCGCCTCCTACGACATGGTGGAGGACCTCCGCACCGCTACCCAGCAGGCCAAGGCCAAGCACACCGCCAAGTCGGTCGAGGCCGGCCGCTATGATCTGGTCCTGGATCCATCCAACGTCTGGCTCACTATCCACGAGTCGGTGGGCCACCCGCTGGAGCTGGACCGCGTGTTAGGCTACGAGGCCAACTACGCCGGCACCAGCTTCGCCACGCTGGACAAGTGGAAGAGCGGCACCTTCAAGTACGGCAGCGAGCACATCACCATCGTCGCCGACAAGACCCAGCCCAACTCGCTTGGCGCGGTGGGCTGGGACGACGAGGGCGTCAAGTGCAAGAAGTGGGACCTGATCAAGAAGGGCATCCTGGTCAACTACGAGGCCATCCGGGACCAGGTCCACATCCTGGGCCAGACCGAGTCGCACGGCTGCTGCTACGCCGACAGCTGGAGCGACGTGCAGTTCCAGCGGATGCCCAATGTGTCGCTGGAGCCGGGCGAGGTGCCGCTGACGCCGGCCCAGATGATCGCCGGGGTCGAGAAGGGCATCTACATCGTGGGAGACGGCTCGTACTCGATCGACCAGCAGCGCTACAACTTCCAGTTCAGCGGCCAGGTCTTCTATGAGATCAAGGCCGGCAAGATCACCGGGATGCTGAAGGACGTGGCCTACCAGTCCAACACCCGCGAGTTCTGGAATTCCGCGGTGGCGGTCTGCGACCGGCGCGACTACCGCCTGGGCGGCTCCTTCTTCGACGGCAAGGGGCAGCCGGGCCAGATCAGCGCGGTCTCCCACGGCGCGGCGACGACGCGGTTCAACGACGTCAACATCCTCAACACTTCGCGGAAGATCTGACGCCATGCCCGACATGACTCCCGACCAGATGAAAGCGCTGCTGCAAAAGGCGCTGTCCTACTCCAAGGCCGAGGCCTGCGAGTCCAATATTTTCGGCGGCCAGGGCGGCAACATCCGCTATGCCCGCAACAGCGTCTCGACCGCCGGCGCCACCGATGACACCACGCTGGTGGTGCAGTCGAACTTCGGCACTCGCACCGGCACCGTCACCCTCAACGAATTCGACGACGCCAGCATCGAGCGCGGAGTCCGGCGCTCCGAGGAGCTGGCCCGGCTGGCGCCGGAAGATCCCGAATTCATGCCGCCGCTCGGGCCCCAGACCTATCTGGCGCCGAGCCCCAAGGCATATGCACCGGCCACGGCGCAGATCACCCCCGAGTACCGGGCCCGCGTAGCCGGCGCGAGCATCCAGCCTGCCTCGACCCGCGAGTGCACCGCTGCCGGCTTCTTCCAGGACGGCTCCAACTGGCAGGCGATGATGAATACCAAGGGCCTGTCGGCATTCTACCAGTCGACCCAGGCCAGCCTGTCGGTGACGGTGCGCAGCAACGACGGCACCGGTTCCGGCTATGTGGCACGGGACTGGAACGACGTGACCGGGTTCAACCCCGAGGAGACCTCCGCTATCGCACTGGAGAAGGCGGTCGCGTCGCGGAATCCGGTGGCCATCGAGCCGGGCAAGTACACGGTCATCCTCGAGCCCGAGGCGGCGGTGGAGATGCTCCAGCCCCTGGTGGGCAGTTTCAACGCCCGCCAGACCGACGAAGGACGCAGCTTCCTCTCCAAGCCGGGCGGCGCCAGCAAGCTGGGCGAGAAGCTGGTAGACGAGCGGGTCAGCATCTGGTCGGATCCGCAGGACACCGACGTGCCGGCCAGCCCCTGGATCGGCGACGGACGCCCGACGGCGCGCACTTCCTGGATCGACAAGGGCGTGGTGACCAATCTGTACTACTCGCAGTTCTGGGCGAAGAAGCAGGGCAAGCCGGCGACCCCGTTCCCGACCAACATGATCATGCAGGGCGGCAGCTCATCGGTGGAGGACATGATCAAGGACACCGCGCGGGGCGTGCTGGTGACGCGGTTCTGGTACATCCGCTTCGTGGATCCCCAGACCCTGCTGCTCACGGGATTGACGCGGGATGGGACGTTCTTCATCGAGAACGGCAAGATCAAGAACGCGATCAAGAACTTCCGGTTCAACGAGTCGCCGGTGATCATGCTCAACAACATCGATGCGCTGGGCAAGCCGATAAGGGTTCAGGGCAGCATGGTGCCCCCGATGCGGATCCGGGACTTTACGTTCAGTTCCTTGTCGGACGCTGTGTAAGACCGTAGGTCGGTAAGTCGGTAGGTCGGTAGATGCTTGATCGTACCGACCTACCGACCTATCGACCTTTCGACTCACTCCGTCCTCATCACCTCAACGGGATTCGCTCGCGCCGCCCGCCGCGCCGGAATCAGCGTGGCGGCCAGGACCGGCACCAGGAGCGCGAGCGCGGCGCCGGCAATCGCCACCGGATCGGAGGGCCCCACGCCATAGAGCAGGCTCTGGAGCAGCCGGGAGAGCGCCAGGGTACCGATCAGCCCGATACCCACTCCGATCACTGCGACGCGAAGTCCCTCACCCAGCACCAGCCCCACCAGGTCCGACCGGTCGGCGCCCAGCGCCGCGCGAATGCCCATTTCGCGGCCGCGCAACGTCACGCCGTACGAGATCACGCTGTAGACACCCACGATCGCGAGCAGCAGCGCCAGAGCCCCGAACGCCGTGATCAGGGTGGTGTTGGACCGCCGGGTGGTCAGGGAGGCTCCGAGCAGATCGGTCAGGGTACGGACCCCGAAGACCGGCTGGTTGGGGTCGATCTCAGTCACGGCGGTACGCAGCGCCGCCAGCATCGCACCCCCGGGTAACGTGCCCCGAACCACCACCGCCGCGGCGCTGGGGGCGTCCTCGCTGATCGGGTAGTACATCTGCCAGCGGGCTGCTTCGTCGGGCCGCTCGCGCACGTCGCTCACCACACCGATCACCGAGCGCCATCCGACGGTGTCGGGATCGAGCAGCTTGATACGCTTGCCCAGCGGGTTCTGCCCCGGCCATACATCGCGCGCCATCCGCTCACTCACCACCATCACCGCGGGGGCGAGACTGTCGTCCGCCGGGGTCATCAGCCGTCCCGAGAGCAGACGGATGCCCATGGTGTGGAAGTAGCCCGCGTCGGCCTTGAGATATCGGGCATACGGCTCCTTTACCGAGGTGATCGGCCCCTCCTCGGGCTCCACCCGGATCGAAATCCCTCCGACGCCGCTCAGCGGCAGATCGTTGATCACCCCGGCCGCCGCGACGCCCGGGATCCTCCCGACCCGTTCCAGCAGACGCTCGATCATCCCCAGCCGCGCCCCGGAACGTGGATAGTTGATCCGGTCGAAAGACATCTGGAGGCTCGCCACGTGCTCGGTGGCAAACCCCGTATCGGTGGCCAGCACCGCCCGGAAGCTGCGCAGCATCAGGCCGGAGCCGGCCAGCAGCATGAGCGCCAACGCAAGCTCTGCCACGACCAGGATTCGCCGGGTCCGGCCACGGCGCGCGGAGGTCGAGCCATGGCCGCCACCGCTCTTCATCACCGATTGCGAGTCGGCCCGCGCGGCGCTCAGCGCCGGCAATACGCCGAAACCGAGCCCGGTGAGCACCGCGAGGCCGATGGCGAATGCCAGCAGACGCCCGTTCAGTATGGGGGCGGTCAGGTCGGCCATTTCCTTGGGGAGCAGCCCAGCCACCACCCCCAGGGTTGTGTAGGCGAGCAGCAGGCCGCCCGCCGCACCGCCGAGCGAGAGCACCAGGCTCTGGACCAGGAGCTGGCGAATGAGACGTCCTCGGCTCGCGCCGAGAACTGTGCGTACTGCGAGCTCGCGCTCCCGCGTTGCGGCGTGCGCCAGCAGCAGGTTGGTGGCGTTGACGCAGGCGATGAGCAGCAGGAGGCCGGTGGTGCCCAGAAGGATGAGCATCGGCGTGCGGCGGTCTCCCAGCAGGGTCGTCTGCAGAGGACGCAGCGGTTCTGCGATGACGGTGCGCATCTCCTCGACCTGTTTCGCCGGCACCTCCCTCCATCGGGCCCGAAGCCGGTCGGCAGCCACCTCCCGGCGGACGCCCGGCGCGAGTCGCGCGAGAATGATATGGGGGATGAAGCCGCGGAAGGCCTCGAACGAGTTGAACGTCATCGGCACGGTGAGCGGGATCCACAGGTCGGCATTCTCGGGAAATCGGAAACCCGGCGGCATGATGCCGATGACCTGGTAGGCCTTGCCGTTGAGCCGGACGTTCTGCCCAACCGCCGGCTGTCCCCCGAACTGGCGCTGCCAGAGTCCGTGCGAGATGACCGTCACCGGCGCATTGTTCGGTTTCCCCTCGTCCGGTGAGAAGGTTCTTCCCTGGGCCGCCGAGGCGCCGAGGGTCCGGAAGAAGCCCTGGGTCACCACACCGACCTTGATGCGGAGCGGCGCACCGATGCCGCTCAGATTGAGGCTCCCCAGGGCGTACGCCGCGACGTCGGAAAAGACCTCCCGCATCTCCCCCACGGTACGGAAGTTGGGGCCGGGGTTCGGAGGCAGCTCGGTGCCGCGGGGCGCAAAGGGCAGCTGGATGTCCGGCAGCTCCACCAGCTGCGCCGGGTCGGCGAACGGCAGCGGCCGCAGCAGCGCGGCGTCCACCGCACTGAAGATGGCGGTCGTGGCACCGATGCCCAGCGCCAGCGTGGTGATCACCGCGGCCGAGAAACCGCGATGGTGCCACAGCATCCGGAAGGCATAGCGAAGATCCTGGAGCCATTCATCCAGCCGCTCGCTCCAGCGTTCCCGCCGGAGCCGGCGGCCGTCCTGAATCCTGAGCGCCCGCCGATGCTGATCGAAGTCGCCGAATTTCTTCCGGGCAGCCATCCGCGCCTCCTCGGGTGAGAGACCCCCCGTCAGGTAGCTCTGCTCCCGCATCTCGAGATGAAAGCGCAGCTCTTCCTCGACATCCGCGCCGACGTCGGGACCGAAGAAGCGGAGATAGCGCCGCCAGAGCGGCTCCTTGCGCGGGGCCATCAGACCCGGGCCGGCTTGAGCGAGGCGGGCGCCTCGAGCGCGGAGAAGACCGCTTTGGCGTACCGGGTCCAGGTCTCGGACTCGGCCTTGAGCGCCTGGCGGCCCTTGGTGGTGATGTCGTAGTACTTGGCTCGTCGGTTGGTACCGGAGACACCCCACTCCGCCTCGATCAGGCCGCGCTCGTCGAGGCGGTGCAGCGCCGGGTAGAGCGAGCCCTCTTCGATCTGCAGGGTGTCACCGGTGACCCGCTCGATCCACTCGGCCACGGCGTAGCCGTGGGCCGGGCCCCAGGAGAGGGCCTTGAGGATGAGAAGATCGAGAGTGCCGCGGAGGACGACGAGGGACGGATCGGACATATCTGAAGCTCCCTAGGGTTTCTAGGGAGCTAGGTTCGTATCCGACCCCTAGAAAGTCAAGGGGGCGATTTCTACCGACCTACCGACCTAACGCTCCCTGCCGCCCACCGGCTTCCCGCCCCGGGTCAGCTTCTCGGGGAGATCCGCCAGCACGTAGGCCATGATCGCCATCGCGGCCACATTCTCGGCCAGCTCCCGGGGATCGATCTTGTCCACGTTGTCGGCTTCGGAGTGGTGGTACCAGAAGTAGCGGGTCCCGTCCACGTTGTGCCCCATGCCGGGCACGCCCTCGCCCATGATCGGCCCGATGTCCGCCCCGCCCCCGCCGACGGTGGCTGAGTCGACGCCGAGCGGCTTGAACAGCTTGGAGATCTGGTTGATCACCGCGAAGGCCGAGTCGGTGCCGGAGAACCCGAACCCCCGGAACTTGAAGGTGCCGCCATCGGACTCGATGGCCGCCACGTGCTTCCCCAGCTCGTTCCGGTGGGCGTCGCGGTAGGCCTCCCCGCCTCGGCCTCCGTTCTCCTCGTTGACCCAGCCCACCGCCCGGATGGTGCGCCGCGGGGTGAGACCGAGCTTCTTGAGCAGCCGCACCGCTTCCCAGGCGACCACCACGCCGCCCGCATCGTCCATGGCGCCGGTGCCCACGTCCCAGGAATCGATGTGGCCGCCGAACACCACCACCTCGTCCGGCTTTTCACGGCCCACCAGCTCGCCCATCACATTGCGCGACGGCGACTCGCCCTCCATGTGGGCTTCCATTTCCAGCCGCACCACGATCTTCTGCCCCCGGTTCTGCATCCGGTGGAGCATGGCCGCATCTTCCAGCGTAATCGCGGCAGCCGCGATCTTCTTCACGGTGGAATCGTACGGACCCATCGAGCCGGTATGAGGGTTCCGCATGCTGTAGGGCCCCACCGTGCGGATCAGCACGCCCACCGCGCCGAGCTTGGCGGCTTCCACGGCGCCGGCGACGCGGTACGCCACCGTCTGGCCGTAGTCGGTGAACGGCACGTCGAACAGCACGATCTTGCCGGCCGCCTGCGCCGCATGGGCCTTGAGGTCGTCGAAGCTCGACACCACCAGCACCTCGGCGGTCGTGCCGCCCTTCGGGGTGGCGACGCTCTGCCCCAGGCCGAGCATCGGCATATTCAGATAGCGCGGCTCCAACAGCTCGGCCTTTTCATGCCCCCGGACGAACTTCGGCACCATCACCGGCTCGCCGCGGACGTTCTCCAGGCCCTCCGATTTCATCTTCGCGATGATCCAGTCGATGGCCCGCTCCAGCGCCTCGCTCCCGCTCAGCCGGTTGCCGAACCCATCGGTCAGCTCGGCGAGCTTGTTCCAGGCCGCGCTGTCCGCGGTCGCGGCGGCGATGATCCGGTCCGCGGCGGCCTGATATTCCCGCTGGATGGGATTGGGTGGCGCGGTCTTCTTCTTCTGCGCCATCGCGGCGGGCGTGAGCGCGGTCCAGCAGAGCAGCAGGGCCAGGGGGCAACGACGCGTCATCGAGCGAATCCTCAGTGGGGTGACGTCGATTCCATCGCATGGGCACGAGCGGACGGGACGGGAATCTACATCGCGCTCGGGCAGCGTGCCGCCAGCGGACATTCCGCGCACAGCGGCATGCCGGTCTTGCAGAGCATCTTGCCGTGGAGGCGGAGGAGCCGATGCGCCTCGATGCGCGCCGTGGCAGACTTGGGAAGCTCCTTGCCGACATCGAGCGATACCGAGCGATAGGTCCGGGTGTAGTCCGCCGACACCCGCCCGAACCCGAGCCGTCCCAGCACCCGGAGCCCGTTGGACTCGAGCCCCAGCGTCTCACCGCTGCCCGAGACCATCAGGATCTTGTCCGCACCGGGGTCGGCGATGCCCCGGAACTTCTTGAGCAGCGGTCGAGCCTTGTCGGGCTCGGTGCGGCAGAGGCGACGCAGCTCGGCCTGGCCGATGTCGAGGACCAGGTTGGCCGCCCGCTGCAGGTGCTCGGCGCGCATCATGGGGCGCATGCCGCCGTCGGCCTCGATGAGGGCCGCCAGTGCGCTCGCCGGCATGCCGGCGATCCGGGCGGGATCCGCGCCGGTTCGGGCGACCAGGCGGTCGTATACTCGCCTCCGGCGGTCGTCATCCACGAGGTAGGCGCAGGATTCCCACACCACCATCTCGAACGGGTCGGTGGCGACGAGCGGAGCAGGCTTGCCGTACTTGCGGCGGAGACGCCGGATCGCTTCGACGAGCGGCCATCGCGGGGGGCGCATCGGTTGACGATAGCGCCGGTGGCCGGACGCCGCCAACGGCGGTAGTCTCCCGCGTTGCTACCCCCACTCGCCTCCCGCCTCTACCTTTGTCGGATGCCACCCGCCATCGAGACCCGCGCCCTCAAGAAGGTGTACCCCGCGCCGCCGGTCCGGCGCCGGGCTTCCCCGGTCCCCCAATACGGGCCGGCTACCGCTCCCACCCAGGCCGGCGTTCCCGGCGCGCGCGAGATCCTGGCCCTCGACGGCCTCGATCTCGAAGTGCCGCCGGGCCAGTTCTTCGGGCTGCTGGGCCCCAACGGTGCCGGCAAGACCACGACGATCGGCGTGCTCACGACCCGGGTGCGGCCCACCTCGGGAAGCGCCGCGGTGGCGGGCATCGACGTGGTCGCCGATCCGGTGTCGGTCAAGCAGCGCATCGGCGTGGTGCCCCAGCGTCCCAATCCAGACCGCCAGCTTACCGCCATCCAGAATCTCCTGTTCCACGCGGCGTACTTCGGGATTCCCCGCGCCACCTCGCAGCCCCGGGCCCAGGCCCTGCTCGACCAGCTTGGCCTCGGCGACCGGGGCGAATCCAAGGTGGACCAGCTCTCCGGGGGGCAGCAACAGCGATTGATGATTGCCCGGGCGCTGATTCACGAGCCGGAGATCCTGTTTCTGGACGAGCCCACCGTCGGCCTCGATCCTCAGGCGCGCCTGGCGCTCTGGGACGTGCTGCGATCCCTCCATGCGCAGGGCCGTACCATCATCATGACCACCCACTACATGGAAGAGGCCGACCGGCTCTGCGACCGCCTGGGGATCGTGGATCGCGGCAAGCTCCTGGCGCTCGATACTCCGGCGGGCCTCAAGGCCCGCGCGCCCGGCGGCACCCTGATCGAGGTCACCCTCGACGGCGAGGCCGCGGCGGTGCTGCCGGCCGTCCAGGCGCTTC
Source organism: uncultured Gemmatimonadales bacterium (assembly GCA_963762545.1). Lineage (GTDB taxonomy): Bacteria > Gemmatimonadota > Gemmatimonadetes > Gemmatimonadales > GWC2-71-9 > JABFSM01. The sequence continues at coordinate 154,744 of CAVXLC010000005.1, read as the reverse complement.
CGGGCTTGAGCCGTCCGACCGCCAAGGGGAACGAGCTCAGCGGCTACGCCGAACGGGTGGGTGAGGCGATTCCCGGAATCCTCCGCGCGGCCGAGCAGGCCGGGCGCGCCCCGACCGACATCCGGCTCACCCCGCCCAGTCTCGAGACGCTGTTCGTCTCGCTCACCGGGAGAAAACTCGATTGAACCCCTCACCCTGGAAGGTCTTCGGCGCGCTGGTCCGGCGCGACGTGCACGTGGTGTCGCGGGAGCTTCCCTTCTTTCTGCTCCGCACCACGCTGCAGCCGATCATGTTCACCATCGTCTTCGGATACCTCCTGCCCAAGATGGGGTTTGTCCAGCGCGGCTATACCGGCGCGCTGCTGCCCGGCGTGCTGGGCGTGAGCCTGGCCTTCGCCAGCGTGCAGGCGGTGGCCCTCCCGATGGTGGCCGACTTCGGCTGGACCAAGGAAATCGAGGACCGGCTGCTGGCCCCCGTGCCGACCTGGGTGATCGCGCTGGAAAAGGTGCTCGCGGGGACGGTGCAGGGCATGATCGCCGCGCTCTTCGTGCTGCCGGTGGCGCGGCTCATCATGGGGCCGATCGCCGGGCTCGACTTCGCCCACTTCGGGCTGGTGATCGGGATGACGCTGCTCGGGGCCTTTGCCTTCTCCGCCTTCGGCCTCCTGCTCGGCACCGGCATCAAGGGCGAGCAGATCGGGCTGATGTTCGGCCTGATCGTCGCGCCGATGATCTTCTTCGGATGCGCCTACTATCCCTGGAAGGCCCTCGCGGCGGCGCCCGTGGTGCAGGTGCTGGTGCTGGTCAATCCCCTGGTCTACGTCTCGGAGGGGATGCGGGGCGTGTTGACGCCCGCCCTGCCGCACATGAGCCTTCCGGTCGTCGCGGGGGCGCTGGTGCTGATCAGCGGGATCTTCCTCGCGTTGGGCCTGCGGACCTTCGATAAGCGCGCCGTGTCCTGATGGCCTGAAACCGGGCCTCCCACGCCGTCGTCGTGACTCTATGTACCGCCGACAATTCCTGGTCACAGTCGCGGCCGCCACCGGGGGGCTCGCGCTGGGCTGCGCACCCTCCCGCGAGCGCTCGCCCGGCGGCCCGTTCGCTCCCAGCCCCTTCCTGCGAATCGACCCGGACGGCGCCGTCACGGTGACCGTGGCGCGCGCCGAGATGGGGCAGGGCTCCCGCACCGCCCTGGCACTCATGATCGCCGAGGAGCTCGACGCCGACTGGTCCCGGATCCGGGTCGAGCAGGGCGATCTCGACGCCCGGTATGGGGACCAGTTCGCCGGCGGGAGCGCGGTGGTGCGGACTTCATGGGAGCCGCTCCGCACCGCGGGAGCCACCGCGCGCGCCATGCTCGTGTCTGCCGCCGCGGTACGCTGGAAGGTCGCGGCCGCCGAGTGCCTGGTGGAAAACGGTGAAGTACGCCACGCCTCCAGGGGCCGTCTCGGTTTCGGGGAGCTGGCCGCCGCGGCGAGCAAGCTCCCGGTGCCGGGCAAGGTCGAGCTCAAACGGCCCGGCGCGTTCCGGTTGATCGGCACCGGGCGCCCCAATCTGGACCACCCCGCCATCGTCACCGGCGCGATGGCGTTCGGCCTGGATACCCGGGTGCCGGGCATGCTGTACGCGGTGATCGCCCGGGCGCCGGTATTCGGCGCCCGGGTCGCGGCGCTGGACGACGCGAAGGCGCGCGCGGTGCCCGGCGTGCGAGATGTCGTGCCCGTGGACGCCGATGCGCTTCCCGATTTCGGCGAGAACAATCCCAAGCCCGCCAATGGAGTGGCAGTCGTCGCGACGTCTACCTGGGCGGCGCTCCAGGGCCGCGAGGCGCTCTCGATCACCTGGGACGAGCGCGGCGGCCGCGACCAATCCACCGCGGCCATGCGGGCCCGCGCCGTCGCCCTGGTGGGGCAGCCGGATCGGTTTGCGACCGCGGTCGGTGGCGCAATCGGGACCGCCCTCGGGCGCGCCCGACACCGGCTCGAGGCGGTGTACGAAACGCCATTGCTGGCGCATGCCCCGATGGAGCCGATGAACTGCACCGCGAGCGTGGCGAACGGACGCTGCGAGGTCTGGGCACCCAGCCAGAATCCGGAGTACGTACGGGCCGCCGCCCGCCTCATCACGACGCTCGCCCCTGAGCGAATCACCGTGCACGTCAGCCGCATGGGTGGAGCCTTCGGCCGGCGCTTCTATGCCGACTACGCCGCCGAAGCGGTGCTGCTCAGTAAGGCGGTCGGCGCGCCGGTTCAGGTGGTATGGACCCGGGAAGACGACCTCGGCCACGATTTCTATCGCCCCGCCGGCTATCACCGCCTCCGCGGCGGACTCGATGCGACCGGGAAGATCATCGCGTGGGAACACCGGCTCTGGAACGCATCCCGCGGGCACTATCTCAAGTGGCAGGCCCCGCAAGGGCGCGAGCTCAATCCCGGCGAGCTGTCGGGCGACGACTATCCCGCGATCCTGGCCTCCGCGTTTCGCTTCGGCTACACCCCGATCGACTCCAAGATTCCCCGGGGCCAGTGGCGCGCGGTGGAGAACTCCGGCAATGTGTTCGTCACCCAGAGCTTCCAGGACGAGCTCGCCCACGCTGCCGGCGCCGACCCGCTCGCGTTCCGGCTCGCGCTGCTGCAGGCTACCGCGGTCACCGGAGCGTCCCAAGGCGGCTACGATGCGGCACGGCTCCAGCGGGTCTTCCGGCTCGCGGCGGACCACTCGGGTTGGGAACGTCCGCTGGGCGCCGGACGAGGCCGGGGCGTCGCCGGCTGCTTTGCCAATCAGTCCTATGTGGCCCACGTCGTCGAGGTGACGGTCACCGGAACGACGGTGCGGGTCGACCGCGTCGTCTCGGCGGTCGACTGCGGGGTGGTGGTGAATCCCAGTGGCGCCAGGGCGCAGGTCGAGGGCGCGATTCTCCAGGGCCTGTCGGCTGCCCTTCGTGAAGAAATCACGGTCGCGCAGGGCCGCGCGAACCAGCGGAACTTCGATGCCTACCCCATCCTCCGGTTCAGGGAGGCGCCGTCCATCGAGGTTGCGTTCGTCGACCATCCCGGCAGTCCCGGCGGCCTGGGGGAGCCCGCCCTCCCTCCGGTCGCACCCGCGCTCACCAACGCCATCTTCGCAGCCACGGGCATCCGGCTCCGGCGGCTGCCCATCGCGCTCGACGGTTTCCATGCGGCGTAGCGCACTCGTCCTTTCCGTCCTGGCGCTGCTGCCTGCCGTACGGGCCCGGGCCCAGTACCCCGAAGTCGATTCCGCGCGGGTCGCCCGTGAGGCATGGCGTGAGGCCGCACCGCTGATCCGGCGGAGAGAGTGGAGCGCGGCGCGAGACCAGGTCCGCCGGGCCTTCGAGGCCTGGCCCGCGCAGCCGTTCTACGCCGGCGCCTACGCCTCGCTGTCCGCCCGGCTCTCCGACACCGCGCAAACCCTGCGCGCGCTGACCCACCTCGCCGACCTCGGCCTGTCGCTGGATGTTGCGTCGGATTCGGCCTTCGGGCCGGTGAAGGACGCGCCGGCGCTTCGGCCGGTGCTCCGGCGGCTGGCGGCGAACGCGGCGCCGTTCGAGAAGAGCACGATCGCCGCCGCCCTCACCGAGGAGGACTTCTTCCCCGAGGGTATCTCCCACGACTCGGCTGGGGGCGTCTGGTATCTCGCCAGCGTGCGGCACCGGAAGGTCACCCGCGTCACCCGAGGCGGCACCGCCATGGACATCGTCAAGGAGGGCCAGGACGGTCTCTGGGCGGTGCTCGGGGTTCGCGCCGACCCCGGCACCAGGACCCTCTGGGTCACCACCGCGGCGGTTCCCCAGATGGCGGGATACCTCCCGGCCGACAACGGACGCTCGGGCATCTACGCCTTCGACCTCGCCAGCGGCCGGCTCAAGTCCCGCTACCTGTTGCCCGCCTCGGCGCAGGGCCACTTGCTCGGTGACCTGGTGGTGGCTCCCAACGGTGACGTCTACGCGACCGACAGCCAGGATCCGGCAATCTGGCGGGTGCTCAAAGGAAGCGACCAGGTGCAGGAGTTCCTGCGGCACCCCCTCTTCCATTCCCTGCAAGGCCCGGTGCTGCACCCATCGGGGCGCACGCTCTACGTCGCGGACTATTCCCACGGCGTGCTCGCCGTGGATCTGAACACGCGCCGCGTCCGAGCCCTCCTCACCCCGTCCGGAACCACGTCGCTCGGCATCGACGGGCTGGCCTGGTTCGATGGCGGTCTCATCGGCGTGCAGAACGGGGTGACCCCGGCGCGAATCATCCGGCTCGAGCTCGACGCGCGCGGGCGCAGGATTACGGCGATCCATCTGCTGGATCGCCATGCCGCGGCCACCGAGCCCACCATCGGCACCGTGTGGGGGAAGCGCTTCTTCTACGTCGCCAATAGCCAGTGGGAGGAATACGACGATGCGGGGCGGCTCAAGAGCGGTGTTCGCCTTGCGCCGCCCCGGATTCTGGAGCTCCGGCTGCCCTAGGGTGCGGCGGGGCGGGCGTTCCCGCCGTCGGTCAGAAAACGGACCGGGCCGTCGGGCAGACGGGTCCAGATGGTGAGATACTTCCCGTAGCTGGGCGGCGAGCCCGCTTCGCGGATCACCGATTCGCCGATCGTAAAGCCGAGGTCTCCGCTTTCCGCGGTACCGGCCAGGACGGGATGCCAGCTCCACGCCGATGGCCGCCCGCCCTCGAGCGTTCGCCGGATGGCCGCGGGGCCGTGGTTGAGAATGCCGCCGCCGAAGGTGACCGCCTGGGGGGCCGCGAAGCGCTCGAATGCGAGCGCGGCGGTGGAATCGCCCGCGAGACGGGCGAAGGCCAGGTCCGCGGCGATGAAGGCGGCCGCCGGCCCGCTCGGCGGAAGCGGGGGCAGCATGACGGGGCCCATGTCGGCGGTCACCGTGCTGGAGGCCGCCGGCGAAATTCCCAGCGCCGCGAAGGCCGCGAGCCGCCAGGCGCCGCCTTCCCGGCGCCACGCCGCGATGTACCGGCCGATCCGCGTGGGGCCGCCGTCCCGGGCCGCCACCGCCACGCCCCAGGTGACGCCGAGTGAGGCGTCGCGGGCCACCTGGACGCCGAGCGGCTGCCAGGAGATCCGGAGTGTATCGAGGAGCCGCTGCGCTCCGAGCAGCCGCCGCACCGCGTCGGCTCCGTGCACCACCGGCGCCCCCGGCCAGAGGACGGCGCCGTCGCCGGCGAGCACCGCGGCGATGGCGGGAGCAAAACCGCCCCGTCCGCTCGCGTCCGAGGCTGCGCGTTCCACGGTGAGCAGCGAATCGGCCGCGGTCTGCGCGGCCGGCAGTCGGACCCCGAACAGCAGCGAGCCGGCGAGGGCGCCGGCCTTGATCAGCGTGTTAGCGAGAGGCATGATTTCCCTACGCACCGTACCAGGAAAGGATTCACCGTGTCAGCCCGCTCCCTGAGCCTGCCGGGCCCTCTGCTCCTGCTGGCGTCCGCCGCCGCCGCGCAGGGCGCCCCGGTCCGTCGCGCCGCTCCGGCCCCCGCGCCGGCCGTCACCAATATTCGCTACGATCTCACCTTCGATTCCGTCACCGCGAAGCGCCGCACCGTGCGGGTGGGGATGCATTTCGACGTCGCCGGCGGGGCAGCGGTGTTGCTCTCGGTCCCGGCCTGGACCCCGGGCGCCTACGAGATCAGCAACTACGCCAGAAAAGTATCGGCGTTCGAAGCCCGAAGCGCCGGCCGCGCTCTGGTGTGGGACAAGCTCGACTACGACACCTGGCGGGTGCGGCCCGCCGGGGCCGGCACCGTGGACGTGGGGTTCGACTTTCTCGCCGACACCCTCGACAACGCGATGGCGTGGTCCAAACCGGACTTCCTCCTCGTCAACGGCACCAACGTCTTTCCCTTTCCCGAAGGCATCGGACTGGACTTCCCCTCCCGGGTGTCGGTGACCACCACGCCGGGCTGGCGCATCGTGACCGGACTCGACCCGGACGGCGGATCGGGGCGCTACCGCGCCGGCAACTATCATGATCTGGTCGACATGCCGTTCTTCATCGGCCGGTTCGACCTCGACAGCGCGATGGTGGACCAGGTCTGGCACCGCCTGGCGTCCTATCCCGAGAACCAGCTCCGCGGTCCGGCCCGGCTCACCCTGTGGGATCAGATCAAGGCCTTTCTTCCGGCCGAGGCGCGGGTCTTCGGCGAGACGCCGTGGAAGGTCTACTCCACCATGCTGATCTTCGATCCCGGATTCGGCGGCGGCAGCGCGCTCGAGCACCAGAGTTCCCACGTCGGGATCTACCACCCCGGCTTCATCGGCACCCCGTTGCTGGCCTCGATTACCGCGCACGAAATCTTCCACGCCTGGAACGTCAAGCGGCTCCGGCCGGTCGAAATGGTGCCGTATCGCTACGACCAGCCCGAGCCGACCACCCTGCTCTGGGTGAGCGAAGGCATCACCGACTACTACGCCGACCTGGCGCTGGTTCGGGGCGGGGTCATCGACTCGACCACTTTCCTGTCACTTACCGACGGCAAGCGCCAGAAGGTGGATGATCTCGTTCCCGTGGCGCTGGAAGACGCGTCCCTCTCGACCTGGATTCATCCGACCGACGGTACCGCGGACATCTACTACGACAAGGGTTCGCTCGCGGGGTTCCTGCTCGACGTGCTGATCCGCGACGCGAGCGACAATCGCACGTCGTTGGACAACGTGATGCGCGGGCTGTACCGCAGCGCGTTCAAGAAGGGCAAGGGGTTCAGCACCGCGGACTGGTGGACCGCGGTGAGTGCGGCGGCGGGGGGACGCTCCTTCGCCGACTTCGCGACGCGGTACGTGGACGGCCGCGAGGCCTTCCCCTGGACCCGGATCGGTCCGCTGGCCGGGCTGCTCTACCACGCCGATTCGACCCGCGAGCTGCGGCTGGGCGTCAATACCATTTCGGACAGCAGCCGGGTGTTCGTCACCGCCGTCACGCCGGGGAGCGCCGCCGAGGCGGCCGGCGTGGAGCCGGGCGATCAGTTGCTGAAGGTCGGAGACATCGAGGTCCGAGACGACGGATTCGGAGCGCGCTATCGAACCCGGTACGGCAACGCCGAGGGCAGCACCATCCCCCTGGTGGTTCGCCGGGGGGAGGCGGAGCGCAGCTTGCAGATAACCGTGCGGCGCGAGCTCGTGGTGAACGTGGCGCTGGAGTGGGACCCCAGGGCGGGCGCCAAGGCGCTCCGGGTCAGGGACGGGATACTGAAGGGAACCACGGCCGGGAACTAGGAGGGTTGGCGGAAGGCGGGAGGAAGCTCGCCTCCCGCCCTCCCGCCTTGCTACTGGCTCCTCTTGCCCTCGGATCCGGCCAGGGCCAGCAGGCCGCGCTGCGTGGTCCCGCGGCGCAGCAGCTCCAGAGCCATCTTCATTTGCGGATCGCTGACGGCCGCCCGGCGGAACGCCGCCGAATCGCCGAACGCCGTGGTGGTAAACCGCTGCTCCAGGGTCCGGTCGATGGTCGCCTGGGCGGCGTCGAACTGGGCGCGGGTGATGGCCACCTTGGCCTTGACCAGCCGGTTGTAGAACTCGTCCCGCATGGGCTGGGTAATGACGAAGTTGGGCTGCAGCGTCGGCTTCATCTCCAGCCCGTAGTTGTACAGCGTCACATACCACTGCTGGAAGTAGGGATTGACCGCCTTGGCGAGCTCGCGCTCCGCCTCCGAGGCGCTGTCGGGCGTGACGATGACATCCGGCGTGATGCCGCCGCCGCCCAGAATCTTCCGGCCCGCATCGGACTTGAAGACCGGCCGCTTCCTGGCCGAATCGCCCGGGACCGAGTCGCCGGCATACTCGACGAACCGGTCGTCGCCCAGTCGGTCATGCTCCGCCTGGATCGAGCGGCCGCTCGGCGTATACCACTTGCCGGTGGTCAGCTTGACGAACCAGCCGCCCTCGAGCGGAAAGAGCGTCTGCACCAGCCCCTTGCCGAACGAGGTCGTGCCCACCACCAGCCCGCGGTCGTGGTCCTGGAGCGATCCCGCGACGATTTCCGATGCCGACGCGGTGCCGCCATCGACCATCACCACGACCGGCATCGAGTCGATCACCGACGGCCGGGTGGCCGAGGCGATCTCGGGCTCCTTGCCACGGTGCCGCACCACGACGATTTCCTGACCGGGCTTGAGGAAGAGGTCGCTGATCTCCAGCGCCTGGTCCAGTGAGCCGCCTCCGTTGCCCCGCAGGTCCAGCACGTAGGACTTGGCGCCGCGGCGCTTCAGGTCCTGGAGCGCCTGGGCCACGTTCTCCGCCGCCGATTCGTTGAAGCTCTGGAGCGGGATGTACCCGACCCCGTTGTCGAGCGTGATCGCGAACGGCACCGCCGGGACCTTGATGATCGCCCGCTTGAAATGGCCCTTGATCGGCTGGGGAGCGCCCGCACGCTGGAACACCACGTCCACCCCGGTGCCCGGAGTGCCCACCAGGCGGCCGGACACCTGCTCCAGCTTCATGCCGGTCACGACGACCGAATCGACCGAGATGATGTGGTCGCCGGGGAGCACGCCCCCGGCTTCCGCGGGCGTGTTGGGAAACACCCGCGCGACGACGATCTGGTCGTCCTGGGGCTCGATCTGCATCCCCAGCCCGCCGTAGTTGTTCCGGAGAGTGTTCCGCTGAAATGAGGCGATTTCCTCGGGGGAGTAGAGATCCGCGTAGGGATCCTTGAGGTTCTTGACCATCCCGCGCGCCGCCTTCTCGTAGATGGCGCTGCGGGAGAGTGAATCCACCGCATTGTCCTCGATCCGCTGCAGCACCTGGGCAAACAGCCTGGCCCCATCCTGCGGGCCCTGGGGGTTCTGTCTCAGGAAGGCGCCGGCCACCAGCGGGACCGCCAGAAAAGCGCCCATGATCGCCCATCGTCGCATCCGCATGCTTTGCTGCTCCATTGCCACAGGACGACGGCGCGACGGTCGCCGGGATGGCGCCGTCGCGCGGACGTCTACAAGGCCAGATATGCCTTAAATACGTTAACTGGAGGGGTGGGGATTCGCCAATTCCCGGCCCGGTTTCCGGGCGGTTAACCCTTGGTGAGAATCTCCTCGATCAGCGCGAGGGCCCGGGGGTCGTCCGACTGGCCCAGCCAGAAGAGCGCCTTGCGCCGAACCTTGGGGTCCCGGTTGGAGCGGGCCAGCCGGATCAGGATCGGAATCCCCTTGTCGCTGGGGAGCTGCGAAAGCGCGAAGACAGCCTGGTCCCGGACCTCCCGGTCCTGGTCCTCGTCATCGGCCAGCTCGGAGATCCCCTTGGTGGCGGCGTCCCCCGCTTCCTGGCTGAGCCAGAACACCGCGTCCTTCCGGTTGGAGGTCGGGGCGGCGGTGTTCTTGGCGAGCGCCAGCAGGTCGGGCCACACCACCGCGCTGTCCGCGATGAGCGCCGCGAAGATGGCCTGCCCGGCCCGGTGCTCCCGGCCGGCCAGCGCAACCAGCGCCTTGGCCGCCGCGGGCGCCGACACGGTACCCAGGTCGGTGATCGTGGTGCCGTCGCTGCGCCAGTCTCCACCGACGTACACCCGGATCCGGGTGACCGACCCGTCCAGCTTGGTGATGGCCACCCGCGCGGGACCGGGCTCGCAGGGGCGCTCGCGCCAGCCGCCCTTGCCGCTCCATTCCCCGATGTAGTTGTTCTCGCCCCGCGAGCGATCCCGGATGTAGGTCTCGCCGTCCCCGCAGATGCCGTCCTTCACGGCGTAGGCGAGCCGGACCGTCCCGTCTTTCGCCGTCGCGATCCGGTCGCCGATTCCCTGGGCGCTGGCCGCAGTCGCCGAGGCGACCAGAACCAGCGCGGTGCAGCCGAAGATGTGCCGCATGATGTCGCTCCTCTCGCGGGCTAGTCCTGCGGTTTCTCGAGCAGGCTGGCGAGGAATTCGGCTGCGCGGGGGTCGTTCGACTGCCCCAGCCAGAAGATCGCCTTGCTCCGGAGCTGCTTGTCCGTCTCGTTCTTGGCGATCGAGAAGAGCTTGTCCACCGCGGCCTGCTCGTCGCGCTGGGAGTAGACGAAGATCATCTGTTCCTTCATCTCCCGGCTCGGCATCTTCTCGTACATGTCGAAGAGCTCGGCGACCGGGATATCGCTCTGCCCCACCCAGAACAGCGCCTTCTTGCGAAGCTCGATGTCCTCATTCGCGTCGGACGCGATCGTCACCAGCCAGCGCTGGCTCTCCCGGCCCTCGATCTGGGACACCGAGAACAGGATCTTTTCGCGTGCCGCCGGGTTCTTGACCTGGCCATAGAGCGACTTCAGGAAGCCGAGCCGGTCGGGATCGTCCCCCTGGCCGATCCAGAAGATCGCCTTCTCGCGCAGGTCTTCGGAGACGCCGGCTCGAAGCGCAAAATCCCGGAGCGCCTGACGCGCCTTGGGGGCCTCCTGCTGGGACAGCGCGAAGATCGCCTTGTCCTGGAGCGCCGCGTCGGTGGAGCTGCGCAGGATCGAGTCGAGCGCGGCAACCGCCCGGGGCGAATTCACCTGCGACAGCCACCAGACCGCCTGCTCCCGGACTTCCTGGTCGGGATCGTTGCGTGCCGCGGCCAGCAGGATGTCTTCCGTTTCCCCGCTCTCGTGCTGGGAGACCATGAAGACGGCCTTGCGACGGAGGCAGAGGGATCCCTCGTCCCGGCGAGCCAGCACCTTCTTCAGGATCGGCAGGGCGCGGTCCGCGTCCATGGACAGGAGGGCGTTGAGGGCCGCCGCCTGGGTATCGTCCTCGTCATCGCAGTGGTCGCGCGAGCTTCGTCCCCGGCCCATGCCCGGGACAGCGGGAACGGCCGGTGTCGGCGGCATGGACGGCATCGCCACCGCCGGCGGCGCGGGAGGCGCGCCGGCACTGGCCGCCGTCGCCGCGATCACTTCCGCCGAATGGGCATCGCCCAGCTCGGCCAGATCACCCCGAATCCGGGTGGCCAGCGCATCGGCATCGCTCCGGGTGCTCGCGTTGGGCGCCTTCTGTTTCTGCAGGGCCAGCACGTCCAGCGCCTTCCGGAGCGAGGCTTCCCCACCGCGGCGACGGAGGGCGTAGGCCTCGTAGTAGTAGGCGTCCCCGGCATAGGCGGACTTGGGATATTTCGCGTAGACCTGTCCAAACAGGTTCGCCGCATCGGCGTAGCGGCCGCGGTTGAGCGCGCTGCGGGCGTCCTTGTACAGCGCATCGGCCGGATCCTGCGGCGCCCAGGCCGCCGGGGCCGAGACCTGAGAGTCATCATCGTCGTCCGCGTCGGACCACCCCGACATGCGGATTCCCTGGAAGCGCAAATCCACCCGGGCCAGGGCGGCCTGGGTCCGGGCCATGCCGGCCCGGGCCTCTGCCAGTGCAGGAGCGATCAGGCTCGTCCCCACCCCGGCCTGGGCCAGGGCCGGGCCCACCCGGTCCAGCGCGGTGGCCGCCCTCGCGGTGGCGGTCGCCACCATCGGGCCGAGCCAGCGCAGATCGGGCACCCGGACCACGATCGGCGCGGATCGGGTCTGCGCTGCCGCGCCGGCCGGAGCCAGCGAGAGGACCAACAAGAACGAGCGGGCGATTGACATGGTGAAGCTCCTTACAGGCGAATGGCCGGGCCCGCGGGAATCGCGTTCCGCAGTCGGGTCCGAAGTTGATTCTGCGCGAGACCGTCGGCGATCGAGTTGAGATCCTCGGCGCGGTCCTTGGGGTTCATCGTGGCGATCTGGACCAGTACCAGCTCCAGATCTTCCAGCAGCGTGCGGGTGCGCGGATCGGTCACCCGCTTCGAATCGAGCAGCAGCCGAGTGGTGCCGAGCAGGCGCTTGGCATGCTCGGTGAACTCCGGCGACCCCTTCTCGGTGCCGAACTCGGTGAGAAAGGTCTCCACCTGGCTCAAATGGTCGGTGGTGGCCAGCCGGGTCGCGACGGTGGACTTGTCCTTCGTGTCGGCGCCGGGCGCCGCGGCGATGGTGCCCGAGGTGGAAGGCCGCGCGGGGATGCCTGGGGCGCTCAGCCGGCCGATCGCGACGCCGAGCACCAGGATGGCGGCGACGGCCATGGCAAGACGGAGCGGCCGCCGGATGGTGGGACGGAACGGGAGGACGCCGTCCCCCTGAGCGCCGGTCCGCCGGACCGCCTGGATCCGGGTCCACATCTCCGCCTTCGGGGTTGGAGGCGGGGCGTTGTAGTCCCGCGCCGCATCGCGCAGGATTTCGTCGAATCGGTCTTCCCGTTCATCCATCATGAGGCCCAGTCTCCTGCAAATGCTGCGAGTTCGTGACGAAGCTTGGCGCGGGCCCTGCTCAACTGCGCCTTCGAGGTCCCTTCCTGGATTCCCAGGGCCGAGCCGATCTGATCGTGCGTAAAGCCCTCGACATCGTGCATCAGAAACACCGTTCGATATCCCTCCGGCAGGCCATCGATGGCTTCCGTGAGCCGGGCCTTCAAGTCGGGGTCGGCATGGCGGATGGTGGCCGCCATGGGCTCGGCGTGCTCGATGTCCACTTCCCGGGTCCGCAACCGCTTCACTTTCCGCTGCCCGTTGTAGACCACCGAGATCGCGATCGCGGTGATCCAGGTCGAGAGCGCCGAATCGCCCCGGAACGTGGCGAGCCGGTCGAACGTCCGGATGAACGTGTCCTGCGTGTAGTCGGATGCGAGCTCGCTATCGCCCACCATGCGATAGACCAGCCGGTATACCCGATCCACATGCGAGTCGTACAACTCGCGTTCAGCCTCCGGGTCTCCCGCGAGAACGCGGGTGACGAGATCTCGTTTTTCCACCCGGCTCCGGACTCGAAAGGGTCGACCCTATTCTGTGCCATGGGACAGCGAGGCGCCAGAAAGGGTTGCATGAGCGAAACGTAGGAATGAGGGGAAGAGCAGTCTTGGGAGGAAAGGGACTCGAGATCCATGGGACTCAAGCCCAATACTTGATAATGAATGACTGGTTCAGTTATTCTATTACATGCCTCGAATTCGTCCCCATGACCGCATCGACAAAATCGCCGACGCCGCCACCGAAGTGTTCATCCGGAACGGTTATGGACCCGCCCGAATCACCCAGATCGCTGAGCGCGCCAAGGTCGGCCCGGGGACCATCTACCTCTACGCTGCGGGCAAGGAGGCGCTGTACGACCTTGCCCTCCGGCGCGCCTTGGAGGACCCGACGGTCTGGTCCTTGTCGCTGCCTCATCCCCAGCCCGCCCCGGGGGCCGTGGCGGACGCCCTCTGGCGATGCCTCCAGAACGCGGCGCACTTCCCCCAGCTCTGGCTCGCCGCGGATTCGCCTCCGCCCCCCGATGTGACCGCCGAGGTGCAGGGCATCGTCCTCGAGCTCTATCGGTGGCTGCACCGCTACCGCCGCGCCATCGAGCTGGTGGAGCGCTGCGCGACGGACTGGCCGGACGTGGTCCAGGTGTTCTATCGGCGATTCTGGCGGGGCGGCGTCCGGCGGGTGGCCGACTATCTGGCGCGGCGGGTACGCGAAGGGGCGATACCGGCCCGCGGGCAGGATCTCGCCTCGGCGCACCTCGTGATAGAATCCCTCACCTGGATGGCGGTCCATCGGGAATGGAGCCCCGACGGCGCAAGCCTTCCGGCGGGTGCGGCCGAGGAGGCCGCCCTTGCCCTGCTGGTTCCGGCCATCTGCGGCCGGGTACCGTAGCGCGGCGCACCTGGGCCTTCGCTGGAGGTTCCGACCCATGGACATCGGCGCGGCGTTCCTCGCCCAATCCCGGGAGTATCTGACCGGGCACTATCTGCCCAAGATCCTCGCGTCGATCGAACCCCTTTCCGACGCGGACCTCTGGTGGCGTCCCAATGAGGCGTCGAACAGCATCGGGAACCTGATGCTTCACCTGTCCGGAAACGTGCGGCAGTGGATCGTCAGTGGAGTCGGGGGAGCGCCCGACCGGCGCGAGCGCGCCCGGGAGTTTTCCGAGCGGAACCCGCTTCCCAAAGCCGAGCTGATCGGGACGTTGATCCGGGCGGTCCGCGAGACCGACGCCGTGATGGCGGGTGTGAGCCGGTCGGCCCTGAGCGAGAGCCGCCGCATCCAGGGGCGCGAGGTTACGGTCCTCGAGGCGATCTACCACGTGGTGGAGCACTTCAGCACCCACCTCGGCCAGATCCTGATGATCGCGAAGCAGCGCGGTGGAAAGGATCTCGGCTTCTACCGGATCGAAGCGGGCATTGCCCGCGCGGCCTGGCCGGGGCATCCGAAAGGCGGCAGCGCCTAGCGGTGCCTCCGTTTAGGGCACCGGTTTTTCCGCGGCGCGCCACGCCGGGCCCAGCCCCGCGATGAGACCGGCGTACAGCTCGATGCCGTTCCACAGATTCTTGAGGCGCATGTTCTCGTTTTCGGCGTGCTGGTTGTTGTCGTGATTGGAAATCGGCACGCCCACCAGCGGGACGCCCAGCACTTCCCGGAAAATGTAGGTCCCGTCGCTCCCCCCGGATGCCGGCTGGGTGATCACCGGTTCTCCGACCGCCTGCGACGTTGCCGCGATGACCGCCCGGGAAACCGGAAGGTCGAGGGACAGCCGTGACGCGGGATATCCGTCGCTGAACACCGCCTTCACGACCTTCGGATGAGTGCGCCGAGTGACCGAATCGGGATCGCTGCTCACCACGAAGTATCCCTGCTTCCCGAGATGCTCGATGATCAGCTGCTTGACCCGCTCGGGGATCTGATTCGGCACCATCCGGATATCCACGAACGCCGTCGCCTCCGGCACGATGACGTTGGCCGCGGCGGAACCGGTCCGGCCACCCGAAAGCCCGCTGAAATTGAGACCGGGGAGCAGGATCCGTTCGCCGAGGGAGGCCGGGGCGCCTTCGCTACGGCCGAGTCGGAGCTCTCCCAGCAGCTGCTCCTCCATCGGCGGGACGGTGGCCAGGGCCGCCCGTTCCGCGGCGCTCACCGGTTGCACGTCATCAGAGTAGTGCTCGATCAGGATGCGGCCCTCCTCGTCCCGCATCGACGCCAGCAGATGGACCAGCATGACGTCCGGGTTCGGCGCCCAGTTGCCGTAGTGCCCGCTGTGCAGCGGCCGGGCCGGGCCGTAGACGGTGAGTTGAAGTCCCATGTCGCCGCGGACGCCGAAGCTGATCTGTTGCCGCCGGGTCTGGTTCACCGGGCCATCCCCCATCAGCCAGAGATCGGCCCGGAGCTCTCCGGCGTGGCGGGTCAGCATGTCGCGGAGGTGGGTGGAGCCGGCCTCCTCCTCCCCTTCGAAGAAGAACTTCAGGTTGACGCTCGGTCGCACCCCCAGCGCGCGGAGCGCATCCAGCGCGGAGAGCTGCGTGATGATCGAGCCCTTGTCGTCTCCGGTCGAGCGGGCGTAGAGCCGCCACTCGGGATCGAAGCGCGCTCCGGCCGCGGGGAACGGAATGTCCTTCCCGCCGGCAAACAGGGCCCTGTCGCGCAGCACCGGTTTCCACGGCGGGGAGACCCAGCGGGCGGTGTCCACCGGCTGCCCGTCGTAGTGCGCGTAGAGGACCACGGTGCGGGTGGCGCCGGCCGCGGGCAGCTCTCCATAGACCGCCGGTGGTGAACCCGGCGTCTCGAGCAGGCGGGCCGCGACGCCGCGACGCTCGAGCATCCGGACGATGGCCGCGGCATTCCGCCGGATGTTCACCGAATCGGATGCGAGATTCGGGATCGCCAGCAGCTCCACGTACTCCCGGAAGATCTCGCCTTCGTGGGCGGCACGCCACGCGGCGACCCGCGCGCGGAGAGAGGTGTCCGCCCGGACCGACGGGCTTCCCGCCGGCGCGTGCGGCGGCTGGTGGGCCAGCAAGGCGATGAGCAGCGCGGCGGCAAGCGGCATTTTGGTGTCCGGATTCCGGTGGTCGTATGGCATCGAGCGGGTATCTTCCCCCTTCCCGAGCCCCGCCGCAAGAGGATCACCCCGATGCCGGACCGTTTCGAAGAATCCCTCGACCCCGTCTCCTGGGACGAGTTCAGCGCCCACAGCCACGCCGTGCTGAGCGAGTTGCTGGACTGGCTCCGCACCGTGCGGGATCGTCCGGCCTGGCAGCCGGTGCCGGAGGAGGTCCGCGCGGCGCTCCGCCGCCCGCTCCCCCATCAGGGCTCGGGGCTCACGGGGAGCTGGGACGAGTTTCGCACCTCGGTGCTGCCGTATCCCTGGGGGAACGTCCATCCCCGCTTCTGGGGTTGGGTCAACGGGACCGGAAGTCCCAGCGGCGCCCTGGCGGAGCTCGCCACCGCGGTCCTGAACACCAATGCGGGTGGGGGCCACCAGGCGGCTCCCTACGTCGAGGAGCAGGTGATCGACTGGTGCAAGACGATGGTGGGCTTCCCCGCCGAGGCGAGCGGCGTGCTCGTGACCGGCGGCTCGGTGGCCAACCTGGTCGCGCTGGCGGCAGCGCGGGACGCCGGGGACCCCCGGATCAGCGAGGAAGGGATCGGCGTGGTTCCGGGCGGACCGGTGTACTACGCCTCGGCGCAGACCCACAACTCGGTGGACAAGGCGGTCCGGCTGCTCGGACTGGGCCAGCGGGCCCTGCATGCCGTTCCGGTCGACGCCGAGTACCGGATCGACATCGCCGCGCTGGCCCGGGCCATCGGTGCCGACCGCGCGGCCGGCCGGCGCCCGTTCTGCGTGATCGGCAACGCGGGCACGGTCAACACCGGCGCGATCGACGATCTCACCGCCCTCGCGGATCTGTGCCGGCAGGAAGGGCTCTGGTTCCACGTCGACGGCGCGTTCGGCGCGCTGGCCGCGATCTCCGACCAGCTGCGTCCCCTGGTGGCGGGCATGGACCGCGCCGATTCGATCGCGTTCGATCTGCACAAGTGGCTCTACATGCCCTATGACGTGGGATGCGTGCTGGTGCGCGATCCCGAGGCGCACCGGCGTCCCTTTGCCGCGCACGCGAGTTACCTCTCGCGAGAGGCGCGGGGTGCGGCGCCCAATGATCACGATCCCGGATCGCTCGGGCCGGAGCTGTCCCGGGAGTTCCGCGGCCTCAAGGTCTGGATGCTCCTGCAGGAGCACGGCGTCGCCAAGTACGCCCGGTTGATCGAACAGAACGTGGCCCAGGCCAAGTACCTCGCCGGCAAGGTGCACCGCCACCCGGAGCTCCAGC
Source organism: uncultured Gemmatimonadales bacterium (assembly GCA_963762545.1). GTDB lineage: Bacteria > Gemmatimonadota > Gemmatimonadetes > Gemmatimonadales > GWC2-71-9 > JABFSM01. The sequence goes on along the minus strand of CAVXLC010000005.1, from coordinate 137,701 downwards.
TGCTGGCGCCGGTGCCGCTCAACATCGTCTGCCTGCGCTACGTGGGGGACGCGGGCGCGGCCCCACGGCCGGAAGAGGCGCTGAACGCGATGAACCGCGAAATCCTGATCCGGATTCAGGAGCGGGGCATCGCAGTGCCGTCGTCCACGCTGTTGCACGGCCGATTCGCGATCCGGGTCGCCATCACCAACCACCGGAGCCGCCGGGAGGATTTCGACGCCCTGGTTGCCGCGACGGCGCAGATCGGGGGCGAGGTGGCGGCCGGCCACTGACCCCCTGGCGCTCTGGACTTATGCCGGGACGGTGGTATCGTCCCGGTCATGGCCAACGCCCCCTCGGACAAGTCCCGCGCCGTCGCGCTCGCGCTCTGCATCCCGCTGGGGGTGTTCGGGGCGCACCGCTTCTATGTCGGCAAGATCGGCACCGGTCTCCTGCAGCTCTGCACTCTGGGCGGCCTGGGACTCTGGTATCTCTACGATCTGATCACCATCGCCAGCGGGGAATTCCGCGACGTGAACGACCGGCGGGTCTCGCTCTGGGATCCGGAGGACGCCAATGCCTTGACCCACGGTGTGCCCCAGGAGCTGATGGACGAAATCGAATCGCTGCGCCATGAGGTGAACGAGCTCGCCGAGCGGCTCGACTTCACCGAGCGGCTCCTGGCCGCCCCGACCCGGAAGCCTGCGGCGCCCGGCGAATCCGCCGGCTGATTTGCTCCTCCGGCGGTTTCGTTCTCCCATCCCGGGCCTGTCGCTGCTCGCTGCCGGCGACCCGGCAGCGAAACCCGATTGCCGATGACCCCCGCTCCCGCAACCCAACTCGAGGCCCGCGCATCCTGCCATTGATGCCGCGTCTCCGCATTTCCGCGTTATTCCTCCAGAGCGCCGCGCTCCTCGCGTTGCCGGCGGGGTTGTCGGCCCAGCAGTCTCCCGGCGCGCCGATCGATACCGTGGTGGCCCGGCGCTATTTCCAGGAAGCAGCCGCGCTCACCGCCCGCGACGCGGGGCAGCTCTGGGGCCGCTCCCTGGCCGGCCCGCTGCTCTTCGCGGATCGGGTCAGCCGGGCCATCCTCACCGACACGCCGGACGCCGAAGGGTTGCTGCGGCCCTTCGGCTCGTTCTACACCGGGACGCTGCCGCCCTCCGAAAACGTGAGCAACACCGGCGTGCACTGGGGCGGGAAGAGCTGGGCGATGCTGGCGTGGCCGATCGGGGCCGACTCGCTGTCGCGGGGCGTGCTGTTCGGCCACGAGTTGTGGCACCGGATGCAGGACAGCCTCGGGTTTCCGCTCACCAATCCGGGGAACTCCCACCTGGCGGAGCGGGACGGCCGGATCTGGCTCCGCCTCGAGGGCCGCGCGCTGCGGCGCGCGCTGGCGCTTGAGGGCGCCGGGCGTACCCGGGCCCTGCGTGATGCGATTGCCTTTCGCCGTGCCCGGCGCAAGCTGTTTCCGGGATCCGATTCCACCGAACGGGCCCTCGAGCTGAACGAGGGCCTCGCCGAGTACACCGGAGTCGTGCTGGGGGCCGGATCTGAAGAGGTGCGGCGCACTCTGGTCGAGGACCGCCTGGCCGTCCTCGACACCCTGACCCGTCCCGAGCGGAGCTTCGCGTACCAGACCGGACCGGCGTACGGGCAATTCCTCGACGCCCTGGCGCCTGGGTGGCGCGCCTCCCTGTCCCGTGCGAGTGATCTCGCGTTCGTGCTGGAAGGGGCGCTGCATGGGGGAGCTCCGCCCCGTGCCGCGAGCATCGCGACCCGGGCGGCTCCTTATGGATATGCCGCGGTCCGCAAAGAAGAGCAGGTCCGCGCCACCAGGCGGATCGCCCATCTCGCCTCGCTCCGGAAGCGCTTGGTGAGCGGACCGGTGCTGGAGCTGCCGCTTGGGGAGATGAAGTTCGGATTCGATCCCGGCCAGGTCGAGGCCCTCGGCGCTGCGGGCACGGTCTACGGAAGTCTCCGGCTCACCGACCGCTGGGGCGTGCTGCAGTGCGATGCATCGGGCGGACTGATTTCCGGGGATTTCCTGCGCGCGATCGTTCCCGCGCCGGCGGATACGGCGGGGCGCCGCCTCACCGGCCCCGGATGGGTGCTCGAGCTCTTGCCGGACTGGCAGATCGTGCCGGGAACCCGGCGAGGAGATTGGACGGTCCGGCGCGGCAACCCCTAGCGCGCCCCGGTCATCCCTCGCCCCCGCGCTTCCCGAGCACCACCCGCCCCGCCACCCGCACGGTCACCGCGTCGGTCGGGGGCGAGTAGACCTCGCCGCTCAGCTCGAAGGAAGGGGTGGCGCGCCAGCTCGCCCCGGCGAAGAGCACTCCCCGGTCCAGGTTCACCGTAACCCGCCGGCGATCGGTCTGGGCGAACTGGTTGGTGAAGTCGACCCGGAATCGCGGGGCCAGGCGGTTGTATCCCGCGCCCATGTAGGGCCGGAGCGACCTGCCGAGGCGCCAGCCCACGGCCCCTTCGAGTCCGAACACGTTGGGATGGAAGGCGTCGTCGGAACGGGTGCCCTGGTAGCATTCGCTGGTTGCGTCCTGCAAGGCCGCGTCATCGCAGGTGATCGGTCCGTGGATCACGCCGAAGGTCCCGTGCGCCCGGATGCCGAGCAGCACCGCTCCGCCCCGCAGGGTGGTGGTGTGCGACACGGCGACGCCCACCAGATTGGCCCGGGCCTCCGAGATGCGGAGTGGGGGAATCCAGCTCGCCTCCAGCGCGAATCCCCCCGGCAGGCCGATCGCGACTCTCGGCCGAGGCAGCGCGGGGATCAGGTCGGTATTCTCGGGACGCAGCTTCCCCGGCCGGCATTCGGTCGGGATCGCGAGCGCCGGATCCACGCCGGGCACATAGCTCAGCTCGAATCCGAGCTCGAATCGGCCGGAGGCCAGGTGCCTGGGCGCCGCCACCGCGCTGAATGCGAGGGGTACGTCGAACTTGGCCATCAGGCGCGCCTCATTGGACGACTTCGGAGGAAAGCAGTCGTCCGTTCCCTGGGCCGCCGCCTGGGACGTGAGCGCCGCCCAGGCGCCCAGCACGCCGATCCATGCTCTGAACATCGGGATTCTCCTTCGCGCTCCGGGCATCGGCCGGCCTGAAATTACCTGAGAACTGAGGGGTTGGCGAGCGGGTCCGGCGGCGCCATTATGCAGGGCTTTCCCACCCTTGCGTGTAGAGCACCCGATGCTGACCGACGCCTCGCTGACGTTCTTGACTGCGTTGCTCGATGCTCCCGGTCCCTCAGGATTCGAGGCCGCGCCGGCGCGACGCTGGCGCAGCGAAGCGCAGGGCTTCGCGGATGCGGTCCGGGTCGACGTCAGCGGGAATTCCTTTGCCACGGTGCATGGGGGGGCTGCCGGTACCCCCCCCATCATGCTCGCCGGTCACATTGACGAAATCGGACTCATGGTCGTGCACATCGACGACCAGGGCTACCTCTGGTTCGAGCCCATCGGCGGGTGGGACCCGCAGGTCTTCGTCGGACAGCGGGTGACGCTGCTCGGGCGGGACGGACCGGTGACCGGCCTGATCGGCAAGCCCGCGATCCATCTCCTCGACAAGGAGCAGCGGGAAAAGGTCTCGAAGGCCGCGGACCTCTGGATCGACGTGGGTGCCGGGTCGAAGGCCGAGGCCGCCGCGCGAGTCCGGGTGGGCGACGCCGGGGTCCTCGCCTCCTCGGTGCTGCGGTTGCCGAACGAGCGACTGGTGAGCCGGAGCCTGGACAACCGGATCGGCGCGTTCGTCGTGCTCGAGGCGCTGCGCCGGATCGCCGGCGGGCCCACCGGGGTGGCGGTGACGGCCGTGGCCACCGCCCAGGAGGAGATCGCGTTCGGCGGCGGCGGCGGCGCCCGTACATCGGCCACCGGGCTCACCCCGCTCGCCGCGATCGTCGTGGACGTCACCCATGCCACCGATACCCCTGGCGTGGAAAAGAAGAAGCACGGCGACGTGGCGCTGGGGGGTGGCGTCGTGCTGAGCCGGGGCTCGGCCGTCAACACCGGGGTGTTCGATATGCTGGTGCGAGTGGCGGAAGCGGAAGGAATCCCGTTCGTGATTCAGGCGGCCGCGCGGGATACCGGAACGGACGCGGACTCCATCTCCGGCGCGCATCGTGGCATCGCGACCGGCCTGGTGTCGGTGCCGATTCGCTACATGCACAGCCCCAACGAAGTGGTGGCACTGGAGGACCTGGACCGGGCGGCCCGGCTGCTCGCCGAATTTGTGCGCCGAGTAACCCCCGACAGCGACTTCGTTCCCCGGTAGCCTTAGCGGCTCAGCGCCTGGAGGGCGGCCTCCGCCGCCTCCCGGATTTCCCTGGTGGGGTCCCGCTGCAGCGTGGTGAGGGCGGTGACGGCGGCCGGGCCGGCGAGGGCGAGGGCCTGCAACGCGGTGAGCCGTGTCGCTGTCGGCCTTTTTCTCAGGAGTCCTCCCGCCGACGCCCATTCGGTCAGGAGCGCGATCGCTTCCGGGGAGCCGATACGTCCCAGAGCGAGCAGCGCCTCGTGCTGGACTCCGGTATCATCTTCCTGCTGCAGCAGCTCGCCGATCGGTCCGGTCATTCCCCGCACCCGGCGGCCGCGCAGGTGGGCCACCGCCTGCAGGCGCACCGCCGGAGCCGGATCGGACAGCATCTTGGCCAGGGTCTCCATCGCCAGCGGGGTCGAGATCTTCCCCAACGCTTCGGCAATCGCCTTGCGCACCCGTTCGTCGGGATGACGGATTTGCCTCGCCAGGGCCGGAACCGCTTCGGCCAGTGCCAGCTCGCCGCAGAGATCGGCGGCGTTGCGGACCACGTACCACTGGGGGTGGGTCAGGTGCTGCACGATGACGGTGGTACCCTCGTTCATCTGCACCAGGGCGGAGTAGAACCCGCGGCGATCACCGATGTTCGTGGCCTCCACCAGGAGATCCATGAGCACCTCGGTGCCCTCGATGCCGAAGCGGCGGAGCACCGTGATGGCTTCCTGCTTGCGCTCGCCGTGGGCCAGCCGGGCGATCATTCCCAGGACCCTTCGGGACATCAGCCGCTTGAATTCGATCCGGTGGAGGCTTCCCGTCAGGCCCGCCGCGATGTCGTTCTCGCCTTCCACCACCATCACCGCCGCCTCCAGCAGACTCTCCCAGTCCTGCCGATCGATCGCGTCGCGGCACCGGGCGAGCAGCGTTTCCATGTCCGGACGGGCTTCCCGCGCCACCCCGCCGACCGGCGCAGCCACCGATTCGGTGCCCTGCGCCGAGCCGGGATCGAGATCCATGGGCTGGAACTGGTGCGGTCCCGAGGGAGTCTCCCCGATCGCCTCGAGCGCGGTATTGGCGCGATCGGTTCCGGCGTTGAAGATTTCGAACTCTCCGCTGGCGCGTGTCAGCCGGACCCGCTTGCTGGTCTCGCCGAGCGCGGCGAGCACGGCGTCGTACGTGGGATAGGTTCCGGGGAAGGCGGCCATGACCGCCGCGAAGCGCAGGAGGTCGCCATCGGCGAGGTCGGCGGGGATCACGACGGCCCGGATTTCGTGAAGCAGGAGCTGCTCGCTCAGGAGCGAAGCGCCCGGCGCGTCGAGCGGAACGACCTCCCCACCGAGTCGAAGCCCGCTGGGAGCGGCCTCGATCAGGATCTCGCCTTGGGGGAGAATCGCGCGGAATACCCGAAGCAGGGATTGTTGATGTTCCGGAGCGCCGCGTTCATGGCGCATGACGAACATCAGGGAGCCCAACACAGCCGCCACTGGATATGGACTCGCCATCGTCGGTCATGTCCCCGCGCAAGTAGAGGCGCAAGATAGGTTTAATTTCCGGGGCGGGCAATGAATCCGCCGTATTCATTGAGACGAAAGCTCGGAGTGACCGAATGCCGGTATTACAGGCGGGAAAAATCATCGCGGCGCTCCGTGGGGCCTTCACGCGCGAGGTCGGCAGGCAGGAGTTGCTGCGTCTGGCCGCCGAGCACATCCGGGCCGCCGGCCCCCCGTACACCTCGGTCTACCTGTACATGTTGGACGGGCAGGAGCTGGTGCTCGAAGCGTTCGCGGGCCGCCCCACCGACCACGTCCGGATTCCGGTCGGACGGGGGGTGTGCGGCACGGCCGTGGCGACCGGCACGGATCAGAACGTCGGCGACGTCCGCGGCATCGACAACTACATCGCGTGCAACCTGTTCACTCGCTCGGAGCTGGTGGTGCTGATCCGCCGCGGCGACCTGATTCTTGGCCAGATCGACGTGGACTCCGACGTCCCGGACCCGTTCGCCGCCGCCGAGCAGGCGGAAGTCCGGAAGGTCGCGGATGCACTCGCCGTCCTCCTGTAACGGCATGCTCCGCGATGCGGTCGGCGCATGACGGAATCCACCGCCGAGCGCCCGATTCGCGGCGTCACCCTCTTCGAGCGGCGGATCGGCTCGGGGCCCCCGACCGCCGTACTGCATGGCGGTCCCGGCGCGCACTACGACTATCTCCTCCCGGGCTTTGACCGATTGGCCACGGGCCGGACGTTGATCTACTACGATCAGCGGGGCGGGGGGCGTTCCGCCGTCGCGCGCGAGGTGCCGGTGGGTTGGCGGGAACAGGTGGAAGATCTCGAGGCGCTGCGGATCGTGTGGGGCATCGACCGGCTGTCGATCGCGGGATACTCCTGGGGCGGACTGCTCGCGCTGCTCTACGCCCTGGAGCATCCCGGCCGGGTCGATCGCCTTGCCCTGGTGTCGTGCGCCCCGGTGTGGCGTCAGGCGCGGGCCGAATTCGAGCGCCGCCTGGTGGCGCGGAATGCCGCTCCCGCCATCCAGTCGGCCCGGCGCAGAGTGCAGGACGGGGGCCTGCGCGAGCTCCGCCCCGAAGACTATCGGCGGCGCATGTTCGAGTTCTCCGTCGCCGGCTATTTCCACGACTGGCGCAAGGCCGCCGATCTCACGCCGTTTCGCATCACCGGCCGGACCCAGCAGGAGGTCTGGGAGAGCCTGGGCGACTTCGATTTGCGGCCGGGGCTGGCGGGCCTCCACCTTCCGGCGATGGTCCTGCATGGCGAGGATGACCCGATCCCCATCGAAACCGCCGCGACGCTCGCGGGTTTGCTGAAGGCTCCGCTGGAGCGGATTCCCGAGTGCGGGCATGTACCCTACGTCGAGGCCCCCGAGCGGTTCACCCGGGCGCTGGACGGCTTCCTTCCGCGCACGCCATGAACGCCTCCGCGCGGGAAACGCCGTTCGGGCTGGTGATGGGGAGCCTCGGGCCCGAACGGTTCCCCGCGTTGCGGCAGGGCCTTGCCGCCGCCGCCCGGGATCCGAGACACCGCGACGCCTTCCTGATGGTGCGAGAGGTGGTGGAACTCCTGCGGGAGATCGAGCCCGAGGAGGGCCTCGGTGCCGGAATCGGCACCATGGCTGCCTTCCTGCACCATGCGTATCTCTACTGGAACGATGGCGAGCTGACCCTGCCGGTCGATGCGCCCGCGCTGGAGTCGGCGCTGCTCGGCGCCGCCTCCGGCGCGCCGGCGGTCGTGCCGGGACGGTCCCACTATCTCCAGCTTGCCCCGCTGCGAGTCTGGGGGGTTCCGGTGGACGCGGGATCCGCCGAACCACTGGACGGATGGTTCGCATTCCGGAGCGGAGATGAGCTTTCGGTGCTCGCCATCTTCGGTCTGCACCCCGGGCGAGCCGGTTTCACCGCGGTCGAGGTTGCCGGTCCGCGACCCGCGGGGTTGGCCCGGGCCGACGGCTCACGGCTGTTCGCCGGCACCCTGCCGGGCGCGGAGCGGGCCGGCCTGGCCTCGATCGTCGGCGCGGAGGAGCTGCTCGAGCTCGCCTGGAGGCTATCGTCATGAGCGTCGACCGCGCCGGCGTCGCCGGAGTCCTGGAACAGATCGCCGCTTGCCTGGAGCTCCAGGGACAGAATCAATTCCGGGTACGGGCCTTTCGCGCCTCGGCCAAGGCGGTGCGCGGCCTGAGCGTCGATCCGGCCCAGGCGCTGGCGGACGGATCGCTCGCCGCCACCAAGGGCGTAGGGCCCGCCACCCTCGGCATCGTGAAGGAGCTCGTGACGGTGGGCCGGTGCGAGCTGCTGGAGCAGCTGCGCGAAGACATTCCACCCGGGGTGGTGGAAATGCTGCGCATCTCGGGCCTGGGCGTCTCGCGCATCCGCACTATTCATGAGCGGCTCGGGATCGAGACCCTGGCGGAGCTCGAGGACGCCGCGCGCGACGGCCGCCTCGCGTCGCTCCCCGGCTTCGGACTCAAGACCGCCCAGACCGTGCTCCGGGGGATCGGATTCCTTCGCCGGGTGCAGGCGTTCCGCCTGTCGCACCACGCCGACGAGGAGGCGGAGCTGCTCCGCGGCGCCCTGGAGCGGCTGCCGGGGGTGTCCCGGGCCGTCGTCGCCGGCGAGGTCCGGCGTCGCACCGAGCTGGTGCGGGAGCTGGTGATCGTCCTGGCGGCGGAGGTTCCCGCCGCGGACGTGTTCACCTCGCTGGCCCAGGTGCCCGGGCTGGAGGAGATCGCCGGGGAAGACGAGCGGCGAGTGACGCTCCGCACCCCAGGCGGGATGGGAGCCCGCATCGTGGTAACGCCCGCCGCCAATTTCGGCGCCGTGCTGGTGCAGGCGACCGGCAGCGCAACGCATTTGGAGCGGCTGGCGGCGCACGCGGCCACGCTCGGGTTCGGGCTCAACGCGGCCGCGCTCTGGAAGGGGAATGCCTTCGTTCCCACCCCCGACGAAGCGGCACTGTACGGCGCGCTGGGTCTGGCCGAGATCCCCCCCGAACTTCGGGAGGGGGGCGATGAGATCGAGCGGGCCCGGTCCGGTCCGCTGCCGCGGCTCGTGGAGGATTCCGACCTCCTCGGCCTGCTGCATTGCCACACCAGCTACTCCGACGGCAACCTCACGGTGGAGGAGCTGGCGGTGGCCTGCCGCGAGGCGGGCTACGCCTACGTGGGGATCACTGACCACAGCAGGGCCGCGGCCTACGCCGGCGGACTCTCGGTCGATGACCTGCACCGCCAGTGGGCCGAGGTGGATGCGCTCAACGAATCGGGCATCGGCATCCGGTTGCTCAAGGGCATCGAATCCGACATCCTTGCCGACGGCCAGCTTGACTATGACGACGTCACGCTGGCGGGGTTCGATTTCGTGATTGGATCGATCCACTCCCGCTTCGCGATGATGGAAGCCGAAATGACGGCGAGGGTGCTCCGTGCCATGGACAGTCCCTATCTCACCATCCTGGGACATCCCACCGGCCGGCTGCTTCTCTCCCGGGACGCGTACCCGCTCGACCTGGAGCAGATCTTCCGCAAAGCGGCCGCCGGCGGTATCGCCATCGAGATCAACGCCGATCCCCACCGCCTCGATCTTGACTGGAGGGTGCTGCGGCGGGCCCGGGAGCTCGGCGTCATGATCGCGATCGGCGCGGACGCCCACGGCCGGGCCGGCCTCGCGAACATGCGCTATGGCGTGGGCGTAGCGCGCAAGGGATGGCTCACGCGCGGGGACCTGCTCAACGCGAAGACGGCGGACCAGTTCCAGGCCTTTGCCCGGGCGCGGCGGGCATGAACCCCAAGCCGCGCAAGACCGCCCCGAGGCGCAAGGCCTGGCCCCGGGAAACCCGAGAGGTGCTCCGTCGGCGTGCGGCGAAGATCCTGGCGCTGCTCAACCGGGAATACCCTACCGCGCATTGCGAGCTGGATTTCCGGACTCCCTACGAGCTCCTGGTGGCGACGATTCTCTCCGCCCAGTGCACCGATGCGCGGGTCAACCTGGTCACGCCGGCTTTCTTCCTCCGCTACCCGACGGCCGCAGCACTCGCCGGCGCCGAACCGCCCGAGGTGGAAGAGTTGATCCGGTCCACCGGCTTCTTCCGGAACAAGGCTCGGAGCCTCATCGGAATGGCTCAGGCGCTGGGGGCGAACCACGGGGGGACGGTGCCCCGAGAGATGGATCAGCTCCGGGCGCTGCCGGGTGTCGGGCGCAAGACGGCCAACGTGATTCTCGGGAATGCATACGGGATCAACGAAGGGGTGACCGTCGATACCCACGTCACCCGGCTGGCCGGCCGCCTCCGGGTCTCGCGCCAGACGACCGCCGAAAAGATCGAGCAGGACCTGATGGCGCTGATACCGCGGAAGGACTGGACCCTGGTGTCCCATCTGCTGATCTGGCACGGGCGCCGGGTGTGCATCGCCCAGCGACCGCGCTGCGAGCTCTGCGTGTTGCGGAAGCTCTGTCCGTCGGCCCGCCCGGCCTAGTCGTCTCCCGAGAGGAACTTCATCAGCCCCTTCTTCGCGGGCTCCTCGGCGCTGGGGAGCTTTTCCTTGATTTCGATGCTCCCGAACCGGACCCGGCCCCCGATCCGGATCAGGAGCCCGATCGGGCCGGCCCCGCGGGCCGAACGGGTGGAATGGGTGGAGGAGCTGAAGCGCTCTTCGCACTCGTTCTCCACCTGGGCGCCAGCGGGCACGATGAGGATCACCCCCCCCATCAGCACGCTGACATCGACGTCCAGCACATCGGAGCCGAACACCGCGTCGCGCATGTCGAGGGTGAGCTCGCCCGCCAACACCTTGAGGGTGAGCCGGAGCGGCACGGTCCAGGAGCCCGCGCGCTTGGTCGAGCCGAAGATCGTGGAGATGCGCAGCTCCTCGGCGGGCTCGACCGGACTGCCGTACGTGTGATCCGCCACGACCCGCAGCGGCTCCGACGGCGCGAGGAACCCTCCGGTAGGCAGCACGTCGGCGACGATGGCATCCAGCGAGGCGCGGTTGGGCGCCTGCCGTATCAGGGCCAGCCGCGGCTCAAGCTGTTCGACCGGCAGCCGGTCGGCGGCGACCGCCGCCGAAAGTACCCGGATGGCCTCCGTCCGGAAGGGCTCGAGCTCGTCCATGAGGCCTATTGTAGTGCCTCCGCCGAGCGGCATCAAACCCGTCGCTTCAGGCGTTCCCGATGAGGCTCCTGCAGGCTAGACTTCCTGCCGCACCTTCCCTGTCGCCGACTAACCTCTGATTCCGGATCCCATGAAAAAGGCCGTCATCGAGACCAGCCGTGGCACTATGACCGCGGAGCTCTTCGACACCGAGGTTCCCAATACCGTGGCCAACTTCGAGAAGCTGGCCAACGCGGAGTTTTACGATGGAACCAGGTTTCACCGGGTCATCCCGGACTTCATGGTGCAGGGGGGCGATCCCCTCTCTCGCAACGCCTCCGATCCGCGGGTGGGCACCGGCGGCCCCGGCTACAAGATCAAATGCGAGACCCATCTCAATACGCACCGGCACCTGGCAGGTACGCTCTCGATGGCCCACGCCGGCAAGGACACCGGCGGGAGCCAGTTCTTCATCTGCCACTCCCCCCAGCCCCACCTCGACAAGAAGCACACCGTGTTCGGGCAGGTCATCGAGGGGCTCGACGTGGTGAACGCCATCCGCAAGGATGATGTGATCACCAAGATCCGCGTGGTGTGACCGTGCAGGTGGATTTTGCCGTGCTTTCGGACTACGCCCTCATCGACCAGCACGGAAAACTCTCGGTGCTGGGCATCTTTCAGCACGTCTGGGTGGCGGCCTTTCCGGCGGTGCACCCGCGGACCCATCTGGTGCTGCGGGTCCGCGGCCGGCGCATCGAGGTCGGCTCCCACCCGATCCGGATTCGCTTTCTGGACGACGCCGGCGCCGAGCTGATGGGCGGTGAGGGCACCGTGCAGTTCGGCGAGCCCCCGGCCGGCGTGACCGAAATCGAGGCCGGCGCGGTGCTGGTGTTCGACGTTCCGCTGCCGCGGCCCGGTACCTACGCCTTCGAGATCACCGTGGACGGCGGGAATCCCGTGCGGGTTCCCCTCTCCGCATCGCAACTGCCCGATGAGGGCCAGATGAAGCACTGACGCCATGATGACCCGGGAGCAGGCCCTCGCGCTGATGCACGAATACACGCCTTCCGAGGCGCTGCGGAAGCACATGTACGCCGTCGAGATCGCCATGCGCGCGATGGCGGCACGGTACGGCGCCGATCCGGACGAATGGGGCCTGGTGGGGCTGGTGCACGACTTCGATTACGAGCGCTTCCCGAACCCCGATCACGCGCCCGACCGGGAGCATCCCGCCGAGGGGGTGCGCATTCTGACCGAGCGGGGACTGCCCGAGGAGTCCCGGCAGGCCATCCTGGGACACGCCGCATACACCGGAGTGCCCCGCACCACCCCGATGGCCCGGGCGCTCTTCGCGGTCGATGAGCTGTGCGGATTCCTGGTCGCCTGCGCGCTGGTACGGCCGTCCCGGAGCCTGGCGGATCTCGAGGTCTCCTCGGTGAAGAAGAAGCTCAAGGACAAGGCCTTCGCGCGCGGGGTGAGTCGCGAAGATGTGCAGACCGGCGCCGCCGAACTGGGCCTCCCGCTGGAGGAGTTGATCGGATTCGTGATCGCCGCATTGCGGCCGGAGGAGCGGGCGCTCGGCCTAGGGCCTGCGTGACCGCTCCGGCTGATCCGCGGCGCGACACCCCGCCCGAGATCGTGGAGCGCGCGATGGACCGTGCGGCGGGCGGACGGTCCATCCCCGGCAATCGGCTCACCCTGCTCTTCGACGGGCCGGCGATCTACCCCGCGATGCTGGAGCGGATTGCCCACGCTACCCGCTGGATCCATCTGGACAGCTACATCTTCCGCTCCGACGACACCGGACGGCTGTTCGCCGAGGCCTTGGCCGAGCGGGCCCGCGCCGGGGTCCGGGTGCGCATCCTCACCGACTGGGTCGGGTCCGTCACCACTCGGCGATCGTTCTGGCGGATGCTCCGCAAGGCCGGCGCCCTGGTGCGCTGCTTCAATCCGCCGAGGCTGCTCCACCTGCGCGACAATATCTCGCGGGACCATCGCAAGGTGCTGATCGTGGACGGAGAAACCGCGATCACCGGCGGACACTGCATCGGCAATGAGTGGGCCGGCAATCCCAAGGCGGGGCGCCAGCCCTGGCGCGATACGGCGATCGCGATCGACGGCCCTGCCGCCACGGCGCTGGACCGCGCGTTCGCGGTGCCCTGGGACGCCGCCGGCGACCCGCTCGACGAGGCGGAGCTGGCGACCGAGGCGCCATCGATGGGCGCCTCGCAGATTCGGGTGGTGGCCGGTGAGCCGGGCGGGGTGCGCGCCTCCCGCGCCACCGAGCTGCTCCTGGCGGGTGCCGCGGAGCGGGTCTGGATCACCGACGCGTATCTGGTGGCTCCGCGGCACATTTACCAGGCGATGATCGACGCCGCCCGGGGCGGCGTCGACGTGCGGGTGCTGGTGCCCGGCAAGAGCGACCTGCCGCGGCTCCAGAACTTCACCCGGATCGGCTATCGCGATCTGCTGGGGGCCGGGGTGCGGATCTTCGAGTGGCGCGGACCCATGCTGCACGCCAAGACCATCGTGGTGGATGCGCGGTGGGTCCGGATCGGATCGAGCAACCTCAACATCTCGAGCCTGCTCGCCAACTACGAGATCGACGTGCTGTCGGACGATCTCCTGCTGGCCCAGGCCATGGAGGCGCAGTTCCGCCGTGATCTGGACCGCAGCGTCGAGATCAAATACCGCGACAGCGAGGCGGGCCGCCGTCGCCGGGCGCTGGCGGCGTTCCCCCAGGGACCGGCGTCCGAAGCGCAGCGGCACCGGCCCTCGCTGCGGGAGCGCCGCAACCGGGCCACCGTGGCGGTCGTGGCCCTCGTGTCCGGGGCTCGGCGCACGATCTTCCTGCAGTACAGTGTGGTCCTCACCATCCTCGGCGTGTTCTTTCTCCTGCTGCCCCGCACCATGGCGGCCATTTTCGCCTTCCTGAGCCTCTGGCTGGCGATCTCCGCCTGGATCGAAACCTGGGGTCGCCAGGGCCAGACCTGAGCGGCCGATCCCCCCTGAATGCGGCCGCTCCGGTGACCCTGCTTCGGCGACCGGTTCGTGACGTATCTTTAGGCAGGACAACGACCTCAACGCCCGGAGCCCCCGCTGCGTAATTCGGACGTGGAAGACGCCGAGCTGGCAAGAGCGGCCAGCGGCGGTGACCCCGATGCCTTCGGAACGCTGATCGACCGGCACGGTTTGGCCGCCCGCCGGGCTGCCCGCGCAATTCTGCGGGACGACGATGACGCGGATGATGCGGTCCAGGAGGGAATGCTCGCAGCGTGGCGCGCCATCGATCGCTATGATCCGGGCCGCCCGTTCCGGCCCTGGCTCATGCGCATCGTGGTCAACGCGGCGCTCGATGCGCGGCGAAGGGGCCGGGTCCGCCACGCCGAGCCAATCGCGGAAACCCTGGAGTCCGGCGGCCTCGGCCCGGATCGGATGGCCGAGGCCGCGTTGCTGAGGGAAAAGATCGAGGGGGGGCTGGCCCAGCTCCCGGAACGCCAGCGCATCGCGCTGGTGTTGTTCGACTCGGAAGGCTGGGGCCATGCGGATATCGCGGCCGCCCTCAACGTGCCGGAGGGCACGGTACGATCCTATGTATTTCATGCGCGCCGCGCGATGCGGAGAACGCTCGGAACGCTTGCGGAGGGGATGAAATGACAATGTCGCCGTTCGATCATGAGCCCGACCCCGAGCTGGGCCGGATGCTGCGCGAGGCCCTGACCGGGCCCGAGCCGGAGGCGTTCCTGCGACGGCTCCGGACGGCCGCCGCGGCCGCCGAGCGTGGGGATCAGTGGGACGTGCTGGCCGGATGGGCGCGGCCCCGTGCCATGGCCGTGGCCGTCGCCGCGGGGTTCCTGCTTTGGCTCGGCACCTGGTTCGCCAGCGCACCGGCGCAGACCGATCCGGGGGTCACCATGGCCTCGCTGCCGGCCCACACGGTGGTGTCGTCCCAGCCGCCGGCCGTTGACGAGATCATGGCCGCGCTTCGGGAACGGCCATGACCCGCTCACGCCTGGGGGCCGCGTTTCTGCTGGTGGCCACCTTCGTGCTCGGCGGACTCGTCGGCGGAGCCGCCACGAGCCTGGCCGACCGCCGGTCCCACGCGCCGGGCCACGGGGACCATCCCCGGCCAAGTTTCGTGGACCGGTTGCAGACCGATCTGGACCTGACCCCGGCTCAGCGCGACAGCGTGCAGGCGGTCCTGGAGCGTCACCAGCCGGCCATGGATTCGTTGTGGCAGCTCATCCGCCCGCAATTCCAGTCGGAGCGGCAAGCCATCCGCAATGCCATCAGTGCGCTGCTCACCCCCGACCAGCAGGCGAAGTACACGATGCTGCAGCGACAAGACAGTCTCCGCCGTGCGGAGGCAGAACGGAGCCGGAATGGCCGTCGGTAACCAGCGTGGGTTGCTGCTTGGGCTCGCCCTGATCGGGGGAGTCGGATCGGCGGCGGCCCAGGTCCCCAAACTCACCCTGGCCGAGGCGATTGCCCGGGCCAACCGGGTGCAGCCCAGCGTGGTCTCGGCCGGCGGTACGATTCGCAACGCCACGGCGAGACAGCGATCGGCCACCGGCGCCTTTCTGCCGAATCTCACCCTGAGCGGGAACCGGGGGGACAATTTTTCCGAGGGAGCCATCCTGGATCCGAGCACCGGACAGCTCACCACCAGCGGGACCTCGACCCAGAGCCTCGGAACCACGCTGAGCTCGAGCATCGACCTCTTTGCGGGCTTCCGGCGATCCGGCGAGAAGAAGGCGGCCAAGGCCAACTCGAACGCCGCCGAGGCGAGCTTTCACAACGCCGAGTTTCAGCAGCAGCTGACCACCACCAACACGTTCTTCGACGTCCTGGCCGCCGAGCAGCTCATCGTCGTCCGTGCCGCGAGCGTTCGCCGGGCGGAAGAACAGCTCAACGTGGCAGTGGCCAAGCTGCACGCGGGGCGGGGCATCCGGCCCGATTCGCTCCGCTCCCTGGTGACCCTCGGCAACGCGCAGCTCCAGCTGGTGAACGCCCAGACCGCGCTGGCCACCGCGGAGGCCAACCTCGGCCGGCTGGTGGGCGAGGACGGCCCGGTCGGCGCGGTGGACGATTCCATGCTCTATCGGTCCCTCCCCGCGATTGACACGGTGGCCCTCCGGGCCGAGGCGCTCGCCAACTCGCCCGCGGTCAAGTCGGCCGAGGCCTCCGCGGCTTCGGCGCATGCGGCCATCACCGTGGCGAAGGCGGGTTACTATCCGACGCTCAATCTGTCGGGCTCCGCATCGCTCAACGGGAGCAGCCGGAACAGCTACACGTTTCTCCAGTCCCGGCAGGTTTCGCTCGGGCTCAACTGGCCGATCTTCAACCGGTTTCAGCGGGAGCAGGGCATCGTGTCCTCGCAGGTCGCCGCCGAAGTGGCCGAAGCCAATGCCGCCGATGCTCGCCGCCAGGTGCTGGCCAGCCTGACCGCCGCGCTGGCCTCGCTCGACGCGGCCCGCCTCCGGATCGGGATCAGCCAGACCAGCGTGCTCGCCGGTGAAGAAGACCTGCGGGTGCAACAGGAGCGCTACCGCCTCGGCGCCGCCACCATCGTGGACGTGCTGACCTCGCAGGAGGCGCTCAGCCAGGCCGAAGTCGATGGGGTGACCGCGCGGTTCGACTACGTTCGGGCCCGGGCCCAAATCTCCGCCCTGATCGGGAGGACCCTGTGACCGCCATTTCCACGACCGCCGAACGCATGGCCATGCTTCCCCCGGACGTGCCGCGGGACGCGGTCATCGTCGTCCGCAACCTGAAGCGCGACTACGTGATGGGCAGCGAGGTGGTGCAGGCGCTGCGGGGGGTGGACCTGACCATCCGGCGGAACGAGTTCGTGGCCATCATGGGCCCGTCGGGCTCCGGCAAGTCCACCCTCATGAACATGATCGGCTGTCTCGACTCGCCGTCCGAGGGAGAATACTGGCTCAACGGGTACCGGGTGTCGGAGCTGGGAGACGATGAGCTGGCCCGCATCCGGAATCGCGAAATCGGATTCGTGTTCCAGACCTTCAACCTGCTGCCCCGGGCCACGGCGCTCCAGAACGTGGAGCTTCCGCTGATCTACGGCGGCACCGGAGCCAAGGAGCGCCGGAAGGCCGCGGAGGAGTCGCTGCAGCGGGTCGGGCTCAAGGACCGCATGGGGCACCGACCCAACGAGCTGTCCGGCGGCCAGCGGCAGCGCGTCGCCATCGCCCGGGCGCTGGTCAATCATCCCAGCATCATCCTGGCCGACGAGCCGACCGGCAACCTCGACTCCAAGACCAGCGAGGAGATCCTCGCCCTGTTCGAGCAGCTCTACGCCGAAGGCCAGACCATCATTCTCGTCACCCATGAACACGACATCGCCGAGCACGCCCGACGCCAGGTACACCTGAAGGACGGCAAGGTCGAACGCGACGTCGCCTCACCCGGAAGGTCCTGATGCGTATCCGTGAATTCGTCCGCTTCGCCGCGCTCCTTGTCGTGGCAGGCGGCTGCAAGGAAAAGCCGAAGCCCGTGGTGTATCAGGCGGTGCCGGTGGAACGGCGCTCGATCGTCGTCTCGGCGCGGGCCACCGGTACGGTTCAGCCCGATACCGTGGTCGAAGTCAAGTCGAAGGCCTCGGGCGAGATCCTGGACATGAAGGTCGAGACCGGCCAGACGGTCACCCGCGGCACGCTGCTGGTCCGGGTCGACCAGCGGACCCCGCGGAACCGGATGAATCAGGCCACCGCCGACCTCGACGTGGCCAAGGCGCGTATGGAAAACGCCCAGGCGCAGCGGGTCCGTTCCGACGAGCTGTTCAAGACCCAGTCGATTTCCACCGAGGAGCACGAGACCGCGGTGCTCGCCGTGGCCAATGCCAGGGCGGCGGTGGTCGGGGCACAGGTGGCCCTCGACAACGCCAAGATCGCCATGGAAGACACCGATGTGCTGGCGCCGATCAGCGGTACCATCATCTCGAAGAGCGTCGAGCGCGGCCAGGTGATCTCGTCGCCCTCGACCGACGTCGGGGGCGGCACGGTGCTGCTCAAAATGGCCGACCTCAACCTGGTGCAGGTGAGCACCCTGATCGACGAAACCGACATCGGCAAGATCAAGCCGGGCCAGCGCGCCACGGTGATCGTCGGGTCCTATCCGAACCAGCCGTTCGAGGGCGAGGTGCTCAAGATCGAGCCGTTGGCGCAGACCGTGCAGAACGTGACGATGTTCGCGGTCCAGGTGCGCATCGAAAACCGGAACGGCCTGCTCAAGCCGGGGATGAACGCGGACGTCGAAGTCCACATCGGACAGCGGGACAGCGTGCTGGCCGTGCCGAACGCGGCGCTCCGGACGCCCAGGGACGTCGGGAGCGCCGCCCAGGTGCTGGGCATCGCGGATGCCCGGCTCCAGGTGCTGCTCGCGGATGCCGCCAAGAAGCGCGATTCGCTGCAGAGCAGCATGGCGGCGCGGAGCCCCAGCCCGGACACCGCGAAGGCCCAGCCTTTGGCCGCCAAGCCCTCGGGGAACACGATGACCACCCCGGATGGTCGGACCGTGGCGCTTCCGGAGGGCGTGACCGAGGCGCAGGTACGGGCCCTGATGCAGAAGCGGTTCGGGGGAGGACAGTTAACCGACGCGGAGAATGCCACCTTTCAGAAGGTCATGGCGGCGTTTCGTGCGAATGGCGGCGGGGGACGAGGCTTGGGCCGGAACCGGGGCGGCGGCACGGACTTCCAGTTCGGCGGAGACTACATCGTCTTCGTGCGCCGGCAGGGAGAGCCCGTTCCGGTGTATATCCGCACCGGGCTCACCGATCTCGACTACAGCGAGGTGGTTCGGGGCCTGACCGAACGCGACTCGGTCCTGGTGCTGCCGAGCGCCAGCCTGGTCCAGCAACAGGAGCAGCAGAAGAGCCGGATGACCCAGATGACCGGCGGTGGCGGCCTGCCCGGAGTGACCTCGACGACGCCGGCCCGCCCGAGCGGGGCCGCGACCGGCGGCGCGCGCCCGCCCGGCGGGAGATAACCCGCCATGATGGTAGGTGAAACGATCCGGGTGTCGTTCCAGAGCATCCGGGATCACAAGCTCCGGGCGCTGCTGACCATGCTGGGGATCATCATCGGCGTCGGTGCGGTGATCGCGGTGGTCGCGATCGGCACCGGGGCCCAGCGGGCGATCGCGGCGCGGATCGAGGCGCTGGGCGCCAACCTGCTGACGGTCTACCCCGGCCAGTCCTTCATGGGGGGGCGGGCCAGCGACGTCCGGGTCAGCCTCACGGTGAAGGAC
This sequence comes from uncultured Gemmatimonadales bacterium, assembly GCA_963762545.1. GTDB lineage: Bacteria > Gemmatimonadota > Gemmatimonadetes > Gemmatimonadales > GWC2-71-9 > JABFSM01. The sequence goes on along the minus strand of CAVXLC010000005.1, from coordinate 118,600 downwards.
GCGGAATCCCTCGCGGAGGACGCCTCCCTGCTCCAGGCGGTCGAACCGGAAATGCAGCGCTCGCTGCAGGTCAAGTACGGCAACAAGAATTTCAACATCAATATCCTGGGCACGTCGTCCAACTTTGCCGAGGTGCGGAACTTTCAGGTCACCTACGGCCGGATGTTCACCCAGGGAGATGACGCGGCGCATCAGCGATATGCCGTGCTGGGGTCCGCCGTCCCCACGATGTTCGACGTAAATCCCGCCGCCATCATCAACCAGACGATCCTGATCCGGGGCCAGCCCTTCGTGGTCATCGGCGTGCTCAGCGAAAAGGGTTCCGCCGGCTCGTTCGAGAACCCCGACGAGCGGGTGCTGATTCCCTTGAGCACCGCCCGGTACCGCATCTTCGGGAGCGACCGGCTCCGGTCGATCGCCGTCCAGGTGCGGGACGGGGTGTCCCTCGATGCCGGCATGGTGGACATCGAGCGCGTGCTGCGGCGGGAGCACAAGGTCCGGCCCGGCGGCGACAACGACTTCCAGATCCGGAATCAGCAGGACATTCTGGCCACCCAGCAGGATACTGCCGAGAGCTTCAAGTTCCTGCTGGGCGGTATCGCGCTGGTCTCGCTGGTGGTCGGCGGCATCGGCATCATGAACATCATGCTGGTATCGGTGACCGAGCGAACCCGGGAGATCGGCATCCGAAAGGCGCTGGGGGCGAGCCGGAGCACCGTCATGCTGCAGTTTCTGACCGAGGCCCTGGTCCTCTGCCTGCTCGGCGGCGCGATCGGAGTGCTGTTCGGTGCCGGCGGAGCGATGCTCATGGCGCGCGTGGCCCACTGGAATACGTTCATTGCGCCATCCTCGGTGGCCCTGGCCTTCGCGTTCAGCGCCATCGTGGGCCTCACCTTTGGTCTCTGGCCCGCCTGGCGCGCGGCCACCCTCAATACGATCGACGCGCTGCGTTACGAGTAGCAGTCGGGTCGCGGGGTTCGGGATGGTGAAGCCGCTTGCTCTTCGCGGTTGCGCAGGCGAGCTTTTCTCGATCCCGAATCCCCAATCCTGAGTCTCGGCTCCTGACAAACAATTTCTTGCGTACTAGCGTCATTCTCGGCACCGGCCGGGCGGTTCCCCCGCGAGTCGTCACCAATGACGACCTCGCTCAGCTCATGGACACGTCGGACGAATGGATCCGGGTCCGGACCGGGATTCAGGAGCGTCACTGGATCCGCGAGGGCGAGTCCGGGGTCGGACTCGGCAAGGCCGCTGCGCTTCAGGCGCTCACCATGGCGGGGGAGCCCCCCTCCGACGTCGACGCCATCGTCTATGCCACCTCGACGCCCGACCATTTTGCTCCGGGTAACGGGGTGTTCCTGCAACGCGAGCTCGGGCTCGACACCATTCCCGCCATCGACATCCGGATGCAGTGCGCCGGCTTCATCTTCGCGCTCTCGGTCGCCGATGCGTATGTCCGGACCGGCGCCTTCCGCCGGGTGCTGGTGATCGGACAGGAGATCCAGTCCACGCGCATGGAGCTCTCCTCGGCCGGCCGCAATACGGCGGTGATCTTCGCCGATGGGGCCGGCGCCCTGTTGCTCGGTCCGACCGACGACCCCGGACGGGGGCTCGCCGGGTTCGACCTGCACAGCCAGGGTGAGAATGCCGAAAAGCTCTGGGCTGAGGGTCCGAGCGCCATGGTCCGATTGGAGAAATGGCCCGAGGAAATCGCGGCGCGCCGATTCTGGCTTCAGATGGACGGACGCGAAGTCTACCGACACGCCGTCGTCCGGATGCCGGAATCGGTCCGGGCCGTCCTCGGCAAGGCCGATGCCCGGGTCGAGGACATTGCGCTCCTGATCCCCCATCAGGCCAACCTCCGGATCTCGGAAGCGGTGCAGAAGGAGCTCGGCCTCGCCGATCACCAGACCTACAACAACATTCAGCGTTACGGGAACACCACCGCCGCCACCATCCCCATCGCCCTGGACGAATGCGTCAGGGCCGGCCGGCTGGCCAGGGGAGACCTGGTGGTCTTCACCGCGTTCGGGTCGGGATTCGTCTGGGGGAGCTGCGCCCTGCGGTGGTAGGCCGAGGCCCCTGAAACATCCCGGGGTCGTGTTTCGTACTGGAACACGATTAGACTCGTTCAGGGAGGTCCTTCATGATTCTGAATACCATTTTTGGCATCGCGGCCATCGCGGTTACCGCCACGGCCGGGGTCTTCGCCTTCGGGTTTGCCCGCGGGTTTGTCCGGCGACGGCTGCGGTTCGTCGATGCGGTGCGCTCTCCCGGTGTCCCGGTGCTGGCTGCGGTGGTGGCGGGACTGCTGGTGTTGCCCTTCACCCTGATCCCGTTGGTCAATATCGTCGTTTCGGGCGTCACGGCCGCGGTCGTCGGGCTGGGCGCAGGGCTCGGCACCAGAAGCGGGGTCAAGGCGCTGCAACGAGGAGACGTAGTGGTGCGGTAAGCGGGACGAAGCGGCGCGAGCGATCGGTTCCCTCGCGCCGCTTCTCTCTTACTTTTGTGGCATGTCCCTCCTCACCTGCACCCGCTGCCACCAGACTCGCGATTCCCAGGCCTTCCAGCCCTTCCCGAACGAGCTGGGCGCGCGCGTCTTTCGCGAGATCTGCGCGGTCTGCTGGGCCGAGTGGCTCAAGTACCAGCAGCAGCTCATCAACCACTACGCACTGAACCTGCGAGAGCCCAAGGCGAGGCAGTATCTGCTGGACCAGATGGAGCAGTTCCTCTTTACCAGCGCGCCCCCAGCCTGAACGAGACGTCGATGGCCGGCCCCGAGGGTTCCAGGTCCTCGGTCAGGCCGACGATCCACTCGGGTCCCTTCCGAAATCGGAAGATGCCCCCCAGGTCGATGGTGAGTTCGCGCGCGTCGAGCTCGGTGGTGCCGGTGTCGTGGTAGAGCGCCGAGTGATAGATCACATTGGTATACAGATGCATCGGGCCGGTGATGTGGCCGCGAACTCCCTGGCTCACCATGAGAAAGACGCTGTGCTGGTAGGCGGCGAGGTCGCCATGGGAGGGCGTCAGGCCTGCGCCGAGCGTGCCCTCGTAGGTGAAGCGGCCGCCGAAGTCGCTGCGGAGGGTCGTGACAGCGTTGGCCGACACGGTGCCCCGGCGAAATCCCTCGGGGCCGGTATTGGTGGGCAGGGTGACGGACACCACGGTCTGCCAGTGGCTCGAGTGACGGAACCCGGCGCCCAGGCGGACGTCCCCGAGGTACGCGCCCGAGCGGCTTCGAACGACACGGGGTCCGCCCGGGATGCTCAGGCTGTCGCCGAATTCGTTTCGCGGCCGGATTTTCCTGGCGCCGGTGGGGAAATGGAAGAGATCGTGGTACCAGTCGATGAACCCGTCCAGAAACCCGTTGTAGGCTCCGTTCATGCTGGTCTCTCCCACCAAGAACGATCGCGGTCCCAGGGCACGAGTCACGGTGACGTTGGCGCGGAGCAGCTCGGCATCGAGCAGGTATGCCGCGGCGGTCGCGGGCGGCGCCCCGTACTCGATGGCGCTGGCGTAATCCAGCAGCGCGGTGACGCGCCATCGGCGTCCGGGCGCCACATAGGGCTGGGTAGAGAGCCCGGTCCGGGAAATGACCATCGGGTTCATCGAGGCATAGGGCGGCAAGCCCTGCGCGGCGAGAGAGGTGGCCAGCCATCCCGTGCAGGCGAGCGCGGCGAGCCCGGAACCGGCGACAGATCGCATCGGGTTACCTCTGGTATTTCCAGTTGCGGGTCTTGCCCTCGGCGATCCACTCGATGGCAATCGCGAGACGGCGGGACCGGGTCTCCTCCGTCTTGGCCTCCAGCAGCCACTCGATGTATTCCCGCCGGCAGCTGGGGCTGAATGCCTTGAACGCAGTTCGGGCTGCCGTATTTGCCTTGAGCGCGCGGCCCAGGTCGGGCGGGGTGGGCAGCGGCTTCCGGGTCGGACCTCTCGTTCGCACCGCCTTGATGCCCGCGTCGTTGAGCGCCATGGCCTTCCTGATCTGACCGGTCAAGACCTTCTTCGACGGCAGATCGGCCAACCGGGTGATCCGGCCCATCTGTCCCATGGCTTCGGTGCTCCTGCCTGCCGTCGTGCCCACCACCAGCGAGCCCTTCCAGAAGCCGAACGCACAATGCGCCTTGAACGCCGCCATGCTGCACATCATCTCCCCCCGATAGTCGAAGTGGGGGAAGCTCCACTTCATGGTCTCTTCCACCTCCGGACACGCCGCATGCACGACATCCCGGATGTGGGCGAGAATGGGTTTGGCGAACTCGGCCGACCTGGCGATGTACGCATCGATCCGGGGATCTCGCGGGCCCATGGGTTCCTCGACAGGGGGACGGAAGAGGGAAGCCGCCCGAATCTGCCCCGGACGCGGCTTGTGGGCAAGAAAAATTTCCGGTCTTGACGATTATGGTGGTAAGTGATTACTTACCGTAAGTGATTACTTACGGTGATGCCCAGCTCGAGGCTCTGGGGGATGCCACCCGGCGGAGCATTCTCACCCAGCTCCGGCGGGGGCCCATCGCGGTCGGCAGGCTGGCTCAGGAGTTTCCCATCAGCCGGCCGGCCATCTCCCAACACCTGCGCATTCTGAAGGAGGCGCGGCTGGTATCCGACCGCGCTGAAGGCAATCGCCGTCTGTACGAGCTGAATCCGGAGGGGCTCGCAGCCCTACGAGCGTATTTCGACCAGTTCTGGTCCGACGCGCTGACCGCATTCCAGAAGAAGGTGGAGAGCACCAGACCCAAGAGGAGACACGAACATGGTGACCGATGAAGTGACCGTTCCGCCGGTCCGCAAGACCGTCAGAGTCCGCGCCCCGGGGGGACCACGCATTCGACGTGTTCACCAACGGATTCGACGGGTGGTTCAGCTCTTCGCCGCGCGTGCGGCGGCGGCCTGAGGCTCCTGGTCCTCCGCGGCAGATTCGAGGTCTCCAGATCGGTCCGAGCCGGTGATGATAGGCGAGATGGACTGAGTCCCGGCAGCTGGACGAAGTCGGCCGTGCGGGGAGCGCTCCTGAGCACGGCCGCCAGCGCCTCGGGAGGCACAACCAGCGCGCGGGCGGTCCGATGGAGCCATCCCCCGGTGGTGCGCACGCGGGCGGCGGACTGGCCATCCTGGTGGAAGAATTCGGTGAGGAGCCCGAAGCGGGCGGCGTCTTCGCTCAATCCCTGGATCGCGAGCCGGACCACCATGGTATCCATGAGGAGGAATTCGCGCCGGTACTCCAGGTGCTCCCTCTGCACCACCGGCCCCACCTCAAGCCGGGCAAATTCGCCGACCGGAAACCCGTGCTCGGCAAAGAAGTGCATGACCACCTCGGCCACGCGGTCGAGGTAGGCCGTGTTGCGCATGTGGCCGTTCGCGTCGAGATCGCCCCAGGTCACGTGGAGCTGCCTCGTGTACGCCGGACCGCGCTCCCGCCCGGACGGGCTCGGATCGCTCAGGTGAGCAGTCCGTGCTCGACGATGTATCGGACCAGATCGGCATTCGACTTCAATCCCATCTTTTCGAGCAGGCGGGTCCGGTAGGTGCTCACCGTCTTGGCGCTGAGGCGAAGCTGCGCGGCCACATCCTTCACGGTCATGCCGCTGCCCAGCGCGCGCAGCACTTCGAACTCCCGGTCGCTGAGCTGCTCATGGGGCGCGGCGGTTCGGCCGTGGTCCACCAGCCCGGCCAGCTTCTCGGCGAGGGTTCCGCTGACATACTTGCCCCCCCGCGCCACCCGCCGGATCGCCTCGACCAGCTGCTCGGGAGAATGGTCCTTGGTCAGGTAACCCGACGCGCCGGCCCGGAGCGCCCGCATGGCCCACTGATCTTCGGGGTGAACGCTGAGGACCAGAATCTTTACCGTCGGATGCCGCTCCCGGAGGGTCCGCAGCGTTTCGACAAAGGTGGATCCCGGCATGCTGACATCCAGGAGCACGACGTCCACCGGCGCCGAGGCGAGCAGGAGGAACAGCTCGGCCGCGGTGGATGCCTCGCCGGTCACGGTAATGCCCGCGCCGTCGCTGGCGATGCGACGGAGCCCTTCGCGGACGATCGGATGATCGTCGGCGATGGCGAGCCGGATCATGGTGCCGCTCCGGCGCAGAGGGGCACCCGCAGCAGGACGGTGGTGCCGGAATCCGGCCGGCGCGCGATACTGAGCTCCCCCCCACAGGCGCCGGCCCGCTCACGCATCCCGACCAATCCGAGGGAAGCCGTTCCCTCGAGGCGTTCCGGCGCAATCCCCACTCCGTTATCGGAGACCTCAAGCGTCAGGAGGGTGGGGCTCTGGCACAGCCTGATGACGACCTGGGTGGCCCGGGCGTGCCGAGCCACGTTGGTGAGCGATTCCTGCAGGATCCGGAACGCCGAGCTGCCGAGATCATCGGGAATCGGGGCGCCATCCGGGCAGATGTCCATGACGACCTCGATTCCGGTTCGTCCGCCGAATTCCTGGCCCTGCCACTCGATGGCCGCGGCCAGCCCCAGCTGATCGAGGACGCTGGGCCGGAGGTCCGTCGCGATCCGGCGTACCGCGCCGAGGGTGCCGTCGATCCGCTGGATGATCGAGGCGCACTGAGTCAGCAGCTCGCGGTCGTGCGGGAGACGCTGCTTCATCCAGGCCATGTCCAGCTTGAGGCCGGTCAACGCCTGTCCGAGCTCATCGTGGATTTCCCGCGCGATGCCGGTGCGCTCCTCTTCGCGGACCTGCTGGAGCCGCGCCGCGAGGGCGCGGAGCTGCTGGCGGGACTCGCGGATCTGCTCGCCGGCGCGGTGCTTATCGGTGACGTCGCGCTGGATGCCGAAGTGCCCGGCGATACGGCCCTCGCCGTCATAGATCACCATGTAGTCCCCTTCGATGCGCATCGGCCTGCCGTCGAGCCGCCGCTCGTCGGTTTCGGTGTGCAGCCGGCCCATATCGAAGAATTCCCGCCAACGCCGCTTGGCGACGTCGAGGTCGTGCGCGAAGAACTGGGCGGGGGTCCTGCCCAGGAGCTCGTCCGGAGTCGAGGCGTTGAACTGCGTCAGGATGGCCGAGTTCACCTTGGTCATCCGCTGGTGCTCGAAGACGTAGTCGAGCACCGCATCCTTGTCCACGTGGTCGCCCCACTCGACCGGCTCGTCCAGCATCATGAAGAAGAACCCCTCCAGAGACTGGGAAAAGAAGAGCTCGAGCAGTCGCTCATTCTCGAGGCCGGCCGGAATACTCATGTGGACGAGGCCTTCCAGGGGAGAATGAAAGGTACGGGTTGGGGCACGCCCCTGCCAAAGAGGGTCGGGGATGGGCCCCGACCCTCCCGGGCAGCGGTTTAGAACGCCTGCTTCGGCTCGCCGTAAATCAGGTTGTCGAATACGACGAGGTCCGCCGTACCGCCGGCGCTGATGTCGCCGACGTTGGCTCCCAGCGTCCCGGTGCCGAGCGTGATCCGGACCCGGGCGATGACAGCGTTGGCGAAGGTGACCCCGACGAAGGACAAGCCGCCGGCGTCGGACCGGATCGGTGCGGCGTAGATGCCCAGGCTGGAGCCGTCCCGGGCAAACAGCTGGATCGTGGTCTTATCGGCCAGGTCCACGTCGCTGAATACGACGCCGAATCCGCTGACGGCCGCCGGCGTCGGCTGGCCGGCGACCTGGAACAACACGTCGAGCTGGTTGCTGCCGACGGGTGAGAAGATCTTGTTGGCGCTGAAGAACCCAAACTGCGCCGCGTAGGACGGGTTGACCTCGCTGAACAGCGTCGAGTCGTTCCGGAATCCGGTGCCCGACGTGGTGAACACCGCGCCCGACTTCACGGTGGTGTTGAAGAAGTCGGCGGGAAAATCGTTCTTGTTGTTGAACGGATTGGCGCCCGCACCATCCCAGCTGATCTCCCGGCGTCCGGCCGGCTGCTCACCCGCCGTCCCGCCGTTCGAGGCGCCCAGGACACCTCTGAACTCATCCACCTTCGCCGCGATGCCGCCGGTGGCGCTGAACACGCCGGTCGCCTGCGGCGTTGCCGGTGCGGTGGTGGCATTGTCGCTGCACGCCGCAAACAGTACCGCGCCTGCCAGAACCACTACTCTCATCCGATTCACTGCTTCCTCCATAGTGTAAGAGGCGTCGGTCCGGCGCCCCTGCGCCTCCGTCCGCACTCCCCCGCGTGAGCCGGAGGGCGTCAGTCGAGCGGCCTCCGGACGACGAACAGTACGGCACCTGGCGGGAGGGCGGGATCGGCGAATCGGGGCGGGAAGAGTCGGACTCGGCGGAACGCCCGCGTCGGACGGAGGATGACAGCAAACAGCGAGGGCGGCCACTCGGCCGCCCTCGCTCACTGCCGGGACGCCACCCGAGGCGTGTTACTGGTCCTGCTCCCGGCCCTTCTCGAGCTGCCCGGTCACCGTGGTGCGGGCCTTGTTGCGCATGATCTCGAACTTGAAGGAATCACCCGGCTCGTAGCTGCGCAGGATCCTGAGAAAGCCGTTGGGCCCGGAGGCTTTGCGGCCGTCCACGCTCAGGATGACGTCGCCGCCCTTGAGGCCCAGGGTCGACTCCTTGGGCACGCTGATCACCAGGACGCCCTCGGTGGTGCCGAAGTACGAACCGAGATCGGCGTTGAGCGGTGCCAGCTCGAGGTCGGCCAGGGGCCCGCCCATCATGAAGGAATAGGCCATGGCGCCGCCCGGCCCGCGCTCGGTCGTGAAGGTTCCACCGCCGAACGGCGTCCGCTGCAGCATGACTCCGGGGATGGTGAGGCCGAACTCCCCATCGTCGTTGAAGCCGTTGGCCACGTACACCGGCTCGTTGCCGGTGACCAGGGAGATGGTCTTCCGGGTCCCGTCGCGGAGGTATTCGATGCTGATGGTCTGTTCCGGCTTGAGCTGGGCCGCGTATTCGACCAGCCGCACGCCGGGCAGGGATTCGTCCTCACCGGCCCGGGTATTGTCGCTGGCGATGAGCGACTTGCCGTTGATCCTGGTGATGACGTCGCCACTCTTGATGCCCACCTTGGCGGCGGGCCCGCCCGGGGTCACCGACTGGATGGTGGCACCGATCGAATCGGTTTCGCTGGCGCGCATGTCCACCGTGACGCCCAGCCGGGCTCGGCGCTCGGTCATGAGGCGGATCCGATCCCGGATGACCTGGGGGCCGTCGCCACGGTCGATGTAGATCTTGGGACGGGGCACCGGCTGGCGCTCCTGGGCCGCGAGGCCGGCGGGAACCACCGAGGCCGCGGCGAGCGCGCTCACTACGAACAGTCGAACCGACATGGTAGCACTCCTCAAAGGCTTCAGAACCCAACCGCTCTTCCACGAGTCACATGCACGTCAACCAGCGCGTTGAGCAGGCCAACGCGCTCACGCCAGAGCCGGAGTGCGGCTTCCTGCCGCACGCTCTGGTCCATCGTATTCACCATCTGCAGCTGATCGTCCACCCGGGCCAGCCGGTCTTCGAGCGAGGCGGTGACGACCGCCGTCCTCCCGTCGGTGACGCGCTGATCGGGGTTGTAGGCTTCAATGGCTCCTTCCAGCGAGCGGGAGCGGGCGATGATCGAATCGAGCTCCTGCTGCTCGGAAAGCTGCTGGGCGGACGAGTCCCCCAGCCGGCCGGGACTTCGCGTCAGCACGACGGCAAAGGTGACCGAGGCGGCCAGGGCGAGCCCGCCGACGGCTACCGCCGCCCACCGTTTGCGCCGGCGCTCGGCGCGGGCGCCGGCCCGGATTTCGGCAAACCGGTTGCGGGAGGGCTTGAGGGCGGGGAGCGCCCGCAACCGGGCCACCCGCTGATCCAGCCGCTCCAGCTCCGCTCGGCAGAGGTCGCACGCGGCGGCGTGATCCCGCCATCCCGCGACGCCGGGCTCGAGTCCGGGCTCCCGCACCGCCAACAGCTGCTCCATCGTCAAGTGTGTCATGCCGGCACCTCCTCACCCAGCCAGCGGCGGAGCCGCGTGTGGGCCCGCGCCAGCTGCGACTTCGAAAAGCTCACCGTCTTGTCCATCATGCCCGCGATTTCTTCGTGGGTGTATCCCTCGACGTCGTGCAACCACACCACCGCGCGGGAGGTTTCCGACAACCGCTCCAACGCCGTCTCGAGATCCATGCGAAGCGCGGTGTCCTCCCGGCGCAGGGGCGTGACGTCGTCCTGCAGCTCGTCGGTTTCCCGATACTTGTTCCGCCGAAGGCGCATCAGCGCCTTGCTCGACGCGATGGTGCGAACCCAACCCCACAGGCTTCCGTCGCCCCGAAAGCGGCCGATGCTTCGGTACACTTCGAGGAAGGTCTCCTGCAGAACGTCTTCGGCGTCTTCCGTGGTGCGGCAGATCCGCCGCGCCAGGTTGTATACCGGCGCCTCGAACGCACGGTAAAGCGCCTCCTGCGCCGCCGGATCTCCCGCTTTGACTCGCGGCAGCACGGCATCGGCGTCAGCCAGCCGGAACAGGTCCATCGGGAGAGTCCTGGTCAGCACGATCGTAAAGATGCGGGGGGAGCGGGGATAGTCGCATCCGGGCGAGACTCGATTTGGTCTTCCCGGACTCCGGGTGGCCGAAAAACATCCTCGTGCGGTACGATGTATTATCGACCACTAATGTCGGCTTTCCCTCATGAGTCGGACGCGTCTCATCCGGGCTCCTGGTGGGGCCGGTAGCCTCCGGAAGGTATCCTGCTCATCGGGTCTGGGTGACCACCGCCCCCGATGGCACCGCCCGGATTGCACTATCGGGTCCGGCGGCCGGCCGGGGGTCGATCGGCTTCGGCAGTGTCCCCCACTCTACATAAGTCGAAGCTGCTCAGCATTATAGAGGCCAAGCTCGTCCAGGAGCTCGGATCGATGCCCAGCAGACCGACCCGCGGATCCCGACGTTTCCGTCCGTGGCGCATGGAACCGATGGAATCGGTGGGAAGCTCGGACGGTGACCGACTAGATTTCTCCCATGGCCGGCTCCATTCCCAAGACTTGGTTGCACCACCTCGCGGACGAGGCGGATGCGGCCTACCTCTATCGCAAGCTTGCGCGCGCGGAATCGGATCCCGCCCGTTCCAGCATCTACAGCCACCTGTCCGAGGTGGAGGACCGCCATGTGGCGGCGTGGCGCCGGCTGCTGGCCGAGCAGGGTCATGAAGTGCTGGCTCCCGGGCCCTCGTTCCGAGCCCGCGCCATGGCGTGGCTGTCCCGGCGGTTCGGAACCGGATTCCTGCTGCCGATGCTCCTCGAGGAGGAAGGCCGCGAAGTGAAGGGGTATCTCGACCTCTATCGCGAGGCGCCGGACGGCGCGGCGGGGCCCACGGCGCTGACCCTGGCCCGGGAGTCCAAGGGGCACGCCGAGGAGCTCTCCGGACTGGTGCATGGGAGCAGCGCAGAGCCGTGGCACAAGACCGGGGCGGGGGGCTTTCTCCGCAATGTGGTGTACGGCTTTAACGACGGGCTCACCGCGAACTTTGGCCTGGTGGCGGGCATGGTGGGCGCCCAATCCGGGCTTGCCAGCGCCCCGCATGCGGTGGTCGTTGCGGGGCTGGCCGGGATGGCCGCCGACGCCCTGTCGATGGGCTCCTCCGGCTACCTGGCCGCCAAGAGCGAGCGGGAAGTGTTCGAGCATGAGATCGCGATGGAGAAGGAAGAGATTCGGCTGATGCCGGAGCTCGAGCGGGAAGAGCTTTCGCTCATCTACCAGGCCAAGGGAATCCCGGAGGACCAGGCCACCAGTCTGGCCACCGCCGTCATGTCGGATCCGGCGCGCGCCCTCGAGGAGAAGGTGCGCGAGGAGCTCAAGATCGGCGAAGCATCGAGCACGCCGATGCGGGAGGGCTGGGTGACCGGCGTCGCGACGGCGTTCGGGGCCTTCATTCCGGTGGCCCCGCTGCTCATCAGCCGCGAGCCGTGGGCGATCTGGGCGTCGTTTGCCGTGGCGATGCTGTCTCATTTCGGCGTCGGCGCGGCGCGCAGCTTCTTTACCGGCCGCAGCGTCTTCCGCAGCGGCCTCGACATGTTCCTGGTCGGCCTCGGGGTTGCTGTGGTCGGCTACCTGGCGGGGGACTGGATCGTGAAGGTGCTATGAGTACGACACCGGTTGCGGCGACGCCGCAGGCAGATCTCCTCGGGCTGGCGCGCCGACTCGAGCTGTCGGAGGCACTGGCCGGCGTCGAATATGCCGCCACGCTCCGGCGCACCGGGGCCTATCCGGACGCCACCTCGCTCGCGGTGGGCGGCGGCTACGCCACCTATGCGGGTGCCACCTCGCCGCTGACGCAGGCGTTTGCCCTGGGCCTCCACGGGCCGCTTCCGGCGGCGGAGCTGGACCGCCTGGAGGTCTTCTTCCACAGCCGGGGCGCCGCCGCCGCCGTCGAGCTCTGTTCCCTGGCCGATGCCGGCCTCCAGCGCGCCTTCGTGGCGCGGGGGTACCGAGTCGCCGAGCGGAGCGACGTCATGGTCTGTCGCGTGGCCGAGGCGCCGGAATCGTTCCAGGCGCCGGGCGGGGTGACCATCCGTCGGGCCGTTCCCGGGGAACTTTCCGCGCTGGCCGGAGTGGTGGCTGCGGGATTCGCAGATGGCAAGGCCGCGGCGGAGGATCTTCAGGCGGTGATTGAGGGCACCTTCCGGATGTCCACCGCGACGGCCTTCGCGGCGGACCGCGAGGGGAGGCTGATCGGCGGGGGGCTGCTCATGGTGCACCGGAGGGTCGGCGCCCTGTGCGGGGCCGCGGTGTTGCCCGATGCGCGGGGACGGGGAGTTCATCACGCGCTCCTCGAGGCACGCCTCTCCGCCGCGCGGGCCTTGCGTTGCGAGACGGCGATGGTCGTGGCACCGCCCGGGAGCGCTTCTCACCGGAACGCGGAGCGGACCGGGTTCACGGTCGCCTATCCGCGGGTCAAGTACGTGCTCGACGCCTGAGCCTCATGCTCAGGGTTCCCTGGCCCAGGTCACCCGCCAGATCCGTCCCCGCTGATCGTCGGTGATGTACAGCGCCCCGTCGGGCCCCTGGGCCAGTCCCACGGGCCGGTGGGCCGCGCCGCCGGGGTCGAGGGTACCCCCGGCAAAGCCGTCGGCGAAGGTTTCGTAGGCCGGCCCGAGGCCGGCTGCGGTGCGCGGAACGAACACCACTCTATACCCGGCCTGCGGCATCGGAGCGCGATTCCAGGAGCCGTGGAACGCAATGAAGGCCCCGTTGCTGTAGCGGTCGGGGAACATCGTGCCTCGGTAGAAGAGCAAGCCGTCGGGCCCCCAGTGTCCGGGAAAGCCGATTACCGGCACCGCGGCGCCGGCGCAGCGCCCCGCCGATTTCCCGTCCCCGCCGTATTCGGGGGCCAGCACTTTCCGGTTGAGCGCGTTGTCGTGGAAGCAATAGGGCCAGCCGAAATCGTCACCCTTCCGCACCGCCACGAATTCCTCGGAGGGCTGCTCGGCGCTCTCTGCCGCGGTGTAGAGTCCGGGCCAGAGGGCCGCGAGGCCGTCGCGCCCGTGGGACGCGGCGAAGAGCATCCGGCCCGCCGAGTCCCAGGCGAGTCCCACGGCATTGCGGAGGCCGGTGGCCCAGCGCTCGCCGTCCCGGGGATGGACCTGGTGTAACCGGTCCGCGGGGTAGCGCCAGATCCCGGCGCGGGTGGTGAGCTCGGGACAGGGATCGGGACCGCGGCCGGCGCCCCGCACGGTACAGACGTTCGAATCGGAGCCGGCGTGGACGTAGAGGCCGCCGGTGTCGTCGAAGGCGAGGCTCCGGCTGGTGTGTCCCCCCGGAGGCATGCCCGAGACGATGGTGTCGGGGGGCCCCGCGACGCCCATGCGGCCCGGCGCGAGCCGGAAGCGCTGGACCGTGGTCATCGTCGAGAAATAGAGCCAGTCTCCCCGGAGCGCGATGCCCGACCCGCCGTCGGTGGGCACGCGCACGCGGACGTCGGCCCGGCCGTCTCCGGTGGTATCGCGCAGGATGAGGATGCCGCCGGGCTCCCGGCTGCGCGACGTGCCGGCGCTGGTCCGGTCGGGCGGCTCGAGCGCGACGTAGACGATGCCGTCGGGCCCGACGACGGCGTGACGCGCCGCCCCGACTTCGTCGGCAAACACCGCCGCGCAGAAGCCGGACGGCAGTACAATGCCGCCGTTGCCGGTGTCGCACTGGGGGCGGTCCGCCCGCGGGACCGGGCCGCCCCCGCCGCAGGCCAGCAGCGCGGCGGCGAGGGCGAGCAGGGGTTTCATCCCGAGAACCTAGTGCGTCTCACCTTGTCCGGACAGCCTCCCGCTGATAGGCTCCACCGAGTACCCGGCCCGGTGCCTTGGGAGATTCCTGGTGACGCGCACGCTCCTCATCGTCCTGCAGGTTCTGTACTTCACCAGCTCGCAGGCGCCGGTCCGGCAGACCACGCCGTTTGCCGGCCTGGTGGCGCGGCTATCGGAGCCGGGCGGGTTCTTCGACAGCGACAACCTGGTCTCCAACGAGACGTCCTACCTGCACGTGGTGCCGGCGCTGCACGCTCTCCGGGTACGGGGCGGTGCCTATCTCGGCGTCGGGCCGGAACAGAACTTTTCCTATCTGGCCGAGATCCGGCCGGACCTCGCGTTGCTGATCGACATCCGGCGCGACAACATGCTGCTGCACCTCTTGTTCAAGGCGATGTTCGAGACGGCGGAGAACCGGATCCAGTATCTCTGTCTCCTGTACGGCAGGCCGGCCCCGCCCAATCCGTCGCAATGGAACACCCGGTCCCTCGAGGAGATCCTGCTCTATCTGGAGTTCACGCCCGGGGACTCGGCGCTTCACGCGGCCAACCACGCCGCGCTGATGGAACGGGTCACCGGGTATGGGGTGCCGCTCACCGCCGTCGACCGCCAGACGCTGGAGCGGTTCCACGCCGAATTTGCCACGGCGGGCCTCAACCTCCGGTACACCAGCCTGGGGCGACCGTCCCGTCCCGACTATCCCAGCCAGCGCGACCTCTACTCGGCCACCGACCTGGACGGCCAGCAGGTGAGCTACCTGTCCAGCGAGGAGCGGTTCCGCATCGTGCGGGATCTGGAGCGGCAGGACCGAATCGTGCCGGTGGTGGGGGATCTGTCCGGGCCGATCGCGATGCGGGCGATCGCGGCCTACCTCAAGGAAACCGGACATACCGTGACCGCGATGTATGTCTCGAACGTCGAGATGTACCTCTTCCGGCAGGGCACCTTCGGCCGGTATGCGGAGAACGTCCGCGCGCTGCCGTCGACCCCGGGCAGCGTCATCGTCCGCAGCTCGTTCGGGCGCGGCTGGTGGCGGGGCCCCGAGCCGAGTCCGGTGCCGCGGCCCCTGCCGGGGCAGCTCAGCGTGCAGCTGATGCAGACCTTCGGGAGCTTTCTCGATCTCACCGCCCGCGGCGACAGCGTGGGCTACTGGGAACTCCTGATCAACAGCGCCGTGGATCTGCACCCGGCGGCGCGCCCGCCCTTCTGACCGGTTCATTCGCCATGACGCAGGCGTCTTCCATCCCCGCGGCCGAACGGCTGGAGGGGATCGCGACCCTCCGGGCCAGCGCCCTCTGCCGGAGCTGGAACGGCATTCAGTACCTCGGAGGCCTCTCGGGCGCCAACGCGGGCGCGTCCCGGCTGTCGATGAACGTCGCGACGGTTCCGCCCGGCGCGGTGGCGTATGCCCACATCCACGTCGATTTCGAGGTGATGCTCTACATTCTCTCGGGCCGGGTGCGCCACCGGTACGGGGACGGGCTATCGCGATCGGTGGACAACGACGCGGGGGATTTCATCTTCATCGAGCCCGGCGTTCCGCACGAGGTGTACAACCTGAGCGAGACCGAGCCGGTGGTGGCGGTGGTGGCGCGCTCCGACGCCTCCGAATGGGAGCATATCATCAACTATCCGAGCGAGCGACGCGCCCGGGACGGAGTCTCATGACCCCCTGGGTCCTGCGGATCGTGCTCGCGACCATCGCGGTGTTCTTCCTGCAGAACACCGCGCCCGCGATGGTCGACGCGCTGGCGTTTGTTCCGCAGCTGGCGCTGCAGCGGCCGTGGACCTTCGTGACCTACATGTTTCTGCACGCGCCAGGATTCGGCCACATCTTCTTCAACATGCTCACCCTGTTCTTCTTCGGCCCCCGGGTCGAGGACCGGCTGGGCGGGAAGGCCTTTCTCGGGCTCTACTTCACCAGCGGTATCTCGGGCGCGCTCCTCTCCATCCCGGTGGGCTATCCGATCATCGGCGCGTCGGGAGCGATCTTCGGCGTGCTGCTGGCCTACGCCTGGTTCTGGCCCCGCAACCAGATGCTGATCTGGGGGATCATTCCCATCGAAGCGCGCTACATGGTGCTCCTGATGACCGGGATCTCCCTCTATTTCGGATTCGGGGGAGCGGGCGGCGGCAACGTCGCGCACTTCGCCCACCTGGGCGGATTCGTGGGCGGCTACATCTTCCTCAAGATGCTGCAGCGCAATGCCGGCAACGAGCGGTTCCGGCGCCAGGTGCAGCCGCCGGCGCCCAAGCTGGAAACGACGGCGAGCGCGATGGACCGCTGGAAGCGGATCAAGCGGGATGCCCTGCACGAAGTGAATCGCGATGAGCTGGACCGGATCCTCGACAAGATCAGCGCGTCGGGCATCGCGAGCCTCACCCCCGGCGAGCGGGAGTTCCTCGACCGATTCAGCGCCCGGCACTGACCACCGAAAGGAAGGCGTACGATGCCGCGTCCCGTCCATTTCGAGATCCACGCCGCCGAGCCCGAGCGGGCGATCGCCTTCTACCGGAGGTTGTTCGACTGGAAGTTCACGCGCTGGGAAGGGCCGATGCCCTACTGGCTGGTCAAGACGGGCGAGGGCCCGGGCATCGACGGCGGACTAGTGCCCCGGCGGGGAGGCGTCACGCCCGATGCGCCGGTGATCGCGTATGTGTGCACCATCGACGTGCCGAACCTCGATGATTCCCTCGCCAAGGCGCTGGCCGCCGGCGGCACGTTGGCGCTCCCGAAACAGGCGATTCCGGGGGTCGGGTGGCTGGCCTACGTCAAGGATACCGAGGGCAACATCTTCGGGCTCATGCAGAACGACCCCGCCGCGGCCTAGGGCCGGGCGGAATCGCTCTTCACGACCGGCAGCGCCGTGAGGTCGGCCCACTCGTTCATCGACCCGTCGTAGAGCCTGACCCGGTAGCCGAGCAGCCGGGCCACGAAGTAAATGGCGCTGGCGCGGGTACCGACCCGGCAGTAGGCCACGATCTCCTTTCCCGGCGTGGCGCCGGCACCGGCCAGGAGCTGCTTGAGCTGGCCGAGCTCGCGGAATTTCCCGCCGGCGAGGGTCTCGGTCCAGTCGAGATTCACCGCGCCGGGAATGTGCCCCGGGCGCGATACGCCTTCCTCCGTCCTGGTTCCCTCGAACTCCTCCCGGGTGCGGGCATCGACCAGCAGGGTCCGATCGTCCCGGCGGTGCGCGTCAACCCACGGCGCGTCGGCCAGCACCTCGGACCGCAGCGTGACCGTGAGCGCGGCCCGGGGCGGCGCCGGGGTGGGCTCCGCCGTGACGGCCTCGCCCGCCGCCTGCCAGGCCGGGAGTCCGCCATCCAGCACCGACACCCGGTCAGCCAGGCCGAGATAATCGAGCGTGAAATAGAGGCGGGTGACCGAAAGGATTTCTCCGTACAGCACGATTCGGCCATGGTCGCCCACGCCCAGGGACTCGAGCAGGGAATCGAGCCGTTCCACCGGAGGAAGCTCGGCCAGCAGCTCGCCCCGCTTGGTGGTGAAGGATCCCATGCCGATGAACCGGGCGCCGGCGACGTGGGCCGAATCGAACGGCGCCCGGCTCCGCTCGGCGTCGAGGAGGACCAGTCCCTGGTCTTCCCGGTGGCGCTTGAGCCACTCGGCCGACACGAGGGGGCCCGGCGGCGCTTCGCGCTCGCCGCAGCTGTCCTGGCCGGAGGCGCGTACCGGATGCAATGACAGCAGCGCCATGGTGGCCACGGTGGCGCACGAGTGAATCAACGATGGGGCCATGGGTGGACTCCGATGTCAGCGGGGCGCGGTGCCGGTCACGACCGGCAGCTCGGTTCGGCGACTCCACTCGCTCATGGAGCCGTCGTAGATGCGTGGAGCCAGGCCAAGATAGCGCGCGACGAAATAGAGGTGGCTGGCCCGGAGGCCGATGGTACAGTAGGTGACGAGTTGCTTGCCCTCCCGGAACCCGGCATTCTCGAAGAGCGTGCGCAGCTCCGCCCTGGGCTTGAGCCGCGAGGGGACTCCCTCGAGCGCCGCGGCGCCGTCGGTAAAGGTCTCTTCCCACGGGAGGTTCAGCGCGCCGGGAATATGGCCGGCGCGGGGCAGCCGCTCGGAGAGATCGGTCCCGGCGTACTCGCCGGGAGATCGCCCATCGGCGAGGACGAGTCCGGTGTCCTGCAGGTGGTCCGCGAGCCAATTCGCCGCCACCAGGATCTCGGGATGGGCCCGGGTCGTCACCGAGCCGCGCGACCAGGTGGGCGTCTCGTTGGACAGCAGGCCCTTCACGGCGCGGTAGGCGGGGAGTCCGCCGTCGAGCAGGGCGGCGCGGTTTCCCAGGCCGGCGTACTCCAGCGCGAGGAACACGCGCGGCGCCATCCAGGTGTCGCCGTAGTAGACGATGCGGGATTGCTCGGTGATGCCCAGCGCCTCGAGCACCGAATCGATCGTCTCGAGCGACGGGAGCTCGGTGCCCGGCGGCCCGCCCCGGATCAGGGAGTGGGGATCGACCCAGCGGGCACCGGCCACGTGCTCCCGCTCGTACTCCGTCTTCTCCATGGAGACGTGCAGGATTACCAGCCCGGGATCGGTGCGGTGGGCCGCGAGCCACTCGGGAGACACCAGCATCGAGTCGCCCGGGGAGACGCCGAGGAGCGCCGCGAGCAGGAGGGGAAGCATGGTTACTCCGGCTTGGGGGCGCTGGGGTTCTCGAGCGGCAGCTTCTGGGTGGACCAGTCCTGCATCGAGCCGTCGTACAGCTTCGCGTCGTAGCCGAGCACGCGGGCGGCAAACCAGACCAGGGTGGCCTGCTGACCGATATGACAATAGGTCACCACTGTCTGTCCGTCCTTGACCCCGGCGCCGGCAAACTCGCGCTTGAGCACGGCCGGCGTCAGCACCCGGTTGGAATCCACCATAGTGCCGAAGGGGATGCTTCCGGCACCCGGAATGTGGCCGCGGACGCCGTTCTGGCCCGGGTTGATGCCCTGATAGAAGACCGTGTCGCGGGCATCGATGATGCGCACTTTCCGGTCTTCCAGGTGCGCCTTCACGAAGTCGGCGTCCACGACGAGGGCGGGATTCGGGCGCACCGTGAAATCTCCCCGGGAGACCACGGGGACGTCGGTCGAGACCGGGCGCCCTTCCTGCTTCCACACCTCGAGGCCGCCGTCGAGGATCGAGACCCGTCCCGCCAGGCCGGCGTACTCGAGCGTGAAGAGCGTGCGCGAGGTCGGAGAGTAGTACTCCTGGGCCCAATACAGCACGACCCGTGAGTCGTTGGAGATTCCCTTCGACTCCAGCACCGAATCGAGGGTCGCGGCGCTGGGCAGCTCGAGGGCCAGGGCACCCTGCACCCGGGGAGTCGAGAGCTCGGAAAGGGGATTGAGGAACTGGGCGCCGGGAATGTGCCCGCTGTCGTAGGCGGGGCGAGAGGCGTTGTCGCCGATCTGGAAGACCACCAGACCGCGGTCCTTGAGATGATCGGCGAGCCAGGCGCTGGTGACCAGGAGCGGCTCGGCGGCACGCGAGGCCGGCGCGGCGGCGGTCAGGGCGGCAAGGGCGAGGAGGAGCATGGAACTCTCCGGGTGAGAGCGCGACGACGACTCGATTGGATCTCAAGGTAGGCGATACGGCGCCGCCTGCTGGCGGGTTGCAGCGTCAGGGCGGGAAATGCAGCGAAGCCCGGCGTTGGTGCAGCAAACGGCGGGGCGTCAGGGGGCCTGGCCCAGGCGGGATTCCAGCTCCCGGCGGCGCCCCCGGCTCAGCTTGAGCCGGCTGCCGTCCCGGAGGGTCACGAGATGCTCCCCCTTGAGGACGGGCTGGAGCTCGGTGACGCGGTCCAGGTTCACGATGCCGGAGCGGTGGATCCGGAAGAAGCGTTCGGGGTCGAGCCTCGACTCGAGGGTCTGGAGCGACTCGCGAACCACGTGGACCCGGCCCTGCACGTGGAGCTTCACGCAGTAGTCCGCGGCTTCGATCCAGTCGATATCCGCCACCCGGACCAGGACGACCCGGCCCCCGGTCTTGACCAGGATCCGGCTGAGCCACGCTTCGGCGCGGGGGAGCAGGCCCCGGATCGCCGCCTTGGCGCGGGCGACGGCCTCGACGAAGCGGGCGTCGTCGAACGGCTTGACGAGGTAGTCGACCGCGTGGACGTCGAACGCGCTCACGGCGAACTCGTCGTACGCGGTGATGAAGATGACGGCCGGCCGCTCGCCGGGTGCGAGCCGTCGGAGCACTTCCAAACCGTCGAGCTCGGGCATCTGGATGTCGAGCAGGACCAGGTCGGGGTGGAGCCGGCGGATCGCCTCGACCGCGGAGGCGCCGTCACCGCACTCCCCGACGACCGTGAGGTCGGGATCCTGGGCGACCAGCGCGGCCACGCCGTCGCGGGCCAGCGGCTCGTCGTCCACCACCAGCACCCGAAGCGGCGGCGTCATCACGGCGCGGTCCGAAACGGCAGCGTGATGGTCGCGACGGCGCCCCCCCCGGACGCGTCGGACAGGGTGAAGCGCTGCGCGGTCCCGTAGAGGTGCTCGAGCCTGGCGCGGATGTTCTTGAGTCCCACGCCGGGCGCGCCGGTGCCGGAGGGGCCCCCGGTCGGCCCCGGCCCGTCATCCCGCACCCGGAGCGTGAGCGTTCCGTTGGAGGATTCGGCCTCGATCTCGAGCCGGCCCGATGCGGCCCGGCGGGAGATGCCGTGCTTGATCGCGTTCTCCACCAGCGGCTGGAGGAGGAGGTTGGGGACGAGCGCGTCCAGGGAGCGAGGGTCGGCGGTGATGCGCACGGCGAGCCGGTCCTGGAACCGGAGCTGTTCCACCGCGAGGTATCGTTCGAGGAACGCCAGCTCGTCGCGGAGGGGCACTTCCTGCGGCGGATGGTCGTCCAGGAACGAACGCATCAGCTCCGAGAGCCCGGCGATCATCGTCACGGCGGTGGCGTTGTCCCGCCGCCGCACCAGCATCGAGATGCTGTTCATCGCGTTGAACAGAAAGTGCGGGTTGAGCTGGGCCCGGAGCGCCTCGAGGCGCGCCTCGGCGAGCTCGGTGGCGAGCGCGGCGGCGCCGAGCTGCTCCCGCCGGGCCCGCCGCCAGGAATCGGTGGCGATCGCCACGCCCAGAATCGCGCCGTACGCCAGGAGGTCGTAGGGAAGCTGCCAGAAGGAGCGATTGAGGGAGATCAGGGTGAACACGCCGAAGCTGCTGTGCCGGATGCCAAAGGCGTGCTGGACCCCGATCTCCAGCAGCGCATGGAGCAGCGTGATGCCGAGCGCGATGCCCAGGTGCAGCAGCGCGCGGTCGAGCCACCGCTCGGGAGTGAAGGGGAACCGCCGCGCCGCCGCCGTGACGACCGGGAAGAACAGAGCCCAGAGGTACCAGTAGGGCATGCCCATGCCGAGGGCGTGCCACACGTTGGCGGGGCCGCCATCGGCGCGCATGACGAGGTTGTGCTGCCCGGAGGCGATCAGGCCGAGCAGCGTGGCGATGGCCAGCACCAGGATGGCGCCCCGGTGGCTTCGCCGGGATGTCCCGGCGTCGAGCGTGCGCATGGCGGGAAGGTACCCGGCGGTCTCGGATCAAGAAAGGAACCTGCAGCGAGGCCCCGGCTTCGAGCGGCCAACCGCGCTTCGGTGCAGGAATTGGCGCGGAAGGGCGTCTTCTCACCCGCCGGTCACCGGTTTGTCATCCGATGCAGATGAGGCCGCAAGGCCGGGTCCGTTGATTGGGAAGTGACCCTTTCAGCGAGGCCCGCAATGTTCGACCAGCTGGTGAGCTCCCAGTTCCGGCGACCGGTCGCGCCGGTGCGTGGTCTGGTGGTGGGGATGCTGCATGGCGTGGTGATCGCGGGCGCGATCCGGATGACCGAACGACCCCGGGAGGCACCGGTCGCGCCGCCGCCGCCGCTCGTCGTCTTCGACCAACCGCGCCGGACGCCGGTGGTGCCCGACGCGCCGTCGGTTCCCGGCACGCCGGTGCAGCCGGTCGACGCACCGATGCTCCCGCCTCCCGTGGACGTTCCGATTTCGATCCCGCCGGTCACCCCGGGTCCTCCCATCGACGCCGCCGTGCTGCGGCACCTCCTTTCCGTCTCGGGGGGAATCCCAGGCTCCAGCCCCGCGGGAAACGACTCGACCGCCGTTCAGGGCGTCCGGGCCGCGTCCGAGGTGGATGATCCCGCGGAGGTCGTCCATCAGCCGTCCCCCCGGTATCCGCCCGTGCTTCAGCAGGCGGGTATCGAGGGCCGGGTGCTGGTGGAATTCATCATCGACACGGCGGGGCACACCGAAGCGGCGTCGCTCCGGGTGCTGGAGAGCAGCAACCCCGGATTCGACGCCGCGGCGAGCGAGACGGTGCGGCACTCGGTCTTCCGGGCGGCCCGGGTCCACGGAAGCCCGGTCCGGCAGCGCACCCTCCAGACGGTGGCCTTCCGGATCGCGCCGGAGTGAGAAGCGCGCGCGGGCGAGCTACGGCTTGGGGGCCAGCGCTCCCGTGGAGGTCAGCTTGACGAGGAAGCCGTCGGCCTCGCCGAGGCTGGCGATGGCAAACGGCGCGGCGGCGGTGCCGAAATTGGGTGAGCCGAAGAGACGGCCGCCCACCAGCGCCGTGCTCTGCCCGCCCGGCACGATGGCCGTGCCGGCGGTGAGCCGGTCGGCCGCGGCGGTCGACTGACCGAACGAATTGACCCAGAGCAGGATGCCCGCCGGCGTGTAGTGGGCCGCAAAGGCGTCGCTGCCGGCGGTGGCGAGGCTGGTGAGAATATGCGAGCCCGCGCCGGGATCGAAGTCCACCGGGCCCGTGAAGCTGCCGGTCACGAGGACGTCGCCCCCCTCGTCCACCGCAATGTTCGGCGCGAAGTCGGCGCCGGTGCCACCCACCGCGAAGACCGATTGCAGGGTGCCGGTCACGTCGAAGGCCGCGACGTACCAATCGCTGGGTCCGAGGCTGGTCCGGGTGACGCCGGTACCGAACGTGGTGGTGCCGGCGAAGCTTCCCGAGACGAACACGCCGCCGGCCGCGTCCGAGGCGAGTCCCCGGGGCACGACGTCCTCGTCGGAGGTGCCGGTGATCTGCCGGGCCCACCGGAGCGCGCCCGCGGAGGTGAATCCGGCGAGGAAGGCATCGGTGCCTCCGGCGGACGTGAGCTGCGCCGGGGCCGCGGATGACCGGACGTCGGCGATGCCGCGAAAGACGCCGCCCACCACCACGGAGCCGTCGCTGGTCACGGCGACCGCGGAGGCGGCGTCGATGTCGCTGCCGCCGATGGGATAGGCCCAGCGCGCCGCGCCCGCGGCGTCCAACGCCAGGAGGAACCCGTCGGGCACGTTGCCGTTACTCACGATCTGGCCGCCCGACGCGGGCAGCAGATCGGCCTCCCCCTGAAAGATGCCCGCGGCGTAGACGTTGCCGGCGGCATCGACCGCCACGTCGGCCACCTGATCGAACGCGATGCCGCCGAACCGCCGGGCCCAGGCGAGCTGACCGGTACTGGTGAACTTGGCGATGAATCCGTCCGTGCCGCCCAGGCTGGTCAGGAACGCGCTGCCCGGACCCGGATCGAAATCGGCGGCGCCCTCGAACTCGCCGGCGACGTACAGGTTGCCCGACGGATCGCGGGCCAGCGAGGTGACGTTGTCCGCCGCGGTGCCGCCGACGCGCTCGGCCCACACCAGCGCTCCGGCCGCGGAGTATTTGGCGAGGAAGATGTCGGCGAGGCCAAGGCTGGTGAGCGCCGTGACGCCGGTGCCCGGATCGAAGTCCACCACGCCGGTAAAGGTCCCGGTGACATAGACGCTGCCGTCGGGATCGGCGGCTAGGTCCACGACCTGATCGAACCCGGTGCCACCGAGCCGGAGCGCGAGCGCCGGCGTGGTCGTGCCGGGCGGATTGTTCTGTCCGGGGTTTTCCAGGTCGATCAGATGGCCCTTGCAGGCGCCAGCCAGCAGGAGCAGCCCCGCGGTCAACCAAGGCGTCCGGTGCAGCATTTTCTTCCTCCTGGTAGCGAGCCGTGCGCTACGGAGATTAGCCTTCCTCCGTACCCTACGTCTACGCCTGGAGCTCCCGATGCGTTCGCCGTGTGCCGCGACTCTGCTGATTCTTGCATTCGGGGCCTCCGCCGCTCCACTGGCGGCGCAGGCGGGGCTCCTCGATTCCGCGCGTACCCGCCTGGCCCGGCTCGACGGGGAAGCCCGGGTGCCGGGGCTCGACAGTGCGGTCGAAGTGCGGAGGGATCAGTGGGGCGTACCCCACATCTACGCCAAGACGACCCACGATCTGTTCCTGGCGCAGGGCTACGTGGTCGCGCAGGACCGGCTCTGGCAGATGGAGATGTGGCGCCGGGCGGGCGAGGGGCGGCTGGCCGAGGTGCTGGGTCCGGACTTCGTCGAGCGGGACCGTACCGCGCGGCTGCTGCGCTACCGGGGTGACATGGAGAAGGAATGGAACAGCTACGGCCCCGATGCCCACGCGATCGTTCGGGCCTTCGTGGCGGGGGTGAACGCGCGCATCGCCGAAGTGAAGGACCGGCCGCCGATCGAATTCACCATGCTGGGCTTTTCCCCCGAGCCCTGGGACGAGACCGTCCCCCTCCAGCGCATGGGCGCGCTCTCGATGACCGAGAACGCGCTGGAGGAGCTGCGCCGCGCCGCCCTGCTCAAGGCGCTGGGCAAGCCGCGGCTCGAGGCCCTGCTCCCCACCGATCCATGGCGTCCGCTGGATCCCGCGCCCGGACTCGACCTGAGCGGGATCGGGGTCGGCTCGCTGGGCGCCGCGGCGGTCGACGCCACGATTCCGCTGCAGCGCCTCGAGGGATCCAACAACTGGGTGGTGAGCGGCGCCAAGACGGCCACCGGCAAGCCGCTGCTGGCCAATGATCCCCACCGCGCGGTGGCGCTGCCGTCGCTCCGGTATCTCACCCACCTGGTGGGCCCGGGGTGGAACGTGATCGGCGCCGGCGAGCCGGGTCTGCCCGGGGTGGCCGGCGGCCACAACGAGCGGATCGGGTTCGGATTCACCATCGTCGGAATGGATCAGCAGGACGTCTACGTGGAAAAGGTGAGCGTCTGTCCTGGCTTCCGGCGCTCCAAGGCCGCCCGCGCCGGCACCGCCCCGCGCTGCGCGTTGCACGGCGAGCGATGGGTGCCGCTCCAGGTCATCCACGACACCATCAGGGTGAAGGGCGAAGCCGACCGGGTGGTGCGCCTGGAGTTCTCGCACCACGGCCCCATCGTCGGCGAAGACAGCGCGCGGGGCCGGGCCTTCGCGCTCCGGTTCGTGGGGAGCGAGCCGGGCACGGCGGGTTATCTGGCGCAGCTCTCCCTGGACCAGGCCCGCGACTGGGACGGCTTCCGGCGGGGGGCTGCCCGGTGGAAGCTCCCCACCGAGAACCTGATCTACGCCGACGTCGACGGAAACATCGGATGGATCGCGGCCGGCCTCATGCCGATCCGCTCCTGGAGCGGACTCCTGCCGGTGCCGGGGAACGGCAAGTACGAGTGGGCGGGCTTCCTTCCCTTCGAGGAGCTGCCCTCGTCCTACAATCCCGCCTCGGGATTCGTGGCCACCGCCAACCACAACATCCTCCCGCCGGGTTACACCAAGCCGCTTAACTACGATTGGGCCGAACCGTTCCGCCACGACCGCCTGGTGCAGGTCTTGCGGGATTCATCCGGCTTCACCCGGCAGGATTTCGAGCGGCTGCAGCACGATGAGCTGGCCCTCCCGGCGCGGACGCTGGTGCCGCTGCTCATGGCGGCGGCCCGGAGCGATCCCGCCGCCGCGCGCCGAACCCCCGCCTTCGTCGTGGCGCTCGATTCCCTGCGCGCCTGGGACGACGTGATGCGGCGCGATCAGGCGGCTCCGCTGATCTACGAAGCCTGGCTCCGCGCGCTCCGGTCCCGGGTGCTCGCGCGGCGACTCGGCGCGGCGGCCGCGACGCCGGGCGTGTCTATGGGCACGGCGGTGCTGATCGCGGCTCTCACTCACCCCGACTCGCTGCTCGGACGGAATCCGCCGATGGCCCGGGATTCGATGCTCCTGAGCTCGC
This sequence comes from uncultured Gemmatimonadales bacterium, assembly GCA_963762545.1. GTDB lineage: Bacteria > Gemmatimonadota > Gemmatimonadetes > Gemmatimonadales > GWC2-71-9 > JABFSM01. The sequence goes on along the minus strand of CAVXLC010000005.1, from coordinate 92,412 downwards.
TCGACGAGGCGGTGGTGGGCCTGACCCAGACCTCCGGCAGGGATCCGTCGGTGTGGCGCTGGGGCGACGTGCATCAGGCCAGCTTCACCCATCCGCTCGCCAAGGCCTTCGACCTCGGCTCGGTGCGGCGGGGCGGGGACGGGAACACGGTGAACGCCACGGCGGGGCCCGGATACCGACAGACCGCGGGCGCCTCGTACCGGATCGTGGTGGACTTCGCCGACTTCGACAACTCCACCGCCACCAGCGTTCCGGGCCAGTCGGGCCAGCCGGGGAGCGAGTACTACGGGAATCTGCTGCCGCTGTGGGGGGAGGGCACCTACTTCCCCCTGCTCTACTCCCGGGCGGCGGTGGAGCGGGGCACGACCCACCTGCTCCGGCTCGTACCCTGACCCGCTACGGCCGGGGCTCCAGCAGCTTTTTCACCTCGGTGAGCGGGATCGCTTCCGCCCGGTTCCCGTTTCCCGTCACCGTCGTCGCCATGAACAGCGCGTTGTACACCGACTCCTCGGTGGCTTCGGCCGCCGCCTCGAAGAGCGGGTCCATCTCGTCGTTGCCCAGCTCGGACAGCGTCAGGCGGGCCGCGCCCCGGGGACGGCGGACTGCGGGGCTGGTGGAGAAGGCGATGACGTAGTCGCCGGACCCGTTGCCGGCCGAGGATCCGGTGCGGCCCAGCCCCATCATGGCGCGGGCCGCCAGGCGGCGGAGGTTCCGGTCGGTGATCGGCGCGTCGGTGGCCACGACGATGATGATCGAGCCGTCTCCTCCCTTGCCGGCGGCGCCCCGCGTTACGCCGGTCCGGCCCAGCCCCCGTCCCACCGGCACGCCGCGGATCAGGAGATCCCCACCGTGGTTGGCCTGCACCAGCACCCCGACGGTCCAGCCGCTGGCGCCCGCCACCCGCGAGGACGTGCCGATGCCGCCCTTCCACTGGTACGCGATGGTGCCGGTGCCGGCCCCGACGCTGCCTTCGGCAACCGCCCCGGTATCGGCGGCGGCGAGCGCGGCCCGGACGTGGGCCTCGGTGATGGGACGGCTTCGGATGGCATTCAGGAAGCCGTCGTTGGTTTCCCCGACCACCGGATTGATCGATCGGACACCCGCCATGCCCGGCTGCTCCAGCATCCACCCGACCAGGGCGTCGGCCGCCTTCCAGACGCACAGGGTGCAGGTGAGGAGGATCGGCGATTCGAGCTCGCCGAGCTCGTTGACCTGGGTCGAACCCAGCAGCTTGCCGAACCCGTTCCCGACGTGGATCGCGGCGGGCACCCGGTCCAGGAAGAGATTCCCGCCGTGGGGGAGGATGGCGGTGACACCGGTGCGCACCGAGTCGCCGAGGGTGACCGTGGCATGTCCCACCCGGACGCCCGGGACGTCGGTGATGGCATTGCGGGGACCCGGCTGGTACATCCCCGGGGCAACGCCGAGGGCCCGGGCGCGGACCCGCTCCTGGGCCGGGAGGGCCCGGGGCAGCAGGCAGAGGCACAGCAGGAGATACCGCCTCACAGCGGGAGCTCGTAGTGGAAGAATTCCTCGTCGCGCCGCCAGCCCAGGGATTCGTAGAGCCGCTGGGCCGTGTGATTGGTGCGTTGGGTGGCGAGCGACAGCCCCCCGGCGCCGGTTTCCAGGGCGTGGAGGCGGGCGCGCTCCATGAGCGCACGGCCGGCGCCGCTCTGCCGGTGCGCGGGACTCACGAAAAGGTCATTGAGAATCCAGGAGCGGCAGGCGGCCACCGACCAGAACGACGGATAGAGCTGTACGAAGCCGAGCGGCTCACCCCGCGCTTCGGCGAGGTAGATCACCGACTCGTCACCGGCCAGGCGTTCGCGCAGGAACCGCTCGGCGCGCCCGGGATCGGACGGCTGGCCATAGAACTGGCGATAGGCGTCGAACAGGGGCACCAGGCGGGCAAGATCGGCCAGAGTCGCGCGACGGAGGTCCATGGGGGCGTAGTATATCGTGATTTCGGGGGGCTGTCCTATGCCGGCACGGTCCGGGACACTCATCAGGTATCCGGGGTGCTGATGAATCGCGACGAACTCGAGGCCGAGCTGGCACGGATCCACCCCGATGCATTCGCCTGGGCGCTCCGCTGTTCGTCCGGGCGCCGCGAGGAGGCCGAGGATGCGCTGCACGCGGCATACGAGCGGATCCTCGACGGGAGAGCCCGGTTCGATGGGCGCTCCGGCTTTCGGACCTGGCTCTTTGGAGTGATCCGCCGAACCGCACAGGAAGAACGGCGGAAGGGCTGGCTCCGGCTGGTCCGGCTGCAGTCGTGGTTCGACCGAAGGGTCAGCGACGGTGACGATCGGGGGGACCCCGGCGGCCTGGTGGCTGGCGAGACTGCGGCGCGCCTCAAGAACGCGCTGGGTGAGTTATCGAGGCGACAGCAGGAGATCCTCCACCTGGTGTTCTACCAGGAGCTGAGTGTCCAGGAGGCTGCGGACGTGCTCGGCATGCGGGTGGGCACGGCGCGGACCCACTACGAACGGGGCAAGACCCGGTTGCGAGCGATGCTCGCGGGAGAGGGGCTGGCATGAACGACGATCACCAGCTGCGTGAAACCTTCCAGGCCTCCCGCGCTTCGGAGCGCGCCGACGCCCCGTCGTTCGGCCGCGTGATGGCGGGCCGGGACCGGAGAGCGGGACGCCGACGCGGGCTGGTTCCGGGCCTGATCGCAGTCGGAGGCGTCGCCGTGCTGACGATCGCCGTTCTCTCCCGGGGCCGCCGCCCCGATCCGGCCCTGGATCTCGAGCTGGCTCGCAAGGTGATGGCCTGGCGCAGTCCGACTGATTTTCTGCTCCCGGCCTCCGTCCCGGGTCTGCTCTCCTCCGTCCCGCGAATCGGCCAAGCGCCCGCGGGTTCGCCACTCCAGGCACTCGATCCCGGCAGTGTGCTGGGTCCACCGGTACTTCCGAGGAGTCCCCGAACATGAAACGACCGCTCGCTGTCACTTTTCTTGCTATCGCGTTGGGAACCGGGATTCTCCAGGCCCAGACCCCCAAGGCGGGTGATGACCCTCTGGCGCGGTTGCTGTTCGACCCTCAGCTGGTTCTGAAACACGCTCAGGAGCTCGGATTGCAGCCGGCCCAGCGAAACACGATCATCACTGCGATCAAGGAGGCGCAGGGCAACATCCTGGATCTGCAACTCCAGATGGCGGAGCGGCAGGAAGAGCTGGTCAAGACGATGGAGTCGACCCGCGTCGACGAGGCGGCCGCGCTGGCTCAGGCCGACAAGGTGATGGGTCTCGAGCGCGAGATGAAGCGGACGCAGCTGCAATTGCTGATCCGGATCAAGAATGCGCTGACCCGGGAGCAGCAGGATCGGCTGCAGGAATTGAAGAAGGTCGCAGAGCAGGAGGAACAATGAGAACGGAAAGGAATGACCGGATGCGTGCCCTGCCTGGAATCCGGACCGGGCTGATCATCGCGGCCGTCGTGCTGGCCGGTTGCGCGGAATCGCGGATCAGCGCGCCCTCGGGCCAGCGCTTCGATATCGCTGCAACCGGCCGCGCGAACGTCACGATGAACGCGCTGGTAGCCGGCTCGGGAATGTCCGGCGTGGCCGCGCTGGGCGGCCGGATGCCCGCGGAGCTGGGTGCGTCAGGTTCCCTTTCCGGGGCAGTGGCGGCCGGCGCGTCGGGCATCCCCGCGCTCGCGCTCCGGCTGTTGCAAAGCCTCCCCGCCGCCGGCGGGCCGCTCGCGGTCCAGGTGATCCGGCCCGCTGTGTTGGGCCACACCTACGTCTACGATCCGGCGGCGCATCGCTATGTCCCCGATCCGGAACGGGCCGGCGCACCGGCAAACGGTGTCCGCTTCATCCTGTACGCGGTCGATCCCGGCACCCACGAGCCCCATGCGGGCCAGGAAACCGGTTACGCCGACCTCACCGACGGCGGGGCGGCCGGCCTGGGGCTGGGTCTCCATTTCCGTGCGGTGGTCTCCGGCAGGACGTTTCTCGACTACGCATTCACGCTCGCGCCGACGTTCACCGGCGGGCTGCTCCAGGTTTCCGGTTTCCTGGCCGACGACCAGAACCGGCTCGACTTCACCATCGTCGCCGCTGGAGAGGCCATCGGCGCGAGCCGGGCGGTCCAGGTCGCGTTCGATCTTGCCATTGCCTCGCAGCAGTTTCACGCGACCGGCTCGATCGATGCTGCGGCCAGCGGCGCGACCGGAACCGCCCGGGTGGAGGTCGCGGTGGCGATCGGCTCCGATGAAATACATCTCGCCGGTGAATCGAGCGCCGCGGCGGTAAATGCCGGGATTTCGGTGAACGGGCGCCCTTTCGCCACCATCACCGGCGATCCGCATCATCCCACGGTTCGAGGGGATGGTGGGCAGGAGCTCACGCCGGCCGAGATCCAGGTGCTCGGCGGGTTAGTCGGGGTGGTGTACGGGGCGATCGAGATGTTGGAGCGTCTGCTGGAGCCGGTGGCGGCGCTTCTGGGGATATCCGTGTCGCTCTGACGCCGCCCATTCCAGTCGGCTGGACAACACCTGACCAGGAGGCAGATTCGACCCACCACACCGCCAGCACCTCGAGGTATCCCATGACCCCGCCGCGGCTGTCCGCCGGCTCCGCTCACGCGCTGGCACTCTTCGCTCTGCTCACTTCGGCCTGCGCGGCGATTCCGGGTCGAGTAGGCGCCCGGATCACGGACCGACGACCAGGTTGAGCAGCCGGTCCTTGACGTACACCACCTTGATCAGCGCCTTGCCCTCGGTAAACCTGGTGACCGACGGATCCCGGTTGGCCGCCGCCACCACGACCTTTTCCGAAGCGCCCCGGGGGACCTGCACCCGGGAACGGGTCTTCCCGTTGACCTGGACCGGGATTTCCGCCGTCTGCTCGATAGTGAGGGCTGCGTCCCATTCGGGCCACTTGGCGTCGAAGATCGACGTGCTGTTGCCGAGCCGCTCCCAGCACTCCTCGGCGAAGTGCGGGGCAAACGGCGCCAGCATGATCACCAGCTCCTTCACCATCCGGCGCTCCGAGCAATTCACCGCCCGCATGGCGTTGAGCAGCTCCATCAGGGCGGCGATGGCGGTGTTGTAGGAGAGGTGTTCCAGGCCCTCGGTCACTTTCTTCTTGGTCTGGTTCCACTTCACGGCGATGCTCTGCTGGAGCTCGACGCCCGCGAGCGTCCGGCGGTCGCACTCCCCCACCAGATCCCACACCTTGTCGAGGAACCGGCGCGGCCCGCTCATGCCCTCGTCGCGGAAATCACCGCCCTCCTCGAAGGGCCCGAGGAACATGAGGTACATGCGAAAAGTGTCCGCTCCCCAGCGCGCGATGTACTGGTCCGGCACCACCACGTTGCCCTTCGACTTCGACATCTTGGCGCCGTCCTTCACGATGTGGCCATGGGCCCGGAATTTCCGGAACGGCTCCTCGAAAGGGAGCTGGCCGCGGTCGTGCAGCACCATTGCGATGAACCGGCTGTACAGGAGGTGGAGCACGGCGTGCTCGTTGCCGCCGATGTAGCTCGCCACCGGCGTCCAGCGGGCCACCCTCCCGGCGTCGTAGGCGCGATCGGCGAACTCGGTGGACAGGTAGCGGAGGTAGTACCACGCCGAGTCGAGGAAGGTGTCGGAGACGTCGGTTTCGCGGTGGGCCGGCCCACCGCAGGAGGGGCAGGGAACCTCGTACCATTCCTGGTGTCGCGCCAATGGAGAAATGCCCGAGTCGTCGGGCCGGAAGTCCTCGATCTCGGGGAGCAGGACCGGCAGGTCCCGCTCCGGCACCGGCACCGGACCGCACCGGTCGCAGTAGATGATCGGAATCGGGGGACCCCAGTAGCGCTGGCGCGAAATGCACCAGTCGTAGAGGCGATACTGCACCACGCCGGCTCCCTTGTGCTCGGTGGCAAGCCACGCCACGATCGCCTTGGCCGCGTCGCCGGCCGGCCGGCCGTCGAACCGCCCCGAGTTCACCAGCCGCGCCTCGGCGGTCTCGGTGGCGGGCTCGGAGACCGGCGTGTCCGGGGTCTCGCCCTCGCGCGCCAGCACCCGGACGATCGGGAGCCGGTACCGGGTGGCGAACGCGAAATCGCGCTCGTCGTGGCCCGGCACCGCCATGATGGCCCCGGTGCCGTATTCCATCAGCACGTAGTCGGCGATCCAGACCGGAATCTCGGCGCCGGTGGCGGGATTGACGGCCTTCCCGCCGGTATCGATGCCGGTCTTCTCCTTCTCACCGACCTTGCGGGCCACGAGGCCCTTGGCCTGGGTGGCCCGGAGGTATTCCCCGACGGCGGCGCGCTGGCCCCGCGTGGTGAGGCGCTCCACCAGGGGATGCTCCGGGGCCAGCACCATGAACGAGGCCCCGAAGATCGTGTCCGGGCGGGTGGTGAAGACCCGGATCGGGCCGGCGCGGCTGGCGAATTCGATTTCCGCGCCCTCGCTCTTTCCGATCCAGTTGCGCTGCGCGATCGAGGTCGAGGCCGACCAGTCCATCTTGGACCGGTCGTCCAGATTGGCCAGCAGGCGGCCGGCGTAGTCGGTGATCCGGAAGAACCACTGTTCCAGCAGCCGCTGCTCGACCGCCGTCCCGCATCGCTCGCAGGCGCCGTTGATCACCTGCTCGTTGGCCAGCACGGTCTTGTCGCGGGGGCACCAGTTGACCGCGGCCTTCTTCTTGTAGGCCTTGCCGGCCTGGTACAGCTGGAGGAAGAGCCACTGGGTCCACTTGTAGTAGTCCGGATCGGTGGTGGCGAGCGAATGCCGCCAGTCGAACATGCCGCCCAGCCGGGTGAGCTGGCGCCGGAAGTTCGCGATGTTGCGCGGGATGAGCTCGGCGGGGTGGATGCCGAGCTTGATGGCGAAGTTCTCGCTGTGGATCCCGAAGGCGTCGAACCCCATCGGCTCGAACACCGTGTGGCCGGTGAGCCGCTTGAAGCGCCCGTACACGTCCGCGCCGGTGAAGGCGAAGCAGTTGCCCACGTGCAGCCCCTCGGCCGAGGGGTAGGGGAACATCATGAGGTTGTAGAAGGGCCGCTCCCCCCGGTCGAGATCCGGCTCGTTGGTGTGCCGCTCGGCCCAGCGGGCCTGCCATTTCGCCTCGACGGCGTCGGGTCGGTATTCGTGGTCGGGATGGTGTTCGCTCATGGGGGTAACTTAATATCCATTCCTCAATGGCTCTCTTCCGCAATCCGCTGAGCCGGGCCGTCCAGACCGGCGGGGCCATCGCCACCGTCGTCCTGACGGCGGTGGTGTGGGTCTTCCTGACCGTCGACCTGAGCTGGCCGCTGCCCTACAAGCTGGGCGCCTTCGCGCTGCTCTGCTTCTTCATCCTGTGGATCGCGCTGTCCTGGCTCGAACGGGAGATCATCCTGCCCCTGGGCGCGGTCACCGCGATCACCCTCCGCGTGGCCGACGGCGACCTTGCCGTCTCGAGCGAGGACATCCGCCGGGTCGGCGGCGGGGCGGTGACCGACGGGATCAACCGGATGGTCCGGGAGCTCTCCCGCCTGGTGGGCGCGATCCGCGCCTCGGCGACCGATTCCGCCGCCCTGGCGGAAGAGATCTCCTCGGCGACGGAGCAGATGGTGTCCTCCACCGAGGAAGTGGCCGGCACCACCTCGGACCTCACCGACCGGGCCATCGCGCAGGCCGGGGTGGTGCGCGCGGTGGCGGACGACGCGGCCCGGATCCTGGCCATCGCGGAGGGGGTGGCCTCCGGCGCGCTGAGCGCCGTGGAACGCAACGCCGGTCTGGCCTCGCTGGCCCGGGGCCACCGGAGCCGGCTCGACGCCAGCGTCGAGGCGCTCGACCGGCTCACCGAGGAAGTCGAGCTCGGGACCGTGGAAGCCGAGGCACTGGCCGAGGCGTCGGAGGAGCTGGAGCGCTTCGTCGACCAGGCCCGCACGGTGGCCAAGCAGACCCGCATCCTCGCGCTCAATGCGTCCATCGAGGCGGCCCGGGCGGGGACCGAAGGCCGCGGGTTCGCGACCGTCGCCGACGAGGTCCGGAAGCTGTCCGGCCAGGCGACCCTCGCGGCCACGGCGACGCACGATCGGGTGCGGACCATCGCGGGGCGGGTGGGCACCGCCCGGGCCAGGCTGCTGCGGCTCGGCGAGGGAGGGCTCGCGGCGCGAGACGCGGCCCGCGAGGCCGTTGAGGGACTGCGGATGGTATCGGAGGAGGCGGACGCGGTGGACGCGTGGACCCGCAACGTGTCCGCCGCGGCCAACGAGGTCCGCGCGCTCGTGGACGGCATCGCGGGGCGGACCCGCGAGCTGGCCACCGGCACCGAGGACTTCGCCGCCGCAGCCGAGCAGATCGCGGCGTCCACCCAGGAGCTCAATGCCTCTACCGAGGAGATCACCGCCTCGGCCCAGCAGCTGGCCAACGCGGCGATGAAGCTGACCGAAGGCATCGGGATGTTCCGGGGGTAGCCGGAGCCGCCTAGCTGCCGCCGATTCTCCGAGCCAGGGCCCGGGTCACGAAGCGGATCCGCTCCGGCCAGGGAAGCCGGTGCAGCATGGTCTGCACCACGCCCCGGGTGAACCAGGTCTTGTTCGAGTAGTCGATGGCCACATCGACCAGGACCGGCCGCCCCGCCCGCATCGTCGCTCGGGCCGCGCGCACCACCTCGACTACGTCCGCATCGCTATCCAGCGACAGCCATTCCACTCCCACCGCCTCGGCGATGCTGCCCAGGTGGTAGTCGGGCAGCCGGCTGGCCACCGTGCGGTTGAAGGCGGTGGTCTGGAACTGGGCGATCTGCGCCAGCTCCCGATCCCGCAGCACGAACACGCCGATGGGCACCTGCTGACTCGCGGCGGTGAGGAGCTCCAGGCCGGTCATCAGGAACGCGCCGTCACCGGCGAGCGCGATGACCGGGATGCCGGGCCTGCCGAGCCCGGCGCCGATGGCGGCCGGAACCGAGTATCCCATGCAGGAATAGTCCACCGGCGCCAGGAACCGGCCCGGACGGGCCAGCCTCAAGCATTCCATGGCGAGGAAGGTGCCGTTTCCGCTGTCCGCCGTGAAGACGGTATCGGGACCGAATTCCTGCTGCAGGGCCTCGAGCAGCACGAACGGGGTGACCCGGTCCGCGCTGCGCCGCGCGATCCATTCCCGCCGCACCTGCTCGTGGCCCTCGCGGATCCGCCGCCGGAGCTCGGGGTCGGGCGGCACGACCGCGCGCACGGTGTATTGCCCGCTCAGCTCGTTCAGCAGCTCCACCAGGAAGCCCCGCGCGTCCGCGGCGATGCCGATCTCGGCGGGAAAGTTGCGATTGAGGACCTCGCGATTGATGTCCACGTGGATCAGCGGGCCGGGAGGCGTGAACCCGTAGCTTCCGGTGCCCACCTCGCTGAACCGGCATCCGATGGCGAGGGTGATGTCCCGCTCTCCGCCAATCTCCCGCGCGAACGGCGGCGCCGCGGCGCCGAACCCGTTCCAGAGAAACAGCGGATGGGATTCGGGAAAGACCCCCTTGCCCTGGATGGTCGTGGCCACCGGGGCCTCCAGCCGCTCAGCCAGCGCCAGCAGCTCGGCCGTGGCGCCCTGGGCGCCCAGGCCGGCGTAGAGCAACGGCTTGACCCCATGAGAGGAGAGCAGCGTCGCCGCGCGGGCAATCTGCTCGCGGGTCGCGGTGGGAACCGGCGGCGACCCCGGGGCGACCCACGCCCCGGGGTCGACCTCGTGCCTGGTGAGATAGAGGTCGATCGACACTTCTACCATCACCGGGCCCGGGGTTCCGCTCCGGGCCAGCGCGCAGGCCTCGCGAATGATCCGGTAGAGCTCGGTGCCGCTCTCCGGGCGGAAAGTGGCTTTCACCACCGGCGCCGCGATCGCGAGCTGGTCCACATCGTGAAGCTGGTAGGCCTGGGTGGTTCGTCGGCGAATGCCGCAGCCCAGCACCAGCATCGGGACGCAATCCATGAAGGCTTCGGCGATGCCGGACAGCGCGTGGGTCAGCCCCGCGCCCGGTACGATGTTCACGCAGCCCATCTGTCCCGATGCGCGCCACAGCCCGTCCGCCATGAAGCCGGCACTTTGCTCGTCGGTCACCAGGACCGGATGCACCAGCCCGGAGTCCCCGAAGGCGTCGTAGAGCTCGATGTTGTGGGTGCCGGGAATGCCGAAGGCGAACCGGATCCCCTCGTCGGCCAGCGCCCGCACGACGATCGCGCCGCCGGTCAGCTTCATTCGGTCAGGTCCTCGAGGACAGCCTCGGCCGCCCGGTCGGCCAGGGCCATGATGGTGAGATAAGGGTTGATCTCGAGCGCGTCGGGAAAGAGGCTCGCGTCCGCCACGCGAAGCCAGGGGCGGCCGTGCACCCGGCCCCGCGCGTCGGTCACCGAATCCGAGGCGTCGCGCCCCATGCCGGCGCCGCCCATGAGATGCGCCGCCGAGATGGAGATGGTCCCGGTCCGGAAATGGCGGGCCTGGATGCGATGGTCGACCCGGCCGGCCTCGTCCCTCGTGAGCAGCGGCGGATCGGCCGACGGCGCGTGCACCCGGACCGCCCCCGCCGCGAAGAAGATCCGCGCCGCCGCCCGGGTGGCCCGCACCATCGAGTCGATCACCCCGTCGGTAAACCGGTAGTGGACCACCGGCTCGCCGCGCCGGTCGATGGCGACCCGGTTCTCCGGAACCGCCTTGTCGCACGCGAGGACCAGGATCATCTGCAGCCGGGGGAATGCCTGCATGAACGCGCTGTGGCCCGCGCCGAAGCCGGTCATGTTCTTGGCCGTGACGAAGGGAAAATACATGCAGGTCTCCAGCACGTATCCCTCGGTCTCGGCGCGGTCCACGAAGAAGCTCTTGGGATGACCCACGTCGTTGGTGATGGGTTGGGGATGTTCCGCCACCAGAATATGGGCGGGGTGGCAGGTGAACCCCGCCCCGATCCGGCGCGGCAGCCCCGCCAGGCCGCTGGCGAGGAGGAGCGGCAGCGTGCCCATCACGCCGCCCGCCAGCACCACCGTGCCGGCCTCGATCTCGTATTCGCCCGGCGCCCATTCGGGATCGGCGCCCTTGCCGCCAGGGGGACGGGGAGAGACCGTCACGTGGAGCCGGCGCTCGGCGAGGCGGGTCACCAGCGCCCGGGTTATCACCTCCACGCCGAGCCGCTCGGCCCGGGGCAGCTGGACGCGATTGGTGCCCTGCTTGGCGGCGTTGGGGCAGCCCAGGTTGCAGAGGCTGGACCCGCGGCAGCCCCGCAGGTTGAGGGGAAACTGCTCGGCCCGGTACCCCGCGGCCGCGGCCCCCGCCACGAAGAGGTTGTTGTTCTGATTGACCAGCGCGGGAGGGAGGAGATGGACGCCGCCTTCTTCCATGTACTTCCGCGACCGGCGCTCCACGTCCGCATGGTCGAGGCCGGGAACCCGCCAGCCGTCGATCACCCGCGGCGGCGCGATCAGCGACGTGCCGGTATAGACGATGGTGGAGCCGCCGTATCCGCGGGCGAAGGCGAGGGTCATCGTGCCGTCGGCGGTGAGGAACCCCCCGTCCTCGGCATAGAGCGCGGGGGCCATGTCCAGCTCCCGCCCGGTGAAGTCGGGCTCGAGGAAACGCGGTCCGCGCTCCAGCACCACCACCCGCTTGCCCTGCGCGACGAGCGGCGCCAGTGCCGCGGCCACGGTGCCGCCGCCGGCCCCGGACCCGACGATGGCCACGTCGCAGCGCACCGGCTTCACCGCCGCGCCTCCCACCCCGCCGCGGCGGCGCGATAGCCCAGCGCCGCGATCACCGCGGGATTGGTGTACCACCCCATCATCACGAGGGTACGAAGTCCCCATATGCCGCGCCGGAGGAGCAGCACCCGGGACGCCGCGACGCGATCGAGCAGCGCGGTCGCGCGCGGCCGGTCGAGCGCGTCGAAGCGACGCCGGTACCGCGCCGCCGCCGCCAGGTCGATGAGCCGGACGAAGAGGGCGATCTGGCGCCGGACCCGGGCCGGTCGCGCCGCGAGCGCGTTCCGTACCACCGCCTCGAGGTCACGCCACTCCGGCTCGGTGGCGCGGTCGGTTTCCGGAATGAAGCACAGGGCGAAGGCGCGGAATGCGGGCCAGGGAGGCGTGATCGAGGGCGCGGTCACGGCTCGAAGCTAGCCGGGACTTGCTGGGCCCGTAAGAGCGGCCTAGCTTCGCCGCATGCGCTCCGTCGCCCGCATCGCAGTCGCCGTTCTCGTGGCCGCCGCGCTCATCGCCATCGGTCTGATCTGGGACATCTCGTGGCACCGCAGCGTCGGCCGGGACACTTTCTGGACCGCGCCCCACATGGTCGAATACGCCGCAGCCCTCATCGTCGGCTCGGGGTGCGGCTGGCTCATCCTCAAGAGCAGCTTGCGCGGCACCGACGCCGAGCGGGGTGGCATGGTCCGCTTCTGGGGGTTTCGCGGTCCACTGGGGGCATGGGTGGCGGTCTGGGGCAGCCTCGCGATGCTGGTCTCGGCGCCGTTCGACAACTGGTGGCACAATGCCTATGGGCTCGACGTCAAGATCGTGAGCCCGCCGCACATGCTGCTGGGCGCCGGCATGACCGCCATCGTCGTGGGCGCCTGGCTCATGACGGTGGCCGAGCAGAACCGGACCGCGGAGCGGCACCAGCGGTTTGCGGTGGTGTTCGCGGTGGCCTCGGCAATCCTGTTGCTGATGGTGGTCACGATCACGATGGAATACACCGGCTTCCCCAATCTCTGGCGCAGCCGGGCGTTCTACCGGGTCTCGGCCGCGCTGTTTCCCCTCGTGCTGGCCGCCGCGGCGCGCTCCGGCCGCCTGCGCTGGCCCGCCACGATGACGGCGGCGCTCTACATGCTGTTCAGCCTGACGATGTCCTGGGTGCTGGAGCATGTCCCCGCCACGCCGAAGCTCGCCCCGATCAACAACCCGCTCACCCATCTGGTGGCCGCGCCGTTCCCGATCGCGCTGATCGTGCCGGCGGTGCTCTTCGACGGGGTCCAGCGCCGGCTCGGCATCGCCCGGGACTGGTGGCTTGCCCTGCTGTTCGGCGCGGGGTTCGTCCTCGCGCTCTTCGCGGTGAGCTGGCCCCTCTCGGCGTTCCTGCTCTCCCCCGCGGCGCGCAACCCGGTCTTTCTGGCCGATCAATGGGATTTTGCCATCCGCCCGGGCGCGTGGCAGTACCAGTACTGGGAGCACCTCACCGGCGGCCGCGAGCATCTGGGGCCCCTGGGGTACGTTCGGGGGCTGCTGGTCGCGGCGCTGATCGCGGCCGCGTCCGCTCGGATCGGGTTGTTCCTGGGGAGCTGGATGCGCAAGGTGCAGCGGTGACGCCGGTGCGCCGTCGCGCCGCCATCCTGGTCCGCACCGCGACCCTGGGTGTGCTGCTCTCGGCCCATGTCGGCTCACCCGATACCTGGTTTGCCGGCAATGCGGGTCCCTACCCGGTAACGGTGGTGGTGCGGGCGCCCGGCGTCATTCCCGGCCTGGCCGACGTGATCGTCAGGACGACCGGCGGCGACATCCGCACGGTCACCGCCAGTCCCGCCGCCTACAATGCCGGCGCGCGCGGCGTGCCTCCGGCCGACACCGCGCGCCAGGTGCCGGGGCAGCCGGGCACCTGGACGGTTCCGCTCTGGATCATGGCGTCCGGGTCCTACACCGTGCGGGTTACGGTGACCGGGGCCCGGGGCACCGGCACGGCGATCGTGCCCGTCTCGGCGGTCGCCACCCGGGTGCTCTCGATGGATCACCGGTTCGGCTGGGTGCTCGGCGGACTGGGCCTGGTGCTCCTGGCCGGCGCCGTGACGATCATCGGCGCGGCTGCGCGGGAGAGCGTGCTGCCGCCCGGCGAGCTGCCCGACCGGCGCATGCGCACCCGCGGCCGCCGGGCGATGGCCGTCGGCGGGCTGCTGCTGGTGCTCCTCCTCGCCGGCGGGAAGCAATGGTGGGACGCGGTGGACCGCGACTATCGGCGGAGCCTGGACCGGCGCTGGGCCGCGACGGCGGAGGTGGTGACCGGCGGCGGGGCGCCGCGGCTCCGGTTCACCATCGCCGATTCGGTGTGGCGGGGCCGGGACTGGAGGGACCGGGCCTCCACCCCGCTGATTCCCGATCACGGCAAGCTGATGCACCTGTTCCTGATCCGTGCGGATGACGCCGGCGCCTTCGCGCACCTGCATCCCGTGTCCACCGATTCCTCCGCCTTCGAGACGCCGCTTCCGCCGCTTCCGGCAGGCCACTACCGTGTCTTCGCGGACATCACCCACGAGAGCGGGTTCGCCCGGACCCTCGTCGCCGAGGTGGACCTGCCTCCGCCGGGTCCGGTCCCGGTGCTCGATCCCGACGATGCGTGGCTGGTCGGCGGGCCGGCGGATACCGCCGCGGCACTCGAGGGCGGCGCCCGACTGGCGTGGGAACACCGGCCCGCCGACCTCACGGCCGGCGCCGACGCGGCCCTCGACTTCGTGGTGCGCGAGCCGGACGGCTCGATCGGCGCCGTCGAGCCGTACCTCGGCATGAGCGGACATGCGGTGGTGATGCGGGACGATGGGAAGGTGTATGTACACCTCCATCCGATGGGTACCATCTCCGCCGCGGCCGCCGTGGCGCTTCGGGAGCGGGGTCCCGCCGATACGGCGTGGGGCGCCCTGGGCCGCCGGCTGACCGAATCCGGAGCGCTGGATCCCCACGGGGATCATCAGCCGGTGCTCGAGGGGCGGGCCAGCTTTCCGTACGCCTTCCCTGAGCCAGGGGCGTACCGGATCTGGGTGCAGGTCAGGCGGCATGGCACGGTGGAAACCGGATCGTTCCGGGCCCTCGTGCACTGAGCCGTGACGCTGGCGGCCCCTCACCCCGCCCCGTAAGTTTCGCCATCTCCCCCTTCCGGCGGCGATTCCCGTTTCAGTCCAGACCGATCTTCGATCCGAGCTTCAGGCCACCCTGGGAGACGGGTTTCGGGTGACCCGTGAGCTGGCCGGCGGCGGCATGTCCCGGGTCTTCGTGGCGGAGGAGTCGCTGCTGCACCGCGAAGTCGTGGTGAAGCTGCTGCCCCCCGATCTCATGGCGGGCTTGAGCGTGGAGCGCTTCCAGGCCGAAATCCAGCATGCGGCCCGGCTCCAGCATCCGCACATCGTACCGGTGCTTTCCGCCGGAGTGATCCAGTACGCCGGCGGCGTCCGGGGCCCCTACTACACCATGCCGTACATCCGGGGCGAGACACTCCGGACCCGGCTGGAGCGCGAGGGCGCGGTCCCCGCCGACGAAGTGCGCCGCATTCTCCTCGATGTGGCCGACGCGCTCGCCCATGCGCACGACCACGGCATCGTGCACCGCGACATCAAGCCCGACAACATCTTCATCGCGGGCAAGAGCGCGGTCGTCACCGATTTCGGCGTGTCGAAGGCGCTGCACCGAAACGGCAACGAGGGGCTGGTGACCGGGATCGGCGTGACGCTGGGAACGCCCGGGTACATGGCGCCGGAGCAGGCCGCCGGCGAGGAGGCACTGGACCACCGCGCGGACATCTACGCCGTGGGGGTGCTGGCGTACGAGCTGCTGACCGGCCGGCGCCCGTTCGAGGGCACCTCGATCCAGCAGTTGTTGATCGCCCAGGCGGCCCGGACCCCGGTCCCGCTGCTGGAGCTGCGTCCCGAGACGCCGCCCCAGCTGGCCGCGATCGTCATGCGCTGCCTCGAGAAGCGCCCGGAGGATCGCTACGAGAGCGCCCACGGGCTGCTCGCGGCGCTGGAGACGCTCCCCAGCGGAACGGCGTCGGGCGCCATCCCGATCGTTCCCCCTCCCGAGCGAACCCGCAGCCGCAACCGCGCGGCGGGCCTCGGGATTCTGGCGCTCCTCACGCTGGCGCTGCTGGTCTGGCGTCCCTGGAGCCGCCTGGCCGGCGCCGCGACCGGCGCCGGGTGGACCGCCTCGGTGGCGGTGCTGCCTCCGGAGTACTTCCGGCCCGATTCCGCGGTCGCCGCCACGCTTGCCGACCTGGTGGATCACATCAGCAACGACCTGAGCCGGGTCGAGGGACTCAAGGTGGTCAACTACATGTCGGTGGGTGCGCTGCTCCGGCGGGGCGCGGTCACCCCGTCGCTCAAGGACATGGGGCAGGCGCTCGGGGTGGAGAATTTCATCCTGTTCGTGCCCGGTCGCAGCACCCGCGGGGCGGAGGTGAGCGTGCAGCTGGTCAACGCGGCCACCCAGGCTCAGCTCTGGGTGGCGCGCTACTCTCCCGACTCCACCAATTTCGACGATATCGACGACGACGTCGTGTCCCGGGTGACCCATGCGCTGCTGGGCCAGGGTGCCCATCTCCCTCCCGAAGCGCATTCGGCCCGGGCCCGGCGCGAAGGCGCCCACGCGGAGTATCTGGCCGGACAGCGCGCGCTCCGGCGCCGGACGCCCGAAGGCGTGGGCGAGGCGATCCGGCGGTTCGAGAACGCGGTCCGGCTCGACTCCACCCACGCGGAGGCGATCGGCCGGCTGGCGACCGCGCTGGCGCTCCAGCTGAGCTATGGCTATCGCACCACGCTGCCCAGCTACCCGACCGCGGCGCGTGCGCTGGCCCTCGCGGAACGGGCGATGCGGCTCGAGCCGGACCGCGGCGATCCGGTGGCGTTCCGGGCCTACATCGAGTACCTGGCCTTTGCCCCCCCCGCCACGGTGCGCGCGGATTTCGAGCGCGCGATCACCATGCGACCGTCCGAGGCCGACGTGGCGGGCTGGCACGCCCTCGCGCTGCTGCGCGAAGGCAAGTTCGAGCCGTCGCTGGCCGAGTCGCGGCGCGCGCTCGAGCTCGATCCGTTCTCGTCCGCGCGCCATCTCACCTACGCGCTCGCCGCCCTGGGCGCTCGCCGCTATGCGGTGGCGGGACTCGAGGCCCGGCGGGCCACGGAAATGGAGCCGACGCTTCGGCGGGCCCGGCAGGTCGAGGCCCTGGCGCTGCTGCTCCAGGACCGGAGCGCCGACTGCACCAGGATGGAGCTCGCGCCGTACGCCGGGGTCAAGGCGATGTGCCTCCGGGCCGCCGGCCGCGACAAGGAATCCCGCGCCATGGTGGATTCGCTCCGTCGCGTCGCTGAGCTCGATGGAGAGACCGACGCGGTCTACTCCGATGTGCTCCCCGCCCAGGAGCTGGCCACCTACTACGCCTGGATCGGGAACGCCGCGGAGGCGATCAGGTACCTGCGCCTCGCGTTCAGCCGCTCCCCGGTGGGTGTGGACCAGCGCATCGTCCAGTCCGGGGTGTACGACCGCGTGCGTGGGGCGCCGGGTTTCTCGGAGGAGCTGTCCCGGTTGCAGGATGCGGCGTGGCCGAAGGTCCTGGAACAGCGCCAGCGCCTGGATGCGTCGGACGGCGGTCTGCCGCTCGCTGCCCGGCCCCTCCCGGAGCGACGGCATGGCGGCTGATACCGGCGGGAAGAAGCCGCGGAAGCGGCGCGCCAAGCCGGCGCCGGAGCCGCGGGGGCCCACCGCGCGGCAGGTCGGCGGCGGGGTTCCCCCCGCGGCAATGATGCGGCTCATGGAGTCCGTGGAAGCGGATGGCGGCGCGGTGATCGGTCCCTACCGGGAGCCCCTCGAAGGGATGTGGCAGCTGATCGCCGCGCTGCCCCTGGAGAAGGTCGAGCCGACCCCCTATCAGCGGGACCTGTCCGAGCCCCATGTCGCCCGTCTGGCCGCGGCGATGGAAAAGCTGGGCCGCTACGTGGACCCGATCGTGGTGGTTCGGGGAGAGGACGGCACCTACCTGACCCCGAACGGCCACCACCGCCTGGCGGCGCTCCGCCGCCTCGGCGCGCGCGCGGTGCTCGCGGTCGTGGTGCCCGAGCCGGAAGTGGCGCACCGCATCCTGGTGCTCAATACCGAAAAAGCCCACAACGTGCGCGAGCGCGCGCTCGAGGTCATCCGGCTGGCGGAGGCGCTGGTGGGTCTGGGCGATCGCCCGGAACGGGACTACGCCACCGAGTTCGAGGAGCCATCGCTCCTGACACTGGGCCTCTGCTATCAGCAGAATGGGCGGTTCTCCGGTGGCGCGTATCACCCGGTGCTCAAGCGCACCGAGACCTTCGGCACCGCCAGGCTCAGCACAGCGCTGGCCGCGCGGCGGGCCCGGGCGGCACAGCTGATGGAGCTGGATGGGGTGGTGGTGGATGTCGTGGCCAAGCTCAAGAGCCGCGGCCTCGAGAGTCCCTATCTCAAGGCGTTCGTGCTGGCGCGGATCAATCCGATCCGCTTCCACAAGGGAGCGCCGCCGGATCCGGACGAGGTCATCGGCAAGATGCTGGCCGCCGCGCGGCGCTTCGATGCCGGCAAGATCCGGGCGGACCAGGTGGCCCGGACCGGAGGGGCGCCGGACGAAGGGTGATTCCCCCCTCAGGGCTTCTTCTGGATCCCGATGTTGGCCACCGTCTCACCCGAGAGCATCGTCGGCAGGGCGTTGATGTAGAGCACCAGCCCGGACTCCGGCGCCACGGCGTCCGAGAGCTTGCGCCCCAGGTAGTCGGTCACATAGCCGAGCTTCGTGCCCGCGGTGACCCAGGTATCGCGGTCGATGAGCGGCACGAAGATCCCGGCGGAATCGCTGGTCACCGTCACGACCCGCTCGAACCAGAGGACATGCACGATCGGCTTGAGCGGCCGGTCGATCATGCGCAGGTAGCCCATGACGTTGAGCGTGCCATTGACCAGCGCGTCCACGTCCGCCGGGGCGACGGTGCCGGCGTAACCCGCTTCGGCGGTGATCGAGGGCTTGCCGCGGGTGCTGGCGGTATTTTCGAGATAGCGGGACGCGGCGGGATCGGCGGGGCGATCGGCACTGATGATGACGTGATCCAGGCCGAAGGCCAGCACCATCTCCCGCGAAATCGAGTCCTGGGCCGCCCGGCCGGTGACGGTCCAGTAGCTGTAGGGCCGGAGATTTTCGTCGAGATCGCCGCCATGCAGGTCGATGAGGTGGTCGCTCTGGTCGACCACCTGCCGGGTGATCAGGTCGGAGGCCCGTTCGGTCTGGGTCCCGGAGGGATTGCCCGGGTAGTACCGGTTCATGCTCTTGCGATCGATCGGGTTGACGTGGGGCACCTTTTGCTCGAAGGAGGCCACGTTGACCAGCGGCACCAGGATGACCGTGCCGGCAAGCGTGGCCGGGTCGATCATTCCGACGAGGCGCGACACCGCGAGGATCGAGGCATACTCGGTGCCGTGCGCCCCCGAGACCACGGCCAGCACCGGGCCGGGCCGGGCGCCGTTCACGACGGCAACCGCGATGCGGGTGCCCGAGTCCACGCCGGCGGGCACCACGATCTCTCCGTACGCTTTCGCGCCGCGCCGGGCGGTGGCGGTCCCGACCGTCACGACGGCGTGCGGGTCGGCTTGCCGGAGCCCGTATGCGGCGGAAGGAAGCGCCAGCGCGGCAGTCAGCATCAGCGTGAGCTTCATCGCCTTATGTTATCCCCCTTCGCCAGTTCCCGCGAGCCCGGAGCACGATCATGAATCGCCGTGAATTCACCTCCGCCACCTTTTCCACGCTGGCCTCCGCGGCGCTGCCCTTCCGGCTCCGCGCTCCGGACCTCCGGGTGGACGCCGCGCGCATGCAGGCGCACCTCACCGCGCTCGCCGAATTCGGAAAGAATCCCGAAGGCGGGGTGAGCCGGGTGGCCTACTCGGAATTCGACCGCCAGGCGCGCGAGACGGTGATGGGATGGATGCGAGCCGCCGGGCTGGATGTCTCCGTCGATGCGGCCGCGAACCTGGTCGGGCGCCGGGCCGGCGCGGATCCGTCGCTCCAGCCGATCGTCCTCGGCTCCCACATCGATTCCGTGCCGATGGGCGGCAACTACGACGGCCAGGTGGGCTCGACCGGCGCGATCGAGGTGGCCCAGACCCTCGCCGCCGCGGGCCGCACCCTGCGGCACCCGCTCGAGGTCCTGATCTTCGAAAACGAGGAGGGCGGCACCATCGGGAGCCACGCGATCGCCGCCGGGTGGTCCGCCGCGGAGCTCGAGCGCGTGTCCCAGAGCGGCAAGACGATCCGCGAGGGGATTCGCTTCCTCGGGGGAGATCCCGACCGGCTGGACTCGGCGCGCCGGGCCCGGGGGGACATTGCCGGCTACCTCGAGCTCCACATCGAACAGGGAGCCCGCCTCGACCAGGCGGGAATTCCCATCGGCGTGGTGCTGGGCATCGTCGGCATCCGGCACTGGGACGTGACCGTGGAGGGATTCGCCAATCACGCCGGCACCACGCCGATGAAGGGCCGGCGGGATGCGCTGCTGGTGGCCGCGCGCTGCATCGATGCCGTCAACCGGATCGTGACCAGCGTGCCGGGCCGCCAGGTGGGGACGGTCGGCAAGATCCGGGTCGAGCCGGGCGCGTACAACGTGATCCCGGGGCGGGCCGTCTTCGGACTCGAGCTGCGCGAGCTCGACGACGCCAGGACGCTGGACTTCTTTCGCCGGATCCGCGCCGAATGCGAGCGGCTGGCCCGCGTGGGCGGCTGCACCATCGCGTTCCAGGAAACCCTGACGATCGTTCCCGCGCTGACCGATCCGACGTTCCGGCGCAGTATCGCCGCGGCCGCCAGGGGGCTCGGGCTCGCCACGCTGGAGCTGCCCAGCGGGGCGGGGCACGACGCGCAGGAAATGGCCCGGATCGGGCCCGCCGGCATGATCTTCATCCCGAGCAAGGATGGCATCAGCCACGCGCCCCGGGAGTATTCCCGCCCGGCCGACATCGAGAATGGCGCCAACGTGCTGCTGCACACCCTCCTGCAGCTCGACCTCGGCTGAGCCGTTCAGGACGAACAGCTCACGCTGATGCCTCGCGCGGCGGCGTCGGGGGGCTGGGCCAGCCGCTCCAGGTGGGGATGCTCATCGAAGGGCCGGGCGAACAGGCGGCGCAGCTCCTCGATGAAACCATAGTCCTTGGCGAGGGCTCGTTCGATGGCCTCCTGCGCGATCCAGTTCCGCAGCACGAATTTCGGGTTGGTCCGGCGCATCCGGCTCTCGCGCTCCCGATCCGCGCTGCCCTCGGCCCGGAGTCGCTCGGCGTAGCGCGCGGCCCAGGCGTCCAGGGCGGCCCGATCGCCGGAGAGCCGCGGTTCGCGGCCGGCGGGCCAGCCGCCGCCGCCGCTCTCGAAGCTGCCCAGGTCCCGGAAGAAGCTGGTATAGTCCGCGTGGCCAGCCTTGAGCAGCGCAAAGAGGTCGCGGAGGAGGGCGGGGTCGGCATCCTGCTGGGTGGCGAGGCCGAGCTTGGCGCGCATCAACCGGCCGTACTCCGGGGTGAACGCATCCCAGTACGTCTCCAGCTCGTCCTGCCATGGCGCGAGGGCGGGGTCCGGACCCTCGGGGGCCGCGCGGCTTCCGGCGGCCAGCGCGGACTCCGAGACCAGCAGGGCTTCGCCCAGCCGGGCGCAGTTCCACATTCCGATCCCCGGCTGCTGCCCGAAGCCGTAGCGGCCCTCGACATCGGTGTGGTTGCAGATGAAGTCCGGGTCGTAGTCGTCCAGGAACCCGTAGGGACCGTAGTCGAGCGTGAGCCCGAGGATGGACATGTTGTCGGTGTTCATCACCCCGTGGGCGAAGCCCGCGGCCATCCAGCGGGCCATCAGCGCCCCGGTGCGCCTGGTCACCACGCCGAACAGGCGCCGGACCCGGTCGGGCTGGCCGGCCAGCTCGGGGAAGTGGTGCTCGATCACATGATCGGCAAGCTCGCGAACCCGTCCCGGCTCTCCCCGGGCCGCGAAGAACTCGAACGTACCGAACCGGACATGGCTGGGCGCCAGGCGGATCAGCGTCGCGGCCGTTTCCACCGTCTCGCGCTGTACCGGGAGATCGCTGCCCACGATGCTGAGCGCGCGGGAAGTGGGGATGTCGAGGCCGTGCATCGCCTCGGAGGCGAGGTATTCTCGAATGACCGAACGCAGCACGGCGCGGCCGTCC
This sequence comes from uncultured Gemmatimonadales bacterium, assembly GCA_963762545.1. Classification (GTDB taxonomy): domain Bacteria; phylum Gemmatimonadota; class Gemmatimonadetes; order Gemmatimonadales; family GWC2-71-9; genus JABFSM01. The sequence goes on along the minus strand of CAVXLC010000005.1, from coordinate 70,551 downwards.
CCGAATCGTGAGTAGCGGGTCCGTCCGCCCCCCTTGAGGTGAAGATCCCAGGTGGCGGTGCCGGCTCGGACCTGGCCGAGGAGGAAGGCGCGCCCGTCTCCCAGCTGCGGGACCCACACCCCGAACTGGTGCCCCGCGTAAGCTTCGGCGATCGGCTCCGAGCCGGGGATGCGCCGGGCCCCGCTCAGATAGTGCGGCAGATCCGGATGCCCGGCCACCTCGGGCGCGAGATCCAGGAGGGCCGCCGCGTCGGGATTGAAGGCCACCAGGTAGGGATCGGGGAGCGGGGTCGGGTCCACGACCTCGTAGAACGCCGGAGAGAGCCGGGCGTAGCTATTGTCGAAGCGGAGATTCTCGAGGTGGCGCACCCCTGAAAGATAGGCATATTCTCTCCATGCCCTCCCTCGCCCGCACCGCCCTGCTGCGCATGTCCAAGAGCCGGTGGCTCTCGGATAAGGTCATGACCCGCCCCTTTGCCCGGAAAGCCGTCAAGCGCTTCATGCCCGGCGAGGAGCTCGGCGATGCCCTCGACGCCTCGGCGGCGCTCGCCAAGGATCGTCTCGGGACCGTCCTCACCAAGCTGGGAGAGAATCTCACCGCCCCAATCGAGGCGGATGCGGTGCGGGATCACTATCTCGACGTGTTCGATCAGGTCGCGGCCCGGAAGCTCCATTCGCATGTAAGCGTCAAGCCGACCCAGCTCGGTCTCGATTTCTCCCAGAGCCGGTGCGCGGAACACCTCGAGACCCTGGCCCAGAAGGCGGAGGCCACCGGGATCTACTTCTGGCTCGACATGGAAGACTCCAGCTATGTGGACCGGACCCTGGAGCTCTACCGGGGCCTGCGCGCCCGGCATGCGAGGGTGGGACTCGCCATGCAGGCCTACCTCCGGCGCACTCCCCAGGACCTCGCCGCCCTGCTCCCCATCCAGCCGACCGTCCGCCTGGTGAAGGGCGCCTATGCCGAGCCGGCCCACGTGGCCTTTCCGGCCAAGCGCGACACCGACCTCGCCTACTACGACCTGGCGGTGGAGCTCCTGAACGCCGCGGCCGGGCGCCGGGCGCTCCCGATCTTCGGTACCCATGACATCGGCCTGGTCGACCGGATCACCGCCAAGGCGACGACCCTCGGCGTGCCCGATACCGGGTACGAGATCCACATGCTGTACGGTATCCGCATGGCCGAGCAGCGGGCCCTGGCCGCGCGCGGGTGCACGGTCAAGACCCTGATCAGCTACGGCAGCTCCTGGTTTCCCTGGTACATGCGCCGGCTGGCCGAGCGGCCGGCGAACGTCTGGTTCGTGGTGAAGAGCGCCTTCTCGTGATGCCGTCACGCCGGCCTGCGCGGCCGGCGTGTTCAATGAATCACCGTCCATTCCCGGAGCCCTCATGACGGATCAGGTAACCCGCCGGGCCTTTCTGGCCGCTGCCGGTGCCGCGGGAGCCGCCTGGCTCGCGGCCGATGCCGAGCTGGTCCAGGCAGCGGTCGTGCACGCCCGAAAGACCGCCACCCTGCCGCCGCCCTACCGGTTCGCCGCGCTGACGCCGGCCCAGGCCGCCGACCTCGAGGCGGTCGCGATGCGGATCTACCCGACCGACGATACGCCGGGCGCCAAGGAGGCGGGCGTCATCCATTTCATGGACAAGGCGCTGGACACGTTCGCGGCGGCGCAGAAGCCCACCCTGCTTGCCGGACTCGAAGATCTGAACCAGCGCGCCCGAGCCAAATGGCCGGCCGCCTCCGCCTTCTCGGCGCTGACCCCGGAGCAACAGGACGAGCTGCTCAAGGCCGTCGAGCAGACGCCGTTCTTCGGCCAGGTGCGTTTCGCCACGGTGGTCGGCATGTTCGGCAATACGTCCTACGGCGGAAACCAGAATCAGGTCGGCTGGAAGCTCATCGGATTCGAATCCCACGGGATCAACCAGCCGCCCTTCGGCTATTACGACGCCGAAGTGATGAAGGGAGGCTGACCGATGCAGACGCGTCCCCGGGTCACCTACGCGCCGTCCACGGTGGTGGACTTCGTCATCGTCGGCTCCGGCGCGGCGGGCGGCGTCATGGCCAAGGAGCTCTCGAGCCGCGGCTACTCCGTGGTGGTGCTGGAGCAGGGGCCGAGGCTCGACCCCAGCCAGTTCGAGCACGACGAATTCAAGTACGTGTTCAACAACGGCATCGCGAACCCCGCCCCGACGGCCTGGCGCAAGACCGAGCAGGAAGAGGCCAGGGTGGGCGCCGGGCTGCTGCTCTACGCTCGGCTGGTCGGCGGCAGCAGCGTGCACTTTACCGCCAATTTCTGGCGCCTGCACGAGAAGGATTTCATGGAGCGCACCCTGCTGGGTGGCGTTCCCGGGGCGGATCTCCAGGACTGGCCGATTACCTACGCGGACCTCGAGCCCTACTACACCAAGGTGGACTGGGAAGTCGGGGTGTCGGGAACACCGGGACCGTTCGACCCGCCGCGCTCGAAGCCCTATCCGCTGCCGCCGATGCCGGTCAAGTCGTCCGGCGTGCTGTTCGAGCGCGGCGCGAGGAAGCTGGGCCTCCACCCGCAGTCGTCGCCGATGGCCATCCTGTCCAGGCCGTTCAACGGACGCAATGCGTGCCAGCATTGCGGCTACTGCATGCAGTTCGGGTGCGAGTACGGCGCCAAGAGCTCGAGTCTCGCGTCGGTGATTCCGGTGGCCGAAGCCACCGGCAAATGCGAGATCCGCCCCAACAGCTACGTGCGCCGAGTCGAGCTCGACCCGCGCGGCCGGGCCACCGGGGTGACCTACTTCGACGCCCAGAAGAAGGAGCAGCTCCAGCGCGCCAAGGCGGTGATCCTCTGCGCCAACGGCGCCGAGACTCCCCGGCTCCTGCTCAACTCGGCGTCCAGCCGGTTTCCCCAGGGACTGGCCAACTCCAGTGGCATGGTCGGCCGGAACCTGATGTTCAACGGCGGCGCCGGGGCCATGGGCGTGTTCGAGCACCCGCTCAATGAGCACCGGAGCATCCAGTGTACCCGGCTCTCGCACGATTTCTACGACAGCGATCCCACGCGCGGCTTCTACGGCGGCGGCGGAATGGACGCGCGGTTCCAGCAGTATCCGATCCAGTGGGGGCTGGGTGGCCTGGCGAACGACGCCCCCACCTGGGGGAGCGCCTACAAGAAGATGGTGAGCGACTACTTCAGCCACTCGATGCTGGTGGCGGGGCACACCACCTCGCTGCCGGTGCCGACCAACAGCATCACCCTGGACCCCACCGCCAAGGACGATTGGGGCATGCCGGCGCTGCGGGTCACCTACAAGGATCACCCGGACGATCTCAAGATTTCCCAGTTTCTGCTCGACAAGCAGATGGAGATCCTCGACGCCGCCGGTGCCCAGAAGAAGTGGGTGTCCTACCCCGCCGCGGAGCAGCAGTTCACCGCCCATCTCCTGGGCACCTGCCGGATGGGCAAGGACGCCAGGACGTCGGTCGTCGACATCGATCACCGCACCCACGATGTCCGAAACCTGTTCATCTGCGACGGGAGCAGCATGGTGACGTCCGGCCGGGGCCAGCCCACCATGACCATCATGGCGCTGGCGTTTCGAGCCGGGGAGCGGATCGCGCGTTTGGCAAAGCGGGGAGAGATCTAGGGGCGGGGCGTTACCGGTTCAGGTAGTCCTGATACGTCACCTGCAGCAGGGCCCGGCCCAGCCGGAGATCCCGCTGGTCGGTGACTCCGGCTCGTGAAGTGATCCGGTTCGGGATGTGCTCCCAGACCAAGCTCCCGCGCGGAGTCACCAGCCCGAAGCCGTCGTCGAACCCGTAGTACGCCCAGGGCCGTGGCGGCGCGGCGAATACCGCCCGGCCAAACCGGTAGCGCTCCGCGCCGGGAATCCGCAGCAGATCCAGCAGGGTCGGCCCGAGATCGGTCTGGCTCATGATCTCGTCCATCGTCGTGCCTCGCTCGGCCAGCGCCCCCCCGGTCCAGAGCATCGGGATGTGATACCAGCTCTCGGCGGACTTGTAGGGCACTTCCGCGTCGGTCTTCTCCAGCTTCTTGGAGTGATCCGCCACGATGATCACCAGCGTTCTGGCCCACCAGGGCTCCCGGGCAGCCCGCCGAAGGAAGTCCCCCAGGACCCGATCGGTATAGCGAAGCGAGTTGATGAAGCGGGTTTCGCCGTCGGCGCCCGCCAGGCGCTCCGCCCCTGGGACGTCGAACGGCTCGTGGCTGCTCAGGGTGAGCCAGGTGGCGAAGAACGGCTCCCGCATGTCGTGAAGGTCGGATGCCACCCTGGCGGCGGTCGCCGCGTCATGGGCCCCCCACTTGGAGGTGAGCGCCGAGTCGGGAAAATCATCCTTCCCCACGATCCGGTCGAATCGCCCCTCGAGGACGAATCCCTTCAGGTTGGCAAACCCCAGCTCGCCGCCGTAGTAGAACGCGGTGGCGTAGCCCGCGTCGCGGAGGTCGCGGGAGAGCATCGGCAGGGTCCGCGCCTTCGTCGGCACGGTGAGGATCGAGGCGTTGGGCACCGTCGGCGCACCCGACAGCAGGGCCGCCAGCCCTTTCTCGGTCCGGTCCCCGGCCGCATAGAGATGGGTGAACAACAGCCCCGAGTCGGCCAGGGCGGCAAACTCCGGCGTCGCGCCCTTCACGCCGCCGAGCCGTTCCACCGACCTGGCGGTGAAGCTCTCCCACACGATCAACAGCACGTTGGGGCGATCGACCGACAGGATCCGGCGGGGTGTCGGGCCCGCGCCCTCGCGGGCGTCCACCAGGGCGCCCGCCGAGTCCGCGGGCATCACGACGTATGGATTGTCGCGCCGGTTGAGCCCGCGAATCCACGAATCGAAGAAATTCCAGCCGACGTTGATGGCAGCCTGGTTCGCGAACGGCTCGGCGGTGAAGTACGCGCTGCTCTGATTGATGGGGATCTGCTGGACCCCGCCCCGTGCCGGCACGAACAGCAACGCGGCGGCCAGGAGAAGCGGCAGGGCGCCCGCGGCATGGACCGGCGGGAGCGAGCGCAGCCGGGGCCAGAGGACCCGCCAGGCCACCGCCGTGAATCCCAGCGTCAGCGCCGCGAAGATGCCGAGCAGCCGCCAGGGGGATCCCCCGCCGGCCGAAGCCCAGATTTCCCTGGGATGGGTCAGATACTGCACCACCGCGGCGTCGATGCGACGGCCCCACTCCCGGAAGATCTCCAGATCCGCCGCGGCCAGCAGCGCCAGCGCCGCGGTGGCAACGGCGGTGTAGGCCAGCACCAGTCGCCCCGCCAGCCGGGTGACCGGTTTGAGGGCCGAGCTCGCGATCAGCAGGAACGGGATGAGTGACAGATACGCCGAGGCCGACAGGTCGAGCGGGAGGCCATGCCACAGCGTGCCCGCCAGCGCCCCGCCGGGAAGCGCTCGGGCCAGCCGGTGGAAGAACAGCAGGAATACCACCCGGACCGCGGCGAAGAAGGCCAGCCAGTACAGGAGGTAAACGAGCAGGAATTTGAGGCGGGCGCGCACGGGAGAACAATAACGGAAACGGGGGGCCGCCCAGGGCCCCCCGTCGCCGCGTGCCGTTGCCGAGGCTCGCTCCCCTACGGGCGCGCGCTCCGGTGCCGGCTCTTGAGGTCGATGTCGAAGGTCTTGTCACCGATGGTGAGGGTGGCCGTTTGCGATCCGGAGAAGGTCACCGTCACGGTGCGGGTCACGCTCTGCCCGTCCCGGGGGCCGCCCACGAAGGTGATGGTGCACACCCGGGTGATGGTGCCGCTCAGCGGGAAGCGCTCGTCACCGCGTTCGACCGGCACCACGACGTTGGTCACCGTCAGGTTGCAGCTGATGTCGTAGGAGCGGTCTCCCCCGTCGGTGTGCCGGCTGCGGGTCGCGGCACTGGTGCCGGTGCCGTTCCAGGTTCGCTGGGTCTCGTCGCCCAGGAGGCCGGTGACCGTGAGGTCCCTCGAGCGGTCGATCGTCGCGGTCCAGCGGTCCGCCGTCTTGGTGCCCTGGATATGCGCCTGGACGTTGGCCTTGGCCGTGAGCAGGGCGTCATAGGCCTGCTGCACCACGTTGAGCGCGTCCCAGAACATGTAGCTTCGTGTCACCACCAGGCTGTTCTCCCGGGTGAACGGAGGACAGACCACCCGCTGGGTGCCGCTGTTGTAGGTGCAATTGGCCGGGTTGAAGTCACCATTGCCCGGGACGAACGACGGCGCCATGGACGGAAACACGACCGGCTCCCGCATGATGTCCACGTCCTCGCCCGCGGCATCCGCCGCGACGACCGCCAGGTCGGAATCGAGCAGCGGGGTCTGGGCATCGGGACCGGTGGCGTCCTTGCTGCAGGCTCCCAGGATGACGGCGCAAGCCAATGCGCCGTAACGGATTAACGTTCTCATTTCACTCCTCGCAGAGTTGATTTTCGATCAGGGTTCATCATCCCAGTGGCCACCGGAAATGACGCCCGCCGATCCGTGTTGTTAAGGGTATGGGACGATGCAGGTTACCGCTGTGACACCGGTCACTTCCTGATGGACGTATCGGACGAGCGGGCCACGCCTCCGGAAATGATGAACGCCAGCATGTCGGTGCTGTCCCCCGAAATCGGATGCACCTGCTGGGCCGGTACCAGGATCACTCGGCCGGCGAAGCTGTAGGACCAGGGGAGGTACACCGCGACGTGTCCGGGCATGCCGAGGTGACCGAGCGAGTCCGCGGTGACGAACCCCAGATACCAGATGTCCACGTCCTGGTCGAGGCGGATCCGCACCGGGCGGTTGAAGCGCCGCCGCTCCCCGACGAAGGCGTTGAGCAGGTCCTTGATCGAGGTATACACGATCCGCACGAAGGGGAGCCCTTCGAGCAGGCGCTCGAGCTCGGACAGGAGTCCGCGGGTGACCAGGGTGCCGGCCAGCGCGCCGACGATGGTGATGCCGGCGACGGTGACCAGGATGCCGGCGCCGGGAAAGCCGAGCGGAAGCAGATTGTCCACGGTGCTCACCGCCCACCAGCAGATCCACAGGGTGAGGGCGAGCGGCGTGGTGACCAGCAAACCACGCACGAAATACTGCACCAGGCGCTTCATGCCAGCACGCGCGTGAGCACCGAAAGCAGCGCCTCCAGATGGCCGGGCTCCAGGTCGCCCATGTGGCCGATCCGGATGATATCCTGCTGCCTGGCATCGAGCGGGCCCCCGACCAGGTACCCCGCCTGCCCCAGCGCGGCCATGACCGGGCCCGGCTGGCGGGAGGGGGGGAGCACCAGGCTCGAGATGGCGGGCGAGCGGGCGCCGGCCTGGGCCAGGAGCCGGACATCTTCCCGGGACGCGGCCCACGCCTCCATGACCGAGAGCATCCGGCGATGCCGATCCCAGCGTGCGGTCCACCCGCCCGACTCGGCGATGCGCCCGAGCTGGCATTCCAGCGAGAGGATCAGGGAGACCGCGGGCGTCCAGAAGGGGAGGTTGTCCCGGGCGATCGCCGCCAGCTTCTTGACCGAGAGGTAGAAGCCGGCGTCGTGCTGTCGCTCGGCGCGCTCCAGGAATCGCGGGCTCGCCGCGCCGAACGCCAGGCCGGGAGGCAGACCCATGGCTTTCTGGGAGCCGGTGCAGTAGAAGTCGGCGCCCCACGCGTCCATCTGGATGGGCATCGCGCCGACCGAGGTCACCCCGTCGACCAGCAGCAGCACATCTTTCCGGGCCCGCACCACCTGGGCCAGCGCGGCGACGTCGGCCAGAGCGCCGGTGGAGGATTCCGAGTGGACCAGGGCCACCGCGTCCACCGCGGGTCCCTCGAGGAACTGCTCGAGCTGGGCCGGCATGATGGCGTTGCCGGGATGCACTTCCACCCGTGACACGTGCTTGCCGCACGACTCCGCGATCCGGGCGAAGTACTCGCCGAAATAGCCCCCGACCGGCACCAGGACATGCTCCCGCACGCCGCTCCGCACCGCGGCCTCGATCAGGCCGGTGCCCGAGCAGGTGGCGACGAACACCGGCTGGGCAGTCCCGAAGCAGGTCTGGAGGGACGGCTGCATCGCGGCGAGCATCGCCTGCATCCGGGGGCCGCGGTGGGCGAACATCGGCTGGGCCTGCGCGGCGAGGACCTCCGGGCGCACATCGGTCGGGCCGGGAAGGAAGTTGCGTCCGAACTCGCTCATGCCTCGAGGACCTCCGTGCTGGTGGCGAGCCGGACGCCCCGGCGCTCCCAGTCGGCGAGCAGGGCGGGCGCGGCGTCGGCGTCGATGGCGCGCACCGCGTCGGTGACCAGGGTCAGGGGAATGCCGGGGCGGTGGGCGAGGAGTCCCTCGATGGCGTACTTGTCGCAGACGTCGAGGGCCACGCCGTAGAGCACGATGCCGGTCGGCGCCAGCGCGTCGAGCACCGGAAGCAGATTCGGATTGGTGAACACGTCGAACCAGTGCTTGTGAAAGAGGATGTCGCCGTCGTGGGCCCGGACCTCCGCCGCGAGCCCCACCGGGTCGCGGGGCGCCGGTTCGATCACCAGCGGATTCCGGAGGTGGGTTTCGGCGATCTTGCGCTGGCCCGGGGTTCCCCGCATGCAGTGCTCCGGAAAAGTCTCCTTCCAGTCGGGCCTGGCGGAGAGCTCGCGGTGCCCCGGCTGGTGGTCGTCGGCGCTGGCCAGGATCCGGATGCCGTTCCGATGGGCGTAGCGGGTCAGGCGCTGCAGGACCGGGATGATCGCCTCGCTGCCCGCGACGTAGAGCTTGCCGTCCGCGTGCATGAAGTCGGACTGCGTGTCGACATCCCAGAAGAGGACGGCCATGTCAGCGCACCCGCTCGAGCCGGGGATTGGGCCGGTATTCCCTCCCGACCTTGGCGCAGGGCGCGCCCTCGCGCCGCACCACGTCGGCGGTGAAATCAAACCGCCCCTGGAACAGCGAGCTGCCGACGCCGTAGGCATCCACCGGGACCTGCTGCCGCTCGAACTCCTGGATCTTTTCCGCGGTGAACCCGCCCGAGACGATGATCTTGACCCCGCTGAAGCCGCGCGCGTCGAGAGCCTCGCGGACATTCCGCACCAGCTGGGGGCAGACGCCGGTGGGACGGAAGTGGCCCATCTGGGGGAGAATGGACTGGTCCACCATCATCTCGCTGGTATCGAGCCGCACGCCGTAGAGGCGCTCGCCCATGGCCTCGGCGACTTCGAGCGAGGTCTTGACGCAGTCGTTCTCGAAGTCCACCAGCGTGACCAGCCGCACCGTCGGATCGATGTGCTCGGCGAACTTCCGGGTGGCCAGCACCGTGTCCCCCCCGTAGACCGCGATCAGCGCGTGCGGCACCGTGCCGACGCCCTGGCTGCCCCACCAGGAGGCCTGCGCGTCGGTCGACACGCCGATCGCCCCGGCGATGTGCGCGGCCCAGCCGTCGCCGGTCTGCACCAGCCAGTGATCGTGCCGGGCCGGAAAGAACATCACTTCCTTGGGACGGGCCGCGTTCACCACCCGCCGGGTGTTGGTGCCGACCTTGGTGCGCCGGGCCAGCACACCCAGGTAGAGCGTCTCCAGGTGGGCAAAGGCGTCGTAGGGCCCTTCGATCAACAGAACCGTCTCCCACGCCTCGATCGCGTCGCCGTCGTGCAGGGCGCTGACCTCCAGATCCTTCCAGTCGATCGCGCAGAGCTTGAGGATGGCGATGGCCTCGTCGATGCCCCCCAGGAAGGCCGCGGACTTGCCGAACACCTGCATCGTCACCCGGGGCCGGTGCCCGTCGGCGAGCAGGATCTCCCGGGCCCGGGTGAAGTATTTGTCCGAGTAGTACCCGGCCCGCATCTTCTCCACCGGAAGGTTGAAGATCGCGGGGTCGAGCCGGAGTCGCGTGGTCATGGGGTGGCCTGGGCAAAATGCTGGCTGCGCAACGCGGCCAGCAGGCCACGCAGCTCGCGGACCTGGCGGGCGTGGGGGTAGCGGTCGATCAGGCGGCGGACTTCCACCATGGCGCGGCCGGGGTCTTCGAGGCGCTGCTCATAGAGCTCCGTCAGGGCCAGGCCCACCCGCAGGTCTTCGCTGGGCGAGAGCCGCCCGGCGTCATGCTGCAGGCCCTCGAGCTCGCCGGCGGCAACCCGCGGCTGCTTGAGCGGGCCGGCCAGCAGGTGAGCCCGTCGAATCAGCGCGTCCACGCGGTCCTGGGGCACCTGGGCGCGGAGCCGGTAGGCCTCGGCGGCGGCCTCGACGTGACCCTGCGCCGCCATGGCCTCTTCGGCCGAAAAGCCGCCGGCGGGGGCTGTCAATCCGACGTTGGAGAACACCTGTACCGCGAAGTCGACCATGGGTTCCAGTATCCAGTCCACCATCCCGGACAGCAGTCCGAACAGGGTCCAGAGTACCCCGGCCAGGGCCAGAGCCCGGGGCTCGGTCCCCGTGAGCGCCAGGACCAGCGCCACCACCGTGCCGCCGCCCAGGAAGAAGGCCAGCACGCCTCGCAGGTAGCTGAACGGGTCGGCGTCGAGGCTCTCTGCGCGGCCGCGCAGGGATTTCGGCAGGAGTGGCACGCCCCGAAGGTAGGGGCGCCCACGGGACCCGGCAAGTTGACAGGAGTGCGCTCCTGCCCCTGATTCTCTGTTCCACGCCGTACGTTTTCCCCCTGCCGGGAGCAATCCGTGTCCGATTCCGTGACCCGACGCACCTTTCTGGGCACGGCCGCCCTCGCGGCGGCCGGCGGCGCCCTTCCGGACGCGCTGCACGCCGGCCCCCCCGAGGCACCCTGGATCCGGCGGAGCACGGTGTCCAAGTTCGCGGCGGTGAGCTCCGCCAACGGTCTGGTGGGAATCCGAGTGGCCATGGACCTTATGCACCGGGGCCAGGACACGCTGGACGCGGCGGTGGAGGGCGTGAAGATCGTCGAGCTCGATCCCAACGATGACTCGGTGGGCTATGGCGGATTGCCCAACGAGGACGGCGTGGTGCAGCTCGACGCGAGCTGCATGCACGGCCCCAGCAAGCGGGCCGGCGCCGTGGCGGCGATCGAGGGCATCAAGACGCCCAGCGAGGTGGCCCGCCTGGTGCTCAAGTACACCGACCATATCCTCCTGGTCGGCGAGGGCGCCAAGAAATTCGCCCTGTCGTATGGCTTCAAGGAAGAAGACCTGCTGACGCCGGCCTCGCGGGAAAAGTGGCTCCGCTGGCGCGCCAACCGCAGCGCCAAGGACGACTACATCGACGTGCCGGACAACGCTCCGCCGATGGCCCGTCCCACCGGCACGATCAACCTGAATCTGGTGAACGACAAGGGAGACATCTCCTCCATCACGACCACCGCGGGGCTGGCGTTCAAGATCCCCGGCCGGGCCGGCGACTCCCCCATCGTGGGCGCCGGACAGTACACCGACAACGAGATCGGCGCCGCGGGCTCGACCGGCCTGGGCGAAGCCAACATCATGGTCTGTGGTGGCTTCCTCACAGTGGAACACATGCGGCAGGGCATGAAACCCGTGGACGCGTGTCTGGCCTCGCTCAAGCGGCTGGTGGCCATGACCCGCCCGGGCCTCCTGGCGCCGGACGGGCGCCCCACCTTCCAGGTCCAGTTCTACGCGGTCAACAAGGCGGGCGACTTCGGCTGTGCCGGGCTCTACCCGACCAAATATGCCGCCTGCGACGAAGCCGGTGGCGCCCGTCTCCTCGACGGGGCCTACCTCTATCAGCCCCGGTAACGGCGTGCGCCGGTTCCTGTCGCTTGCGCTCCTGCTGGCGGCCGCGCCGCTCGCCGCCCAGGACGGCGTGCCCTGGCGCGCGAGCTATTTCCCGTACGTCATCGGCAATCCATCGACGGGATTGATGCTGGTCGGTCACTACCATCTGGCGCGCCAGGCGGAGTACGGGGCCCGGGTCCCCTTCGACGGCATCTTCTCGACCGACGCGGGCTGGAGCACCAACAACAGCCGGTTTGTCCTCGCCAAATTCCGGGCGCCGCTCCTGGTGCCCGGATGGCGCTTTGCCGCCGACGCCGGCGCCGGGCGGGAAGGCACCTTCGGCTACTACGGCAACGGGCCCGACGGGTCCAACGAGGCCCTCCGGCCGAGCAGCGTCTTCGGCACCGAGTTCTTCCGGGTACGCCGAACCCGCTATGTGGTCCGCGGCGAGGTGACCCGCCGGGTCGCGGGCCCCTTCTCGGTATCGGCGGGAGGGGCGTTGACCCACTACCGATTCGCCTCGTCGAAGGACGGCTCGCTGTTCGACAGCGACTACCTCTCCAAGCCGCTATCCGGCACCGACCTGACGGGCCGGCTCACGCTGGTGCTGGACACGAGGAACGACGAGTACATCCCGGCCAAGGGCGTCTTCCTCGAGGCCGGGATGTACGGGGGAACCGGCCGATACGAGTCCCGCTTCATCCCGCCGCTGGGACCGCCCGACGGATCGACCGTCTCGAGCTTCACCGCTGGCGGGTATGCCGGGGGATATCTGCACCTGCGCGGATATGTGTCGCCGCGCGGCGGGACGGTCATCGCGGGACGGTTCGCGGCGCGCGGGCTGGGGCCCGGAGCCCCGCTCGACGCGCGCTACGTACTCCCGGGCTGGGAGCGGGACTTCACCGTGCTGGGCGGGGCCGACTCACACCGGAGCTTCGTGCCGGGACGCTTCGTGGGGCGCGGCGTCCTGCTCGCGAGCCTCGAGGTGCGCCACAACCTGCTCGACCTGGGAGACCTGGGTGCCGTGACGCTGATCGGCTTCGTCGATGGCGGGCGCGCCTTCGACGACACGGGACTGCGGTGGACGCTGGATCATTGGAAGGTCGGCGGCGGGGGCGGCGTGGCGATTCGCCTGCTGCGGAGCGCGCCGCTGGTGATGAATTTTGCGGGCGGGCCGGATGGCTTCGTGTTCACGATGGGCAACGGTTGGAGTTTCTAGCGGGCTCCTCCTCGCGGCTCCGGGATCACCGCCGCCATCAGCTCCCGGAGCGTCGTCTCCCCCTTGTCCCGGGCATACCACTTCCTCGCATAGGCGTAGCGCTGCGGGCTGGGCATCATCTTCTTGTTGGCGATGACCCATTCCTGCAACGCCGCCGGGCGCGGCCCCCAGTGGCCCAGCTCCCGGAATGACAAGTCCAGCGCGATCGCAATGGGAATCGAGCGGGTCCCGTTGGTGAGATAGCGGTTCATCACCGCGGGATGCTCGTCGCGAATCACCATCCGGAGCTCCATGTCGGGGATCAGGTCGGCCAGGCGGGCCAGCACCGGCACGGTGTTGGCCGCGTCCCCGCACCAGTCCGCCGCGATCACCACCAGCCGCCGCACCGGCGACCGCATGAACTCCTCGATGGCCCACCCGGGCAGGACCACCCGGTCGTAGATGCCGCGCCAGAGATCGTAGTGATCCATGCCGGCCCGGAGGAAGGCCGGCCACGGCGTGGCCAGGGGCCAGAGCGCGGGAAAGTCGATCACAGGTCCCTGATGTTCACACCGAACCGCTGGAGCCCGTCGACGTACGGCGCGAACGGGATGGCCTCGTCGGGCGTGTGCACGCCGCGCGCGGTGACGGTGCCGTTGGCCTGCATGAGGCCGGTCAGCGAAAGCGAATAGCCGGTGGTGCGCATCATCGCGCTGATGCCCAGAGCGGGATCGTAGTAGTCCAGCAGCTCGAAGGTCACCTGGGAGGGCGCGCCGCCCCGGGTGCCCGCCACGACGATGCGGAGCGCCACGAGGTCCCGGCCTTCCGGCTTGTACAGCTTGGGCTGCACCGCGGCAATGAAGACGTCGCGCGGCACCACCGGGTGTCCCTTGACGGGAATCGGGGTGTTGGAAATGAGCCCCAGCTCCCGGATCGGGCGCATGATGGCCACGTGCCCCGGATACCGCAGGGTCTTGTACTCCATGCTGTCGATCTTGCCCTGGAAGGCGAACGGCATGGTGCTGATGCCGCCCCCGGTATGGAACGCCTCGAGCATGCCGACCGGAGCGGGGAACTCCTGAGGCTCCAGCTCCGAGAGCGCGTCCACCTGGATCGCTTTCCCACCGCGGAGTACCCATGACGGCGTGGTGTAATAGTCCAGCGCGCCCTCGAGGGAATATACGATCTGGTAATTGAGCGGAGGCTCGGGGTGCTGCGGCAGACCGCCCACGTAGATCCGTACCGAGCGGGCCTGGTCCAGGCGGCGGATGCCTTCCGCCGCGAGGATGTTCACCATGCCGGGCGCCAGGCCGCAGTCGGGGATGACTGATACGCCCGCGGCCGTGGCGGCCTCGTGCAGTTTCTTCTGCTGAAAGACGATCTCGGTGTTTCCGCCCAGGTCGCAGAAATGGCAGCCGCCTTCGATGGCGGCGCGGGTCATCGGCTCGTTGAAATAGTAGGGTAGGGCGCAGAGGGCCGCATCATGGCCCTTCATCTGCTCGACCACGGCCGCCACGTCCCCGGCATCGAGGGATACGACGCGGAGCCGCTTGCCGAGGTATGGCTGGAGGAAGGGCGGAAGCCGGTTGGGCTGCAGATCGGCCAGGGTGACCTGGCCCACCGAGTCGTGCTGCAGGAGGTTGTACGCCGCGGCACAGCCCTGAAGGCCGGCGCCCAGCACGAGCATCTTCATGTCGACTCCGCCGTGAACGCCACCGACCGGGAAAGCCCTGAAAGCTAGCCGTGTCGGTGCCCGCATTCAACGCGCGTTATTGCGGGATCGTGTTCCCCCGGCCGGCGCTGGAAGGGATATATTTGCCGGCCATGCCCGCTTCCATGTCCTCCGCGCGCGCGCCGGCGCGGCCCCGCTCCCGGGCCGCGGGCCGTGCGACCCGCTCCCGACTGATCCGCGCCGCGCTCGAGCTCTTCACCGAACAGGGGTTCCGCGCCACGACCACGCCGGAGCTGGCGCGCCGGGCCGGCGTGGCCGAAGCGACGATCTACCGGCACTTCTCCGGCAAGGAAGCCCTGCTCAACGCCGCCTGCATGGAAGCGCTGGCGTGGGGCTCGAGCCTGGTCTCCTCGGGAGAAACCGAGCACCGCCTCGACGCCGAGGTGGCGCTGGGCCTGATCGGCCGCGAGATGGTGCAGGTGGCGGTCAAGGATCCGGCGCTGGTGCGCATGCTCCTGCGCCCGCCGGAAGACGGCTTGCACGAGGAAGGCACTCGGCAGGCCATCAAGGATTTTCGGGTTGGCGTGCAGCAGATCATGGCCGCGGGCAAGCAGCGAGGCAGGATTCGGCCCGGGTCCGCCGAGCTCTGGGCCGCGGTGTGGCTGGCGCTGGCCGGCTTCGTCGCCGAGCGGGTTGCCGCGGGGGAATGGGGTGTGGACCACCCGAACGTCGAGCTCGCGCTGGAATCGGCGTGGCAGGCGGTGGCCTACCGAATGCCCGACCCGCCGCTCGAAGTCGTGACCTGAGTCCCGGGGTGCTGGCTGAGCTGGCGGAGCCGGCCCGGCGCATCGGACCACGCCGGCCGCCGGGTGTGTCCCCCCGCGAGCGGCCGCACTTCAAACCCCTCCGGCAGGAAATACCCCACCGAATCGGATCCCCACCGTACCGCATCCCGCGCCGCGGTATCGAGCAGGGTCAGCTCGCCGGTCGCGGCCATGATGCAGAGACCGCCGTTCATGCACTCCCGCACGATGCCGCGGGGCGGCTCTCCGAGCAGCTCCCGGGACAGGGAATCCGCGAGCGCGAGTGAATCGCCGGGAAAGCGGCCGACGCTCGCCGCCCCCGGCAGCGCGGCCATCGTGAAATATCCCTGGGCGCTGACTACCACGCGGCGCCCGTCCCGGCTCCAACCCAGGCGCTCGGGCTCGCCGGCGTCCGGCGGCAGCGGCGCCGCGCGTTCGGCGTTGGTGTGAAGATCGAGGATGACCAGCGACCAGGGCGGGCCGTTCACGCCCCGGGCCGCACGCAGAAAGGCCACCGAGCCGCCATCGGGAGAAATCTTGGGGAACCGCTCTTCAGGACGGCTGAACGTGAGTCGCGTGAAGGCACCCCCGCCGGCCGGCGCCGCGTAGAGATCGGTCTGGCCATCGGGGCCCTCTCCCACGGCGATGACGAACGGCTCCTCCCCGACTCTGATGCGATTGGTGAGCGGCGTGACGCCGCAGGAAATCACGAACGGAGGAGCGACGAGCGCCATCAGGCCCAACCGGAGCCGCCGGTGTCTGTGCCTCACGTTCCACCGGTCGGCGCGAAGAGCCACCACCCGTCGGGATCGAGCTCCACCGACTGGGGCGGCCCGTCGCCCTCCCAGTGCGTCGCCAGCCGGGTGACCCGTTCCGAAACGTCGACCGTGAGCACCCGGGATCCCAGCCGCACCGTGAGATTGGGCATGCGGTACACCCCCCAGGCCGCCGGCTGGGTCTGCCGGATGGTGAGCACCAGGTGCCCGCCGTCCAGCTCGGTCGTGGCCGCGAGGATCGGGTAGCCGGGCTGGGTCAGCGCCTGGCGAAAGTACCATCCGAGGTCGCTTCCGGCCTCGCGCCCCATGATGCTGGCAAAATCGCTCGAGAGCGCGTTGCCCTGGGCATAGGTCCGGTAGTAGCGCGCCAGCCCCCGGAAGAACGCCTCGTCCCCCATCATTCCCCGCAGGGTGTGCAGGACCCAGGCACCCTTCTGGTAGCTGTTGGTGTTGAGCAGCTTCATCCGCTCGGTGATCGTGGAGTCGAGGATGGGGCGCTCGGTGGCCGGCGAGGCCAGCACCGCCGCCCGATTCGCGGCCATCGCCGCGCGGAGCCCGGAATCCCCGCCCTCGTGTTCGGCCCACAGCGCCGCGCCATAGGTCGCGAAGCCCTCCGAGAGCCAGATGTGGTGCCAGTCCGCTTCGGTGACCGCGTCGCCGAACCACTGGTGTGCCGTCTCGTGGGCGACGGTACCCTCGGTCATCGTCCCGGCGTGCATGGCCTTCTCGTCGTAGAAGATCGCGGTGGCGTTCTCCATGCCGCCGAACCTGGTGGACGACTCGACGTGGCGGAGCTCGCCGTAGGGAAACGGTCCGAAGCGCCCGGAGAAGAACGCGACGATCTCGCCGCTCCGCCGGAACGGGCCATCCATCGCCCGCGCGGAATCGGCGGAATAGGTGAGAACCGACACCGGCACGCAGCGAGTTTCGCAGGCCGCTGCCGGGAGGGTCGTGGTGGCGAAGCGCGCCATGCCCGCCACCATGGTATAGGTGGGGATCGGCTCGTCGTTCCGGAAGCGCCAGACGAGCCGCCCGGCTGGCAGCGTATCCACGCCCTCGAGCCGGCCATTGGCCACGACCCGGTAGCCGGCCGGAGCCTCGATCTTCCAGGTCACCGCGGCCTTGTCGGCGGGATGGTCCTGCGCGGCGAGCCAGAAGCGGGCCCGGTCGGGCCAGTTGTCGGCAAAGACGGTGCGCGCTCCCGCCGCGCCGCGGAACACCAGCCCGTCCCGCGGCGCGCCGTCGTAGCCGACCTCGGTGGTGAGGGTATCGCCGCGTGCGCCGGACACCGGAACCGCGATGCGATTTCCCTGGCGGTGCCATCGGACCGGTGCACCGTTGACCATCACCCGCCGGACCGTCATGGCCGAGTCGAGATCGAGCACCAGGGGAGCGGCCCCACCGAGCCGCCAACGGGTGGTGACGGTCGCGCCGATCCGTCCTCCCGTATCGGGAAGCGACAGGGCGATGTCGTAGCGGACCGCGTCGTGGACCAGCCGGACCCGGTCCCACCGGCCAGTGAGCGGTGCGGCCTGGGCCCGGAGTCCCGTGAGCGGGACGAGCGGAGCGGCGAGGAGCAGCGCCCAGCGCACCGACCGGGCCTTCCCGCCGCCTCTGGATGCGTCCCTGCTCATGCGGTGGCCTCGAGCGCGTCCTCGAAGTCCTGCATGGAAGGAAACCGCTCGTCGGGCCGGTGCGCGATGCTCCGGGCGATCACCCGCTCCAGCGCCTCCGACAGCGCCGGATTGACCTGCCGGAGCCGCATCGGTTGTCCGGTCAAATGGGCCAGCATGGTCTCCTGCCCGGTGTTGCCCTCGAACGGCAGCCGGCCGGTCAGGAGCTCGAACCCCAGCACGCCCAGGGCGAAGATGTCGCTCCGCGCATCCAGCGGCTTGCCCCGGATCTGCTCGGGGCTCATGAACTCCGGCGTGCCGAGCACGATACCCGTCGCGGTGAGCTTCATCACCTCGGGCCCCGCCACGCTCTCCTTGGCCAGCCCGAAGTCCATCACCACCGCGTGTTCGGCGCCCGATTCCTCGGCGACCAGCATGACATTCTCGGGCTTCAGGTCCCGGTGCAGGATGCCGGCCGTATGGGCGTGATGCAGACCCCGGCAGAGCTGGCGGAGGAACGGCACCGCGAGCGGTGCCGGCATGGGGCCGTGGCGGGTTTCCCTCCGGGAGAGCGTCTCCCCGTCGAGGAACGGCATGACCAGGTACGGCATGCCGCCCGCCTCACCCCAGGCCAGGATTCCGCACACGTTGGGATGATCGAGCCGCATCGCGACCTGGGCCTCCCGCCTGAGCCTGGCCACCGCCTCCTGATCGCCGGTGAGCCGGGACATCAGCACCTTGACCGCGACCGTGCGGCCGGTCTCCCGGTCCTTGGCGCGGTAGACGTACGCCATGCCCCCTTCACCCACCCGCATCTCCATCTGGTAGCGTCCGTCCATCACCCGGCCCGAGAGCCCCGACGCCGGATCGCCCCGCCGGGCGGGCGGCGGCCGCACCTCCCCGGTGCGGTGCAGTCCGAAGGTCCGGGGCGTGGTCGGCATCGGCGCGCCTCCCGGCACCAGCGGGAAGCCGTCCTTGGTGCAGAAGCGGGCCGGGGAATCGAAGGTGGCGCCGCAGCGGGGGCAGCGAAGCGCGCTCAATCTCGGTAGGTGCCGCCGCCGTCGGATCTGGCGCGCTGAAGGTGGTGTCGGGCCCGTTCGAGGAGCGAATCGTCCTCGGTGATCCGCTCGCCGGGGAAGGTGGCAAGCCCCAGGCTCACCATCACCGCTTCCGGGTGGTCCGGTTCCCCGAACGCGGTGCGGCCGGCCTGCGCGAGAATCCGTTCCGCGAAGAGCCGCGCCGCGGCGACGCCGGTGTTGGGGAGCAGCATCGCGAAGCCCTCGTCCCCGTGGCGCGCGACCACGTCGACGGCGCGCCGCTCCCGCCCCAGCAGCGCGGCGAATTGCGCCAGCACGCGGTCGCCGGTGCGGGCACCCGCGCGCCGCTTGAGGTCTCCCACATGGATCAGGAGACAGCTGATCGAGGTGCCGGTCCCCCTGGCCCGCTCGAGCTCATCGGCGAGCCGCCGGTCCAGCGCCGCGTGGGTGAGGAACCCGGTGAGGGGATCGGTGTCGCCGTCCTGGCGCAGGTGCTCGTCGCGGCCGGACTCTTCCCGCTCCCTGGCCTTCTCGATCGCCGACGCCGCGGAGTTCACCACCCGGGCCGCAAAGCGCAGATCGGTGTCTCCCAGGGGCGGGTCGCCGGGGCCGGTGCGGAGGAAGAACACGCCGGCCCGCTCGCCCCCGAGCGAGAAGGGGAGCACCATCGTCGAGCGCGTCTCGATGTCGGTCATGCCGCGGTAGAGTGGATCGGTCGGCGCGTCGCGGACCAGGACCACCTCGCCGGTGGTGAGCGCCTTCTGAATTTCGGGATAGCGGCGGACGTCCACCGAGAGGTCGCTGAGCATGGGATTCTCGGACGCCGCGGCGACCGTCACCCGTTCCGCACCGGGCTTGCCGAACAGGATCGAGCAACGGGGAATCCGGAGGGCGGCGGCCACCTGGCGCACCAGCACCTGGTACAGCTCGCGGGGCGGCAGGTCCGAGGTGATCTCCCGCAGCAGCTCCACCAGGGCCGCCTGCGACCGCGCCTCGGCCCGCGAGCGGTTGAGGTCGCGGCCCGCCCGCAGATGGGCCCGGATCTTGGTGAGGAGGTCGCGAACCTGCACCGGTTTGGCGATCAGCTCGGAGGCTCCCGACGCCGTCGCGTCGGCCGCCTGGCTCGCCGCGGCGGAGAGCGCGAGCACCGGCAGATTGCGGTAGGCCTGGTCGCGACGGATCGATTCGAGAATGGAGAATCCGTCCCGGCCCGGCAGGGACAGGTCCAGCAGCAGCAGATCCACCGGCTGGGTCAGCAGGTATTCGGTGAGGGCCGAGCCGCTGGAGAGGGTGCTGGCGTCGTAGCCGTTCTCGGTCAGGAGCCGGCAGACCGTCCGGGCGAAGGTCTGGTCGCCGTCCACGACGAGCACGTGCGGAACCAGACTGGTCATTGTCAAGCGATGAGGCGCGCGAAGAGGTCGGGGTCCACGTTTCCTCCGCTCAGGATGGCCCCCACTGGTCCGGGAGGCCGGAACTGCCCGTCGAGCAGCGCCGCCACGGAAACCGCGCCGGAGGGTTCGACCTTGAGACCCATATCCCGGAAGAGATATCGCACCGAGGCCGCGATGGCCTCTTCGGAGATACGGATCGCGCGCCGCACCCGTTGCCCGATGTGCCCCCAGGGCAGGCGGCCCAGCGACACCGGGAGGAGCCCGTCGGCGATGCTCTGGGTCCCGGCCAGGGCGGTGGGCCTTCCCGCCGCCAGCGCCGCCGTGAGCTTGGCGGCTCCCTCGGGTTCCGTCCCGATCAGCTCCACCGGACGACCCAGCGCCGCCGCGGCCAGGCAGGATCCTGCAAGAAGCCCGCCCCCACCGACCGGCACCAGGATCGCCGAGAGGTCGGGCTGGTCGTCCAGCATCTCGAGGGCGCAGGTGGCCTGACCCAGGATCACGTCCTCGTGCTCGAAGGGCGGCACCATGGCCAGCCCCTCGCGCACGGCCAGCTCCTCGGCCGTCTGCTGCCGGACATACCGGTCCACCAGCACCACCTCGGCGCCTTCCGCGCGGACCGCGTCCACTTTGATGGGAGGGGCGTTGTCGTTCATCACGATGACGGCGCGGAGGCCGAGCCGCCGGGCCACCCACGCCACGGCGCGACCGTGATTTCCGCTGGAGTGGGCGATCACGCCGCGAGCCACCCGCTCGGCCGGCATCCGCGTGACGGCGGTCCAGGCACCCCGCACCTTGAACGCGCCGATCGGCTGCCACTGCTCGCACTTGAGCCAGACCGGAACGCCGAGCCGGCCGGAGAGCCCGGCCGCGAGAACCATCGGGGTGCGCATCGCGACCCCGGACAGGGCGGCGGCGGCGGCGCGGAGGCCCGCCTCGTCGGGCGTCCCCCCACCCGCCGGCATTATTCGGGGGCGCCGGGAGCGGGAACTTCTTCTTCGGGGGAATCGTCGGCCTCGCCCTCGTCCTCCTTGACCACGCGGGCCACATCCACCAGCACGTCCCCTTCGTCCAGGTGCATCACGCGAACGCCCTGGGTATTGCGTCCGATGACCCGGATGCCCTCCACCGGTACCCGGATGATGATCCCCTTCCGGGTGATCATCATCAGCTCGTCGTCCGGCAGGACCTCCTTGAGCGCCACCAGCGCGCCGGTCTTCTCGGTGCTGTGCAGGGTGATGATCCCCTTGCCGCCCCGCTTCTGGACCCGGTAATCCGACAGCTCCGACCGCTTGCCGAAGCCGTTCTCGGCCACCACCAGGAGGGTGGACTCCCGCTGGATCACGACCATGCCGATCACCGCATCGTCCTTGTCCAGCTCGATGCCCTTGACCCCGGTGGTGGCGCGGCCCATCTCGCGGGCGTCGCTCTCGTGGAACCGGATGCTCATGCCGAGCCGGGTGGCCAGCACGATGTCGTTGTTGCCGTCGGTGATCTGGACGTCGATCAACTCGTCGCCGTCCTCGATGTTGATCGCGTTGATGCCGTTGGCGCGCACGTTGCCGTAGGCCGACAGCACCGTCTTCTTCACCGTGCCGTTCCGGGTGGCGAAGAGCAGCCACTTGGTATCCACGAACTGCTTGACCGGCACCAGCGCGGCGATCCGCTCGTCGGGCCGGATGGCGATGCACTGGATCACCGGCTTGCCGCGCGCCGCGCGCCCGCCCTGGGGAATTTCGTGGACCTTGAGCCAGTAGACCTGGCCCTTGTCGCTGAAGAACATCACGTAGTCGTGGGTCGAGGCGATGAACAGATGCTCGATCCAGTCGTCTTCCTTGGCGGTGGCGCCGGTGAGGCCGCGCCCGCCGCGCCGCTGCTTGCGGTAGGTGGAGACCGGGATCCGCTTGATGTAGCCCGAGTGGGAGATGGTGATCACCATGTCCTCCTCGGCGATCAGGTCCTCCACCGAGAAATCGTCCTGGTCGGGAATGATCTCGGTGCGGCGCTCGTCCCCGTAGTCCTTGGCCACCTCCGCCATCTCGGCCTTGAGGATGCCCATCCGCTTCTCTTTGCTCTTGAGAATGCTCCGCAACTGGCCGATCGTGGCGCGGACTTCCTTGAGCTCGGCGTCGAGCTTGTCGATCTCGAGCCCGGTGAGCTTCGCGAGCCGCATGTTGAGAATGGCCTCGCTCTGCTTCTCGGAGAAGCCGAACCGCTTGCGGAGCCGGCCGTCGGCCTCGTCGCTGTCGGCCGAGCCGCGGATGATCTTGATCACCTCGTCGAGGTTGTCGACCGCGATCTTGAGGCCGTCGAGAATGTGCTCGCGGGCCTCGGCGGCGGTGAGGTCGAACTGGGTCCGGCGGATGATGATCTGATGGCGGTGCTCGATGAAGTGCTCGAGCAACTCCTTCAGCGACATGACCCTGGGCTGGCCCTTCACCAGGGCCAGGTTGATCACGCCGAAGGTGGACTGCATGGCGGTGTGCTTGTAGAGCTGGTTGAGCACCACGCTCGGAATGGCATCGCGCTTGAGCTCGATGACCAGCCGCATGCCGTCGCGGTCCGACTCGTCCCGTGCGTCGCTGATCCCTTCGATCCGCTTCTCGTTCACCAGCGACGCGATGTCCTTGTGCAGCGTCGCCTTGTTGACCTGGTAGGGCAGCTCGGTCACGATGATCGCGCTGCGCCCCGACGAGGGCTTTTCCTCCACCACCGCGCGCGCCCGCATGATCACCTTGCCACGCCCGGTCCGATACGCGTCCTTGAGCCCCCCCACGCCGTAGATGTACCCGCCGGTGGGGAAGTCCGGCCCCTTGATGTGGATCAGCAGCTCGTCGACGTCGGCCTCGGGGCGGTCCACCAGGAGCTCGATCGCCTTGGCCACTTCGCGGAGATTGTGGGGCGGAATGTTGGTGGCCATGCCGACCGCGATGCCGCTGGAGCCGTTGACCAGCAGGTTGGGAATCTTGGACGGGAGCACGGCCGGCTCCACCAGCCGGTCGTCGAAGTTGGGCTGGAACGCGACCGTGTCCTTGTCGATGTCCTCGAGCATCGCCACCGCGACGCGGGTGAGCCGCGCCTCGGTGTACCGGTACGCCGCCGCCGGGTCGCCATCCACCGAGCCGAAGTTGCCCTGCCCGTCCACCAGCGGATAGCGGAGCGAGAAGTCCTGTACCATGCGGACCAGCGCGTCGTAGACCGAGGCGTCGCCGTGGGGGTGATACTTGCCCAGCACGTCGCCTACCACCGTTGCCGATTTCTTGTAGGGCCGGCCGGGCACCAGGCCGAGCTCGTTCATCGCGTGGAGAATCCGCCGGTGTACCGGCTTCAATCCGTCGCGCGCATCGGGCAGCGCGCGCGACACGATCACGCTCATCGAGTAGTTGATGAAGCTCTGCTTCATCTCCTCTTCGATGGGGCGGGGCAGAATCCGTTCACGCGAGTTGGGCGCGGTCATGGGCGATATCAGTCCGGGAAGGGCGTGGGGAACCGGGCCAAATATAGCCGGGGGCGGCGCACGCGAGCAAGCGCCGTCGAGCCACCTAAATCATTGGAAAGACGGAAGTTACAGGTGCGGTTGCGGGGCCGCTTTGGGGACCTTCGCCCGGCGCCCCACCAGATAGGCCGGCACGATCCACAGGGCCCCCAGCGTGCCGGCCACCGTGCCCCCGGCCGTGGCCAGCGCGATCGAGCTGAACAGGCTGTCGCTCGCGGCGCCCACCGCCAGCGGAATGAGGCTGGCCAGGGTCGTCAGGGTCACCAGGATGATCATGCCGGCGCGGTCGGAGGCCGCGGAGAGGACGTCGTCGATGGAGAGACCGGCGGGACCACGGGACGACGGGATGACGGGAAGATCTTCCCGTCCTCCCGTCCTCCCGCTCTCCCGTCGTTTCTCCAGCGCCGCATCCACCAGCAGAATCGCCTGGTGCACCGCGAGCCCGACCACCAGAATGACGCCGACGGCGGCTTCGCGGCTGAACGAAGTCCCGGTGGCCCAGAAGACCCCCGCCACGCCCGCCAGGCAGAGCGGCAGCGAGAGGAACACCATCGACGTGGCCCAGACCGAGTTGAAGACGATGGCCACCGCCAGGATCACCAGCGTCACCCCCGCCGCGAACACCAGCCAGAGTCCCTTGGTGCTCTCGTCCTCTTCCCAGCTGAATTGCTGGTCGCTCACCGTATAGCCGGGCGGCGGCGAGATCGACTTCATGAAGGCTTCGTGGGTGCGGTTGGCCAGCTTGGCCGGCCCCCGGAAATCGTAGGCGACGACCCGCAGATACTGCTGGTCTTCCCGCTGGATGGTGCCGAGGCCTTCGCGCTCGCTCACCTGGGCCAGGTCGCCGATGCGCACCGGAGATCCGGTGGGGTTGGGCACCAGGGCGCTCCGCAGCTCGTCGAGGGAGCGCTCCCGCGAGCCGGTGGCCTTGAGCGACACCAGGATGTCCTCTCCGTCGAATTCCAGCCGCTGGCCCCCGACCGCGCCACGGATTTCCCGGGCGATCGCGGCGGCGAAGTCGCGGGAGGTGAGACCGACCCGGGCCAGGGCCTCGCGGTCGGGGGTCAGGATCACGCTCACCGCCCGCTCGGCGCCCCAGAAGCTTGCGGCGTTGATGTTGACGTTCCGGACCCGCGAAATCCCTTCGAGCCGCTGCTTCAGGTCCATGGCGAGCCGCTCCACCCCACCGAAGGAGTAGCCCAGGAGCTTGATCCGGAACGCCACCGAGGAGCTGCCGCCACCGTTGTAGAAGCCGGGGCCCCGCCCGTAGACCGAGATCGACGCGCCGCCCACCAGGACCGCTCGCTCGGTCATCTCCTCCTGCATCTGGAGCGGCAGCGCCGTGAACGCCGCGTCCTTGGTGAAGGTCACTTCCACCCGCGCGTTGGACCCGAACCCCCGGGCCTCGACCTTCTCGACACCCTCGCGGCCCACCGCGATGCGCTCGAACTCCGCCATGCTCCGATCCAGGCTCTCCGGGTCGGAGCCGCGGGGAAAGGTCACGATCACCGAGAGCGCGGTGCGCTGACCGTACCAGTTGCCGAACGAGGACTTGGGCACCCGCTTGACGAACCCCCATCCCAACAGGCCGAGCACCGCCACCACCAGCGTGATGGTGACCCGGCGCCAGCGCAGCAGCGGGGCGAGCGTGGCCAGGTAGACGCGCTCCAGCCGGGGCCAGGCCTGCTTGGCCCCGCCCCCGACCCCGACGGCGGGAATCATGATGACCGAGGAGAACACCGACCAGAGCAGCCCCAGCGCGAACGCCGCGGCAAACGGAACGAACGCCGCGCGGGCATTGCCCTGGAGATAGAGGAAGGGGAACAGCACGACGATCGTGGTCAGGGTCGACCCCACCACCGCCCGGGAGATCCGGCTGCCGGCGGCGGCGCGGGCTTCCGGCGTGTTGGGCACCCGGCGGAGCCGGTCCACCACCACCACGCCGTCCTGCACCAGGATGCCGATGCCCATCCCCAGCCCGGCGAGCGTGAGGAGATTGGCCGGAATGTCGAGCAGGTAGAGGCCCAGCGCGGTCCCCGCGATCGCGATCGCGGCGCTCCCCATCACCAGCATCACCGGCCGGATCCGCCGCATGCCGATGAGCAGCACGATGGTCACCGCGAGAAAGGCGATGGCGCCGCGGATCACCAGGTCGTGGAGCTGCTTCGTGAGCTCCACGCTTTCATCGGACTCGAGCCGCATGGTAACACCCTGGGGCAGATAGGGCGTCAGCTCCGCCACCGCCGCCCGCACCCGGGCCGCGGTCTGGATCGCGTCGGCTCCCGGCAACCGGGTGATGTCCAAACCCACCGCGGGCACGCCGTTGAGGCGCGAGAACCGGCCCTGGGTGTCCTCGTCGGGCCGGACCGAGGCCAGCTCACCCAGGCGGAACACCCGGCCGCTGGGCGCCCGCACCGGCAGATCCTCCAGATCCTGGTAGGCGTGGGGCTGATCCCGCAGCACGACGTTCTTGACGCTGACGCCGTCGTGCTCCTCCCCGAGCGCCTGCACCATCCGGGCGCCCGCCAGCGCCGCCGACAGGAGGGCCGGCGAAATGTCGAGCTGCCGCAGCCGCTGGACGTCGTAGGACACCGACACGCCGAGCTCGGCCACTCCGAACGAGGTGATGCTGGCGACGCCGGGGATGGAGGTGAGCCGCGGCTTGAGCTGGTCGCTGGCCAGCTTGCTGAGCGTCCCGGGCGTGTACGGGCCGGCCAGCGAGTACTGGAGCAGCGGCTGCTCGTCGAGCTCCTCGGGAACGTAGTTGGACACCGTGGGCGCGCTGGCGCCATCGGGCAGCAGGCTGTCCGCCCGGAGGAGCTGGAGCCGCTCGTGAATCGCGAGCCGGGTGAGCTGTACGTCGGCGGTGGGCTCCAGTTCGACGGTGATATTGGCGCTGCCCTGGTCTCCGTTCGAGACGCTGCTGACCTTGCTCACCCCGCGAACGCCCTGGATGGCGGACTCGATCGGCGAGGTCACGAACGTCTCCAGCAGCTCGGCCGAGGCGCCGTACCAGTTGGCGGTCACCGAGAGGCGGGGCAGCTCGACGCTGGTCTTGGTGGCCAGCGGCAGCCGGGTGAACGCGATGCCGCCCGCCAGGATCAGCGCGCCGCCGAAGGCCCACATGACGGCGGGACGGGTGGTGGCCCACCTGATCATGGGCGCGGCTCCCGGTCAAGACGCACGGATGCCAGGACGCACGGTGGGGTCATGCGACGACTTCGCTCGCCACGGGCGCGCGCTCTTTGCGTCGTTGGGTCTTGGCGTCCTTGCGTCGCTCCATCCACGCGTACGCGCTCGGCAGCAGGAAGAACGTCACCGCCAGCGCCGAGACGCTGCCGCCGATCACGCCCGCCGCGAGGGGCTGATAGAGCTTGCCTCCGCTGCCCCACCCGAACACCAGCGGCAGCACGCCGGTGACCGTGGTGATCGAAGTCATGGCGATGGCCCGGAGCCGCTGCCGCCCGCCCAGCAGCACCGCCTCCTCGATCGAATGGCCCTGTTCCCGGAAACGGCGGATCGCGTCGAGCTTGACCACCGCCTCGTTGTCGGCCATGCCGATCATCACCACGATGCCGATCAGGGAGACGGCGTTGAGGCTCTGGCCGGTCATCCAGAGAAAGAGAATGCCGCCCACGGCCGCGAGCGGCACGGTCAGCATCACCAGCAGCGGTATGGTGAACGAGGCGAACTCGCCCGCCAGCACCAGGAACACCAGGGCCACCGACAGCAGGGCCACCAGGCTCAGCTCCTTGGTGGTTCGCTGCTGCTCCGCGTCCGCCCCGGCGACCTGCCAGGAGACCCCCGCCGGCGGCTTGAGGCCCGCCAGTGCCCCGGACACGTCGCCGGTGGCCCGGGCGGTGCCGCCCCGCTCCACCACGGCCTCGACCACGCTGACCGGCCGCTGGTTGATCCGCACCACCTCGACCGGCGCGCGAATCTCGTGTACCGACACCAGCTGCCCCACCGGAATGCCGCGCACCTGGGTCTGGAGCGCCGTGGCCAGGTCCTCGTTGGCGTTGCCGGCGAAGCGCACCGTGATGGGCGTGCGGCGGTCGGTTTCCCGGAACTCGCCCGAGGCGACGCCCCCCAGACCGCCCGCCAGCGCATTGGCCACCGCTTCGACCGACAGGCCGAACTCGGCGATGCGCTCCCGTTCCAGCGTCACCTCCACCGTGGGCTGGGTGCTGCTGAACGCATCGCGCACATCCGCGAGCGTCTTGAGCGGCACGATGAGCCGGCGCACCGAATCGGCCCAGCGGGCCGCCTCGTCGAGCTTGGGCGCGGTCACCTCGATGCGTACCAGCCGTCCCTCCCGCCCGATGAGGCTCCCGAACTCCGATTGGCCCGCCAGATCGATGGCCAGGGAGCCGCCCGCGAGGTCGGGCACGGCGGCGCGCAGCCGGTCCGCGAAGCGCTGGGCGCTCTGCCCCTCGGGCACCGGGAGGATGAGCTGCGCCGTGGCGCTGGTGCCGGGGTCCGCGCCGGCCAGCACCTCTTCGTCGGTGGCGAGCCCGATCCGGCTGTAGATACCCTTGCTGCCCATCGCCTTCGCGGCGGCCTCCAGCCGCCCGGTCTGTCTGGCGGTCTCCTCGATCGCGGTGCCCTGGGGGAGCGAGAGCTCCGCGACCGCGGTGCCCTCGTCCACTTGGGGGAGAATCTCCCGGGGCAGCCGGAGCGTCACGAACACCGTGAGGACGGTGAGCGCCACCGAGACCAGCGCGATGGTGCCCGGGCGCGTGAGACTCCACTTGACGCCCTCCTCGTACCACTCGGCGATGTGATTGCCCCAGCGGGTCAGCGTGGTCGCGGCGTCCTTCGGAGGGGTCTTCGAAGGCTTGCCGCGCCAGCGCACCATCATCACCGGCATCAGCGTCAGCGCCAGCACCAGGGAGGTGGTCAGGGTCACCACCACGCTCAGCGACAGGTCCCGGAACAGCGCCGCCGCCAGCCCGCGCACGAACACGATCGGCCCGAACACCAGCAGGGTCGTGAGGGTTCCCGCGATCAGCGGCCCCGCCACCTCCTCGGTGGCCCGGGTCGCCGCCTCCATGTCCGAGAGCCCCTGCTCCTTGTACCGGCCCGCCGCCTCCGCCACCACGATGGCGTTGTCCACCAGGAGCCCGATGCCCAGGGCCAGGCCGCCCAGCGACAGGATGTTGATGGTGACGTTCAGGACCTGGAGGATCGTGAGCGCGGTGAGCACCGACAGCGGGATGATCAGGGCGATCGCGATCGAGCCGCGCCAGTCCCGGAGGAAGACCACGATCACCAGGAGCGAGAGCAGCCCGCCGATGACGATTTCCTGCCAGAGATTTCCCAGCGCGTCGGAGACGAACTGGGCCTGGGCCGCCACCACCTTGATCTTGACCTCGGGAAATTCCTTGGTGAGCGCGTCGATGGTGCTGTAGATCGTGTTGGTGACGGCCACGGTGTTGGCCCCGGCGTCCTTGTACACCACCAGGCCCACCGCCGGCGCGCCGTCCAGCCGGGTCATCGTCGTGGGATCGGCGCTGCCCATCGTGACCGTGGCGATGTCCGCCAGCGTGATCCCGCTCCGCGCCGGGCCGACCGGCGTGCTCGCCACCTCGCTTACGCCCTGGAATTCGGTCAGGGCGCGCAGGGCAAACCGGAACTGTCCCCGGCGGACCGTCCCGCCGGGCGCTCCCGTGTTCGCCTCGCGCACCGCGCGCGCCACGTCGTCGGGCGTGATGCCCAGGGAGCGCGCCTTCTCCGGGTCGACATCCACCCGGATGTCGTCCTTCGGATCGCCCACCACCGCCACGCTGGCCACGCCGGCGAGCTGCTCCAGCCGGCGAGAGTGCACGTCGGCCGCGGTCCGGGCGATGGACCGGAGGTCCCCCGGCCCGGTGAGCCCCAGCACGGCAATGGGACGCTCACCGGGGTCGCTGGTGAGCAGGGTGGGCCGTTCGGCGCGGTCGGGAAGCTGGGCCCGGGCGTTGTCGAGCCGCTCCCGGACCTGCAGCACCGTGGTGGCCATGTTGGTGCCCCAGCCGAACCGGAGCGTGGTCACCGCCTCGCCGTTCCGGCTGACCGAGCGCAGATCCACCAGTCCCGGCGTCGCCGCGACCGCTTCCTCGATCGGCTCGGCGACGAACCGGCTCACTTCGGTGGCGGCCGCGCCCGGATACGCGGTGCGGATGGTGAGCACCGGCAGGGACACGTCGGGCAACAGCGACACCGGCAGCCGACCCAGCGAGACGACGCCGAGCAGCACGAAGCCCAGGGTGAGCGCGACGGTGGTGACCGGCCGCTTGAGCGCCGCGGACGCGAGCGACACTACTGCCCCTTGCCCCGCTCGGCCTTCGTGGTCAGGCGGACCGGGGCGTCGTGGGTGAGCGTGAGGTGTCCCTCGATCAGCACGATGTCGCCCGGCTGGAGCGGCATCTGCCCGGTGGTGCTGTCCGGCAGCACCTCGGTGTCGACGCCGTTGGTCCGGCCCGGGAAGATGTACACCCACTGGGCCCGGCCGTCCTTCACCACGAAGACCAGCGGCCGGCCGTCGCGCTCGATCACCGCGCGCGCGGGCACGATGATCCGGTTGGGAAGCCGAGTGGCCTCGATGCGCACATCCACGTACATGCCGGGCCGGAGCACGCCGCCGCCGCCGGCGCGAACCACCGCCCGCCCGGCCCGGGTGGCGCTGTCCACGATCGGGAGGATCGCCGCGATGACGCCGGTGACCGGATGGTCCGGCGCCGCGGCGGCGGTGACCACTGCTTCGCCCCCCACCCGGATCAGCGGCAGGTCGTGCTCCAGCACCGCCGCCTCGATCCGGAGATGATCGAGGTCCACCACCTTGCCGATTTCCTCGCCGACGCTGAGCCGCTCTCCCACCGCGACCTTGATGTCGTCCATCACCCCGTCGAACGGCGCGGTGATCGTGGCCCGCTCACGCTCGTACTTGCGCTGCTCCAGGTTGACCCGCTGGACCTCGAGCCCGGACCGGATCTGGGCGTTCTTGAGCCGCTCGCCGGTAATCGCCTTCCCGGTGACGATCGAATCGGGGATGGTGTTGTCCAGCAGCTGGAGCTGGGCCTGGGCCAGCCTGGCCTCGGCGTCCTGCACCGCGAGATCCAGCGGCCGCGGGTCGACCTGGATCAGGGCCTGCCCCTTCTTCACCCGGTCTCCCGGGCGGACCAGCACCGCGACGATGGTCCCCTGCGTCTCGCTCTTGAGATCGCTCACCGCCTCGGAGCGGATCTGCCCCGTCGTCACGACCGAGAGCACCAGATCGCCCTTGCGTACCTCCTGCCCCACCACCGGCAGGGCGAGCGGCGCTGCTCCCGAGCTGTCCGGGGTGCCCGGCGGTCTGGTCGCGGCGTCGGCGGGCTTGTCCTTGCAGCCCGCCCCGAGCGCCAGCGCCGCTAACACGCCGACATAGCCTCCCAGCCTCCTGGCCTCATAGCCTCTTCTCACAGGGTCCTCCCCAGGATCGCTTCGATCTGCGCCTTGGCGCGCAGGTAGTCGTACCGCGCCGAGACGGCATCGGTTTCCGCGTTGCTCAGGGCGTCCTGCGCGGCGTTGAGCTCGACGATACCGATCGAGCCGAGCCGGTAGCGCTCGGTCTGGACCCGCGCGCTGGCGCGGGCGGTCTCCAGGTTCTGGGCGGTGAGCCTGGCCCGCTGCTCCGCGGCGGACAGCGCGGCCAGTTGGGATGTGAGGGCCGCTCCGGCCTGGCGACGCGCGTCGGCCTCCCGGGACTGGGCCGCCTCCAGCGCCACCTGCCGCGTGACCAGGTCCCGTTCCCGCGCGAAGCCGTTGAACAGCGGCCAGGAGAGGCCGAGGTTGACGCTCCGGCCGTTGAACAGCGCAAAGTCGCTCCGATCCGAGCCGCTGAACGAGGTCCCGGCCGAGAGCGAGACCCGAGGGAGATACGTCGCGCGAACCACCGAGACGTTGGCCTTGGCGGCGCGGACCTGCGCCCCGGCCCGGACCACCGCGGGCGAACGGTCCTGGGCCTCGGCCAGCAGGGCCGCCGTGTCGCCGATGGCGGCGAGCCGGAACAGGGAGGAATCCGCGACCGCCGCCACCCGGCCGTCCATCCCGACGAACCGCGCCAGGTTCGCTTCGGCGTCGGCCAGGTTGCGCTGTTCGGTGAGGAGCGCGAGCTGCGCGCGGGTCAGGTCCACCATCGCCTGGAGCGAATCGGCGATGGTGATGGCCCGGGTCAGCAGCTTGGCGTTGGCGATGGCCAGCTTTTCCTGGGCGCGGCGAATGGCGTCGTTGCGGACCCGGACCAGGTCCGCGCCCTGGAGCGCCAGCAGAAACTGATTGGTGGTCTGCAGCGCGGACTGGGACTCCGCAACCGCCAGCGCCGCCTCCGCATCGGTGCGGTTGGCCCGGCTCGACGACAGGTTGGCGCCCCGGCTGAAGCCGGTGAAGAGATCGATCTGCGCGCTCCCCCCGAGGCTCAGCGAGCGGCTGGACGAGCTGCCGCTGATGACTTCGCCGGTGATCGGATCGGTGCGCGACGGCCCGTCGGAAAAGCTGCTCCCATAGTTCGCGCTCGAGCTCACCGTGGGCAGGAACGTCCCCCACGCGGCGCGAACCCCGGCCCCGGCGGAGCGCACGTTGCCCATGGCCTGCACGACGTCGGGGGCGTTCTTCTCCGCCAGCGCCAGCGCTTCGGCCAGCGTCAGCGCCTGCTGCTGGGCTCGCAGCGGGACGGCGGCCAGCGGAAGCACACAACTGGTCAGGAGGAGCGTCAATCGCCGCACGGAGTCCTCAAATCGGGGTCGGGTGCAGCCGGGAAGATATCGCCACCGCATCGCGTTCGAGCGAACGAGCGTAGAGATGCGCGACCAGCCGCGAGGGACGCGCCGGACCTGCCGATTGACCCCGTAGCGGCGGCCTCTTACCTTCTACTAAAGATATAGTAGATGAGGCCGTCATGCGAGGAACCCCCCGGTGCGATTGAGCCTGGTCGTTGCGGCGGCCTCCCTGGCCGTGAGCCAGGCTGTTCCGGAACGGTCGCTGCCGGCCGCCACCCTCGAGTTCAAGGAGGGCTTCACCGGGATCGGCGCCATTCGCGAGCTCGGCGACGGCCGCGTGCTGGTCCTCGACCGGCAGGACAAGATGGTGCGACTGGTCGATCTGACCCGGGGCACCGCCGCGCCGGTGGGCCGGCAGGGCGGTGGCCCTGGTGAATACCGGTCCCCGTCCCGGCTGATCCCCCTCGGCGGCGATTCCACGCTGCTGGTCGACCCCGGCCTGCAGCGTTCCATCGTCATCGGGCCGGGCGGCGCCGCTGGAGAAGTCCTGCTGAATTCCAATGACATGGTCTCGGCCCCGGCCGGCGCTCGCGCTCCGCAGGCGGTGGACGCGCTGGGACGGCTCTATTTCACCGGCACCGGGCTCGCCACCGGAACCGCTACGCCGACCCTTCCCGACTCCCTCCTCCTCTTCAGGCTCGATCGCCGGACCGGACGGGTCGATACCCTGGCCCGGCTCAAGCAGGCGCAACCGAAGATCCGCATCGACCGGAGCGGGGCGAAGATCACCAGCGTGAACATCCGGAAAGTTCCCTTTACCCCTCAGGACGACTGGGCCGTATTCCCCGACGGTCGAGTGATCATCGTCCGGACCGGCGTCTATCGAGTCGATCAACTGACCGCCGGCGGCAAGCTGATGCAGGGTCCCCGAATCCCCTACACTCCGGTCGCCGTGGTTGATGCCGACCGGAATCTCTCGATTGACCCGCTGCCGAAATTCAAACCGCCGTTCGATGGTCCCGCCACCGGGCTGTCTCCCGACGGTCGGATCTGGGTTCGCCGCACCACCGCCGCTGCGGATTCGATCGCGCGGTACGATGTCTTCGATTCGTCAGGACGACTGCTTTCGAGGGTCGTCCTTCCTGCTCGCACCCGGATCGTCGGTTTCGGGAAGACCTCGATATATGTGGTTCGTCGGGACGAGGACGATCTGGAGTACCTCGGCCGGATTGGGCTCCCGCCGCTCTGACTTGGGGTGCTTGCCCCATTTCTAATCATATGTTAATGTAGTCGGGCGACATTGGGTGGCCAGTAACCGGACCACTCAATACCGGTCAGGCGGGATAGAGTCCCGTGGGATGCGGCGTGGGGCAGCGGCCAAGGGCCATCAGCCTCGCGCCGTTTTGTTGTGTGGAGCGGCGGGCTCGAAGGGCTCAGTCGCATGGAGACCCGAATAACCCAGGGCACCATCGCCGGGAAGATTCTGACCGATCTCATCCTGGACCGGGACAACGAGTGGGCCGGGCTCTACGAGCCCTCGCGCAAGACCCTCAAGGCGATCGGGACGTTCGTCCGGGAGAACCTGAATGTCCTCGGACAGTACGGGGCCTGGTTCACTCCCGGCGACCTGGAGTCGGTCGAGCAGCTGGCTCCCGACACCGGTGCCGTGATCCGGCGGGGACTCACCAAGCTCGCGGTGTACCGCGACGCCCGGGGCAACCTGCATCAGCGCTCCGCGGTCTGCCCACACCTCGGCGCGATCGTCCGGTGGAATCAGCCCGATCGGACCTTCGACTGCCCCTGCTACGGCTCCCGGTTCGATTGCTACGGCAAGGTGATCAACGGACCCGCCAACCGGGACTTGGCGCGGATCTGGGAGATCGAGGCTCCCCTGCGTACGCCGGAGCTGGCGCTGGGCGGCATCGGGACGGCCGGACTCGGCACCCCCGCGAGCTGGTAGCCGGGCGCGCAACGAATCGGGCCGGGACGACCACGCGTCGCCTCGGCCCGATTCATCGTTGCAGCTTCGCTTCGCTCGGGCAGTCTCCCCGTGTTACCCCAACGACCACCGCCTCCAGGTCCGGAACTCCGCCACGCCGAGCAGCAGCAGGACGACCGAGGAGATGGAAAACAGCACCATCCCCAGCTGTTGCGTGGTGGTATACGGAACCGATCGAACCAGCAGCGCGATGATGGCGGCAACGAGGCCTTCCACCATGCGGGTGCTCAGCGCGGGCATCCCTCCGGGAAAGAACCGCCCGGTTCCCGCTCTCCGTTCTTCCTGCCGCTCGCTGGCCGGGAAGAATCGAAGAGCCTTCCTGACGGTCGCGACGACGTTCCTCCCCGGGACCGTCACGACCGCCCGATCGGCCATGGCCGGAATCCACTCCGACAGCCAGGCCGCTCCTGCCATGCGGACCATCCGTTCCTCTCTTCTGCCGTTACCGCGTGCTGCTACAGGGCGAGGGGCTTCCCATCAGGCCGGTGCTCAACATGCGGCGCCGCTCCTCGATGAATGGTTCCTGCCCGCGCCGGGACGGAAGCGGTCCGTGCGGGCGAAACCGCCCCGCACGGACCCTCGACGGAATCCCTGACTTTCTCCGTCGCCCCCGCCTGTATGACTGCACCGGTCACCAAGGGTGCCGGATTGGATTGGGTCGACGCTCTCGCGGACCCTTGAATGTCAAAAGGCGCCGGCGTCGGGCGTGGGGCCCGTCGTCGGCGCCTTCATCTCACGGAGCCAGTGATCTCCGGCGAAAAGGCGGATGTGCCACCTGCACACCCTCGGTCTGTCTGACGGAGGTTAATTAATGCAAATAATCTTTCGCCGCAAGGTGTTGATTCTCGGTCATCGGCTCCTGGGTAATGCCAGCGAGTATCTGACGACCATCGGGCGTCCTTCCTGGTCCTCGATCACCGTCACGAGGCCCGTCCGGGTCCACGCCTGCTGACCCCACGGGTTGATGTTCACTGGCGCGACGACCGGGCCGAGGTAGGCGCCGGTCGAGTCGAAGACGTCGAAGGTGGTCCGGGTCGTGTCGCTGACCGCGTAGCGGCGGGCCCACACCCTGCCGGCGTCATCCACCCGCAGCCCCTCGAAGGCGGGCAGGGTGGACGGGATGTCGGCGAGCTTGAACGCCGCGCGCGCCGTCGCTTCTCCAAAGCTCTCCTTGGTCTCGCGGACTTTCGATTCCACTTCGTCTCGCCTTCGCGAATCGGACGCCGGATCCGGAGTCCAGGCTCGCCCGAAGACGCGAACCGAGTCGGTGCCTCTCGCGCTCCGCACGATCGAATAGGTGCCGCTCCACCCGTAGACGACACCTCCCGAAGGGTCGAGCGTGAACACCAGGCTCGGCATGAACGGGACCGAGGTGCTCATCGCCATGAGATTCTTGCCGCCGCGATTCAAGGAGAGCGTCCACACCTTCGGCTCTTGCCGGCGGGGAACCCAGAGCGTGTCGATTACGGCGCCCTCGACCGACCAGCGGATGTACGGAGTGCCCTGCATGGTCTCGCCCGGCTTGGGCGCCATCGCGCTGGGCACGTAGATGCGGTTCGCGCGGTCGATCTGGATGTCGGTCCAGTAGCAACAGGACGAATGCCAGCTCCTGAGGAAGGCGCCCGTGGTGTCCCAGACACTGGTGCGGGAAAGCTGGGGATCGTGGAGGGCGACGAACCCGCCCCGTACCGCGATGAAGCCGACCCGGAACTCGCCGGGGCCCTCGCCCTCTCGTCCGAACGTCCGTACCAGCTTGCCGTCGGGGGAGAAGACCTTGACCATGGCGGGCTTGCCATCGACGACGTAGACCCGCCCGGCCTGGTCCACCGCGATGCTCCGCGGCTCGCCCAGCTCGGAGGGTGTGCCCTCTTCCCCGCCGAAGCGCCCCTCCTCCACCAGCTTCGCCCCGGCGGAGTCGGTCCACGCGGTGGGACCGGCATTGCTCACCCGCGGGATGCCGCCCGGCAGGGTGTCGACCACGGCATGGGCCAGGTTGGATGCGGCGCCGCCGCCGCAGGAGGCGAGGAGGAACGGGAAGAACAGCGGTGTGGCGCGTCGGTGCAGGCGGCGCATGGGAGGTTCCTCGGAATTGACCAGTGTATCGGTGAGACGCCCTCGGCCGGGGAAGGGTTTCTTCAGCGAATCCGGGCCCGCACAATGTAGGGGATCTCACCCTCTTCCTGGACCACGAAGTAGCCGGTGTCGTTCCGGATCACCGGGCGGAGCCAAGCCGTCACCGGCAGGGGAACAGTAAGGCTCGCGACCGGCTTCCCGTCGCGCGAGAAGATATCGAATGCGGAGGTTCCGCCGGGCGCGTTGCGGCGGACCCAGAGGCGCCCGTCGCCCTCCACGAACGGCCACTGGATGACCGGCTTGACCCTCGGGATGCGCGACCAGTCCAGGGAGGCTTCCCCAGCCTGCTTCATGAACTCCTTGAGTTTGCCGATGGCCGAGTCGCGCTCGGCGGGCGTGACGGGAACGCGGTCGGCGCGTGCGGCAAGCCGGCCCAGCGTGTCACCGCGCCCGATGCGCAGCCGCACGAATTCGTATTCCGCGCTGGTCGGGGCACACCAGAGCGAGCTGTCATCGTAGTCGATGGCGGTCAAGGGTCCCGGGTAATAGGGTACCGCGGCGAAGCCATGGGGGAGCTTGAAGCTCCCTTCTTCCGGGGATCGCCCCGGCTTGCCGCACGACGGCAGGGCGAGGGTATCAACCGTGCGCCAGTCGGCGGTGGCTCGCCGCATCCAGCGTTGCCTGGGGTTCTTGGGATCTTGGCGGAAAACCTGATCCCAGATCCTGCCCTGGCGGTCGATGCCTCCGAACCAGATGAACCCGTATCCATTGCTGGGCGCCAGTTGCTGCCGTACGAACTCTCCCTCCTGATCGAAGATCGAGAATCGGGCGTTCTGCGGGTCGTGAACCCAGATCAGACCGTCCGGCGCCATGGCCATGCCGTCGGCATAGATGAACTCGCCTGGACCCTTACCCTTCCGCCCGACGTTCCGAAGGTGCTTTCCGTGGGGATCGAAGATTCGGATCTCCTGCGTCGACGCCTCGAGGACCCAGATGTTCCCCTTGGCATCCACCAGCAGGCCGCGGATGTCGCTGAACCCCGTGGCGTCGTCGGCCTCGCTGCCGATGCGGAGCTCCTCGGTGAAGTGCCAAATAGGAGTTGTCTGCGCCTGGGCGCGGCCGGCGGCGGCGAGTGAGACCGTCAGAAACAATCGGTGCATTCTCTGATTCATGGTCCCTCTCCACCTAGCGCCCGGCCAAGCGCCAATGTTGGGTGCCATAGTTCGCGACATACCACGCGAGGGAGAATGGCCTCGCGTCTCCGAACCAGCGCCCGGTCGAGATGCTATCGCGCTGCCAGACTCCGGTTGCCTCCGGCTTGAGCTGTACGCCCGGCTTGAGATAGACCTGGATCACCGACTCGACGCCGGGAACCTGGACCGCTTCGCGTTTGAGGATGTTGATGAGTTCGACGGCGTCCTTGCCGAGCTCGCGCCTGAGCAGGTCCACCTTGGCCCGACTCCCCTCCGGGCCGCCAGTCAATTTTTCGGTGCGAACGATCTTTCCATCCGACGTGCGCACGATGACCAGGTCCCCGGTGAACGGACGCCCTCCGATATACCAACGGGCCCATTCTCGCAGCTCTCCGAGATTGGACGGGTTCACCACCGGCGCCGGGGTCTGCTCGGCGGGCGGACTCAGCGGATCCGGCACCAGGCACGCCGCCGCCACCAGCACACCCGCCGTCACGACCGCGACGCTCACCCGCGCGCGCCGCCACCGTCCCCGGGTCGGTGTGAGAGCCTTGATCCGCGCTTCCAGATCGCCGGCCCGCTCGGCGAACGCGGCCAGCGCCGGCAGCCCGCCCCGGCGGCAGAATCCCCCCGCCTCCAGCAGTACCGCTCCATAGCGGGCCACGTCGGCGCCGCCGCGCACCACCCGCGCGTCGCAGTCCAGCTCGATCGCGCGCCGGAGCCTCCGGTACTGCCACCAGAGCGCCGGGTTCCACGGCATCGCCAGGACCACCAGCGAGGCGTGGATCAGCAAGCGGGGATCCCGGCGCCGCAGGTGCTCGTCCTCGTGGCGCACCACCAGCGCCCGCGCATCACGGGCCAGCTCCATCGACCAGGCCGGGAGCACGATTTCGAGCCGTCGCCACCCCACCACCGCCGGCCCGAAGTCGGGAGCCACCAGGACCTCGACGCCCTCGATCGTCTCCCGCCGCCATTCGCGTCTCCGTCCGTACAGTACCGCCATCGAATAGAGGATCAGCTGGGCCAGCCCGATGCTCGCGGCGGCCCAGCCGATCAGCAGCACCCGACCGAGCGGGAAGGGGGCCTCCGCTGGTGCCGCCTTGTAGGGCCAAGTCAGTACCTTCGGTGGAGACGCCAGGTCGGCCGTCTTCAACATCGCCCGCTCGATGGCGGGCGGAATCGGCACCCGCCGGGGAAGGAAATGCGCGAGGCAGGGAACCAGCAGCGAGAGGCTGAGGGCGGTGGCCCAGACCGCCCGCACCGGAATCCGCAGGAGCAGCAGGGCGCGCTCCGCGGCCAGCGCCGCCACACTCACCAGTCCTCCTACCAGCAGGGTGTAGAGCATCCAGGAGGCGATCATTTCGCGCCCCCCTTCAACCGCTCATCGAGGATCCGCTTGAGCCGGCGGATCTCTTCCGCCGAGAGCTTTCGGTCGCTGACCAGCTGGGTGATCAGCAGCTCGGGAGAGCCCTCGAACAGCTTTTCCACCAGGCGGCTGAGCGCGCTCCGGCCCGCCCGCTCCCGCGCCACCAGCGGCGTGTAGCGGTGGGCCTTGCCCTCCTCCTCGTGGCCCACGAACCCCTTCTCCTCCAGAGTCCGGAGCACCGTCAGCACCGTGGTATAGGCCAGCGGATCGGCCAGGGATTCCCGCACCTCGGCGACGGTGCCCGACCCCCGGGCCCACAGCACCGCCATCACGTCCAGCTCGCGGTCGCTCAACCGGATGCTCATCGGGGTCTCCTACTAATAGTTTAGTAGAAGCTGGCGCCCGGCCCCGATTCTGTCAACTAGGGAGTTAGTAGTACGCGCTTCCGGAATCCCGCCGCCATCACCATTCCCTCGGCGCCCTGCACGCGGAGTACGCCCGCTTCGATGTCTCCCCGTACGCTCACCAGCACCACCCGTACCCGGTAGCCGCCGGCCTGGCCTTCCACCACGATCGGACCCGGGAGCGTCAGGGCCGACTTGTTCCCGGTGGAGTCCCGCGCCAGCGCGAGCCGGATCGGGCTCACCAGATCCAGGGTGAGGAGGGGAAGTCCCGCATGCTTCACCACGATTCCCCCGCCGATGCTGTCCCGGGCGATCTCCAGCGTGTCGGCCTGGTTCTCGATCAGCGCCGTGGACGGAAACGAAATCCTCCGGACCACCTCGAAACCCTCGACGGGGACGCTCAGGTCTTCAGTTGCGTGGGCATAGTAGGACCGGTGATCGACCCCGGAGGACCATTGGTCCACATATTCCAGCCCGAGACGGCGCATCGCCTCCCGCGCCTCCATGTCAGTGGTGCCGGTACGCCCGGTCCAGACCAGCGCCGAATCGGCGGGGACTCCCAGCACCCGCGCGACCGCGCCGGATCCGTGCACGGCGGCCAGATAGCGCAGCACCGCGCTGATCTGAGCCCGGTCCTGCTCCGGGACCGCGCCGGCCGGCGGCGTGATCTTTCCCGGCCGCCCCAGGTCGTTGGCCTGGAGCAGTCGCCCGAGCCTCGAGACCTGGCTCCGCTCCGACACGGCGTACGCGCCCCAGGGACCCGCCGCGCTCAGCAGCACGACCGCCAGCAGCGTCTCTGGGATGCGCTTGATCCGGGTCGACCCGGTCAGGCCGAAGTAGATCGACATGCCCAGCATCCACACCGTGAGCACGCCCAGGAAGTAGCGCTCCTCGGTCACACCGTACTGCCCGATCCGTTTCCCTACCGCCAGGAGGAGCATCACCAGCGAAGGCAGCAGGGCCACGAACCACCACCGCGTGTAGGCGTTGACCCAGGGCGTGTCGCCCCGTCGCCGGATCGGGTAGACCAGCAGCAGCGCCAGCACGCCGATGGTGGACACCGTGGACACCAGGTATCCGATCCAGCCGCTGGGCCAGGTGCGGGTGAAGACCACCTTCCCCAGGTACGCGGTGAGGATCACGAGGTAGACCGTCACCAGCGGAATCAGGACGAACTGGCTGAACACCTTGAGAATCAGCGGATAGTCCTCGCGCGCGTCCAGGGCCTGATAGTCCGCGTGCACGCCGGCCAGGAGGAACCAGGGATGAAAGACCAAGGCCAGCACCGCCAGTAGACGGAAATAGTCCTTCCCCGGCACGCTCACCCCGAAGAGCTTGTCGAGGGCGCCGAGCGCGATCGCGAGACCGGCGAACAGCACCAGGGTGTAGAACGAGGCCTCCAGATAGCGGAGCAGCAGGAAGCGATTGTATTGCCAGAATCCGCTGGGACGCTCCACCCCGAGGTACGGCGCCACGGCGACGGCGAGATGGGCGAGCACCAGGAACTGTGCCAGGCGGATGCCGGCCATCTGGTCGGTCCAGCCCAGCGAGAGCACATAGAGGGTGGCCAATCCGGCCCCGAGGACCGCGTAGACCAGCCACAGGCTGGCGACCCGGGCGTCCCGACGCTCGGCGCCGGTCCGGGCCGCCGTGAACAGCGCGAGCCCCATGACCGCCACCGCCAGGAGCCGGAGCGACGATTGGTTGGAGGACTCGTCCATGCCGATGAGGTGCAGCATCGTCCCGCAGGCGACGAACCCGGACAGCAGCGCCATCGGGAACCGCACTAGGGTAGCGCCCGCGGCGGCGGCGGCGCTTCGAAGCGAGGCCAGACGCATCACGGTTTCCTCTTCGGGGTCGGCGGCCCCACCGCGAGCAATTCCCCGCCTTCCTCCACGTAGCCGTTGAAGTCGTAGTCGAATCCGACGTCCACGCTGGGCAACCGGATATACCATCGCTGGGTGACCCATCCGCCGGACGCCAGGCGGACGAAATCGGTTCGCCCCCGCGCCTTGCCTCCATCGGCCCAGAACGGCGGATTGGTCCAGCCGTAGTCCACCGACCGGAGCGCGCCGCTCACCGGTTCGATCCAGAGCGTGCCCGAGACGTCGGGGTTCTGCTGCCGGGGGAGCGGGTCGAACGCCAGACCGATCAGCCCCTCGGTGGCTCCGCTTCCCGGGACCCGGTGGAAGCAATGCTGCCGGAGGAATCGCTCGGTGATGATCTCATCGGGGTCGGGGCCGTAGAAGATGACCGACTGCAGCAGCGGCTGGATGTAGCCGACCCGCTCCAGGTTGCTCGGCGTCTTGACCCCGAACGGCTGCCGGGTGGCCACCAGCGTGGTGTCCCGCCGTTCGTAGAGCAGCGTGAGCGATCGGGTGAGTCTCCGCCGCCACTTCTGGATGAGCAGAAGCTGCGGGGCCGAGTCGGTGGCGGTCGAGCTCAGGAGCGCCGTCTGCGCCCGGACCCAGAGCTCCGCGGTTTCGGCCGCCGTTTCCGGGTGGACCTCGCAGGGCGTGTTCCCCTTGGCCTTGATCTCCGGGATCCGTGCCTGGGCCGCCGCTCCCACGGGGGCACCGGCCAGTCCGGTCAGCATCACGACCTTCCATGCGGTACGGGCCACCCTGGTTTTCCTTGGCACTCGAGCGTTCCGGGGCGTATCTTCCTGAAATCTAGACCGGATCCGGCGGAATCTTCGGTTCAGCCCCCGCCGTAGGGTTTTGCAGCACACCCCACATCCTTTATTCCTGCGGAGCAGCCTCATGGTTCACCGCGCCGGCGCATATCGCGCGCTCGCCGCTCTCCTCTGCGCGGCCGGTCTCCCGGCCGTCGCCCGGGCCCAGCTGCCCAAACCCGGGCTTCCCCTGGTTCCGGACCGGTACGCCACCTTCACGACGAGCAAGGGGACCTGGATGTCGCTCGACGTGAGCCCGGACGGTCAGACGATCGTGTTCGATCTGCTGGGAGACCTCTACACGCTCCCGATCACCGGGGGCAAGGCCACCCGGCTCACCTCGGGGCTCCCCCACGACATGCAGCCGCGCTGGAGTCCCGACGGGAAGCGGATCGCGTTCGTCTCGGACCGGAGCGGCGACGACAACGTCTGGATCATGAGCGTGGACCTGAAGGACACCCTGCAGCTCACCCGCGGGGTAGATAACGGCTATCTCTCGCCCGATTGGACCCCCGACGGGCAG
The DNA here is from genome assembly GCA_963762545.1 of uncultured Gemmatimonadales bacterium. Classification (GTDB taxonomy): domain Bacteria; phylum Gemmatimonadota; class Gemmatimonadetes; order Gemmatimonadales; family GWC2-71-9; genus JABFSM01. Next base: position 27,992 of record CAVXLC010000005.1, on the reverse strand, counting down.
TATGTGTTCGTCGCGAAGTCCACCCCCCTCGCCACCGAAAAGCTCTGGCTCTACAACGTGCACGGGGGGTACGGCCTGCAGCTCGGGGCGTCCCCCGGCCCCCGGGTCATGGGCCCCGCCATGGGCCCCAATTCGCGCTACATCTGGTTTGCCCAGCGGAATGGAACCTGGCAGTACAACGCCATCATGCCGCAGTATCAGCTGGCGGTGTACGATCGGCAGACCGGCACCCGCACCACCATGTCGGCCCGGTTCGGCTCGGCGTTCCGCCCCGCGATCTCGCCCGACGGGAAGTGGCTGACCTACGGCTCGCGCCAGGAGACGGAGACCGGCCTCCGCATTCGGGATCTCGCCAGCGGCGAGGAGCGCTGGCTGGCCTACCCGATCCAGCGCGATGACCAGGAGTCGGTCGCCAACATGGACGTGCTGCCCGGCTATTCCTTCACCCCGGACTCGAAGGCGGTCGTGATCTCCTACGGCGGCGAGATCTGGCGGGTGCCGGTGGATGGCACGGCGCCCGCGAAGATCCCCTTCGTGGTGGACGCCCAGGTGGCGGTGGGTCCGCGGCTCCAGTTCGAGTATCCCATCCAGGATACGCCCACCTTTACCGTCAAGCAGATCCGGGATGCGGTGGCCTCGCCGGACGGACGCCGTGTGGCATTCACCGCGCTGGACCGGCTGTACGTGGCGGATCTCCCCGGCGGCGTGCCGCGCCGGGTGACCAGCCAGGACATCGCGGAGTACTTCCCCACCTGGTCGCCCGACGGGAGCGCCCTGGCCTACGCGACCTGGGACGGCGATGGCGGCCACATCATGCGGGCGAGCCCCGCCGGTGGAACACCGGTGGAGCTGACCCGGGTGCCGGCCCTGTACCAGCAGCTGGCCTGGGCCCCCGACGGGCGCCGCATCGTCGCGGTGCGCTCGCCATCCCGCGATCTCAAGCAGTCGATCGATCCGTTCTACCCCAACACCGGCGCCGAATTCGTCTGGGTACCGGCCACCGGCGGCGACGTGACCCTCATCGGACCGGCGGGGAACCGGTCCAACCCGCATTTCACCAGCGACACCACCCGGATTTACGCCTTCGATTTCGCCCAGGGACTGGTGTCGTTCCGGTGGGACGGCACCGACCTGAAGCAGCACCTCCGGGTCCTGGGTCCCTTGCCGTTCACCCTGACGGCGCGCGGCCAGGCCCTCGAGGACATGCCGATGCCCAAGCAGGACCAGGTCGCGGCCGGGGACCAGGATCGGGAGCCGATCCCGACCGGATTTCCCGCCGGGCCCATCCTCATGGCGCCCAAGGGTGATCTGGCTCTCGCGGTGTACAACAATGACTTCTATGTGGTGACGGTGCCGGTCACCGGCGGGACGGTGCCGACGGTCAACGTCAGCAAGCCCGACAGCGCCGCGGTGCCGGTGCGGAAGCTCACCGACATCGGCGGCGAATTCCCGGTCTGGGGCGCCGATGGCCGGACCATCTACTGGTCGATCGGCAACGCCTTCGTGACCTACCGGCTCGACCAGGCGCAGGCCACCGACGACAGCTTGTTCCGGGCCCACGCCGATTCCGCCACCCGGGCGCGGGCCGCCTATCGGCCGCAGGAACAGCGGATGCTCGTGGCCGCCGAGCGGGACATTCCCCAGGGAACGGTGGTGCTCCGCGGTGCCCGGGCCGTGACGATGAAGGGCCACGAAATCGTGGAGAACGCCGACATCGTGATCCGGAACAACCGCATCGTGAGCGTCGGGCCCCGCGGGCCGGAGCCGGCCGGCGCGCGGGTCATCGACGTGAGCGGCAAGACCATCGTCCCCGGGTTCGTGGACACCCATTCCCACATGTGGCCGGCCTGGGGTCTGCACTGGCAGCAGCCCTGGATCTACCTGGCCAACCTGGCCTATGGCGTCACCACCACCCGCGATCCGCAAACCGCCACCACCGACGTGCTGACCTACGGCGACCGGGTCGAGGCCGGCTCGGCGATCGGCCCGCGGATCTACTCCACCGGGCCGGGCGTCTTCAGCGGCGAGAAGGTGAGCAGCCTCGATCACGCGCGGAATATTCTCAAGCGCTACAGCGACTACTACGACACCAAGACCTTCAAAATGTATCTGGCCGGCAATCGCATGCAGCGCCAATGGCTCATCATGGCGGCGCGCGAGCTCAAGCTCATGCCGACCACCGAAGGCGGGCTCGATTACCGCCTCAACATGACCCATGCCATGGACGGCTATCCCGGCATCGAGCACACCATGCCGATCGATCCGGCCTACAATGACGTGATCGAGCTGTTCAAGACGACCCAGACCACCAACACGCCGACCATGATCGTCTCCTATGGCGGTCCGTTCGGTGAGAACTACTGGTACACCAACGAGAGTCCGGTGGACGACCCCAAGGTCCAGTACTTCACCCCGCCCGAAGAGCTCGACTCCAAGGCCCGCCGCCGTGGACAGGGTGCCGGGGGGAGCCCCGGCCCGGGCGGCTGGTTCATGAAGGAGGAATACTCCTTCCCGCGGCACGCCGCGTGGATCAAGCAGCTCATCGAGGCCGGCGGCCGCGCCGGTGTCGGCAGTCACGGCCAGTTCCAGGGCCTGGGCTACCACTGGGAGATGTGGATGATGGGAAGCGGCGGGATGACACCCCACGACGTGCTCCGCGTCGCGACGATCTACGGCGCCGAAGCCATCGGGCTGGGCAAGGACCTGGGCTCGCTCGAGCCCGGCAAGCTCGCCGACCTGGTGGTGCTCGACAAGGATCCGCTCCAGGATCTCAGGAACACCAACACCATCCACTTCGTGATGAAGAACGGCCGTCTCTACGACGGCAACACGCTGGACGAGCTGTGGCCCAGGCAGAAACCCGCCGGCGATCAACCGTGGCGCCACACCGCGCCGAACACTCCCTCCGGCATCCGGTGAGGCCCGCCATGTCTATCAAGGGGTTTTCCATGCGCGCACGCGGTGGCTCCGCCCTGGTGGCCGCACTGATTCCCGCTCTCCTCGCCGCCCAGGGCCCCCGGGGCCCCGGAGCCAACGGAGGTCCTCCGCCCAAACCCCTGCCGCTCGAGGTGGGGCGCCACGCCAGCTTCTCGGCGTCCAAGGGCACCTGGATTTCGCTGGACGTGAGCCCCGACGGCCGGACCATCGTCTTCGATCTCCTGGGCGACCTCTACACCCTGCCGATCTCGGGAGGCACCGCGGCCCGCCTCACCAGCGGGATGGCGTACGATGCCCAGCCGCGCTTCAGTCCGGACGGGAAGAAGGTCGTCTTCGTCTCGGATCGGAGCGGCGGCGACAACATCTGGATTCTGTCGCTCGACATGAAGGACACGACCCAGCTCACCCAGGGGAACAACAACCTGCACTTCTCCCCGCGCTGGGCGCCCGACGGGAAATATGTCGTGGACAGCCGCTCGGCCGGTCTCGGCGGTCCCGCGAAGCTGCAGATGTACCACGTGGACGGCGGCGGCGGGCTCACCATGCTCCAGCAGCCGGCCGGGCTCAAGGGACTGGGCGCCGCGTTCTCTCCCGATGGGCGCTACATCTGGTATGCGGGCCGGAACGGCGACTGGCAATACAACGCCATCCTGCCGCAGTACGAGCTGGCCCGGTACGACCGGCAGACCGGTGAATCCAGCCGGATGACGGTCCGCTACGGGTCCGCCTTCCGACCCGAGATTTCTCCGGACGGGAAGTGGCTGGTCTACGGGACCCGGTACCACACCGAGACCGGTCTCGTGATTCGCGATCTGGCCAGCGGGGAGGAGCGCTGGCTGGCCTATCCGGTGCAGCGCGACGAGCAGGAGTCCCGCGCGCCGCTCGACGTGCTGCCGGGCTACGCCTTCATGCCGGATTCCAGGTCGGTGGTCGCCTCCTACGGCGGAGAGATCTGGCGGATTCCGGTGGATGGCGGCGCCGCGGCCAAGATCCCCTTCACCGCCGATGTGAAGCTCGATATCGGGCCCGAGGTGAAGTTCGCCTACCGGGTCGACACCTCGGCCATGCTCACCGCCCGCCAGATCCGCAACCCGGTCGCGTCGCCCGATGGCAAGCGGGTGGTCTTCACCGCGCTCGACCGGCTCTACATCGCCGATCTCCCGTCGGGCACGCCCCGGCGCCTGGATCCAACGGACGTCGGCCAGTTCCACCCGGCCTGGTCGCCCGACGGCAAATGGATCGCCTACGTCACCTGGGGGGACGCGGCCGGCGGGCAGATCATGAAGGTCGCCGCGGAGGCGGGACCCAAGGGCGCCGTGCCGGTTGCGCTCACCCGCACCCCGGCGATGTACTACAACCTCGCCTGGTCGCCGACCGGCTCCCGGATCGTCGCCACGCGGGGCACCGCCCGCGACTATCGCGAGGTGGGCAACACGCTGGGCGCCGAATTCGTCTGGGTCGCCGCCAGCGGCGGAGACGCGGTGCTCATCGCCCCGAGCGGGACCCGCGACGTCGCGCATTTCTCATCGGACACCTCGCGGATCTACGCCTACAGCCCGGTGGAAGGGCTGGTGTCGTTCCGTTGGGACGGCACCGATGTGAAGCAGCACCTCCGCGTCACCCGCTTGCCGGGCGTCGGTGCCGGCGTTCCCGGTATCGAAGCCGATGAGGGCCTGGCGCTCCCGCGCCGGCTGGGGCCGTTCTTCGCCGAGGCGGAGGGTCCGCCCCGCGAAGGAGCCCAGGGTCCGCCGCCCGCGGGACTGGTTCTCATGGCGCCGAAGGGCGATCTCGCCCTGGTGCAGGCCGGGACCGACGTGTACACGGTGACCATACCCCAGGTGGGCGGCCCGGTGCCGACCACCTCCGTGTCCGGCGGGCCGGTGCCCATCAAGCGGCTCACCGATATCGGCGGCGAATTCCCGTCCTGGGGCTCCAGCGGGCGGGTGGTCCATTGGGGAATGGGCAACGCGTTCGTCACCTACGATCTCGACCAGGCCAAGATCGTCGAGGACAGCCTCAAGGTGATCGACCGCGCCAAGGCCGACAGCACCCGCCGGGCGGCGGCCCGCGCCGACAGCCTGAAGTCACTGCAGGCTACCGCCGACAGCATCAAGAAGGCCGGCGGGCGCGCCGACTCGATTCAGCCGCGCATCGATATGCTGAAGGCGGATTCCGCCCACGCCGATTCCGCCAAGAAGAGCGCCGACAAGGCCAAGGCCGACAGCACCAAGCTGGCGGCGGCCCGGACCGACAGTCTCAAGATGCTGAACGCCAGGGCGGACAGCATCAAGAAGGCGGGCGGGACGGTGCCCGATTCCATCCAGTCGAAGATTCAGGCGCTGCGGGCCGATTCGGCCAAGCGGGTGGTCGAGAAGCCGGGGTACAAGCCGGTCGAGGTGCGGATCAAGGTGGGAGTTCCCCGGGACACGCCCAAGGGCACCGTGGTTCTGCGAGGCGGTCGCGCCATCACGATGAAGGGAAAGGAGATCATCGAAAACGCCGACATCGTCGTGAAGGACAATCGCATTCTCGCGGTCGGCAAGCGGGGCGAGGTCAAGATCCCCGGCGGGGCAAAGATCATCGACGTCTCCGGGAAGACCGTGCTCCCCGGGTTCGTGGACACCCACTACCATGCGCAAGGATTGGTCTGGGAAATCCATCCGGCTCAGCATTGGGAGTATCTCACCACGCTGGCCTACGGGGTGACCACCACGCGCGATCCTCAGACCCAGACCACCGACGTGCTCAGCTACCAGGACCGGGTCGAGAGCGGCGGCATGCTGGGGCCGAGGGTGTACTCCACCGGGCCCGGCGTCGGCATTCCGGACGGTGAGAACATCCGGGATCTGGACCACGCGCGCGCCGTGCTCAAGCGGTACAGCCAGTACTGGGACACCAAGACCCTCAAGATGTACATGGCGGGCAACCGGCAGCAGCGACAGTGGATCATCATGGCTGCCAGGGAGCTCGGCATCATGCCCACCACGGAGGGCGGGCTCGACTTCAAGCTCGAGCTTACCCACGCGATGGACGGCTATCCCGGCGTGGAGCACGCGCTTCCCATCGCGCCGATCTACAACGATGTGGTGGAGCTGTTCAAGGCGTCGCAGACGACCAACACACCGACGTTGCTGGTCTCCTACGGCGGCCCGTTCGGCGAGAACTACTATTACGGGACGGAAAACGTCCATGGGGACGCGAAGCTGCGCCATTTCTTTCCCGAGCCCGCGCTCGATGCGCGGACCCGTCGGCGCGGCACCGGCTCGGGGGGTAGCCCGGGCCCCGGTGGATGGTTCCGGAAAGAGGAATACGTCTTCCCGATGCACGCGGAGTTCGCCAAGCGCATGATCGAAAACGGGGCCCGGATCGGCATCGGCAGCCACGGCCAGCTCCAGGGTCTGGGATATCACTGGGAACTCTGGTCCATGGCCTCGGGGGGAATGTCGCCCCACGACGTGCTGCGGGCCGCCACGATTTTCGGCGCCGAGGCCATCGGTATGGGCGCCGATCTGGGCAGCCTCGAGGCCGGCAAGATGGCGGACATCGTGGTGATGGACGCCAACCCGCTCGAGAATATCCGCAACTCGAATACCCTGCGGTACGTGATGAAGAACGGCCGGATCTACGACGCGGGCACCCTGAATGAAATCTGGCCCCGCCAGCGTATCCTGGCGCCGCAATACTGGCAGGACGGCGCGCCCAGGACCGTCGCGGGGATCAGGTAAACCGGGGACCGAGGTAGTAGGCGGCCGTGAAGAGGGGGCCCCGAGACGTTCGGGGCCCCCTCTTCACGTCATGCCTTCCCACCCGGCACCTCTTATCCTTTTATCCGAGGGCGCCTAGCCAGAAGCGATGATAGGCTTCCTCGGTATCGGCGACCGACGCACCTTGGAGCAGCCGGAGCTGGAGACCGTCGAGCGCGGACTGGATGAGCGGGGCCTGCCGGCCGAGCTGGTCGCCCAATCCAAGGGAGCGGCCGAGGGTCACGGCAAAGGACTCCATGTCGGCCGGTCGCTCGGCTGCCGCTGTCCGGAGCGGCCCGTCGGAGGCAAGCAGACTGAGCCAGGCAGCGAACCAGCCGGACTCCACCTCCTGGACCAGCACGGTCCAGAGTCGGTCGAGTGAGGCTGAACCCGGCAGGCCAATAGCCGCAAGACGGCGGGCAAAGCGGTCGTCTCGGAGGGTCTCGGACGCGCGGACGAGCAGGTCCTGTTTCGAGCGGTAGTGATAGTTCACCAGGCCTTTGGCGCAGTGGGCTCGATTAGCCACCTCCTCCACTGTCCAGTTGTTCAGTCCGTGAAGAGCGATAACGTCGATCGCGGCTCCCAGAATAGCGTCTTTCATGGAACTCCGGCTGGTTTGGTGATTTGACTGAACGGACATTCAAACGTAACACATTGAAAGTAAAGGTCAATGCGAGTCATCCTCGCTCTGGTCCTGGTTCAGATGATCTATGCGAGCGGAGTCATCGTCGGCAAGTTCCTGCTGCCGATTGTACCCGCTCCGGTCATCGTTACGCTCCGTATGGTCGTGGCGTCGATCGTCTTTTTCATCGCGCACCGCGCCATGAAGGGCGGAACGCCTCGGACGGTGTCCGACTGGGCGAAATTCGCGATGCTGGGGGTGCTGGGCGGGGCGGGGAATCAGCTGCTGATCCTGCTCGGGCTCACCCGGACGACCGCGATCGACGCGGCCATCCTGATCCCCATGATTCCCATCTTCACGGTGGTATTCGGGTGGGCCCTGCTCGGAGATCGGCCCAGCGGACTCAAGTGGGCCGGCGTGGCGGTCGCCGCGCTGGGAACCGTCTATCTGATCGGGCCTGACCGCGTCTCGCTCGCGCCCGACGTTGCCCTCGGCAATGTCCTGGTGCTGCTCGGCATGGCGTTCAACGCGCTGGCGTTCCTCCTGTCCAAGCAGATGCTGGAGCGCTACTCGCCGGTAACGGTGGCCTTCTGTCTGACCTTGACCGGCCTCATCGGCGTGCTCCCCCTCGGGGTGAATGCCGCCGGGTCGGTACATCCGGAGCAGCTCAACAATCGCCTGCTGCTCTGGCTGGCATACATGACGGTCTTCCCGACGACCGTCACCTATTTCCTGAATCTCTGGTCGTTGCGGCGCGCCTCGCCGACCCTGGTCACCAGCTTCATCTACCTTCAGCCGCTCATCACCACCGCCGTGGCCCCGCTGGTCCTTCAGGGAGAAGAGCTGACCCTGCGCGTCGCCCTGGCCGGCACGGCCATCTTCATCGGCGTGGGCATCGTGATCATCGCGGAGCAGCGACGCAGGAGTGCCCTGACGTCGACCTAGATCCCGCTGGTGAGCCGCACCCGGGTCCCCCAGGGATCCGTGGACACCGCGTCGTTCCCTTCTCGCGTCACCTCATACCCGCGTTCCACCAGGGACCTAGCGGCGGCCTGCAGCTCGGCCGCTTGGGGCAGGCGAAGGGTCCACTCGAGCAACCGGGCGTCGCCCTCGGTCGGCCGCGGTGCGTCCGCGGCCCAGGTGTTGGTTCCCAGGTGGTGATGGTAGCCGCCGGCCGAAAGGAAGAGCGCGCCGGGGAAGGCGAGGATCACGCGGTCCAGTCCCAGCCCCGCGTGGAAGAAGGCCGCCGCCTGCTTCAGGTCTCCCACGTGGAGATGTACATGGCCTACGCGGGTGCCCGCCGGCGCGCCGGTCCAGGGGAGGCCTCCTGCGGCCTTGAGAAGGTCCTCCACGTCCAGCGGATCGGTTGCCATGGCGAGGGCGGAGCCGTTCATGCGCCAGCTGCTGCGCGGACGGTCGGCGTACACCTCGATGCCCAGTCCGTCCGGATCCGTCAGGTAGAGCGCCTCGCTGACCAGATGATCGGACATCCCCGGATACACGCCGATGGCCGCGAGGTGACTCAGGAATCGGCCCAGATCGGCGCGGTGAGGGAGGAGCAGGGCAAAATGGTACAGCCCGAGTCTGCCGCGCCGCGGTACCGGCGCAGCGCCGCGGCGCTCGTCGAGCTCGACCAGGGGAACCGGGTCCTCTTGCGCGGTCAGGACGGCCCGGCGGGCATTCCGCTCGAGTGCCCTAAGGCCGAGGACCCGCTGATAGTACTCCAGCGACCTGCCCAAGTCGGCTACTTCGAGCCGGACCGGGCCGAGGGTAAGTCCCTGAGGGAGACGGAATCCGGGTGGCGACTCGGTAAACGAGGCGGAGCCGGCTTCCAGTTTCACTTTTGAATCAGTCATTCGAACAGCGCCTCCCGGCGCGTTGGTTTCGGCGTCGTTGCCGGACGGCAGTACGCTCACCATAATAGATGTTATAACATCTACTGTCAACGCTCCTCCTGCTGGCGGGGGTTCCTTTCTGAAACTAAATTCCCGGCCTCCCCGTAGATCGGAAGTATGACGGCGCCTAACCACCCAACTCCGCTCCCCTCGGTGTTTTCGCCCCTCGCGAAGGCCCTGCTGGACGCCTTCAGTGAGGCGGTGATCGTTTTCGACCCTCAGGGGAAAGTGCTCTACGCCAATCAGCAGGCCCGTGAGCTGGGACTCGACCTCAGCCGCCCCGCGTCCGACCTCTTGCCTGCTCTCGCCGAGCTGGGGGGACGGCTCAAACCCATTCGAGTCGGAAACCTGGATCTGGGCGAGGCGATGTTCATCCAGGGCAGCGTGGGTCCTACCACCCTGGCTGACCGCGAGCGAGAGGCAATCGTCCGATCGCTCGACGAGCATGGCTGGCGCCTGGCCGAGACCGCCAAGAGCCTGGGCATCAGCCGCACCACCTTGTGGCGCCGGCTTCGGGCCTACGGTCTCCATCGGGACGGACGGAGCAAATGGGCCCAGGCCTCATAGGCCCGGACCACTAGTCGTCCGCCCGCCGAGCCGTCCTCCGATACCCACGCTGTTTCCGTCCCGCCGCCCGTGAGCTGATCTCCCGGGCGGCGGTTCGCTATCGCGCCCGGTGGACCGGGGGCGGGGCGGCGCCTAGCTTCCTGCCATGCGGGCTCTCCTGATTCTCGCCGTGGTGATCGGCGCGGCGTGCACCGGACGCGGCGGCGCGCGCGCGCGTCCCCGGCCGGGCACCATTTCCGTCGAGTGGACCGGGACGCTCCGGGGCCGGTTCAGCGCCCCCGCCACGGCACGCTGGTGCGCCGCGGATACGCTGCTCGAGCTCGTGGCGGTTCGGGGTGATACCGCCGTCGGGCTTTCCCTGATCGCACGGGATTCGGTGCGGGCCGAGTTGTACGTGGTGAACGAGACACCGAACTTCACCCCGGGCCGTCCCCAGGCCCACGTGGCGCTTCGCATGCTCGGCGAGGTCAATCTCCTGGGCTTCGACGCGATGGGTGGCCAGGTGACGGTGACCCGGGGTGGACGGATGGTCTCCGGCAGCCTCGAGGTTCGGCTCCGGCCGGTCAGCAGCGCCGACACCCTCCAGCTCACGGGCTCGTTCGACCAGGTTCCGGTCGCTCCGGCAGAGGGTGTGTGCGGCCGGGCCAACAAGCCCGGGGCCGGGTAGATTTCCTCCATGGCGGAAGCGACGTATTTCCGGAAGGGTTTCGGGCTCAAGGGCCAGATCGAGGGACTGCTCTCCGCCGACTACCATTCCCACCTCATTGAAACGCTGCGCTCCCGGGGGCACCGGCTCACGGTCGGGCCGCTGGCGTTTCGCCTGGCCAAGGAATTCGGGTTCTGCTACGGCGTGGACCGCGCGGTGGACTACGCCTACGAGACGCGAGCGAAGTTCCCCGAGCGGCGGCTTCACCTGGTGGGCGAGATCATCCACAACCCCCACGTCAACGCCAAGCTCGAAGCGATGGGCATCAGCTTCCTGCACCGTGGGGACGGCGGGGAATTCGACTTCACCCGTCTCACCGGCGACGATGTGGTGATCATGCCGGCGTTCGGCGTCACGATCCAGGACTTCGACCGGTTGAAGGCCATCGGCTGCGTGCTGGTCGACACCACCTGCGGGTCGGTGCTCAACGTCTGGAAGCGGGTGGAGAGCTACGCCAGGGACGGCTTCACCGCCCTGATCCACGGCAAGCACTGGCATGAGGAAACCAAGGCGACCGCGAGCCAGGTGACCAAGCAGCCGGGGGGCCGCTACCTGGTGGTGCTCAACATGGACGAGGCGCGCGCGGTCTGCGATTTCATCGAGGGCGGAGGTGACGCCGCGGCGATGGGTGCGAGGTTCGCGGGGGCGATGTCGTCGGAATTCGATTTTTCCCGGGACCTCGAGATGGTCGGACTGGCCAACCAGACCACAATGCTGTCCACCGAGTCGCTGGCGATCGCCGAGGAAGTCCGGCGAACCATGGTGCGGAAATACGGCGACGCGGCCGCCCCGGCGCACGTCCGTACCTTCGACACCATCTGCTCGGCCACCCAGGAACGCCAGGACGCGGTGATCGAGCTGCTCGCGGACCCGCCCGAGCTCATGCTCGTCGTGGGGGGGTACAACTCCAGCAACACGACCCACCTGGCCGCGCTCTGCGCGAGCCGGAACGTGCGCACCTATCACATCGAAGATTCCGACTGCATCGATCCGGTCAGCGGTGAGCTCCGCCACCGGCCCATCGGCGGAAAGTCCCAGACGGTCGAGACCGGGTGGCTCGACGGGGTTCGCTCGATCGGGATCACCGCCGGCGCCTCGACCCCCAACAACAAGATCGGCGAGACGATCGTCCGGATTTGCGCGGTGGCCGGGGTGGCCGACCGGCTGGACGCCGCCCTGGCCTAACCGCCGGGCAGCGGGAGTTCCTGCTGGCGGAACCCCGGTTTGGGCGGTACGATCTCCGGATGACCACGTCCTCCCGACCCGCCCTGGTGCGCGACGCGCTGGCCGAGCTGGCCCCGGTCCGGGTCAAGAAGCTGTTCGGCACCGAGGCGTTCTTCCACGGGGAGCGGATGTTTGCGGTGCTCGGGAACGACGCGCTGATGCTGCGGCTGCCGGAACCGCTCCGCACCGACATCCTCGCGACGGCGGCGGCGAGACCCTTCCTCTCGGAACGTCTGGCGCTCACCCACGGCTGGGTCGAGGTCCCCTACGCGAGCGAGCTGGCCCACCTGACCCGCCTGGCCCAGGCGGCCCACGCGGCCGCGGGACGGGGCCGGCGGCCCGCCAAGCGGCGGTTCAGGCGGGCGGGGAAGCGGAGAGCGATCGGCGGTCGCTGAGCAGCTGCGCCACCGCCGCGATGGTCCGCGGCGCGCTTCCCTCCGCCCGGTTGTTCACCAGGATATAGGCCGGAATCCGCAGCCGCTCCGCCGTCTCCACCACCCGCACCAGATCGCGCCTGAGCTCCGGGTTAGGGTCCCGGATCCGGTCGTACGGCTGAAACGCATCGACGGCGTCGGCGTAGTACCGGCCCGGGCGGAGCAGCGCCCGCACCACCAGGAATCCCGCGGTGACCGAGCCGGGAAGGTCGAGCTGCATGCCGATGGACGGCATCCTGGTCCAGGAGCTCAGCACGTGGGCCACGTCGTGCTCCCGGAGCACCGCGAAGTACGCCGGCGTCAGGAACTCGGGATTGCGGACCTCGACGCTGTACCGGCCCTGCCGCGGCAGCCTCGCGAAGAAACGGTCGAGCCGCTCGGCAAACTCGGACGGCGCCACCTGGTCCTGCCGGGCGATGGCCTGGAACTCGAAGATCAGCGGCCCGGTGTGCCCGGCGAAATAGGTCTCGAGCGGGCCCCACACCGACTCCAGAAACAGGTCCGGGTTGAGGAAATCGGGATTGGGCTGGCCCGCCCGGACCTTTTCGCGCGCCTTGGCGAACGTGTGCACGGTGAGCCGGTCCCACACCTTGCTCAGGCAGGGGAAGCCTTCGGGCAGCGCCGCGGCGTAGCTCCGGAGTGTCTTTTCGACGAGCGGCGTGTAGAAGCTGGAATCGATCCCCACCGTGCCGAACAGCGGATAGCGGGCATACTCGGCCAGCATCTCGGCGCCCGCGCCGGTGGCCGGGTAGTCCCGGCGGTAGACCAGCCCCTTCCAGCCGGGATAGGTCCAGGACGAGGTGCCGAAACGGACGCCGTCCGGAATGGCGGCCCGGAGCCGGGCCGGGTCTATTGGGTCGGCAGCGTCGGGAAGCGACACTGGGCGATCTGCGAGGCCCCGAGGCGCTCGACCAGCTGGACGTGCCGGTCGGTGGCGACGCCGCGCCAGCGCAGGGCTCTGATGTCCCGGATCACCGCGCAGGCGAAGAGCACCGGACTGCTCTCGACCATCCGGGTCGCGTTGGCGCGGAAGTAGGCCGCGGCGCCCTCGTCGTCTCCGGTGAGCACCATCGCGTTGAGGAGATTGGGCAGGACGAAGCTGTTCTTGTCGGACAGCTGGAGGCTCTCCTTCGCGTGGTCGAGCGCCTGTTCGGGACGCTCCACCATCAGCTCGGACCAGGACAGGTTCCCCAGCGCCTCGGCGATGCTGTCCCGAAGCACGGCCACCCGGCGGATGCTGTCGGTCCTTGGGCGAATGGGTTGCAGCAACGCCAGGCTCCGGCGCCGGATCGACAGCTGCTGCTCGCGGAGCCGGCGGACCCGTTCTTCCGCGACTCGCAGGATCCGCACCGCCTCGGCCACCGGTTTCCGCGCGGTATCGGCGCTGGCGCGGAGCTGGGTCACCGTGATGAGCGCGCTCACCCCCTGCTCGTAGTTGCGCGCCACGGCCAGGTTGGAGGCTTCCCGCACGAACGCCGCCGAATCCAGACGGATCCGCGCCAGATAGAAGGAATCGGCCAGGTCGCGGCGCGGAATGCCCTCGACGATCTCTCCCGCGGAATTGTAGGTGGTGGCCCGGGTCCGGAGCGCGACGGGGGACGCGCGCAGCCGGTATGACGCATCGGCGGTATCGATCGCCTGCCGGACCAGTGAGATGGCGATCAGAGCCCGTCCCAGGTAGCGCTCCGCGCGGGCGGATTCCAGCAGGTTGAACGCGATGCCGTCGTAGGCGGACTCCATCTCGGCCTGATTCCCCAGCTCCCGATAGGTGGCCAGGTACACCCCCCAGTCCACCACGGCGCTGTCGTGTGCCGTGCGGGCCTCCTCGAACTTCCCGAGGCGGAACGCGAGGTTGCCGAGACTGGCGTGGGTGATTGCCCGCCAGCGGCGGCTTCCCATGTTCCGCTGCACCGTATGGAGCTCCGCGGCCACGGCCACGGCCGTCCGGTACGCCGCGAGCGCGCGCGTGCTGTCGTGGGCGGCGCTGTCCGTTTCGCCCCGGCGGAGCCAGAGCTGGGACTTGGTGTACAGCAGATTGAGCGCGAGCTGATCCTTCCGCTTGAGCCCCCGGTCCACCACCGCGAGTCCCGAGTCGGCCATGCGCCGCGCCTCGTCGATCAGCTCCCGGCGCCGGGCCGGGTTGCTGTCGGTCTTGGCGATGTCGAGCACGGCCAGCGAGCCGTAGTGATAGACCCGGCCCAGCCGGTTGAACGCGGACGAATCGCCGCGGGGATCGATGAGCGATCCGAGCCGGGTCCCCTCGCGGGCCGCGTACGCCGCCGAGTCGTTGGCGTCGACCCGCCACAGCTGGTAGGTCAGGTCGAAGTAGCTCTGCACGGCCACCCGGCGGGAAATCGAATCGGGGAACTGGAACAGGGTGCGGGCCGCCTGCAGCGCCTTGTAGCCCCGCCGTTTGGCGCTCTCGTTGTTGCCGAGCTCGGCCTGAATGCCGGTGGCGGCGGTTTCGGTGCGCGCCTCGAGCTGGTGGGGGCAGGCGGAGTTCGGGTTCTGCCGTACCATGTTCTCGACCGAGGCATCGGACAGCTCGACCAGCACGTTGTACGCGTTGGTGAGATCGGACTTGCCGGCGGTGGAATCGCCGAAGCGGTTGATCACGCTGAGGCTGTAGCGGCAGAAGTCCGCGAGCATCTGTTCCGATTTGGCGAGCGCCGCGTGCGCGATGTCCTTGGCCGTCACGGCGGAGCTCTCGGCCCGGACCGCGGCGGCGCGCTCCTGTTCCGCCCGTGCGCCGGCCTGCTGCGCCGCCAGGGTGCTTTGCTCCAGCCCCTGCTGGGTCTGGCGGAGCGCCGCGGCGGTCGCTTCGGCCTTCCGGGTCGAGTTGCGCGCCTTGAGGGCGAATCCCACCGCGGCAGCCGCGGCGAGCGCGACGACGCCGAGGAGGGCGCGGGTCACCCGTTGCCGCTTTCGTACCCGAGTCAGCTCCGCCTCGGCCCGGCGCTCCGACTCCTCGGCCTCGCGGCGCCGGGCCTCCTCGGCCTCCTTGGCCTGGCGCTCCTTGCGGGATTCCCGGACCACTCGGGTCAGCACGTCGTGGGTCAGCTCGACCCGGGTGAGCCGGCCGCGCTGCTCGAAATGCAGCAGCCGGCGTTGGACCAGCCGGGTCAGGTCCGAAATCGGGGCACCGTATTCGGCGAGCTTGGCCTCGGCGCTATCCAGCGAGAGCGTCTGCCGGAATCCCTTGGCGGTGAGCAGGTCCTCCTCGACGAATCGCCGGGCCCCCGGATGCAGGTCGGCCAGCGAGCTCTCGTAGAATTCGGTCAGGATCTTCTCGCTGCGCGCCGCGACGAGGGCCCGGGTGATCAAGCCGCCGCCCCGCTTCTGGTTGAGCCGCTGGCAGAACAGGCTGAGCAGCGCCGGCTCGACCTCGAGGGATTCGACCGGCCGGTCCTGGCCCGGGGCGCCGTCGCGCTTCTCCTCTCCCGCGCCGGCGACGAAGCGGACGATGTCCTCGGCCGCGCCGGGGGCCACCAGCCCCTTGCCGGGGCGCTCCACCACCTCGAGGGCCCGGATGCCGTCGAGCGGCGCGAGCCGCATGTTGTTGACGGTGATGGAGGGGATCCGGACCGACAGATCGTGCAGGTGGGCCAGGAAATCCTCCCGCAGGCTGATCAGCAGCCGGTAGTCCTGCCGGTCGAAGTCGAAATCGGCGACGCGGCGGGGGTCGCGGTCGAACTCCGCTTCGACCCGCGCCGGGGGCCGGTGCTCGCTCAGGCTGCCCAGCTCCTCGATGAAGTCCTGGCTGAATCCCCGGGCGTCGCCCCGCTCGTATCCGTGGGTGAACAGCTCCTCGAACTGATCGAACGCCAGCACGACGGTGAGGGGCCGTCCCGAGGCGTCGGTGGCCGCTGGGGCTTCGCGATGGAAATACTCCCAGAGACTCTCCTGCGCGCCGATGCGCCGGGCGGTGCCCCCGACGGCCTCCACCGCCTCCACGACGAACTGGCCGATCTGAAGCCGCGAGGCGGGCGCCTGGGGCGAGTAGTCGATCCGGATGGGAACCGGCACGAAGCGGATGCCGCGGAGCCGGGGAAACAGCGCCGCCTGGACCAGGGAGGTCTTCCCGAGTCCGGACTGCCCGTAGAGCACCGCGAGGGCGTTGAAGCGGACCCGGCGGAACAGGTCTTCCACCTCCCGCTCCCGCCCGTAAAAGAACTCCGCCTGCTCCTCGCTGAACGACGCGAGGCCGGGCCAGGGGTTGTCCTTGTTCACCACCGGCGAGGCCTGCTCCAGCGTCCGGGCGGCGGGGTCGGTCAACGTTTCTCCAGGTCCCGGCGGGCGGCCAGCGCGGTGGCGTAGACCCGCTGGATCGACTCGACGGTGCGGTCGTCCAGCTCGCCGTCGGGCGCGCGGGTTACGTTGGTGCCGGGAAACTCGCTCTCCGCCTCGCTCCGGGAGAGATCATCCACCACCACCGGGAGCAGGAAGACTTCGTCGGCGTGGAAGCGCTCGCGCTTTCGGATGGCCTGGTTCCATTCCACCCGGAAGAACACATCCCGGCGCTCCGCCGCGGTCACCCGGGACATCACCGGCACGAACAGCAGGCAGTTCTTCACGTTCCCGGCGATCCGGCTGGGCCAGTTCTCCCCGATCTCGAGCTGATCCAGATCGTACCAGACCGGGAGTCCGGCCCTTTCGAGCCGGTTCTTGATCCGGAGGACGGCTTCCTTGTTCTCCCGGTTGTAGCTCAGGAAGATCACCTCCGGCGGCATTTCGCGAGGGGGCGGTACGAACGGAACCGTCGTCTGCACCGGGGATCCCGGGTTGCGCTCGCGCCACCGCCGGTGCAGCTGGGTCACGAATTCCACCGGTCCGTCGGAGTAGATCCAGGTGTGCCCGCTGAAGTGGTGCAGGAAGGTCTTGAGTCCCTCTTCACCCGCGGTCCGCGAGTCGGCAAAGACGCTGGTGTCCTGAATCGCCGAGAGCCGGCCGCCCTTGCTGGTGCGGAGCAGCAGGCGTTTGAGCCAGTCGGGAAAGACCTCTCCGATGAACAGCAGGTTGTGGGTGGCCATTTCCGCGAGGAGGTTCTTGGGGCTGTGGCTCACCGACTGGAGCGCGTAGACGAATTCGAGCAGGTCCTCCTCGGTCAGCACGTAGGAATTCGGGTTGGCGCAGGCCTGCCCCAGCAGGTGGAACACCACGGCGCGGCCGGCCCGGTCCAGCGCGGCGAGGGTCTCCTTGAAATCGGCCGGCTCCTTGTACCAGTAGGTGATCTGCTCGACGCCGACCTGGCGGCCGTAGCGGACCCGATTCAGGGTCTCGTACAGCAGGGAGTCGAACGTGGTGTTGATATAGAGGGCAAAATCGGTGATCTCGGCCAGCAGCCGGAGGGGCTCCGGCGACGGGAAGCTGGCCTGCTTCAGGATCTGCGGCACCACGGTATAGGGATACCGCTTGCTCGCGTCGGGATTGAACTGGAAATAGAGGCACATCACGAGATGCAGCGACGGAGACTCGCCCACGGCCTCCGGGGGGAGCTCCAGGCGCCGGGCCAGCTCCAGCGCCACGTACTGCTCCAGCGTCACGGTGCGGCCTTCTCGCTCCACCAGCACCAGGTCGGGGCCGATGACGGGAATGACGCTCTTCTGCTCGATGTAGCTGAGCAGCTCGTCCCAGTTGCGCTGGCCCCAGGTCGCTGCCGCGATGGTGGCGGGGGTAGTGCCGGAATTCATGAAGCAGAAAGTACACCCCGGAACGGGGTTCCGCCTCCCTCCCCGCCGGGATCACGGGACGGCTTCGAGCCGGAACACACTGCCGGATGCCACGATGATGTAGAGCTCGCCGCCGGCGTCTTCTCCGAAGCTGGTGATCTGACCTCCCGGGCGAAGGGAGGGCCAGTCGAGCCGCTGGGTGATCTGGCGCCCCTCCAGCTTGAAGCTCCGGACAAATCCGGTGCAATAGTCCCCGTAGAAATAGAAGCCCCGGAGGGCCGGCGCGAGCGATCCGCGGTACGCGTACCCGCCGGTCACCGAGCAGCCCTCGTTGTGGCCGTAGTCGAGCACCGGCTGGGTGAGGCCGGTCTTGTCGCAGCCCGAGGAGGGACTGAAACAGGCGGTTCCCTCCATGATCTTCCAGCCGAAGTTGAGGCCGCGGCCAAAGTCCGTCTGATCGGTGCTGACGTCGATCTCCTCCCGTGCGTTCTGCCCCACATCCCCGATGTAGAGGTCCCCGGTGAGCCGGTCGAAGCTGAACCGCCAGGGATTGCGCAGCCCGTAGCTCCAGATTTCGGGGCGCATTCCGGACTGTCCCACGAAGGGGTTGTCCGACGGTATCGAGGCCTGCCCGGCGTCGTTCACGTCGAGACGAACCAGCTTGGCGAGCAGCGTATTCCGATTCTGGCCGTTGCCGTTGGGGTCCCCGCCCGACCCGCCGTCGCCGATCCCGGCGTAGAGGCGTCCGTCGGGGCCGAAGGCGACCATACCGCCATTGTGATTGGAGAAGGAGGGGTGGGGCACCGCCAGCAGGATTTGCTCGCTGGCCGGGTCGGCCACTTCGGGGTTGGCGGTCACCTTGTAGGAGGCGATCCGGATATCACCGTCCGGGTTGGTGTAGTAGACCACGAACCGGCCGTTGGTGGCGTATCGGGGATGAAAGGCCAGGCCCAGAAGCCCCCGCTCGCCGCCGCTCGAGATCCGGCCGGAAATGTCCAGGAACGGGGTCGGGACCAACGCGTCGTTCCGGATGATACGGATCCGGCCGCCCTGCTCGAGCACGAAGGTCCGGGTGGCGTCGCCCGGAGGGCTGGTCAGGAACAGGGGAGCATCGAGTCCCCGGGCGATCTCCCGGAGCCGGACCGTGAGCGTCGCGGGCGGCGTCCCGTTGGCGGGGCCCGGCGCGGCCGCCGACGTGTCGCAGGCGGCCGTCGTCAGGGTCAGGAAGAACGCACCCAGCCCGGCAAGACCTTGCATCATCGTTCCCCCTCGGTTGACCCGTCGAAGATACTCTTGCGACGTTTCCCGTCCGCCCCGCCCGCACGCGCCGGCCCTGGCAGGCTGGACAGCGGGCCGTTTCGGAAGGATTATCCCGACCCAACCACCCCGTATAGGATGTCATGATCATCGCCCCGCGTTGGTATCTGCTCACCGGACTCGCTCTCCTCCTCCCGGGCTCCATCCGGCCGGTGCAGGAACCGGCGCCGCTCCCGTCGTTCGCGACGCCGGGTATCTCTCCCGACGGCTCGGAGATCGCCTTCGTGAATGGCGGCGACATCTGGACCGTCCCGGCGGCCGGCGGCGAAGCCCGCCTGCTCGTGTCGCATCCGGCCATCGAGTCGCGGCCGCTCTATTCGCCGGACGGAGCCGAGCTGGCGTTCACCTCGACTCGCGCAGGAAGCCCGGATGTCTGGGTGCTCACCCTGGGCAGCGGCGCCTTGCGGCGGCTCACCTTCGAGGACGGCGCGGAGCAGCTCGACGGATGGTCGGCCGACGGCCAATGGGTCTACTACTCGAGCTCGAGCCGCGACATCTCGGGAATGAACGACGTGTACAAGGTGCGGACCAGTGGCGGGACCCCGGTGCCGGTGAGCGCCGACCGGTACGCCAGCGAATACTGGGCCGCGCCGGCGCCCGACGGGAAATCGGTAGCCATCACCGCGCGGGGCGCCAGCTCCGGCCAGTGGTGGCGCAAGGGCAGCAGCCACCTCGACATGAGCCAGATCGTCCTGGTGCGGCCCGG
The DNA here is from genome assembly GCA_963762545.1 of uncultured Gemmatimonadales bacterium. Classification (GTDB taxonomy): domain Bacteria; phylum Gemmatimonadota; class Gemmatimonadetes; order Gemmatimonadales; family GWC2-71-9; genus JABFSM01. The sequence continues at coordinate 8,172 of CAVXLC010000005.1, read as the reverse complement.
CGCTCCACCGGGGTTCGAGCCGCTCACCGACGGCACCGCCCGCGAGGGATGGCCCATGTGGGGAGCCGACGGGGCGTCGCTCTGGTATGTCTCCGACCGGGGGGCGGCCCAGAACATCTGGACCCGCCCCCTCAAGGGTCCGGCACGGCAGGTGACCCAGTTCAAGGATGGCCGGGTGCTCTGGCCCAGCATCACCAGGAACGGCGCCCGCATCGCGTTCGAGCGGGACTTCGAGATCTGGACGCTGGAGACCGCCACCGGACGCGCGGCGCGGGTGCCGATCACGCTGCGGGGGGCGGGGAGCCAGCCCGTGGTGGAGCGGATGACCTACACCAGTCAGCTGCGGGAAATGGCCCTCGCGCCGGACGGCAAGAAGATCGCCTTCGCGGTGCGGGGAGAGATCTTCGCCGTGTCCGCGAAGGACGGCGGCTTGGCGCTTCGGGTGACCCGCAGTCCCGCGGTGGATGAGCAGATCGCCTGGTCGCCCGACAGCCGGAAGCTGGTGTATGTGTCGGGCCGGAGCGGCGCGCTCAACGTCTACAGCTACGACTTCATGACCGGCGCGGAAACCCGGCTCACCGACCAGCCGCTCAACGATGTCACGCCCAAGTTTTCCCCCGACGGCAAGCAGGTCGCCTTCGTGCGCGATGGCCGGGAGCTCCGGGTGCTGGACCTGGCCGGGCGGACCGAGCGGCTGCTCGCCAGCGGAGAGCTGGAGCGGGAGCCGTTCACGTCGCAGCGGGGATTCGGCTGGTCGCCTGACGGCAAATGGGTGGCCTACTTCAGCGGAGGCGTCAAAGGCTTCACCAACGTCTTCCTGGTGCCCGCGGCCGGCGGCCCGCCGAAGCAGGTGACCTTTCTGGCCAACGCGAACTCGGGCTCGATCTCCTGGAGTCCGACCGGAAGCTACCTGCTCCTCAACTCCGGCCAGCGCACCGAGCCGGGCGCCCTCGCGCGGGTCGACCTGGTGCCGCGCACGCCCCGCTTCCGGGAAGATCAATTCCGCGATTTGTTCAACCAGGAGAGTCCCCGGCCCAGCCGGACCACGCCGCCTCCCGCTCCCGCGGCACCACCCGCGGCGCGGGACTCGGCCCCGCCCACGCCGCTGGTGTACGAGCTCGACGAGGTCCGCAAGCGCCTGTTCCTGATCCCGGTCGGCGTGGACGTCAACGATCAGATCATCAGCCCCGACGGCAAGTGGGTGGTGATGGTGGCCGGGGCCGCGGGTCGCTCCAATCTCTACGCCTGGCCGCTGGACGAGCTCACCAACGACGAGCTGGTGGCCCGGCAGCTCACGTCGACCTCGGGCTTCAAGCGGGACCTGGCCTTCTCGCCCGACAGCAAGGAGGTCTACTACCTCGAGGGCGGCCGCTTGCAGGCGTACAACCTCGAGACCCGGCAGGCCCGGAGCATCGCGGTGAGCGCCGAGCTGGATGTGGAATTCGATCGCGAGAAGATGGAAGTGTTCCGGCAGGCCTGGACCCTGCAACGCGACAACTACGCCGATCCCAAATACCACGGAGCCGACTGGAGCGAGGTCCGGAGGATCTACGAGCCGCGGATCGCGGGGGCGCGCACGGTGGACGAGATGCGGCGGATCCTGGGGCTGATGGTGGGCGAGCTCAACTCGTCCCACTCGGGGATCAACCCGCCGCCGGGCCCGGCCGGCCCGGCCACCGGCCGACTCGGCCTCCGCTTCGATCCGGCGGAGCTGGAGTCGGCCGGGACGCTCAAGGTGTCCGAGGTGATTCCGCTCTCGCCCGCCGCGATCGCGGGGATCCGCACCGGGGAGTGGATCGTCTCGGTCGACGGCGAGCCCACCGGGCGCGGGGTGAATCTCGACGCGCTGCTGACCGGCAAGGTCGGGCGCCGCACCACGCTCCGGGTCGGCGGCTCCGCCGGCGACCCGGGCCGCGAAGTCGTGGTGCGCCCGGTGAGCACCGCGGAAGAGAAGGGCCTGCTCTATCGGGCCTGGGTCGAGGACCGGCGTGCCTATGTCGCGCGGATCAGCGGCGGACGGCTCGGCTACGTCCACCTGCCCGACATGGGAGCCGGCACGCTGGCGCAGCTCTCGGTGGACCTGGATACCGAGAACCACGGTCGCGACGGCGTGGTCATCGACATCCGGAACAACAACGGCGGCTTCATCAACGCCTACGCGCTCGACATCTTCGAGCGGCGTCCGTACCTCTCGATGCAGTCGCGCGGCACCGCGGTGGCGCCGGCCCGGAGCCAGCTGGGGCAGCGGGCGCTGGAGCGACCCACCGTGCTGATCGTGAACCAGCACTCCCTGTCGGACGCCGAGGACTTCACCGAGGGGTATCGCACCCTCGGCCTGGGCAAGGTGGTGGGCGAGCCGACCGCGGGGTGGATCATCTACACGTCGAATCTGTCGCTGCTGGACGGCACCATCATGCGGATGCCTTCGACACTGATCACCGGCCACGACGGGAAGGACATGGAGCTGGCGCCCCGCCCGGTGGATGTGCCGGTGGAACGCCCGATTGGCGAATGGTACACCGGGAAAGACGTCCAGCTGGAGGCGGCGGTGAAGACGTTGCTGGCGCAGCTGCACTAAGAGGCTAAGAGGCGAGGAGGCGAAGGAATCACCTCGCCTCATCGCCTCCTGGGCTCTTACTCCACGTGCTCCGGGGTGACGATCTCGCCGAACTTCCTTCCCAGTGCCGCGAGGTACCCGTCGGCCGTCCGGTGGACGCGCATCAGCTTCATCATGGTCCGGAAGAGCGGATTGTTGACATACCCGGCCTCGGTCACCGTCACGGTTGACCCGTCCGCCGCCGCTCGTAATTCGTAGGTCCAGATCCCGCCGAAGGTCGCGTCGGGCGCCGCGTCGATCCGCGCCACCAGGTGTTCCGGCGGAACCGATTCCTCGATAATGAGCTTGAGCGGAAACCCGCCCGCGTTCTGCTCCCAGACTTCCTTGCCTCCCTGGTCGGGGAGGCGCCTGGCGCTCTTGAGGTCGGGCCAGGTGCCGACCAGGGCGCCGAGATCCCGCACCACGCCCCAGACCTCCTCCGGGGATTGGCGCAGGGCGATCCGGCTGGTGGCGCGATGCTCCCGCGGCAGGACGAGCCCCACCGCGAAGACCAGGCCCACGATCAGGATCAGCCCGACGACGATGCCGATGACGATCCGCATGAGGCCTCCCCTCGAGCCTCAGGGCACCGGGCGGCGGGCCCGCTTGCTCGGCGGCGGGAGAGTCAGGGGCTTGACCGGTGCCTGAGCCAGCGCCTTCAGCGCCTCGGCCACGCCCCGCTCCAGCTGGGGGTCATGGCCGGCCCCCACCGACTTGGCGTCCAGCGGGACCTCGATGTCGGGCGGGACGCCCTCTCCCTCGGCGGGCCAGGTGCCGTGGAGGGTGAAGACGGCGGAGGACGGCGCGGTGATGGTGCCCCCGTCGACCAGAGGATACGGTACGCTCGCCGCCACCAGGCCGCCCCAGGTGCGCGTGCCGATGAGCGGCCCCACCTTGAGCTCGTGAAAGGCCCAGGGGAAATAGTCTCCTCCCGATCCGGCCAGCTCGTTGGTGAGCAGGACCTTGGGCCCCAGGACGCCCGCCATCGGCAGCGGGAAGTGAATGCCGCCCGGGGCATCGTTGCTGACGCCGCCGATCGGCTGGCGGCTCATGTAGTCCACCATGTAGTCATCGAGGAGGCCGCCCTGGTTGAAGCGCTCATCGATGACGGCGCCCGCCTTGTCCTGCTGGGCGAAGAAGTAGCGGTTGAAGGAGGCGTACCCGGGGCCGCCAGTGTTGGGAACCCAGACGTACGCCAGCCGGCCCCCCGAGAGCGAATCCACCTTGCGGCGGTTGTCTTCGACCCAGGCCCGGGTGCGCAGCGCGTTTTCGGAGCGGAGCGGCACCACGGTAATCGTCCAGGATCCCTCGAGGACCGGACGGTCGTTGACGCGGAGCACCGTCTGTTTTTCCGCGGTGCCGTCCAGCAGGCGCGAGGGGTTGTCGGGCACCCGGAGGTCGGCGCCGTTCACCTCGAGGATGTAGTTGCCGGCCCGCACCTTGAGTCCCGGCGCGTCGAGCGGGGCGCGGAGCTCGGGATTCCAGCTCTCACCGGTGTAGATCCGCGCGATCTTCCAGCGGTCTCCTTCCGGCAGGAGATCGGCGCCCAGCAGTCCCGTGCGGGTCGAGTCGACCGCCGGCATGTCCCCGCCCCGAGTAAAGCTGTGGCCGACCGAGAGCTCGCCTCCCACCTGATCCAGCACGTAATTGAGATCGGACCGGTGCCGCACATAGGGAACCAGCGGGGCATACCGGGTGTAGACCGCGGGCCAGTCGGCGCCGTGGAGCGCGGGGTCGTAGAAGAAGTCCCGCTCCATCCGCCACGCTTCGTTGAAGATCTGGGCCCATTCCTGTGCCGGATCGAGCTGCGCCGAGAGTGCCACGGTGAGCCGGCCTTCGCCGGGACGGGGCGGGGCCTCGGTACCGGTCACGGTCCACTGGCCGGCGGACTGATAGAGCAGTTTCTTGCCGTCGCCCGAAACCGAGAACGCGCCGACCCCGGCCAGGAAGACATCGGCCTTGCGCTTCGAGAGGTCGTACTTGTGCAGGGTGACGCCGGGCTGCTGGGGGACCCGCTCCGCGAGAAACACGATGCCGGTGGTCCCGGCGGTGAGATCGGCGTAGTCGCGCACCGGCACCTGCAGCGCCAGAATCCGATGATCGAGGTTCGGGAAATCGATATGCACTGCCGCGGCCGAGTCGGCGTGCTGGCCTTGGCCGGCCGGGGCCGCCGCGCCTCCACTCGGTGGAGTGGCCGGGGCACCCGGCGGGGTCTGCTGTGAAGGCGGAGCCGCCGGCCGGCCAGGCGCGGCCATGCCCTCTTCGTCGCTCTGGGGCTGGAACGGTGTGGAGTCGGTGGCGCTGAGCAGCGCGATGTAGGCGCCTCGCGTCACCGGGCGGCCGATGCTCGAGATGTTGGCCCAGCCGCTGGCCAGGCCCAGGTCGGTGCTGGCCAGGAAATAGAGATAGCGCCCGTTCCGGTCCCAGGCCGGGTTCACGGCGTCCGCCAGGGCGTCGGTGACCGGCGTGGCCTTCCCGTCCGCCAGGGACCAGATGACGATGCGGCGGAAGCGGTTGGGGAACGCCTTGGAGTAGGCCAGCCACTTGGAATCGGGAGACCAGACCGCCTCGAAGCGGCCGCGGGCCAGGAGACTCCCGTCCACGTCCGCGGTGGTGATGGCGCCGGTGGCCACCTCGACCACGCGGATCCGGGAATGATCGTCCGCGAAGGCGATCCGCTTCCCGTCGGGAGACCAGTTGGCGGTATAGGCGAACTTGGCTTCGCCGATCGGGATTTCCCGCGGCGGAGTCAGCCCGTCCTGCGAGCCGATCATCAGCCGGTATCCCTTGCCCGCATCGGAGAACCACGCCACCTGCTTGCCGTCGGGTGACCAGACCGGGGTCCGATCCGCCGAGCCGGGACTGCGCGTCAGGTTGCGCGCGTCGCCCTTGTCCACCGGCACGGTGAAGATGTCACCCCGGGATTCGAACAGGGCGCGCTTGCCGGTGGGCGAGAGCGCCGCGGCCGCGATGGACCGGCTCACGTCGATCCAGCGCGGCGCCGCCCAGGGAAAGTCTCCGTGCACCGTGATGGCCAGCTTTCGCGCCGCGCCGCTGGCCGGATCCAGCGTCTGGAGATAGCCGTCCTGCTCGATGACGATGCTGCCGCCGCCCGCCGCGAGCGACTTGACGTCCGCGTCCTTGAAGTGGGTCACCTGCCGCACCGCCGGCGTGCCGATGTCGTAGGCCCACACGTTCACCGCATAGTCGCGATCGGAGAGGAAGTAGATGGTCTGTCCCACCCAGACCGGCTGGGTGTCGGCGCTGCGCTCGTTGGGCAGGCGGGTTTCGTCCAGGCTCGCGGGATCGAGGATGGTGAGGGGAGTGTTCTGGCCGCCGCGATAGTTCCGGAACTCGACGTCCCACCGGCTCACCCGATCGTAGACCAGGCGCTTGCCGTCGGCCGACCAGGAGCCCCGCACGGCCATCGGGGCCGGAATCATCCGCTCCACGCCGCCCTCGGCGGGCACCGTCCACAACCGGCCGTAGACGGCCGGGGCGGTGCTCCGGTTGGAGGAGAAGAGCACCAACTTCCCGTCGGGCGACCAGCCCCGGGCCTCGTCGCTGCCCGGATGCCAGGTGAGCCGCCGGGGATCGCCGCCTTCCGCGGGCATCACGTAGACGTCCTCGTTACCGCTGCGGTTGGAGGTGAACGCGATCCAGCGGCCGTCGGGCGAGAGCTGGGGATCGGCCTCGACCGCAGGCGTGCTGGTGAGCCGCCGCGACTCGCCGCCGGCCTTGTCGACGATCCAGAGATCGCCCCCGTACTCGAAGGCGATCTGCGTGGCGCTCACGGTGGGCTGCCGCAGCAGGCGGGTGCCCTGCGCGGCAATGGGGAGCGGGAGGGAGAGTGCCAGCGCGAACAGGCAGAGGCGGCGAGTCATTGGATATCCGGGATCAGTGAACGGAGTGAGCGGACGACTCAAAATACCGTCCCGCCGGTCCGCTGGCGAATGGTCGGGGAGCGGGTCTGGGTCTTTGCCAGCAGGCGCTCCAACCGCTCGAGATGGGTCAGGGTGACCGTGATGCCGCCGAATTCCTCCTCCACCTTGCCCCGGAAAATGAACGGCCCCGGATCGAAGAGGACGTGGCCGCGGGTCCGGTGCACCTCGGGAAAGAGCACCGCCTCGATCAGCCCGGTGCCGTCGTCGAAGGTGGCGAACTGCATCGGCTCGTCCTTGGCGGTGTGGACCGGCTTGGACGTGGTGAGCATGCCGGCGCAGAGGACCGCCCGGCCGACATGCCGGTGCAAATCGCCGGCGGACACCAGCCGAAACCGGCGCAGCGACTCCCGGTGCAGCGTCATGGGATGACAATCGGTCGAAAAGCCCAGCAGCTCGTATTCGGTGGCTCGACGACGCTCGGGGGAGTAGGGCGGGAGGACGGGAGGGTGGGAGGACGGGAGGACCTCGAGCAGCTCGCCCTTGCTTCCCGTCTTCCCGTCCTCCCGACTCGCCCGGTCCACCTCCCACAGCATGGACGGCCGCGTCTTCCCTTCCGCGATGCTGTCGCACGCCCCCACCCGGATCAGCAGGTGCAGGTCGTCGGGGCGAAGACCGGTGCGGGCCCGGAGGTCGGGGATGCTGCGATAGACGGGACGATGGGAGGAGGGGACGACGGGAGATTCCGGGGCGCTCCGGTCCTCCCGCCCTCCCGTCCTCCCGCCGAGTATCCGCTCCACCGCTCCGGCGCTCAACCCCTTGATGAACTGCAGTCCGATGCGGATGGCCGGTCCGCATCCGGTGGTCTCGAACCGGCTCGCGTTGATGTCCGGCGGCAGCACCGTCACCCCCGCGCGCCGGGCCTCCGCGACGTACGCGAACGGGGCGTAGAACCCGCCCCCGTTAGCCAGCACCGCCGCGAAGAATTCGGCGGGATAGTGGGCCCGGAGATAGCAGGACTGCTGCGCCACCTGGATGTAGGAGCAGGAGTGCCCCTTGCAGAAGCTGTAGCCCGCAAAGCTCATCACCATGTGCCACACCTGCTTGGCGGTGTCCTCGCGGCGCCCCAGCGCCAGCGCGCCCTCGAAGAACTCCTGCGCATACGACGCCAGCGCCTTGACCGGCCGCTTCTTGGAGAGCGCCTTGCGAAGGCCGTCGGCGGTGGAGAGCGGCATGCCCGCGAAGGCCGCGCACACGTTCACCACGTCTTCCTGGTACACCATCACCCCGAAGGTGTCGGCCAGCACGTCCCGGAGCGACGGATCGAGCGGCTGGTACTGCGCGCCGTGCAGCCGTTCCAGGTAGATGCGGATGAAGCGGTTGGACGCGGGGCGGATGATGCTGGTGTTGAGCACCAGCAGCTCGAACTGCTCCGCCTTGCTCTTGATGCAGAGCAGCCGCGACGCCGGCGACTCGGTGTAGAACACCCCCATGGTCTGACCGGTGGCGAACAGCTTCCGGGTGGCCGGATCCTCTCCCGCGTCGGCGGAGGTGTAGTCGAGCACCCGCCCGGTGTTCGCGCGCACCGCGGCGATGCCGTCGCGGATGACCGCCAGGGAGCGATTGCCCAGCAGGTCGATCTTCACCAGCCCCGCGTCCTCGGCGCCGTCCTTCTCGAACTGGATGACGGGAACG
>CAVXLC010000004.1:0-88543 GCA_963762545.1 uncultured Gemmatimonadales bacterium | reverse complement strand
GTTCAACTCTACCCAGGCCCATGGGGTTCCAGTGCTGTGGCCGCCGAGCGATGGTTCTCGGCGGCCTTTTTCGTGGTCAGGAACGGCGATTCGCTCGAGGGCCGAGCGGTCTTGCGCCGGGTCCGGCGGACGGGTAGCTCTGGGACCCAGGCCTCACGAACACAAGGCATGCGAGGAGCCTCACCATGTCGCTCACCGACGCGCAGCGAATCCACCTCGAGCGAAGACTGCGGGAAGAGCGGGCGCGGATCTCCGGCGCCCTCAACCGCACCGTCGCCGAGCAGTCGCAGGCGGACGAGCGGGGCCGCGCCGGCGACCTTACGACGATGCCGACTCATCTGGCCGACCGCGGGACCGAGACGATCGACACCGAGATCGACGCGGCGAACGCCACGCGAATGTCGCTCGAGCTCGCCGAAATCGACGCGGCGCTCGAACGCCTGCACCGGACGCCGCAGCTTTTCGGCCTCTGCGAGGACACGGGGAGGCCCATTCCGTTCGAGCGGCTCGAGCTCATCCCCTGGGCGCGGACCTGCGAGCGGGCAGGCGCATGAGGGCGATCGGACGAGTCGCAGCATCGGGTGGTGCACGACGGAAACTCGGCCAGAGTATCTTTGCCCGATTCCGAGCCCAATTCACGGAGTCACATCGCCGATGATTTCGCTTGCCTTGCTGCTCGCCACCGTCGGGGCGCCCGACACCACGAACTACCTCGTCCTCAACCACGGGCGGCCCGCCGGCGCGATGACGGTGATCTCCCAGGCCGATAGCGTGGTGGTGCAATACCATCACGTCGACCGGAACCGGGGCCCCCGCTCCGAGACGCACTACATCATCTCCGGGGGACGGGTCGTGGGCGGACGAACCTGGAACCTGCCCCTCAACGCGGTGTCTCCTACACTGGGCGAGCCCGCCGACCGGTTCGAGGTGGTGCACGACTCGGTGGTGTGGCGCGGGCCGGGCAAGGACTCGACGCGCAGCGCGCCGTTCTCGCCCGGCACGTTCTACCAGCTCCGGAGCTTCACGGCGTACGATCAAACCGTGCTCGCCCGCTTCCTGCTGGGACGGCCGGATCACTTCGCCCGGCTGCTGCCCCGCGGCACCGCCCGACTCGAGACCGTGGGCGATACGGTGGTGCGCACCCGGCTCGGCCGCCAGCACGTGCGGCTGGTCATGATGCGGGACACCACCGGCGACGCCAGCGGGGTGTGGCTGGATGACCGGAATCAGCTCTTTTCCGACGAGGTGGAGGGCTGGTTCGTCACCCTGCGTCCCGGCGCCGAGCCGGCGCTGCCGGCCCTCCGGGTCATCGAGATGCGCTACCGCGACGCGAACGGCGCGGCGCTGGGCCAGCGGCTCGCGCCCCCGCCGGCGAGCGCGATCGCGATCGTCGGAGGCGACCTGTTCGACAGCGAGCGCGGCATCGTCCGTCCCCGTACCTCGGTCCTGATTCGCGGCACCCGGATCGAGGCCGTCGGGCCGGCCGACTCGGTGGCCATTCCGGCCGGCGCCACGGTCATCGACGCCACCGGCAAGACCGTCATGCCGGGGATGTGGGACATGCACTCCCATTCCTTTGGCAGCAGCCAGACGACCCGCTCGGTGTCCGACCTGGCCCAGGGCATCACGACCATCCGGGACCTCGCCTCCGATCTCGACATCGCCACGTCGCTCCGGGACCGCTCGGCGGCCGGGATCCTGGCGGCGCCGCGCGTCGTGCTGGCCGGCTTCATCGAGGGCCCGGGGCGCTGGGCGGGTCCGTCCGAGGCCATCGCGAGCACCGAGGAGCAGGCCCTGGCCTGGATCGCCCGGTACGACTCGCTGGGCTACAAGCAGATCAAGCTCTACAACCTGGTCCAGCAGGATCTGGTGCCCGCCATCGCGCGGGAGGCCCACCGGCGCGGGATGCGGCTCAGCGGTCACGTGCCGCGGGGCCTCTCGACTCCGGACGCGGTGCGGCTGGGATTCGACGAGATCAATCACATCGCGTTCCTGCTGTCGACCTTCTACCCCGACTCGCTCTACGTCCCCGAGATGCGGGCCTATTCCGCGGTGGCCTCCGCGGTGGCCCCGAACTTCGACGTCGATCGCCCGGACTTCACCGCGATGCTCGAGCTCTTCAAGCAACGCGGCACCGTCATCGACCCGACGGTCAACTTGTGGCTGTCGCCACGGGCGCAGGGCGGGGTGCCCGCGCCGAACGTCGGGATTCCCCGGCCGGCGAGCGATTCGATCGCCGACCGCGCCGACGCGACCCTGCTCCGGGTCGTCAAGCGCCTCTACGACGCGGGGATCACCATCGTGCCCGGCACCGACGGAAGCAGCTACAACTCGGAGCTCGAGAACTACGAGCGCGCCGGCATCCCCGCGGCCCAGGTGCTGCGCATCGCGACGCTGGTTCCGGCCCAGGTGATGAAGGACGACAAGGAGTACGGCAGCATCGCGCCGGGCAAGGTGGCGGATCTGATCATCGTGGCCGGCAAGCCGGCGGAGCATGTGGCCGACCTGCGCAAGGTCGAGCGGGTGATCCGGGCCGGCCGGGTGTACGAATCCAAGGCGCTGCGCGCGGCGATCGGCGCCGCCCCGTAGTGGCGGGCCGGTTTCGCGCGGGCTAGGTTCCCACTCTCTCCTTCAATCCGACGAACCCTCGATGCGATCTTCTCTCGTGTTCGCCTTTCCGTTCCTGGTGGCCGGTGCCGTGGTCTCGGCACCCCGGCAAGCGGTCCCCGGACCCGCCACCCTCGATTCGACGCTCCTCTCGGCCTACCGCTGGCGCAACATCGGCCCCGACCGGGGCGGCCGCTCGATCGCGGTGACCGGAGTCAGGGGCCACCCCAACCTGGCCTATTTCGGCGCGGTCGGTGGCGGGCTCTGGAAGACCGCCGACGCCGGCGAGACCTGGGCCCCGGTCACCGACGGGCAGGTCAACAGCGCCTCGGTCGGCGCCGTGGCGGTGAGCGAGAGCAATCCCGACATCGTGTACATCGGCATGGGCGAGACCTGCATCCGCGGCAACATCATGCCCGGCGACGGGGTCTACAAGAGCACCGACGGCGGCAAGACGTGGACCCACGTGGGTTTCTCGGAATCGCAGGGCATTGCCAAGATCCGGATGCACCCCACCAATCCGGACATCGTGTTCGTGGCCTCCTTCGGCAAGTACAGCGTGCCGAGCCAGGAGCGGGGCGTCTTCAAGAGCACCGACGGCGGCAAGACCTGGCGCAAGGTGCTCTATCGCGACGACAAGACCGCCGCCATCGATATCTCGATCGACCGCAACAACCCCAATGTGATGTACGCCGCGCTCTGGGAGGCCTATCGCAAGGAGTACCAGATGTCGAGCGGCGGGCCGGGCAGCGGCCTGTTCAAGAGCACCGACGGCGGCGAGACCTGGACCGAGATCACCCGGAATCCCGGCCTCCCCGCGGGCATCGTGGGCCGCATCGGGGTATCGGTGTCGGGAGCGAACTCGAACCGGGTCTACGCGCTGGTCGAGAACGACAACGGCGGGCTCTTCAAGAGCGACGATGCCGGAGCCACCTGGGCGCTGGTCAACGACAAGCGGGACATTCGCCAACGGGCCTTCTATTACACCCACGTCTTCGCCGATCCCAAGAACGCCGACGTGGTGTACATGGAGAACACCTCGATCTTCCGTTCCACGGACGGGGGCAAGACCACGACGAACGTGGGCAACGGCACCCACGGGGATTTCCACGACCTGTGGATCGATCCCGACGATGCCTCGCACCTGGTCGTGGGCAACGACGGCGGCGGGGCGGTCTCGGTGACCACCGGGCGTCGCTGGACGGCGCAGGACTACCCCACCGAGCAGTTCTACCACATCGTCGCGACCGCCCACATTCCTTATCACCTGTGCGGATCGCAGCAGGACAACACGACGCTTTGCACCCCGTTCAACTGGAACGCGGGCGGCGGATTCCGCCGGGGCGGCGGCGGAGGCGGCGCCGGTGGCGCCGGTGGCGACCCCACCGCGGGCGGCATGGCGGCGTCCTATGTGGCCGGCGGGGGCGAGCCCGGGTACATCGCGGCCGATCCGCTCAACCCCGATCTGTTCTACAGCGGCACCAACAACGGCGGCTACGTCGACAAGTACGATCGGCGCACCGGCGCCTCCCGTGAGGTGAATCCCTACCCCTGGTTCTACTCCGGCGAGGCGTCGAAGGACATCAAGGAGCGCTGGCAGTGGACCTTCCCGATCATCTTCAGCCCGGTGGATCCGAAGACGCTCTACGTGTCGTCCCAGCGGCTCTGGCGCACGGTGGATGGCGGGCGTACCTGGACCGCGCTGAGCGGAGACCTGACCCGGCATGAGCCGAGTACCCTCGAGAAATCCGGCGGACCGATCACCGGAGACATGAACGGCCCCGAGGTCTACGCGACGATCTTTGCCGTGGGACCGGGGAAGCGGGACGTCAACGTGATCTGGACCGGGTCCGACGACGGCCTGGTGCATGTCACCCGGGACGGCGGAAAGACCTGGGCCAACGTCACGCCTCCTGGCATGCCCGACTTCGGGCGGGTGAGCCAGATCGATGCGTCGAGCTTCGGCTCCGGCGGCGCCTACGTCTCGGTCCGCCGTCCGCTGCTCAACGACGTGGCGCCCTACATCTTCAAGACCACCGACTACGGGCGGACCTGGATCAAGATCGTGAACGGCATTCCCGACAATGCCTACGTGCACGCGGTGCGCGAGGATCCGACCCGGCGCGGACTGCTGTACGCCGCGACCCAGCGGGGCGTGTACCTGTCCTACGACGATGGAGCGCACTGGCAGTCGCTCCGGCTCAACATGCCCGATGTGCCGGTGGCCGATCTGGTGGTCATGGGCAACGAGCTGGCCATCGCCACGCACGGCCGGGGGTTCTGGGTGCTCGACGATATCGCGGCGCTCCGCCAGGCCTCGCCGGAGATTCTGGCGAAGGACGGCTACCTGTTCACGCCGCCGGTGGGAGTGCGCTCGGGGCCGGGTGTGTCGGTCAGCTGGTACGTGAAGAGCGCGCCGGTCACCGCCCGGCTCGAGATCCTCGACTCGGCCGGGGCCGTGCTGCGCTCGTTCGTGCCCGACACCGCGCGCCCCGATTCGGCCCGGGCGGGCGGAGGCGGAGGACGCCGGGGAGGCGGGGAGACCTTCCTGCCCAAGGGCGCCGGCATCCATCGGGTGACCTGGGACCTGCGGGCGCGCGGCATCACCAGCTTTCCGGGGATGATCTTCTGGGGTGCCGGGACCGGCGGCCCCGCGGTCCCGCCGGGGCGGTACACCGTGCGGCTGACCGCCGACGGACAGACCCTGACCACGGCCGTCACGGTCCGCCGGAATCCCTGGCTCACCGATGTCACCGACGCCGACCTGCGGGCGCAGTACGCCTTCTCCCGGCGGGTTCGGGACAAGGCCGAAGAGGCCAACCAGGCGGTGATCGCGATCCGGCGGGTCAAGGCTCAGCTGGCCGACCGGCAGAAGAAGTCCGACGATGCGGCGCTCAAGTCGGCCGGCGCGACGCTGACCGCCAACAGCTCCGCGGTGGAGGAAGACGTCTACCAGGTGCGGAATCAGAGCGGACAGGACCCGCTCAATTTCCCGATCAAGGTCAACAACCGGCTGGCCACCCTGCTCTCGATGGCCGAGCGCGGCGATGGACCGCCGACCAACAACATGCCGGAGATCTTCGGTATTCTCTCGAGCGAGCTCAAGACCTACACCGACCGGCTGGCGCTGGTGTGGGCCAGCGACCTCGCCGCGGTGAACAAGGAGCTGGCCCGGCTCAACCTGGCGCCGCTGGATCCCAAGTGTGCCCGGGTGGAAGGGTGTTCCCTGACGCCGTGATGCGGGTCCCCGAGCGTCGCTTGACCATCACGCCCGACGAGCCCTGATGCGGCCGATCGGGCCCGCGGAGCTGGAACCCATCGAGCGGGCGTCGCGCGACGAGCTGTCGGCGCTGCAGCTCGATCGGCTCCGCCGGGTCCTGCACCACGCCTACAGCAACGTTCCCCACTACCGGCGGCGCTTCGATGCCCAGGGAGTGCATCCCGACGAGCTGCGGACCCTGGGGGACCTCGCCCGGTTCCCCTTCACGCTCAAGGCCGATCTCCGGGAGCACTATCCCTTCGGCATGCTCGCGGTGCCGCGCGAGCGGCTGGCGCGGGTTCACGCGTCGTCGGGCACCACCGGCCAGCCGACGGTGGTCGGCTACACCGCCAAAGACCTTCGTACCTGGGCCCATCTGGTGGCCCGCTCCATGCGCGCCGCGGGGGTCCGCCCCGGCGATCTGGTGCACGTGGCGTACGGCTACGGCCTGTTTACCGGCGGGCTGGGCGCCCACTACGGCGCCGAGCTGCTCGGCTGCACGGTGATTCCGATGTCGGGCGGCCAGACCGAGAAGCAGGTGCGGCTCCTGCTGGATCTGCGTCCCGACGCGATCATGGTGACTCCCACCTACATGCTGGCTCTGGCCGACGAATTCGCCCGGCTCGGTCTCGATCCCCGGAAATGCTCACTCCGGGTCGGGATTCACGGCGCCGAGCCCTGGACCGAGGCGATGCGATGCGAGATCGAGAGCCGGTTCGACATGCACGCCGTGGACATTTACGGACTCTCCGAAGTGATGGGGCCCGGGGTGGCCAGCGAGTGCGTGGAAACCAAGGACGGACTCCACGTCTGGGAGGATCACTTCTATCCCGAAATCATCGACCCCGCCACGGGTGAGGTGGTGCCCGACGGGATGCCGGGCGAGCTGGTCTTCACCACGCTCACCAAGGAAGCTCAGCCGCTGATTCGCTATCGTACCCGGGACATCACCACCCTCCTGCCGGGGACCGCCCGCACCATGCGGCGGATGGCGCGCGTCAGCGGCCGCTCCGACGACATGCTGATCGTCCGCGGCATCAACGTGTTTCCGACCCAGATCGAGGAGATCCTCCTGGCCGATGCGCGGTTGAGCGTCCACTACGCCCTGGAGCTGCGGCGGGAGGGCCGCCTGGACGACCTGACGGTGGTGTCGGAGCTGAAGAGCGACGCCGCCCACGCGCCGGGCACCGAGACCATTGCCGCGGCCGTGGCGACGCGAATCAAGGAGCTCGTGGGGATCACCTGTGCGGTTCGGCTGGTGAGTCCAGGGACGATCGAGCGCTCGATCGGCAAGGCGCGGAGGCTGGTGGACCTCCGGCAGTGAGGCGATGGTCGTCGTTACCGCGCCAGAAGCTCCCGGTACTCCGGATGGCGCTCCACCCAGGTTTCGACGTACCAGCAGGTGGCGATGACGCGCAGCCGGCTGGCGCGGGCGTGGTTCAGCGCCGCTTCGACCAGTTTGCCCCCGATCCCGCGTCCCCGCGCGGCTTCCGGTACATGGGTGCTCAGCAGGTCCATGACCCGTTGGGATCGCATCTGATACCGCAGGACGCCCTCCCCTTCGGTCAATCCGATGACGAAGCGATGGGCGGCGGGTTCGTGGGTTGCTTTCATCCGTGGATCCGGGGAAGCTTTGCCGGAACCTACGGGCCCGGAGCCTCGGCACCAACCCGGGGTGCTTCAATCCAGAGCGGAGTGATCATGGGGCTGAATCGAGTCGGGGGCACGAAAGGGTCGAATGCCTGAACCCGCCGCGCTCCTGTACGGAGCCACCGGATACACCGGGCGGCTGGTGCTGGCCGAGTGCCTGGCGCGGGGGCTCCGGCCGATCCTCGGCGGACGGAGCCAGGAGATTGCCGCGTTGGCGGCGACCCACGGGCTCGAGTGCCGCGTGGTAGGCCTCGACGATCCGGCGGCGCTCCGAAGGGCGCTCCAGGGTGTGACGGCCGTGCTGCATTGCGCCGGGCCGTTCTCCCGGACCTCCCGCCCCATGGCGGATGCCTGCCTGGCTGCGCGGGCGCACTATCTGGACATCACCGGAGAAATCGGCGTGTTCGAGGCGCTGGCGGCGCGGACCGACGAAGCACGCGCCGCGGGAGTGATGTTGCTCCCGGGCACCGGCTTCGATGTGGTCCCCTCGGATTGCCTGGCGGCACATCTCAAGGCCCGGCTTCCCGACGCGACCCGGCTGCTCCTCGCGTTCGAATCGTCCGGCGGGCTGTCCCGGGGCACCGCCACGACCATGGTCGAAAACATCGCCCGGGGCGGCGCGGTCCGGCGGGGCGGGCGGATCCGGCCCGTCCCCGCGGGATGGAAGACCATCCGCATGGATCTGGGAACGGGCCCCGTTGCGGTGACCACGCTCCCCTGGGGCGACGTCGCCACCGCCTGGTACAGCACCGGAATCCCCGACATCGAGGTGTACACCAGAACCAACGCTCGGATGCGGGCCGGTCTCAAGGCAACCCGCTACCTCGGCTGGCTGCTGGCGTCGGGCCCGGTGCAACGGCTGCTCAAGGGAAGGGTGCGGCGCGGCGCGCCGGGGCCCAACGACGCGGCGCGGGCCCGGGGGGTGTCCCGCATCGCGGGGGAAGTCACCAACCCCGCCGGCGTCCGGGCCCGCGCGCGGCTCACCGGGCCGGAGGGATACACCATGACGGCGCGCACCGCGGTGGCGGCGCTCCGGCGGACCCTCGCCGGCGGAGCCACGCCGGGGTTTCGTACCCCATCCCTCGCGTTCGGCGCCGATTTCGTCCTCACGATCGACGGGGTGATTCGCGAGGATCTCGACTGAGGCGATCTAGTGGGGATGGGACCGCTCGGCGGTGAAGTACCGGCCGGGCGTGGTGCCGAAGACCCGGCGGAACGCCGCCACGAAGGCACTCAGGCTTTCGTATCCGACGGCGAGGGACGTCGCGGTCACGCTCCCGCCCGCGGCCAGGAGCTGGAGGGCGTGGAGCAGGCGGGCGCGCTGACACCAGGCGCCGACTGCTCACCCTGGTGCTGATCCGCACTCGCGCCGGCTGGAAGTTTCTGTCGGGCCGGGCCTGACCCCGGCCGACGGGAGTCTAGTCCGCCCTGATCGCCTCGAGCGGCGCCACCCGGGCGGCCCGCCGGGCGGGAAGGTAGCCCGCCCCGGCCGCGCTCAACGCCAGCACCGCGATCGCGAAGACGATCGACGGCGGGTCCAGCAGCTTGACCCCGAAGAGCTGGGTCTGCACCAGCTTCATGGCCAGGATTGCCGCCGGAAGGCCGACGACCACCCCGCCGATCACCATGATCATCGATTCGCCCAGCACCATGCGAGTCACATTCCCCGGATTAGCCCCCAGCGCCATCCGCAACCCGAACTCGGTGGTGCGCCGCGTGGTGGAGTGGGCCATGACGCCGTAGAGTCCCACCGCCGCCAGGACCAGCGCCAGCCCCCCGAAGAAGGTGACCACCTTCGCCACCAATCGATCCTGGCTGATCGAATCCCGCGTCAGATCCGCGAGCGGATCGACGGAGGTAAGACTCAGCGACGGGTCGGCTGCGAGGATCGCGCGCCGGATCGGCAGCGTGAGCCGGGCCGGGTCTCCGGTAACCCGCACCTGGAGCCGGAATGTGGTGGGAAGCTCTCGCATCTGCACCATGGGGAAATAGAATCGTCTCTCCGGCTCGTCGCGAATCGAGGACTGCTGCACATCCGAAGCGACACCAACGATCTCGAAGCTCGCGCTATCCATGGAAATGTGGCGGCCCAGGGGAGTCCCCGAAGGGAAGAAGAACTTCGCCGCGGACTGATTGATGACGGCGACCCTGGCTCCGGTCGCATCGTCCCGCTCCTCGAAGTCGCGGCCCTGGAGCAGGTGGCCGCCAATGGTGCCGAAATAGCCGGCTCCCACGTCGTCATAGGCGATCACTGTGTCCCCGTCGACTCGGGCGGTGAATCCCTCCACCTGAACAGTGCCGCCCGATTCGGTGCCGCTGAAGAGGCCGTTCTCCGAAGCGGCCACGGAAGTCACTCCGGGAACCCGGCCCACTCGCTCGGTCAGATCGCGGATCAGGGCCGAGAGCCTGGGACCGGCGTACCCGCTCCGCTGCGCGTCGATTCCGGCGATGACCAGTTGATCGCGCGCCGCGCCGACGTCGGCGTTCTGGAGGCGCTGCAGGCTCCGGAGCAGCATACCGGTGCCAACCAACAGCAATAGTGATAACGCCACCTGCGCCACAACCAGCAGCTTGCCGATGGCCAGCTTGCCGGGGCGGCCCGGTCCGCCGGCCACGCTGCGACCCTGGGTGCGTAGCGCGGTGGCCAGCTCCACCCTCGTCGCGCGGAACGCCGGGATCACTCCGAAGAGCACTGCGGTGACGAGCGACAGCAGGGCGGTGAAGGCCAGCACCCGCCCATCCATGTGAACCGCCAGCGGAATCGGCCGGGGTCCCCCTCCGGCGAGCTTGAGCAGCGCGGTGCTGCCCCATACCGCGACCAGCAGCCCCAGGGCGCCTCCGCCAACCGCCAGCAGCACACTCTCGGTCAGCAGTTGCTGGATCAGCCGGATCCGTCCCGCGCCCAGGGCCATGCGCAGGCTCATCTCCCGCCCGCGCGCGACCGCCCGGGCCAGCATCAGGTTGGCCACGTTGGCGCAAACCACCAGCAGAACCAGGGCCACGGCTGCCATCAGCGTGAGCAGCGATTGCCCGTAGCTGCTTCGGTAGTAGGAGAATCCTTTGGCGCCGGCTTCGACCTGGATCGGACGCTCCTTGAGGTAGCGGTCGATGCCACCCCGATCGGCGGCGGTGACATTCTCCAGGAGCGATCGGGTGGCCACCGCAGAAATGTCGGTCTTGGCCTGGGCCAGGGTGGTCCCGGGTTTGAGCCTTCCCATGAGGAGGAGCCAGCTGATTTCCCGATCGCCGAGCCACTCGGCATGGGGGATCACCGACGGCTGCATCATGAGGGGGATCCAGATGTCGATCGGCTGTCCCACGATATCCCCGGTAAAACCGGGCGGGGTGACACCGATGATCGTGAGGGCCGCACCGTTGACGGTAATGGTACGGCCGATGGCCACGCGATCCGCGGCGAACCGGCGCTGCCAGTAGCCCTGGCTGATCACCGCCACCGGATCCCTGCCGGGGGCCTGGTCCTCCGCCTGAGTGAAGACGCGACCGAGCGCGGCAGGGATGCCGAGGATCTCGAAATAGTTTCCCGACACCAGCCGGCCGCGAGGGTGTTCCGCTTCGCCTCCGGCTGCGGTCACGGCGCCCCCCGTGGCGGGGACGAACACGTCGAGCCGCGGAGTGCGTCCCGTGGCGTACACCCCGGACAGCGAGCGGTTCTGGTCGCGGATGTCCTTGTATAGTGGATAGGAATAGAGGTCGGTGCGCGGCGTCCCTTGCGACATCGCTCCGGTGCGGGACGGGTTGCCGATGGTGACCAGCGTGGCCGGCTCGGGCACCGGCAGACTGCGCAGCAGCAGTGCATCGATGAGCGTGAACATCGCCGTATTGGCACCGATGCCCAGCGCCAGGATCAGGAGCAGGACGGCGGTGAACCCCTTGTTCTTGCGGAGGGTCCGGAGCCCGTAGGCGGCGTCCTGCCGCAGATTGGCCAGATGATTGGCGCGCGTCACGGCCCGCTCCCGCTGATGGTTGATGGTGAGGCACTGGGCTCGGACCAAGGCGAGATCCCCGAACTGGCGGAGCGCCTCCTCCCGCGCCGCGGCCGGGGTGAGACCGGCCGCGATCAGCTTTCGGGTGCGCATGGCGAGGTGGAACTCGAACTCGGCATCCACCTCGCGCTCGACCCGCTTGGCGCCGACCTCGAGCCGGAACGGCCGGGGTCCGCGCTCCTCCCTCAGGTCGGCATCGGCGCGCGGAGGGCCCGGCTCGCCGCCTCCACGAAGTCATGCCAGGACGAGCTGCCGCTCGAGAATCGGCGGCGGCCGGCGCGGCTCAGCCGGTAGAACTTCGCGGTGCGGTTGTTCTCGGAGAGCCCCCACTCGGCCTCGACCAGCCCCTGGCGCTCCAGGCGGTGCAGCGCGGGGTAGAGCGTGCCCTCACCGACCCGGAGCATGGTGCCGGTCGCCTGACCGATCCACTCCGCCACCGCATAGCCGTGGAGCGGTCCCCAGCTCAGGGACTTGAGGATCAGGAGATCGAGGGTGCCGCGCAGCAGGTTGACGTCCAGCTCATCCATCAGCGCCGCCGGAGAAAGATCGTTCAGGATATCCCCGCTCCCCTTGTGACGCAATGGGAAGCAAAAGGGTTGGCTCGGCGATAGGTTACGGTCATGAGCCTCCCCTCCTTCCCGCTGCCGGGCCGGGCCGAGTTCCAGGACGCCATGAGGCGCGTGGCCCAACACGCCTACCATACGCCGCTGCTGACCTCCCGCACCCTGTCCGACCGGACCGGCTTCGAGGTGCGGCTCAAGGCGGAGCTCCTGCAGCGCACCGGCTCCTACAAGATCCGCGGCCCGCTCAACAAGTTCGGGCTGCTCTCCGACCAGCAGAAGCGCCGCGGGGTGATCTGTTCCTCGGCGGGGAACCACGCGCAGGGCGTGGCGCTGGCGGCGCGGATTCACGGGCTCACGGCGGTGGTGGTGATGGCCAGCAACGCGACCCCGTCCAAGGTCGCCGCCACCCGCGCCTACGGGGCCGAGGTCATCCAGCACGGCACCATTTGGGATGAGGCCAACGAGCTGGCCAAGCAGCTGGTCGTGGAGCGGGGGTATACCTATGTGCACCCGTTCGACGACCTCCAGCTCATTGCGGGGCAGGGGACGGTCGGACTGGAAATCGTCGAGGACTGGCCCGAGGCCGACGTGATCGTGGTGCCGATCGGCGGCGGGGGGCTGATCTCGGGCATTGCGCTGGCCGCGAAGAGCGTCAATCCCCGGGTCCGGATCGTGGGGGTCGAGTCATCCGGCGCCCCCGGCATGCTGCGGAGCGTCGCGGCGGGGCACGCGGTCACGCTGGACCGGGTGGATTGCGTGATCGACGGGCTCCGGGTCAAGAGGGTCGGCGATCACAACGTCGCGATCGCCCGGTACGCGGTGGACGAGATCGTGACGCTGCCGGACGCCGAAATATTCGACGCAATGCTGTGGGTAATGCACCACTGCAAGCTGGTGGTGGAGGGGGCGGCGGCGGCCCCGGTCGGCGCGCTGCTCAAGGGGCTGATCCAGGCTCCCCCCGGGGCCCGGGTGGTGTGCGTCCTGAGTGGAGGGAACGTGGACCTGGACCAGCTCCGCGGCCTCCGCTGGAACTAGTTCCTCAGCAGCACTGCAGCAAGGGCGGCTACGGCCAGGACTCCCAATACGATCGCAATGATTCGCGCCCGGTTGGTCCGGCGGTGGGCTGGGTAGGACCGCCAGCCGGATTTTCGGCTCTTGGCATGCTTGGGGTCCGGGAGGATGAGGTGCATCGGCTGCTCTTTCCCCGAGCGCATTTCGGGTTGTTCGTGAAAAAGGAGCCACCACTGGGGAGACGAGGATGAGCCGTCCGGCCCGCACTGCTCGATGCGGCGTGAGACTGGCCCCTGTCTCCGGCCTCGTCTATTCCCCAATTTCCCGCTCCTCGCGGTCGTAGGCGCGTTCGGCCGCCGCGCCGCTTGCCGGGTCCCCGAAGATCTTTTCGCCGTCGTAGCGCCCGTTCTCGATGAAGATCTCGGAGATCATTCGGCCGGCGGTGACGCTGCCGGCGAGGTGAATACCCGGCACGTTGGTCTCGAGGGTCAGCGGATCGAGGGTCGGCCGCCCCGAGGCGGGGTCGAGCTGGATGCCAAGCCGCTCGAACAGCTCGAAGTCGGGCCGGTATCCGGTCAGCAGGTAGACCCGGTCGGCCGGGAGACGCTCGGCGCCGGCGGGCGTCCGGATGGTGACCGCTTCGGGGTCGATGGCCGTGACCTCGGCACCGAAACGGGCCTCGATTTCGTCGGCCTTGACCCGGTTCTCGAAATCCGGCCGAAGCCAGTACTTGACGCTCGGCTTGAGGACCGCGCCCCGATATACCAGGGTGACCCGCGCACCCGCCCGATAGCAGGCGAGCGCCTGCTCGATGGCGGAGTTCTTCCCTCCGACGATGACGACCCGCAGGCCGGCGGTGAGATGGGCTTCGGCGCCGTAGTGGGAGACATGGGACAGCTCCTCGCCGGGCACCCCGAGCAGGTTGGGGTGGTCGAAGTAGCCGGTGGCGAGCACCAGGCGATCCACGCCGAGCCGTTCCTCGCCCAGCCGGGTCAGGAGCCGGCAGACCAAGCGGCCGTCCGTGCGCTCCGCACCGGCAAACCGGGTGTAGGTCCGGATCCGGAGGCCTTCGGTCCGGGCCACCCCACGGTAGTACTTGAGCGCCTCCTCGCGAGTGGCCTTGGCGCCGGAAGTGACCAGGGGGTGACCGCCGATCTCCAGCCGCTCGGGAGTGGTGAAGAACACCATCCCGACCGGATAGCGCAAAATGGCGTCCGCGATGGCGCCGGCGTCGATGAGCAGCGGGTTCCCGCCGCGCCGCCGCGCTGAGATGGCGCACGCGAGCCCGATCGGCCCGGCACCTACGATCAGAACGTCCTCGGTCACGGAGCGCAGGAGTCCGGGTCAATGGGACGGGAAATCTAGCCGCCGGCGCGCCCGGCGGCGGGTTGCGCCCCGGATGAGGCGCATTAGTGTTCCCGGGGAGATCCCGCCCCATTCAGGAGTTCGGCGCCGCCCTCATGAGCGATATCCCCCGACCAACCAGCTCACCGGCTGGCCCGGTATCGGACCCGGCGGAGCAGACACCGGATCCGGTGCTCGAGCAGCTTCGGGTGGCCACGCTCGGCCACTACGAGGTGTTCGGGGAAATCGGCCGTGGGGGCATGGCAACGGTCTACCTGGGCCACGAGATCGCGCTGGAGCGCAAGGTGGCCATCAAGGTGATGTCGCCCGCGATGGTGCACGGGCCGGGGATGGTGGAGCGCTTCAAGCGGGAAGCCCGCACCGCCGCCCATCTCTCCCACCCCAACATCATACCGGTCTACGCGGTCCGGGAAGGCGAGGGGCTGCTCTTCTTCGTGATGAAGCTGGTGGAAGGCACTCCGCTGGACGCGATCATGAGGGAGCTGGGCAAGCTGCCGCTGCCGATGGTGGAGGCGATCCTTGCGCAGGTGGGCGGCGCGTTCGGCTACGCGCACCGGCACGGCGTCGTTCATCGGGACATCAAGCCCAGCAACATCCTGATCGACGACGAGGGTTGGGCGGTGGTCACCGATTTCGGCATCGCCAAGGTGCTGGAGTCGGAGGGGCTGACCCAGTCCGGGGTGGCGGTGGGTACGCCCACCTACATGAGCCCGGAGCAGTGCAGCGGGGGCATGATCACCGGGGCGTCGGATCAGTACTCCCTCGGCGTCGTGGCGTACGAGATGCTGGCGGGCCGTCCGCCATTCGTCGGGCAGGCGATGATGCCGCTGATGTTCAGCCATTTCCACGACACCGTGCCGCCGATCGAGCAGTTCCGGCCCGATTGCCCCGTCCCGATCCGGGACGCCGTGTACCGCATGCTGGCGAAGGATCTCGCGGCGCGCTTCCCGACCATGGAAGACGCGGTGGTGGCGCTGGGCGGGCGCCACCTCGCCCACGACGATCCGACCCGGAGCCAGCTCATCTCGCTGGCGCGGACCGGGGTCAGTCACCGGATCATCTCCCAGGTGCAGACCCCCCGGAGCCCGATTCCGCTCGCCTCGAGGAACCGGGCCACGCCGAGCCCGACCTCGAGCTCCGCCGGAACGCCCGGTACCCCGTCGCGTCGGCTCTGGCTGGCGGGCGCCGGCCTGGTGACAATCGGCGCGCTGGCGACGGTGGCGGTCATGCGCTGGTCGCGGTCCGCCGGCGACAACGCTCCCCTCGTCGGGGTTCCGGTCCGGGTGGACTCGACTCCGGTGGCCGCCGTCCCGGCTGCGCCGGCCCGCACCAATGGGGCCGCCGACTCGGCGCAGGTGCCGCCCCGGCCGGTGGGCCGGGTCCAGGGCGATGGGCCGCAGCGCGGGTCCAGGCCGCCGGTGGGCCGCGCCGACGCGAAGGGAGCCGTATCCATCGGTAGATCATCAGCCGCGAGTGCCCGGGATTCGACGCCGGCCGCCCCGGCGGCGCAGTCGACCGTCTCGGTGTCGACCGTTCCGGCCCCAGTTCCGGCCCCAGTCCCGGCCCCCGCGCCCCCTCCACCGGCTCCTCCCCCCAGGTCCGTCGCCAGCGCGGTGAGCGAACCGAGCGCCCCGGTGGACGAAAAGGCCGGCGTCACCGCGGCGATCCTGGCCTATGGACGGGCTCTCGATCAGGCGGATCTGGCCCAGGCGAGGCGCCTCTATCCGGGCATGACCGCCGATCAGCGGCAGGACCTCGAGGCGTTCTGGAAGGCCGCCGGCACGATGCAGACCAGATGGACCGTGAGCGATATCGTGGTGGAAGGCGATGTTGCGACGGCGCGGGTGTCGGGTACCAACCTGGTCACGCTCGCGCGGGAGCGCCCGTCGCAGCAGCCGGTCAATCTGCGCGCCCGGCTGGAGCGGCGCGGCACGGAGTGGCGCCTGGTCGCTCTGGTCAACTGATTCCATCGGAGGTCTGATGCCCGGTCGCCGTCTCGCGCCCGTCGTCGTCCTGTGCGCGTTTCTCGTCGCGCCGCTTTCGGCGCAGTCGTCGATCCACCTCCGAGACCGCATCAAGGATCTCTTCAGCTTCGGGAGCTGCGGCCAGCCGCTCTGCCTCGACAACTCGGTCAACGCGACCAACGGGCACGGCAGTCACTTCCTGCCCGACCTGGCGGCCGGCAACGGGGCGATCCTCGGCTTCCTCGACGCCGCCATCGCCTCGAACGCCTCCAACGTGCCGCTGTCGGCGTCGAGCAGCGGCGTCACCTTCAAATTCGTGGGTGGGCTTCCGGTCCGGACGTCGGGGTCGCTCGGGCCGGTGTTCGGCGAGCGGGCCCAGACGCTGGGGAAGGGGCGCTTCGTCGTGGGAGGCAATCTCTCCGGCCTCAGTTTCTCCTCGCTGCGCGGGGTTCCGCTCGATGAGATCGTCCTGAACTTCTCACACCAGGATGTCCCGCCCGAAGGGCTGGGCCAGCCGCTCCGGGAGAACGACGTGCTCCAGGTGCGGCTCGATCTCAACGTGAACCTGATGGTTTCCACGTTTTTCGCGACCTACGGGCTCACCGACCGGCTCGACCTGGGCATCGCGGTGCCGCTGGTGCACACCTCGCTCCAGGGCCGCAGCGTGGGCCAGTTCATCCCGTTCGGCATTCCCACCTCGCACTTCTTTGCCGGCGACTCGCTGCATCCCGTCCTCACGGCCAACGCGGCCACCTTCGGCTCCGCCACCGGGCTCGGAGACATCGCGCTGCGCCTCAAGGGCAACCTGCTGTCCACCGAGCGAACCGGTCTCGCGATCATGGCCGACGCGCGGCTTCCCACCGGCTCGCAGGAGGACATGACCGGAGCCGGGCGGCTCTCGGTTCGGGCCCTGGCCATCGGCTCCGCCCGGTTCGGCGACTTCTCACCCCATCTCAACCTCGGCTATGCGCTCCGCACCGGCAAAGGCCGGAACGACGTCGTCCTCGCGACCGGCGGATTCGACCAGGTGGTCGCCTCCTGGGCGACCATGGCGGTGGATGTGATTTCAGAGTGGCAGGTGGGGAAGAGCGACCTGGTGTTGCCGCAAACCGTGGTGTACGAGTTCCCGGTCGAGCGCACCGTCGAGCCCACCAACATTCCCGAGATGCGGGATCATCGCGTGAACGGGGCGTTCGGATTCAAGTTCCGCACGCCGGGCGGGCCGATCCTGGTGACCAACGCGCTGGTGCCGCTCCGCCGCGGCGGCCTTCAGGCCAATCTGGTCTGGACCATCGGGCTGGACGCGAACTTCTAGAACTGCCGCCCGATCGCCACGAAGAAGGTGGTTTTGCGCCGGCGGGTCAGCGCGCGCGCGAGGCCGACGCCGAGCGCATCGCCGAACACCCCGATTCGAACATCCACCGAGGTCTTGAGACGGTCCGCGGGCACCGACGTCAGCACCGCGACCGCGTCCCGGGCCTCGGCGCTGGTCGCGTCGGCGAGCCCGGCCTGGATCCCGAACGAGACGGCGGGCGCCAGCGCGGGAAGGGTGATGCCGCGGCCCAGGCGCACCGGCGTGTCCAGCAAGGGCAGCGGGTAGGTGACGCGGGTCCGGACCAGCAGGGCCCGATTGCCGGCGAACTCCTTGTACTCGTAGCCGGGGAATCCGGCCGAGCCGCCCAGCTCGAACAGCTGCTGCGGCGGAGGGTGCCGGGAAAAGACGGCGCCGGCATGGACCCGGGCCATCAGGTAGAGCGGCCGGAGGCTCTTCCGGACGACGACCCGGGCCTCTACCCGGGTGTAGTCGAGATCGCCGCCGGCCTGCTCCAGCTCGCCCCGGAATCCGATGCCGTCCCGCGCCACCACGGGACTCACCGCGGGGTGCCAATCGAGGAGGAGACGGGTCCGCAGGTAACTCCCCTCCGCGATGGCGCGATTGTCCCGGAGCCGGCTGCCCAGGAACGATCGGTCCATGTGGCGGCTCACTTCGCGATCCTCGACCCCGGCGACTTCGAGCCGGGCGAGGCTGCCGGCATGGTCGAGCCGGCGCGCCGCCGCAATTCCACCGCCGAGCCGATCCACGTAGTCCCAGTTGTCCCGGCCCAGCAGCGCGCTGGTGTTCGGACTGTCGAACTGATCCCGGAAATCGTTGGTGACGTCGAGACTGCGGGCGCCGCCTCCCTCCAGCAGCCAGCCCCCCCTGGTCCAGCGTGCGCCCGCCCCTCCCCGCACGGCCTTTTCCGACCAGGCGTACCCGCCGGTGACCTGGAGCGACACGCCGGGCAGCGCGTCGCGCAGGGGCGCGATCACCGAGGCGCCGGTGAACACGCCCTCGATTCGGTTGATTCGCAGGAAGTGCCCGGAGTTGTAGCCCTGCAGCAATACGAGGGGAGGTCCGGTAGGCTGGAGTCGGGCGGGCCTGAACCCGCCGAAGTCGGCGTCGGCAACGGCATCGGTCATGGTGCCGGCCGTGGTGCGCCAGCCCCGGAACCGGCGCAGCGAATCCGACGGCGCCGAGGTCAGCGAATAGCCGGTGGTCGAGGGGACCGAGAGCGCACCGGGGTCGCGCGGCAGCGCGCGGGCGTCGTAGAACCGGGAGATGACCCGCCGAGTGGCGCCGTAGCCGCTGGCCAGCGCGCTCTCGCTCTGGATCTCGAACCGTTGCAGCAGCGGCACCCATCCCGCCCCGGGGAGCCGCTGACTGATCAGGTCCACCAGCGTTTCGGACGGCTCGAAGAGGTGCGCCAGGTTCCGCGCGCCGCCCGGCCGCTTCGATCCCGGGGCCCGGATCCTCCCTTTCAGGCGGACCCCGGCGAGGCTGGCGGGGTCGAGGTCCATCTCTCCCTCGAAGAGGGTCGGCCGCCCCGGTGCGCTATCGGCTATCGCAACCTGGACCGCCAACACCTCGCGCGGCGTGCCGTCGATCGTGCGGGTTACCCGATCACCGCCGGTGTATCGGTAGTAGCGCTCCCGATCGGTCGCGAGCGGATGGACCACCAGGATGGCGGCGAGCGGCCCGCTGAGCGTCTGTCGGTAGCGGGTTTCGCCCGGCCCGTTCCTCGGGATGACCGAGAGCCGTTGGCCGACCAGCGTCGGCACCACCCATCCGATCTTCATGAACGCGAGCCGGGACAGCGGAATGGCGTTGGGAAAGCTGCGGGACCCGACCACCCGCTGGGCAAGTCCGTCGTCACCGGACCAGCGCACTTCGCTGCTGGTCTGCTCCAGGAGCGTGGCGCCCTCGATGCGGCCTTCCCATCGTCCCAGCGTGGCAGTTTCCGTTTCGGCGACGGCGCGATACCCTCCAGGCGCCAGGGCCGCCGCTTCGTTGGCGGCGGCCGCCGCCTCGAGCAGGCGGCAGAGCATGGCGGAGCCGCACGAGGGCGGGAGCGCGGCCTGCACCACGAACAGCAGGCCGATCACGAGGGATCCCCTTGGCTCCACCGCCGGTAGGTCGCGCGGGCCCAGGCATCCACCCGGGCGGGGTAGTCCTCCGCCGCGAAGTCACCCAGGTCGGCGATGGTGAGGTCATACGGCCCGCCGCCGGACGGCGGGGGCGGGAGCGGCGGCGCGGTCCAACCCGGCGGCCGGGCGTTCTTGTGCTTCCGCAGCCCTTCGAACAGCCGCGCCGGATCGTCTCCCTCCACTACCAGGCGGTGCAGCGCCAGCCAGGCGCGGTCCAGGACTCCATCGGGCTGGTCTCGGGGATGCTGGAGCGAGTAACAGCAGAAGACGATGCCGTGGCGGCTGCCCCACGGCTCCTGGCGGGAATGATCCAGCGCCAGCAGGGTCTGGAACCGCTCGGCGCAGGAGTGGACGGGACTGCCGTAGATGGCGCCGCATTCGGGACAGGCGTTGGCCGCCAGCTCGAATTCCCTGGCGCGCTGCGCCACCTCGGCGGCCTCGTCATGGCGGGAATCGGCGGTGAGCGCCATGGCCTTGAGGTCGAGCAACCGGGCCAGGCCGAGGATGCGCTCCGGATCGCGGAGAAGGGCCGCGGCGCTCGGCACGTCGAGCCGGGGTACCAGGAGCGCCAGCGGGCCCAGCAGCTGGTGGATGGCCTCGTCGATGATCGGCATCGCCATGGCCGGATCCACCGCGTCCGGGCCAAGCAGCATCCGGCGTACGGTCGCGACGATCTGCTCGATCCACCGGAGGACGACGTCTCGCTGCATCCCTCCATTTTAGCGCCCCGTCCGGCCCGCCGCCTATCGCTCAGTGGGGGAGCGCATGGCGGAGGTATTCCCGAGCGACCGTATTCAGGCTGTCGAGCTCCAGCGCCTTCTTGAAGCTGGCGACGGCCTCGGGGCGCCGGCCGGTCATCAGGAAGGCCTCGCCCAGGGCCGCCCGCACCCCGGCGCGGTCCGGATTGAGCTGGGCGTCGAGCCGGTAGAATTCCAGCCCGTCGGCAAACCTCCCGTGGTGCAGGAGCTTCATCCCCGCCGAACCCAGGATGTCGGCGGAGAACCGTCCCGCCCCCGAGGCAGTGTCGCGCGCCGCCTCGCGGAATTGCCGGAGCGTCTGCTCCACTCCCTGGGCTTCCGCCGCGGCGCGCAGCGAATCGGCCTTGGGACTGGTCCAGGCGTCGACGTTGTTGGCTTCGGCCTCCAGGGTGAGCTCGATCTGGACCTCGTCAGACACGGACATCCGGCCCGGATCGTACTCGCTGTTCCAGAACTTGGTGCCGAGGATGCCGAATTCCTTGCGGCTGAGGGTCAGGGAGCCGACGTATCCGATCCGTTGGTTGCCCCAGGCGTCCTTCGACAGCGGGTGCAGCTCGGTGAATGGGATGGCCACCTCGCGGGTGACTCCATGCATCGTGAGCGTCCCCCGCAAGGTCAACCCTCCGGTGCGGCGCTCCACCGCGCTGCTGCTGAACACGATCCTGGGATAGGCGGTCGCGTCGAAGAAGTTGGGGCTCCGAAGATCCCGGTCGCGAGCCGCGACGTTGGTATTGATGCTGGCAGTGTTGATCACGACCGTGATCGACGACCGGGTGACGTCGGCGGTGTCCAGCATGAAGGTGCCTCCGAATTCGGCGAACGCCCCGCGCACCCGGGAGAGACCCATGAAGCGCACTGTGAATTCGATGGCCGAGTGGGCTCCGTCGATGTCCAGGCGCCGGACCGGCAGGCCGGACTTCCCGGCCAGCGATGCGAACGTGGCGGGCTGCGCCTGTGCGCAGGGCGCGCCCTGACTCAGCGCGCAGACGCAGAGGAACGGGACCAGTGCCGATGAACCGTGCCGCATGGATGACTCCGTCGGGAGGGAAGAGGGCGCTCTCGACGGAATGTAGGACGCGCCGCTTGCCCGCAGGTGGGCATGCGGTGGGGGCCGCGCAAGGAACCGGTGCGCGCGATGTCAGGAAGTCGTCAGGACGGGGCCGTCCCCGTCACGGCGTGCTAGTTTGGTGCTCACGGCCATGACGACGCGAACGATCTCGAGCCCCAGAGCGGTGTTCGTCGCCGTGGCCCTCGGCCTCACCCTGGCCCTGGCGGCGATCCTCGCGCTCATGGCCCAGGCCTCCGCCCGGTATCAGCGCACCATGGCCGAAGGCGTGCTGCGCGACTACGCGGCCTTCGCCGCGGAGCAGTACATCAACCGGGCCGAGCAGCGCCTGGCCACCGGTGCGTATCCGGTGTTGAATCTGCTGGGAGCGTCCGGGGCAGGCCGACCGGGAGGCAGGCTCTCGGTCCCGCGCCCCTCGGACGGCGACGGGCAGGCCCAGGGGCTGCTCCGGTCGACGGAGTCGTTGTTTCGGCTCGCGCTGGACGATGGCGCGGTGACCGCGCTTCCCGCCGCCCTCACCCCGGAGCTGACCGGCTGGATCAGGGACAGTGTCGCTGCCCGGGCCCGCCGGGTGTACCGGCGCGACTGGTACCTGGCGCTGGTCTGGGGCGGCGCGTCGGTGCACCGGATGGTGGCGGTGTACACCGTGGCGCGCGATTCCACGGGCGCTCCTCGCGTGGTGTACGGATTCCTCGTGCGGCCCGATACGCTCGGGCGGGTCCTGCGGCAGGTGGCGGAGGGCGCGCCGCTGTTGCCTGCGTCGCTGACGGGGGGCGTGCGGCTCGATTCGCTCGGGTCGATCCGGGTGCTCGCGCCCGACAGCCAGGAGGTGTTCGCTTCGGCGCGCTCTCAATCGCCCTACCGAAATACCCGCGGGTTCGATCCCATGTTCGGCGGCCCGATCGCGGAAGTCACGCTCCGGCCGGCCGTCGCGCAGCGGCTGATCATCGGGGGATTGCCGCGCTCCCGCCTGCCGCTCCTGCTCGGATTGCTCGGTATTACCGGTGTGTTGGTGGCCGCGGCCATTGTGCAGCTCCGGCGCGAGCAGGAGCTGACCCGGCTCCGGGGGGATTTTGTGGCGAGCGTCTCCCACGAGCTCCGGACCCCGCTGGCCCAGATCCGGATGTTCACCGAGACCCTCCTCCTCGGGAGGGTCCGTTCCGACCAGGAGCGGCATCGCTCGCTCGAGATTCTGGATCAGGAGGCGCGCCGGCTCTCCCACCTGGTGGACAATCTGCTCCACGTGGCACGGGGAGAGCGGAACCACCTGCAGCTGCATGCCGAAGACACCGACCTCGGGCTGCTGGTACACCAGGTGATCGAAGGCTTTGCCCCGCTGGCGGGCGCCCGCCGGATGACGGTCGCGGTCCGGATCGCCGATGGAGTGCCGGCACGGGTCGACCCGGGCGCCCTGCGGCAGATCCTGCTCAACCTGCTCGACAACGCGGTCAAGTACGGTCCGCAGGGGTCGACCATCCAGGTGTCGCTGGAGCGGGTGCCGGGCAGCGCCCGCATTCTGGTGGAAGACCGCGGCCCCGGAGTTCCGGCCGGCTCGAGGGACCGGGTCTGGGAGCGCTTTGCCCGGCTGGACCGGGACATCCGTTCCTCGGTGGCGGGGAGCGGCATCGGCCTGGCGATCGTGCGCGAGCTGGTGGTGGCGCAGGGTGGCCGCTGCTGGGTCGAGGACGCCGGCGGCGGCGCGCGCTTCGTGGTGGAGCTGCCGGCGTGACCCGCGTGCTGGTGATCGAGGACAATCTCGATCTGGCCTATGGACTCCGGAACAACCTGGAGATCGAGGGCTACGAGGTGTGCGTGGCCGACGATGGATCCGCCGGCCTGGCGCAGGCCACCAGCTGGCGCCCCGACCTCGTCATTCTCGACCTCACCCTCCCCGGTCTCGACGGGTTCCGGGTGCTCAAGACCCTGCGCGAGCAGGGCGCCCGGATGCCGGTGCTGATTCTCACCGCCCGCGATGCGGAAGCCGACAAGGTCCGCGGCCTCAAGCTGGGCGCCGACGACTATGTGACCAAGCCGTTCGGCGTGCTTGAGCTGCTGGCGCGGGTGGAGGCGCTGCTGCGACGCGGGACGGCCCCGGCCGGATCGCGTACGACGCTGCGGTTCGGCGACGTGGTCATCGACACCGGCACCCGGGTGGTGGAGCGAAAGGGGACACCGGTCGCGCTGGCCCCCAAGGAGCTGGATTTGCTGCTGGCATTGTGGGCGCGGCAGGGGTCGGTGGTGTCGCGGGCGGAGCTGATGCGTGAGGTGTGGGGCTACCAGACCGACGTCTTGAGCCGCACGGTGGACACCCACGTCGCGGAGCTCCGCCGGAAGCTGGAGGAGGATCCCTCCCGCCCGTCCCACATCCTCACGGTTCGAAAGGCGGGGTACCGTCTGGCGCTATAGTTTCCAGACCAGCTCGCCGTCGAGATTGTCCGGCAGCGGCTCGCCGAGCCAGTGGAGCATGGTGGGAAAGAGGTCGATCGTGCGGAGCGGAACCTCGCCGAGCCGGCGATTGGCCCAGAGCGGCGTGTGCATGTGGGCCCGGATGAGGCTGCCATGCCCGGCCTTGTGCTCGGGAATCTCGAACCGGTCCCGGAAGTCGTACCCCTCGTTGGCCACGACGATCAGGTCCCCGGTGCGGTCGGCGCGGAACTGATCGAGCAGCTGATAGGCTGCGTCGGGCAGGGCCGCGTCGAAGGTGCCGGCCAGCCACTCGCGGTCGGAGGCTTCCCGAGCGCCGCCGACGCGGAGCGGATCGCCGCTGCCCGGCGCGTACCGGATTCGGCCGTCCTCCCGGGAGAGCGTCGCTTCACCAGTGGCATCCGCCACGGTCACCCGGCCGCCATCGCCCTCGGCCGCAACCAGCGCCACCGCCGGCTCCGTCACCAGCAGCTCGATCAGATCCTCCCGGACGCCGAAGGTATCGGGGTGGCGCAGCCGCTCCAGCGGCCAGCGCCGGAGGCGGGGCACGTCGGGGTGCGCGTACACCATGGCCGAGCCGTTGCCGGCCACCATCACGGCGGCGGTGGGCGCCTTCTGCCAGAGCACCGGGTGCGCCATCGTGGGGACGCCGTGCTCCCGAAACCAGGTGGCCAGGTCGAGATGCTCGCGGACCACCGAGGCGCCGTGATCGCTCACCACCAGGATCAGCGTGTCGGAGAGCTCGCCCCGGGCGCCCAGCCTCCGAAGCAGGCGCCCCACGACCTCGTCCACCTGATGGAGGGATCGGATCACCCGCTCGGCGCGGGGCTCGGCCTGATGGGTGTAGCCGTCCACCGCGGGGAACTGGGCGAAGACGAAGCGCATCGGCCGCTCCACTGCCTGGAGCAGGTGGTTAGCCACCGCGTCGTCGGAGGGTTGATGCCAGAGGGCGTAGTGGGCCAGCGCGCCCCAGAACTGTCGCTCGACGCTGGCCAGGTTCCGGTGGGGCGGGAGCCCCCGGGTAATCATCGTGAAGATCGCGACGCTCTCGGGTACCAGCTCGAAGATGGTCCGCACGTCGGGGGAGATGTCCTGGTCCAGCATCCCGGCCTGGTAGCCGCAATAGCTCCGGACCGCGGTGCGGTTCCGCCACCAGCGACCGTCGTACTGGGTCCGATCGAGCCAGCGGATCGACGGAATGTTGCAATGGCCCGGCGTGCACCCGGTGAGAAAGGGCAGGTACGAGACGCTGGTGGTCGAGGGAAATGCCGTGATGGCGCGGCCGGCTCCGCCGGACCTGACCAGGCGGGCCAGGTGGGGAAGCCGCCCGGCCGTCAGCTCCGCCTCGGCCACATCGGGTCGGAGCCCGTCGATCAGGAGCAGGAAACAGCGGCGCATGGCGGTGGAAAGTAATGCCGCCGCCGGCGTCGGGTCGTAATCGAGGACGCTCGCGCAACCCGATGCGCGCCATGCGGTCCGCGCAAACCTGCCGCCTCCCGCGATTCGCGGGAGGCGCACCGGCTGCAACGAAGAGACTTCCGCGCCGGCACACGAGTTCCGCACCGGCACGCAGTCTGCCAATCCGGTGAGCCTGCCCCGGGCGCCGAGTTCGTCTCGGCTGCACGGGGCTGCAGCACATCCCTCAACACCACGCGCAGGTGACGCAATGCGGACCATTCCCGGTCTATTGGCCCTCGCGGCCGCGGTGACGGCAGGACGTTCGGCGTGGGCGCAGGGCGGGGTCGTTCGCGCCGCCGCGGTTACTCGCAATGCGACGGTCACCAGCTCCCTCGCCGCCGACGCGCGGCAGGGTTTCTGGATCGGGGCGGGGTTGGGCACCGGCGCCGGCAGCATGCATTGCACGATCTGCGAGCATGAGCGCGAGCAGGGCGCCTCGGCGTACCTCCGCGCCGGAACCACGGTGAACCGGAAGCTGCTGCTGGGTGCCGAGGCCAGCGGGTGGCAGCGAACCGCCGACGCCGGCAAGCGACGGCTGCTGACCCTCACCGGCGGCTTCTGGTGGTACCCCAACGAGCGTCACGGCTACTACCTGCACGGCGGCGCGGGGCTCTCCCGGTGGCGGGCCTCTCAGGACACCGACGCGGTCACCTCCCAGGCGATGGCGCTGGTGGTCGGCGTGGGGTACGAGGTCCGGGTCAATCCGCAGCTCTCCATCGTCCCGTACCTGAACGCGCTGGGGACCTCCAGCGGGTCGTTGTGGCTGGAGAACAAGGACGCGGTGTCCTTCGAGCGCCGCAAGCTCCCCTCCGGCGGCCACGCCCTGCTGTTCCAGATCGGTCTCGGCATCACCCGTCATTGATTCAAGGAGTCACCGATGCGCGCGCTTCTCCTCAGCTCCGCCGCCGCCGCGCTGCTTGCCGCGTGCGGCAGCGACTCCGCCGGCGGTCCGCATGATCCGCCAGCCAACGCGACGCCCAGCGTGGCCTACCTGACCTGGAACCCCGGTCCGGGCGACACCTGTCCGATCGCGGTGCACAACCGGTATTCCACCATCGGGCCCGATGGGAAGCTGTACCCCACGTGGCACCCGCCGGTGGACCCGGAGACCGGCTGCTCCTTCGGGCACGAGCACGGCCGGGACCCGCGCGGGTCCCATCTCTACGCCAGCGTCGGGGACATTCCGTTCGGCTACGCCAACGAACAGCTCGACACCTGGGATCCGAACGGCATGCGCCACGAGGACCACGTGGGCCACAAGGTGGAGTGGGAGAACGACGTCCCGATGCACATTGACGGCATCGCCGACCAGGTGCTCAACATCAAGTGCGACATTCTGACCAAGCTGCACCAGGGCACCCACTCCAAAGACGCCTTCACCAACAACCTTCACGAGCTGGTGTATCACATCAAGTGCACCGACGGCACCGAGATGCACGTCACCACGATGAATCCGATCGGCCAGCCGGGAGGATTCACCCGGACCTGTGACGGCGCCCGGATCGACGTGGGGACGCCGACGCCGGCCAATTCCCCCAGCGGCGGCGGGCAGCGGGTCATTCCCGACCGCCTCTGCGTGAACCGGTTCGTGCTGGTGCCGCAGGGGGAAAACACCAGCTTCTCCAACGGGATTCACGAGAGCTGGCAGACCAATACCTCGATCCGCCTCGAGAACGGAAAGACCGTGGCCTCGTTCGATCCCTACTACCAGGTCAACATGCCGAGCCGGTTCTACGACCCGGGCATTCCGGGGATCACCGGGCTCACGATCAACCTCTGCTACGAGACCGAGGCGAACGGCGACCGGGCGCACGCCTCGGCGTGCGCCACCGCCACCGGCAATGGAACCCTCACCGGTCTGGTGCAGAGCGATCCGCGCTCACCGTTCAACGGGGTCTCGCGCTTCGTGGATATCAACGGGAACCGGGTCGACAACGCCGACGGCGGCGAGGTGATCTACACCGATCCGTTCGGGAAACACGGGAAGAGCTCGCCGTTTCCCGGGAGCATCCGGCAGTTCGTATCGCGGACCAACAACAGCGCGGTGCCGTTCCACGGCCCGAGGATCGGCGATGGCAGGAACTACGGCGGCCCCGGGGTGCACGCCCCGAACTAGCCGCTACTTGAGCTTCTCGAACGCCACATTGCCGATCCGGTAGCGCTTCCAGTCCCGGTAGTCGAAGTGCCACCACTCGGAGGAAAAGACCGTGAACCCCTCCGCTTCCATCGCGGAGCGGAGGAGCTCGCGGTGCCAGCGCTGCCGGGACGTTCCGCCCTCATAGGTGGGATAGGATCGGTGGGAGAACTCGTCGTAGGTTCCCGGCATTTCCACCGGGCGGCCGGTGCCCAGCTCGTAGAGGGACAGGTCCACCGCCGCGCCCCGGTTGTGCCGGGAGCCGTCGGCGGGATTGGCCACGAACTCGTGCTGGGCCGGCGGCGTGGCATCCCAGAACATCTTGGTGACATACCAGGGCCGGTACCCGTCGTGGATCAGGAGGCCGTAGCCCCGCGACCGAAGCGCCGCGCCGGCCCGCACCAGCGCCTGCGCGGCGGGCCGCTGCAGGAACGCGCGAGCCTGGGTATAGAGCGGCTGGCCCAGGAAATTCCGGGTCGAGGCGTACCGGATGTCGAGATGGATGGTGGAGTCCAGCGTGATCAGCTCCACCAGATCGGTGGGGAGGAAATCACCCGCCTCGTTCGGCGGCGAAGCGGCCAGGGCCGCGCGCCTGAGCACCGGCACCGGCCGCAGCGGAACCACCCGAAATACCGAGCCGTCCTCGGGCCCGATGGCCCGCCGGGACACGACCGTGTCTCCCAGGACGATGGCCCTGGCCCGGCCGTGCGCGGCGAGGCGAAAGTGGACGGTCGCACCGGTTGGGCCCCGATCCAGAGTGAACCCTCCACCCGGAGCCGGCTTCATCGTTCTGAAGTGGGTCGAATCGAATTGCGCGATCAGCGCCCCGTCCCGCTCCAGGATCATCACCCGGGTGAGGGTGGGGGAGCCGTACTCGCCGATCAGGCCGCGCCATGCCGCAGGGGGAGCGGGGGGCGGGGCCTGGGAACAGAGCGGAGTGGCCACGAGCGCCGAGAACAGCGCATGACGCAGGACGCGCGGAAGGGTCGGTTGCATGGATCCTCGGCGGAGCGAACAGCACAGCGGAGCGGCCCGATGGACCGCTCCGCTGCGACCATTCGGCGGAACGGTCAGGGCTTGGGCCGGCCCCGGTACTTCAGGTATTCCGTGGTCTGGCGATCGTCCCAGGGCATGCGCTGACCCCGGATGAACACCTCGCGCACCTGACTCCGGACGTCGAGCGGATCACCGGTGGTCAGGAAGAGGTTGGCCACCTTGCCCGCCTCGATGCTGCCGAGGCGGTCCGCCACGCCCCAGATGCGGGCCGGATTGATGGTGACCGCGCGGAGCGCTTCCTCGGGATCGAGCCCGTACGCGGTGGCCAGCGCCGCGTTGTAGGGGAGATTCCGGGCGTCGCCCTCGCCGGCATCGTTGGTCTGAAACGCGATCAGGACTCCCGCCTTGGCCAGCACGCCGGGATAGGCGTAGACGGCATCGTAGGGATCGTCGCCGTCCGGCGGGGCGGTGAGCGGCCCCACGATCACGGGAATCTTCCGTGCGGCGAGGGTGTCGGCCAGCATCCACGATTCGGTGGCCCCGCGCAGCACCACTTTGAGCTTGAACGTGTCGGCCAGCGCCAGGACGCCGCGGATCTGGCCCTCGGTCTGCACGTCGAACACCACCGGTACCTCACCCCGCAGGGCGGGGCCCAGCGCCGCAAACGGAAGGTTTTGCGGAACCGGGTTGGTCCGGGCGTTGTAGGCCCGGGCTTCGCGCAGGTAGCCGTAGAGCTCCCGCACCTGGCGATTCTGCGTCTCGGCTGCGTCACCGCCCTGATTCCGGTTGCGGAACCCGCGGCGGCCCCCGCCACCAACTCTGGGGTAGGTCATCACCATCGCGACCCGGCCGTTCTCCGCCATCTCGTCGGGGGTCCATCCCGCGAGGTCGATCAGCGCGGCCCAGCCCTGAATCATGCCGCCTTCCGCGGACGTGATGGCACTGGTGACCCCGTTGGCCCGGGTGATCGGCACGTGGACCGAGCTCGGGTTCACGGCGGAGAGCACGGCGTTGTGCGGATTGTACTGGCCCAGCTCCTGGGTATCCTGTCCACCGGGAACCGAGCCGATTTCGGTGATGCCCATCCGGTCTCCCGAATCGATCATGCCGGGATACGCGAAGAGCCCGGTGCCGTCGATGACCGTGGCACCGGGCGGCGTCGCCACGCCGCTCCCGGCCGCCTCGATCTTGCCGGCCCGGATCACGACGGTGCCGTTGGCCACCCGGGGGCCGCTCACCGGCACGATGGTGGTATTGGTGATGGCGTAGACCGACGGCGGGGCCGGCGGACGGGCGGACGGGGCCTGCTGGGCACCGAGCGGCGCCACCTGGCTCACGAGGAGCGCGCCGGCAACGAGAATCCGGTTCATTGGGCACCTTCGCTGGTCGTGTTGGGGCGGGAACGGCGCTTCAGCTGCTCGATGAGGTTCTCGAGCGTCGGCGCCTTGTTCCGGTCGAAGAACACCCGGCCGTCGATCAGCGTCATCTCGACCCGGCTGGCCGGGGCAAACGGATGGCCGTTGAAGATGGCCAGGTCCGCGTCTTTGCCGACGTCGATGGAGCCGGTCATCTTCTCGATGCCGAGCTGGGTGGCGGCATTGAGGGTGATCATCCGGATGGCCGCTTCCTCGGACGCCCCGCCGTACTTCATCGCCTTGGCGGCTTCCTGGTAGAGGCGCCGGGCCCGCTCGTCGGAGTCCGAGTTGATCGTGACGTTGACGCCCCGCTCGGCCATCAGCGCGGCGTTGAACGGCACCGCGTCGAACGCCTCGAGCTTGTAGGCCCAGTTGTCCGCAAAGGTCGAGGCGCCGGTGCCGGCCGCCGCGATCTCGTCCGCGATCTTGTACCCCTCGAGCACGTGCTGCAGGCTGGCGATCCGGAACCCGAAATCCTTGGCCACCTTGAGCAGCATCAGGATTTCATCGGACCGGTAGGAGTGGGCGTGGACCAGCCGCTTCCCCTCGAGGACCTCCACCAATGCGTCGAGCTGAAGATCCCGTCGGGGCGGGATCGGCTCCGCCTCGCCCTTCTTGAGGGTGCGCTTGGCCTCGTCGTAGGCCTTCCACTCCGCCTGATACTCCCTGGCCCGGGTGAACGATTCGCGGAGCAGCTCCTCGACGCCCATGCGGGTGCGGGGATAGCGCTGCGCCCGGCCGGGGATCTGGGGGCCGTTGGTCTGGCGCACGTTTTCCCCCAGCGCGAACTTGATGCCCGGCGGCGCGCCCGCGAACAGCATGGAGTCGACCGGGAGGCCCCAGCGGAGCTTCATGACGGCATTCTGGCCGCCGATGGTATTGGCCGAGCCGTGGAGCACGTTGATCGTGGTGACCCCGCCGGCCAGTTGACGGTACAGCCCGATCGCGTCCTCGCGCAGCACATCCTGCATCCGGACCTGCGCGGTGACCGACCGGCTGCCCTCGTTGATCGCCTCCCCGGAGCTGTGAGAGTGCTCGTCGATGATGCCGGGCATGACGAACTTGCCGGTGCCGTCAATCACCTGGGCGCCCGCCGGGACGGCGAGGTCCTTGCCGATCGCGGCGATCTTGCCGTTCCGGATGATGATGGTCCCGTGCTCGATGGTCCCGTGACTCGCCGTGATGATGGTGGCGTTGGTCACCGCCACGAGGGTGCCCGCCGGCGGAACCGCTACGCTGAGCACCGGCAAGGCGGTCCGTGAGGTGGTGTCCGTGGCTCCCGGCGCCTGCGCGGCGAGGACGCCGGCGGTGAGCGGGAGAATGAAGAGTCCGATCCGCATCATGGCTTCCGCTCCGCGGTGAAGGTGGCACTTCCGAAGCTGCCGAGGTCGGCGGAGCCGCTCATCCGGTTGCCGTCCACTTCGCCGCGGTAGTTGAGGGTGATCGCCTGGCCGCCGGCCTGGATGACCGTGGTCCAGGTGGCGGTCCGGCCGGCGATTTCGCCGCCGGTGATCTCGGTGGTGCCGAGCTGGCTGGTCATGGACCCGGAGAAACCGGCGCCGTTCTGGGCGATGGTCATGGTGAGCTCCAGCGGTCCCTGGGGCGAGTTCAGGGTCATGGTCCAGCTCCCGCCCATCTGGGCCGGCGTCCCGCCGCCGCCGCCGGCGGCGCGCGCGGGCGGCGGGGCCACCTCGTACTGGATCCCGTCCACGAAGACGGCGCTGATCTTGGCGGAGTCGCTCAACACCTCGCCGGTGCTCACCACCAGGTTCGCGATCTTGCCGGCCTCGATGCTGCCCAGGATGTCGCCCGCGCCGGCCAGCTCCGCGGGGCGGATGGTCAGCGCCTCGAGCGCCACGCTGGCCGGCAGCCCCGCGGCGATGGCCTTGCGCACGTTCCCGAGGAAGTCCGCCGGACGGGTGCCTCCCGACGCGAGCGCGATCTTGATCCCCGCCTTGTTGAGCGTGGCCGCGTTGCCCTCGATCATCCTCTGGGCCTCGCGGGCGGCGGCGGCGCTGTCGTTCGGGGCGCGCCGCTGGCTCAGCCGGTATGACCAGCCCGTGGTCTGGGCCGGCTGGGGGAAATTCACCGACACGACCGTGGGCCGTCCCGCCAGCGCGTCGGTGGCCTCGAACCCCTCGGTGGCGCCGACGATGGCCGCCTTGAGGTTGAACTCCCTGGCCAGCCGTACCGCGCGGCGAATCTCGTTCTCGTTGTTGGCGTCGAGGAAGGCCGGCTTCTGGCCCCGCACCACCGGCACCAGCGCGTCGAGGCCCGGGTCGTTCTCGGGACGCTCGATACCCCGGGGATTGGTGCGATAGCGGTCCTCGATGAGGCCCTGCCGCTGCGCGTCGAACAGGGTCTGCCGCTGATAGGCGATGACGCCGAGCAGGGTGCCGGGGTAGTCGCCCGGCACGCCCTGATACCCGATGTGCATGGCCACCTGGGAGCGGATCACCTCCGAATCGTTGACGCTGTCCCGCAGCGGGATCAGGGCGGACATGCCCCGGAAGAGGCCCCGGGACGGCGCCACCAGCACCGCCGCGATGCCCGCGTCGCGGAGCGGCTTGACGTCGGCGGGCGCGGCCTTGAACTCCCGCGCGGCATCCCGCTCGGGCTCGAGGCCCCGGGGGCCGCTGGCTGCGGCCGCTCCGCCGCCGCCACCCCCCGGTCCGCCGCCGCCCGCCGCGGGCGTCGGCAGGCCGAGGGAGGAGGTGAGGTCGATCAGTCCGGGACTCACCGTCTTGCCGGCGAGGTCGACGACCCGGGCATCCGCGGGAATGGCGACCGCGGGGCCCACCGCCTCGATCAGGCCCTTGCGAATCAGGATGGTGCCCTTGTCGATGACGCCCTTCGTCACCGTTTGAATCCGGGCGTTGGTGAGCGCCCAGGTGTCGGATTGCGCGAACAGCGAGGTCGCCGTCGGCGGCAGGAGGGTGGCCGCGAGCGTGAGCGCGCGCACCACCGGGGTCAGACGCATGACCAGTCTCCGGGCAGGGAAGTGTTGAAGAAGAATCTACGGCTCCGCGATCCGGCGAGCCACAGTAGATTACGCGCCACCGCCCCTGGGAGTTGAACCGTGGAGGTCCAGGTCTTCGGCGTCAAGAAGAGCGCCGATACCCGCTCGGCACTCCGGTTCTTCGCCGAGCGCCGGATCAAGGTGCACTTCGTGGACCTGGCGGAGCGGGCGGCGTCCAAGGGGGAGCTCACCCGCTTCGTGCACAAGTTCGGCATCGAGGCCCTGATCGACCGCAACTCGGCTCGCTTCGCGCACTTGGGGCTGGGCGCCGCGCGACTTTCGCCGGAGCGCTGGCTCGACCGGCTGGTCGACGAGCCGCTCATCCTCCGCATGCCCCTGGTGCGGAATCAGCAGCAGCTCACGCTCGGTCCCGCGGAAGACACCTGGCGTCTCTGGATCGGCCGCTGACATTCGACGACGTATTATGATGACATGCCAATGAGGAGGCGGTTCCGTGAAAGTGGTGTGTGCGTTGCTTCTGCTGCCCGCCGCGCTGGCCGCGCAGGCTCCCCCCGGCTCCGACATCTTCGTTATGCCGCTCACGCCCGGCGGGAGCGGGCTCCGGGTCGGCCCGGCGGTCAACATCACCGCGCGAGCCGGGTACGACAACCAGCCCTTCTTCGCGCCCGACGGGAAGAGCATTTATTTCACCTCGCAGCGCGGCGGCCAGACCGACATCTACCGGTACGACCTGGCCGGAGGCACGACGACCCAGATCACCCGGACCCCCGAGAACGAGTACTCGCCCACGATCATGCCCGATGGGAAGCACTTCTCGGTCATCCGCGACTCGCTCCAGTTCCTCTGGTCCTTCACGCTGGACGGGACGCCCGCCGCGACGCCGCTGCTCGATTCGGTCCGGCCGATCGGCTATCACACCTGGCTCAACGCCGATACCGTG
The DNA here is from genome assembly GCA_963762545.1 of uncultured Gemmatimonadales bacterium. GTDB lineage: Bacteria > Gemmatimonadota > Gemmatimonadetes > Gemmatimonadales > GWC2-71-9 > JABFSM01. The sequence goes on along the minus strand of CAVXLC010000004.1, from coordinate 54,484 downwards.
TTCGTCTTCGTGCTGGGCACGCCGGCGACGCTGCGCCGGGCCGAGCTGGCGCATGGCACTGCGGCCGTCGTCGCGAGCGACATCGGCCGCGCCCTCCTCAAGGTGCCCGGCCGTCGCGCGATCAGCTACGCCCAGCGCGACTCGACCGGGTTCTGGGTCCGGGTGATCGATCCGGTCACCGGCCAGGGAGAATCGCTGGTCCGGCTGCCTGAAGGAAATGAGTTCTTCGCCTGGACCTCCGATGGGGCGCTGCTCTCGGCGAGCGGCAACCGGCTGCTGCGCTGGCGCCGGGGAGAGAAGGACTGGTCCGAAGTCGCCCGGTTCGCCGAACCCGGCCTCCAGCAGATTTCGCGGCTGGCGCTGAGCCCGTCGGGGGACCGGCTCGCCCTGGTCGGCGGGGAACCCGCCCCCAAGGCCCCGTGATGACGCGCCCGATGACGTGCCTGCGAATGCTCGGGGCCTGCCTGCTGTCCGCCGTTCCGGTGGCCGGCGCCGCCCAGGCCCAGGCCCCGGACGGTCCGGTGATCCTGCTGACCCCCGACCGGGTGTTCGATGGCCTGGCCATGCATGCCGGCTGGTCCGTGCTGGTCCGCGGCAGCCGCATCCTCGGCGTGGGCCCCGGTCTGGATGCCGCGGTTCCCGCGGACGCCCGCCGGATTACGCTCAAGGGCATGACACTGCTGCCGGGGCTGATCGAGGGGCACTCCCACATCCTGCTGCACCCCTACAACGAGACCAGTTGGAACGATCAGGTGCTCCACGAGCCGCTCGCGCTCCGGGTGGCCCGCGCGGTGAATCAGCTGCGGCGGACGCTCGACGCCGGGTTCACCACCATTCGGGATCTGGGCACCGAGGGTGCCGGGGAGTCGGATGTCGGCCTCAAGGAGGCCATCGAGCAGGGCATCATCCCCGGGCCCCGGATGCTGGTGGTCACCCGTGCCATCGTGGCGACCGGGACCTACGGGCCCCGCGGGTTCGATCCGCGGTGGGACGTTCCCCAGGGCGCCGAGGAAGCGAGCGGGCTGGACGAGGTCACCCGGGTGACCCGGCGCCAGATCGCCAACGGCGCCGACTGGGTCAAGGTGTACGCGGACTATCGCTGGGGCGCCGGGGGCGAGGCGCGTCCCACCTTTTCGCTCGAGGAGCTGACCCGGATCGTGGAAACGGCCCGGAGCAGCGGGCGTCCCGTTGTGGCCCATGCCGGCACGGCGGAAGGGATGCGACGGGCGGTGCTCGCCGGCGTCGAAACGGTCGAGCACGGCGACGCGGGCACCACCGAGGTGTTCAAGCTCATGGCCCAGCGCGGCGTGGCGCTCTGTCCCACGCTCGCGGCCGGCGACGCGGTGCGTCAGTATCGCGGCTGGAAGAAGGGCTCCGAGCCCGAGCCGTTCGAGATCACCGAGAAGAAGGCCAGCTTCCGGCGGGCCCTGGCGGCCAAGGTGGTGATATGCATGGGCGGCGACGTGGGCGTCTTCCCCCACGGCGACAACGCCCGCGAGATGGAGCTCATGGTGGAGTACGGCATGACCGCCGCCGACGTGCTCCGATCCGCCACCTCGGTCAACGCGCGGGTGTTCCATCTGGACGACCGGCTGGGACAGATCCGACCCGGGCTCCTGGCCGACCTCATCGCGGTCGAAGGAGACCCGACCACCCGGATGTCCGACATCCGGAACGTCCGCCTGGTGATGAAGGGCGGTCAGGTCGTCCGCGGCCCCTGACGGGAAGCCGCTACTTGACGGGCGCGCGCCGGGTCCGGTAGCATCCCCGGCCACACCGATTCGCATTCTGACGGGAGGATCTATCCGGTTACGACCATTTCGCGCCTGGCGGCCATTGCCCGCCTATGTGGCGCGCGTCGCCGCACCGCCCTACGATGTGGTCAGCCGCTCGGAGGCCGCGGAGCTGGCGGCGGGTAATCCGCTGAGTTTCCTCCACATCGGCCGCTCGGACATCGACCTTCCGCCCGAGACGGATCCGCACGATCCGGCGGTCTATGCCAAGGCGCGCGCCAACCTGGACCACCTGCTGCAGGAGGGCGTCTTCCTGAAGGAAGCCGAGCCGTCGCTCTACCTCTACGAGCTCACGATGGAGGGGCGGTCGCAGGTGGGGGTGGTGGGCTGCGTGAGCGTGGACGACTACGCCCGGGATGTGATCAAGAAGCACGAGAAGACCCGCAAGGACAAAGAGGATGATCGTACCACTCATCTCCTGACCCTGAACGCCCACGCCGAACCGGTGTTTCTCACCCACCAGGCCACCCCGTTTTTGACCCAGCTCAACGCCAAGGTCACCAGCGGCGAGCCGCTCTACGACTTCGTGACCCGTGACGGGGTCCGCCAGCGGGTGTGGAAGATCCGGGACACGGAGGCGTATGTGGATGCGTTCCGGCGGGTCGGTGCCGGATATGTGGCCGACGGTCATCATCGCTCGGCCAGCGCCTGGCGCGCCGCCGAGCGCCTGCGCGCCGGGAATCCGTCCCCCACCGGCAACGAGGAATACGAGTGGTTTCTGGCTGTGCTGTTTCCGGCCAACCAGCTCCGGATTCTTCCCTACAACCGTGTCGTCAAAGACCTGGGAAACCTCTCTCCGGAGGAGTTCCTGCGGCGTTTGTCGGAGGCCGGGACGGTGACCCCCGCGCCCAGGCCCGAGCCCGAGGCCCCCGGCTCCTTCGGGATCTACGTCGGCGGACAGTGGTATCGTCTCACGCTGGACCCCGGCTCGATCGATACGGCGCACCCGGTTCGCTCGCTCGACGTCTCGCTCCTGCACGAACGGATCCTGGAGCCGATCCTCGGCATCGGGGATGTGCGCACCGATCCGCGAATCGATTTCGTCGGCGGCATCCGCGGCGCCGGAGAGCTGAAGCGCCGGGTAGACTCCGGCGAGGCCGCGGTCGGCTTCGCGATGTATCCGGTGTCGGTCCAGCAGCTCATGGCCATTTCCGACGCCGGCGAGATCATGCCCCCGAAGTCCACCTGGTTCGAGCCCAAGCTCAAGAGCGGGCTGTTCGTTCACACGCTCGCCTGAAGGCCACCCGAGAGGTCGCCAATGAAAGTGCTGGTCGCGGACAAGTTCGAAACGGTTGGGGTGGACGGCCTCAAGGACCTGGGCTGCGACGTCGTGCTGCGCCCCGATGCGACCGCGGATACCCTGCCGGCGGTCATTCGCGAGGTGGATCCGAAGGTGCTCATCGTCCGGAGCAAGAAGGTCACCGAAGCCGCGCTCGCCGCGGGGCCCGGCCTCTCGCTGGTGATCCGGGCCGGCGCCGGCATCGATACGATCGACCTGCCGGCCGCGTCGCGGCTCGGAATCTTCGTCGCCAACTGCCCCGGCAAGAACTCCATTGCCGTGGCGGAGCTGGTCATGGGCCTGCTGCTGTCCCTGGACCGGCGGATTCCCGACCAGGTGGCCGCTCTGCGCAAGGGGGAATGGGCCAAGGGCGAATACAGCAAGGCGCGCGGCCTGTACGGCCGGACCCTCGGCATCGTCGGGCTCGGCCAGATCGGCCGCGAAGTGGCCCGGCGGGCCCAGGCCTTCGGGATGAAGGTGGTGGCCTACTCCCGGAACCTCACCGACGAAGACGCGGACCGCCTTGGCATCGGCTACTGCGAAACGCCGATCGAGGTGGCCCGGCTGTCGGACGCGGTCTCGATTCACGTAGCCGGCGGCTCGGAAACGAAGAACCTGGTGGACGTGCAATTCCTGAGCGCGATGAAACCGGGCGCCTACCTGATCAACGCGGCGCGCGGAAGCGTGGTCGACGAAGCGGCGCTCGAGAAGGCGGTGCGGGAGCGGGGCATCCGCGCCGGCCTCGACGTGTATCAGAACGAGCCGTCCGGCGGCAAAGGGGAGTTCACGAGCTCCCTGGCGTCCGCGCCGGGGGTGTACGGCACCCACCATGTCGGGGCGTCCACCGACCAGGCCCAGGTGGCCATCGCGCATGAGGTCATCCGGATCGTCGACGGCTATATGAAGACCGGCGTGGCCCCGCACTGCGTGAACCGGCTGGCCCGGAGCTCCGCGACCCACGTGTTGTCGGTGCGGCACCAGAATCGTCCGGGCGTTCTGGCCCACGTCTTCAAGGTGCTGGCGGACGGCGCGGTCAATGTCGAAGAAGTCGAGAACATCCCGTACCACGGAGCCCAGGCGGCGTGCGCCCGGATCCAGATCTCATCGATACCCACCGAGGCGGCGCTGAACACGATCCGCACCGGGAATCCCAACATTCTGAGCGTCGATCTGACGCCGATCGAGTAGGGCCGTGCGTTTCCTGGCCTCCCGGCCTCATCGCCCCCCAGCCTCTGGTCCCCAATGAGCGATCGCATTCACAATTTCGGCGCCGGCCCCGGCGTGCTCCCCGAGCCGGTGCTGCGCCAGACCCAGCAGGACATCTGGAACATCGGCGGGAGCGGCATCGGCATCGCCGAGCACAGCCATCGGGGCAAGCTGTTCGAGAAGGTCCTCGCCGACGCCGAAGCGGCGGCGCGGCGGCTGGCGAACATTCCCGACAACTACAAGGTCCTGTTCATCCAGGGCGGGGCCACCCAGCAGTTCGCGATGGTGCCGATGAATCTGCTGTCTGGCGGGCGGACGGCGGACTACCTCGTGACCGGCGTCTGGGCGGAAAAGGCGCTCCAGGAGGCCCTCAAGTTCGGCACCACCCATGTCGCCCTGTCCGGCCAGGCCTCCAAGTTCACGCGCATCCCGCCGGTTGCCGAGATCCAGTACTCGGAGCGGCCGGTGTACGTGCACATGACCACGAACAACACCATCTACGGCACCCAGTGGAAGACCGAGCCGCCGGTGCCGGCGGGCGTCCCGCTCGTGGCGGACACCTCGTCCGACATGTTCAGCCGGCCCATCGACGTGAACAAGTACGGGCTGATCTACGCCGGGGCGCAGAAGAACCTGGGACCGTCGGGCATCGTCCTGGTCATCCTGCGGGAGGATCTGGCCGAGCCAGCGCCCAAATCCATACCGACGCTGCTGCAGTATCGGACCTACGTGAAGGAAAAGTCGCTCTACAACACCCCACCCACGCTGGCGATCTACATGGTGGGCCAGGTGCTCAAGTGGATCGAGGATTCCGGCGGGCTTGTGGCCATGGCCGAGCGCAACGCCGAGAAGGCCAGGATTCTCTACGACTTTCTCGACCAGAGCGAGCTGTTCAAGGGATCGGTACACCCGGACAGCCGGTCGCTCATGAACGTCTGCTTCCGGACGCCGAGCGACGAAATGGACGCCAGGTTCGTATCGGAGGCCTCCAAGCGGGGGCTCGACGGGCTCAAGGGACACCGGTCGGCCGGGGGGATGCGCGCCAGCCTCTACAATGCCTGCGCCAAGGCGAGCGTGGAGGCCCTGGTGGCGTTCATGAAGGAATTCGAGCGAGCCAACCGCTAGGCCGAGGCGGCGGCGAGCTTGAGCCGCTGAACGACGGCGGTGAGGCCGTGCATCCTGAGCATGCCGAGGGCCTCGTCGAGACCGAGGCTGTGCAGCAGATCGTCGGGCACCGCTGCCACCTCGGCCCGAGTGGCTCCTTCGAGGCCGTGGATGAGCAGCGACACGAAGCCCCGCACCGTGGGTGATTCGCGCGGCACGTCGGCCGAAATCCGGACGATGCCGTCCGCCACGTCCACCCAGAGATAGACCGGCGTCTGGCACTCGGGCACCCGGTGGGACTCCTTTTCCCGCTCCAGTTCCGGCGGCAGCGGCGGCAGCTTCCGCGAAAAATCCAGCAGCGCCTCGAGCCGGGTGGCGCGGTCCGCCGCCTTGAAGCGGGCGATGGAGCGATCGAGTTTCTCCGGCACGGCCAGAGAACGTAATCGAAGGGTTGCGCCCATGGCGCCGGATCCGCTGCCGACACCTCTCGTATCAACCGACTGGCTGGCCCGCCACCTGGATGAGGCCGGCCTGGTCGTGGTGGATGCGTCCTGGTATCTCGCCGCCATGAATCGAGACGGCCACGCCGAATACGAGGCGGGACACGTCCCCGGCGCGGTCTTCTGGGATCTGGATGAGCTCTCCGACCTGGCCTCACCCCTGCCCCACATGCTTCCGCCGGTCCCCGACCTGGCTCGCAAGATCGGCATCCTGGGCATCGGCAATGCCGACCGGGTGGTGGTGTACGACGGTTCCGGGACGAACCTGAGCGCCGCCCGCGTGTGGTGGACCCTGCGCGTGATGGGTCACGACGCCGTGGCCGTGCTGGACGGCGGACTCAAGCGCTGGCGGACGGAGGGGCGCCCGGTGCGGGCGGGCCGGGCGCCCTGGGCGCCGAAAGGATTCCGGGCCCGCTATCGGCCCGAGCTGGTTCGCAGCCAAGCCGAGACCCGCGCCGCCCTGGAGACCGGCTCGGCCGGCCTGCTCGATGCCCGGTCCGGCGGCCGCTTTGCCGGCACCGAGCCCGAGCCGCGTCCCGGATTGCGGGGCGGGCACGTCCCCGGCGCCCGCAATCTCCCGTTCGCGGAGCTGACCGGTCCGGACGGCGCCATGCTGTCGCCGGCGGAGATCAGACGCCGGCTCGTGCTGGCCGGCGCCGATCCGACCCGCCCCATCATCGCGTCCTGCGGTTCCGGTGTGACGGCCTGCGTGCTCGCGCTGGGCCTCGAGGTCGCCGGCTATCAGGGCTACTCGGTGTATGACGGCTCCTGGAGCGAGTGGGGACTCGTGGGCGGCCCGCCCGTCGAGGCGGGTCCGGCGCCCTGAACCGATTCCCCGCCGGTCACCGACCGCTGCACGCGGCCAGACTCCGCTTCGGGGAGGGCAAGTAGGGAAACAGCCGCGCGGCCGCGGCGGCGTGGGGCCGGCCGCGGGCGCAACCGGTGCGCTGCGCGATCATCAGGTGGAGCCGGTAACTCCCCGGATCAAACCGCACCGCCCGTTCCAGTCGCTCCACCGGCCAGCCCGGCCCCGCCCGCGCAATGGCCTCGATCTGTCCCGCGCTACGAAGCATCGCGAGCGAAAGCACCAGCATCCCCAGCGGCAGCACCCCCGAGCGCACCGGCACCGGACTCCGTCCTACCGGGCTCACCCGCGGCAGCAACACGCCCAGCGCCGGCCACACCAGCAGCGTAGGAGGCGCCAGCAGGAGCACCGCGTCGAAGGCGCCGGTGGTGAGCACGGCGGTGAGCACCCCCAGCAGCGCCAGTGCCCGCCGCACCTCACCGGGGTCGTCGCTCCGCAGCCGCCGCAGTGCCATCAGCCCCATCGCGACCAGCGCCAGCAAGAGCAGCATCGCCCCCACGATGCCCCGCTCGGTCACGAATGCCACCCAGTCGCTGCTGGGCCAGGGATTGGTCGGCATCGGGTCCGCCCCGGCGAACGACGGATCGCCCCGGGTGGTGACCAGCGGGTACTTGACGGGCCAGTTGCCCGGCCCGGTGCCGAACACCGGGTCGATCGCGATCAGCCGGAAGCTGTTGGCGTACTGAATGAGTCGGCCGCGTCCCGAGCCTTCATGGTAGTTCGTCAGGTCGCGCATGGTGTCGCGATAGGGGGAATCGGAGCGCCAGGACAGCCGGTTGGGCAACGCGAGCGCCGCGACGACCGACACCACCGCCGCCGCGCCCGCAAGCCTGAGACGGGGAACGGCGAGCACCCGCCTCCCGCCATGGCGGGCCAGGAGCCACCCGCCGGTCATGACGATGGCACTCACCACGGCGCCCAGCCAGGCCGCCCGCGATCGGGTCAGCACCATGGCCGCGATCATGAGTCCGAGCCCCGTTGCGGCCAGTGCCGCCCGCCGCTGGCTGCGGGCCTCGAGCACCAGCAGGACGAGCAGCGGTGCGCCGATCGCCATCAGGTGCGCCAGGAAGTTCCGGTTCCCGAGGGTTCCCCCGGGCGCCCGGCTCTCGGCCAGGAGCCAGGTCTCGAATCCGTACGCCTGCGCCAGCCCGGTGAGCGCCCCCGCCACCAGCGCCAGGGCCAGGCCCTTGAGGACGATGCCGCCCGCATCCTCCGCGCGGGCCCGCCGGCCGGCGCGGAAGAGAATCAGCCCCGAGATGCTGAGCGCGAGGGCCCGGGTCGAGAGCCAGTGATTGGTGGCGAACAGCGTCGAGAGGGTGCTCCACAACGCGAACCCGATCAACGCCACGTCGACGCTGATAACCGTGGACCAGCGCTCGGTGGACGTGAGCGCCAGCATCAGGAGCGCCCCGAGGGCGGTGAGGTGCAGCACCAGTTCCTTGGGAGCCGCGAACCGGTCCAGGTCGAACAGCGTCGAGGGCTGGGCCGCCAGCACCACGACCAGCGCACCCAGTCCGATCCACAACGCCAGGAGGCGGGCGGACGGGGAAGGGGCAGGCGCCGGTGTCTGGAAAGGCTCCAGAGGAAGGGACATCACCGCGGTAGTATCGCGGCCGGGCGGCGGGCGGAACAAGGGGGCGCGGTATAAATTGCCCTAATGGAAGCCGATTCGCCCGAGACCCCGGTGGCCCTGGCCGCCACCGATCGCCCCCTGCCGCTCCGGCTGGCGACGATCGAAGACGAGCGCGCGCCGGACGGGATGTCCTGCATCGGCTCGTTCCTCGGGCCCAAGCTGGTGGCGCGCTGCGTGGTACCGCCCGATGCCGCGGCGTTTCTCCTCGATCGCGGCCTGTTCACCAATCCGGTGCGGCTGGCCCTCGCGGCCCGCGAGGAATCCCCCGGCCTGCAGTGTCAGCTGTTCGCGCTGGTGGAGTTGCCGGGAGACTTCTTCAACCGGCCCGACGAGGACGAAGAGGCCGAGTCGCCCTGGGCCGAGAGCGTGCCGGGTGCGGCGTATGACCGCGCGGTATCCGGTGCGCCGGCCTCCGAGGACAACGACGACGCGAACGAGGACGCGGACGAGTCCGAGGACGCCGCCGAGGGCGGTGAGGCGGCCGACCGCCAGGCGGCGGTGTTCCTGGGCCAGATCATCCGGTTCGAGAAGGACCGCAAGCACCCTGGGGACCTCGCCCTGGAGACGATGGACGTCCTCCGGACCATCGTGCAGGGAGACGTGAGCGAGGTGGTGGACAAGGTGCTGGAGGATCTGCTTGGCGGGGCCGGCCCGCCGTGACGACGCCGATCGCCGAGCGCGGCTACGCCCACCCCGAGGTGCTGGTCTCGACCGACTGGGTGGTCGCGCACCTCGATGACCCCGGCGTGCGACTGCTGGAATCCGACGAAGATGTGCTGCTCTACGAGAGCGGGCACCTGCCCGGCGCGCTCAAGCTCGACTGGGTCGACGACCTGAACGACCCGATCGAGCGCGACTACGTCGGGCGCGAGGCGCTGGAGCACCTGCTCCGGACCAGAGGCGTCGGCGCGGACACCACCATCGTGCTCTACGGTGATCGCAACAACTGGTGGGCGACCTACGCCTTCTGGGTGCTCCGGCTCTTCGGCCTCGAGCGGCTGGCCATCATGGACGGCGGGCGCCAGCGCTGGATCGACGAAGGGCGGCCGCTGGTGACCGGACACCCGTCGCCCGGCCCCGGCCACGTGGTGGTCGGGGAGCGACGGGAGACGGAGATCCGCGCCTTCCGGGAGGAGGTCCTGGCCCACGTGATGGCGGGACAGAAGCTGGTGGATGTGCGGAGCCCGGAGGAATTCCGCGGCGAGCGGCTCCACATGCCCGACTATCCGAACGAAGGGGCGCTGCGCGGCGGCCACATCCCCGGCGCCCGCAACGTACCCTGGGCCCGGGCGGTCGACCCCGACACCCACTGCTTCCGGACCGCCGAGGAGCTGCGCGCGATCTACGAGCGCGACCAAGGCCTGTCGCCCGGGGAAGAGATCGTGGTGTACTGTCGCATCGGGGAGCGTTCCTCCCATACCTGGTTCGTGCTGACCTACCTCCTCGGCTACGCCAACGTCCGTAACTACGACGGAAGCTGGTCCGAGTGGGGGAACTCGGTGCGAGCCCCAATCGAACGGCCCTGACATGAGCAGCCAGCCCAGCCCGATTCGCATGGATCACGGCGCCCTCATCGTGCCGGACCAGCCCATGGTCCCCTTCATCGAGGGCGACGGGACCGGGCCCGACATCTGGCGCGCGTCCCGGCGGGTGTTCGATGCTGCCGTCGAGAAGGCCTACGCTGGCCGGCGGCGGATCGCCTGGCGGGAAGTGCTGGCCGGCGAAAAGGCCAAGACCCAGGTGAACGACTGGCTGCCCCAGGACACCCTGGACGTGATCCGGAAGCACCTGGTGGCCATCAAGGGTCCCCTGACGACGCCGGTGGGCGGCGGCATCCGCTCGCTCAACGTGGCCCTGCGCCAGCAGCTCGACCTCTATGCCTGCGTCCGTCCGGTTCGCTGGTTCGAGGGCGTTCCCTCGCCGGTGAAAAACCCCGGCGCGGTGGCCATGATCATCTTCCGGGAAAACACCGAGGACATCTACGCCGGCATCGAGTACCAGGCCGGGACCCCGGCGGCGAAAAAGGTGGTGGACTTCCTGATCAAGGAGATGGGGGCCACATCGATCCGGTTTCCCGATACCAGCGCGATCGGTATCAAGCCGGTCTCCGCCGAGGGGTCCAAGCGGCTCATCCGCGCCGCCATCGATCATGCCGTCCGGGAGGGGCGCAAGAGCGTCACGCTGGTGCACAAGGGCAACATCATGAAGTACACCGAGGGGGGCTTCCGCGACTGGGGATACGAGCTCGCCAAGCAGGAGTACGGGGCGGTGGAGATCGACGGCGGACCCTGGTGCAAGCTGCCCGGGGGCCTCGTCATCAAGGACGTGATCGCCGACGCCTTCCTCCAGCAGATCCTGCTCCGCCCGGCGGAGTACGACGTCATCGCCACGCTCAACCTGAACGGAGATTACATCTCCGACGCGCTGGCCGCGCAGGTCGGCGGCATCGGCATCGCGCCCGGCGCCAATATCAACTACCTCACGGGGCACGCGATCTTCGAAGCCACCCACGGCACCGCGCCGAAGTACGCCAATCAGGACAAGGTCAACCCGGGGTCGCTGATGCTTTCGGGCGAGATGATGTTTCGTTATATGGGCTGGGGCGAGGCCGCCGACCTGGTCATCAGGGGCCTCGAGCGGACCATCGCGCAAAAGCGCGTGACCTACGATTTTCACCGCCTCATGGATGGCGCGACCCTCCTCCGTGCCAGCGAGTTTGCGGAGGCGATGGTCGCCAACATGTAGCTTTCGTGCATCCGTCGTGGGGGACATACCCCGACACGGTCCTCCGCTTCCCGGAGGGCCGGCTCCGCATCGACTTGCGCCGCCCCCTGTCTCCGCACGACCTCCGTGCCCTCGCCGAGCTGGGCCTGTCCGGCCCTTTCGGCGTGGTGACCGCGTGCGATCCCTTCGGGCGTTCCCTCGAAGACTCCGCCAACAATCGCCTCACCGCCGTGCTCACCGCCCAGGTGCTGGAGCGGTACCCCGGCGCCCGCCTCGCGCATGGCATCTCCCCGGACGAGACGCACCAGGAGCGGGGCTGGGCCATCCCCGCGCCGCTCGAGGAGGTCAGGGCGCTGGCGGCCCGATTCTTCCAAAATGCCATCTTCTGGTTCGATGCCGGTTGCTTCGGCATCGTGCCAGTCCTTGCACCCTTCCCGCCGCTTCCGCTTCCAGCCGGGAGGGCGGCCCCATGACCCTGAAGGGCGGATGCGCACCGACTCCTCTCTGCCTTCGGCACCCCATATGGGCCGCGAGCTCGCCGAGCTGCTGGTCGCGCTCTCGGCGGCCTTTCAGCGCGCCCAGATCTACCCCGGGGGCCACCCGACCGTCGATCGGGCCGTGGATGCCGTCCTGGGGCGGCTCGCGGTCCTCCTGGAAGAGCAGCCCTCCGTCGCCTTCGCCGTTTCTCCAGCCCAGCTGACGGTCGCCGGGGCGGTGACCGACCCGGACCATCCACTGTTGCGCGACCTGGCGGCGCGGCTGTTCCGTCGCAACGTCGGGATGGTTCGCTTCTCTCGTGGGGTAGCCCGAGCCGAGGTGGATTCGTTGTTGGTGGCGCTCAGCCGGGAGGTCATTCCCGCGGCCCCGCCCCGAACGGCCCACGTCGACATCGAGATGCTCAACTTCGGCGCGCTCGGCCTCGAGGACAGTTCCGCCGGGGGAACCGACGGTGGCCGTTCGCGCGCGGCCGAGGTGTGGAGCGATCTGGCCCGGCTGGCCACCTCGTGTGACTCCGCTTCGGCCGATGCCCGCCAGGACGACGCGGTGCTCGCCGGGCTCGCGGCGACGGCCGAAGCCTGTCGCGACCTCGCTCCGGCCGAGTCGTTGCGGCTCCGCCGTCAGTTGTCCGCGCTGCTGGGCGGACTCCGGCCCGAGACCCTGCGGCGGTTGCTCTCCCGCGCCGAACCGGCCGGCTGGTCCCGTCCGGTGCTGGATGATCTCATGGATCTGACCGCGGCGCCGGTGGCGCTGGACCTGTTGCTGGCGGCGGCGCAGGTGGAGCACCGCACCCTCTCCCCCGCGCTGGTCCAGCTCCTCACCAAACTCGCCAGCCACGCCGAAGCGGGACCGTCACGGTCGCGCCGCCTCGCCGGCCAGCAATTCCGGGAGACGCTGCACGAGCTGATCGAGGAGTGGCGGGCGCCCGAGGCCGACGAGGCCGCGCTCGAGTATCAGCACACGCTCGACCACCTGCCGGTGCCGCTGGTACCCGACCTCGACCCGACCGAGGCGTATCGCAGCGATCCGCTCCGGATCGTCACCATGCATCTCGACATGGGCGACCTGGGCCTCCCGGCGGCCCGTGCCGTTCGCACGCTGGTGGCGCGAAGCCGGATCCGACCGCTGGTGGATCTCCTGGAGCGCCTCTCGCCCGCGGACCCGCTGGCCGAATCCTTCCGTGCGCTCGTGGCTACACCGGATGCGCTGACGGCGCTGCTCGCGGCGCGCCCCGTGGATCTGGCGACGCTGGAGCGGCTCGCCCCCGAAGCCGGCACCGCGGCGATCCCGCCGCTGCTCGATGCGTTGGCCGCGTCCGACGACCGTGGGGTCCGGCGTCGGGTGCTCGAGCTGCTGGCGCGCTTCGGCAATACCGTCACGCCCCACGTGCTGGGGCGCCTCGCCGGGGCGCCATGGTTCGTGCAGCGGAATTTCCTGCGGCTGCTGCAGGCGCTCCCCGATCCTCCCGCCGAGGCGGGGATCAACGGCTATGCCCTCGACACCGATCCGCGGGTGCGGGTCGAGGGCCTCCGGTTGCTGCTGCGCCTGCCCGCGGCGCGCTCCCGCGGCATCGTGCAGGGACTCGCGGATCCCGATCGCTCCTGTCAGCGGGTGGCGGTGCTGGCTGCGGTCGACGGATGTCCGCCGGCCGCGGCGCCGCATCTGCTCCGGCGAGTCGTGGATCATTCGCTCGATCCCGAGCTTCGTCCTGCGGCCATCCGCGCCCTCGGCGAGCTCGTGGCGGAGCCGTCGGTCCTCGAGCTGTTGCTGGCGCTGGCGGCCCGGCGGGTCCCCTTGTTGGGACTCCGGCTGGCGCCCAAGTCCAAGGACTCGCTGACCGCCCTGGCGGCCCTCGCCCGCCACTGGCGCTGGCATCCGCGCACCGCTCGCCTCCTGGCGCGCGCCGAGCGGCATCGCGATGCCGAGGTGCGGGCCGCGGTGTCGGGACCCAGCGTGCTGGAGCAGCTTGGTGTCGCCCCGGAGGCCGGATGACGAGCCCCGCCGAACGGTGCGTCCACGTGTTCGGCCATGCCATGGCCTCGTACGCCCTCTACGGCCCCGGACACCAGGCGCGGTCCGAGGCGTCGAGCCGCCTGTTCCGTGCCCTCGAAGCGCTCCTGGCCGTTGACCGGCGCCCCGCGTTCACCTTCCTCGACGACGCGGTGATCTACGGCGCCCTCCCGGTGCATGGGCTCCGGGGGTGGATCTGGGGCCGGCGCCTCGGGACGGCCGGGATTCGCCGGGTCGAGTTCACCGCGGCGATGACCCCCGCCGCGCTCGACGAGTTTCTCTCGGTGCTGCACCGGCGCCTGTCGGTCGAGCCGACCGCCGAGGCGCTCCCCCGATGGCCGGGGATCGAGGCGGGCGACGTGATCCTCGCCGCCGGCAGCGACGTACGCCCTGCGGCGCACCCGGGCTTCGGCGCGGTGGTGCTCTCGCTCAAGGACGAGCTCGGTGCGGTGCGCGACGCCTACGAGCGGGTCGCGCTGGGAGGCGCGTTCCCGCTGGCCGACATCGATGCGGTGGTGCGGGCGCTGACCGTCTCCCTGCACTCCGAGGGCGAGTTGCTGGTGCCCCTGCTCTCGCTCCGGTCCCTGGACGACCACGCCGCGCTCCATGCGGTCAACACCGCGGTGCTGGCCATGACCTTCTGCGAATGGCTGGGCCTGGCCGGCGGCGACATCCGCGCCATTGGCAAGGCGGCCTTGCTGCACGACGTCGGGATGGCGCGGGTGCCGCGGGAGGTGTTTCAGGTCAAGCAGATGAGCGATGCCGACCGGACCCGCGTGGCGCTCCATCCGGCGGACGGGGCCCGCCTTCTCCTGGGTCGCTCGGCCCGGCTCGACCTCGCGGCCACGGTGGCCTACGAGCACCACCTTCACGTGGACGGTCACGGCTATCCGGCCCGGCGATTCCATCCGGATCTGCACTACGTCAGCCGGATCATCTCGATCTGCGGCGGCTACGACGCCCTTCGCTCCGAGCGCAGCTATCGTCCGGCCCGGAACACCGCGGTGGCCCTCGGCGAGATCGAGCGCGGGGCGGGCACGGTGTACGATCCGGGCGTGGCGCAGGCCTTCGTCCAGATGATGCGCCGCTGGGAGCACCGGCTCGTGCCGGCCACGGCGCAGTGACTCGGATTACGCGGGTGAGGTGCCTGCCGGCCGGGCGGCCGGAGCCGCGGCCAGCACCGTGGCGGCATACACCACCAGGGTAATCCACAGCAGGTCCGCCACCAGCAGGTGCGCGATCTGCAGCACGGTCGGCGCCAGCATGAGCAGATTGACGAGTCCGACTCCCAGCTGCACCAGCACCAGAACGCCCAGCACCCGGCTCCACGGAGTCTGAATCGACGTCGGCCTCGCCCGCGCCAGAAACCACCCCATCGAGCTCAGGTACACCCCGGAGAGCAGGGCCAGCGCCGGGTGGAAGACCCTGAGGCGGACCAGCAGGTGCGAGGTCGGGGTGGTGTCCGCCCTGAGTCCCTCGGCTAGCGACGCAGAGGGAAACAAAGTGTCGCCGAGGGCCGCGATCGCACCGGTCATCCCGACCACCAGGATGGCCATGAGCCCGAGGAGGAGCAGCCAGGGCGCGGCCCCCCGACCCGGGCTCCGCCACGGTGCGTGGTTGGTTGACCAGAGGGCGGTCAGCGCCAGCGCGGCGAGGAGCAGGAAGGTGTTGAGCAGATGCAGGGCGAGGTACGCGGCCCGGGCCAGCGAATCGTCCCGACCCACCAGGCCGAGCAGCACCAGCCCGGCACCGATCAGGGCCTCGCTGAGGATGAACACCAGCGCCAGCGTGGCCGCCCGCCGGCCCCGGGAGCGCGGCGCGAACTCCTTCCGGCTCCACCACCAGAGCGCCACCACCAGGATCAGCGCGAGTCCGCTGGTGGTGCGGTGGGCGTATTCGATGAGAGTGGCCGCGGCCGGGGACTGCGGAATGACGGAGCCGTTGCAGAGCGGCCAATGCCGGCCGCAGCCGGCGCCGCTCTCCGAGGCGCGCACGAACGCCCCCCAGAGAATCACCAGCAGATTGAGGCCGAGCACGCTCCGGGCGTACGCCGGAAAGGACATGCCCGAAGATACCCGCGGGGTTCTAGTCGTGCACTCGTGCGCGCAGCCGCTCCAGCGAGTCCGCCGGGAAGTTCGCGGGCGCCACCAGGCGGTAGGTGACCGCTCCCTTGTCCAGCCGTTCCACCAGTACCAGCTCGTCCGTTCCGAGACGGTAGACCACCCGCACGTCGTCACCCGAGACCTCGAATCGCCGCGGGATCAGACCGTCGATCAGTCGGAGCGATCCGTTGAGACGGGTCTCGGCCTCTTCGAACGAGATCGAGGTCCTGGCCGCAACGCCGGTCGACAGCTCGTCCAGACGCCTCGTCAGGTTCCCCGCGGACAAGGGCGAGGGAGCCGGCGCCGCGGCCTCCCTGGGCGGTGAGGCCGCCGGCGGCGCGGCGACCTTCTCCTCGGACTTCGCTCGCTCTTCGGGCGCGCCCGCCGCCGCCCCTGCGGCCAGGTCTCCGATCCGGGCCGCCGCCGCCTGGTCGCTCGCCGCGGGCTCGCTCCGGCGCGACTGCGCCCGCGGCGCCGGCTGGGGCTGCTCGCGAACCGGAGCAGTCTTCGCCTGGGCCGGGGGGGGGGCCGGCGCATTGAGCGCAGTGGCAGCGGGGGGCTCCGCCGCCATGCGGCGGTCCGCGAGGTGGGCCTCACCCATGTCCCGGGCACGGTAGCCCACGCCCGCCGCGATGATCACCGTGGCGGCCCACGCCAGGTTCCGGACCCAGCGTCTCCGTCGAACCGGGGGGAGTCGGGTAGCGGCGGGCCGGGACGCCGGCGGGAGGTCGATCGCTTCGATCAGCCGGTCCGCCTCGGCGCCGATCACGCGGGCCTCCTCGAGGCGGGTGCGGCATTCGGCGCAGCCGGCCAGATGGGCCTGGATCGGAGGCAGCTCGGACGACGGGATCTCCCCGTCGAGCAGCTCCTGGAAGACACCCTCCTCAAGATGCGACGTCATGCTGTCCCTCCCCGGCCCGGTAGGCCTCGACGAGCCGCCGTCGCGCGCGCGAGAGCGTCGTGCCGACCGCCCCGCGCGCCAAGCCGAGCGTCGCCGCAATGTCTTCGTAATTGAACCCTTCCGCCTTGAGGAGCAGGGCCTCGCGGTCCCGCTCCGTCAGCGTGTCGAGGGCCGACCGCACCCGCGCGATCCGCTCGCCGCGATCCATGGTCTCGTCGGGGCCCTCGAAGGCCTCGGGCTGCTCGGCCTTGTAGAGCACCAGACGGCGGTCCCGGCGCACCGCGCGGCGGCCTTCCTCCCGCACCAGGTTCAGCGCCACGGCGAACAGCCACGGCCGCGGGTTGCGGGGCGGCGCCGCGACCGCCCGGGCGAAGACCTCCTGCGCGATCTCCTCCGCCCGATCGCGATCGCCCGTGCGCCGGTACAGCATGCGCACGAGCGACTCGTGGTACTCCGAGAAGAGCTCCGCGATCGGACCGGTCATCGACCCTCGAACTCCTGGAGGAACCGGGTGAGCGCGCCCGGCGCCCACTCCGACGTGCCGCCCTCGGCGATCTTGAGGCTGGCGCGAGCGCCCGCGAGCATCAGCGGCGACCCCACCGCCAGCGCCGCTCGCAGTCGGGGCCGCGCTTCCAGCAAATCGAACCAGGCGCGACTGAACGGGGCGATGGTAGTGACCTTGAGGGTATCGCGGTGCGCCAGATCGGTCCAGGTACCATCCCGCAAAGCAAAGAGGCGCCCGCCCGCCCGCTTGAGCTCCTTCCGATCGCCCGACCCGGCTCCCGTCACCAGCTCATCCAGCCGAACTTCCGCGGCCTGGTCCGCTGCCTGAAGCGTAGTACTGCCCGACATCCTGGCGCTGGCCTTCGCGGAATTGAAGGCGCCCGCGCCGGTCATTCCCCGAGCCGCGGAGGCGCCGGCCGCCATCGGCGCGGGAACCGGGTTCGAGGCGATGGTGCCGGGTTCCTGAACCAGATACGAGGTGTATTCCGTGAGGATACCGTAGCGGAGCCCGAGGTCGCGTACCTGCTTGACCAGCTCGGGGCTGGCGCCCTCGAGGCGGATCTGGCGGGTCAGCTCCCCGATCCGGCGCGAGGCCCAGAGTGGCGGGATATACTCGTTTCCTGACGCGCGCGCGGAAAACTCCGCCGCGATCGTAAAGCGCTCCCGCCGGCCGTTCCGGGTGCCCTCGATCACGACCGGACCCGTGCCCTGGCCGCGGTAGCGGGCCAGCACCACGAGTTCCTCGCCGTAGAACAGGTCGGGCAACCCGGCCGGCGCCAGCTCGGTGAGCCTGACCGGCGCATCCGCAATGCGCAAATCCATCAGCGCGGGACGCGACAGCTTGGCCAGTACACCGCCCACCGCGTCGCTGACGTCGGCTCCCGGCGCCACGTACGTGGCGCTGCCCCGGCCCTCCACCGCCAGGCGGTCCAGCAGATAGGTGTTCACATCGTGGCCCACGCCGACCGTGAAGATGCGGCTCCGGCCGATCCGGCCCGCCGCCTCCGCCGCGATGCGGTCGGGCGCCTGCTCGCCGATCGAGGGCAGGCCGTCGGTGAGCAGCATGACGAGCTGCATCCGCTCGCCGTCGGAGGCGCCGCCGAGTGCCGCCTCCACCGCGCCGGCCAGATTGGTGCCGCCATTGGCGGCCAGCCCGTTCACGAAGACCCGCGCGTCGGCCAGCGCCTCCGGAGTGGCCGCGGTGAATCCCTCGCGAAAGCTCCGCACGCCGTTGCTGAACGCGATCAGCCGAAAACGGTCGCCGGACCGGAGGTTTCCCAGCGCGGCGATGAGCGCGCTCTTGGCCTGGTCGATCTTGTCGCCGCTCATCGATCCGGACACGTCCACCACCAGCGTGAGATCCCGGCTCACCTCGGCG
This sequence comes from uncultured Gemmatimonadales bacterium, assembly GCA_963762545.1. Lineage (GTDB taxonomy): Bacteria > Gemmatimonadota > Gemmatimonadetes > Gemmatimonadales > GWC2-71-9 > JABFSM01. Next base: position 35,987 of record CAVXLC010000004.1, on the reverse strand, counting down.
GTCTCCGAGGATGCGGGCGGCGAGAGAAACAGCAGGGCGTAGCCGTCCTCCCCCGGGTCGCTGTGGGTCAGGACGGTGCCGCCCACCAGCCCGTGGCGGAAAGGCAGCACAAGATCCACGTCCCCCATGACCGGCGGCGTGACGGTGATGTGCAGCGTTCCGTCGTGCCGTTGCTCGGTGATCGGGTTGGTCGGGGAATAGGGCGTGGAGAATTCGGCTTCCTTGCGGACATCGAGGGACAGGGTGACCGGGGCCTCGCCCCGATCGCCCGCGGCGTAGCGAATCCGGAGCGCGTCGGCCTCCCGGCCCAGCAGCTGGGTGTAGCGGAGGGTGACGGTACGGGTCTCGCCGGGCTGCACCGGAAAGACCTGGGCCCGGATCAGCCCATGCCCCACCAGCGTGAGCAGCGCGGGGTCCTTGAGCCGGCGGACGATGCCTTCATAGATGGTGCGGGCCTGATCGGCGGCCATCATCTCGCCCTTGAGCTCCTGCTCGCCCTGGAAGAGCGAGAAGTCGCTGAAGACGGCCTCGCCGGGGAGCGGATAGTGATAGGTGCCCTCCGCGATCACCGCCCCCGCATTCCGGAATCGCTCCTGCACCTCGAACCGGGCGACTCTGCCGTCCACGACGACGTGCACGCTGGAGCCGACCCGGGCCAGCGCCGACGGCCCGCGGGAAATGACGGGCCGCCCCACCTCGATCCATCCCTGGGCGGTAATCGGAGCAACGGGAACGGCGAGCAGGAGCAGGGCCAACGGTGCTCGGGACATCGGGTCCTCCCGGACTTGGGGTTCGGCCGGGAGATGCGTGGGGGGGGAGGAGTTGCACAGGAGGCCGCCGGGCGAGAACGCGAAGAGGCCAGGAGGACCCCAGGTCCTCCCAGCCTCTTCGCCTCAAAGCCCCTGGGTTCTCCTAGGGCTGGAACGCCACCCGCGCCGGGACCAGCCGCCCGGTAGTCGAGCCGTCACCAAGCTGACCGAATTCGTTGTCGCCCCAGCAATAGGCGATGTTTGCGGTGGTCACGCCGCAGGTGTGGAGATCGCCGGCGCTGACGGAGCGGAAGGTGAGCCCGCCGGAAACCAGGGTGGGCACGGTTCGCGTCGAGGTGGATCCGTCGCCCAACTGGCCCTTGGCGTTGCTGCCCCAGCAGTAGAGCGCCCCGCCGCCGGTGAGGCCGCAGGTGTGCGCCTGCCCCGCCGAAATGGCCGTGAAGACGAGGCCACCGCTCACGCCGACCGGGGCGCTGCTGCCGCCGAATCCGCCGGTGCCGAGCTGGCCCGAGGCATTGTTGCCCCAGCAGAACGCCCCACCAGCGCCGTTGAGGGCGCAGGTGTGGAGATTGCCCGCGCTGATCGCAATAAGGCCGCCGCCACTCGCGACGAGCCGCGGGGCAAGGGCGCCAGTGGTCGTGCCGTCGCCCAGCTGGCCCGATGCGTTATTACCCCAGCACCAGCCGGTGCCGCCCCCGTCAATCGCACAGGTGTGCAGCCCGCCGGCGCTGATGGCACTCCAGAGCATGGCGCCCTGTACGGCGGTGGGTACCGTGATGGAGAGGCTGTCGGACGGGACCACCGGTCCGCCGATGATGCCGAGCTGCCCGTCGGCATTGCCGCCCCAACAGAAGGCCCGGCCCGCGAGGTCGATGCTGCAGCTGTGCACCTGCCCGGCGCTGATCGAGGCGTAGGGCCGGGTGGAGACGATCGGCGCCGGCGTGATAGCAGTGGTGGCTCCGCCGGTGCCAAGCCGCCCGTCTACGTTGATGCCCCAGCAATAGCCGACGCCTGCCAGTGTGAGCGAACAGTTGTGGAATCGCCCGCTGCTGATCTGGCCGAAGGTCAGGTTCCCCGCGGTTCCCGACGGTTGCGGAAGCGCAAACACCGGGCCGCTGCCCGCCGGTGCGACGCCGATGCCGAGCTGTCCGTCGCCGTTGTAACCCCAGCAGTACTCGACCCCGCCTTGCGCCAAGCCGCAGCTGTGCCGCCCGCCCGAACTCAGCACCAGGTAGAGCACGTTGCCGCCGCCACTGAACGTCTGGGTGAACCCGCCTCCCGAGACCGACACCTGCTTGGGCCCGCCGGTGCTGCCAAGCGTCCAGCGGGTCGCTGCGCGCCCGTTCACATCCGTCGTGGTCACCGTCGGACTCACCGTGCCGCTGCTGGGGCTCGGCGCGAAGGTAATGGCGACGCCGCTGATGGGATTGCCGAATCGGTCTGACAGCCGGACCCGCAGCGAGTCGGGCAGCGCGGAGCCGGGCGTACCAGTCTGGTTATTGCCGGTCAGAATGGTGAGCGCGTCGGGAAGGCTGGCCCTGCCAGTCGCCGTGAACGTCACCGGGGTGAGGCCGCTGACCAGGGCGGCGGCCGTCTGCGTCCCGGCGGTCGTGCCAAGCGTCCAGTGGATGCTTGCCGTGCCGGTCGCATCGGATATCGCGCTGGTGGCGCTGACGGTACCGCCGCCGGAGGTTATCGCGAACGTGACCAGGACGCCGGACTTCGGATTGCCGACCGCGTCGGTAACCTGAACCGACAGATCCAGGGGGAGCTGGGTCCCGACGACCGCGCTCTGCCCGTCGCCGCCGACTTGCGTGAGCTTGGTCGGCGGGGCGGCAGTCGCGCTCGCGTTGAAGACGACCGGATCCAGATCGCCCAGCGTCGCCACGACCCTGTTGGGGCCGATCGTGGTCCCCAGCCGCAGCGAAGTCGAGGTGAGACCGTTCGCGTCGGTGGTGGTCTGACTCGGGGAAACCGAGCCGCCACCGGCGGTGACCTGCCAGACGACGATCTCCCCCTCAACCGGGGTCCCGGCCTGGTCGAGCACCTTGATGACCAGGGGCTGGGCAAGAGGAGAGCCGATGGCGCCGGCCTGACCATCACCGGAAACCTCGATCAGAGTGGCGAGGCGAGGTCCGGTGCTCAGGTCCTTGGCGCAACTCGCAAGGATCATTGCGGCAAACACCGGGGCCACGGCGACCCACACACGGCCTGAACGACGCTGCATATCTGTCCTCCGGATGTCGGACTTTCCACCGCCCACTCCGGGCAGGCCCGAGCGGGACCGTTCCCCTGGGGATGGCGAAGCGATAGGAGCTAACATATTTCGTTTGAAAGACTTCCAGTATTACGCCGAGATACGAGCCGACCCGGGCGGCTGGACGCAAGGTCGCCGGTGCGGGGTAGGCTCAACCGTCATGAATTCAGCCGAACGCCGGAGAAAGGGGCAAGTTCCGCGCCGAATGGGGGTTGGACCCCGCGACCCGTGATACCTTTGCCCGATGCCGAACCGCCATCGACGAGCGGCCCTGGCCCTTCTCGTCGCCGGAGTGCTGTTCTCGACCGGCGGGGCCGCAATCAAATGGGCCCACTTCACCGGATGGCAGATCGCCTGCCTCAGGTCGGGTATTGCCGGGGTCACCCTCCTCCTGCTGGTACCAGGCGCGCGCCGAGGGTGGGGCTGGCGCCCCCTCCTGGTTGGGGCCGCGTACGCCGCGACCTGCATCTGTTTTGTGCTGGCCAACCGTCTCACCACCAGCGCCAACGCCATTTTCATCCAGTCGGCCAGTCCGCTGTACGTCCTGTTCCTCGGTCCCCTGCTGCTCCGAGAGCCGGTATCGGCCAGGGATGTCCTGTTCATGGTACCGGTCGGCGCAGGGCTCGCGCTGTTCTTCCTGGGGCACCAGCAAGCCGGCGCCACCGCGCCGGACCCCGCCGCCGGAAACCTCCTGGCCATGGCGTCCGGGATCACGTTCGCCTTCGCGGTGATCGGATTCCGCTGGCTGGGACGGGAGGGGGCGGTGCATGGCGCCACTTCGCTCACCGCCGCCGCCATGGGGAACTTCCTGGCGTGCGTCGCCGCGCTGCCGATGGCCCTTCCGCTGGGCTCCCACAGCTCGGGAGACTGGGCCACGCTGCTCTACCTGGGGGTGTTCCAGATCGGCCTGGCCTACTACTTCGTGGCAAAAGGGGTGGCCCGGCTGCCGGCGCTCGAGGTGTCCGTGCTGCTCCTGATCGAGCCCGCGCTCAACCCGATCTGGACCTGGCTGGTGCACGGAGAGGTGCCGGGAATGGCGGCCATTGCCGGGGGGACCCTGGTGCTGGGAGCGACCGTGGCTCGAGCCCTCTGGCCGGACCCTTCGCCTTGACCGAAACGCTGTCGCTGCACTATCATACGCGGCTTGCAGCACGGCGGGACGAAACAACCGCATGGTGGTTGTAGCTCAATCGGTTAGAGCGCCGGACTGTGGCTCCGGAGGTTGCGGGTTCAAGTCCCGTCAGCCACCCTGGTAACGCACGGCGAGCGTGCCCCGCTCGGGATGCCATAGGTCCGTAGCTCAATTGGTAGAGCACCGGTCTCCAAAACCGGGGGTTGCAGGTTCGATTCCTGCCGGGCCTGTACTGCGCACGGCGCTATCGTCTAGTGGCCTAGGACACAGCCCTCTCAAGGCTGGTACACGGGTTCGAATCCCGTTAGCGCTATGACCAGCCCCGAAGGGGGCCCCATCGTCTAACGGTCAGGACACCACTCTTTCAAGGTGGTAATACGGGTTCGATTCCCGTTGGGGTCATGGGGGTCTGGACCGCGACACGATGTCGGGCTGGGCGGCACACCGACGATACCCATCCCAGCGCCGCTAGCTCAATTGGCAGAGCAAGTGACTCTTAATCACTAGGTTGTAGGTTCGATTCCTACGCGGCGCACTGTTTGCAGGGACGCGACTCGGTGGAGCCGGGTCGCGTTTTCTTTGACGGAATGAGGACCATGACCAGCCCGCAGCCTTCCTTGCCCGCCTCGCCGCGCTGAACCGTGGGCATCCTGGTCACCGGCGGGGCCGGATACATCGGAAGTCACGCCTGCCTGGAGCTGCTCCGGGCCGGGCGCGAGATCGTCGTGCTGGACAACCTCTGCAACAGCAGTGAAGAATCGCTCCGCCGCGTTCGGGTTCTCGCCGGGCGCGACCTCACGTTCCATCGGGCCGATTTGCGGGATGCCACCGCCCTGGAGCGGATCTTCGCCGCCCATCGCATCGATTCGGTGATGCACTTCGCGGGACTCAAGGCGGTGGGAGAATCGGTCGCACAACCGCTGCTCTACTGGGACAACAACGTCGTGGGGACGGTGCGGCTGCTCGAGGCGATGATCCGGCACGGGGTAAAGACGATGGTCTTCTCGTCGTCCTGCACCGTCTACGGCGACCCCGCCTCGGTGCCCATCCGCGAGGACTTCCCGACCTCCGCGGTCAATCCCTATGGCATGACCAAGCTCACCATCGAGCGGATGCTGTCCGACGTGCACCGGGCCGACCCATCCTGGGACATCGCACTGCTGCGATACTTCAATCCCGCGGGCGCGGACCCCAGCGGAACCATCGGTGAAGATCCCAACGGAGTCCCCAGCAACCTGGTGCCCTACATCACCCAGGTGGCGGTCGGGAAGCTCGATGCGCTCAGCGTCTACGGGAACGACTACCCGACCCGCGACGGGACCGGGGTACGCGACTACATCCATGTCACCGATCTGGCCCAGGGTCACCTGGCGGCACTGGACAAGCTGGCGCGGCATCCCGGGCTGGTGACCTGCAACCTGGGGACCGGCAAGGGATACAGCGTGTTGGAAATCCTGCATGCGTTCGAGCGCACCATCGGGCGCTCCATTCCGTATCGCATCGCGCCGCGCCGCGCCGGCGACGTGGCCGAAGCGTGGGCCGATCCGAGCCGGGCCCGAATCGAGCTGGGCTGGGTGGCCAAGCGGGGACTCGATGAGATGTGTGCCGACGCCTGGACGTGGCAGACCCGAAATCCGGAGGGGTATGGGCCCGCGCGGGACTAGTCGCTTGACTGCTTGTGTTCGATTCCCTCCAACATGGTCTTCACCCGTTCCAGACCCTCGGCGATCTCCCGGACCGACACCGCGCCGGCCGAAAGGCGGAACCAGCCGGTCTGTTCGGAAAGGCCGAAGGCGTCGAACGGCACGACGGCGATCCCCGCCCGCTCCAGCAGCAGCCTTCGGATGGCTTCGTTCGTGGTGAGGGGCACTCCGTTCACGCGGCGACCCACCAGATCCAGCTGCAGGGAGAGGTAGATGGCTCCCTGAGGCCGGATACAGTTCACCGGGTGGCCGGCCCGGCGCAGCGCCATGAACCCGTCGGAAAGGGCATCGAGTCGCGCGGTGAGCGCCCGATCCATCTCGGCCCGGTAGGCCGCGATCGCGGGCTCATCAGCCAGGAACTGCGCGGTGGCGGCCTGCTCGGGGCGGGGCGCCCAGGCGCCCACATGCCCCAGGAAGTCCTTCATTCGGGCAATCACCGCCGGCGCTCCGATGGCCCAGCCCACGCGAAGGCCCGTGGCGGCGAAGGCCTTGGAGATGCCGTCGACGGTGATCACCCAGGGCGCGGCCGCCGGAACCAGCGCCAGCGGATGGGCATGGGCCGCCCCCCTGAAGACCAGGGAGCCGTACATCAGGTCATGCAGCACGAACAGTGGGCGGCGGCCGGCCCGGGACCGCCGAGCGTTCTCCTCGACGACGGCTTCCATGATGTCGCGCAGCGCGTCGGGAGAGAGAATCGTGCCGGTCGGATTGGCCGGCGAGCAGAGGCAGAGCAGGGTGGCCGCTTCGAGATGAGGAGCCAGAAGTGCCAGCGTGGGCTGGAAGTCTTCCTCCGCGCTGGTCCGGACCGGGATGGCCCGCGCGCCGACCATGCCGGCGTAGTAGTCGTTGTTCCAGCTCGGCACCGGATAGACCACCACGTCTCCCGGATCCAGCAGGCAGCGGAAGACCGCGTAGATCGCCGGGCGTCCACCCGCCGTGATGATCACCGACTGGACCCCCGTCGTCACGCCGTGCTCCCGGGCCACAAACTCCACCACCGCCTGGCGGAGGGCGGGGAGTCCGTCGGAGGGGGGATAGTTGGTTTCCCCGTGCTCCAGGGCCTCGATGACCAGCGTCTTGAGGGCGGCCGGGACAGGGAACTGCCGCGGATCGAAGTCTCCGACGGTCAAATTGCAGAGTGGCCGCCCGGTGGCCGCGAGCGCGCGGACATCCGCGGCGATGCCCAGGATCAGAGACCCGCGAAGCTCCCGGGCCATGACCGATAACGACGCATCGAGGGCGCGCTGATCACCGAAATCGAGGAGGCGGGTGGGGGCGATGGTCATAATAGATTAAGGTAGCGAGGAATTTAATATTGTGTAACTTTGAGCCACGGACTGTCGTTCCGGGTCCCGTCTTAGGAGGAAGCCCGTGCACATACTGGTTGTTGAAGACGATGAGCGGACGGTGAAGTTTCTCCAGCAGAGCCTGGAGGAAGACGGGCACACCGTGGATGTCGCTCTCGACGGGAATACTGCCCTCGCCAAGGGAAGAAGCAAGCCACCGCACGATCTCATCGTGCTCGATATCCAGATCCCGGAGCCCGACGGAATCCAGGTCTGTACCATTCTCCGGCAGGAAGGGGTCGTGGCGCCCATCCTGATTCTCACCGGCCGCGACTCCCCGCAGGATGTGGCGGTGGGGCTCGATGCCGGCGCCGACGACTATCTGGTCAAGCCCTTCGCGCTGGTCGAGCTCCTGGCCCGGGTGCGCGCGCTCACTCGGCGGCAAGGTGCACCGGGGGTGAAAGGCGTGCTGCAAGCCGGCTCGCTCGAGCTGGACCGCCTCCGCCGGAGCGTCCGACGGGGTGACCGGACCATTCCGCTCGCCCCGAGACAGTTCCGCCTGCTCGAATATTTGATGCTCCATGCGGGCCGCGCGGTGAGCCGCTCGGAGCTGCTGCGGGAAGTCTGGAATCTGACGTTCGATCCCGAATCCAATCTGGTGGACGCTCATATTTCCACTCTGCGAAGCGCTCTCGAGCGCGCCGGAGAGCCGCGGCTGATTCACACCGTCCGCGGCGTGGGGTATACGCTTCGGTCAGATCCCGCCTGAGCACCGTATGAAGTCGTTCCGCTCCGCGCTGGCGCTTCGGGTAACGGTCCAGGCGCTGGTGCTGGCGATCGTCTTGCTGGTCGTCGCCATCTTCCTGCTCCGCGCCAACCTGCTCTCGTCCGTCGACGCGTCGCTGATTCAGAGTGCCGAGATCCAGGCCGAGGCCGGAGTGACCGCCGGCGGCCCCTTCCGGTTTCCGGCCCAGGAGCTGGCCCCCGCCGACCGGGAAGGGGGCGGGCCGCTCTTTCCCTGGGCGCAGACGATCACCCTGGACGGCACCCCCGGCGTACGGAGCACCAATCTGTCGGGAACGCTGCCGGTACCGGCGCGGGCGTTCGAGGACGCCCGACGGGGGGCGATCGGGCGGGCCAGCGTCCCGTGGGGCGGGGAGACCATCCGTACCATCATCTACCCCATGTCGAGGCTCACCCCGCCGCACCGGGATCTGGTGCTTCAGGTGGCGGTGTCTCAGGAGCCGATGCGGCAGACGCTGATCTGGTTTGCCAAGCGCATGGCGGTCGTCGGGCTCGCGTGCACCGGGATCGCCTGGGTCATCGCGTGGCAGATCGCCGGCCGGGCGCTGGAGCCGGCGCTGGCGATCACCTCGGAAGCGGAGGGGATCGGCGTCAACGAGCTGGGCCGCCGGGTGAACGCCTCCGTCAACCTGATCGAGTTCAACCGGATGGCGGTGGCTTTCAATGCGCTGCTCGAGCGGATCGAGCGGGCCGTCACCGGCACCCGTCGGTTCACCTCGGACGCGAGCCACGAGCTGCGGGCGCCGCTCACGGTGCTTCGGGGCGAGCTGGAGCTGGCGCTCTCCCGCCCGCGCACCCTGCCCGAGTATGAGGAGGTGCTCCGGCGCTGCCTCGACGAGGTGCTGCGGCTGGCCCGCCTCGCCGACGACATGCTGACGCTCACCCGGGTCGAGGGCGGCGTCGTGGGGGGGAAGCGGGTGCCGGTGGATCTCGACGAGGTGGCGAACCGCGCGGTGGGGAGAAAGACCGCCCTGGCCACCGGGCGGGGCGTGATGCTCGACCTGGCGGGCACGGCCGGCGTGGTCAGCGGCGACGGCGATCTCCTGCTGCGCGCCGTCGAGTGCCTGCTCGAGCACGGCATCATGGCCTCGCCGCGGGGCAGCACCGTCCGGGTCCGGCTCACCGACGCCGACCAGCACTGCATCGAAGTGACCGACAGCGGCCCCGGGCTCAAGCAGGACGAGATTTCCGGCGTATTCCAGCGGTTCTACCGTTCCAACCGGCCCCGCTCCGCGTCGGAGGAATCCGGGCTGGGCCTCCCCATCGCCCGAGCGGTGGCCCTTTCGCACGGCGGGGTGCTGGACTACGTCGGTAACAACCCCGGCGCCTCGTTCCGCATGATTCTGCCGGGATCCTAGGGCGTCGCGCCCTTCACGTATTTGCCGTACCAGGCCAGATAGCGCTCCAGCCGGTCGCGCTGAAAGCTGAGCCGCGCGATGCCGTGGTGCTCGCCCGGATACACCACCAGCTGGGTCTGCCGGCCCAGCCGCCGCATCGCCTGATACATCTGCTCCGAATTGAGGATCGGCACATTCCAGTCCTCCGCGCCGCCGATCCAGAGGGTCGGCGTGACGATCTTCTCGACGTCGTTGAAGCTGGAAAGCCGCTCGTAGGCGGCGCGGTTCTGCCAGGGCAGGCCCAGCTCTTCTTCGTACTCGCGCTGATAGTGGTCGTGTCCGTAGTTGCCCACGATCAGTGCCTCGCTGGCCCCGCTGATGGCCCCCTTGAACCGGGTGCTCTTGGTAATAACGTAGTTGGTCAGGATGCCGCCGTAGGACCAGCCTCCCACGCCGAGCCGGGTGGAGTCGGCGACTCCCTGCGCGATGGCGTAATCCACGCCCGCCATCACGTCCTCGAAATCCTTGTGACCCCAGTCGGCGAAGATGGCCTGCGAAAACGCCTGGCCGTATCCCGACGATCCCCGCGGGTTGACCGTCACCACCGCGTAGCCGTTGGCGGCGAGGAGCTGGGCCTCGAAATTGAAGGCCGCCTCGAACTGGGAGACCGGTCCTCCGTGGATCCGCAGCAGAGTCGGATACCGGAGCGACCGGTCATAGCCGACCGGGTAGTAGAGGAACCCCTCGATGTCGGTCCCGTCCCGGCTCTTGAAGTGGATGTTCTCGACCTGGGCGAGCCGCAGCGTCGCCAGGAGCGAGTCGTTGGCATGGGTGAGCCGCGCCGGGGCCGTCGCCGACGTCAGCGTGAACAATTCACCGGGAAAGCCGGTCTCCGCGACGCGGACCACGATCCGGCCGTCGGGCGCGATGTCGTACGCGCCCACGCTCCGGAGTCCGCCGACCACCCGCGTCACCGGACCACCGCCGGAGGGAATCCTCGCCAGATGGGACGCGCCGCCGTCCTCCAGGATGAAGTAGATCTCCTTCCCGTCGGGTGAGTAGCGGGGCGACGACACGTTGCGGTCCAGGGACCTGGTCGGCAGGACGGGAGTGCCGCCCGCCGACGGAATCACCGCGAGGTGCCGGGTGGCGTACCACATCGCCGGGACGTCGATCGTGGTGAGGTACGCGAGGCTCCGGCCGTCCGGGCTCCAGGCCGGCGACTCGTCCGATCCCGGGTTCGTGGTCACGCGCCGGAGCGTCCGGCCCTGGTCGGTGTTGTCCGCCCCGACGACCCAGATGTCGGAGTTCCGGTTGTTGTCGGGCTCCTCGGTGCGGTTGCTGACGAAGGCCACCAGCGTGCCGTCGGGCGACCAGGCCGGGTCCGAATCGTCGAAGTCTCCCGAGGTTATCTGGGTGAGCTTCCTCGTCATGACGTCGAAGACGTACAGGTGGGTCCGGCGGCGGTCGAGATAGCCGGTCACATCGCGTTTGAACTGGAGCCGGTCCACCACCACCGGCTCCGGCGTCTCCGGATTGGCGCTGTCGCCCTTGGGGCGCTCGGGCTTGGGATCCCGCACCATCAGCAGCACGCGGGATCCGTCGGGGGACCATTCGAAGTCATCGACTCCCTGCTTGACCGACGTGAGCTGTTCCGCCTCGCCGCCCAGGCGGTTGAGGGTCCAGACCTGGGCTTCTCCCCCGTTTCGCGCGCCGGTGAATGCGAGGTACTTCCCGTCGGGGCTCCATCGGGGGTTCGAGCCCGGCTGGCCGGCGCCGGTCATCGGGATTGCCGGCCCCCCCGCCATCTGAGACATCCAGATGCGGGTGGTGTTCCGGTCCTTCTTGGAGTCGGCGGTCGAGAGGGAATAGGCCACCTGCTTCCCGTCGGGGCTGAGCCGAGGCAACCCCACGGTCTTGAGCGCCGCCAGGTCGCTCACGACGATGATGCGCTGGCTCTGGGCCGGGAGGGAGGCAGGGAGCACGGTCAGGAAGGCCGGCAACAGCCGGTGCAGGGACGGTCGCATGGGTCTGGTTCCTCGGGGGGCGAGACACTATGATCCCGACTATAGTACGGCGCGTCCCGCTCCCCGCACAACCACCGCGTTCCAGGATCGGTGCCATGATCGGTCCGGGGCGATTCGCTGGTGGCCCGAGCCGGGCTCGGCGAAGAATTCCCGCTCTGCGCCAGTCACCGGGCTCACGCTCAACAGTGGTGGGTTGCGCAATTTCACGCTCACTCGAATCGGCGACGTTCCTTGAAAGGGACCCCATGACGCAGAGACGCACGGACGCAAAGAGGCACAGCCGGCGAACCGTCCTCACGGTCTTCGCCGTCCTCAGTGTCCCAATGGTGCTTCCGGCCCAGACGCAACAGGCTCGCCTGGCCCGCGCGATCGACGTGGGTACCGAGCGGGTGCTGCCGAGCGTGGTGGCATGGCGGCGCGACATCCACCAGCATCCCGAGCTCTCGAATCGCGAGGTGCGGACTGCAAAGCTGGTGGCGGATCACCTGACCCGGCTCGGACTCGAAGTCCGGACCGGCGTGGCGCACACCGGTGTCGTGGGTGTGCTGCGGGGCGGCAAGCCGGGTCCGGTCGTGGCCCTCCGCGCCGACATGGACGCGCTCCCCGTCACCGAGCAGGTCGACCTGCCGTTCAAGTCCACGGTGCGCACCGAGTTCAACGGGCAGGAAGTGGGGGTGATGCACGCCTGCGGGCACGACAACCATGTCGCCATCCTCATGGGTGTCGCCGAGGTCCTCGCCGGGATGAAGGCGGACATCCCCGGCACGGTGAAATTCATCTTTCAACCCGCCGAAGAAGGGGCGCCTCGGGGTGAGCAAGGGGGCGCGGGCCTCATGATCGAAGAAGGGGCGCTGGAGAACCCGGTGCCCGGCGCGATCTTCGGGCTCCACGTCTGGCCCGGTCCGGTGGGCAGCATCACCTATCGCTCCGGTCCCGCCATGGCGGCGGCGGACCAGCTCAATATCGTCATCCGGGGCCGCCAGACCCACGGCGCGCAGCCCTGGGGCGGAGTGGATCCGATCGTGGTAGCGTCGCAGGTGGTGCTGGGGCTGCAGACCATCGCCAGCCGGCAGATCAACGTGACCGATCAGCCGGCCATCATCACCGTCGGGAGGATGCAGGGCGGCAACCGGGGCAACATCATCCCCGACAGCGTGATCATGGAGGGGACGGTCCGGACCTTCGACGAGGCCATGCGCACGGACATCAAGGCGCGCATTCGCCGCACCGTCGAATTGATCGCGCAGAGTGCCGGTGCCACCGGCACGGTGGATTTCGGCACCGGCAACTATCCGGTAACGGTCAACGACCCCGCGCTCACCGCCGAGATGCTGCCCACGCTGAGGCGGGTGGCCGGCGATGCAAATGTCTCGATGGGTGGGCTCCTCACTCCCTCCGAGGATTTTTCCTATTACCAGCAGAAGGTGCCCGGGCTGTTCATCTTCCTGGGGATTGTTCCCAAGGGCAGCGATCCGGCGACGGCTCCGCGCAATCACTCCCCCTCATTCTTCGCGGATGAGGCGGCGCTGCCGGTCGGGGTCCGGACGCTCGCCAACCTGGCGCTCGACTGGCTTCAGGCTCACCCTGTGAAGCCGAGGTGACGTGACCGGCGCCCACGGCGCAGAGCGCCGGTGACCGAGCCGGCGCGTCCGGACCTGGTTCGGACCATCGGGCGATGGGCCCTGGTCGGCCTGGTCATCAACGGGGTGATCGGCAGCGCGATTTACGGGCTGCCTTCCGTCATTGCGGGAAAGCTGGGGTCGGCCGCGCCGTGGGGATGGGTCGTGTCGGCGGCCCTGATCGGGGTGATCATCGCCTGTTTCGCGGAGGTAGCCTCCCGATTCCGTGGCGCCGGCGGTCCCTATCTGTACGTCCGAGCGACGTTTGGCCGGTACGCCGGCATCCAGACCGGCTGGATGGCGTACCTCACGCGGCTCACCGCCGCAGCTACGGTCGCCAACCTCTTCGTCATCTATCTGGGCGAATTCTGGTCCGGCTTCAGCCGCCCCGCGGCGGGGGTGGCCGTGCTGGGCGGGCTCATCGCCGGACTGGCCCTGGTGAACTACCGGGGCGTGGGGCAAGGGTCGCGGGTGAGCAGCCTGCTCGCCGCGGCCAAGCTCGGAGCGCTGGGCATCTTCCTGGTCATCGGGTTTGTCTGGATGGCGAGCCACGGGGCAGTGGCCGCAGCGCCGAGGCCTCCCGGCATCCACCCCTGGCTCGAGACGCTCCTGATCCTGGTCTTCGCGTACGGCGGCTTCGAGGCGGCGCTGATGCCCCTCGCCGAGGCGAAGCACCCCGAGAAGGACGCGCCGGTGGCCCTCTTCGTCGCGCTCATCGCCTCGGCGCTCCTCTATTCCCTGGTGCAGGTGGTGGTCACCTGGACGCTGCCCGACCCGGTGGTGGAGGCGCGCCCGCTGTCCGCGGCCGCTCGGGTGTTCCTTGGCCCCGGAGGCGGGCTGTTCATGGCCGTCTGCGCCCTGCTGTCCACCTTCGGCTACCTGGCCGGTGGGATGGTGAACTCGCCGCGCCTCACGTTTGCCATGGCCGAGCAGCGCGACCTGCCCGGCGCGTTCGCGGCGGTGCACCGCCGATTCCGGACACCCTACGTCTCGATTCTCTGCTATGCCGCGCTGGTGTGGGCGCTGGCCGCGAGCGGGAGCTTCCTCCAGAACCTCACGCTGTCGGTGGTGGCCCGACTGATTACCTATGGACTGGTGTGCGCGGCGCTCCCCGTGCTGCGATCGCGAGACGCTACGGCCCGGGCCGCGCCGCCGGCCGCGTTCCGACTGCCGGCCGGAACGCTCTTCGCGGGGCTCGGTGTTCTGGGTATGATCGTGGTCGCCACCCAGGTGAGTGCGCGGGAAGCGGTGATCATGGTAGTGGTGGTGGCGCTGGCCTCGCTGCACTACGGACTGTCGGAACGCAAGAAGCCGCTTTCCCCACGCTAGAAAAGCTCGGCCACCAGGCAGCGCGCCGAGCCTCCGCCCAGTGTTTCGAACGCCGAGAGCTCGGTGTGGAGAATCGTCCCGTGGCGCTGGAGCGTCGCCCGCTCGGCGTCGGAAAAGTGCCGCCAGGCCTGACTCGACATGACGAAGAGCGGGGTCCCGTCCCCCGACGAGAGCGCCAGACAGTTGCCACAGAAGTTGGCGGTCTGTTCCTGCGTCAGCGGCAGCACTTCCTTCCGGTCCCGGAGCAGCCGCTCCTCGACCGCCCGCCGCTCGCTGTTCGAGCGAATCGATTCGAGACAGATCCCCGCCACCCCGTGCCCGATGAACATCAGGACGTTGGTGTGGTAGAAGGGCACGCCGTTCCGGTCCACCGCGGTAAAGGCCACCAGGTCGTAGCCCAGCCGCCCGGCCCACTCCGATGCGAGCGAGAAATCCGTGCGGGGTGAGAGCGCGGCGTAGGCGGTTCGGGTGTCGTGGTCCAGCACCAGGCTTCCGGTGCTCTCCAGGAAGCGCGCTTTGCGCTCGTTGGGCGAGAGATCGACCACCCGCGGGTACGCGGGACGGAGCAGGTCCACCAGATCCCCGCGTCGCTCGAGCCGGCGATTCTCGGCCAGCAGCGGATAGAGCACCAGGGTCGCGGGGGCGCTGTCGTCCGCGGGGTGGGTCGAGAACCAGTTGTTGCAGAACGGCGCGTCCGGACTCGCGGCCAGACTGCGGGCCAGCGTCACCACCACTCCGTGCTCCAGCAGGAGATCGCGCAGCCGGTGGTGCTGCTCGACGGCCAGCTTGGAGAGCGCCGCTTCCTCCTCTGCCCCCGGCGCGGTCTGGAACGCGTTGGTCGCACCGGTTTCCCGGTTGTAACGGAAATTGACCGGCTCGACCAGCAGGACGTGGGAGGCGGCCCGCGCGCGGGGCGAGGCCGGTGTCATCATGGCAGCGGCTTCAGGTACTCGGGGCGATTCATGGCGGTCCAAGCATAACGAGTCCGAATCGCGCCCGTCCAGCGGCAGGCCCCGGCGGGGACCGGCCCTCAGAACCCGATCTTCAAGCCCAGCGACAGCACCGGGTGGAACTTGAGGTAGGACTTCCCGTCGATGTCGGCCCGAACCTGGGCCAGCTCCTGCGCGACGTCGGCGTCGAAGGTGGCCTTGGCGGAGCCGGTCAGCGGTGTCTGGCCCACCAGGTTGACCCGGGGCGTGCCCGTGATGCCGACACCCAGATCCAGCAGGAACGCTACGCTGCCGCGCCCCGCCAGCCCGAGCCCGACGTACGGCGCCGTCTTCCGGAAATCGACCGTACCGGTCAACGATCCGATCTGGTCGGGGGTATAAGTGTTTCCCCCGATCTGGATGTTCTGGTTCAGACGGGCCACCATCGTGCCTTCGTTGTGATTGAGCAGGAAGCCGCCCGAGAGATGGAGCGCCCCACCGATGGGATAGAGGTCGACGATCGCGGTGCCGCTCTCGAACCGGGGAGTCAGGTGATAGTCGATGTTCTGGATCGAGGCATCCCGCGAGAATTTGAGGTAGTTGCCCCCGACCCGGATGCCTACCATCCGGTTCAGGCGGTAGGAAACCTCCGCGCCTATGCCGAGCGTTGATGCCCGTGCCGCGATTCCCACCTGGGCCGGGAGAGTCCCGGGAACCAGCAGGGTCAGGCCGAGGGCGGTGCGGAAGGCCAGTGTTTGCAGTCGCATTGTGCATTCTCCGAGGTGGTCGGGGCCGCCACCGCGGAGCCCCGGAGGGCCCAACTCGTTGTGGGAGGCGGACAGCGGCCCTCAGGTGGCAAACCCGGGGCCAGCCCTCCTCAGGAGTGTTCCCCCGGGAATGGGAGCGCGACGAGAACGGCTGTGGCGAGCAGGAGGAGGGCTCCGAACCCGACTTCGAGCGCCCCGGATTTTCGGAAACGCCGTTCGCCCGAGTGATGGACCAGGCCCGGCTGAGCCACCCGCCAGTTGAACGCCCCCAGCGCGGCGATGATCACCAGGAGGCCCAGTTTGACCCCGAGGGCCGAGGTGTAGCCGCTGCCGAACAAGTGGAGCGGCCAGCTCCACCCGAGGTATCGTATGGCGAGCCACGCGCCGAGGCCGATGGCGAGCGGCGCGAAGATCAGGGCCCGCCTCGAGAAGTCTCCGACCAGCGAGCGGATCAGCGGCATCCGGCGCTCGGCCGGAAGTCCGCGGCAGGCGCTCAGGCCGGCCAGCAGCATCACGGCCAGGCCGCCCAGCCAGAACCCGCCGGCCCAGACGTGGGCCGCGTCGAGAATCCACCCCAGGGATCCGGCCCGCTCGGTCACCGCGTGACCGGTCATGCCGGAGACCAGCCCGAGTCCACCCCCGGCGGCGCTGCTCACCATCCATCCGAACCGCGAGCCGGCCACCGCGGCGCCGAAAGCCAGCGCCGCGAGCAACGCCAGCGCGCCCTGGCGCTGCCAGCCCAGGCCCCAGGCGCTCTGAAGGACCGCCCTGAGCAGCTCGCCGGTGACCGGCTCATCCGGATCAATCAGGGTCCGGGCCTGGAGGTAGAGCCGGAGGGCCGTGAAGACGAGCAGCGCCACGGCGGCACCGAGCCCGATCCGGGCCGCGCGCCGGGACAGGGCCGTGGCGACATCCGGGTCGGTCGCTTCGAGCGCGGTCCGTCGCCGAAAGAGAAAGGGCGCGTAACTGCCCGCGCCCAGAAGGAGGAATACCGCGACGTACCAGCCCCACCGAGCGGCCGCATAGACCGCATCGAGCAGGGTGTACGAATCGTTCACGGAGTGATGCTGAACCCGTAGGTGCCCCGGATCGCGTGCCCGTCGCTTCCGGCCGTCCGCCAGGTCACCAGATACGACCCCGGCTTGAGTGGCGAGGGCAGCGGCGCGGCGACGGCCAGGGAGTCATTGGTCTGCACGGCCTTGATAGTGACGATCTTCGTGCTGTCCGCGGTGAGCAGCGTCACGCTGGTGAAGGCAACCTCCGGCCGCTCGTTGAACCAGAGCCGGACTTCCGCGGGGGATGCCTTGAGCGCCTCCCCGGCGGCCGGGCTGCTCTTGACCAGGTGGTTGTGGAACATGGCGGCGGTGCCCAGTGCCACGAGGGCGCCGAGGCCGGCGAAATGAAGGATTTTCGTCATGGGAGAAAGATAATCGCGAGGCCCGGCACTCAATGTCCGGGCCAGAGCCGCAGCAGCTTGGGAATGTCCGCGGCCAGATCGTCCCGCTGAATCCCCATGGGGTAGACCACGTGGGCCGAATCGTCCGGCGTGAAGGCCCAGAGGTGGGCGCCGTGGGACATCGTGTACCCGCCGGTATCGGGCACCTCGCTGTCACGGGTGGCCATCGGCATGCCGAGCCCGCGCTGCGCCGCCTCCAGCGACGCCGGGGTGCCGCTCACACCCACGAAGCTGGAATCGAATTGGGCCAGCCAGGCGCTCAGCCGGACCGGCGTGTCCCGCGCCGGGTCGGTAGTCACGAATACCACCCGCACCTGCCGCCGGGTGTCCTCCGGGAGGGTCTTGAGCGCCGCGGCGAGGTTGGCCATGTGGAGGGGACACACGTCGGGACAATTGGTGTAGCCGAAGAAGACGAATGTGAGCTTGCCTTTCGACTCGGCCGCCAGATCGTAGGGCGTGCCGGGTGCCCGTTCGAGCACCAGCCGCGGAAGCGGAACGGCGTTGACCAGTCGCGGGCCCTTCAGGTCCGCAAGCCGAACCGGCGGCTGTCCGGGTGTGCACGCGGCGAGGACCAGCAGGGCCACCGTGAGTCGAATGCGCATGGAATCTCAGAGAGGGTTCGGGGTGCGTGGTGCACCGAATCGTTTCCACAGCAGCGCGCCAACGGCCCACCCGACCAGCGCACCCACCACGACATCGCTGGCAAAGTGGGCCCGGGCCAGTACGCGGGTGGCGATGCAACCGAGGGCGAGTCCGTACGCCACCGGGGCGGTACCAGGGAACAGGCGCGCCAGCACGACCGCGCCGCCGAAGGCGACGGTGGCGTGACTGCTCGGCATCCCCAGGGCCGAGGTGTTGAAGGGGCGGTCGGAAAACGCCCGAAACACCCATGCGCCATCGTGAAGGCCGGGCCGCTCCCTCCGGAACAGCAGCTTGAGCAGCTCCCCGACGCCCCCGGACACAGCCGGTCCCCACAACAGCAGCCATGCCGTGCCCGCGCGGCGCGGCTCCCGGGCTCTACGGTCCAGCCACACCGCAAAGGCCAGCGGGAACCAGAACACGAGGCTGCCGAATATCCGAAGCGCCCGACCCCAGTCCCTTTCATAGACGGGAGGATACTGGACGTGATGCCAGATCCAGGGATCGAGCGCCAGAGCCACCGCCGTCACCGCCGCGGCGAGCGCGGCGGCCATCACCGCCCTGGTCCTGTCCTGACTCACCGCCCGGCTCCTCGGAGCGCTGTCTCCGCCGCCGCGAGGGCCCGTTCGACCCCGTCCAGGCTGGCCGAAGCCGCCGCGCCCTGCAGGAGACGAGTACCGCCACCCTTTCCCCCACCCAGCGCGGCAAGCGTCTGATCGAATGCCGGCTTGAGCTCCAGAGGAAGACCCTCCGACCGGGCGAAGAGAATCTGGGCCCGGGGTCCCGCGACGCCGAAGAGGGATACCAGGCCGGGCTCCGAGGTGACCCGGAGGGCCAGGCCCTTGACCTCGTCGATCGGGCGTTCGCTCCACGCGGCGCGGACCACACGGAATGGGCCGGCCTCCCGCGCCGTGGCGACCAGCCGGGCCGCCTCCTGGTCCAGCTCGCGCTCCCGGAACCCGGTGAGCTGACGTCGCGCGTCGGCCAGGGCCCCCTGGAGGCGGGTCACCGATTCGGCGAGCTCCTCGGGCGCGCAGGTCAGGACCGTGCTCAGGTCCCGGACGATCCCGTGTTTCCTGGCGTAGTCGGCCCGGGCGCGGCCGCCGCAGAGAAACTCGATGCGCACCCCTTTCTTGAGGCGCTCGGTCTTGAGAATCTCGATGACGCCGACCTCTCCGGTCGCGGCGACATGAGTGCCGCCGCAGGCCGAGAGGTCGAAGTCTCCGATGGCCACCACCCGGAACGCCCCCTCCACGTCGGGGGTCTTGCGGAGTTGCAAGGCGGCCAGCTCGTCGGGTGGCGGGAACCAGGCGCGGACGGCGCGGTTGCCGGTCACCACCTCATTGGCCAGCGCCAGTGCGTCGGCAACGGCCGAATCCCTGAGAGCGGGCTGACCCAGATCGATCGATACCGTGTCGCCGCCGAGGTGAAACCCGATCGTGGGCGCGTCGGCCACGCGGAGGAACGCCTGGGAGAGGATGTGCTGGCCGGTGTGCTGCTGCATGTGGTCGAAGCGGCGGGGCCAGTCGAGCGCGGCCGGAGCCGGCCCCGGGCCGAGGGGCGCGTCCAGCCAATGGAGCACGGCGCCATCGTCGCGGAGCGACACATCCACGACTCGCGCGCCGCCCAGGCGGCCGGTGTCGTGGGGTTGCCCGCCCGACGTGGGGTAGAAGAAGGTCCCTTCGAGAACCGCGGCGGGCCTGCCCTCCACCGGGTGCGACTCCACCACTTGGGCGTCCCAGCTGCGGGTGTAGGAATCGGCGTAGTAGCGGCGGTCGGTCATGACTTGGGCGCAATGTAACGGTGCGCGGTCTCGGTGGTGAGCCGGTCGAAGTGCGGTTTCTCCACCAGGGCGTGAAAGGTCAGGATGGCGATCTGGTCGAAAGCCGCGGCGACCAGCCCCAGCGCCGATCCACACACCAGCGCAAAGCCGTAGGCATGCAGGTAGCCGACGGTATACATCGGATTCTTGATATAGCGGTACGGACCGGGCGGATCGAGCGGCACGAGGGGTTTGGAGATGAAGAAATTCTCCCAGTAGTAGGCCCCCGGCCCGAGGGTGCGGGCTGCCCAGAGCTTGACCGAGAGCCCGGCGATCACCAGCAGAACGCCGACCGCCACCCTGACCGGAACAGTCGCAATGGGGGCAAGGGTATTCCGGGTGGCGAGAGAGAGCAGGACGAAGCTCACCGCGTCGTTGTTGAGCAGGAACCCGGCCAGCCGGCGAAACCGCCGGAATCCCGCCTCTTCGCCGTATCGACGGGTGAAGGCCTGATCGCGCCGTTGCCGGGTCAGCGCCCTGCCGATCCCGACGACATAGGCCAGACGACTCGCGAGGTGATACCCGATGGCAACACCGGCCCACATACCATTCTCCAGCGCCGGCAGTACCAGCAGGTGAGGGACAGGACTGGGTGCGGATGCGCCCTGAGGGACTCGAACCCCCAACCCTCAGATCCGAAGTCTGATGCTCTATCCAATTGAGCTAAGGGCGCCGGGCCGGAAACATCGCACCGATCGAGCGGTCGCGCTAGAATTCTCCCATGCAGTCGGCCCCGTTTCCCGCGCTCCCCTGCTATCCCTGCCCCCACGCCGCGGCCTGCTGCGCCTACGGTGCCACGCTCTCCGAAGCGGAGGCGGAGGCCATCCGCGCGGAGCACGGGGACGGGAAGGCGTATCGAACCCGCTGGGGCGAGTGGCGCACCCGGGTCGTGAAGGGCCGCTGCGTCTTCCTGCGCGACAACACCTGCTCGATTTACGACCGGCCCTACTACCCGTCGGTATGCCGCGGTTTCCCGTTCATCGATGCGGAAACCGGCGGGCCGTATGAATTCGAGCGCGAGATCTGCCCCGAATTCGAGCGCCGCCCCGAGCTGCTCCAGATCAACCCGTTCAGAAGATCCAGCCCACCCGCGCCTTGAGCACGGTGCGGTTTCCGGCGTCGGTCGCGCCGAATCCGATCCCCGCATTGATGACGACGTCCGGATTGAGCTGAAGGTCTCCACCCCCGAAGAACTGGTGGACCTGCTCGCCACGGGGAAGGAAATTGCCCAGCTCCCCCGGAGCGCCGTAATACTCGACGCTCAGGTCCACGACCTTGCTCATCGAGCGGGCAATCCGCACTCCCGGCTCGAAATCCCATCCGTCGCTCGAGCCGGGTCCCTTGATCGACCGCCCCAGCACCGGGTTGAGGTCGATTTGCACCTTCCCGAACTGACGCTCGATGATCGGCCGGACTTCGAGGGTCACATCCGCCGCCTCGTACAGGTCCCGGGGAAAGCCGGCTTCCAGGCTCAGGCTCAGCTTGACCGGGAGCTTCCAGGTATCGGGCGCCCGGACCCGGGGGCGCAGCCGCACCGCGGCGAAGTCCGGTCCGTGCCCGGTGCGTTTGGCGAGCACGACGTACCCGGCCATCTCGAACAGGTCGGTGATTCCGCGGGTGAGCTCGAACGTGAGATGGGTCTGACCCTCGCTGGGCGCCACGGGGCCCTCCATGATCCTGGTGCCCCGGGTGGTGTAGTTGAAATGGGTCTCGAGATCCCAGCGTCCCTTGGGCACCGTCGCGTACTCGTATACCTGGATCTCGAACGTGTCCTGGGCCGCGGCGCTGGCCGCGGGGAGCAGCGTCAGGGCCGCTAGCAACAGGCTATTCCGGGAGGTCACCATGCACCATCGACGGTTGAGTGTTGGGTCGAGCGTGGCCCGCGGGGGCCGCCCTTCAGGATGAACAGAATTCCGAACGCGAGCACCGCCGCCGCGATGCCGAACCACTGGACCGCGTACATCAGGTGCGGCCCCTCGTCCATCGGCGGCAACTCGGCCCGGAAGGGATAGACCGTGCCGCTCAGCGTATGCGCGGGGCCCTCGGCGGAATCGGCCTGGGCCACGAGATAGACCGGGACGATCGGATAGGGAAGCCGGGCCCGCACCGCGCGGAGGTCGAGACTCTTCCAGGTCTCCCGGCCGTTGTGGGTGACGGGGTTCCCATCGCCCCGATCGGGAATCGGCAGGAGGACTCCCTGAAAGACCCGCGTGCCGGGCTCGTCCCAGTGAGCCGCTCCGGGATCCACCGCGTCGGGCGCCGGCACGTAGCCCCGATTCACCAGCACCGCGCTGTCGGTGCCGGACAGCTTGAGCGGCGTGACGATCTGTACCGCCGGCACCCCGCGCACCAGGTGGTTGCGCAGAATGAATTCGTGGGCCGAGTCGAGCTCGCCGGTCAGGAGGGCGCGACGATTGGGGAGCAGGGCAGGCGCCGACGTCGCATCCGACACCAGCGGAGGCAGCGCACGGCCGACGGCGGCCCGGGCGTTGCCGGCCCTCCGGGCGGTGAGGCGCCCGACCTGCCAGACGCCGAGTGCCAGGCAGGTGGCTCCGACCACGACCGTCAGACTCAAGAGTACCAGGCGACGCATCCGGGCTCCCGGCTGTCTGCGTCCGCGGACACTCGACGCCGCTCGAGCAATCCGGGATTTCGACGTAAGTATCTTTCCCGCTTCAACATAGTGTCAGTGGAATGCCGCGGCCCATCCCTTGCTTCCGGGAAGGCGCCGGCCATCCGGTGAGACACATTTTTCCATCACGCCATCCGAGAGGGTGCGCATGAAGACCACCATGAGATTCTTCGCCTCGGCAATCGCCGTCCTCATCCTCGTTCCGACCACCAGTGCCCTGGCCCAGCGGCGCCGCGGACTGGTGGACGTGTCTCCGTCGAGTGAGCGCCATGGGGCCTGGCTGAGCTTCGGACTGGGTGCCGGCACCGACTCCTATCGCTACGACACCGACCCGAGCTACGGGCACTCGCTCACCAAGCCCTCGTTCTTCATTGCCGCGGGGGGTACGGTCAATCCCCACCTCCGTCTGGGCGGCGAGATCAACGCCTGGGTCAACGAGTACACCGACGACAGCGGGTACGGCGTTACCGAAACCCTGGTGGGTGGCCTGCTCACTGGCCAGGTGTACCCCGTCAAGCAGCTCGGGCTCTTCCTCAAGGGCGGGGCCGGGATCAGCCGGAGCGCCGCGTACGTATCCGGCGGCGGGTACGGCGGCCCGGGCGAAACCGGATTCGCCTACCTGTATGGCGCGGGTTACGAGGCGAAGCTCGGTCGCAACTTCTTCATCACGCCGATGGTCAGCGTCATGAACCACCGCTCCGACCCGGGCCGCCGCTCGGGCGACCCGCTGGGCACGTTGCACGAACGGGTCGTGACGGTGGGCGTGAGCCTGACCTTCCAGCCCGGACGCTAGTTCCCGCCACGCCCCCTCGCAAAGCAGCCCTCCGGTGCGCGCACCGGGGGGCTGTCTGCTTGCCGCTCTGAGGTGCAGCCCTACCAGATCGTCGAGGCCTTCTCCACCCGGAGCTTCCGGGTGAGCTTCTGGCCGCCCACATCCACGACGACCAGGTAGTCGCCCGGCTCGACGGTCGGGACGCCGCCGCCGCCGAATCCGCCGCCCCCACCGCCGCCAGTCAGTGCCTGGATGGCCTGGAACCCACCCAGCGCCTGAATCAGCGGATTGCCACCGAACCCACCCCCGCCCCCGCCGCCGCCGCCCGCACCGAGGACCGCGCCTTCACCGGGGCGGGGAATGTACGGAGGAAGGCCAGGGGCTCCGCCGCCGCCGCCGAAGCCACCCCCGCCGAACCCGCCCCCGCCGCCCAGGGTCAGGAGCTGGGTCTTGGCGGAATCGAGAGCCGGCTTGCTGCCACCGGCGGCAACCATCGAGTCGATCGCCTTGTCGATCCTGGCGATCAGCGCCGCGCTGTCGCGCCGCTGCGCCGGCGAGAGTGCCGGCCGCGGCGGCGCCTTGCCGTTGAACGGCCAGTACACCCGCTGGAGCCCGGCGGCGGACGACCCGGTGAGCGTCCGCAGGGTGTCGCCACTCACGTCCACGATCGAGATGCGAGCCGGCTTGCCCCCGGCGCCCGGCGCCACGCGGTACACGATTTCGGCGCCGTAGGGGACCGAGTTCGACTGGAACCGCATGTGCCCGCCGCCGCCCCCGCCGCCGATCATCGCGTCGTCGGGACTGGAGCTGTACTGCCACGCCGTCACCGGCTGGAAGAGGTAGGCCTGCGCGCTCAGGGCCGCGTCGTTGAGCTGCTCCAGCGGCGCGATGTTCACGACCCAGAGCGAACGTCCGTGGGTCGCGGCGATCAGGTCGTGGTCGCGGGGGTGAATCCTGAGATCGTGCACCGGCACGGTCGGGAATCCGGTCATGAACTTGCGCCACGACGCGCCGCGATCGGTGGAGACGTACAGCCCGGTTTCCTGGCCAAGAAAGAGCAGATTCGGGTTGACCGGATCTTCCCGGATCACATGCACGAAGTCGAGCCCGCCGCTGGGCAGGTTGTTCACGATCGAGTGGAAGGTCTTCCCGAAGTCGTTGGTGGCATAGACGTACGGAGTGAAATCGCCGCCGCGGTGGCCATCGAAGGTCACATAGAAGGTGGCCGAGTCGGCGTAGGAAGGCTCGATCCGGCTCACGTAGGTGAGCTTGGGAACCCCGGGGAACCTGCCGGTCAGGTTCTCCCAGGTGCCGCCGTCGTTCCGGCTGATCCAGACATTGCCGTCGTCGGTACCCGCGTAGAGCAGCCCGGGGCGAATCGGCGACTCGTTGAGCGACACGATGGTCCCGTACGTCTCGGCGCCGGTCGCGTCGTTGGTGATGCCGCCGGTGGTCCTGGTGCTCACCCGGGTCTTCATCGTGTCGTTGGTGGTGAGATCCGGCGAGATCGGATACATCTCGTCGCCGCGCTTGAGCGACTTCATGACCCGGTTCGAGCCGGCGTAGAACACCGACGCGTTGTGCACCGAGAGGAAGAACGGGGTGTTCCAGTTCCAGCGCAGCTGCAGGTCGGCCGAATCCCGGGTGGCCCGGCTCCGCAAGTCGGCCAGGCGGGCCTTCATCTCCTTGGTCTCGGGCTTGGTGGTGTCGCCGCGCACCGCGATGATCGAGTCCTGCCACCTGAGGTACAGGGGCCGCCATTGGGGCTTGGCGAGCTGGGTCTGCTCGCCGGTGGCGAGGTTGCGGCGCTGGATGTTGCCGCCCTGCGACTCGGAGAGGACGATGTTCGGGTTGCTCCAATCCTGCGCCGTCACGAAGCCGTCGCCGCCGCTGATGTACTGCCACTGGGAATTGGTGATCGGGGTCCGGCGCCGGGTAGGACCGCACCAGCTGCCGTTGTCCTGGAGGCCGCCACACACCCGGTAGGGCACGCCGAAGTCGTAGCTCACGTTGTAGAACTGGCCGATGGGGATCTGGTTGAGCGCGATCCAGTTGCCGCCCTTGTCCCAGGTCTGCCAGATGCCGCCGTCGTTGCCCTCGACCTGGTGATTCCCGTCCGCCGGGTCGATCCAGTGGGCGTGCGAGTCCACGTGAATGCCCTGGCTGCCGGAGCGCACCGTCTTGCCGCCGTCGGTGGAGAAGACCCTGGGCGTCGAGGAGAAATACACCCGGTCGGGATCCTTGGGATCCACCCGCACCTGGGAGTAGTAGAAGGGCCGGGTATCCTGGGGCGCCATCTTGGCCCAGGTCTTACCGGCATCGGCGCTCTTGTACAGGCCGGTGGGAGAGGTCTGCGCCTTGGCACCCTTTTCCGGCTTGGGATTGGGATTGGTGTCCGCCTCCACCATCGCGTACACGATCTGGGGATTGCTCGGAGCGATGGCCAGGCCGATGCGGCCCTTCATCGTCTCGGGGAAGCCGTTGCCCTTGATCTCGCTCCAGGTGGCGCCACCGTCGGTGCTCTTCCACAGCGCGCTGCCGGGGCCGCCGCTCTGCAGGAAGTAGGGACCCCGGATCCGCTCCCAGGTGGCCAGGTAGAGCACCTCGGGATTGCCGGGCTCCATCGCCACGTCCACCGCGCCGGCCCGATCGCTCACGAACTTGATCAGGGTCCAGGTCTGCCCGCCGTCGGTCGTCTTGTACAGGCCGCGCTCGGGATTGGTGTTCCACACCGCGCCCAGCGCGGCGACGTAGACGATGTTGGGATTGGTGGGGTGCACCACGATGCGGCCGATGGTCTGGGTCTTTTCCAGGCCCAT
Organism: uncultured Gemmatimonadales bacterium; assembly: GCA_963762545.1. GTDB lineage: Bacteria > Gemmatimonadota > Gemmatimonadetes > Gemmatimonadales > GWC2-71-9 > JABFSM01. The sequence continues at coordinate 9,887 of CAVXLC010000004.1, read as the reverse complement.
CAGCTTCCAGGTGGTGCCGCCGTCGGTGGACTTGAAGATGCCCCGGCCGGGAGAGAGCGAGTTGCGCGAGTTGGGCTCGCCGGTACCGAACCAGACCTGGTTCGTGTCGCTCGGCGCGATCGCGAGCATGCCTCCCGAAATGACGCCCTCGTTTCCGGTACCGCCGAAGACCAGCCGGAACGTGGTGCCGGCATTGATGGTCTTCCAGACTCCGCCACCCGCGGCCGCGACGAAGAAGGTGCGCGAGGGGCTGGGGATGCCCGCGACGTCGCTCACCCGGCCGCCCATGTTGGCGGGGCCGATGTTGCGCCAGCGCAGGCCGGCGATGAGCGAGGAGTCGACCCGCGATGTGGGGATCTGGGCGAGCAGGAGGGCGGGGGCCGCCAGAAGGCTCAACAGACCGACTGAGCTCCGGCGAAGGAGACGGGTCATGGCTGGCTCGTGAGGCTGGGGTGATCGAGCTGTCCAGGGACAGTGCCCAAGATACGTCCAGATCCGTCCGGGTGTTGAAGGGGTACGGCGGCGCGGCGGCGTTGACCCCTAACCTCGTTCCGGCTATTCTCTTGCACGCGCCCTGGTGGTGAAACTGGTAGACACGCTATCTTGAGGGGGTAGTGCCGTAAGGCGTCGCGGTTCGAATCCGCGCCAGGGCATCCGAGACGACTTCCGCCACTGTAGCTCAGGGGTAGAGCTCTCGATTCGTAATCGAGCGGTCGTCGGTTCAAATCCGACCAGTGGCTCTGCCCAGAGGCTCCGAGGCTAAGACGCCAGGTAGACAGCAAAAGGGCCGGCACTTCGCCGGCCCGATTTTTTTGCCTGGGCGCTTCGCGTCCGAGCCTCCTCCTACTGCTTGTCGAATACCGTCTTCCGGGTCATTTCGCCGTTGGGCGTCTGGCTGGTGCGGACCACCGTCATGACCTTCCCGTCGGCGCTCAGCGAGCGGACTTCCTTGGAGGTCACCGTCATGGCGCCGTTGGGCCCGTTGAACGAGCTCTCGCTGGCAATCACCAGGGAGGCGCCATCCCAGCTCACCTTGCTCTTGGTCTCGCCGCGCATGCCGGCGTTGACGCTCTCGCTGCCGTCGAGATTGTAGGTGGCGGTGGTGACCTGGTCGCCCCGCGTCGAGGTGATGACCAGCTTGTCGGCGCTCTGGGTGATGGTGATGGGCGCCATGGCCATCCCGCCCCCGCCACCCCCGCCGCCGCCCATGCGACCCATCGGGTCGCTCTTCTCCATGTTCATCTTCCAGCTGCCGCTGAAGTCCGGCTTGCTCTGCGCCGCCAGGGGGGAGAGCACGGCGCTCGCCAGCAGGGCGGCAACGGTCAGGTTTCGTACAGACATTCCAGGCTCCGGGGTAAAGGTGATTGCCTGATGGTACGCATGGCCGGGCGGGGTCGTTGCGGCGCTCCCGGGGGCCGGCAATCCAACCCCCTTCCGTGGACGTAAGGGTTGGCGTAAGTCTAGTCCAACTCCGCTCCCCGGACGGGAGCGCACCCCCGGATTCCCGTTTGGGAGCGAGGTCCTAAGCTCATGAAATCCAACGAACTGCCGGCGGCCCCCGGCTGGCCGAGATCGAAGCGAGCGCCAAGGGCAAGGGCGTGCTCAAGTATCTCATTCGCCTCGGGAAACGGGCCGAGCCCGCGATGCTCGAGGACGCGCTGATCGCGCGCTGCGCTCCCACCGTCCGGGGCGCGCGGATCCATTGATGCGGCGAGGCGTCCCTCCGGCCCGCAGGATCGTAGGCAATCTGGCTCACCGAGCCCCGATGGAGGCATGATGCGCGCTCTGCCACGGAAGGCGCCCCCGGTCTGGCTCCACCTGCTGCTCCTCGGCGCCCTCGCCGGGCCGGCGGCGGCCCAGACCTATGCGCCCGCCGAGTCGGTTACGGTCGTTCCGGGCGCCCGCTACCGGGCCGGGGGCCTCCATCGGCTCTTCTTCGGCACCCACTACCGGCCGCTCTGGACCACGGCGATCCGGGTGCCGGTGCTCAGGCTCTCGGCGTTTGCCGGGGGGCTCACCCCGACCCAGCGGGGGGGCGGCCAACAGACCAGGTCGCTGCGGCTCTCGGGCGCCGACGGGCGGGAGTATCAGTTCCGCTCGGTATCCAAGGATCCCAGCGTGATTCTGCCCCCGGAGCTGCGAGGAACCGTGGCGGACCGGATCATCCAGGATCAGATGAGCGCCGGTCATCCGGCCGGCATGGTGGTCGTGCCGGTGATCCTGGATTCCGTCGGCGTGCTGCACACTCGTCCCATCCTGGTGCAAATGGCCGACGATCCCGCCCTCGGCGAGTTCCGCAAGGACTTCGCGAACATGCTGGGCACGATCGAGGAGCGTCCCGGCGAATTGTCCGGCGGCGGGTTCACCTTTCCGGGTGCCAACGCGATCGAGGGCACCGACGAGATGATCAAGAGGGTGGACGATCATCCCCAGGTGCCGGTGGACCCCGTGCGGTTCCTCCTGGCGCGGCTCACCGACGTGTTTCTGGGCGACTGGGATCGCCACGCCGATCAATGGCGCTGGGCCCGGGTGACCGGCGCGGAGGGGGAGCGGTGGCTCCCGATTCCGCGCGACCGCGATCAGGCCTTCGTGCGATTCGACGGCATCATGCCCGACTATGCCCGCCGAGCCGCCCCGCAGCTGCTCAATTTCGGCCCGGACTACGGCGAGATCGTCGGCGCCACCTGGAACGGGCGCGACCTCGACCGCCGGTTCCTCTCCAGCCTCGACCGCCGGGCGTGGGACTCCGTCGCGGCGGTGCTCCAGAGCCGTCTCGGCGACCCCGTCATTGCGAGCGCGGTGGGCCAGCTACCTCCGGAGTTCCAGCGACTCGATGCCGCCCGGATGGAGCGGGCCCTCCGGGCCCGGCGCGACCACATCGATCGGATGGTCGACAAGTACTACCGCCTGCTGGCGGAGGACGTGGACGTCCACGCCAGCGACCGGAGCGACGATGCGCGGGTGCTCCGCAACGCCGACGGCACCACCACGGTGACCCTGGCCCACGACGGCGCCGAGTATTTCCGGCGGACCTTCCGGCGGAACGAGACCAAGAGTATCCGCGTGTACCTGCACGGCGGCGATGACCAGCTGGTGGTGGAGGGCGACGGAAGCGGCTCGCCGACGGTGCGGGTGATCGGCGGGCACGGCGACGACCGGTTCACCGTCGCCAAGACCGGCGGGGTGCACCTCTACGATGACAGCGGAGCCAATCAGGCGGTGGGGGCCGGCCTCAATACGAAGGCGTGGGAATGGAAGCCCGACAGCACCGACCCCAAGGCGCTCCCCCCCCGCGACTGGGGGTCGAAGGTCTACCACCGGCTGACCGGCTCGTTCGGCACCGACCTCGGGGCGCTGCTGGACTACGGCGGCTACACCAATTTCTACGGGTTCCGCCGGATCCCGTACGCCACCCGGCTGGATTACCGGCTCCAGTACGCCACCGGAAAGAACTCGTTCAGGTTCATCGGGGCCATGACCCGGCAGTTCGAGAACTCCCACGGATTCTGGCGCATCGACGCACTGGCGAGCGGCATCGAGACGCTGCGCTGGTACGGCGTGGGGAACCAGACGTCGTCGGCGGGCCACCCGGTCGACTTCTTCAAGGTGAACCAGAACCAGTTCGGGCTGGGTGTGCGGGTCGGCTCCCGATTCGGCAACCGAAACTCGTTCAGCATCGGTCCCGAGGTGCGCTGGTCCAGCACCGACCTGGACACGAAGCCCAACCGGGACCGCTTCATCGGGACGGACCATCCCTACGGCACCCATGAGTTCGGGATGGTGGGCGTCACCACCGAGCTGGTCGTGGACGGACGCGATTTCCCGGGGTTCGCCACCAAGGGTGGCTACCTTGCGGTCCAGGCCAGCGCGTTCCCCAAGGCGTGGGACGTCACCGAGGCGATGGGCCGGCTGCAGGGCGAGGCCTCGCTGGCGCTGGCTCCGCAGGGCACCTGGCGTCCCTCGCTCACCCTGTTTGCCGGCGGCATCAAGACCTTCGGAAAGGTCCCTTTCTTCGAGACGGCCCGGCTCGGTGGGGCGCGGACCCTTCGGGGCTACCGGCCGGACCGCTTTGCCGGCGATGCGGCGGTGTACGGCTCGGCCGAGATCCGGGTGCCGGTCTCCCGGCTCCAGATCATCATTCCGGGGGAGCAGGGGGTGTTCGGCTTTGCCGACATCGGCCGAGTGTACCAGAAAGGCGAGTCGTCGGACGAGCTCCACTCCTCGTTCGGCGGCGGGGTATGGCTCTCATTTCTGGGCCGGGGCAACGTCCTGTTCGTGGGTGCGGGAGCCCCCAAGGATACCAAAGAGGGCACCCGCATCATCGCGGGCTTTGGTTTCCCGTTTTAGCCGGGAGGTTGAAGCGAAATCAGCCTCAGATGTGTATGAAAATCGTTTGAGAAACGTCGTAGGATCAGTGGCCTCATTGCGTTGACTGTTTTCCCGGTCGGTGCCGGGCGCCGCGGCGGTCCTCCTGCTCGCGCTCCACGGACTCGAGGGTATCTGCATGAATTTCTTCAGGAAGATGATCGACGTCCTCACGCTCGGCTCGGACCGGCCGGTGCGGAGGCTGCTGGCGTACTATGTCGTTCTCGCCGCCGTCACCGTCGCCCTGGTGCGGGCCTTTCCGGTGGTCGATCGGGTCTTCGGGGGTCAGAATGCCCAGGAGCTGGTCCTGGCGCCCCAGGTGATGAAGGACGGACTGTCCGCCGAGGGCCCGGCGACCCCGTTGACCGATTTGCCGCCCCGCCTCGAGCTCACGATCCGCACCGCGATCATCCTGCTGGGCACCCTGGTGCTGATGCTCCCGGTGTCCTGGGTCTACATGTCGACCCGCCCCAGCAAGACCCACAACCAGTCGGTGGCGCAGACGCTGCTCTTCCTGCCGCTGGTGGTGGCGGGCATCGTGCTGATCGTTCAGAACAGTCTGGCCCTGGCGTTCAGCCTGGCCGGGGTGGTGGCGGCGGTGCGATTCCGGACCACGTTGCGCGACGCACGCGACGTGGTCTTCGTGTTCCTGGCCATCGCGGTCGGGTTCGCGGCGGGCGTCGAGACGCTGATCGTGGCCGCGCTGGTGTCGGTCATCTTCAACTTCCTGCTGATCCTCACCTGGCGCTACGACTACGGCCGCAATGTGCTCGAGCCGACCGCCGCGGCGCAGTGGACCGAGCCGCTGACCCAGCTGGCCGATGCCGGTATCAACGGCAAGGTCCCCGACCGGGACCTGGTGCTCGCGCTGGACCAGAAGCAGGCGCAGGCGCTGGCGCAGCGGTTCGACCGGGTTCGCAAGATCCTCGGACCCCAGAAGAAGAAGGCCCGTTACAACGCCATTCTCTCCATTACCACGGAAAAGCTCAGCGAGGCCCAGGAGCGAGTCGCTGAGGCGCTGGACGAGATCGTGGGTCGCTGGCGGCTGGACGAGGTGGTCACCAACTCCGGCAGGCCATCGGAGCTGTTCTACCTGGTGAAGCTCCGGAAGTCCACGACGCGAGACGAGCTCCTGACGACGGTCCGCGCCAAGGCGAAAGACACCATCCTGAGCGCCGACGCGGAACTGGATGCCACCTTCGTCCAGGCCGCGGAAGACGCGTCGAAGTGATGCCGCGCCGCGCCGCCACCGTGCTGCTCGGGGCCGCGCTCGCCGGATCGGGGTGCCGCGCCACGCCGGGCCGGGCCGCCGGCCGGGCCGACAGCGCGGAGCTGTCCGCGCGCGCGGCCCGTCTGGCGCAGACCCTGGCCGGGCCCGATTCCGGCAGCGACCACGACCGGCCGCTGGCCCGCTGGGTGGTGCCGGTGGGGTTGTCGGAGATCTCCGGGCTGGCTCTGACGCCGGATCAGCGGTTGCTGGCCCACGACGACGAGCGCGGCGCGGTCTCGGAAATCGACTACCGGCGCGGCGTCGTGGTCAAGCAGTTTCTGCTGGGAAAGCCCCACACAGTGCACGGCGATTTCGAGGGGATCACCGTGGCCGGCGACCGGATCTTCCTCCTGGCCAGCAACGGGAAGCTCTACGAGTTCAAGGAAGGTGCGGCCGGTGAGCGGGTAGACTACACCGTTCACGATACCCATCTCGGCAAGGAGTGCGAGTTCGAGGGAGTGGCCTACGACCCGGCCATCGCGTCGCTGCTGCTTGCCTGCAAGCACGTCTTCTCCAAGGAGCTCAAGAATCTCCTGGTGATCTATCGCTGGAAGCTCGACCAGGGAGACGGGCCCCGCCTTACGACGCTCACGGTGCCGATGGACCAGGCCACCGGCGCCAACGGATGGAAGACGCTTCACCCCTCCGACATCACCGTAGATCCGCTGACCGGGAACTACGTGCTGATCGCGTCGCAGCAGCAGGCCCTGATCGAGATGACCCCCGCCGGCGTGGTGCTCCAGTCCCGCACGCTTCCCGGCCTCCACGACATGGCCGAAGGGGTGGCCATCACGCGGGACAGCATCCTGATCATCAGTGACGAGGCGGTGAAGCATCCGGCTGTCGTCACGTTGTATCGCTGGCCCTGATCGCCCCGGGCCACACTTCCTCCCAATGAAGCTCCGTCTCGCCGCCGCCCTGCTGGCCCTCCTCCCGCCCGCCGTGGCAGCCCAGGCCGGGCCGGCCGCGGTGGTGGGAACGGACTCCGTGGTCCTGGCGCCCGGGCTGCGGTATCGGGGCAGCCGGCTCCACCGTTTCCTCTATGGCTCGACCTACCGGGATCTCTGGGCCACGCCCATCAAGGTGCCGGTGCTGGATCTGCGCCGGTTTGCCGGAGGATTGCTCCCCGTCAAGCGGGGCGGGGGAAACCAGACCAAGTCGCTCCGGCTCAAGACCGCGGACGGCACCGAGTACGTGTTTCGCCTGGTCGACAAGGACAAGGTCACGATTCCGGCGGGATTCGAGAACACCATCGTGGAGAGGATCACCCGCAACCAGGTGAGCGCACAGCACCCCGCCGCGGCGGAGGTGACGGCGCCGCTGCTCGAGGCGGCCGGCGTGCTGCATGTCACCCCGATCCTGGCCGCCATGCCCAACGACTCGCTGCTGGGGGAGTTTCGCGGCGATTTTGCCGGGCAGCTCGGCATGATCGAGCGCTATCCGAACATGCCGGACAGCGCTCCCGGATTCGCGGGGGCCGCCGAGATCATCGATAGCGACGAGCTGCTGAAGAAGCTCGATGCGGATCCCGCCCAACAGGTGGACGCGCGCGGGTACCTCAAGGCGCGGCTGATGGACATGTTCATCAACGACTGGGACCGGCATCCCGGCCAGTGGAAATGGGCCCGGTTCGATTCCAGCGGCGCGCCCATCTGGGAGCCGATTCCGCGGGACCGGGACAAGCCGTTCATTTCCCACGGCGGGATCGTCAAGGCCACCGGCATCGTGTCGCCCAACGTGATGACCTTCCGGGTGACCTACCCCAGCATTCATGGCCTGACCTGGAACGCCCTGGAGCTGGACCGCCGGCTCCTGGCCGGGCTCGAAAAGCCGGTCTGGGATTCGGTGGCCGAGGACCTGAGGCACCGGATCACCGATTCGGTGATCGCCGCCGCGGCGGCTGCCATGCCCATCGAGTTCCGGGAAACGGCGCCCCACCTCACCGCCGTGCTCCGGGTGCGCCGCGATCAGATCCCCGATATTGCCACCCGGTTCTACCGATACCTCGCGCAGGTCCTGGACATCCACGCCACCGACGCCGCGGACCATGCGGTGGTCACGCGCCGGGACGACGGCTCGGTCGAGGTGGAGCTCTGGTCGGAGCGAGGCGACCGGTACTTTCGCCGGCGGTTCGACCCGGAGGAAACCGATCAGATCCGCCTCTATCTCCACGGCGGCGATGACCGCGCGTCCGTCGTGGGCAGCTCGGCTGAGAGCATTCCGGTCTGGATCGTCGGCGGCAACGGGGTGAACCGCCTGGTCGACTCCTCCTCGGTGCACGGCAAGCCGCGCCCGACCCGGCTCTACGACGCCGGCAGCGTGACCGGCGTCGGGTACGGGCCGGATTCGGCCTGGAACCGGCGGCCCTGGGTGACGCGGAGCGGAAAACCGGCGCCCCCCGAGCGCGATCGCGGGGACCGGTTCGCGCCGGGATTTGCCCTGCGCTCCGACCGTGATATCGGCCTGCTGGTCCGGGTGGAGCTGGACAAGTACTACTACGGATTTCGCCGGACGCCCTACAGCAGCCGGTACGCTCTCAGCGAAGAGTACGCCACTCGCTACCGGGGCCATCGGGTCGCGGCGCTCGTGGATCTGCGCCGGGAAGAGTCCCGGATTCACTTTACCGGGCAGGCGCGGATGTCCGAGCTCGAGGTGATCAATTTCCACGGACTCGGCAACGACTCGCCCGATGCGGCATCCGATCTTTATCAGGTGCGGCAGCGACAGTGGCTGCTGCACCCCACCATCGGACTGGCGCTGGGTGCGCGAGGCGACCTGTCCGCCGGGCCCGTGGTCGAATACACCACCACGGACAGCGTGCCCGACCGTTTCGTGTCGGCCCACCGCCCCTACGGATTCGGGCATTTCGGACAGGCCGGACTCCGGTTCAACCTGTCCCACGACGGCCGAGACCGGTCGACCGACCCCCGGCGGGGCGTCCGGTTCGCCGCGAGCGGAACCTGGTACCCCGCGATCTGGGACGTGAAGGAGGGGTTCGCCGTGCTCGCCGCCGAGGCGTCGACCTATGTGACGCTTCCGGCTCCGGCCCATCCGAAGCTGGTGTTGCGGGCCGGGGCCAAGAAGCTGTTCGGCCAGTTTCCGTTTCAGGAAGCGGCGTTCATCGGCGGGCAGATGGCGGTGCGGTCGCTCGAGCCCCAGCGCTATGCCGGAGACGCCGCCCTCGTCGGCACCGCCGAGCTCCAGATTCCCCTGGCCAGGTTTGCGCTCGTGCTTCCCTTTAACGTCGGGGTCTACGGATATTCCGATGCCGGCCGGGTATACCTCAACGGCAGCTCGCCCGGCGGGTGGCATGCCGCGGCCGGCCTCGGCGCCTGGATCGGCATTCTGAACCCCAGCACCTCGCTCAGCATCGAGACCGGCAAGGGTCATGGACTCACCGGTGTGCGTCTCCGTACCGGGATGATATTCTAGATTCGCTCCGCAGATCCGCGGGCCATGCATGTATACCATCGGGGGTGTTCGGAGTGGGTTCATTCGTTCGGATGTGCGCGGGCGTCCTGGTGACCCTCGCCGCCTGCAAGCCGGCGGTCAAGACCACGCCGCCTCCCGCCGACGCGCCCGCGGCGGTCGTGGCGCTGACCGGGGCCTCGGTGATGATCGGCGCCGGCGATATCGCGAGCTGCACCTCCCAGGGCGACGAGGCAACCGCCGCGCTGGTGGACAGCGTGCTCAAGGCGGACAGCGCCGCCATCGTCGAGGACGTGGTGTTCTCCCTGGGGGACAACGCCTATCCCGAAGGCTCCGACCGGGACTTTGCCCGCTGCTTCACGCCGTCCTGGGGCGACTCCGCCAAGCGGATCATCAAGCGGATCCGGCCGGCCCCGGGCAACCACGAGCACTACATGTTCGGCGCCGCGCCCTACTACAAGTACTTCGGCAAGCAGGCCGGGGAATCGAAGAAAGGGTTCTACAGCTACAACGTCGGCGAGTGGCACGTCATCGTGCTCAACAGCGAGATCGTGGTGAACCCGGTGTTCACCCCCGAGGAGCGGAAGGCGCAGGAAGACTGGCTGAACGACGACCTCAAGTTCACCACCAGGAAATGCACCATTGCCTACTGGCACAATCCGCGGTTCAGCTCGGGGTGGCATGGCAGCGACCGGCTGCTGACTCCCTTCTGGCAGCTCCTGTACGACAACAACGTGGACCTGGTGCTCAACGGCCACGACCACGACTACGAGCGATTCAAGCCGATGACGCCGGCCGGCCTGGTGGACTCGACCCGGGGCAT
>CAVXLC010000003.1:0-581375 GCA_963762545.1 uncultured Gemmatimonadales bacterium | reverse complement strand
CCGGGAGGCCGGCGAAAAGTCGGAGAGGCTCCTTGAGGACACGTACCTGAGCGGCGCGGTCGGCATGGGCGCCGCCGGGCCGAGGCTCTCAGCCTCGGCCCTCGCGAGCGGCGGCGACGAGGGCATCCAGGTGCACGAGGACGGCTCCTGGAAGAGTCACGCCATCGAGGAAGGCGACCCTGGCGACGAGCCCTCCGCCTCCGGCGGCGGCTTTCGTGCCGCGCTGCGCCGCCTGTTCGGCCGGTGATCCGCGGTCGGACCCCCTGCACCGTGCGACGCCCGGGTTGAGGACGTCACGTCCTGAAGAAGCACGGTCGGGGCGGCCTTGCGGCCGCCCCGACCCCGTCCCTCGAACCACAGGCCTCAGCCGCTCATCTCACCGTCAGATTCTTGGTGCCGCTCACGGCCTGCAAGTTGCCGGCCAGATCGGTGGCGAGCACCGACCACTTGTACTTGCCCGCCTTCAGGCTGCACGTCCACTTGTACGTCAAGGCAGCGCCGGCGTCCCGCACGCCCACGTTCAGCGTCTTCTTCGTGACGGCGCCCTTCTTGATCACGATCTTGACGGTCGCCGTCGGGCTCAGGGCGACGCTCCCCGGGCTGAGGTCGGTGAAGCTGAAGCGGAAGGTGGCCTTCTTGCCCTTCTTGACGGTGACCGATGAGACGGCCGTCGTGGTGGGCCCGGTGGTGTCGATCTTGACCTGGCAAGTCTTTGGGACCTCGGTGTTGCCACCGAGGTCCACGGAGCGGTAGGAGATGGTGTGCACGCCGTCGCCCGAGTGATCGGCGGAGCCTGGGACGATGCAGCTGACGCCGTGCGTCCACTTGCCGCCGTCGATCTGGTACTCGGTGTAGTCGACGCCTGTCGGATTCGGCTCCGGGTCGCTCGCCGTGAAGGTCAGCGTCACGGGCAGGTTGTGCCAGTTGTCGTCGGCGCCCGACACCGTCGTGACCGGTGCGACGCTGTCGGTGCCGATCTGCACCTGGCACGAGTTGGTCGCCTCGAGGTTGCCGGCGTGGTCCACCGAGCGGTACTCGATGGTGTGCGTCGCGGTGGTGTGCGGCGGCGCCGGGATGGTGACCGAGCCGCCTGTCACCCAGCCGCCACCGTCGACCTGGTACTGGGTGTAGTCGACGCCCGAGCAGTTTGGCGGGTTGGGTCGTAGGCCGAGAACGTGACCGTCACGGGTGTGTCGTGCATGCCGCTGTTGCCGCCGGCCTGGGTGGTCACCGGCGCCACGGTGTCGATCTTGACCTGGCAAGTGTGCTCTTCGGTCATGCCCGAGCTGAACGGGTACGACCAGTATAGGCGTGATAGACGATGGTGTGCACGCCGTCCCCGGAGTGGTCGGCCGGCGCCGGAAACGTGTAGCTCATCGTCGCGGTCGGCGGACCGTAGCGGTGGGAGTCCACCTGGAAGTTCTGGGAGATGGGCGCCGCCCCGTCGACGGCCGCCTGGATGACGCGCACGCCCGAGAGGGGGTCGGCGGCGTTGAACGCGATGGGCACGGGCGCGTTGTGCCACGCGGTATCCGCGCCCGACTGGCTCAATAAAGGCGCCCGGGAATCGATCCACACGTAGTTGTAGTGCCATGCCTCCCAGTCTTCAATGAGGTATGTGTCAACCGGCGGCCACGGGATCACGAAGTGGAACCAGCCCCGTGTGGCGGTCCACAGCTTGTGCAGGCCGTCATCGGCATGCGTGGTCCTGTTGACTCCGATGAAGATATTGCGATACACGTCCGCGGCGCTCCCTCCCACGCCGCTGTAGCCGGTCGAGATCGAGCTTCCGCCGTCCCAGGACCACCACAACGACTCGATGCCGTCGACGTCGTGGGCGTGCAGCTGTATCCACCAGGACGTGTTCATGTATTCGTACTGCCACTCGTAGTCGGGGGGGCTGCCGTTCAGCGCCTCGGATGTCGCATCGGACGCTATCGCGAGAGCCGAGGCGGAGCAGACCAGGAACGTGACCAGGATGGCTGCGAACATCATCAGGCCGGCTACGGAACGACGGTGTCTCATGACCCCTCCAGTGTCCCCAATGTGCGGAGCAGCGGCCTCACAGGCAAGCCGAATCCCCGCCTTCACACCACAATACGCCCCTCAACGGCGACGTAAAGGGTCGACGCCCGCTGCCGCACGGTCTTGCACACGCAGCGCACGGCCGTCATGCGACGCGGTGGGCAGCCGCTCAGCGAGCGGGGCGGAGGGCGTAGCTCCGTACCCCGCGACGTGCGCGGGGGCGCCGGCGGCATGCGCCGCGACCGCCAGGTTGCGGCGCCTGGGCCGGCGCGCGAAGCGTACGAGATGCCCGGCGCAGGAGCAGTCGCCGGCGCCAAAGCGTGGCGGACGGCGTCCGCGCCTGGCAGCCGCGCCAGGGCGCCGGCAAGTCCGCACTCGCTGAGCCCCGTGTCGACGAGCCACGCTCGCCGTGCCGGCGCGCCGCGAACAAGTAGTCGGCGTGCCAGCGCAATGAGCGGCGGCTTGTCGCGCGCAAGGTGGCGCGCGACGCGCGCCCGCGGGCCCGCTTGGCGCTGCCCACGTAGGCATACCAGCCGCGCTCGAAGACACACCGTGACCGAGCGCAGCCGACGGCCAGGGTCTGGCGGCGCGGCACCCAGGTGAGGACGACGTACGAGGGGCGCTGGCCGGCGCCGCTCACGGCGCCGCTCGGCCGCGCGGCGGAGTCGCCGGCCGGCTTGCCGCGCACCGGCACGGCGCTGCTGGGCCGGCGACGGGCCGTCGGCGCGATGCCGCCGCGTCGCGGCTGGCAGTGCGGGGCAGAAATGGGTGCCGCGACCGCCCACCTCGATGCCGCACGCACCGGCGTGCCGCAGACGCGGCAAGGCTCGCCTGTTCGCTGGTACACGTTCAGGATCTCCTGGAAGCCGCCGCGTTCGCCGGCAGGGTCCACGAAGCTCTCGATGGATGAGCCTTCATGGTCGATGCCGGCCTGCAGCGTCTCGAGCAGGGCCGCGTGCAGGCGCTGCGCCTCGCGCGGCCCCACGCTCCCGGCGGCGCGCAGCGGGTGCAGCCGTGCCCGGAACAGCGCCTCGTCGGCGTAGATGTTGCCGCACGCCGGCGATGCGCCGCTGGTCGAGCAGGAACGACTTGAGCGGCGCCGCTGCGGCCGCTGAGGGCCCTGCGCAGGTAGGCGACGCTGAAGGCGTCGCCGAACGGCTCCGGGCCCATGCCAGCGAAGAACTCCTCCTCGATCGCCGGGTCGAACGCCCACAGCCGGCCGAAGCGCCGCACGTCCTGGAAGGCGAGCTCCGTCGCGCGGGTCGAGCCGCCAGACGAAGCGCGGCGGCCGGTCGGCCGGCCCCGGCCTGGAGAGCAGTCTGGCCGGTCATGCGCAGGTGGACGACGGCGACGGTGGGCCCGGTCCTGCCGGCCGGGCCTCGCCGGGCACGGCGGCGTCGCGCGGCGCGCCGCCGGAGGCGAGCGCGTCTCCGCCGCCGCCCTCGCCCTCCGCGCCGACGTCGACCAGCAGGTACTTGCCGCGCCGGCGCAGGCCGGTGACGCGACGACCGGCGAGCAGGGCGCGCAGCTCAGCCTCGCTCTGCGCGCTCACCGTCGCGTCGTTGACGACCACGTCGCGCACCACGAGGCCGGGCAGGCACGTCAGCAGCCGGCGACGGACGGTCTCGACCTCCGGCAGCTCAGGCATCAGCCGTCCCGGGCGATCCGTCGGCGTCCCCGCCGGCCTCGGCCGCTCCCCCACCACTCCTCAGGAACGCCCGGGCCTCCGTCGCGGTCGCTGACCTCGCCGGCCTCGACCTCCTCCTCCAGCGCGTCCAGCGCCTGACCCACGGCGGACGCCGGGTTCGAGCCCGAGAAGCGCCATCACCTCGTCGGCCGCTCGAGCACCTGGCGGCACGGGCGCCTTGCTCACCGCCGTCCATACCGAGCGTGCCACGCGGTAGTGCCGTGCCATCGACGTGAGGACGTCTTCTCGCCGCGCGTCGCCAGCCGGTCGCACAGCGAGACCGACGACCGATTCGAACACCCAGGGGCTCACGTCCCGGCGATAGCGCGCGAGCGCGCGCCGCGTGAGCGGCTGCTCGCGCACGAGGAAGCCGAGCCGAAGATGCTGGCGGATGAGCGTGCCCAGGTAGACGGCGAAGCGGTTGCTCATCCGCAGGCGGGCCGCGATGACGCGCGGCCATCTCGCGGCCGAGCTCGTCGTGGTGCCAGAAGATCACGCGGCCCTGCGTCGTCGACCATGCGCACCGCCGGCTTGCCGATGTCGTGCAGCAGCACCGCCCACGAGACCGGCACGAGCGGCGCACGCCCCGGCAGGCCGGCGTCGGAGGCGGGCGTCAGGTACCCGGTCGCCCCCGAGCTGCTCGACGACGCCGGGCACGTAGGTGAGCGCCTCCAGAGTGTGCTCGAACACGTCCAGGTGATGGTACGGGTTCTGCTCGCACGCCGCGCAGCCCGTCGAGCTCGGGCAGGACCACCGCCAGCGCCCCCCACACCGCGAGGTCGCGAAAGGCCGCCGCCGAGGCGTCGGTGGCCAGCGACCGCGCGAGAGCTCGTCGCGAAGGCGCTCGCCGCTGACCGCCGCCAGGCCGGACGCAGCGCGCACGCGCGGCCACGGTCGCGGCCGCTCGGGCACGAGGTCGAACCCGCGCGCCAGACGAGCGAGGCGCACGACGCGCAGCGGGTCGTCGTCCAGGGCCGACGGCGAGCAGAGCCGGAGCCGGCGCGCGGCGAGATCGTCGAGGCCGCTCAGCGGGTCGACGAGCGTCGTCGCCGTCGAGCGGCCGGGCCATGGCGTCCACGGTGAAGTCGCGGGCGCAGCAGGTCTGCCTCCAGCCGAGTGCTGCGCATCGCCGGATCGGAGTCCGGCCCAGCCGCGGCTCCTGTCCGCGCAGCGGGGCGACGTCGACGTGCATGTCGCCCAGCACGAGCCGCCAGGTGCCGAACGTGTCCGAAGAGGCGAACACGGCGGCGCCGAGCCGGTCGGCCAGACGCCCGCGAGAACGGCTCCGCGGCGCCGTCCACGACGATGTCGATGTCGCGGACCGGCAGGCCCAGCAGCTCGTCGCGCAGGCAGCCGCCGACGAGCCAGCCGGCTTCGCCGGGGCCAAGCGCGGAGCGAGCCGCCGCCGTGACCTCGTCGGGCGACGGCGGCGGCGTGCTCCGCCGGGCGGCCGCTCACGGGCTGGTCAGGCCGCGGGGCCGGCGCCGCGGTAGCGGCGCGCCACCCGCGGCGCCACGTCGCAGACGACCTCGTAGTTGATGGTCTGCAGCAGCTGCGCCATCTCTTCGCACAGGATGCGCGGCGCGTCCGGGAGCGTCGCGGCGGGGCCGGTCGTCCCCGTCCACGCCGCGCCGGCGCGGCCCTCCACGCCGTCCCCGGCCGCGCCGAAGAACACGACCTCGTCGCCGGGCCCGCCCCAGTCGTCGGGCAGGCGCACGGTCAGCTGGTCCATACTGATCGTGCCGCTGATGCGGCAGCGCCGGCCGGCGACCAGCACCTCGCCGCGGTTCGTGAGCAGCCGGCTCACGCCGTCGGCGTATCCGATGGGCACGATGCCGATGCGCGTCGGCTCGTCGGCGACGAACCGGCGTCCGTAGCCGACCGAGTCGCCGGGCGCGACAACGCGCACGCCGGCGACGTACGAGCAGAGCTTCATCGCCGGCCGCAGGTCGTCCTTGAACGGGTCGTCATTGCTCGGCGCCAGGCCGTACATGGCGATACCGGTGCGGATCATGCCGAAGTGGGTGCGCGGCCCGCGCAGCGTCGCCGCGCTGTTCGCCGTGTGGCAGAGCAGGCCGGGGTGGACGGCGGACAGCTCGGCGGCCAGCGCCGTAAAGCGCCCGAGCTGCTGACTCGAAGAACGCGGTGTCGGGCTCGTCGGCGGTGGCGAAGTGGCTCATGAGCCCCACGAGGAGGCCGTCCCGGGCAGCCCCGGCGCACAGCACGCGCGCCTCTTCCTCGGTGACGCCCAGACGCCCCATGCCCGAGTCGAACTTGACGTGCACGCGGGCGCCGCAGCGCCGCGCCGCGGCCAGAAACGGCGCCGACCAGACGACGACGTCGGCGCCAGCCGCCACGGCGCGCTCCAGCTCCGCGCCGGTCATGGGCCCGAAGATGAGGACGGGCGCCGCCAGTCCCGCGGCGCGCAACTCTTCGGCCTCGGCCACGGCGGCTACGCCCAGCCAGGTCGCGCCGGCGTCCAGCGCGGCGCCCGCCGCCGGCACGGCGCCGTGCCCGTAGCCGTTGGCCTTGACGACGGCGCAGTGCACGGCGCCGTCCGGCAGGTCACGCATCAGCCGGCGTACGTTGTGGCGGATGGCCTCGAGGTCGATCTCGGCCAGCGCCCTGTGGCGGCCGGCCAGCATCTACAGGTCCAGAAGCTTCATGATGTCGTGGCGCGTGATGAGACCGACCACCGAGTCGTCCTCGTCGACCACCGGCACACGGTCGAAGTGGTGGCGCAACATGATCGTCCCGGCCGCGCGCGCCGGGTCGCCCGGACCGACGGTCATCACCTTGTCGCGATGCGTCATCAGCTGGCGCACGTTGGCGGCCGCTGCCTTCTCGAGCTGCTCCTTGAACTTCTTCTGGCTGCCCAGGTAGATGATGCTGTCGAACAGCTCGAAGTAGTGCGGGTACTCAACGTCGGCGTCGAGCGCCATCAGATCGCCCTCGGTCACGATGCCGACCAGCGTGCCTCCCTCGACCACAGGCGCGCCACCGATGCGCTTCTCGCGGAAGAGAGCGGCGAGCTCCTTGACGGAGAGCTCGGGATCGACGGTGATGACCGGCGACGTCATGATGTCGCGGGCGAGGGCCTCGCCCTCGCCGGGCTGCTCAGTGGTGCTCATGCGCTTCCTCCTGTGGGCCGGCCTTGAGCCGCTCGACGGCGGCCGGCAGGTACTGGATGACATCGCTTGCGACCATGCCCTCGGTGCCCACGGCGTTCTCGGCGGCGAGGTCGGCGGCCAGGCCGTGTAGATAAGCGCCCAGGCAGGCCGCCTCCGTCGCTCCGAGGCCTTTGGCGAGCTGCGCGACGATGACGCCGCTCAGCACGTCGCCGGTGCCCGGCGTGGCGAGGCCGGGGTTGCCGGTCGGGACGACGTAGGCCCGTCCCGACGGATCGGCGACGATGGTCGCCTCGCCCTTGAGGAGCACCGTCGCGCCGCTGCGCTGCGCCGCGGCGCGGACGCACTCGAGACGCTGGGCAGCGACCTCCTCGGCCGGACGGCCGAGCAGGCGGCCCAGCTCGCCTTCGTGCGGCGTGAGCACCGTCGGCATGGCGCGCGCCGCCAGAAGCTCCGGGCGGTCGCCGAGCGCATACAACCCGTCGGCGTCCAGCAAGAGCGGTCGGTCGAGGCCGAGCAGCTCGCGGACCAGGAGCTGCGCCTCGTCGGCGCGGCCCAGGCCTGGCCCGACGGCCGCGGCCTTGAGCCCCGCCGCCTGTGCGAACAGCGGGCTGCGCGCCGCCGCCGTGAACTCACCGGCGGCGCCGGGCACCTCGACGGTGATCACTTCGAGGAAGGGCTTCTCGCCGCCGGCGCCTTCCGGCAGAGCGGCGTGCACCAGTCCGGCCCCCGCGCGGAGCGCCGCCATCGCCGTCATGTGGGCGGCGCCGGTCATGCCACGGGAGCCGCCGACCACGAGAACGGTACCGACCGAACGCTTGTGGTCGAGGGCGCCCTTGAGCACCACGAGCGGCGCGACGCCATCCTCGGTGAGCAGCCACACGTCGGTGTCGTGGTCGCACAGCGGCGGGATGCCGATCGGCACCACGACGACCTCGCCGCTGAACGTCCCGCCAGGCGTGACGAAGTGGCCGATCTTGGCGGCGTGCAGCGCGACAGTAAGGTCGGCGAAGACGGCCGGCCCGTGGATGGCGCCGTTGCCTGCCCCCACCCCGCTGGCGATGTCGACGCTGACCACCGCGCCGGGGGCGTCGTTGATCAGGTCGATGGCGGCGGCGGCGGCGCCCTTGGCGGCCCCCGTGAAGCCGGTGCCGAAGATGGCGTCGACGACGACATCGGCCATCTCGACGATCATGAAGGCGTCCTCTGCCGGCGCCCCCTTCGCGTCGAACCCCTCGCGGACGTCGACCCCGAGCCTGCCGAGGATGTCCAGATTGAGCCGCGCGTCGCCACCGTATTCGGCGGCGGGGGCCAGAGCCAACACCGTGACCTCGACCCCGGCATTGAAGAGCTCCCGCGCTACCACCGAAGCCGTCGCCGCCATTGTTGCCTTTGCCTGCGAACACGACGGCCTCTTCCGGCTCGTACCGCTCGAGGATCTCGTCGGCGACGGCCACGCCGGCGCGCTCCATCAGGTGGCCGCCGGGGATGCCGAGACCCTGGATGGCGATCGTGTCGACGGTCCGCATCACGTCCGCGGTGTACAGGCCGAGCAGCAGAGACTCATCCATCGACGTCCTCCTTCAGGGCGGCGGCCACGGCGTAGGCCATGCCGCAGGTATGGCTCAGCGAGACTTCGACACGCGTGACCCCAAGACGGGCGGCGATGCGCGCCACGTCGCCGTGCAAGGCGATCAGCGGCTTGCCTCCGGAGAGTACCTCGATATCGCGCCACACGAACCCGATGATACCGATTCCGAGCGCCTTGCCCACCGCCTCCTTGGCGGCAAAGCGCGCCGCGTAGTGCGACCAGCGGTCCGAGAAGCGGTCACAGTAGACGCGCTCCTGCTCGCTGAACAGGCGCGCGTAGGCGCGCGGCAGGTGCTCGAGCAGACGCCGGATGCGCATCGTCGAGATCGTGGTCGGGACCGGCGGGGGCGAGCTGCGGGGCATGCGGAGCACGGTCGTGCCGAACAGCGTCGCCCGGGTGCAGGGGCACTTCGGGGTGGTCAAGCTGACCCTGGGCAAGGAGGAATGGCGCTCGGCTTTTCTGGCCACCAATGGCCAGGTCTACGATCCCAGCGGCGGGCGGTGTCACTAAAAGAGGGAGGAGGGAGGAGGGAGGAGGGAGGAGGGAGGAGGGGAGGGAGGTGGGAGGTGGGAGGTGGGAGGAGGGAGGAGGGCCTCCTCCCTCCTCCCTCCTCCCTCCTCCCTCCTCCGTATGCCCGAATCGGGAGTTATCTTATTGGCAGGCCGTCCCTCCGCCTCTCGCCGACCCAACGTGAGGATCTCGATGGAGTCCAGCCGCTCAAGCTCGCCGTCCTGGTTTGCGTTGCACCCCGTCATACAGATCTTCGCCTACTACCTGGCGCTCGCCGGGACTGTGCTGATCCTGCAGCAGGTGGCCCCCGACCTCCAGGGCGTCTTCAACATGGAGCGCTTTCAGGAGACGGTGGCCACCGGCAAGAAGGACCTGCTGCAGAACGCGGAAAGCATCGTCAACGTCACCCCGGCCCGGGTCGCCTTCGAGTCCACCGTGGCCATGCTGGGCGCCGTGCTGCTCATGATCCCGGTGGCCTGGGTGTACATCCTCACCCGCGCCAAGAAGGGGTTCAGCCAGTCCACGGTGCAGACCCTCATCTTCCTGCCGATTGTGGTCGCCGGGCTGATCATGCTGGTCCGCTCCAGCATCGCCCTGGCCTTCGGCCTGGGGGGCGTAGTGGGCGCGGTGAGCTTCCGGAATCGGCTCGAGGATCCCAAGGACGCGATCTACATCTTTCTGGCCATTGCCGTGGGGCTCGCGTCGGGGGTGCAGGTCGCCTCGGCGGCGCTCGCGATCTCGCTCTTCTACAACATCGTGGTGCTGCTGGCCTGGAAGTTCGACTTCGGACGGATGCCGGCGGCGCTGGAGCAGAGCGTCATCCAGAAGCGGCTCGACCGGGTCAAGCAGACGGCCCAGCCCGGGGAGTTCCTGAGCCTGGTGGACAAGCAGCTCCTGAAGTCGATGACGCCGGATCAGCTCCAGGCCATTTCGGAGCGGGCCGCCGAGCGGAGCCGGAAGGCCACGGCCGACATCAACCTGGATACCGGCCCGTCCGCCGAGGAAGCAGAGGCGGCCAAGCCGAAGTTCGACTCGCTGCTCCGGGTCATGATGCAGCCCGACGACGCCGCGGCCGTCCGCCAGGCGCTGGAGCAGGTGCTCGAAGGCCAGACCAAGCGGTGGGAGTTCGAGAAGGCCGGTGCCGGCGACGGCGGCCGGGCCATGGCGCAGTACAAGGTGAAGTTCAAGCGCAGCATCCCCAGCACGCTGGTGGTGGAATCGATGCGGCGGGCGGTACTCCCCAAGGTGGTGACGATCGACGTGCGTGATGCCTGATGGCCGCCGAGTCGCAGTTTCGCTGCGACGTCCCCGGCCCCGAGGCACTGGCAGCCCTGCGTGACGCGCCCTTGCCGGCCCGGCTCACCGGGGCGGCGCCCGCCAGGACGTTCCATCGCGACATCTACCTCGACACCAACGACCGGACCCTGCAGGCGCGGGGAGTGTCCTGCCGGGTTCGCATTCAGGCCGACGACCGGCGCCTGCTCACCCTCTTCATTTCCGGCGGGCCGTCGGTGCCGGTGGAGCGCTACGAGGCCCAGGTTGCCGCGCTCGACCCTCGCCAGGCGATCCAGGAGGACTCCGAGCCGGCGCGCCGGCTCCGGGGGCTCATCGATCCGGGCCTGCTGCGCCCCCGGATCGAGCTCGAGGTGGAGCGCTGGAGCCGGGTCGGCTCCAGCGGATGGTTCCGCCCGGTGCCGCGCTTCCTCTTCCTCTATGACGCCTGCACGGTCCGGCATTCGGGCCTGACCCGGACGTTCGAGGAGCTGCAGGTGCGGCGCATCGCCGCTGGCGGCCCGCGCCTCGAGGCGGTGGCGGCTGCGCTGGAACGGCAGCACGCGCTCCGGCCGCTGGTGGTGCCGCGCCACCAGCGGGCCGCCGACCTGGTGGAAGTCATGGCCGCGGAAGCGGCCACCCGGAAGATCGGCTCGGAGACGGCGGTGGTGATGCTGGCGCTGGACGAAGGGAACGTCGGGTTCCTGCCGCACGAGGGAGGGCACGCGCTCCCGGTGGCCTCGGGCAGCGGCGAGGAGGCGGCGCGCCACCTGCTGCGGACGGTGACCGGAAGCACCGTGGGGACGCTGTCGCTCCTCGCCACGCTGCCGCCGACCGAGGATCGCGACGCGCTCGAGGTCTGGGTGGCCCGCCGGATTCGCGGGGACGGCAACGGCCTCCACTGGCTCTCCGCCGGGGAGGCCATCGCCAAGGTCGGAACCCCGGACATCCGGACTCCGGAGACCCTCGCCGCCCTCGCGGTGGCCACCCGCGCCAGCCTGCTCGCCCCGGCCCCGCGGGAGCCGACCGAGCGTTTTGCTCCCGTCGTCCCGTCCTCCCGTCCTCCCGTCCGCCCGACCGCCCACTTTGCCGCGTCGGCCCGGGCCCAGTCCGACCTGCCCCAGGACCACTTCTTCAACGTGGAGCTGGCCCAGCTCGCGTTCAACGAGCGGGTGCTCGAGCTGGCCGAGGATCCGGGCATGCCCCTGGCGGAACGGCTCCGCTTCCTGGCCATCGTGAGCGCCAACCTCGACGAGTTCTTCTCGGTGCGGGTGGGCGCGCTCAAGCTGGCGCTGCTGGACGGCTCCGCGGCGCGGAGCTTCGACGGGCTGTCCGCCGGGGAGCAGCTGGAGGCCATCGCGGCCCGGGCGACCCCCCTGCCGGGCCGGCAGGCGGGGTGTCTGGCCGAGTGTCTGGGCGCGGCGGCGGAGGCCGGGGTGGGGGTCCGGGGGTGGGACCGGCTGACCGAGCCGGAGCGCGCCGCGCTCACCACGCATTTCGAGTCCGAGCTGTTCCCGGTGCTCACGCCGCGGGCGATGACCATGTCGCCCGGGCACCCGTTTCCGGTGATTCCCCAGTTCGTGCTGACCTTCGGCGTGGTGGTGCAGGACGTCCGCACCGGGCCGATCCACTTCGCGACCCTGCCGATCCGGTCGCGGCTCGACCGTTTCGTGCCGATTCCCGGGAGTCGCGACCTGATCCTCCTCGAGGAGGTGGTGCGCGCCAATATCCAGGCCTTCTATCGCGACCGCCCGGTGGAGGGCGCCTGGCTGTTCCGGATCACCCGGGGGGCCGATCTGGACGTGGACGACGAGGCAGCGGGAGACCTGCTGCAGGCGGTCGAGGAGGAGGTCAAGCGGCGGCCGCGCAACGCGCCGGTCCGGGTCGAGGTCGAGCGCGCCATGCCGTCCGAGGTCCGGGAGATGCTGCTGCGCGAGCTGCGCTTCGAGCGGCGCGGCACCGCGGCGTCCCTGGGCCCGGCCGACATCTACGAGCTGGACCCGCCGCTGGACCTGAGCGCGCTCCGGGACCTGGCGGGGCGGCTGCCGGCGGCGTACTCGTTCCCTCCGTTCCAGCCGAAGCGGCCGCTCGCCACCGACCGGACCGTCTTCGAGCAGATCGACCGGGGCGACATCCTGGTGCACCACCCCTACGAGGACTTCAGCGCCACGGTGGGCCGCTTCCTCGAGGAGGCCGCGGCCGACCCGGACGTGGTGGCGCTCAAGATGACGCTGTACCGACTGGGGGATACCTCGCTGGTGGCGGACGCGCTGCTCACCGCGGCCCAGACCGGCAAGGACGTCACGGTGCTGGTCGAGCTCAAGGCCCGGTTCGACGAGGCGCGCAACGTGGGCTGGGTCCGGAAGCTGGAGGAGGCCGGCGCCCAGGTCATCTACGGGATGGTCGGGCTCAAGACCCACGCCAAGGTGGCGCTGGTGGTCAGGAAGACCTCGGCGGGGCTGCGCCGGTACGCCCACATCGGCACCGGGAACTACAACGCCTCCACCTCGCGTTTCTACACCGACCTCGGCCTGCTCACCGCGGATCCGGACATCACGGCCGACCTCTCGGATCTCTTCAACCAGCTCACCGGATCGTCACGGGAGCCGGGGTCGAGCTACCGGCGGCTCCTGGTGGCCCCCGGCACGATGCTCCAGGGGTTCCTGGAGCGGATCGACCGGGAAGCCGACCACGCGAAGGCGGGGCGGGGCGGACGGATCCGGGTCCAGATCAACGGGTTGGAAGACCCGGAAATCGTGGCGGCCTTGTACCGCGCCTCCGAGGCGGGGGTGGACGTCTCGCTGGTGGTGCGCAGCCTCTCGGTGCTCCGGCCGGGGCTGCCGGGGGTGTCCGACCGGATCCGGGTCCGCTGCGTCCTGGGCCGGTTCCTGGAGCACGAGCGGATCTACCACTTCGGAAATGGTGGGGCGGACGAGTATCTTATCGGATCGGCCGATTGGCGGCCGCGGAACCTCCGGCGCCGGGTGGAAGTCGTGACCCCGGTCACCGCCCCCGCGCTGACCGCCCGGCTCGACGCCCTGCTCACCGCGCTCTGGGAAGAACCGTCGGCCTGGACCCTGGGTCCGGGACGGCGCCTACGTGCGGGGCGCCCGGCCCTCGGCGGCGCATCCACACCTTCACGACCGGCTGCTCGCGTGAACGATCCTCTGGTCGAACGATTTCAGGCGATGCTCCAGGGCCGCTACGCCATCGAGCGGGAGCTCGGGCGCGGCGCCATGGCCACCGTCTACCTGGCCAAGGACCTGCGGCACGACCGGACCGTCGCCATCAAGCTGCTCCAGCCCGAAATCACCACCTCGCTGACCGCCGAGCGGTTCCTCCGGGAAATCCAGATCACCGCGCGGCTCCAGCATCCCAACATCCTGGGTCTCTTCGATTCGGGCGCGGAAGACGGGCTGTGCTACTACGTCATGCCGCACGTCGAGGGGGAGAGCCTGCGGGACCGGCTGCTCTGGGAGAAGACCCTTTCGGTGGACGGCGCGGTGCAGGTGGCGATCGAGGTGCTCTCCGCGCTGGCCTACGCCCACTCCCGCGGCGTGGTGCACCGGGACATCAAGCCGGAGAACATCCTGTTCTCGGCCGGCCACGCCATCGTGGCGGACTTCGGGATCGCGCGGGCGGTGAGCGAGGGGCAGCGCTCGATCACGGCGATCGGCATCCCGCTGGGCACGCCCCCCTACATGAGCCCGGAGCAGGCGCAGGGGCTCGAGAACATCGACCACCGGAGCGACATCTACGCGGTGGGTTGCATGATCTTCGAGATGGTGTCGGGGCGGCCACCGTTCGTGGGCAACTCGGTCGGGAAGGTGATCCAGCAGCACCTCATGGCGGCGCCCCCCAAGGTGCGGGACTTCCGGGCCGACGCGCCGGAGGCGCTGGACGAGATCCTGGGGCGGGCGCTGGTCAAGGACCGCGCCGGCCGCTATCAGACCGCCGATGCGATGACCGAGGCGCTCCGGCTGGTGGCGGCGGCGGAGACCCTGGAGCGGGCGCTGCCGACGGGGACCCGGCACCGCGTGGTCACCCCGGCGGATGTCGCCCCTCGGCGCCCGCCACGCCGACGGCGCCGGTTGCGGCCACGGGCCGGAGCAGTGACCGGAAGCTCTTGCTGGCGGTGGCGGGCGTGGCGGTCATCGCCATTCTGGCGCTGGTGTACGTGCTGATGACGCGGAAGTAGCCCCGATTCGCTCCGGTTGGACCGCTAGCGCAGGCTCGTGATCGGATCGGCGCGGGTCGCCCGCCGGGCCGGGAGGTAGCTGGCCAGGAACGCCACGGCCAGCATGAGGCCCGCAGCGCCGGCAACGACCACCGGATCGATGGCCCTGAGCCCGAATACCCGGCTCCGCACCAGGCGGATCACGGCGAGAGTGGCGGCCCCGCCCAACGTCACCCCGATAACCGCCAGCCCCATGCCCCGCGCCAACACCACTCTGAACACCCGGCCCACGCTCGCGCCCAGCGCCATGTGGATGCTGATCTCTCGCAGTCGCTGGCCCACCATATAGGACAGCAGCCCGTAGAGGCCCACGGCGGAAAGCAGCGCGGCGAGCGCGCCGAAGACCGCGCCCAGGAATCCCTGCACCCGGGGGAGCGCGATCTGCTCGCCCACGATGCTCTCCATGGGCGCGATCCCCTCGATCAGGAAACCGGGGTCGATCTGCCGAAGCGCCTGCCGGACCGAGACGGCGCTGGCGGCCGGATCGCCGGTGGTGCGAACAATGACATCGCTCCAGAAGACCGCGGCCTGCCAGGCGGAGACGAACACTTCGGGGGATGACCTGGCCCCAAGGTGCATGTCGCCCACCACGCCGACGACCTGGTAAGGGGTGTCGGTCGCCACGACACCCGCCATGGACGCCGGCAGCGTGACGGTCTTACCCACCGCGCTTTGACCCGGCCACATGCCCTGGGCCAGGCTGCGATTGACCACCGCCACCCGAGGCGCGCCGAGCCGGTCCTGGTCGCTGAAGCCCCGCCCAGCCAGGAGCGGAACGCCCATCACCTTGAAGTAGTCGGGACTGCTGGCGTGGAGCGATGCCGTCAGTCTCGGCCCCACCGGCAGGGAGCCGAGATACCCGAGCGAGCTGCCCGGATACCCGGTGACGGCGCCGACCCCCTCCACGCCGGGGAGCTGCCCGACTCGGCGCAGCACGTTCTGAAAGGCCGCGATGCGGACATCGTTGTCGCCGTAGCGGTCGAACGGAACGGAGAGATGCAGGGTCAGTATGTGTTCCGGCCGGAAGCCCCGGTCGAGCGTCACCAGCGCGAAGAAACTCTTGAGGGTGAGCCCGGCGCCGACCAGAAGCATGAGGGAAATCGCCACTTGACCGATCACCAGCCCGTTCTGTAGCCGATGCCGGGTGCTCCCGGAGCTGGTCCGGCTCTCGCTGCGAAGCGCCTGTCCCGGGGCGACGGTCGAGATCCGGGACGAGGGGGCCAGCGCGCAGAGGATACCGGAGACCGAGGACACCGTGAGCGCAAACAGGACCACCGGCCAGTCCATGCCCAAGTCGGCAACCCGGGGCGTTCCCGGCGGCATCATCCTCGCCACCAGCACTGCGCCGAACCGTGCCAGGAGCAGCCCCGCCGCTCCACCGACCATCGACAGAAGCAGGCTCTCGGCGAAGATCTGTTTTCGGAGGCGCCCGCGGCCGGCCCCCAGGGCAGTGCGGACCGCCAGCTCGTGGTGCCGCGCGGTATTCCGCGCCAGGAAGAGGCTGGCGATGTTGGCGCAGGCGATCAGCAACAGCAGGCCGACGGTGCCCAGCAGGAACTTGAAGGCGGCGCCGAACGAGCCGACCGTCGCGTCGACCAGAGGGTCCAGATGCACGGACCAGCCCGTATTGCTCGCCGGCCAGGCCGATTCGAGCTGCTTCGAGAGCAGGGTCATCTCGGTACGCGCATCGGCCACGCCGACACCCGGGCGGAGGCGCCCGACCACCTGGAAATAGCGCTGGCTCCGGTCGGGGGCCTGGCTCAGGTCGAACGGGATCCAGACGTCGCTCTCGAGCCACTGGGGGAACCGGAACCGCCGCGGGGCCACCCCGATCACGGTGTAGTGCTTGCCGTTGAGCTCAAGCGGCTTGCCCACGATCGCGGGATCAGCGTCGAACCGCTTGCGCCAGAACGCGTCGCTCATCACCAGCACGGGGCCCTGGCTCCCCTGCTCATCACCGGCGGCGAAGAAGCGGCCCCGGGCCGGGGTGACGCCCAGCACCGGGAAGAGGTCGGTGGACACCCGGTAGGCGGTCAGCCGGACCGGCTCGTCGCCCACGGTGGTGATGGCGGCGCCGTAGCCGTAGATCGCGGCGCCCTGGAGCGAGCGGGTCTGCCGCAGGTCCTGGACTTCGGGAGCCGAGATCGCCCAACCGTCGCCATCGCGATAGACGTCGCGGAAAGTGACCAGGCGGCCCGGATCGGCGAAGGGAAGCGGCTTGAGCCAGATGCCGTAGGCGAGGCTGAAGATGGTGGTGGTGGCACCGATGCCGAGGGCCAGCGTGAGCAGAGATGCCACGAAGAAACCGGGGGCCCGGCGGAAGCCGCGGGCGGCGTAGCGAAGGTCCTGTCCCCAGGAGGCGGGGCGGGGGCGCCGGAATGTTGCCCGAGCCCGCTCAGCGCCCAGCCGGAGCGGGAAGCTGAGGCACTGGACCAGGTACCAGCGGGTGGCCGCGCCGGCGCCGCGGCGGGCGACGCGGAGCTGGAAGAGCTCGTCGAGATCCTGGAGCGCGTGGGTGCGGTCGGCGGCGGGGAGCAGCGCGGCCAGGATGCGGCGGGCCAGGGCGGGCGGGTGGGGCATCAACTCCTGCCCAGCAGGGGCTCGAGGCCTTCCCACAGGTCGAGCAGCTGGCGGCGGGAGCTCCGGAGCAGGTCGAGGCCGCGGGCGGTGACCTTGACGTAGCGGCGCTCCCGCTCGCCGCCCCGCCCCGGGCCGACGCGGACGTGGGAGGCGACGAGACCGGCGTCCTCGAGCCGGGCCAGGGCGATATGCACCGCCGCCGGGGAAACGTTCCGCCCCGCGCGTTCCTCCAGCTCCGTCACGATGGAGGCGCTGTAGGCCAGTCCCTTGCGGCGGAGGGCGGCGAGGAGGACCTGGTGCTCGAACTCGCCGAGGGTGTCTTTGCGCATCGCTGGACTATCATTGTTAGTGATAGCACTAACAATGATACTATTTGACGTGGAGCGCAAGGTGGGTCAGGGTTCCCTGTGACCGATCATTAACGCCGGGGGGAGGTATCGTCAGGCTCGGGGCCTACCGGACCTGCTGGAAGCCGCCAGCCAGGCCCCCTAGGCCAAGCTGGGCGGAGGTCCTAAGAACGCCGAGGCGGTCCCTGGCTCTCGAGCTAGTCACTCCCAGAGCAGGGGTACCCTGAAAGTGCCCGCGGGGCTAAGATTGGGTCCCGGAAACGGGACGTAGCGCAGCCCGGTAGCGCACCTGAATGGGGTTCAGGGGGTCGCGGGTTCGAATCCCGCCGTCCCGATGGAGTTACCAGCCCGAGTCTACCAAAGTATCTACCAAACTCAGGCGCTCAACATGCCGTCGTGGAGCTTGCGCTCCTCTGAGGTGACTCGGAGGAGCGTTTCCTTTTCGGGCCGCTCCGGGAGCCTCTCGACCTGGCGGCGGGAGGCGTTTCGGTATGCGGCAGCCGGGTCCGGCAGGGCCAGCCGAGACGCCGCTATCTTGGGATAACACGAACCCGGGATGGGGGGGGACGGTGGCTGACGAAGGCAGCGCAGGCGGGTCGCGGCGATGAGCTGGCACTTCTGGCGGTTCGTGACGCGGCTGCGAGAGGACCATTCCGAGCCAGGCACACCCGAGCTGGCGGACGAGAAGCATTGGTACACCGAACACACGGCGCTCCTCATCAGCACGCTCAAATGGGCCTCGCTGGGAGCGGGCGCGGGCCTCTGTGTCGGCTTCGGAACGCGCGGCTTCCTCTGGTCCATCACGGCGTCCGCGGGCGTCGCGCACTGGCTGACCCGGGGTGCATTTTCTCCATTCTGGCTGCTGCCGCTCGCGCTGCCCATCTGCGTCTGGCTCATTCGCGTCTTCGCTCCCGAGGCGCGGGGCCACGGCACCGAAGCCGTGATCGCCGCCGTTCACCAGCGCGCGGGACGGGTTGACTGGGTCATCGCACCGGTCAAGCTCGGCGCAACCGTCCTGACCCTCGCGTTCGGCGGCTCCGTGGGCAAGGAGGGTCCGGCGGCACAAATCGGCGCCGCCCTCACCAGCCTGTTCGCCGATGGGTTACGCCTGGTAGATGATGACCGTCGCCGCCTGGTGATCTGCGGCATCAGCGCCGGGTTCGCCGCGGTGTTCGGGACGCCGGTCTCGGGCGCCCTGTTCGGGATCGAAGTGCTGTACCTCGGCCGGTTCGACTATACCGTCATCTTTCCCGCCCTGGTCGCCGGCATTGTCGGGCACCTCGCGTGCGGCGCTCACGCCCCGTTTCCCACGCTCCACGACTCGATTGGCGGAATAGGGCAGGTAAAGATGGTCCTCATGTCCCTGACGTCCGGCGCCGCGTTCGGGTTGATCGCCCTCCTGCTCATCGAGTCGCTTCGAGCCTTCGAGCGGGGACTCCGCCCGCTCCGGACCCATCCATACCTGCTCGCCGCCGTCGGAGGCGGCGCGCTGGTGGCCTTGTACCTCCTGGCGGGGGACCGATACGCCGGGCTGGGCACGGACACCATTGATGGGTTGCTGTCCGGCACGACGACGGTCGTCGGCGCCGCCTTTCTCCTCAAGATTCTCGCGACCACCCTGACGCTGGAGACCGGCGGGAGTGGTGGCATTGTGACGCCGATTTTCTTCATCGGAGCGGCGAGCGGTGCGGCGATGGCACCGCTTTTCGGGGTCCCACCCAGCCTGCTCGCGGCGTTCGGCTTCGTCGCCGTCCTGGCCGCGGCGGCCAATACACCGCTCGCAGCGGCCGTCATGGCCATCGAGCTGCTGCCTCCGTCCGTAGGGGTATATGCCGCGCTGGCGGCCGCGACGGCGTTCCTCATGGTCGGACATCGGAGCGTCTACGCGAGCCAGAAACTGGGACTCTCCAAGTCGGCCGGGCTCGACCTCACGCTCGGCGGCACCATGGGAGAAATCCACCGGGACTCGCTCCGGGTGCGGAAGGGGAGCCTCACCGAGCGAGTGCACAACCTGACGTGGAGCCGTCCTCGCGACACCGAGGACGACGGGTCCCCGTGACGACCGGTGAAGCGAGAGCGCCTTGGGGTCTTGGTTCCTCTCACCGGTCACGACGCGTGAGATACAAACCGGCCGCTCGAACGGCATTCGCCACGGGCATGATCGGCCTGGGCATCTTCGGTCTCATCAACGGCGACTTCATGAGTGCCTGGCAGTCGGTGCCCAAGTCGGTGCCCGGCCGCGAGGTCATGGCATACGCCTCGGCGGCGATCATGCTGGTGTGCGGCCTCGGCTTGCTGTCGAAGCGCACCGTGGTCCCGGCGACACGGGTGCTCTTTGTCTACCTGGCGCTCGTCGTGCTCCTGGTGAAGCTCCCCGTGGTCGTCAAACATCCGCTCGTGGAGGTGGCATACCAGTCGATGGGGGAGATGCTCGTGATCTTTGCGGGTGGATGGGTGCTGTTCGCCGCGGACCAGCGCCCGGTCCGCCCCGCGCACGTGGTATTCGGCCTCGCGCTGATTCCCCTCGGACTGGCGCACTTCTTCTACCTCAACCTCACCGCGCCGCTGGTCCCGGCCTGGCTTCCCTTTCACACCGGCTGGGCCTACCTCACCGGCGCCGCGCAGATCGCGGCGGGATTGGGGGTATTGTTCGGGGTGTACCCGGGCCTCGCGGCGACGCTGGACGCCGCGATGCTGACCGGGTTCACCGTCCTGGTCTGGATTCCGTTGCTCGTCGCGACGCCCACCTCCCGGCCTGACCTGGTCGGAATTCACCGCCTCGTGGGCGGTCAGCGCGGGGGCGTGGGTCGTGGCTGCGAGCCTCGCGAACAGGAAGTCGGCGCGCGCCGGCTAACGCCCGGGAGGTCGTTTGCTCGTCCCCCCGCGTTGAGCCTCAGCCCGGCCCGCTTCGGGGCAGCAGCCAGGAATAGGCCTTCCGGAAGGGCCACCCGATGGCCGGATGACCGTACACCCGCCGGAGGAAGCTCAGCGCGTCCGCTCGTCGCCGCCCCCGCGCCAGCTCGGCCTGGATGCCGGCGACGAGCGCGGGGTCGAGCCGGATCCTCACCCGGTCCCGTCGCGGCTCCGGGTCCAGCGCCACGAAGGCCGCCGCCAGGTTGCGGTGGTAGAGGCGCCGTCCCTCCTGCAGCAGATCGCCGACCGGCGGGGGATACTCCGCCGGCCGATACCCGGGCGAAGGACCCATCGTCGGATTCAGGTTGATCTCCCAGATCTGGAGCGTGTCGCCCCGGATCCCGTAGTCGATCCGCCCGTACTCCACCCCGGCCAGCTCGAACGCCTGGCGCAGCCACGCCTGGTGGGGATGATCCCGCACATAGCTCAGGAACTCCCGCATCGCCCGCTCGTCGTGGTCGCTGTGGCTCCACTTGAGCACCCACCGCGTGCCGGAAATCATGTGGGTCGGGACGATCAGGTTGCCCACCCGGTGCGCCGCCGCGCTGACGAAGCGGCCTTCGCCGTCCGAGAGATCACAGAATTCGATGACCAGGAGCTCCGCCATCGGAAAGCCGCGCGCCCGCAGCGCCCGGAGCGACGCGGTCAGCTCGGCGCGGCTCCGGAGCAGCCCGGAGAGCGGGCCGCCGTGCCCCGATTCCTCCCGGACGAACACCGGGTACCGGACCTCGTCGAATGAGTCGCCCGCCCGGCGGGCCCGGAAGCTGTTGACCCCGGCCGCGTGCGCGCGGGTCAGCAGCTCGTGGCGCCGGGCCGTCCGGTGCGGGTGATTGAGGAGCGGATCGCCGGGACAACGCTCGCGCACGGCCTGGTGCAGGGCGGCCACCGCCTCGCGCCCCGCCGGGCCCAGCTGATCCAGTCCCGTGAAGATGTGCGCCCCGCCGGAGATTTCCAGATCGGCGGTGAGGTTCTCGTAGTGCCGGATGTCGAAGCGGTCGGTCAGCTCCGGCGCGCGATGGGCCAGCCAGAGCTCGATGGTGAACGATCCCGCGGCGGGCACCCAGAAGGAAATCATGCCCCGACCGTGCCGACCCTGGCCCGGCGGGCCTGGACCGCCCGCCAGGCATAGTAGGCGGGAATCCCCGAGAAGATGATCAGGAAGCTCACCCCGGTCTGGGTGGGCCGGCGGACCGCCCCGTTGATCAGCATCGCCAGCGAGACCACCAGGAACGCGGCCGGGAGCCAGGGATAGCCCCAGCCGCGGCGCACCGGCGGGCCGGCCGGATCGGTACGCAGCACGAACACCGCGGCCACCGCGAGGGCCCAGAATGGCCAGCTTCCCAGCACGAACATCTGGGCCAGCTGCTCGAAGGTCCGGGTGGCGATCCCCAACATACCGAGCCCCAGGTACAGCAGCACCGCGACGTGCGGCGTCCGGAAGCGCGGGTGGACCGCACCGACCGACCGAAAGAACAGCCCGTCGTCCGCCATCTTGTAGAACACCCGCGGACTGGTCATGAAGGTCCCGTTGAGCGAGCCGACGGTGGAGAGCATCACGAGCCCCGCCACCAGCGCGCTGCCGGCGCCGCCGAAGACCCGCTGGGCCGCGGTGGCCGCCACGGTGCTCGAGTGGGACAGCTCGCCGAACGGCAGCACGGCGAGGCAGGCGATGTTGACCAGCAGGTAGACCAGGATGACCAGGCTCAGGCCGATCGCCATGGCCTTGGGGAAGGTCCGGGCGGGGTCGATCACCTCGCCGGCCAGGTAGGTCACGTCCACCCAGCCGGTGTAGGTCCACAGCACGGTGATCAGCGCGATGCCGAAGCCGCCCCAGCTGCTGGGCGCCCAGCGGACCGGTTCCGCCAGCGCGCCGGTGCCATGCCCGAACCACAGGAGCAGCACCGCCAGCACCGCCAGCGCCAGCAGCTTGGCGGCGGTCGAGAGGTTCTGCACGGCGGCGCTCCATGCCACGGAGCGGAGGTTGAGCAGGGTGAGCACCCCGAGCAGCCCGCCGGCGACGATCCGCTGCTGCCCGTCGGTCAGCGGGACAAAGGCGCCCGCGTAGGCGGCGAAGACCAGCGCGACCGCGGCGACGGCCGCGGGGCCCGCCACCAGCAGCTTGACCCATCCGAAGAGAAACGCGACCAGCGGCCCGTAGGCCTCTCTCAGAACGACGTAGGCCCCGCCCGGCTTCGGATAGCGGCCGGCCAGCTCGGCCAGCGTCAGCGCGCCGCTCAGGGTGACCAGTCCGCCCGCCACCCAGACCAGCAGTGCCGCCCCCGCCGAGCCCACCTCGGCGGCCACGGTGCTGGGAACGCGGAAGATCCCGCTGCCGATCACGATACCGACCAGCACGCCGACGGTGCTGAGGAGGCCGAGCCGGCGGGGAAGGGTGGGGGAAGTCATGAGGGATCAACGTACCGCGCGGTTCCTTGCCAGTCCACGCACCGGCCTCTACTTTTGTGCGGGCAGAGCATAGGTAGCCTATTCGCCAATAGACACTTACGAGTGATGCTTGCAGCCAGCCCCCTCTCCGCGACCCCCCGTCGCGGGATCAGGTGGCACTACCCTACTGTGCGATCCCATGAACGAAACCATTTCCCTGGTCCTCATCGACGACAATCGGCTCCTTCGAGAGGGCCTGGCCCGCCTGATCCGGGAACAGGAGGACTTTCGTATCCTCGCCGCCTCCGCGGACGCCGATGAGGCCATGACCAAGGTTCGCGAGGCCAAGCCCGATGTGGTGCTCCTCGACTTCGGCCTGGAGGGCCACGACAGCCTGGCCATCACCGCGACGGTCCACAAGGAGGTCCCCGAGGCCAGGGTCGTCGTGCTCGGATTGCTCCCGATCGAAGAGGACATCATGAGCTTCGTGCGGGCGGGCGCCTCCGGCTTCATCATGCGGGACGCCACGTTCGAAGACTTCGTCGCGACGATCCGAAGCGTGGTCAGTGGCGCGGTGGTGCTGCCGCCGCAGCTCACCGGCTCGCTGTTCAACCAGATCGCGTCCCAGGCGGGACGCCTCGGTGCGCCCCGGGAACTCGAGTCGGTTCGCCTCACCTTGCGGGAGCGCCAGGTGATCGACCTCATCGCCGAAGGCCTCGCCAACAAGGAAATCGCCTCCCGCCTCCACATCGCGGTCCATACCGTCAAGAGTCACGTGCACAATGTGCTGGAGAAGCTCGCGCTCCACAGCCGGCTTGAAGTGGCCGCCTTCAGCCGCAACCAGGGAGATCGCCGGATCCCCGAAGCCTGACCTGCTCCGTTTCACCAATTCCGCACCAGCCAATTCCGACCTAGCTCTTCGGATCTAGTCCCGAATCCGTCCGTGGGATGGATTGTCGTTCAGGCCCATACGGGTAATAGTTAAGGACCCATAAGGAGTACTCCATGAGCTCGATGAGAACGGTCCTTTTCGCTGGGCTTGCCGTCGTTGGACTGGTGGCCTGCAGCAAGGGCGGGTCGCAGCAGAGCGACCGGCCCGGCTCGAGCCCCGCGGCGAGCGGCAGCAAGAGCGTGACCCTCGAATCGGGCACCGCGATCGAGGCCACCACGCAGCGGACAATTTCGTCGCGGAATGACAAGGCCGGTGAGACCTTCACGGCCAGTGTATCGAGCGACGTGAAGGATAGCAGGGGCCGGGTGGTGATCCCCGCCGGCTCGACCCTCAACCTGACGATCACCGAGCTCCAGCCGGCCAACGACAAGAGCAAGGCGGATGGCAGGATCATCGTGCGGGTGAGCTCGGTGACCGCCGGAGGCGAGACCTATCCGGTCCAGGCCAGCATCACCTCCATGGCGCACACGCTCAAGGGGCGCGGCGTCGGCGCGACAGAGGTGGAGAAGACCGGCGCCGGCGCGGTGATCGGCGGCATCGCCGGCCGGATCCTCGGGGGTGACTCCAAGGGCACGATCATCGGCGCGGTGGTGGGCGGCGCCGCCGGCGCCGCCGTCGCGGTCGAGACCGCGAATCGCGACGTGGTCGTGCCGGAGGGAACGCCGATCGTCGTGACATTGAACGCGCCCCTGACCGTCGCGGTCAAGTAGTCCTTGACGGTCTTACCGGCTCAGGAAGAAGGCCCAGCGGAACCCAGCGAAGCCGGCTCCCCGCCCCCAGGAGCGCGCGTGATGCCGCCACCCAGCGAGTTGCACCAACTTCTGGACGCGGCGCCCGATGCCATGCTCGTGGTGGACCGGGCCGGGTTGGTGACGGCGGTCAATCACGAGGCGGTGCAATTCTTCGGCTGGAGCGAGGCGCAGCTGCTCGGCGAGCCGATGCGCCGGTTCATCCCGGGGCGCTTTCACCGGCTCCTGGAGACCGACCTCGAGCCGGCCGGCCTCCTGCCCACCGCGGTCATGCCGGGTGGCACCGTCACCTGCTTTGCCCTTCTCCGGGACGGAAGCGAGTCTCCGGTGGAGCTGGCCCGGCGTTCGATCGGCCGGAACGGCGACACCGCCTTTCTGGTCACGCTGCGCGATCTGACTCGCTGGCGCCGAACCCAGTCGGTCCGCTCCAGGACCAACGAACAGGCCCGCGCCACCCTGCAGTCCATCGGAGACGCCGTCATTACGACCGACGCCACCGGCAGGATCACGTTTCTCAACCCGGTGGCCGAGAGCGTGACCGGATGGGACGCGGACGAGGCGCTGGGGCAATCGCTGGATACCGTGCTGCCGTTGATTTCCGAATCCAGCCGGCAGCCGGTGGCGAACACCGCGGCGCGCTGCCTCGCGGAAGGCCGCGCGGTGGATCTGGAAGACGGGGTGCTGCTGCTCCGCCGTGACGGCACCGAGGTCCCGATCGGCGATTCGGCCGCTCCGATCCTGGACCGCAGCGGGGGAATCGTCGGGGTGGTGCTGGTCATCCAGAACGAGAGTGAGAAGCGCCGGGTGGGCCACCGGCTTTCCTACGAGGCCACCCACGATCCCCTGACGGGACTCCTCAATCGCCGGGAATTCGAGCGGCGGCTCCTGCGGGTCGTCACGGACCTTTCCGTCGCCGAGTCGGACCAGGCGTTGCTCTGCATCGATCTCGATCGCTTCAAGGGGGTCAACGATTCGTGCGGTCACGATGCCGGGGATGATCTGCTGCGGCGTCTGGGGCCGTTGATCGGCCGCCACCTGCGGAAGCGGGATACGCTGGCCCGGCTCGGCGGCGACGAATTCGGGATCCTGCTGGAGAACTGTCCCCTGGAGGATGCGCAACGGATCGCGGAGGACATTCGGGCGGAGCTCGAGCAGTTCCGGTTCGAGTGGGCGGGCAGGATCCTGTCGATCGGCGCGAGCATCGGCCTGCTTCGGGTGACCGCCGAAAGCGGGGGCATGGCGGCGGTTGTCCGGGCCGCGGACGCGGGCTGCTATGCGGCGAAGGAGGCCGGCGGCAACCAGGTGCATCTGGAGGGCCTGGAGCAGAGTTCGACCGGCCCGTCGCTGGTGGTGGCCCGGCGGGTCACCCGTCTGGCCCGGGCCATCGACGAGAGCCACTTCCGGCTCTACGCCCAGCCGATCGTGCCGCTACAGCATGAGGCCGGGTCCCGGCCCCGCTTCGAGATTCTGCTGCGGCTTCCGGACGGCCAGGGACGGGTCCAGGCCGCCGCCGAGTTCCTTCCGCAGGCGGAGCGCCACAACCTGATGCCGGCGATCGATCGCTGGGTGATCCGGGAGACGATCGCGCTGCTCGGCGAATGGATGCGGGACCATCCCCAGGCCGAGCTCCCCATCTGCTTCATCAATCTCAGCGGCTCCGCGCTCGCGGAAGACGGCCTGCTGGCGGTGGTGGAACGGCAGCTGGCCCGGTACGGCATCCCGGCCGGGACGCTGTGTTTCGAGATCGCCGAGGCCGCGGCGCTCGCCAACCTGAACCGGACGGTGCGTTTCCTCCACGGCATCCGGACCACCGGTTGCGCGGTGGCGCTCGAAGACTTCGGGAACGGGGCGACCTCCTTCACCTACCTCAGGACGCTGCCGGTCGATTACCTCAAGATCGGGAGCGCGTTCGTGCGGGGGGTTGCCGACGACCCGGTCTCCGACAGCATCGTCAGCGCGATCAACCACGTCGGGCGGAGCATGGGGATCGCCACCATCGCGAAGCAGGTCGCCAGCGAGCCGGCGCTGCGGATCCTCCAGGAGCTGGGGGTCTGGTATGCGCAGGGACTGGCCCTGATCCCCCCGGTGCCACTGACTGATGACGGGGGACGAGTGAAGATGCGAAGCCTCCAGCCTTCGGCGTGACCTTCCTCTTTCCTCGGGTTCGCGCGGAGCGCCAGGCATGAAGTCGGAGGTCGCATCGGCGACGACCGCGGCGCGGCGCCTCTGGGCGCGCGCCGCGAACGATTGCTCGGCGGCCGCCGTCGCGGTCGAGACCGCCGCGAGGTGACGACCGACTACTTCTCGGTCTTCGCCTTGCGCTTCAGATCGGCGCGATGGGCCCGTTCGTAGGTCTGAATGTCCTTGAAGCGGCCCTTGGCGTCGCGCACAGCGTACAGCTTCTTCCCGGTGGAGCTGCGGTGAGTCGTCCGATGAGCCTTGGGCATGGGTCGCCTCTCAGGATGAGGAGAGCTTTGAGAACGTGAGTCCCAACGTGAGTCCCGCCGGCCGCGTCACGCGGTCTTCTTAACGGGCCGAGCGGAAGAGATCATACTCCCCCCGCTTGAAACGAAAATGACCCGGAGGTGAAGAGTCCTTTCGGATCGCGCGCGACCGACCCGCAACGTCCCACTCAGCTCCGAAACAATGCACGCCCGGTTCACAATGCTTTCATGCGCCTCGGTCTAAGATGGAGTGCTGAGGGTGAAAAGCGACTCACGCGATTCAGGGAGGTGCCCGATGTCGATCTTTGGAAATCTGATGTCTTCGATCTTCGGCCATGGCGAAACGGTTCGTCCGGCCGCTCCACCCGCGTTCACAACCCCCACTCCTCCGACGGCCACGCCGGCCGCGACGGTGCCTGCGGGAACCGCAACGGCCGTGGTCGACGTCGCTGCGGTCCTCGAAGGCCTCGCCGCCAAGAATCCGCAGAAGCTCAACTGGCGGACCTCGATCGTGGACCTGATGAAGCTGGTGGGGATGGACGCCAGTCTGGCCCAGCGGAAGGAGCTCGCGCAGGAGCTCGGCTACAAGGGCAACATGAACGACAGCGCCAGCATGAACATCTGGCTCCACAAGCAGGTGCTCCAGAAGCTGGCCGACAACGGCGGCCGGGTCCCGGCGGATCTGCTGCACTGATCAGCCCGGTGGACAGCCACCGCCCCGCGGTGGTCCGATAGGGCTCGTCGAGCGGCCACCCCGGACGGGGTGGCCGCAATCGTTCCCGCCGGAAGCGCCGGTTCCGGATCAAGAAGGCTTCCGGGGCCCTTCATGAAGGCTTCACCGCGTCGCACCGACCTTTCCGCAGCGACCCGGAAAGGACCGCCCCATGTCACCCCTCAAGACGCTCGTCGGTACGGTGCTGCTCGGCGCCGGCTGCCACTGGCAGGGAACCCCGATTCCGGTGTCCGGCGATACCAGGATGCTTCAAGGCGATTGGGAAGGCACCTACGTCAGCGAACAGACCAGTCGCACCGGAAGCATCATGTT
The DNA here is from genome assembly GCA_963762545.1 of uncultured Gemmatimonadales bacterium. Taxonomy (GTDB): domain Bacteria; phylum Gemmatimonadota; class Gemmatimonadetes; order Gemmatimonadales; family GWC2-71-9; genus JABFSM01. The sequence goes on along the minus strand of CAVXLC010000003.1, from coordinate 553,510 downwards.
CCAGCTCAAGGCGGGAGCCGATTCGGCCTACGGCGACATCGTGATGATTCCCTCGCAGGGCGAGGAGGTCGGCCCGGCCCGGACGCCCCCGACGATCGAGACGTCGCGGCGGACGCCCCGGGTGCTCCGGATCTCGTTCGTGCAGTGCTCGGGCGGGGACGTCACCGGTCTCATCGATCCCTATCAGGATCCCGACACCGGCGAATGGGTCTACACCACGTTCGAGGGGCGCCTCACGGGCGACGAGCTTGCGGGCACCTTCTCGAGCGCCTACAAAGGCGGCGTGCATCGTCTGGCCGGAACCTGGTCGGTCAAGCGAACGAACCACTAGGAGGGCACCATGTTCCGCAACGTGCTGGTTCCACTCGACGGCTCCCGGTTTGCCGAAGCCGCACTGCCCCTGGCCACCCGCATCGTGAAGGCCGCCGGGGCCAAGCTCCACGTGGTGATGGTGCACCAGCCGATCGCGACGCTCGCGGGCATGGGGGAGCTGGTGCTCACCGCCCCGGAGTTCGAATCCGAGCTGCAGTCCCAGGAGCGATCCTATCTCGCCGAGACGGCGGCCGGGCTGTCCGCCGCGAGCGGCTCTCCGGTGGAGTTTCGTCACTTCGATGGGGATGTGGCCCCGGACGTGTGCGAGGAGGCCGGGCGGGTCGCCGCGGACCTCGTGGTCATTGCGACCCACGGCCGTGGCACTCTGAAACGGCTCTGGCTCGGCAGCGTGGCGGACTACGTGGTCCGCCATTTGACGATTCCGGTGCTGCTGGTTCATCCGGGCCGCGGGGATGACTCGGGGAAGGCACCGCCGGTGCGCCGGATCCTGGTCGCGCTCGACCTCTCGCAGGAGGCCGAGGCAATTCTGGAGCCGGCCGTCGCGCTGGCGCGGGTGACCGGAGCGGCGCTCACGCTGGTGCACGTCTCCGAGCTGGTGTTCGAGATGGCCTCGCCGGCCATGCCGAGCCCGGTGCAACTGGATGCGGAGCTGGTCCAGGCCAGCCGGGCCGCGGCCGAGACCCGTCTCGAGGCGGAGGCCGCCCGGCTTCGGCGGCTCGGGCTCTCGGTGGACGTGAAGGTCATCGTGGGCGTGGGCGCGGCCAGCGGGCTGCTCGATCTGCTGGAAGACGACCAGTTCGACCTCGTGGCCATGACGACCCACGGCCGGGGCGGCGTGCGCCGGCTCCTGCTGGGGAGCGTGGCGGACAAGGTGGTCCGGGGCTCGGCCAAGCCGGTGCTGGTGCTCCGGCCCCACGCTCCGGTGCTCTAGACGGCTGCCAGGGGGAGGTGTGGCGATGCGAATGCGAACCGCCCTGCGACTCATTTTCGTCGTAAGTCTTGCCGGGCTGGGGTTTTCGGGGATGCTCACCTATCAGGAGCTCTGGGGCGCGTCCCCGTTGTCGTGTCCGTCGCCGGGCGCTCCCGGAACGGTGTTGGGGTACCCGGCCTGCGTCTACGGGTTCTTCATGTACCTGCTGGTCGCCGTGATTTCGTTCCTCGGCATGCGGGCGAAGGACTGAGGCCAGCCACGAGGTTTCAGGCTGGTTTCAGCCCTTCTTCACGGTCGCCGTCCTACCATGATTGGAATCGCCCCTCTGTGCTGGAGGTCCGCCATGCTCTCGCCCGCCGTCCCCCGCAAATCCGCCAGTGATACCCTGGGTGACCGACTGACCCGCCGCGGCGTGTCCCGCCGCGAATTTCTCGATTTCTGCGGCCGGCTGGCCGTGGTGCTGGGTCTGGGGGAGGTGGCCGGTCCCCGGCTGGCCCATGCGCTTCGGGCGGTGCGCCGGCCCAGCGTCATCTGGATCCAGCTCCAGGAATGCACCGGGTGCGTGGAAAGCGTCCTCCGCACCGTGGAGCCCACGATCGGCAATCTGATCCTCGAGATGGTTTCCCTCGATTACTCCCACACCATCATGGCGGCGGCCGGGCACCAGGCCGAGGCGGCCCTGCAGCAGGCCATGAAGGAGAACGCGGGGAAGTATCTCCTCATCGTCACCGGCTCGGTGCCGCTGGCGGATGGGGGCGTGTATACCACGATCGGCGGCCGCACCGCAAAGGCGGTCCTCGAGGAGGCGGCCCAAGGAGCCGCGGCGATCGTGGCGGTCGGGGCGTGCGCGCACTGGGGCAGTGTGCAGGCGGCCCGGCCCAATCCCACCGGGGCCGTCGGCGTTTCCGAGGTGATCAAGGACAAGCCGGTGATCAACGTGACCGGCTGCCCACCCATCGGGGACGTGGTGACGGCCACGGTGGCCCACTTTCTCACCTTCAACCGCCTGCCCGCCACCGATTCCGACGGGCGGCCGTTGTTCGCGTACGGCAAGCGGATTCACGACCAGTGCCCGCGCCGCGCGCACTACGACGCGGGCCAGTACGTCGAGGTGTTCGACGACGAGAACGCCCGCAAGGGCTGGTGCCTCTACCACGTCGGGTGCAAGGGGCCGGCGACCTTCTCCCCCTGTCCGATCTTCCAGTGGAACGGGGGCACCAGCTGGCCGATCGGGGCGGGGCATCCGTGCATCGGCTGCACCGAGCGGAATTTCTGGGATACGATGACGCCCTTCTACGACCGGCTGCCCGACGTGGGCGGCTTCGGCATCGAGCAGAAGGTCGACATCTTCGGCGCGGCGCTCGCGATCGGCGCCACCGCGGGCGTGGCCGCGCACGCCATCGCCACCGGCATTCACCAGGTCCGCCAGCGCCGCCAGCTCCCGGTGCTCCCGAACGAACCAGGAGGCCCGCCCCCCGGCGCGGCCGGGAAGGAGTGACCCATGGCCGCGACCAAGGTCGTTGTCGATCCGATCACCCGTATCGAGGGACATCTCCGGATTGAGGCGCAGGCCGACGGCGGCAGGATCACCAACGCGTGGGCCCACTCCACCCAGTTCCGCGGCATCGAGATCGTCATGCAGGGCCGCGACCCCCGGGACGCCTGGGCCTTCACGCAACGGATCTGCGGTGTCTGCACGGTGGTCCACGCGGTGGCGTCCTGCCGCGCGGTGGAGGACGCGCTGGACATCACCATCCCGCCCAACGCCAACCTGATCCGGAACCTGATCCACGGGATGCAGTTCATCCAGGATCACGTCATTCACTTCTACCACCTGCACGCGCTCGACTGGGTGGACGTGATCAGCGCGCTGGACGCCGATCCCGCGGAAACCGCCCGGGTCGCGAAGGCGATCTCTCCCTGGCCCAACAACTCGGAGACCTATTTCAAGTCGGTGCAGGACCGGGTCAAGACCTTCGCGTCGGGCGGCCAGCTCGGCATCTTCACCAACGGCTACTGGGGCCATCCGGCGTACAAGCTGCCCGCGGCGGTGAATCTCCTGGCGCTGGCGCACTACCTGGAGGCGCTCGACTGGCAGCGCGACGTCATCCGGGTCCACACCATCTTCGGCGGCAAGAACCCGCACCCCAATTTCCTGGTCGGCGGCATGGCCAGCGCCATCAATCTCGACGGCACCGCCACGATCAATACGGAGAAGCTGATCGACATCCAGGGGATGATCAAACGGGCCCGGGCCTTCGTCGAGCAGGTCTACTGGCCCGACCTGGTGGCCATCGCGGGTTACTACAAGGACTGGGCGGCGATCGGCGGCGGGGTGCCCAACTTCCTCGCGGTGGGCGAGTTTCCCCAGGGCGATGTGCGGGACGTCGACAAGCTCTACTTCCCCCGCGGCATCATCCTCGACAAGGATCTGGGCAAGCTCCACCCGTACGATCACCAGCTGGTCAAGGAGTACATCACCAGCTCGTGGTATCAGTACTCCGGCGGCGACGGCGAGGGGCTGCACCCCTGGGCGGGGGAGACCAAGCCGGTCTACACGGGGCCCCAGCCGCCCTACGACTTCCTCCAGGGTCACGACAAGTACACCTGGATGAAGGCGCCGAGGTACGAGGGCAAGCCGATGCAGGTGGGGCCGCTGGCCCGCATGCTGGTGGCCTACGCCGCGGGGCACGCCGAAGCCAAGGCGCTGGTGGGCGAAGCGCTGAAGCGGCTGAACGTGGGGCCCGCGGCGCTGTTCTCGACGCTGGGGCGGGTCGCGGCGCGGGGCATCGAGACGGTGCTGCTGTCGCGCCAGATGGAGGTCTGGTTCGGGGCGCTCATCGACCGCATCAAGAGCGGCGATACCCGGACCTTCGAGAAGGCCAAGTGGGAGCCCTCCACCTGGCCGGCCACCGCCCAGGGCTACGGCTACCTCGACGCGCCGCGGGGCGCGCTGGGCCACTGGGTCCAGATCGCGAACGGCAAGATCTCGCGCTATCAGTGCGTGGTCCCCAGCACCTGGAATTGCTCCCCGCGGGACGGCCAGGGCCAGATGGGCCCGTACGAGGCGGCGCTGGTGGACAATCACCCGCTGCTCAAGCCGGATCAGCCGCTGGAAATCCTGCGGACCATCCACTCCTTCGATCCGTGCATGTCCTGCGGCGTGCACGTGCTCGACGCCACCGGCGCGCCGGTCGTGCAGGTGCGGGTCCAATGACCCGGAGCCGATCCGGCCTGTCGGCCCTGGCCCACAAAGTCCCGCCGCCGACCGGCGAGTACCGGTGGGTGTACCTCTGGGAATGGCCGATCCGGGCGATGCACTGGACCGCGGCCCTCTGCATCGTGCTGCTGACGATCACCGGGCTCTACATCGGCAAGCCCTATTTCATGACCAGCGGCGAGGCCAGCGCCCACTTCCTCATGGGACGGGTACGATTCGTCCACTTTGCCGCCGCCGCGGTGCTGGTGATGACCGCCATCGTGCGGGCCTACTGGCTCCTCATGGGGAATCGCTACGAGCGGTTCGCCGCCCTGTTCCCGGTCCGGCGGCGCGACTGGGCCAACCTGTTCCGGATGATCAAGTTCTACCTCATGATCAAGCCGGAGAAGGCGCCGGTCTACCTGGGCCACAACCCGCTGCAGCAGCTCAGCTACACCGCCATGTACGCGCTGGCGGCCCTCATGGTCGTGACCGGCTTCGCGCTGTACGGCCAGTCCAATCCGGGCGGCCTCATCTACGGAGCCACCAACTGGATCGGCGGGCTGGCGGGAGGGATGCAGGTGGTTCGCTTCGTCCACCACAGCACCACCTGGCTCTTCCTGACGTTCATTCCGATCCACATCTACCTGTCCATCCGGGCCGAGATCCTGGAGCGCACCGGGGTCGTCTCCTCCATCGTGAGCGGCGGGCGGTTCGTCCCGGCCGATCACCATTTCGTGGACGAGTGACCGATGTCCCGCACCCTGGTCCTGGGCCTCGGCAACCCCCTCATGGGGGATGACGGACTCGGCGTGGCCGCCGTGGAGTGCCTGCGCGAGGAGTGGGAGCTCTCCGGGGACGTGGACCTGGTGGACGGCGGGACCTGGGGGATGAACCTCCTGCCCCTCATCGAGACCGCCGACCGGGTCATCCTGATGGACGCGATTCGCAGCGGGGTGGCTCCGGGCACGCTCACCGTCCTGGAGCGGCGCGATCTGCCGCGCTACTTCTCGCTCAAGCTGTCGCCGCACCAGATCGACCTGCGCGAGGTGCTGGCGCTGGCCGAGCTGCGCGGCGCGCTGCCGGACGAGCTCGTCGCCATCGGCATCGAGCCCCAACGCATCGAGATGGATGTCGACCTGAGCCCGGTGGTGCGGGCCGGGATGTACAAGGTGGTGGACCTGGTGGTGGACCGGCTGGAGGCGGCCGGGCACCGCTGCCGCCGCCGGGACCGGGAAGTGGAATGCACGAGCTGAGCCTGGCACTCGAAGTGTGCCGGCTCGCCGAAGAGGTCATGGAGCGGGAGCGCGGCGTCGCGATCCGGTCCCTGGGCGTGGAAGTGGGCCACGACGCGGGGATCGAGGTCGCGAATTTCCGGTTCTGCCTGGATGCGCTGCTCACCGAGCCTCCGCTGGCGGGGGCCCGCGCCGAAATCGTCGCCACGGAGGGAGATACCCTCCGCCTGGCGTATGTGGAGGTGGATGATGGCCGTCCGGACCATTGAGGTGCGGGAGCGGGTCATGGCGCGGAACGATGCCTGCGCGGCGGAGGTGCGGCGACGCCTGTCCGACGCCGACATCACCGCGTTCAACCTGGTGTCCTCGCCGGGGTCCGGAAAGACGCTGCTGCTGGAACGCACCGTGGCCGCGCTGGGTGAAGAGCTCGGCATCGCGGTGGTGACCGGGGATGTGCAAACCCAGAACGACGCGGACCGCCTGGCTCGCCACACCACCCGGCTGGTGCAGGCGGTGGTGACCGGTGGCGCCTGCCACCTCGACGCCAGCCAGGTCGCGGCGGCCCTGGATGCGATCGATCTGGAGCGAACCCACCTGCTGTTCATCGAGAACGTCGGCAACCTCGTCTGCCCCGCCAGCTGGGACCTGGGCGAAGCGGCCAAGGTGGTGGTGTTCTCGGTCACCGAGGGGGAGGACAAGCCGCTCAAGTACCCCAAGATGTTCCGGCAGGCGGGGTATGCCGTCCTGAACAAGATCGACCTGCTGCCGCACCTGGACTTCGACCTGGATCTCGCGATGGCCAATGCCCGGGCCATCAATCCCCAATTGCAGTTCTTTCTCACCTCGGCGCGTACCGGTGCGGGTCTGTCCGCCTGGTTCCGGTTCCTGCAGGACCGGGTCCGCCAAGGGGTGCAGCAATGACGGCGACCGCGGCGACCGCCTCGCGGGCGGCCTTCCGGGTGCATGTCACCGGCCTGGTCCAGGGCGTCGGCTTCCGCCCCTTTGTGCACCGCCTCGCGCTGCGCCATGAGCTGGGCGGATGGGTCCGCAACGCCTCCGGGGAAGTGGAGATCGCTGTCGAGGGAAGGCCGGCGTCGGTCGAGGAGTTCGTCGCCGCCCTCCGCACCGAGGCGCCGCCGCTGGCGCGAATCGAGGCACTGACCCGTGAATCCGTTGCGCCGCGGGGCCGGAAGCGGTTTGCCATCCTGGCCAGCGACACCACGGCCGGCCTCCGCCAGCCGGTGTCCCCCGACGTCGGGCTCTGCGCCGCCTGCGAGCTGGAGCTGTTCGACCCCGCCAATCGCCGCTATCGGTATCCGTTCATCACCTGCACCGATTGCGGACCCCGGTTTACGGTCATCAGGGCCATGCCGTACGACCGGGAGCGCACCAGCATGGCGGCGTTCACGCAGTGTCCCGCCTGTCTGGCGGAGTATCACGAGCCGGGCAACCGGCGGTACCACTCGGAGACCAACAGCTGTCCGCACTGCGGGCCGCGAATCTGGTTCAGCGCCAAGGGAGCGCCATGGAGCCGGTCCGCCGAGCCCTCGCTCCGGCGGGCCGCCGCGCTCCTCCTGAGCGGCGGCGTGCTGGCCGTGCGCGGGCTCGGCGGCTTTCACCTGGCCGTCGATGCCACGGCTCCGGCCGCGGTGGAGCGTCTCCGGCGCCGGAAGCACCGGGATGCCAAGCCGCTGGCGGTCATGGTCCGGACCCTGGCGGATGCCCGGTGTCTGGCGCATCTCACGCCCGCGGAAGCGACGCTGCTGGTCTCCCCGGAGCGGCCGGTCGTGCTCGTGACCCGGCGTCCCGACAGCGGGCTCGCCGACCGGGTGGCGCCCGGGCTCGGCACCATCGGTGTCATGCTCGCCTATACACCGCTCCATCACCTGCTCCTGGACGCGGTGGACCGCCCGCTGGTCATGACCAGCGGAAACCGGAGCGACGAGCCGATCGCGACCGGGAACGACGAAGCCCTCGAACGGCTGGCCACCATTGCCGACGGCTTCCTGCTCCACGACCGGGAAATCGTCGCGCGGTACGACGATTCGGTGGCGCGAGTGGTGCTCGAGCGGCCGTTCTTTCTCCGCCGGGCCCGGGGGTACGCACCGCTCGCGCTCCCGCTGCCGGTCCCGAGCCCGGTGCCGCTGCTCGCGACGGGCGCGCATCTCAAGAACACCTTTACCCTGGCCCATGGACGGAACGCGTACGTCAGCCAGCACATCGGCGACCTGGAATCGCCCGAGACGCTGGACCACTTCCGGAGCAGTCTCGCCGCCTTCCAGAAGCTGTTCCGGGTAGTACCCCAGGCGGTGGTGCATGATCAGCACCCGGAGTATCTGTCGACCCGGGTGGCCCGGGAGCTGGGATTCCCGCGCATCCTCGCGGTGCAGCACCATCACGCCCACATCGCGGCGGTGCTCGCCGAGCACGGTGAAACCGGCTCCGTCCTGGGTGTGGCGTTCGACGGGACCGGTGCGGGGGAGGACGGCACCATCTGGGGAGCGGAGTTCCTGATCGCGGACCTGGTGAAGTACCGCCGGGTGGGCAACCTGGCTCCGGCACCGATGCCGGGTGGTGATCTCGCGGCCCGCACGCCCTGGCGCGCGGCGCTCGGGTTCCTGTCGCGCGAGCCGCGCCATGCGGGGTGCTTCGCGCTGGCGTTCGAAGGCGTGGATCCGACCGAGCGGCGGATCGCGGAGCAGCAGATCGCCCAGGGGCTCAATGCGCCGCTGGCGTCGTCCATGGGCCGGCTGTTCGACGCCGCCGCGGCGGTGCTCGGCGTCCGGCGGGTGGCGTCCTACGAGGGACAGGCCGCGATGGAGCTGGAGGCGCTGGCCGGGCGCCGGCCCGCGGCGGACACCCAGGCGCACTTCATCGAGGCCGACGGGCGGCTCCTCTTCGACCCGCTCCCGCTGCTCGCCGGGCTCGGGGCCCGCCGCCAGTGGGGCGAGGATCTGGCCGACCTCGCCGCAGAGTTCCACGCCGGGATCGCGTGGGCCACGGCGCAGATGGCGGGTCGTCTCGCCCGGGCCGCGGGGGTGGGCACCATCGCCCTGGGAGGGGGCGTCTTCCAGAACGCGCGGCTGCTGGAGTCCCTGGTGATCCGGCTCGAGCAGATGGGTTTCCGGGTGCTCACGCCACGATATCTTTCACCGAACGACGGCGCGATCAGCTACGGCCAGGCGGCGATCGCGGCCGCGACCCTTGCGGCAGAGCGGGAGAGCTGAGCCATGTGCCTCGGAGTGCCGGGCCGGGTGATCGAAGTCCGGGGCCAGATGGCCCTGGTTGATTTTTGGGGGGTGCGCCGGGAGACCCGGCTCGACGTGGTGGATCAGCCGGTGGAGCCGGGCGACTACATCCTGAACCACGTGGGCTTCGCGATCCGGAAGATTCCCGCCGCCGAAATCCAGGAGACGCTGGCGCTCTACGAGCTGCTGCTCGCGGAGGCCGACAACGACATGATGGCCGCGGACGTTCGCGGTGAGATTGCCGCATCGAAGGGGAAGGAGGGTCCGGCCGGTGGGTGAGATCATGGCGGACTCCGCGGCGGCCGATCTCAAGTTCCGGGATCCGGTCCAGGCGCGGGCGCTGACCGCGGCCCTGGCCCACCACTGCGAGCGGATCGGGCGCGCGCCGGTGTCGGTGATGCACGTCTGCGGAAGTCACGAGCAGGCCATCGCCAAGTTCGGACTGCGCAGCGTCCTGCCCAAGGGATTGAACGTGATCATGGGCCCGGGCTGCCCGGTGTGCGTGACCGACGTGCCCGAGGTGGACGAGGCGGTGGCGCTGGCGCAGGACGGCAAGATCATCGCCACCTATGGCGACATGCTGCGGGTGCCCGGCACGGTGAAGTCCCTCGCCGACGCGCAAACCGAGGGCGCCCGGATCGAGACGCTCTACAGCGCCACCGAGGCGGTCGAGCTGGCCCGCGACACCAGCGAGGAGGTGGTCTTCTTCGCCAGCGGATTCGAGACCACGGCCGTGGCCACCGCCGCGGTGGTGCTCGACGATCCCCCCGCCAATTTCTCGGTGCTGTCGGCCCACAAGTACATCCCGCCGGTCATGGAGATCGTGGCGGAGATGCCCGGCAGCCGGGTCGAAGGGTTCCTGGCCGCGGGGCACGCCGCGGCCATCACCGGCTCCGCCATCTTCGAGCGATTCGTCGAGCACCACGGCATCTCGGTGGTGGTGGCGGGCTTCGAGCCGCTCGACATCCTGGCCGGGCTGGTCAAGCTCGTCGAGCTGATCCGGGAGGGGACGCCCAGGGTGGTCAACATGTTTCCCCGCTGCGTCACTCCGGAAGGCAACCGCAACGCGCAGGACCAGCTCTGGCGGGTGTTCCGGACCACGGGGGGCAACTGGCGCGGCATTGCGCACGTGCCCAACGGCAACCTCCGGTTGCGCGACGAATTTGCCCATGTGGATGCGCGGCGCAAATTCTCGATCGATCTCCGCAAGCTGTGGAACTACGCGCCCTCCACGCTCACCCAGACCTGCATCTGCGGCGACATCATGTCCGGCATCGCCTCGCCGGGTCGCTGCCCGCTGTTCGGCAAGGAGTGCACCCCGGATACCCCGGTGGGCGCCTGCATGGTGTCGAACGAGGGCACCTGTAAGATCTGGCATCAGTATGGAGGGCACCCCGAGCTATGAGCGGCACCATCATCGCGCGGGGTGAGCTGATCACGCTGCGCCAGGGAGCCGGCGGCCGCGCGATGCGGCTCCTGATCGAGGAGTGCCTGGCCGCCGGATTCCCCGACGCGCCCCAGGCCGAGATCGGGCTCGCCGCGATGGACGACGGCGCGGCGTTCCGGATCGGGGACCAGTGGCTGGTCCTCACTACCGACTCGCACGTGGTGCACCCGATCTTCTTTCCGGGGGGGGACATCGGCCGGTTGGCCATCGCCGGCACGGTCAACGATCTCGCCATGATGGGGGCGACCGAGCCGCTGGGCCTCACCAGCGCGATGGTGGTCGAGGAGGGGTTTCGCCGGGCCGATCTGGACCGGATCCAGGCCTCGATGCGGGAAGCCTGCCTCGAGGCCGGGGCCGCCGTCGTCACCGGCGACACCAAGGTCATGGGCCGGGGCGAGCTGGACGGGATCGTCATCAACACCACGGGGGTCGCCCTCACCTCGTGCCTGGTCTCCGACGCGGGGCTCCGGCCGGGAGACCGGATCCTGCTGACGGGCACGATCGGCGATCACGGGATCGCCCTCATGGCCAAGCGGCACAATCTCGATTTCAAGGGCGAGCTGCGCTCGGACGTGGCGCCCATCAACGGGCTGATCCGCGCCGCGCTCGCGGCCGCGGCGGGAGACATCGGCGCCATGAAGGACCCGACCCGGGGCGGGGCCGCCAGCGCGCTCCACGAGATGGCCTCGAAGAGCGGCGTGGGCATCGTGGTGCACGAGCCCGATGTGCCGGTGTCGCCGCTGGTCCGCGCCGCGGCGGAAATGCTGGGTCTCGACGCCTTCCACATCGCCAATGAAGGGAAGGCGATCCTCGGGGTGCGCCCCGAGGCCGCCGACCGGGTGCTGGCCGCGCTCCGGGCCCATCCCCAGGGCCGCGACGCCGCGGTGATCGGCGAGTGCCTCGCCGGGCGGGCCGGCCAGGTCATTCTCGATACCGGGCTGGGCCGGCGGCTGATGGCCGAGCCCGACGGCGAGCCGCTGCCGCGGATATGCTGACGCGACGCGGAGAGCCGGACCCGCAGCACATCCGGGTGACCCTGGACGGGCCGGTCGGCGTGATCACCATCGCGCGCCGCGAGCGCTTCAACTCCATGGACGTGACGACGGCCCGGGAGTTCCGCGCGGCCGGGCTCCGGGTCGCGCGGGACAGCGCCATCCGGTGCGTGGTGATCCGGGGCGAGGGCGGGGTGTTCTGCAGCGGCGCCGATCTCAAGTACATCCGCGACCGGGGTGAGCCCTCGGATTTCGGCTACCTCCAGCCCGAAAAGGTCGGTCCCGCCAAGGGCTACGGCGAGAGCTTCAAGCAGATCCTGGAGTACATCCACAGCACCATCTCGGAAATCCGGCGCGCCCCCAAGCCGTTCATCGCGGCGGTGGACGGCATGGCGGCGGCCGGCGGCTTCGGCATCGCGATGGCATGCGATCTCGTCGTCGCCTCCGAACGGGCCGCCTTCGAGTGGGCCTACCACAAGACCGGGCTGTCCGGCGCGGAAAGCTCCACCTTCTTCCTGCCGCAGCTCGTGGGGCTCCGCAAGGCGATGGAGTTCGTCCTGCTCAACCCCCGGCTCAGCGCGGCGGAGGCCCAAACGCTCGGCCTGGTCAACCGGGTCTTTGCCGACGACACGTTCGAGTCCGACACGATGGCCATGGCGCAGGACCTCGCGGCCGGACCGGTGCATGCCTACGCCGTGGCCAAGAGCCTGCTGAACCAGGCGGCCGGCGTGGACCGGCTCGATTTCCATCTCGACCAGGAGCTCCAGCACCTGGCCCGGATCGCGGACGGTCCGGAGTTCGCGGAGGGCCTGGCGGCATTCTTCGACCGGCGCGCCCCGGTCTTCGGCGCGACCTCCCCCGACCCCTCCCCCTGAGCAGATCGCGACCCCTTCCGAGAGGACGATCCCATGGCCCTGCGCTCCGGCGTCTACATCGTTCCGACCAACACCTGGTACATCGAGCGGACCGTCTGGCTCATCGCGGGCGTGGTCCTGCTGGCGAGCACCGCGCTTGCGGTGTGGGTGGATCCGCGCTGGGTGCTCATGGTCATTGCGACCGGGCTGGTCTCGATCAGCGTGGCCTTCACCGGATTCTGCCCGGTGGGCAACCTGCTCCATCGCCTCGGGTTCAAGCCGAAGCTGGGGCGGGACAAGACCGGTGAGAGCAAGTGGTACTTCATGCAGACCGACACGTGGTACCTGGAACGCCGGATCTACGTCGCGGTCGGCGTGAACATCTCCATCGCGTCCACCCTGTCGCTGCTCGTGAGCCCCTGGTTTCTGGCCTTCACCGGCTTCGTCGGCGCGGCGATGGTGTGGTTTGCCGCCACGGGGTATTGCATCATGGCCAACGGGCTGTACTGGCTCGGCGCCGAGCCGAGGCTCGCGCCCGACCGCGCGAATCCGGCGGGAGCGCCCGCGCCGGGCCGGCCGGTTACCGGCGCCTCGTCAGTCTCTTGAGCCGGGAGTGATCCTCGCGCTCCCGCTCCTCGAGCAGGCCGCGCACCCGGTGCACCTCGTTCGTCAGCTCCGGCGCCACCCGGCGCTCCAGCGTGTTGACCTGGCGGGAGGTGCGTTCCAGCGCCTCCGCCAGCCGGCGCAGCCGGAGCTCGGTGGAGGCCGCATCCAGCAGCAGCTCGAGTAACCGCTCGAACTCCGCGCTCGCCAGGGCCGCCGCCGGGCCGGTGGAGCCGGGGTGCTGTCCCCGGCCCGACAGGCTCCGCCGGATCGGCGCCCGCCGCCGCACCGCGGCGGTCGCGACGCCCCAGATATCGCTCGTGTCGATGTCCACCTCGATCGGCCGCGACGGCCAGCCCAGCGATTCGAGCTCGGCGGCGCCCCGGTCGGCCAGGGCAGCGAGCAACGCGGCATAGGCCGTCGCCGAGCACTCGGTGATCCGCGCCCGCGCGGCGATGGCCGGCACCGCGATGCCGAAGAGCTCGGCGGCCAGGGCCTTCCGCTTCCGGGTCAGGAGATCGATGCCGCGCGCGACCCGCGCCAGCCGGTCGCGGGAGCGGAGCAGCTGCGAGCGGGTCGGTGCCAGGCGGGTGCCGCTCACGGCCCACCCTCCGGACGGTGCCGCCGGGCCAGGAGCTCGTCGGGCAGCTTCACGAGATCTTCCCGCGGCAACCCTTCGAGCAGCCGCCAGCCGGCGGCGATCGTCTCCGCGATCGTGCGGCGTCCGGCACCCTGGTGGACGAAGTCCCGCTCGAAACGTTCGGCGAACTGCAGCGCCCGCCGGTCCGCCGCCGGCAATCCGCTTTCCCCCACGATCGCCGCGGTGAAGCGCGCTTCGCGGCCCCGGGCGTAGCTGGCGTAGAGCTGATCGGCCCAGACCCGGTGCTCGGGGACCGTCTGGGCTCCGATGCCCGAGTTCATGAGCCGGGAAAGCGAGGGCAGCACGTCGATCGGCGGGAATACCCCCTTGCGGTCCAGCTCCCGGGAGAGCACGATCTGGCCCTCGGTGATGTACCCGGTGAGGTCCGGAATCGGGTGGGTGATGTCGTCGTCCGGCATGGACAGGATCGGCAGCTGGGTAACCGACCCGGCCGCGTCGCGCAGCACGCCGGCCCGCTCGAACAGCGACGCGAGGTCGGTATACATGTAGCCGGGGTAGCCGCGGCGTCCGGGAATCTCCTCCCGGGCGGCTCCCAGCTCCCGCAGCGCCTCGCAGTAGTTGGTGCAGTCGGCCAGGACCACCAGCACGTGCATGCCGCGGTCGAACGCCAGGAATTCCGCCTGGCTCAGCGCCAGGCGGGGCGCCAGCAGCCGCTCGATGGTCGGATCGCTGGTGCGATTGAGGTAGAACACGGTGCGTGCGAGGGCCTCGGTGCCCTCGAATCGGGCCATGAATCGCTGGGCCTCCCGCTGGGTGATGCCGATCGCCACGAAGACCACGGCAAACGGCTCGTCGCGGGGGGTGCGGGCGCCCTCGACGATCTGGGCCGCCAGGTCGAGTCCGGGCAGGCCCGCCCCGGAAAAAATCGGAAGCTTCTGCCCTCGAACCAGGGTGTTCATGCCGTCGATGGCGGATACGCCGGTCTCGATCAGGTCGCGCGGCTTGCGGCGGCGCACCGGATTGATGGGCTGCGCCCACACCGGCCGGAGCGCGTCGCCCACCACGGCGGGGAGGCCGTCGAGCGGGGTGCCCGCGCCGTTCAGTACCCGGCCGAACAGCTCGGTCCCGACGGTGGCCTGGGCGATCCCGCCGGTGAGCGTCACCAGCGCGCCCGCCGGCCCGAGTCCCACCGTGTCTTCGAACACCTGCAGCTCGGTCGCGTCCCGGCTCACTTCGATGACCTGTCCGCGGCGCCGGCCGCTCGGGTCTTCGATCGTCACCCATTCACCCAGCGCGCTGCGCTGGGCGTTCCGCACCGTCAGCAGGGGTCCGGAGGCGCCATGCGCGCCGCGATAGGTCCGCGCGATGCCGCTCATGCGGGTTGGACGCTCGGTTCGACCGGCGTTCCGGCGGCGCGGACCAGCTCATCCGCCGCCGCCGCGCGGCGCGCGGGATCGCCTCCATCGGCCAGACCGCGGATCCCGGCGATGGCGCGGCGGGCCCGTCCCAGGTCCAGCGATCCGAAGTCCCGGCCCGCGGCCAGGGCCTCCGTCCCGAGCCGGCGAAACCGCAGAATCAGCTCGGCGATGGCGTGGGTCTTGGCGACCGGCGAGCGGGCGTCGTTGGGGTCGTAGGCGCTCTGCCCGATCAGGAGGTCGCGCACCAGGCGGGCCGATTCGAGGGTGAGCCGGTCGCGATCTTCCAGGGCATCGGGCCCCACCAGGCCGGCCACTTCACGGAGCTCGCGGTCGTGCTGCAGCAGCTCGAGAATCTCGTGCCGCAGGGTGCCCCAGCCCGCGCCGCCTTCACGGTCGAGCCACGGCGTCAGCTCGTCGACCTGCAGGCTGTAGCTCGTCTCCCAATCCACCGCGGGGAACTGCCGCTGGTGCGCCAGGGCGGCATCCAGCGCCCACAGCGCGCCGACCGTGCGCAGGGCGGCCTGGGTCACCGGCTCCGAGAAGTCGCCACCCGGCGGCGAGATAGCGCCGATGAAGGTCACCGCCCCGTTGCGCTCGGGCCGCCCCAGCGAGCGGGTCCGCCCGGCCCGCTCGCAGAGCTTGCCCAAGCGGTTGGAGAGCGCGGTGGGATACCCTTCTTCGCCCGGCATCTCGCGGAGCAACGAGCCGATCTCCCGGAGCGCCTCCGCCCAGCGCGAGAGCGAGTCGGCCATCAGCGCGACCCGATAGCCCATGTCGCGGTAGTACTCCGCGATCGTGAGCCCGAGGTAGACCGAGGCTTCGCGCGCGGCCACCGGCATGTTGGAGGTATTCACCACCAGGATCGTCCGGTCCATGAGGGACCGGCCGGTTCGCGGGTCGGTCAGCGTCGGGAACTCTTCGAGGACCTCGGCCATCTCATTGCCCCGCTCGCCGCAGCCGACGTAGACGACGATGTCCGCCTCGGCAAACCGCGCGAGGGACTGCTCGATGACGGTCTTTCCGGTGCCGAATCCGCCGGGGACGGCAACCGCCCCGCCCTCGGCCACCGGAAACAACAGGTCGAACACCCGCTGGCCGGTCACGAACGGCCGGTCGACGGGAAGCCACTCGGCGACGGGGCGGGGCACCCGCACCGGCCACCGCTGGAGCAGCGAAAGCTCCCGGCCGCCGTGCAACCGGCAGACCGGCTCGTCAACCGTGCGGTCGCCCGCTTCGATCCACTCGATGGCTCCGCGGCAATCGGGCGGCGCCATGATGGAGTGTCTCAGTCCGGGTCGCTCTTCCACCGTTCCGAGCAGGTCTCCCGGCTCCAGCCGATCGCCCGGGTGCGCGGTGGCCTCGAAGCGCCAGCGCCGGGTGCGATCCAGCGTGGGGGCCTGGGTTCCCGCCCCGATGAAGATTCCCTCCGCCGCCGCGAGCTGCTCCAGGGGCCGGCCGGTGCCGTCGAGCACCGATCCCAGAAGCCCCGGTCCGAGCTCGGCCAGGAGCGGCGCCCCGGTGGCCACCACGGGATCCTCCAGGGCGAGCCCGGCGGTATCCTCGAACACCTGGATCGTGGCGACATCACCGTCGAGCCGGATGACTTCACCCAGCAGCCCGCGTGGACCGACGCGCACGATCTCGAAGAGTCCGACGCTGCGCAGCGGCGCCGCCTCCACCAGCGCGCCGGCGGCCCGGATGATCCGGCCTTCAAGCGGTGTCATCGGAGCTTGACCCGGTAGCCGATGGCGCGGCGCAGGAGCTCCACGACGCGCTCCTCCGCCGAGATGGGTACTTCCCAGGCGGGGCCGGGAAACGGCACGATCACGGGATGGGACGAGCGGTCCAGCCGCCGGCGCAGCTCGTCGGGAAGCGCGTCGTAGATCTGGTCCTGCAGCAGCACGACCCCGATGTCCGGGTGCCGCGCCAACCCGGCCAGCAGCGTCGCGACATCCTCGTCGGGAGCCACGGCATCCGCCGGCAAGCCGGCCAGCCCAAACCCGGGCGCCAGGCCCGGCCGGCACACGACCCGCACGGTTGCGTTCATGCGTCGGTCACCAGGGCGGCGGCCACCACACCGCGCGGCGCGCCGAGATCTACCGCGCTCGATATCAGGCGGACATCGTGGGCCTCGGCCCGCATGCGCTCGATGACCTCGAGCACGACGCCGGGTCCGAGCGGATCCCGCCGGCCTTCGCGGCGTTGCCATGCCACCAGCGCCCCGAGGGCGCGGGCCTCGAACGCCATGGGTCCGCCCGCGTCGGCGAAGGCCGGCCCGAGCGGCGTGGGCCCGAACCACTCTTGCAGGGCGCTCCCGACTCGCTCGGCGGCGAGCCGAGCGGCGGTCGCGAAGCGGGCCCGGTCGAGCACGAGCCCGCCCGGGAGAAAGACTTCCTCGGGGCCGACGTCCGGGCCCCACTCCGGGCGGAGCAGGAGGGACTGGGCGTTCTCGAGATCGATCAGCGATGCCGTGAATCGGCGCACCGCGCGGCCGGCGTGCCGCGCCGTCCGGGAGGCCCGCCGCGCGAACAGCCGCGCGAGCGCCCCTTCGAGCCGCCAGAGCGCCGAAACCGTTGCGCTGCCCGCGGCCGCCTGGAGGACCGGCCCCGCGGGATGTCCGATGCGGGTCAGCGCCGCGGCGAGATCCGCCGGCGTGCCGGCCCCCGCGAGCCGGTCGAGCGCTCGCGCCGGGAGGCCGGGGGTGGGCACCGCCCCCCGCAGCCGGGCGCTGCGGGAAGCGCCCTGGACGGTGCCGCGCAGGAGTCGTCGGAGCGCCCGGTATTCCGCTGCTTCGGTCAGCACCGCCAGCGCCGCGCTCCCCGATCCGAGCCAGGGGCGGAGCAGCGCCAGCCGGTCCGCGAGGACTTGCCCGGCCGCGCGGTCGAATTCGGCCGGCGTGAGTCCGCCGCCGCCGTCGGAGAGCGGGTACCCGCGCTGTACGATCGTCCTGGTTGCCGCGGGCCAGGAGCCCGCCGCGGCGGCCTGGAGCAGAGACTCCCGATCGAGGAGATGGGTCGCGAGCCCGCGAGCCCGGGCATTGGCGGCACCCCAGGATATGCTCACGTCGCCTCGAGCCGGGCCGCGACGGCCACGGCGAGCTCCGGAGCCCGGCGGCGGAGCAGCGCCGGCAGCGTGTTATCCACGACAACCGAGCCATCGGCCGCCTCACCCAGAATGCCGGCGGCGGCATCGGCGCCGGGCACTACCGTCAGCCCCGTGCGCTCCCCGCGGCATTGCTCCACCCGCGCCGCGATTTCCGGCCGGCAATGGATCACGGCGGGCGTACCGTCGAGGAACTGCAGTGTCGCGGCGACCATCGCGGCGAGCTGGCCGTCGTAGCGGTCGGCCCCCGCGGTGCGGAGCTCCCGTTCCGCCTCGGCCAGGACCCGCTCCAGCACCGCGGCCCGCTCCTGAAGGCGCTCCGCGCGAAATCCCCGCGCGGTCGCCGCCGTCCGGCGCGCCACGGCCCGCCGGGCCTCCTGCTCCAGGCGGTGGAGCCCGTCCGCCCGGCGCCGATCGGCTTCGGCGTCGGCCCGCGCCAGGATCTCTCCGGCTTGCCGCTGCGCCTCGGAGATCAGCCTGGCCGCCTCCGCTTGCGCCTCGCGCTCGAGGACGTCGAGCAGCGCGTCAATGCTCACCGATCAGGCGCCCCGGTACAGGATCAGCACCGCGACCACGAATCCGAGTATCGCCATCGTTTCGGGAATGGCGACCAGGAGGATGGCCGTGGTGCTCAACTCGGGCTTTTCCGCGAGACTCGCGGCCACCGCGGGGCCGATGCGCGATTGCGCCCACCCCGTTGCCAGGGCGGGAATGCTGATGGCGGCCGCCGCGGCCAGGACGATCCAGATCGGATTCATGACGTTCCTTTGGCAGGAAGTGGGTGTTTGGTGTCGCCCGGCCGCCAGCGGCCGAGCGGATGATATTGCTGCCCTCCGGGGCTGTAGAATTTCCCGAAGAACTCGACGTAATGCAGCCGCAAGCCGTGGATGGCCGGCGCGAAGATCCCGAGGGCGAAGTTGACGAGGTGGAAGAGCAGGCCGAACAGGACTCCCACCACCACGCCGCCGAAGGCGCCGGCCAGTCGGTTGGCGACGACCGCCATCATCACGGACGCCGTGCCCAGCGCCATGATACGGGCGTAGGAGAGCATGTTGCTCAGGGTCGAGAGGAACTCGATCGGGGCGATGATGCCTTCGGCGATCACCAGCACCGGGAAGGCCAGCAGGATGACGATCACCGCGGGGGTGAAGAACCCTTGGGGCAGCACCCGCACGCCGGCCAGCAGCGCGATCGCGACGAAGCACACCATCACCAGCGCGGCGCCGCGGCCGACCGCCTGGCGAGGATGGCTCCGTCCGGCATTGACGATGCCGAGCACCAGCCCCAGCGCCACATGCACGAAGCCGATGGCCACCGTGAGCCCGAGAAACGGCAGTAGCGCTTTCTCACGGTCCATCACCAGCGGGCGCATCCCGGCCCAGCGGCGTCCCAGGTCTCCGAAGAACTCGCCAAATCCGATCCCGAACGCGATCGCGAACGCGGCGCAGGGGCCCATGATCTCCGCCACGGCCCGCACCGTGCCGCCCGGACGGCTGCGCCGGTGGAGCACGGCGGCCAGGATGGCGAGCACGATGCCGTAGCCGGTATCGCCCATGATCAACCCGAAGAACATCGGGAAGAACACCGCCATGAACGGAGTGGGATCGATGCTGCCATAGCGGGGCAGCGGCAGCAT
This sequence comes from uncultured Gemmatimonadales bacterium, assembly GCA_963762545.1. Taxonomy (GTDB): domain Bacteria; phylum Gemmatimonadota; class Gemmatimonadetes; order Gemmatimonadales; family GWC2-71-9; genus JABFSM01. The sequence goes on along the minus strand of CAVXLC010000003.1, from coordinate 533,911 downwards.
GCGGGTGAGGGTCTCGAACGGCTGGAAGAGGCGCGGGTTGGTCAGCACGACCGGGGCCTCTTCGCCGCGCCATTCCTCCCGGCTGACTTCCTCCATGACGACCTCGGCCCCGAATTGCCGAGCCAGGGCTCGCGCCAAGCGATCCCCGGCGGCGGCGGGCACCCACCCTTCCACGACGAAGCTTCGGGGCGTGATGCCGGCATGTTCCCGCGCGCCGAGCTCGAGCAACCGATCTTGCGCGACGGCGCGCGCCCGGGTGAGCTCCGGTCCCGCAACGGAGAGCAGTCGGCCCCGCTCGCCCTGCAGCTCGGCGATCTCGCGATCCAGCCCCTCGCGCCGGGCCACCAGCGCGGGAAGGGTCGCGCCCAGCGACCCGGCGGTGATCCCGGCCGGCAGCGGCATCTCCTGGATGCCGCTGCGCGCCAGGAGCTGCTCGACCCGGGGGGCCTCGGCGTTGGGGACCAGCAGGAGGGCCGCCCGCTCCCCGCTCGGCAGATCGGCGGCCTCGAGCGCGAACCCCTCACCCAGGACCGCCGAGAGCGCGGCTCGCAGGCGGGTGACCGCCTGGACTTCCTCGCCGCGCAGCATGAGATGGTAGCTCTGCATGCCGGCGTTCCCGCTCGGCAGCCGACCGCGAAACGCGGCGACGAACTGCTCGAACCGGGCCAGCTCCGCCCGCTCTCGTTCCAGGGCTTCGGTGCGGCGGTCCAGGCGGGCGAGCTGGCGCCGGGCGCGTCCGGCGGTCCGGGCCCAGCGAGCGAACTCCGGATGCTCCGACGGACCGGCCTCCGGTGCCTCTGGTGAAACGGCGGGGCCGGGCCGGGCGCCGAGGGAAAGGTCATCCACCTCCCGCACCATCGCGCGCAGGTAGCGCGCCTGCCGGGATTCCCGCTCGCTCAGCGACACCGGCTGCAGCAGCTCGCCCAGCTTCGGCTCGGCGAGGTGGACCAGGCCGGTGTCCTGGATCGCGCCGAGAACGGCATCGAGGCGTCCCCGGGGACCCAGGATCCGGATCCGGCTCATCGGGATGATCACGAGCCCCCTCCGGCGAACGCTCGCTCCAGGACCTGGGTGGAGACCCATCTCACCAACTCGCTGATCCGCGCCGGGGCAATGGCCCGGAGGGCTTCCATCGCGAGCGCGTGCTCCCGAGCGAGTACGGCCAGCCGCTGGGCGCAGTCGGCGGCATGCTGCCGTTCCGCCCGGGCGGCGGCTTCGGCCAGCTCCGCGTCCAGGGCGGCAACGCGTCCGCGGGCCTGGCTCTCCGCGTCGTGAAGCAGCGCGCCGGCGCGCTCCCGCGCAGCGGAGAGCGCCGCTTCGAGGCGGGTCTCGGTCTCCAGCAATCGCGACAGAGAGCTGGGGTGGGTCATGAAGCCTCCAAGGCGCCAGCCGGGTGCCGTCGCTCCTCACAAGGTGGACGGCGCGCGATGAAATTCGGGCCTGGATGCCCTGAAGGAATCTTCATGCTGGTGAGGACGCATTCCCTTCGGCTTCAAGGCCCCTTCATGGAGCCAGACGCATTCTTCGCCGGCAGGTCGAGAACCGCCCGGACCGGGGAGGACCGTCATGACCGGAGGCGACAACGTGGTGGTGACACCCAGATGGGAGTGGCGAATCTTCGCGCGGGCGCTTCCGGTCGAGGCAGACCTGCTCCGGGCCGCCCGGGCCGGAGAAGCGGTGGTGAGCGACGAGACGTACCTGCTGTCGCCGGAACCTGGCTACAACGTCAAGATCCGCCACGGCCAGATCGATATCAAACATCTCGATGAGATCAACGCGGCGGGGCTGGAGCGCTGGCACCCGGTCCTCGCGCAGGCCTTCCCGATCGACCCGGAGGCCGTGGGGCAGGTGTGCGAGGCGCTCGGCATTACTCCGCCCGACGCGGTCCGCGCACCCTGCGATCAGAAGATGCTGCTGCACGGGATCGTGGCGCGCGACCAGCGGGTGGTCGCCGTCCCGCTCATCAAGCTGCGCAGCCGGCTCACGGTGCAGGAGTGCAAGGGCGAAGTCGTGGTGCTCCGCCTGCGCGAGCAACGCTGGGAAAGCCTCTCGTTCGAGGATGTCGACCCGGATCGGGTGATCGCGGCGGTGCGGCATCTCGGCCTCGACACCCGGTCCAATACGAACTACCCGAAGGGCCTCCGGCGGATACTCGGTCTACCCAGCTGTTCTCCGCTCACTTCACAAGGAGTGGCATGATGTCCCGCCTCACCAGAAGCCTCACAATGCTCGGAGCGCTCGCGCTCCTCTTCCCGGCCGGCCGTCTGGCCGGGCAGGCCAGGCCCGCTCCGGTCAGCCTTCCCGGCGTGTTCGACGGCGGCTACCTGGTCTTTCAGAGCACCGACAGCTCCTTCAAGTACTGGCTCGACGGCCGGATCCAGCTCGACGGCGCCAAGTACTGGGGCAGCAAGAATGACCTCGCGGACGGAACCCACGTGCGCCGGGCCCGGCTGGGCGTCAAGACCACGATGTTCCGGACCTGGCTCGGGGAGATCGACATCGACTTCGCGGGCGACGCGGTCGAGATGAAGGATCTCTGGGTGGGCTATCAGGGGTTCAAGAACAGCCTGATCCGGATCGGCAACTTCAAGGAGCCGTTCAGCCTGGAAACCCTGACCTCCTCGAAGTACATCACCTTCATGGAGCGTTCCTGGATCGACAACCTGTCGCCCGATCGTCATATCGGCGTGGGCTACAGCCGGTGGGGCAATCGGTGGCAGGTGTCGGCCGGCGCCTTCGGCCAGGGGCCGCCGGACGTCGACGCGACCGGGCAGGATGAAGCGACCGGGTTTACCGGGCGGTTCACCGTGGCGCCGATCCTGGGCGACCGCCGTCTCCTGCACTTCGGGATCGCGGCGTCCAAGCGGAATCCCGATGCCGGAGCGGCCGCGGACGCGAATCAGCAGCGGTTCCGGGCCCGTCCCGAAACGATGGTCAACCGAGCGCGGTTCCTGAGCACCGGTAAGATCAAGAACGTGGATCACACCTCCCTGTACAATGCGGAAATGGCGGCCGTCGCCGGCTCCGTGTCGATTCAGGCGGAATACACCATGGCCGTAGTACACCGGCTCGACGACCTCAAGTCCGCCAAGTTCGACGGGGGCTATGTGTTTGCCAGCGTGTTCCTGACCGGCGAGTCCCGGCCCTATCTCGCGCAAGAGGGCGAGTTCGACCGGATCATTCCGCGGTCCAGCCACGGCGCGGTCGAGCTTGCCGCCCGCTTCAGCCGGATGAGCCTGAACGACGACGCCACCGGCGTGGCGATCCTCGGCGGGAAAGGAACCAACTACACCCTGGGTGCGACCTGGTACTTCAATTCCAACTTCAAGTTCCAGGCGAATTTCGTCCGGGTGATCACCGACGCGAACGCGAAGCCCGATCAGGGCACCGCCCCGCTGGTGGCCGGCGACAAGTTCAACATCCTGCAAGTGCGGTGGGGACTCGCCTTCTGAGGCGTCATGGCGCACGAGATCGAACGGAAGTTCCTGGTGAATGTGGCACGCTGGAAACCCGACCCTGCCGGTGGCGTGCGCTACCGGCAGGGTTACCTCTCCACGGATCCGGACCGGGTGGTCCGGATTCGCGTTGCCGGCCCGAAGGCCTTTCTCACGATCAAGGGCCGGACGGCGGGAATCAGCCGCCTGGAATTCGAATACCCCATCCCGATGGCGGATGCCGATGCCATGCTGGATGCAGTCTGCCTGCGGCCGCTGGTGGAAAAGGTCCGGTACCGCGAGACGCATGAGGGCCGGGTCTGGGAAATCGACGTGTTCGCGGGGGAGAATGCCGGCCTGGTGATGGCGGAGGTCGAGCTGCCGTCGGCGGACGCCGTCGTCGCGCTGCCGGAATGGGTGGGTCGCGAAGTGTCGGACGACCCGCGCTACTTCAACTCCAATCTGATCAAGCATCCCTACTCGGTCTGGTCCGATGCCGGCTGAGGTGAAGCAGGACGCCGGGGGTGAGCCGGACCTGGCCGGACTGCTGGCCATGGACCGGATGGTGCTCTCCTCCCAGCCGCATCGCCCTGCCAGCCGTCTGGACTTGTGGATGCGGCGGCTCGGCGGTCCGGTCGGCGTCGCGCTGTTTCTGGTGCTGCGGTTGCCGACGCCGCCCGAGGGGCTGAGCCCGGCGGGCCAAGCGGCCGTGGCGGCGTTTGCCCTGGCGCTGGTCTGGTGGGTCACGGAGCCGGTGCCGACCTACGTCACGTCGCTGGTGCTCATGGTGCTGCTGGTGGTGCAGCAGGCCTGGGCGCCGGACAAGGTCCTCGGTGTGCTGGGCCTGGACGTGATCTGGCTCAACGTCATGGCCTTCATCCTGAGCGCCATGCTGGTCAAGACGCGCCTCGCCAAGCGCCTGGCCCTCACCCTCATCCTCAAGTTCGGCCGGCGCGCCTCCTGGGCGCTCGGCGCGTTCGTGCTGTTGCAGCTGGTCCTGGCGCCCCTGATTCCGGCCACCGCCGCCCGGGCGGCCCTCACCCTGCCGCTCATGATCGCGGTTGCCGCCATCTACGGCTCCACCGCCGAGCACCCGACCAATGTCGGGCGCAATCTCTTCCTGCTCAACCTCACCGGCATCAGCATTCTGTCCTCGACCGTGATGACGGGAAGCGCGGCCAACATCATGGCCGTGGGGTTCATCCAGACGCTGGGCGGCCACAAGGTGTACTACACCGACTGGCTGGTGGCGTCGGCGCCCATCGCGGTCATTGTCGTGTTGTTCGCCTGGTACGCGGGGCCCCGGGTCATTTTCCCGGTGGCGCCCGCCGATCGGGTGCCGATCATTCCAGGCGGCATGGACGTGGTGGCCCGGGAACGGGCCGCGATGGGGCGCTTGTCCGGGGTCGAGTGGCGGGCCATCGCCATCTTCGTGCTGGTGCTGTTTCTCTGGGCCACCGATCGCTATCAGGAACGATGGTTCGGACTGGAGCTCGGCGCCTCGATCGCGGCCATGATCGGCGTGATCATCGCGCTGCTGCCCCGGGTAGGGGTGCTCGAGTGGAGCGACACCGACATCCCCTGGCACCTGATGATCTTCAGCGCGGGCGCCTACGCCGGCGGACTGGCTCTTGACGCCACCGGCGCCGCCGGCTGGGCCGTGACGCGATTCTTCGGCGGGATCCGCCTTGATGGAGTGTCGTTCGGGTGGACCTATGCCGTGGTGGTGGGGATCATGTTGTACAGCCACCTGCTCTCGACCTCGAAGACGGTCCGGACCGTGATCATGATTCCAGCCATCATCCTGCTGGCCCGGAGACTGGGCTGGGACCCCGCCAGTCTGGCGCTCCCGGCCGCCTTCACGATCGACTGGGTGATCGGGCTCCCGATCAGCGGGAAGCCCAATGTGATTCTCTTCGGTACCAACCAGTACTCGGTCAAGGACAATCTCAAATACGGCCTGACCGTCTGCACCTTCGGATTCCTGCTCCTCATCCTGGCCGGGGCAACCTGGTTCCACTGGCTGGGCCTCACGCCGGCGTTCGGCGCGCGCCCCTAGCCGCGGGCGGAGCGGCCCGGCCTCACGCGACGCCGGGATCGCGGGCCAACCAGAGTCCCGGAAGCCGGGCACTGCAGGCCATGACGTGCGTAATGGCGTCGGTGTCGTACTGATCGTGGGAACGATAGGTGTCGAAATAGTCGTTGAGCCGGGTCACCCGCTCGGGCCAGGCGCCCACCGCCTGCAATCCCACCGCCACGCCATAGTTGGTGAAGGCGAAGTGGGTCTCCCGCTGCCCCGGACCGCGACAGAAGTAGCCCGGCGGGTCGACCCACATCCGGTCGAGCGTCGGCAGGGCGCGCTCCCGCTGGACCCGGGCCCAGGGACGGGTCGTCGGGAAATGGCTGAGCCATAGCATCATCCCCAGCCCGAGGTCCTGCGTGATGAAGAGCCGAGGGCTGCTCGCCTCGGCCAGCGATTCCATGTCCGCGATCTCCGACGCCAGGCCCACGGGGTCGATCAGGCGATACACCACGGCGGCATGAAACGGGTCGAGGGCGCCGAACCCGTAACCGGGGTAGGGTCCGCTCAGGTCCTCCCGCATCTTCCAGAGCACCCCGTGGCCGGGGACGCAGAAGGCCGGATGAATGTCCCGGACCAGGCCCACGGCGCGGGCACGGTACCCCGGCCGGAATTCCGACAGGCGCCAGAGCGCAAAGAGCCACATCGCCAGGTAATGGAAGTACTGCCCGTCGCGATCCGGTGCCTCGCCGATCCGGTACCCGCGCGGGCGGCCCAGCACCCGGTCGACCTCCGCCACCACGGCCTCGGCCTGCTCCAGCCAGGTATCTCCGCCCAGGGCGCGGTGCAGCGAGAGCAGGAGCACTACCCCGAAGGCGTCGGTCCAGAGATATCGAAGGCCGTTGGGCCAGATTCGCCGTTCGCGCATCCAGTCCAGGCGGGCGAGCACGAATTCCACGTCGCGTCGCATCGGCCCTCAGACGCCGAACGGATAGGTTTCCGGCATGCCAGGCGCCCGGGCCTGCCGCGGCATCGCCGTGACGGCGGAGGTCTCATCGAACCAGCAGTACTCGTCGAATTGCCGGGGCAGCTCGGCTTCGAAGTAATGGCTCTGGAGCTCGGTGTCCGGCCGGTAGATCACCCCGATCGCTCGCTCCAGCCGCGGGGCGGACAGCTCGTCCCGCACCGCTTCCCGGGCCGGGATCCGGAGCGGCAGCAGGAATCCCAGGATGCCGGTCTCGTGACAGAGCGACTCGTAGCTGGTGGGATGGGCCGGCCGAACCTGCATCCGCTGCATCGGGCCATCCCAGTCGGATGCCGCCGCCACCGTCCCGTGATCGGTCCCGAACCCGAGGAGGTAGGCCGACTCCCCGTACTGCTGCCGGCAGAGCTGTCCCACGTTGTACTCTCCCATCGCGCCCAGCTCGGTCGCCGACGCGTCCCCGATGTGGGAGTTGTGCTCCCACACCACGATGCGGGATTCGGGGCCCGAGTAGTCGAGGAGCCGCTGCAGGGTTTCGAACATATGAGTGTCCCGCAGGTTCCAGGATTCCACCGATCCGTAGTACATCCGCCGATAGTAGCGCTCGGCATCCGTCACCAGCCGCGCATTCTGGGCCGCGTCGAAGTACTGCTCGCCGTCGAGCCGGGAGTAGTCGAGCCTCCGCGCGAGCAGGTCGCGCAGCATCTGGACCGCCGGTTCTTCGCATGACCGGTACCGGCCGGAGATCGCCAGGCGGCCGTAGGTGGCGGGATCGCGCTGCCAGGGCGTCAGGCAACCGTAGCGTTCGCGGGCGACGGTGGCCGACTCGGGGTCCACGCGGTCGAGGTACGACAGCACGGCTTCGATGGAGGTATAGAGGCTGTAGAGATCCAGCCCGCGCAGCGCGACGCGCTGACGCGGCTCCGCATGCCCCGCGTTCCAGGTCCGCAGCCATTCCACGAACCCGCCGAACTCGGTGTTGCGCCACATCCAGGTCGGGAACCTGGCAAAGGCCTCCGACCCCGCGGCCGAAGGCGGCAGACCCCGGATATACCGATCCACCCTGGAGGCGTCGGGCCAGTCCGCTTCGAGGGCCACGACCGAGAATCCCTTGCGCTCGATCAGCGCCCGGGTAATGCGCGCCCGCATGCGATAGAACTCCGACGTGCCGTGCGACGCCTCGCCCAGCAGGACGATCCGCGCGTCACCTATCCGGTCGAGCAGGGCGTCCACCGGCGCGGCCTCGATGTCGAGGACCCGCTCGGCGACTTCCCGGAGCAGCCGGACGACCGGGGGAGATCCGCCCAGCGCCGCCGCGCGCGCCAGGGGAACCGCCGGCAGCGCCTCGCTCTCACCCCACCCGGCCGCGCCGATCAGCGGGACGAACTGCACCCGCCCCAGCTCCTCGCGATCGTACCGCGTCGGTCCGGACCGGGTGATCCGCAGCAGCTCCTGCTGGCGAGGGGTCGGGCCGAGGGGTATGACCATCCGGCCGCCCACCTTGAGCTGCGCCAGCAGGGCGGGGGGTGCCTCGAGTCCGCCGGCGGTTGCAACGATGGCATCGAACGGCGCCTGCTCCGGCCATCCCAAGGTGCCGTCGCCGACCAGGACGTGAACGTTGCGATAGCCGAGCCGACGAAAACGCTCCTCGGCGACGCGCGCCAGGGGCTCGTGGCGCTCGATGGTGTACACCTCCTTCACCACCCGCGAGAGCACCGCCGCGGCATACCCGGAACCGGTGCCGATTTCGAGCACCCGGTCCCCCGGACCCGCCCGCAGGGCCTCGGTCATGAGGGCAACGATGTAGGGCTGGGAGATCGTCTGCCCCTCCTCAATGGGGAGGGGAGAATCCTCGTAGGCGAACTCCGCCATGGCGGGGGGAACGAAGGATTCGCGGGGAACCGCGCGCATCGCGCCGAGCACGGCCGGGTCGTTGACGCCCCGCGCGGCGATCTGGTGCACGACCATGCGCTCGCGAGACAGGGGGGAGTTCGACATGGCAGCTCCTATCGGTCGAGATGGTACACGTCGTCGCGAAAGGCCATCGGCCCGTCGCCTTCACTCCAGGCGGTCCAGTAGACGAGATGCACCGGAATCGGCGCCTCCAGCCCCACGGACCGCTCCCGTCCCGTCGTCATGGCCGCGCGAATGGAGTCCATTGACCAGGCGGGCAGCAGGTACGACGCCAGCCGCTCCACCTCGTCGACCCGGACGCAGCCGTGACTGAGCGTCCGTCTCCGCCGATCGAACAGCCCCGGGGCCGACGTGCCATGGAGATAGACATCGAAGGGCGTGCGCAGAACGAACTTCACACCGCCCAGCGGATTGCTCGGCCCGGGTTCCTGCACGAATTGATAGACGAAGTTCCGCCGAGTTACCCTGGACCAGTCGACGCTGTCCGGGTTCACCTCGTCGCCGTAGCCGTCGGCGGAGTTGCGGAAGACCCCCATCGCGTTTCTCCGGAGATAGCTGGAATCCCGGCGAACCAGGCGGAGGACCTCCTCGACCGCGATGGACCGCGGCACTCTCCAGAGCGGCCGGAAGATCAGCTCGGTGATTCGTGAGCTCACCACGGGAGTGGGCCAGTCGGGGCGACCCACGATGGTGCGCAGCCGCATGATCACCCGCCCGCTGTCCACCACCTCGAGCATGAAGGCGGCGCTGTTCTCCAGGATGTAGCGGTCACCCAGCGAATCGGCTATGGCGCGCCGCCGCTCCAGATTGCTGGCGATCTGCCGGACCCGGGCTTCCGCCGTCACGTTGAGCGCCTCGAGCGTCGCGGGACCGACAATGCCGTCCTCCTCGAGTCCATGCAGCGACTGAAAGCGCCGCACCGAGGCTTCCAGCCCGCTGTCGTAGAGCCCGGAATCCGGCGGCGTGGCTCCGGCGGGATACCCCTCGGCGACCAGCCGTTCGCGAAGCGCGGGGACGCGAGGGTCTGCGGTCAAGGGCTTGAGCGCCGCCCCGCTGTCCACGATTCGCCAGCCTCCCCGGGTCACGAGGTCCTGGTATCGCGCGAGAGCGGCCTCCAGCGCCTGGACCGGGCCGCTCCCGGCCTGCGGATCTCGCGTCTCCCTTGTCGCCGGGAACCCCGGCAGGAGCACGATCAGACAGCCGAGCCCCAGGATAGGCAACGACAGGAACCTCGGACCGAGGACGGGAGCCCGTGGTGGATTTGGCATGGTGAATCCGAATCTAGAGCGGCGGCATGAAGCCACCCCGCGCCTTCCATGAACCGGTCTTCAGACTTCTTTCAGCCCGGCGCCACCCCGGGAGGTCTAGAATCCGTTGGGAGGGCTCCATGACGGCATCGCCAGGGGCAACCACTGCCGCGCCACCAGTCGCCGAGCCGGAGCCCGAGGCGGTATTCCGGGCCCGAGGCCTGGCCAAGGTCTACCGGATGGGAGACATCGAGGTCCACGCCCTTCGGGCCGTCGATCTCGACCTGTACCGGGGCGAATTGGTCGTCATTCTCGGCCCCTCCGGCAGCGGCAAGTCGACACTGCTGAATATTCTCGGCGGGCTGGACGTGCCGACGGCGGGCACGGTGCGATTCTTCGATCACGACCTCACCGCCGCGAGCGAGCGCGAGCTGACCCGCTTCCGGCGCGAGCATGTCGGCTTTGTGTTCCAGTTCTACAACCTGATTCCGAGCCTGACCGCCCGAGAGAACGTGGCCCTGGTAACCGAGTTGTCGGCCCGGCCCATGGATCCGGTCGAGGCGCTCCGACTCGTCGGCCTGGAGCAGCGGCTCGACCATTTTCCGGCGCAGCTCTCGGGCGGCGAGCAGCAGCGCGTCGCCATCGCCCGCGCGGTGGCCAAGCGGCCGGATGCGCTGCTCTGCGACGAGCCGACCGGCGCGCTGGACTTCGAGACCGGCAAGCTGGTGCTCGAAGTGCTGGACCGCGTCAACCGCGAGCTCGGGACCACTATCGCGATCATCACCCACAACGCGAGCGTCGCCGGCATGGCCGACCGGGTGGTGCGGCTGCGCAGCGGCGCCATCGTGGACATCCGGCGCAACCTGAAGCGGGCCCGGCCCGACGAGCTGTCCTGGTGAGCGGGCTTCGGATGCTGGACCGGAAGCTGGTGCGGGATCTCTGGCACCTGCGGGGCCAGCTCGCGGCCGTCGCGCTGGTCGTGGCCTGTGGCGTGGCCGTCGTGATGACCACGCGAACGTCCTACACCTCGTTGCTGGCATCCCGGGAGGCCTACTACCGGGAGTACCGCTTCGCCGACGTCTTCGTGTCGCTCAAGCGCGCCCCCGAGGAGCTGCGCCCCCGCCTCGCCGCGATCCCGGGCGTCGCCGCGGTGGACACCCGAATCGTGCGGCCGGTGACGCTCGACGTGCCCGGCCTGGCGGAGCCCGCCACCGGGCTCCTGATCTCGGTGCCGGAGCGCGGCCGTCCGATCCTCAACGACCTGCACCTCCGGAGCGGTCGCTGGCTGGAGCCGGGTCGTCGGGACGAGGCGATTGTCAGCGAAGCGTTTGCCTCCGCGAACCGGCTGCGACTGGACGACACGCTGGGGGCCGTGATCAACGGGCGCTGGCAGCGCCTGCGAATGGTGGGCATCGCGATCAGTCCGGAGTACATCTACGAGATCGTCGCAGGGGGCCTCTTCCCGGACAACCGCCGCTTCGGCGTGCTCTGGATGAGCCGGGACGCGCTCGCGTCGGCGTTCGACATGGTCGGCGCCTTCAACGACGCCACGTTCCAGCTCACGCCGGGGACAGCGCCGGCGGACGTGATCCGGAGGGCCGACGCGCTTCTGGCCTCCTACGGAAGTCTCGGCGCCTACGGCCGTGCCGATCAGGTCTCCGCCCGCTTCATCAACGACGAGATCTCGCAGAACCGGGTCTCGGGCACCGTGATCCCCGCGATTTTTCTCGCCATCGCCGCCTTTCTCATCAACGTGGTCCTGGGCCGGCTGGTGAACGTGGAGCGCGAGCAGATCGGGGCGCTCAAGGCCTTCGGATTCCCCGCCTGGGCCGTGGGCCGTCACTACCTCAAGCTCGCGCTGGCGGCGCTCCTGGCTGGGGCGATCGTGGGCATCGGGGTGGGCTTCTGGCTGGCCGGCGAAGTGAACGCGAACTATGCCCGGTTCTACCGCTTTCCGGCCTTCCTGTTCCGGCTCGATGTCACCGCGCTCGCGATCGCCCTGGGCACCACCCTCATCGCCGCGGTTGTGGGGGCGACGGGGGCGGTGTGGCGGGTGGTCCGGCTCCCGGCCGCGGTGGCGATGCAGCCCGAGCCGCCGGCCCGATTCCGGGCCGGCCTGCTGGAACGCCTCGGCCTCGAGCGACATCTCGGAGTACCGGCCCGGATGGTGGCCCGGAGCCTGACCCGGCACCCGATCAAGGCCGGACTCTCGATGCTGGGGATCGCCTCGGCGGCGTCGATTCTGCTGGTCGGGCGCTTCTTCGTCGACGCCATCGGCTATCTCGGTGATGTGCAATTCCGGCACGTGCAGCGGGAGAATCTCTCGGTGACGTTTTCCGCGCCGCGCCCCGCCTCGGTCCGATTCGAGCTGGAACGGCTCCCCGGTGTGTTCCGTGCTGAGCCATTCCGCAGCGTGCCGGCCCGCCTGCGGGCGGCTCACCGCTCCCGCCGAACCGCCATTCTCGGACTCACCAGCACCGGTGAGCTCCACCGCCTCCTCGATCGGAGGCTGGTCCCGGTGGACCTGCCGAGGGAAGGAGTCCTGCTCACCGCGAAGCTCGCCCAGATCCTCGAGGTCGTGCCGGGCGACACGTTGACGGTCGAGGTCCTGGAGGGGCGGCGGGTGACCCGTCGGGTGGCCGTGGCCGGCACGGTGGACGAGCTCCTGGGCCTCTCCGCATATATGGACGAGGGCGCGCTCGGACGCCTGATCGGGGAAGGCCCGGCGGTCTCGGGGGCATTCCTCAGCATCGACCCCCGGGCAGCGCCGGCCCTCAACGCCCGGCTCAAGCGACTTCCGGGGGTCGCCGGCGTGGCCAACCGGGATGCTTCCCTCGAGAGCTTTACCGCGACGCTGGGGGAGAGCATCGGCATGGTCACCACGGTCCTGATCGGGTTCGCGGGCTCGCTCGCCGTGGCGATGGTCTATAACTCGGCCCGCATCGCGCTCTCCGAGCGCGCCCGGGAGCTGGCGAGCCTCCGGGTGCTGGGCTTCACCCGGGGCGAGGTCGCCCGGATGCTGCTGGGCGAGCAGAGCCTTCTCACCGCGTTCGGAATCGCCGCCGGCCTGGCGCTGGGATACGGATTCTGCGCCATGCTATCGGGGCTCTATCAGTGGGAGCTCTTCCGGATTCCCCTGGTCATCAGCGCGAGTACCTATGCCTTCGCGGTGGCCGTCGTCCTGGCGGCCGCCGTGGCCTCCGCGCTGCTGGTCCGCCGTCGGCTCAACCGGCTGGACCTCGTGGCCGTTCTCAAGAGCAGAGAGTGAGCGCGTCGTGACCCATTCGCGAAGGCTCCTGATCGGCATCGGGGTGCTGTCGGTCGGCCTGTGCTGGTGGCGCTGCTCCGTCCCTCGCCGCTTCGAGTGGAGCTGGCGCTGGTGACCCGCGGGCCCCTGAGTGAAACGGTGGAGGAGGAAGGCCAGACCCGGGTGCGGGACCGGTACGTGGTTACGGCGCCGGTTCCCGGGCGGGTGGCCCGGATCACGCTGCGCGAGGGGGATTCCGTCGCGCCGGGTCGGGTCGTGGCCCTGGTGTATCCCGCGCCGCTCGATTCCCGGGCCCGCGACGCCGCCACCGCCCGCGTATCGCAGGCCGAGGACGCCGCAGCGGGCCGCCGCGGCCGCGGTTCCGCGGGCCCGCGCGGCCATGGAGCAGGCCCAGCGAGCCCGGGCGCGGGCGCAGGAGCTGGGCGCGAAAGGGTTGCTCGCCCCGGAGGAGCGGGAACGGGCCGAGCTGGACGCGTCCAGCCGGCAGCGCGAGCTGGAGTCCGCCGATTTTCAGGCCCAGGCCGCCGCCCACGACGTCGAGATCGCCCGGGCCGCGCTGCTGGGCGATGGATCGAGGCCGGTGGTGCTCCGCTCGCCGGTGCAAGGACAGGTCCTCCGCATTCCCGAAGTCAGCGAGCGCGTGGCAGCCGCGGGGACTCCGCTGCTGGAGATCGGAGACGCCTCCCGGCTCGAGGTCGTGGCCGACCTGATCTCGTCGGACGCGGTCCGGGTCCGCGAGGGCGATCCGATGCGGATCGAGGGCTGGGGCGGCGGTGCCCTGAACGGACGGGTGCGCCGAGTCGAACCATCGGGATTCACCAAGGTCTCAGCGCTGGGAGTCGAGGAGCAGCGGGTCAATGTCGTCGGTGACTTCAGCGACCCTCCGGCGGGCCTGGGCGATCGGTTCCGGGTCGAGCTCCGCATCGCGGTGTGGGAGAACCCCTCGGTGCTGCAAGTCCCGGGCAGCGCGGTGTTCCGGGTCGGAGACGGTTGGGCGGTGTACCTCATTGCGGGAGACCGCGCCCGCCGCCGCAGCGTCGAGCTGGGCCACCGGACCCCATTCGAGGTGGAGGTCCTCCGGGGAATCGATGAGGGAATGATCGTCATTCGGGACCCCAGCGATCGGGTTACGGATGGGGCCCGGGTGCGCGGCATCGCTCCGCCCGCGGCCGCCGCGAAGCCCTGAGTCGTCCACCCTTCATGACGCTTTCAGCGCCGCTTCATGCGGGCGGGTTATCTTGATCGTGCCGATTCAGAAATGAGGGGAGCTGTTACTGAATCGGAAATGACGGGACCAATCGCGTGTCCTGTCCGCGCCGGTCCGGCGTCCCGGCGCGCCATGTCGAAAGCTGATCCGCGATTCAGCCGATCGACAGCGCCCGCACCGGTGAACCACGCGAAGGACACTATGCGTGGGGATCGAAATGGGAGCTCCGGAAGCCATACCGCAGCGATCAGTCGCGACGGAGGCTGACGGAAGAAGAACGGAGGACGAATCCTCCGACTCCGGATGGCCGGTGCGAACCGGGGCGGCCCCTACGAAGGGTCGCCCTGGTTCTTTTTTTCGCCCGCCGTCCAGGCTTCGCGCCGGTTTCACCGCTGCTTCACCCACGAATCGGGATCTTTGAGATCGGTGCTCCTGGAAAGGAGACAGCCATATGACGACCGCGGCGCCCCGGATCGCCTCCAACGCGAACAACGCCGAAGTGGCCCAGCGGCTTCGGGAAGTGGCGGACCTGCTCGAGCTCAAGCTGGCCAACCCTTTCCGGGTTCGCGCCTATCGGAACGCGGCGCGCACGGTGGAGGAGCTGCCTCACCCCGTGCTGGAGCTTCCGGAAGAGGGATCGGAAAGTCTCCAGGAGCTTCCCGGGATCGGAACCGACCTTGCCGGCAAGATCCGCGAGATTGCCTCCGCCGGCTCCCTCCCCTTGCTCACCCGATTGCGCCGGCAGGTGCCGCGGGGTCTGCCGGAGCTCACCCGCCTGCGCGGCCTGGGTCCGAAGCGAGCCCGGCTCCTCCGGAACCGGCTTGGGGTCAACTCCCTGGCCGGGCTCGCCCGTGCCCTCCGCGCCCACCGGGTCAGGAAGCTGCCCGGATTCGGGGAGAAGACCGAAGCCAGGCTGCTTCACGAGCTCGGTATCCATGAAGCCGGCGACCGGCGGATGTTACGGGCCACCGCAAGGCAGTATGCGGAGCCGCTGGAAGCGTATCTTCGCGAGGGCCCCGGGGTGGAGCAGGTGGAAATCGCGGGGAGCTACCGCCGCCGCGCCGAGACCGTCGGGGATCTCGACATGCTGGTCACCTGCCGGTCCAAGCCCGCCACCGTGGACCATTTCCTGGCCTATCCTGAAGTCGCCGAGGTCCTCTCGCAGGGAGAGACTGGGGCGTCGGTGCGGCTGCGCTCCGGTCTCCAGGTGGACCTGCGGGTCCTCCAACCGGAGAGCTTCGGGGCGGGGCTCTACTACTTCACTGGCTCCAAGGCCCACAACATCGCGGTTCGGCGGCTGGCCCAGGGCCGGGGGCTCAAGCTCAACGAGTACGGGGTGTTTCGGGGCTCCCGGCGGATCGCCGGGAAGACCGAGGAGCAGGTCGCCCGCGCCCTCGGTCTCCGGTGGATTCCTCCCGAGCTGCGGGAAAACCGGGGGGAGATCGAGGTGGCCCGCGGTGGGCGCCTCCCCAAACTGGTCGAGCTGGCTGACATTCGGGGCGATCTGCAGAGTCACACTACGGGAAGCGACGGGCGGAACACGCTTCAGGCGATGGTGCGCGCCGCGGAGCAGCTTGGCTACGAGTACCTGGCGATTACCGACCACACCCCGGCGGTGCGAGTAGCCGGAGGCTTGGACGCCGCCGGCTTCCGGCGTCAGGGGCGCGCCATTGACCGGCTCAATGCCCGCTCGCGACTCACCATCCTCAAGGGGGCGGAGGTGGACATCCGCCGGGACGGCAGCCTGGATCTGGACGACGAAGCCCTGTCGGGGCTCGATCTGGTGCTCGCTTCGGTGCACTCCCATTTCGAGCTGAGTGAGCGGGAACAGACCAAGCGGGTTCTTCGGGCCATCCGGCACCCGGCGGTCCGGATACTGGCGCACCCGACCGGCAGGATGATCGGCGAACGGGCCCCGATCCGGCTCGACCTGGAGGAGGTCCTTGCCGCCGCGGTGGAGGAAGGAGTCCTGCTTGAAGTGAACGCCCAGCCGGCGCGGCTCGATCTGGACGATGTGGCCGCGCACACGGCCCTGGAACGGGGCATCACGCTGGTGATCAGCACCGACGCCCATTCCACGGCCGAGCTCGGCTTCATGCGCTGGGGCGTGGATCAAGCCCGCCGCGCCTGGGCCACGGCGGGCGACATTGCGAACACCCGGAGCCTCGACGGCCTGCTCAAGCTGCTCCGGAAAAAGTCCAGACGGTGAGCCGGGTAACGGATTCCGGCCGGGAAGCGCAGCCGTGAAGTTCCGCGAGCTGGCGGAGGTATTCGGTCGGCTCCAGCTCAGCACGGGCCGTCTCAACGCGGTGCGCGTCGTGGCCGGCCTGTTCGGGCGTGCCGGCCTCGACGAGCTCGAGCCCATCGTCTACCTGCTCCAGGGCCAGCTCAGACCGGCCTACGAGGGCATCGAGCTCGGGGTCGGGGAGCGGCTCCTGCTTCGTGTGGTGGCCCGGGTCTCGGGTACCACCGAGAACTCCGTCGCGAAGCAATTCAAGAAGGTGGGAGACCTGGGGCTGGTGATGGAGTCGCTCAGCAAGGCCTCGCCCGGGCGAGCGCTCTCGATTCGGCAGGCCCATGCCGCCCTGCTCGAAGTCGCCCAGGCGAGCGGGGCGGGGGCCGTCGAGCGAAAGACGCGGCTCCTGGTGGAGCTGCTCCATCGTGCCACGGCCCTCGAGGCGCGCTTTCTCGTTCGCATCGTTCAGGGTCGGCTCCGCCTCGGCATCGGCGATGCGACGATTCTGGAAGCCGCGGCCGCCGGCGCGCTGGGAGATCGGGGCCGGAAGCACCTGATCGAGCAGGCCTACAACGTCCGCTCCGACCTTGGGGGAGTGGTCCGGCTCGCGTATGCCCGTGGGGTGCACGGACTCGCGAGGATCGGGCCCAAGGTGGGAATCCCGGTCCGGCCGGCCCTGGCCCAGCGCCTCCCATCCGCGGGGGCGATCATCGCCCGCCTCGGTACGGCGCAGGTCGAGCCCAAGTACGACGGCTTCCGCCTCCAGCTGCACCGGGACGGAGACCGGGTCTGGGCATTCAGCCGCCGGCTGGAGGACGTCAGCCTGATGTTTCCGGAGCTCACCGGCGGCCTTCGGCGGCAGTTGCGCGCTCGCCGAGCCATCCTGGAAGGCGAGGCCGTGGTGCATGATCCGGCCACCGGGAAGTTTCTCCCCTTCCAGATCACCATGACGCGCAAGCGCAAGCACCGGATCGCCGAGACGGCGGAGCGGCATCCGCTCCGGTCTCTTTGCGTTCGACCTGCTGTACGCCAACGGGAAGAGCTACCTCGAGCGGCCCCAGGGAGAACGGAGCCGCCGCCTGGCCGCCTTGCTGCGCAGCTCGCCGCGCGGGGCGGTGGCGGTGACCGAATCGCTCACGACCGGTAGCGTGGGAGAGCTCCAGCGCTATTTCAACGCCATGATGCGGCGAGGCCTCGAAGGAGTTGTGGCCAAGCGAATCGACGCGCCGTACCGGGCGGGAGCCCGCGGATTCGACTGGGTCAAGCTGAAGCGCTCCTACCAATCGAAGCTGCGCGACACGGTGGATGTGGTGCTGGTCGGCTACCTGGTGGGCCGAGGCAAGCGTGCCGCCCTGGGGGTGGGCTCGCTGCTGGCGGCGGTGTACGATCCGCGCCGGGATCGCTTCCGGACCGTCGCGAAGATCGGATCGGGGCTGTCCGAACGGGAGTGGCGGGCCTTGCGCCGCAGGATGGGTCCCCTGGCTTGCCCAGCCCGGCCGCGGCGGGTGGACTCTGCCATTACGCCGGATGTGTGGATCGAGCCGAAGCTCGTGGTGGAGGTACTGGCCGATGAAATCACCCGGTCGCCGCGGCACACCTGCGGCAAGGTCGGAGCCGCGCCGGGATATGCGTTGCGCTTCCCGCGCCTCCTCGGGATCCGGGTTGATCGCAGCGCCGGCGATGCCACGACGGAGCGGGAGATCCTGCAGATGTACCGGATGCAGGGACGGGTCCGCTCATGACTCTTCCCCGGCCGCGGGCCGGGGGGATAGAACCTCCAACTCGATCAGGAAAGGGACCTGCCCGGGGAGGATCCTCCGTCTGGCCTCGTCGAGCGCAAACCACTCGGCCCGGTCCGCTTCGGGAAACTCCCGCATCTGCCCGGATCGGGGAGGCCATTCCATCGAGAAGTTGTTACTGCGAATCAACCCGGGGTCCCAGTCGCCCCGGAGAGCCCAGGCGTGGACCAGCTTGCCTCCCGGCTGCAAGCGGGGGGTCAGGGGAACCGGAGTTCCCTCGGCGGTGAAGCCGGTTTCCTCCTGGAATTCGCGCCGGGCGGCATCACGCGGATCCTCCCCCGGCTCGAACTCCCCTTTGGGGATGGACCAGGCGCCCAAATCCTTGCGGGCCCAGTAGGGGCCGCCGGGATGTACCAGGAGGACTTCCAGCCCGCCGCGGGAGAACCGATACGGCAGTATTCCCGCGCTCTGCTTACGCATGCATGTGGAGGGCTCGCCAGGCGGGTTCCAGGGTGAGGTGCCGCACGAACCACTGGGCGGCCCGGTGCCCGGCTTCTTCGAGCGCGCGGGCCTGGTGCAACGAGGCCGCCCCGGGAATCGTCGTAAGCCAGGTGGGCCCGCCGAACCGGACCAGGGCGGGGTGGAGGATCCGGAGACGTTCGTAGTCGCTGTCGCCCACGATGAGCAATGTCGGTGGCCGAAGGACGTACAGCCGGTCGCCCAGTACGCCAGGGTCTCCCCCATACGACACCACCGCGGCCAGCCGGGCCGATGAACCGGCGGCGGCGAGGGTCCCCGAGGTGCCGACGCCGATACTCAGATACCCCATCGGCAGCCCGGCGGCCTCGGGCTGCTGGCCCAGCCATTCGGCCGCCGCCTGGAACTGCCCGGGCTGGAACTCCGAGTCGGAGCCGCGCGAGCCGGTGATGCGCTCGATCAGCAGCGTCCCCAGGCCCTCGGTCCGCAAGCGGGCCGCCAGATGCACGTCCTCCAGGCCGGCCTGCCTGCCCCGGCGGGCCCGGGTGACGAGCACGAATCCGGACGGATGGCAGGGCCAGATGAGGGTTCCCTCGAGGGTGGCGTCGCCGACCGGAATCGCGACGGCGCGCGCTCCTGCCTTACGGGAGTGCGGCTGCTCGACTGGGGCCCTGGGAACCGGGGGCCGGACACCGGCGGGGACCGGAGGCAGGGCGATGACAGAGGGACTCATGGCATACTCCGAGTAGTACTCTCCGCCAATGTACCCAGGGTCGGGTGAAGCAACGCTGAATCCCGAGTTAACCCGTCCCCTCCGGAATTCGGGGGCGCCGGTTTCGGGTCCCGTCGGTCACGATCTGCACGGAGCCTGGTATCGAGGACGTCTCGACGGAGTCAGGATGGCCGACGCACGGCCAGGCTCAGCACGAACATGCCGGCCGCCACGACAATGGTGAGCGGTCCCGCCTCGACGTGGATCATGGGCGCCGCCAGGGCGCCGAGCAGGGTGGCCACGATGGCCGTGGTGACGGCGATCAACCGCATCGAGCGCAGGCTGCGCGCCAGGCGCTTGGCCGTCGCCGCCGGGATGATGATGAGCGAGCCCATGAGGAGCACGCCGAGGAACCGGAGGCCGAGCGCCACCGTCACGGCAAAGGCCAGCAGGAAGAGCAGGTTCGCCCGGGCAACGTTGATTCCAGCTGTACGCGCGAGGTCAGCCGAGACCAGGACAATCACCAGACGGCTCTGGTACCGGATCACGAACAGGATCACCAGCAGGGCGCCGGCGAGGGCCAGGATGGTCTCGATCCGCCCCGGCGCCGTCGTCGTCCCGAAGAGGGCTCCCAGCAGCTCTTCCCCGGTGGCCAGCATGCTGCCGATCGCGAGGGCCGCCGAGAAGACCACTCCGATCGTCGCCTCCGTGGGAAGATGGGTCTTCTGTTCGAGCGCCCAGATCAGCAATGTGCCCGCGAACAACGCAGTCAACCCGCCCAGCACGGGATTGAGGTGGAGCAGAAGCGCGATCCCCACACCGGGCAGAGCGACGTGGGAAAGCGCATCCGACGCCAGCGTCATCCGGCGCATGACGGCGATACTGCCCACCAGTCCGGCGGCGGCGGACATCGCCAATGGGAGCAGCAAGTCGCTAGGCACGGGGAGCATCGTGCCGGTGAAACTGCATCGGCCGGCCGTAGACCTCCTGAAGCCGCTGGGGCGTCAGGATCTGGAGCGGCGGGCCCAGATAGGTATGCCGGCGGGACAGACACAGGACGGTGTCCGCATACTGATACACGAGATTGAGCTCGTGCGAGATGAGCAGGAGGGTGAGGCGCTCTTCCCGCTGGAGACGGCGGATCAGCTCATAGAGGTGTTCTTCTCCCGGCTCGTCCACACCGGCGGTCGGCTCATCAAAGAGGAGCACCGTGGGCTTCCCCATCAGGGCGAACGCGAGGAGCAGGCGCTGGAACTGGCCTCCGGACAGGGTGCCGAGCGGCTGTCCTGCGACCTCGGCACCGAGCTCGACCAGGTTGAGCACTCGGGAAACCTCAGCGCCCGAGCGCCGGGTCACCGCCGCTTTGGCCAGGAGGAACTCCCGCCCGGTGAGCGGAAGATCACGCTCCAGGTCGAGCTTCTGAGGGACGTACCCGATGACGGACCCGGGCGCCCAGCGAACCACCCCTTGCGCGGGGATCGCGCCGATCAGTGCCCTGAAGAGAACGGTCTTTCCTGACCCATTGGGCCCGATGATGGCGAGCGAGCTTCCCGAGACTACCTCGAACGAGAGGTCGTCGATCACTCGTTGGTTCCCGAACGATACCGAGAGATGGGCGACCTCCAGCCGCGGCGGGAGCGTCCGGGTCGTATTCATATGCGGCTCGGCGTCGTCAAGGGACAGGTCAGGACCCGGGACGCAGGGTCCGCCTGTGGCCTGGCACTCAGGACTCGGGTTGGCCCCGGTTCAGCTGTCGCCCGGCACGTTGGCCGCCGGCGATGCTGACCGAGCTCGCCTGGGGCCCCTTGTCCCCCTCTTCCTCCGCGAAACGGACCTCGGTGCCGACCTCGAGGCGGTCGAACCCGTCCTTGAGGACACTGTTGCGATGGAAGTAGATCTCGCGCCCGTCTGCACCCTCGAGAAAGCCGTACCCCTCCCAGGGAAACATCCTGATCACCCGGCCGCGCTCCGGCTCGACGCGGGCCTCGACCGGGCTGGTCGAGGTCAGGCGGCGGACGTAGTCCTGAAGGCGGCGTCCGGCCACCCGGAACGCATCCTGTACCGCGTCGAGGAGCAGCACGTGGGGCTGTCGCTCGATGACCACGTCTTCACCGGGGACGGCCAAGTCGATTCGGACCCGGTACATCATCGGCCCGTTCTGGGGCCACCGATTGGGCACCGAGATCGTTACGGTGCATCCCAGCAGGCGAGGGAAGAACTTCTCCAGCTTGTCGGCATGCCCGCGGACCATATCCCGCTCGACCGAGCCGAGCTCCGCACCGTCCGCCACGATCTGCAGGGGGATTTGCATCACTCACGACCTTTCGTGCTGGCGGATGCCATCAATGGGGCCGCGCGATCCCCGGCATCCGCACCCCGGGGTCTCGATCATCGGTTCAACTTGCTGCGCCCATCCCGGATGGGCCGGTCAGGCGCCCACAGCCGACGTGATCAGCTCGGAGTCCGGCAGCTGGCGCACCAGCTCCTTGTATCGCTCCCATTCGACGGCTCCCCAGACTTCGGTATGCGCGTGGCCATAGGTGCGCACCAGCGTGGCCACCTTTGCGGCGGTCTCGACATCCGGCGCCTCGAAGATGTCGAGGTAGTCGTAGGGCCCGAGGACCGCGAGATTGTTGACCCATTCCACCGTGGGACACTCTTCCCGGACGTGGCGCATCGTTTCCTTTTCCAGCTGTTCGAGCCGCCTTGGGCCGGTGGCGGCGGTCTCGGACATCCGGGTCAGCAGAACAAAGGTGGCCATAGGAGCCTCCCAGCAGATCGCTCCAACGGAGTACGGCGTTTCCAGTATCACCCCGGGTCCTGAAAGGGACCGTGAGTCGAGCGTGAAGCGTCCTTCGGATCGGTCACACCGAGGCGAGGCCGGCGGCGGGCTGGCGCATCGCGCCCGGGGTCCCAGGGGCCTCCTCCGCCAGCACCGCTGGCAGCTCCGACTCGGCCAGCGTTTCTTTTTCGAGCAGCCGCTGCGCGCCGAGCTCCAGCGCCCGTCGATTGCGTTTCAGGATCGCCGTCGCCCGGGCGAACGCGCCGTCGAGGAGATCCCGAACCGCACATTCGATTTCCCGCGCGGTCGTTTCGCTGAAGCGACGGGGCTCCAGCTCGGTCCGGAAGCTGCGGTCGAGAAACGGACTGGCGGGGTCGGCGTACACGACCTGCCCGATGGTTCGGTCCATCCCGTACCTGATCACCATGTCCCGGGCGATGTCGGTCGCCTTGGCGAGGTCGTCCGCTGCACCGGTGGACAGCTCGTCGAAGACCAGCACCTCCGCCGCCCGTCCCCCGAGCAGCACAGTCAGCTTGTGCTCCAGCTCCGTGCGGGTGACCAGGTAGCGATCCTCGGTGGGGCGCTGCAGGGTGTACCCCAGCGCGCCGATCCCTCGGGGAATGATGGATACCTTGTGGATCGGGTCGGTCCCCGGCAGCGAGCGTGTCACCACGGCATGGCCCATTTCGTGGTAGGCGACCACGGTCCGTTCCCGTGGGTTGATGAGCCGGTTCTTCTTCTCGAGACCCGCGACGATGCGCTCCAGCGCCGCCGTGACGTCCGCCATGCCCACCTCGCCGGCTGCCCGGCGCGTGGCGACGAGTGCCGCCTCGTTGGCCAGATTGGCGAGATCGGCGCCCGTGAAGCCCGGCGTGAGGGCCGCGATCGCCTCCTTGTCTAAACCGGGGGCGGTCTTGATCTTGCGAAGGTGCACCGCGAGAATCTGCGCCCGCCCGATCTTGTCGGGGCGATCCACCAGGACTTGCCGATCGAAGCGCCCTGCGCGGAGCAGGGCCGGGTCCAGGATTTCCGGGCGATTGGTCGCGGCGAGCAGAACCACGCCGCTCTCGGGGCTGAAGCCATCAAGCTCCGCGAGCAGCTGATTGAGCGTCTGCTCTTTTTCATCGTTGGCCCCGGTGACGAGCGGTATTCCGCGGGCCCGGCCCAGCGCGTCGATCTCGTCGATGAAGATGATGCAGGGAGCGGTCTGCCTTGCCTGCTCGAACAGATCTCTCACTCGCGCCGCGCCCACCCCGACGAACAGCTCTACGAACTCCGAGCCGTTGATCGAGAAGAACGGCACCCGCGCCTCGCCGGCCACCGCGCGCGCCAGGAGCGTCTTGCCGGTACCCGGCGGGCCGACCAGGAGAATCCCCTTGGGAATCCGGGCCCCGAGCTGTCCGTACGATTTCGGGTCTTTCAGAAACGCAATCACTTCAAGGAGCTCCGCCTTGGCCTCGTCCACGCCGGCCACGTCGTCGAACGTCACCGTGGTCTCGGTCTCCACGTAAACCTTTGCCTTACTCTTGCCGATGGCGAGGAGGCCGCCCTGACGCGCGCCGGCGCCGCCCCGGAGCAGGAACAGCCACAAGCCGGCAAACAACAGTGTCGGTATCACCCAGCTCAGGAGCACCCGGAGAAAGCCGCTCTCCGGTTCGCCCGAGAAGGCGACGCCGTACTTGGTGAGCTCGGCGGCGAGTTCCGGTTCGACGCGGGTGGTGACAATGTCGTGAGCGCCGTCGGGAAGCGGCGCCTTGAGCGTGGCGCGGAGCGTCGCGGCCGAGACGGTCACCCGCGCGATCCGGCCGGCCGCCAAGTGGTCGCGGAAGGTGCTATAGGGCACTTCCTCGGCCTGCGTCCTTCCGGCCAGGATGCGATCGGCCAGAATGACCCCGATGATCGCCGCGGCGAGGAGCCATCCGGCCCGGGAACCCATCCTAGCCATGGACCGCCTCCACCAGCTCCCGCGATTCCGGCTCGGCCCGCCTGAGGCGCCGGCTCGCCAGTCGTTCGGCCACCCCCGGCAGCGAATCCGGGTTGAGCGATATCGAATCGATGCCGAGGTCGGCGAGAAACTCGGCGAACTCGGGATAGTCGCTCGGAGCCTGGCCGCAGATGCCCACCGGGCGGCCCTTGCGGTGTGCCGCCTCGATGACCATCGCGATGAGCCGCTTGACCCCCGGGTCGCGCTCATCGAAGAGATGGGACAGCAGCTCGGAGTCCCGGTCTACGCCGAGCGCCAGCTGGGTGAGATCGTTCGAGCCGATCGAGAAGCCGTCGCAGAGCTCGGAGAATTCCTCGGCGAGGATCACATTGTTGGGGATCTCGCACATCAGATAGACCTCGAGCCCGCCCGTGCCGCGGCGCAGGCCGTTGGTCTCGAGCTCCACCAGCACCTTGCGGGCCTCCTCGAGCGTCCGGCAGAAGGGAATCATCACCTTCACGTTGGCGAGTCCCATGGTGTCGCGTACCCGGCGGATCGCGGCGCACTCGAGCGCAAAGGCTTCCCGGTAGCGGTCGTCGTAGTAGCGGGAAGCGCCCCGGAAGCCGATCATCGGGTTGGCCTCGGTGGGCTCGAACGGCGCTCCCCCCAGCAGCCCGGCATACTCGTTGGTCTTGAAATCGGAGAACCGGACGATGACCGGCCGGGGATGGAACGCCGCGGCGATCTGTGCGACACCCGATGCCAGCCGCTCCACGAAGAATTCCCCTGGCGAGGTGTGGCCGGCCGTCCGCCGACGGACCTCGGCCAGGGTCGCCGGGTCGCCGATGCGCTCGGGATGGAGCAGCGCCATGGGATGGATCCCGATCCAGCCCGAGATGATGAACTCGATCCGCGCCAGGCCAACCCCGGCACTGGGAAGCTGCGCGAGGTGGAAGGCCCGGTCCGGATTGCCGAGGTTGAGCATCAGTGGCACCGGGGACTTGGGGAGGCTGGTGGGATCGATCACCTGGCGCTCAAACTCGACCCGTCCCTCGTACACCCGGCCCTCGTCCCCCTCGGCGCAGGACACCGTGACGAGGCCCCCGGGCGTCAGCTGGCGAGTCCCGTTTCCCGTGCCGACGACGCAGGGAATCCCCAGTTCGCGGGAAACGATCGCGGCGTGGCAGGTCCGGCCTCCTTCGTCGGTGACGACCGCGGCCACCTTGCGAAGTACCGTCTCCCAGTCGGGATCGGTCATCGGCGCCACCAGCACGTCGCCGGTTTGCACGCTTCCCAGGTCGGCCGGGGTCATGACGATCCTCGCGGGGCCGCACCCCACGCGGTTGCCCACGCTCTTGCCGTGCAGCAGCACGCGGCCATCGGCCTTCCGCTTGTAGAACTCGAGCTCCACCGCGTGGCTGCCGGTATGCACGGTCTCCGGGCGGGCCTGCACGATGAACAACTCATTGGACCGCCCATCCCGCGCCCACTCGATGTCCATCGGCATCGGCCGGCCGGCGCGCGCCGAGTAGTGGTCCTCGATCGCCATGGCCCAGCGGGACAGCTGGAGCACCTCGGGTTCGTCGAGGACGAAGCGAAGTCGATCGGCCGCGCTCACTCGCACTTCCACCACCGGGGTTGAGCCCGGTCCATAGATCAGCTTGACGGCCTTGTCACCCCGCTCCCGGCGGATCACCGGCGCGAACCCCGCCCGCAGGGTGGGCTTGTGCACCCAGAACTCATCTGGATTCACCCGGCCCTGGACCACGGTTTCCGCGATACCCCAGGCGCCGGTGATCAGGACGACGTCGCGAAACCCGCTCTCGGTATCCAGCGTGAAGATCACCCCGGCCGAGCCGAGGTCGCTGCGCACCATCTTCTGGATCCCGACGGAGAGGGCCACGTCGCGGTGCGCAAACCCGTGCTGCGTGCGGTAGACGATCGCCCGGTCGGTGAAGAGGGAGGCCATGCAGCCGCGGATGGCCGTGTCGAGAGCCGCGGAACCGCGCACGTTGAGAAACGTCTCGTGCTGGCCCGCGAACGAGGCGGTCGGAAGGTCTTCCGCCGTGGCGCTGGACCGGACCGCCACGTCGGTGGCCTCCTCCCGGTGCCGGCGGGACAGCTCCGCGTAGGCGGTTGCGACGGCGTCCGAGACGACGCGGGGTAGGGGGGCCGAGCTCACCCGCTCACGGATCACGCGCGCGGTCTTCGCCAGGGCGCCGAGGTCCCCCACGTCCAGCCGATCGAGCGCCCCGTAGACGTCCTCCGCGACGCCGGCCTCGGCCAGGTGAAGCCGGAACGCCTCCGCTGTCAGGGCAAAGCCATCAGGAACCCGGATGCCCGCCGGCCCGAGCGACCGGATCATCTCGCCGAGGGAGGCGTTCTTTCCACCGACCTGGGCCACATCGCTCAGCGAGAGGTCCTGGAACCAGCGAAGATACGTCGGTGCCGCGGCGGTCATGGGGGGAAAATCTCCTCTCGGTGGATGGTACCCGCCGAGGCGTGGAGCCGGCATGAAGCCGGCATGAACCCGGCTTCACGGGGCGCCGCGTGGTTCGGAGGCGGTCCGCTTGCCCCTGCCTCGGGCCACCGGCTACCATGGAGGCTGACGCGCTCCGGCGGCCTCCCACCGAGCGGGGATCAGAAGCCAGAATGACTCTGAAGCGGGCGGTCGGTCCCATCATCGGAGTCGTTCTCCTCGCGGCTGCGCTCTGGGTGCTCCGCCACGAGCTGGGTGAGCATTCGGTGCGTGAAGTGATCCAGGATGTTCGCGCCCTCTCACCGACCCGACTGGCTCTCTGTGTACTGGCCACTCTCTTCAGCTATCTGGCCCTGAGCGCCCATGATCTCCTGGCGCTGAAGTCGCTGGGCCGCCGGATCCATTCCGGCAAGGCCATGCTCGGGGGTTTTACCGGTTTCGCCTTTGCGAACAGCCTGCCGTTTGCGGTGGTTGCCGGAGGCGCGGTCCGGGCCCGCTTCTACGGGGGCTCACGGCTGTCGACCGGCAGCACCACCACGCTGGTCCTCTTCAACACCGTGACCTACGTGCTGGGCCTGCTGGCCGCCGCGGGGCTGGCCTTCACCTTCGAGCCCGAGGCGATCCCGGCACTGCTCCGCCTGCCGTTCCATTCCACCCGACCGATCGGGCTCTTCGCCCTGGGGCTCCTCGGGGTATTCCTGGTCTGGAGCGCGCGCGGCGGGCCCGCGCTCCGGATCGTCAGCCGGGTTCTGCGGCCGACCCCGCTCGGCACCTCGCTGGCCCGGCTCGGCGTCTCGCTGCTCGACTGGATCTTCTCCGCCGCCGCGCTGTTCGTGCTCCTGCCCGGAGCCCGGGCCTTCGGGTTTCCCGGGTTCCTCGGGGCCTTCATGCTGGGTCAGCTCGCCGCCCTGATCGGGCAGCTCCCGGGGGGCATCGGGATCTTCGAGGCCATCATCGCCGCGACGGTCGGCCGGACGCTGCCCGTCACGAAAGTGCTCGGGGCGCTCCTGGCCTACCGGGTCATCTACTTCTTCCTCCCGCTGCTCGCGGCCGCGCTCATCCTCGCGGTCCGGGAGCTCCAGCATCGCAGGACCCATGTCGCGAAGCGGTAACCCGCTCCCGCCGGAGCCCGGCACGCCCTTCTGGAGCCGCGGCGAGGACACGCTGCTCGCCGAGGCGGGGTCGTCCCGGGCGGGGTTGTCGTCCGCCGAAGCCGCCGCGCGATTGGCGCGCCTGGGGCCGAACGTGCTGCGCGCCCCCACCTCGCACGGGGCCTTCACCCTGCTGGTTCGCCAGTTCAGCAGTCCGATCTCCATTCTGCTGTTCATCACGGCGGTACTCTCGGGCTTTGCCGGGGAGGCGACCGACGCCGTGATCACGCTGGTCATCCTGCTGGGCAGCGGTCTGCTCGGGTTCTGGCAGGAGCGCACCGCATCGAACGCCATCGAAGAGCTCCTCGGGATGATCCGGATCCGGGCCTGCGTCCGCCGCGACGGTCAGGATCGCGAGATTCCCATCGAAGAAACCGTCCCTGGAGACATCGTGGTGCTCAACGCCGGCGATCTGGTGCCCGCCGATTGCCGGGTGCTCGAGGCCCGGAACCTCGCGGTGGACGAGGCGGCCCTGACCGGTGAGTCGTTCCCGGCGACGAAGACGTCGGCCGAGGTGCCCGCCGATGCGTCCCTGGGCGAGCGGGTCTGCGCCCTCTTCATGGGGTCGCACCTGGTGGCCGGCACCGCGCTCGCGCTGGTGGTGGCCACGGGACGCACCACGATGTACGGCGCCCTCGCCTCGAAGCTGGTGCGACCGCCCCCGGAATCGGAGTTCGAACGGGGCGTGCGCCGGTTCGGATACCTGCTGCTCCAGGTGACCCTGGTCCTGGTGCTGCTGATCTTCGCCCTCAACGTGGCGCTGCACCGTCCCTGGCTCGACGCGTTCCTCTTCACGCTCGCGCTGGCGGTCGGGCTCACCCCCCAGCTTCTTCCCGCGATCGTGGCGATTACCCTGTCCCACGGCGCCCGGCGCATGGCCCGCCGCCAGGTGGTGGTGCGCCGCCTGGTGGCGATCGAGGACTTCGGGGGAATGAGTGTGTTGTGCACCGACAAGACCGGGACATTGACTGAAGGCACCGTCCGGCTGCGCTCGGCGGTAGCGCCCGACGGCCAGGCCTCGGAGGAAGTCCATCGTCTGGCGTATCTCAACGCGGTCTTCCAGTCGGGATTCGACAATCCGCTCGATGCCGCCATCCGGAGCGACCGTACCTGGGACACGAGCGGGTTCCGGAAGCTCGACGAAGTCCCCTACGACTTCCTCCGCCGGCGGCTCAGCGTGCTGGTCGAAGCGCCGGGGGGGGAGCGCCTGCTCATCACCAAGGGTGCCCTGGAGGAGGTGCTGGCCGCCTGCGACTTCCCGCCGGACCAGGCGGGGCAACGCGATGCCGCGGTCAAGCTCGGCGCCGAGTTCGGGACGGCGGCGCTCCGCTGCGTCGGAGTCGCCTCGCGCGCCATGACGGCCGCCACCAATGCCACCCGGGAGGACGAGACTGGGATGCGCTTCATCGGGATACTCGCCTTCGCCGATCCGCCCAAGGCGGGCATCCGGGAAACCCTCGGTCGCCTGCGCGCCCTGGGCATCACGCTCAAGATGGTGACCGGCGACAACCGCCTGGTGGCGGAGGCGATTGCCCGGGAGGTCGGGCTCCGCGCCGACACGGTCGTGACCGGCGCCGAAGTGCGGGAGCTGAGCGCGGCGGCGCTGCAGCGCCGCGCCAACGAGGCCGATGTCTTCGCGGAAGTCGATCCCAATCAGAAGGAACGGATCATCCTCGCGCTCAAGCGCTCGGGTCTGTCGGTCGGATTCCTGGGCGACGGCATCAATGACGCGGCGGCGTTGCACGCGGCCGACGTCGGCATCTCCGTGGACACCGCCGTCGACGTCACCAAACAGGCGGCCAGCATCGTGCTGCTGCGGAAGGATCTGGAGGTGCTGGCCGAGGGCATCGCGGAGGGGCGCCGGGCCTTCGCCAATACCCTCAAGTACGTCTTCGTCACGACCAGCGCCAACTTCGGCAACATGTTCAGCATGGCCGGCGCCTCGCTCGTCGCGGCCTTTCTTCCCATGCTGCCCAAGCAGATCCTGCTCCTCAACCTGCTCAGCGACCTGCCGGCCATGGCCATTGCCACCGATCGGGTCGACCCGGAGCTGGTGGCCCAACCCCGCCGCTGGAACGTGCGCTATATCCGGAACTTCATGGTGACCTTCGGCCTGGTGAGCTCGGCCTTCGACTACCTGACCTTCGGACTCCTGCTCGCGCTGGCGGTACCAGTGGCGCAGTTCCGCACCGGATGGTTCCTGGAGTCCATGATGACGGAGATCTTCGTTCTGCTGGTGATCCGGACGGGAAAGGTCTTCTACCGGAGCCGGCCGTCCCGCCCTCTCCTGACGGCCACTCTCGCGGTGGCAGCCCTGACCCTGGCGCTCCCCTACCTGCCCGGCGCCGGGCTGCTGGGCTTTGCGCCCCTGCCTATCGGCCTTCTGGGGGCAATGCTCGTGCTCTCGGGGCTGCTGGTCGTCTCATCCGAGCTGGCCAAACGACTCTTTGCCCGCCGGCACCCGCTGGATGGCAACCCCGCGGCCTAGCCGGTTCAGCACTCCTCGTCGCCCGAGGGCAACCCCCGGCCCCCGGCGGTCTGAAGCACGCGCTGGATGGACGCCTCGCGCCAGCGTTTGAGATGCGGCAAGACATCGGTGAGCATCGCCCGGGCCTTGGGTTCGGGCATGCCCCGTTGGGCCATGATGCCCACGCACAGGTCGATCATCTCCTCCATCGTGATGTCGGGATTGACGAAGGCTCCGCCCTGGTAGCAGAAGTGGCAGTAGTCGTTTACGCGATGCCCCTCGACGCTGGTTCCGAAATCCTCCGCCTGGTTCAGCGGCATACCGCAGCTCTGGCAGAACGGGCCGAGCGGTTCCTGGGGTGACATGGACGGTCTCCTCGTGGTGCGGTGGAAGTCGATCAACGAAAGCGAAGCTCGGCGGCGAGACCATCGATCGCCCCGGCAAGTTCCGGTGCATGGATTACCCTGACGGCCACTCCTTGGCCCAGCGCCTCCTCGATGGCCTCGTCCACCAGATCCGCCACTGGCTCCCGCGTGCCCGCCCCGCGACATTCGGCCGCGGAGAGCACCAGCCGGCCGGAATCAGGGCAGCGGTAGCCGGAGCCGGTCAGGTCGGTCCGAATCAGCAGGGTCCGCACCTGGCCTCGGGCGAGGGCCTGAAGCGCTGGGCGCGAGCCGTTCACCGCCCAGCCCTCGCGCACCTTGCCCTCCAGCCCCGCGACCAGGTCGCGCTCACGGAAGCCATCGAACTCGTTGCGGAGCCTCAGGGCCGCCGCCTGGACTTCGGCGGGCCGTACCGCTGTGGGGTTGAGCCGCGCGGTGCCCATGAAGCGGGCCGAGAGCGCCGGCGGAAGAAACCGGGTGGCGGCCCGGGTGTCGTCCGAGGGACCGGCCAGGACGATTCCATCGGCCGGATGGGCCCGGTCGAGCTGAGCCAGCCGCCGGCCGACCGCCGCGAAGTGACGATGCCGCTCCGTTTCGATCCGGCGGTGGAACTGTCCTTCTCCCCAGCCCGGACTGTCCTGCCGGTCGCTGTGGAACTTGCCCCCGCGGGTCGCGGTGGCCCGCATCTCGGCCAGCTCGCCGATGCCGAAGGCCGTGACTTCGAACAATCGGGCCATGGTGCGATCAAGCACGGCCACCAGGATTCGGCCGCTCTCTTCTTGCACCGTGAGCAGCTCCCGGAGGTGAGGCACATGGTCCACCACCACGCGGGTCTGATGCACGCGGGGCATCGGGACGGCGAGGAACAGGTCCCGGGCTTCGCAGGCGAAGATGGCGAGCCCCGGGGCGGGCGGGAGACGGCCCGGAGTCGCCACGAATTTCATGACGCGGCGGAGATCGCGCTCGATCGGACGGCGACGAGCCGTTTCCAATCCCGCGATCGCGGCCTCGGCTTGAGCGACGGCCCCCTTGAGGTGGGCGAGATACTTCCTTCGCGTCCGATCGCCGACCTCGAGCCTGAGGTAGCAGGAGACCAAGTGCTGCGGAGCGGGCCGGATCTTGCCGAGATCGCGAATGGCCGCGCCGATCCCTGAAGCGACGGGTTTCATACGGTTTCCTTCGCGTTCGCCCGTTGAATGGGACCTTCCGGGTCCATGATCCAGACCGAAGTGATCACGCGAACCAGTTCGGAGCCGCCACGCTCCGCGCCGGGAGCCTCGGCGGCGGGCTCCGGATCCGATGGCCCGATGGGCTCCATCCCTCCTACCCAGCTGCTCACCACCCGGTGCCCGACGCGGACGTCGTGCCCGCGGGGACGGCTAGCGCGCACCGATCGCCGCGGCGATGCCACTCTGCTGCTTGCCCAGCAACCGCCCGATCGCGCCGGCTTCGTCGGCCAGCACGTCGAGGAGGTCATCCAGGCTCAGCACGCCGACCGGCCGTCCGATCTCGCCGAGGACCACCAGCCGGCGCGTACCGACCTGCGCCATCGTCCGCAGGGCCTCCTCGATCGGCGCCTGCTCGCTCACGGTATGCACCGGACGGGTCATGATGGAGCTGATCGGGGTACGCTCGGGATCGAGCCCGGGCGCCAGGCATCGAAGGACCATGTCCCGGTCGGTTATGATGCCGATGGGCCCGGCCTCGTCCCCATCGAGGACCACGAGGGTCCCGACGTCATTCGTCGACATCCGCTGAGCCGCCACCCGCACGGTCTCCTGGGACGACGCGCTCGCCATCACACGGGTACAGATTCTTCCGACAGTCATGTCTCCCCCTGGCAAAGGCTGTGTGCACAGCCAAGGTAACCGCCGAGACTGAACCAGCGATGAAGGCCTTGTGAGGTCGACGTCAGGGACGGTCCGGCCTCAACGGATCTTCACTCGGAATTCAGCCTTGCTTCAGACGGCCGGGCCGACGCGCCCGGGGAGGTCGTCCCCGGCGGCCCGCCTGTTCCAGCCGCTGGATTAGCGCCGAAAGCCGTCTGAACATCGCGCGGGTGGCTCGCGATCGACCGGCTCGGAGCACTGCCTGGAACGTGGCAGCGATCCGGCGCGCCAAAAGCGCTTCGAGTGCCCTCAGCGCGCGGGGAGGCGGCCGATCGGCACCCGGCCGCGCCTTGTCCGCGCCGGACTTCGGAACGGCACGGATCTCCCGGACCAGCTGGTGCAGCACCTGGGCGTCGTGCAGCTCGCCGAACAGGTGCTGCAACTCGGTAAGCCGGGGCAGAATGTTCGCGGCGTTCCTGGAGGCCCGCCCGAAGCCATCCAGCAGGTACCGAAGGCGTTTGATGGAGATCCTGGCGGCGTGGGCTTCCGGCGCCTGTGCCGGGCGCACGACCCGGCCGAGGTCTTCGGCCAGCGTGTCGGTCGCCTCGCGCACGGCGTCGGCCATCGCCGTCGCCATCCGGTCGTATACCGGCTCCTCGAGCGCGGTGTCACGGCGGTAGTGCTGCAGCTCCTCGGCCAGTTGCGCGCTGGTGTTGGGCAGCTCGGCGACGAGTCCCTCACCGAGCGCCCGGCGCGCGCGGATCTGATCCCGGTTGACGTCCTCGGCAAGCCAGCGGGCCGCATCCCCTGCGGGTCCCGGGCGCACGCCGATCAGCCACAGGTATTGGACCTCGAGGTCCCGTGCCCGCCCGGCCAGACGCGAGAGGGTGCGCAAGCGCCGCTCGGGACCGCGGCGAACGGTATCCTCGAGATACAGCCGGAACGCTCGCAGCCAGGTCCGCAGACGCCTGAGCGCCACCCGGAAATCGTGAACGGCCTCGGGATCCGTCGCGTCCGTGCCCGGCTCGGTTGGCGTTCCCGGGCGATCCAGGCTCACCCGCACCTCCACCCGAGCCGCTTCCTCGAGCACCCGCTGGAGCCGCGCCTGCGCGATGACCCGCACGCTTCGCTGGGCGGGATCGCGGAGCAGGGCGGCGTTCAGGACGGCGGGGGGCATTGGCCGCCTCCGCGACGACTGGCTCGGAGCCGGGGCACCAGCCCCGTGGGGAGGTCGCCGGTCATCGGTGTCCTGCCGGGAAGAGCCATGACGCAGGGAAGGGAGGGGGCACGGTCTCAGCGGTGGGCGATGAGATCGCCCAGCGAATCGCCCCGGTGCAGTCGCCCTATCGCGTCGGCCAGAAGCCCCGCGACGCTGAGGCGCCGGACCGTGAGCTCGGGAAGATCTCCCCCGGCGATACTGTCCGATACCAGCAGCCCGTGCAGCGACAGCTCGCCGAGGAGCGTGGCCGCCTGCCCCACGAACAGCCCGTGGGTCGCGGCTACGACGGTCTCCTTCAGAGCGCCGGCGCCGCGCAGGGCTCGAACCGCGGCGGCGATCGTCCCGCCGGTGCTGATCATGTCATCGACAATGATGGGCCGCCGCCCCGTCACGTCGCCGGTCAGGGTGCGGACCTCGACGTCCTCTCCGCTGATCCGCGTCTTGTGGACGATCGCGACCGGCAGTCCAAGACGCTGTGCGTACCGTTCGGCGACGTGCACGGCACCCAGGTCGGGCGCGACCACGATGCTCGATGTCGTCACATAGGGGCGGAGCGCTTCGGTCAGCAAGGCGGCCGCGCTGAGATGCTCGAGCGGCACCCCAAAGACCCCCTCGAGGGCGGTGGAATGCAGATCCAGCGCCACGATGCGATCGACTCGTCCGGCTGACGCCAGCGCATCCGCCACGACTCGGGCCCCGACCGGCTCCCGGCCGCTGGCCCGGCGGTCCTGTCGCGCATAGCCGAAGTAGGGCATCACCGCGGTGACTCGTTCCGCGCCGGCCCGACGGGTGGCGTCGGCCAGCAGCAGCAGCTCCACCAGGTGCTCGTCGGCGGGAGGGGAGGTGGACTGTACGAGAAAGACATCGGCTCCACGAACGCTCTCCTGGAGCTCGATGTGCAGCTCGCTGTCCGGGAACCGGGCAATGATTCGCTGGATCGGCGTGACCTCGAGGCTGGTCGCGATCGCCGTGCCGAGCGCCTGGCTGGCGGAGCCCGCGAGCAGAGCGAGCCGCGTCATGGCGTCGTGGCCCTGGTGCGACAAACGGGCATGCGGCGGTCCTCCCTTGCCTGAAGATGCTATCTCATCTTCGATGGAGCCACGGTGAAGGCGGCGTGAACCCTGCTTCAACCGGGTGAACGCCGGCTCAG
Organism: uncultured Gemmatimonadales bacterium; assembly: GCA_963762545.1. Lineage (GTDB taxonomy): Bacteria > Gemmatimonadota > Gemmatimonadetes > Gemmatimonadales > GWC2-71-9 > JABFSM01. Next base: position 499,291 of record CAVXLC010000003.1, on the reverse strand, counting down.
GGGAACTTCATCCTCGATTCAAGACCTCGGTGCCATACTGGACAAGGTAAGCGGCATCCCTTGTCCCCAGGCTCGTGGGAGGCGTGACGCCATGACACTCGTCAAGGACATCATGAGTACCCAGCTCACCGTCGTGAGCCCCGAGCTCTCGCTGCGCGACCTCGTGGAGCTCCTGGGCACCGATCACCTGAGCGGTGCTCCGGTGGTGGAGCAGGGGAAGGTGGTAGGCGTCGTCAGTCTCGATGACATCGTGTCCTTCCAGGCGAATCTCGGTCCCGTGCCCACCGACGGGGCCGAGGAGATCGGGTGGGACGAAGAGCCGCCGCCGGGCGCAGTGGAGGGCGAAGAATTCGACGGAGCCTTCTTTCAGGATCTCTGGGCCGATGCCGGCGCCGAGCTCACCGAGCGGACCGAGTCCACCCGGGGCCCGGAGTGGGATCTCCTCGGCGAACACACCGTGTCGGAGGCCATGACCCGTCGGCTCCGGGCCATCGGTCCGGAGCAGACGGTCGAGGCGGCCGCGCAGCGAATGAAGGCTGCCGACATCCACCGTCTTCTGGTCATGAAGGATGGCCGGCTGATGGGCATCGTCACCACGTCCGACGTCTCGCGCGCGGTGGCGGAGGGGAAGGCCTGATGCGCTATCTCGATCGCGCCGACGCCGGCCGGGAGCTCGCGGCACGGCTCAAGCAGTACCGGGCCGACGATCCGCTGGTGCTGGGGCTGCTGCGCGGCGGTATCGTTCCCGCGGCGGAGGTCGCTGCCGCGCTCGGGGCGCCGCTCGACGGGCTGGTCGTGCGGAAGGTCGGCGTCCCGGGCCATGCCGAGCTCGCGATGGGAGCCGTCGCGGCGGGAACCATCTGGCTCAACGAGCCGCTCATCGCCCAACTGGGGATTCCGCGTCGCGTCGTGGATCAGGCCGTGGCGGCGGAGGTAAAGGAGGTGGAGCGTCGCGAGGCCGTGTTCCGGCGGGGGCGCCCGGCGCCTTCGGTGGAGGGCCGGACGGTCATCCTGGTGGATGACGGGCTGGCGACGGGCGCCACCGCCATCGCCGGACTCCGGGTGCTGCGCCGTCGGGGAGCCAGGCGGCTCATTTTTGCCGCGCCGGTGTGCTCACCGGAAGGACATGAGCGGATCGAGCGGGAGGCGGACGATGTCGTCTGCGCCGCCAGCCCGCCAGACTTCACCGCGGTGGGCCAGGCCTATGTCTCCTTCCCTCAGGTGGGCGATGATGCGGTGCGAGAATATCTCGATGCGGCGCCGGCGGGGCAGGCCCAAGAGGGAGGCCCTCGATGACTCCGACGGAATGGTCCACTCCGCATCACGAGGTGCTCCTGAACCTCGAGGGGATCCCCCTCCGGGGAGACCTGGCCATTCCCCGGGACGCTCCGGGAATCGTGGTGTTTGCCCATGGAAGCGGCAGCAGCCGCAAGAGTCCGCGCAACCGGCGAGTCGCCGAGATGCTGTCCACCGCCGGGATCGGCACGCTGCTGTTCGACCTCTTGACGCCCGCAGAGGAGCGGGACCGGGAGAACGTCTTCGACATCCCACTCCTGGCCCGACGCCTCCTGGCGGTGACCCGCTGGCTGGCCGGCAACCCCGACTCGGCCGGCCGCGCGATCGGCTATTTCGGGGCCAGTACCGGCGCGGGGGCCGCGCTGATGGCGGCGGCGACGTCCGACGTTCCCGTTTCGGCGATCGTCTCGCGGGGCGGACGTCCTGACTTGGCGGGAGCATACCTGCCGAAGGTCCGGGCCCCTACGCTCCTGATCGTCGGGGGCCGGGACCCGGCCGTGCTCGAGCTTAACCGAATCGCCTACGAGCGGCTGGCCTGTCCCAAGCGGTTGGAGGTGGTTCCCAGCGCAACGCATCTGTTCGAGGAGCCGGGCGCGCTGCAGGCGGTGTCGGCCCTGGCCACCGACTGGTTCCTCCAGCATCTCGCCCCGGCCACATCGGAAGCCGCCCCCGGCCCGCCCGTGTGACGGGCGGGCGCCGCGTCATTACGTTCTCCCCGTCGCCAACGCCCGGCTCACGTCGCTGCGCGAGACGACTCCCACCAGCGCTCCGTTGACTTCCACGAAGAGCCGATGCACGTCCCCATACTCCATGGCCAGCGCCGCTTCGCGCAGCGCCGCATCGGGAGCGATGGTCAGCGCCGGCGTGGTCATGACGTCGCTCACCAGCGTGTCGTCGAGGAAGCGCCCCCGAACCTCCTGGTCTTCGACCTCGGCCTCCGCGTCGATGATGTCGGACCGCGACAACGCGCCCACCAGCCGCTGGCGGTGATCGATCACCGCGGCCCCCGAAATGTGCCCCGTGGAGAGGTACGCCAGCGCTTCGGCGAGCGTCGCGTCCGTGCGCACGGTGACGACGTTCCGGGTCATGACATCCGATACAGCGGTCATGGGTCCTCCTTGGGATGGGGGCGCCTTCGTGGAGGCAGCGAGCCCCCACGAAGGCGAGGATGGTCACACCGTGACGGCCAGGCGATCCTCTACCGCGACGACGCCGGGCGCGCCCCACACGGCCCGCTCGGCCTCATCGCGCTCGGCCCAGCTGTGGACGGCGCCATCCAGCACGACGGTGCCACCCCGGGTCTCGACCCGGATCTGGCGCGCCTCCAATTCGGCGTTGCGCCGCAAGGCGGACTCGATGCGGACCTTGAGATCCCCCGGCGTCGGCTTGGCCACCAGCGTGACCAGGTTGGTCACCCCGCGGACGCCCAGGAGGTGGCGCACCGCCCGCACCGCCGCCTCGCGCTGAAACTGCCACTCCACCTCACCCTCCAGGGTGATCCAGCCCTTCGCGACCCGGAGTTTGATCCGTTCGTGCGGCACCTGCACGTCCCACTCCAGCGCGCGCACCGCCGCCGTGGCGAGGTCGGTATCGGTGCGGGTGGCGTCCACGGGGAGCCGGACCTCGAGATCATTGGCGAGGCCCTTCACGCCGAGGATCCGCTTGACGACCCGTTCCGCCGAGAATCGGTCCGCGTAGCTCTGCACCTGCCCGGTCAGCGTCACTACCCCGCCGCTCGCCGCCACGCCGACGCGTGCGGCATCCAGCCCCGGCTCCCAGTCCAGCGCCTCCAGTACCCTCTTCTGTAGCTCCAGGTTGTTCAACATCGTGTCCTCCCGCCGCTGTCGGCTGTTTCCAGGATTCGCTCGCTGGACGCCACGCTCTCACGTCCCGAGTCGTCCACAAGATCGTCGGCGCCGAGTGAAGCGGCCCTGAAGGGGCGGCCAATCGTTCTTCATCCTGGCGGAATTCCAGCCGGCCAACGGGACCCCTATGGTCGGTGATCGAGATTTCAGGCGGGATTCATGCCTCATTCACCCCCCCCGCAATAAGTTGACGGCTGTCCGCGAATGTCTACCTAAAGCACCGGCTTCGGCCGAGGAGGACACGATGAAACTCACGACGACCACCCCAAGGCTCGCGACCATGAAGCAGGACCTCGATCGGGTCTTCGAGCGGTTCTTCGAACCGACCTTCTGGCCGCTGGGCACTGCCCGGACCACCGAAGCCATGTGGGAACCCACCCTCGATCTCTCCGAGACCGAGAAGGAGTTCGTGGTGCGGCTCGAGGCCCCCGGCATGGCGCGGGACGACTTCGACGTCGATCTGGATCGCAATCTCCTGGCGATCGCCGGAAAGCGGGAGCTGCACAAGGAAGAAAAGGGCGAGGACTACATCTGGCAGGAACGCCAGGAAGGCCGCTTCCTCCGGACCATCCGCCTGCCTGCCGCAGTCGAGGAGAACAAGATCGAGGCCGGCTATGCCGACGGCGTGCTGACCATCAAGCTGCCCAAGGCGGTCCAGACGGCCAAGACGAAGGTCACGATCAAGTAGATGGAGGTGCAGTATGAAAGTCGCACTTCGGCTTCTCGCGCTGCCCCTGGCGCTCCTGGGCACGACCACGCTCGCGGCCCAGGAAACCGGCCGGGGGGTCGTGTTCCAGGTGTTTGCCGGCGGGGCCACGCACCTGCGTAACCTGAATGCCACCGGCGGTGTGGCTCACTTCCAGCCGGGGTTCAATCTCGGCGGGGCCATCGGATTCCAGGCCAACGATTATTTCGGCCTGCATGGTGACTTCACCTACACCCGGAATCAGGCCCGGGGCGCGTCGTCCTTCTCGGGCAGCAATATCGACCGGTTCTTCTACGGTGCCCACATGGAGTTCAGCTACCCGACCGAGAGCGGATTCGCGCCCTTCGCGTTCGGCGGCGGCGGCGCGGTCACGATACACCAGGCCGGTCCGACGGGCACACTCCCGACCTTCACCAAGCCTGCGGCCATGTTCGGGGCCGGTTTCCGCTATCAGTTCGCGAAGACTCCGGTGGAAGTGCTGGTCGAGGGTAAGTCGCTGGTGTACCAATGGGATCGCGGGGGGTTCTCCCGGACCCAGTGGGATGTCTCCTATTCAGTGCGGGTCTGGCCTATCGGCTGGGGTTCTAGGCCGGTGGGACGGCCGGTCGGCGGGTGTACTACCCGCCGACTCGCCGCTCCCGGTGGTATTCTCCTTTCGGCAATCCAAGCGCGACTCCCCGACCGAGGAAGGCCACCATGCACGGCGAGCTGCACCGCGGCGGTCGGATCGGCTGGCTGCGAGCCGCCGTCCTGGGCGCCAACGATGGCCTTATCTCCACCAGCAGCCTGATCGTGGGCGTGGCTTCCGCCGAGCCGAATCGGGCGGCGGTGATGCTGGCCGCCGTGGCCGGTCTCGTGGCCGGCGCCCTCTCCATGGCGGCGGGTGAATACGTCTCGGTGAGCTCCCAGGCGGACACCGAGCTCGCCGATCTCACCCGGGAGCGGAGCGAGCTGGCCGCCTCGCCCGAATCCGAGCGGGCGGAGTTGGCGGGGATCTACGAATCCCGAGGCCTTCGCCCGGAATTGGCCGTTCAGGTGGCGGATCAACTGATGGCCCATGACGCCCTGGGGGCCCACGCCCGGGACGAGCTCGGCATTCAGGAGCTCACCCGGGCACGGCCGATTCAGGCCGCGGTGGCCTCGGCCGCCTCGTTTGCCGCGGGCGCGGCTCCACCCGTCGTCCTCACCGCGCTCCTGCCTTCCGGCCTATTGACCACCGGGGTCACCGGGGCCACCCTGGCTGTGCTGCTGGTTCTGGGGGCGCTGGCCGCTCGGCTCGGCGGTGCGCCCATCATGCGCGGGTCCCTTCGGGTCGCGTTCTGGGGGGCGGTGGCCATGGGATGCACCGCGCTGGTTGGTCATTTCTTCGGCGCGGTCGTCTGAACCCACCGTCCGGAAGTCGTCGTTTATGGTAAGCTTGACGGCGGCTTCGGCCGCCGTTCTCGCAATCGGAGGTGGTTCGCTCACTCCGGAGCGGCGGGAAGCTCGATGACGAAGGCGGCGCCGCCGCCCCCGTCCGCCGGCGTCTCGTGCCGGAGCGTGCCGCCGTGCAGGTCGGTCACCCATCGCGCGATGGCCAGGCCCAGCCCGCTCCCCGGCGCCGGCGTGTCACCCCTGGCAAATCGCTCGAAGAGCCGCTCCCGCGCGCCGTCGGTGATGCCGGGACCCCAATCCCGCACTCTCACCCACGCGCGGTGACCGTGCGGGTCCCGGCGCAGACCTGCGCTGATCTCGATCGGGGAAGGCGCGGCGTGCAGCAGGGCGTTCTCCAGCAGACTGAGCAGCGCCCGTTCGATGAGCTGGCGGTTGCCGGAGATCGGTGCCGCCTCGAACTCTCCGAGCCGGACGGCGCGTCCCTGCGCCGCGGGCAATCGCCGCGCCCGGGAGATCACGGCGGACGCGGCGTCGTCCAGGAAGAACCGCTCGCCGCTCCCGCCACTCGGCTGGTGTCCCCCCTGGGCCAGCAGCAGCAGATCGGCCACCATCGAGCCCATTCGCTGGGCTTCCTCGGCGATGATGCCCAGGGCGGCCTGATCGCGGGCGGCATCTCGCGGCGCCGTGATCGCCGCGTCGGCTTCGCTCAGGATGATGGCAATGGGGGTGCGAAGCTCGTGCGCCGCGTCGGCCAGGAAACTGCGCTCCCGCTCGAGGGCGCTGCCGAGCCGGGCCAGCAGGCGGTTGAATCCGGTCGTGAGCTGCCCCACCTCGTCCGGTATGGCCCGGGCCGGCAGCGAAGGGAACTTCTGCGCCCCCGCTTCGACCAGGAGCCCGGTGCTTTCCGCCGCCTCCGCAATGCTGCCGATCGGGCTGAGCGCGCGCCGGGCGGCCAGCACCCCGACGGCGCCGCTGGCGAGCAGGAGCAGCGGCAGCCCGACGAAGAGGACCAGCTGCAGGACCCGCCGCTGCTTCTCGATGGGCGCGAGGGAAATGCCGACCAGGAGATGAATGCCCTCGGGCAGCTCGCCGCTCAGCACGCGCGCCAGCCCGGTCGGCGTGCCGACGGTGACCGGCTGGTCGATGCGGCGGGCCCCGAGCCCGTCGATGACCGGTACGCCGGGGAAAGTGCGGCTCCGGCCCACGATCGTGCCGTTGGCATCGAACGCCACCATGGCCCGGTCCGCGTAGATCAGCTCGGCCACCACGTGCCCGACCGTGGCGGTCACCGTCCGGAACTCCGGCCGGTCCACGGTGTACATCTCCCGGGCGGCCTGGAGGGTTCCCCGCAGGGTGCGATCGAGGTCCGCGCGGTAGCTGCGTTCCACCGCGAACGCGAAGAGGGCGCCGCCCGCCGCGAGCGCCGCCCCGAACCACACCACGTACACCGCCGCGAGCCGCGTCCGGAGGCCCCGGAGCGGATACCTCATCCCGCGCGGCGCGCGCCGAGCACGTACCCCGCGCCGCGGACGGTGTGCAGCAGGGGCGCCAGGCCGGGAACGTCGATCTTCCGGCGCAGCCGCGCCACGTAGACGTCGATCACGTTCGAGAAGGGATCGTACTGCTCGTCCCAGACATGGGCGCTGATCTGGGGCCGCCCGCACACCGTTCCGGCCTGCCGGCCCAGGTATTCCAGCAGCGCGTACTCGGTGGTGGTCAGCTCGATCGGACGCCCCGCTCGCTCCGCCGCGCGAGCCCGGGTGTCGATGCTGAGGTCGGCGATGTGCAGCATCTCGGGCTGGAAGACCGGGGTGCGGCGCTGGATGGCCCGGAGCCGGGCCAGCAACTCCTCCAGGGCGAAGGGCTTGACGAGGTAGTCGTCCGCGCCCGAATCGAGCCCTGCCACGCGGTCTTCCACCGAGCCCCGGGCGGTGAGCATCAGGATGGGCGTGCGCTGCGCCGCGCCGCGGATCTCCCGCGCCAGGTCGAGGCCGGACCCGTCGGGGAGCATCAGGTCCAGCACCACGACATCGTAGGAGTCCTGGTCCAGCTTGGCCCGCGCCCCCGCCAGCGAGTCCGCCACGTCCACCGCATGCGCGGCGTGCCGAAGCCCCTTCGCGATGGAAGCCGCCAGCCGGGCTTCGTCTTCAACGACCAGCAAGCGCATGAATCCTCTGGGAAGGACCCGAAGTTCGCGGCCCCTCGGGCGCGTGTCAACGACTCCGTCCCTACAGCCTCACCATCGCCGCCGCCCATCCGGCGGGGTCCTTGTCGCTTTCGAACACGCGATCGGGATCCACCAGAAGCTGCCGGCCGTCGGTCCGGATCGGCAGCCGGTCCATGTTCCGGGTTGCCCGGCCCGAGATGAACGTCCCGTCCGGCTGATACTTCGACTTGTGCTTGGGACACTGGAAGCGCCCCTCCTCCGCTTGCCAGTGCAGCGCCGTGTTCTGGTGCGGACAGGAGAGCGCAAAGGCGTATCCGGCGCCCCGATACCGGACCAGGATCACGTCGCTGGTCTTGTCGATGACCGCACCATCCGCGGCCGGGATCGAAAAGCCGATCTCTCGACTGCCGGACCGCCGCTCGCCGCGAGCGAGGCGCACCGGCAGGGCCGAAGCCGCGGACGGCGATGCGCCCAATCCGACCAGCAGAGCGGCGGCCGCGCCGGCCGCTTGACGCAGGAAGTCGCGCCGGCTGGCCGGACCGCCGCAGCCGGCGCAGGGATGGGAAGCGTTCACCGGGTGAACTCCAATGGAAGAAACCGATCGGGAAATGGCATCGTCCCTGCCGGGTGACCGGGGCGACGTCACACGCTCAGGAGCGCCGTGCCGAGCAGCACCGAGCCGAACCAGAGCGCGAGGCTGGCCCCGGCACTCCACCGGAGACGGCGCCAAGCCCGCTCCGGGCTGCCCCGGCCGGTTCGCAGATCGCGCTCGGCGCGCTGCAGGGCCGCCCCGTTGGCCAGGAGGATCGTCACGGTGCCCATCTTGATCCAGAAGAGCACCGAGGGCAGCAGGCTCTCCAGATCCGCCGCCAGCATCAGGAGTCCGCTGGCCAGCGTCAGCAGGAGACCGATGATCACCGGCCGATGGACCGCCTGGAGCTCGCCCAGGTGCCGTACCACCGCGGTCACGTCGTTCGGACGAAGCCGGAGCGTGGCGCGGTCGGCGGCGATCGCAAAGCCGCCGGCGGCCAGGAGCCCGCCGAGATGGACGAACGTGACCAGCGTCGAGAGCAGCTTGGAATCGCCGTAGAGCCGCGCCCACGGTGCGACGACCTCGGTGGCGATCGAGACGACGGACATCTGCGTTCCTGTGGTGGGCGGCCTGCGGCCGCGGGTTCGAGCCGGATGGCAATCTCCCTTGCAGGGGAAGTGCCACCGGAACAACGGTGTGGTTCCTTGCAGTCCTGCCGGCAAGGGTGCGGCACCGGGGACGGCGTGCAGCCGCGGCGTCCGCCTCGATCAGGGGAGAATGACGCGGCTTGCCGCGCCCCTTGCACACCCGCCTGACGCGCATGACAATTTCATTAATCCGACTCGATTCCCTGGGTGCAGGGCGCTGCGTGCGCCCTGATCGCGCGACGCTTCTGGCGATTTCCCGGACCCGAATTTCAACATTCCTTCACCGTCCCTTCACCCGCGCGGCCGTAGCGTGGGGCATCCCTCCCTCGGTGAGGCCGTTCCATGCGGACCAACCTGACCATCTTCCTGCTCTTCTTCGGCATTGCGCTTCTCGACGCGATCCGTGGCGGGCACTGGCCCCGGGTTCTCTTCTGGTGCGCCATTGGCGCCTTCTTCTTCCTGGCCGATCGGCGGCAGTTGGCACGGCGGGACGCCACGGCGCCTCACCGGTAGGCGGGCCGCATGGCCCTGCCGTTCACCCACGACCAGTTCCTCGCCGTCTTTGGAGACTACAACCGGGCCCTCTGGCCGGTAGCGGCGCTTCTCTGGCTGGCGACGGCGGTGGCCGTTTGGCGCCTGTTTCGGCCCGGGTCGAACGGCAGTCGGCTCGTCGCGGCGGTGCTCACGGTGCAGTGGGCATGGGCCGGCGTGGTGTATCACCTGGTCTTCTTCCGCCGGATCAATCCTGCCGCGACCCTGTTCGGACTCGCGTTCCTGCTCCAGGCCATGCTTCTGCTCTGGCGCGGAACCCTCCGCCACCGGTTGGTGTTCGCTCCCGGCCGCTCGGTTTGGGGCAGGATGGGGTTGGGGCTGGTCGTCTATGCGCTGGTCTATCCCGCGGCCGGTATCCTGCTGGGACTGCAATATCCCCGGCTGCCGACGTTCGGAGTGCCATGCCCGACGACCATCCTCACTGCGGGATTGCTGCTCCTCGCCCCGCGCCAGGAAGCCCGGATCCTCGGCGTGATTCCGCTCGGGTGGGCTGGGGTCGCCGGTTCGGCGGCGTTTGTGCTGGGGATTCGCGCGGATCTCGTGCTGGTGGTGGCGGGCATACTCCTGGCGGCCTACATCCTCTCCCGGCCCCCAGTGGCAGGCCCGCCGCCGGAGCGGCGCTACCCCCTCCTCGGGTGCGGGAGACCGTCCGCCCGGTCTAGGTCCTTCCTGCCGTCGCCGAGGGCCCGGCTCCGACCGCCCGCAAGGCGTTCAGGATCACCGCCACGTCGATCGCTTCCTGGAGCAGCGCCCCGGCGGCAGGCGGGAGGTACCCGGCGGCCGCCACGAGCATGGCGGCGGCACTGAGTCCCAGTCCTGCCAGGATGCTCTCCCGGGCGATCTTCATGGTCCTTCGCCCGATCTCGACCGCTTCGGGAACCCGCTCGAGGTCATCGACCAGCAGCACCACGTCCGCGGCTTCGGCCGCGATCCCGCCCCCGTGCGCCGCGAGGGCCATCCCGACGGCCGCGCTGGACAGGGCCGGCGCGTCGTTGGTTCCGTCCCCCACCATCAGGACCCTGCGCGCCCCGCCCGCAAGCGCGGACACGCGGGTCACCTTGTCCTGGGGCAGCAGGTCCGACCCGACTTCGGTGATTCCCACCGCATCCGCCACGGCGGCCACGTTGGCGGCGCTGTCTCCCGACAGCAGCTGGACGTGGGTAAAGCCGAGTCTGCGGAGCCGGGCCACGACCCCGGCGGCGCTGGGTCTGACGCGGTCCGCGTAGGTGACGCTGCCGGCGCCTCGTCCGTCCACCGCGATGTAGGCGCGGAGGGCGACAGCCTCCCCATGCAGACCGGCCAGGGTGTCCGCAGCCGCCGGCGCGATCTCCCGGATGTAGGACAGCGCGCCGACCCCTACGCGATGCCCCTCCACGGTTCCCTGGATGCCGCGACCGCCGCTTTCGCTGACGTCCGTGGCCACCGGAAGGGAAATCCCCCGCCGGTGCGCCTCCTCGACCAATGTTCGGGCGAGCAGGTGCCCCGATCCCTGTTCGACGGCGCCGACGATTCGCAGCATTTCAGCTTCCGACAACGGGGGCAGCGTCCGGATCGCGGACACCTCGGGGCGCCCCACGGTGAGCGTGCCGGTCTTGTCGAACACGGCCGCGCTGACGCCGGCCAGCGCTTCGAGTGCACCTCCATGGCGCACGATGATCTGGCGGCGGGCGGCCCGGTTGATTCCGCCGATGATGGCAACCGGCGTGGCGAGGATGAGCGGACAGGGTGTTGCCACCACCAGCACCGCGAGGATGCGCAGGGGATCCCCCGAGAGGAGCCAGGTGAGTCCGCAGACCAGGAGCGTCACCGGCGTAAACCAGACCGCGTAGCGATCGGCGATCCGCTGCAGCGGGGCCTTGCTGGCTTGCGCGGTGCGGACCAGCTCGACGATTCGCGCGTAGAGGCTCGCGGACGCCAGCGCGGTGGATTCGAGGTCGAGCGGTCCCTCCTGGTTGATCGCGCCACTGGGAAGCGGAGTGCCCGGCCCGGCCGATATCGGGACCGGTTCGCCGGTGAGCCGGGAGACGTCAACGTGCGAGGTCCCGGCCCGGACGGTTCCGTCGCACGGCACCATCTCGCCCGGCCGGACCAGCAGCAGGTCTCCCACCGCAATGGACCCGACCGGCACGTCCTCCAGCCGTCCCTCGCGGCGCCGGTGCGCGATCACCGGCGCCTCGGCTTCCAGGGCGCGGACCGCCGCACTGGCCCGTCGTTCGGCGTAGTGCTCGAGCCCTTCGCCCCCGGTCTGCATGAGGACGATCACCAGCCCCGCGAAGGGCTGATTCAGGATCATGGCGGCCAGAATGGCGAGGGCGGCAACGACATCGGCGTTGAAGCGGCCCCGCACCAGGCCCCAGCCGGTGCGGAGGAGCAGCGGAACGCCAAGGAGGACCAGACCGACGGTCCAGATGAGGTGCCGTGAGACGAGGAAATTCGGGAGGGCGCCGGCGACCAGGCCCGCCAGCAGCACCCCCCCGGCTGCGGCCGGCCGGAAGAGCATCCGGCCGGTGGAGCTCACGGCCGTGTCGTGCCGCGGGCCGGTTGGCCCTCCGTGACGTGCCTGAGGCAGAATCCCACACCCCGCACCGTTTCGATTTTCTCGGTCGGGGTGAGGGCCGCCAGCTTGCGGCGGAGGTTCCCCACGTGAACGTCCACGACATTGCTCTCCGGATCGAAGTGCATGTCCCAGACTTTTTCCAGCAGCGTGGTGCGCCGAACCACCTCGTCCGGGCGGAGGAGGAAGTACTCGAGCAGCTGGAATTCCTTGGCGGTGAGGTCGAGCTTGGCCTCGCCCACCGTGGCCTGGTGGCGGAGCCGGTCCAGCGCGATTTCTCCGTACCGCAGGACCTCCATCCGCTCCGCGCCGCCCCGCCGGGACAGGGCCCGGATCCGGGCCAACAGCTCTTCGAACCGGAAGGGCTTGGCCAGATAATCGTCCGCGCCGGCGTCCAGCCCGCGGACCACGTCCTCCACGGCATCGCGGGAGGTGAGCATCAGGATCGGGGTCTTGCGGCCCTCCCGCCTGAGCTCCATGGCCACCTGGAAGCCGTTCTTCTTGGGAAGCATGACGTCCAGCAGGATCATGTCGTACTCATAGACATGAGCCAGCATGGTCGCCTCCTCCCCGTCGGCGGCCGCGTCCACGATGTATCCCTCTTCCTTGAGGCCCTGCTCGATGAAACCGGCGACCTTCCGGTCGTCCTCCACGAGAAGAACTTTCATGGGCAAGAACCTACCGGCCGGGTCCTTAATCTGGGCCGAATCTTTTGTGAAGAATTCTTTATGATAGTCATGGCTTGGCGGCCGGGACCTTGAGGATGAACAGGCCCCCCGACCCGCTGCGCGGCACCGCGGCGAGCTCCCCGCCGAGCAGCTGGGCGAGGCGCCGGGACAGGGGAAGGCCCAGGCCGTGACCGAGGCGTTCCTCGCCGGCGGTGGTGACGTACAGGTCGAAGATGGCCTCGATCTGGTCGGCGTCGATGCCGGGCCCCTGGTCTTCGACCTCGAAGACCACGCTGGTCTGCTCCGACCTCACCGAGCAGGTGACGGTACCGCCCTCGGGCGAATGGCGAATCGCGTTCCGGAGCAGGTTCACCAGAATCTGCTCAATGCGGTGGGAGTCGGTGTGCGCGAGCGGTCCTTCCTTCGGCGTCTGCACCGTGAGCTGGACGCCGCGCTCCTGGGCCGAGGGGGTGACGCGCTGGATGGCCCCCCGCGCCACGAGGACACAGTTGACGATCCGGAACACCGGCTTGAGCCGGTCCTCATCGAGCCGGCTCAGATCCAGCAGGTCGTTGATGAGCGCCACCGCCTGTTCCGCGGAATCGAGGATCTCGAAGGCGGCGCGCGGGACCGTCGACGGTTCCTTTTTCCGGACCAGCATTTCGGCCCACCCGTACACCGCCGCGAGGGCGTTGCGCAGCTCGTGATTCACCATCGCGAAGAAGCGCTCGCGTGATCGATGGAGCTGCTGCACCTCATCCATCAACCGGCTCTGCTCGCTGAACAACCTGGCATTCTCCACGGCGGAAGCGGTTGCGATCGCGAGCAGCGTCGCGATATGCTGATCCTCCTCGGTGAACTCGCCCGCGCCGATCTTCTCGGTGAGGTAGATCTCCCCGAGCACTCCATGCCGGGAGGCCACCGGCACCCCCAGGAACGACTTCATCGGCGGATGGTTGGGCGGGAAGCCGACCGAGGCGGAGTGGGCGCCCAGGTCGGCCAGCCGAATCGGCTTGCCCTCCCGGATCAGCAGGCCGAGGATCCCGCGCCCTACCGGGAGCTTTCCGATGGCGGTCCGGGTAGCCTCGTCCATACCCGACACGACGAAGCTCTCGAGCGTGCGTCGGTCCGGCGCCAGCAATCCGACCGCCGCGTAGCGGGCACCGATCACCTCGCAGCCGAGGTCGGCCACCCGCCGCAGCACCTGTTCCAGGCGAAGCTCCGCCATGAGGTCGGGAACTTCGCGCAGCACCCGCTCGATGCGGCTCTGGGCCCGGGCTCCGGAGGTCCTCATGCCGCAGTTTAGCCGATTTCCGCGTTGCGGGGGAGCCCGGTCAGGAGGTTCACAAGCTCTTCAGAGTGGCTTCATCTATTCGGCACCACTATTCCCCTGTGGAGACCCCGACCGCGGCAGCAATGCGGAAAATCCTCGCGGCCACCGATGCCAGTCGTCACGGCCAGCACGCCGTGGCGGTGGCGCGCGCGCTCGCCCAGCGAGTCCATGGCGAGTTCGCGTGCATTTCGGTCGATCGGGCCTCGGCTTCCGGTCCCCCCCCGGATGCCTCGGCCGAGCCTGCGGAGCGGGACGGAACCTGTGCCGTTCTGCACGGGCTCCCCGGCGTGGAGATCGTACGGTACGCCGAGACCTGGAATGCCGACCTCGTGGTCCTGGGCCGGCACAAGCGCACCTCCGAGCGGCCCTGTCCGGTTGGTTCGGTGTCGGATGCGGTGATTCGCCGGCGCGTCGGTCCGTCGCTCTTTGTCCCGCCCGAGGTGTCGGCCTTTCAGCGCGGGATGATCGCGCTCGACGGCGGCCCCAGGGGAATCGCCATTCTCGCCCCGGCGGCCGCGTTCCTGGATCTCGCCAGAGCGCGGGCCTCTGTCCTGTGCGTGCTTCCCGATCCGCCGCCGAGCGTGGGCGACATCACCACCTGGATGGATTCCCGGAGCCAGCAGGTCCGGGCCCAAGCCGCCCGGCTGCAACTCCAATCGGGGCCGTGCGAGCTGCAGATGCGTCACGGCAACCCGGTGGCGGAGATTCACAAGGCGCTCATCGAGTGCGGCGCGGATCTCCTGGTCCTGGGGGTCCGGCGGGGCGGCCTTCGGGGAGACATGGGCACGGGCTACGTGGGTCGCGAGTTGCTCAAGACCGTCCCCTGCGCCGTGCTCACGGTGCCCATCTAGGCTCGTTCCATCCCGGGCGGTGCGCCCGGCCGGCCCGGTTCTCTCTAGAAGTCCTTCCGGCGAAACCAGCGGAGTCCCAGCAGAAACGGCGCCCCGGCGCACACCAGGAGCATGCCGAGCGCCAGCCCGATCCCGCCGGCCCCATGGAAAAATCGCTCGTACACCGCACCGGTGTAGCCCATCAGGGCGGAGATGTCGAAAGTGAGGAGCAGCAGAACCCGCGCGAGATCTACCGGGTTCAGAAACGTCAGGACCAGCAGCGGCCCTTCCAGCGGATAGTCGGACCAGAGGGTGGTGACCAGCAGGATGAGTCCGTCGTACACCAGCGTCGTGAAGAGCCAGACCAGCAGGGCCGCGCCCAGCCCCCGGGCGCGGTCGTCGATGAGCACGGCGACGCAGAGGGCGAACGCGGTGAACACCAGCGTGACCAGGAGCCCGACCGCGAGGAGCATCACCATGTGGCCGGCAAACCCGGGCTCGCCGCCGCCCTGAAGCGCCAGGGGCAGGCCGACCCCGAACAGGAATGCCCCGCAGAGCGGCAGCACGATCCCGCCGAACAACCCGGCATAGAGGGCACCCCGGCCCACCGGCTGGGCCAGGAGCATCTCGATGAATTCCCGGGCGTTGTACACGTAGAGGGTCCCGAACGTCACACTCATCAACGGCAGGAGCAGCAGTACGACGTTGAGAAGCGAGAGCAGGGCCCGCTCGCCGCTGCCGCCGAATCGGAGCAGCAGCTCCGTCGTCGCCAGCAGGATGACCGTGTAGCCGAGCATCCAGCGGCTTCGCGCCACATTGCGAAGCTGGGACATGAGCACCTTCCGCACGTTCTTCATGCGGGCGCTCCCAGCCGCCGGGCGATCGCCCGTTCCAGCCTGGTCTCCCCGGTTTCGGCCAGCAGCTCCTCCACCGTTCCTTGGAAGGCGATGGACCCTTCCATGAGAAACACCAGGTCCTGGGCCAGCTCCTCGACCTCGCTCATGATGTGCGAGGTGAGCAGCACGGTGGTTCCCTCGGCGGGCGCGCGGAGCACCTTGTCCTTGAGGATCCCCGCGGCGACGGGATCGAGACCGGCGGTCGGCTCATCCAGGATGAGCAGGGAAGGGCGGAACAGATGGGCCACCACGGCATTCAGCTTCTGCCGGGTTCCGCCCGAGAGCGTCCGGACCGGCTTGTCGAGGGAGGCCTCGAGCTGGAATCGCTCGAGCAGCTCCCGATCCAGTCCGGTGGTCCGCTCCCGCAATTCAATCAGCAGCCGGATGATCTCGCGTCCGGTCAGGTGCTCCGGAAAGCGCGCCGCCTGCGGCATATAGCCGATGCGTTCCCGGTACTCGGGACCGCCATTCACCCGGATACCGTCCACTTCCACGGTCCCGCCGTCGCGGTCGACCCGGACCAGGCCGAGGATCGACTTGATCAGCGTGGTCTTGCCCGCCGCGTTCGGGCCGACCACGGCCGTGATTCGGCCGGGGCGGATCGTCAGGTCGAGGCCGCGCAGCACGGTCTGCCCGCCGAACCGTTTCCGGAGACCGCTGACGACCACGGTCGATGGCGTCATCGGGGCCGGGCCATCAGCGGACGGCGGTCGCTCAGCGCGTCCGGCGTGAGGATCGGCATCAGGCGCTCGGCGGCGTCCAGCAGGTCCACGAATGGGGAGCGCAGCAGGATGAGGGCGGGCTCGTGCTGCTCGACCACCAGCGAAAAGAGCCGCACCGGGCGGTACGGCACATCGCCCACACCGTCATGGTCGAGATCGTATCCGCGATACTGGTCCCAGAAGTTCCCGTCGAAGCCGCTCGAAGCGGTCCGGCTGTTGGTGGCGACGTCGAAGGTATTGCCCTCGAAGCTGTTGCCCGAAAACCGGTTGTCGGATGCATTGGCCAGCACCTTGACCGCCCAGCCGTTGCCCACAAAGGTGTTGCCGGCCACGTCGTTGCGGTTGGAATCTTCCAGATAGAGCCCTACCGTGTTGCCGATGAACTGGTTGTCCCGCACCGTGCCGTCGCTGATCTCCTTGAGCAGGAGCCCGTACGCGGCGTTCCCCCAGTTGTGCTCGAAGCGGTTGGCGGTCATCGTGACGCCGTGGCTGTACATGACCGCGACGCCGGCCCCATTGTCCGCAAAGCGATTGCCGGTGTAGGAGCAGGAATCCGATCGCATGAAGTGCAGGCCGTACCGCCGGTTCCGCGTCACGACGTTGCCGCGCACCGTCGTCTCCCGCACGAACTCGAGGTAGATCCCGTCGCGATGGGCCGCGACCGTGTTGTCCAGCACCGCCATCCCGGTCGACCGCCAGAGGTGAATGCCGTTGCCGGATGTGGCCTCGGCGCCGGCCGGGCCCCGCAGGTGGTTCCGCGCGATGACGCAGTCGGTCGACTGGAGGGCGTAGATCCCGAAATAGGCGGTCCGGATCTCGTTATCCTCGATCCGGCATCCGCGCACCCGGCGCAACAGGATGGCGGCGCGGTCTTCGGTGGCGCTGGGCGTGACCAGCTCGAACTGGAGGCCGCGGATGACGACGCTGTCGGCGGTCACCTCCAGGGTATGATGGGCACCCCCCTCGAACACCGGTCCGCCGATGCCCACGATCTCCACCCGCACTCCGACCAGGATCCGGGGCTCCCGGTAGCGGCCGGCGCGGACCTCGATCCGGTCTCCCGGGCGCGCCAGGCTCAAGGCCTGGGTGAGGGTGCGCACCGGGCCGGCCGGCTGGACCACGATGGTGCCGATCGCCAGGACGAGAGGCAGGATCACTGCCCGGATCGCTCCGCCACCAGCCGCAGGACGTCCTCCCACGACAGCAGGCTCCCGCCCAGCGCGGCGCGGAGGCTGTCCGCGGCGGCCCCCGGTTGCAGCGCCACGACGTGGTAGTCCATCGGGGTGTGGAGCGAATCGCTGCGCAGGAAGACGGCGTGGCCGGCCTCGAGCATCAGGCCCGGGTGGGCGAAGTCCCCGACCCAGAGCGACCCGATTCGCTCCCGGCTCACGCTGCTTCCGGCGACGTAGGCAGCCAGGCACCCGACGTCATCGAACGGGACGGACCGTCCGGTCTTCGTCACCATTTCGGCGGCAAAGCGCGAATCGATCAGCGTCATATGGCAATGGGCGCACGGGTCGGTGCCGAACGCAAGCGGCCGCGGCCCCCGGGTCCCGCAAGCCGCGGCCGCGACCAGGACGCCGGAGGCGATCACCCGGCGCGCGAGCGGGCCGAGCGCCATTCTCTCACCGTGAGGGTCACCGCGATCAGGAGTACCCCAATCGCGACCCAGCCCCCGGCTCCCGGCCAGGACGTTGCATGGAAATTGAGGAGCTGTTTGCCCCCCAGGAGGGGCGGCTGATAGCTCATGCCTTCGATCTTGATGGCTGCCCGGGGATTGAGATCGTGCCCATACTGGTAGCCCCAGCGCCAGAAATCGGCCAGGCCCGCCAGCGCCCCCGCGGCGAATACCGCGGTCCAGGCGTAGAGCGCCTTGCGCTGTCCCCACGCGGCGGCCAGCAGCCCGAGGCCGATCAGCACGCCGACCGCCAGCGGCATGTAGCGCAATTCGGGAAAGCTCGCCGGCACGATCTCCTTCATGCCGATGTAATGGTTGAGTCCGTTGATGCTGTTGAGGTCCTGGGGCTTTTCCCCCGACATCCGGTTCAGCCAGATGAAGAACCCCAACCCCTCGGGATACTGCGGCGCGGTGAGCCCGATGTGCCAGAGCGGCGTCACGTACAGCAGCCCCAGCGCTGCCGAGCTCAAGGCCACCGCGATCCGGGTCGACCGCCGCATCGGCCGCCGCCGGGTCTTCGCGCCCGCGGTGGAGGCGCCTGCCCTCGGCGCCTCCACCGAAGCCATCGTCATCGTCATTTCAGGGCTCCCGCTCCGCCGTTCCAGACCAGCTTGGTGGCGCTGCCCTTGGCGGACACCCGCATGTAGCCCTGCATCTCCTGGTGCAGCGCCGAGCAGAAGTCGGTGCAGTAGAAAGGATAGATGCCGGGGCGCAGGGGAGCCCATACCAGCGTCCGGGTCTGGCCCGGCATGACCAGGAGCTCGGCGTTCTGCGCACCCAGCATCGCGAAGCCGTGGGGCACGTCCCAGTCCTGCTCCAGGTTGGTCACGTGGAAGAATACCGAGTCACCCACCAGGATGCCTTCGATGTTGTCGGGCACGAAGTGGCTGCGGATCGCCGTCATGTAGACATGCACCTTGTTGCCCTGCCGGACGACCTTCACGTCCTTCTCGCTCTTGGTGACGTAGGGATCCGTGCTGGTGGCCAGGGCGTAGGTCTTGAGGGACTTGTCCTTGAGTATCGACGCCGGGAGCGCCTGGGCGTAGTGCGGCTCGCCGGTCATCGGGAAATCGAGCAGCAGCTTCATCTTGTCGCCGCTGATGTCGTACAGCTGGCCCGCCTGGGTCAGCTCGGGGCCGGTCGGGAGGTAGCGGTCCTTGGTGATCTTGTTGAGCGCGATCATGTACTTCCCGAAGGGGTGTTCGGTGTCGCCGCCCGGGATCATCAGGTGCCCGATCGAGTAGTAGGTCGGGATGCGATCCACCACCTTGAAATCCGTCAGGGAAAACTTGACGATCTCGCTGGAGATGAAGACCGACGTGTAGGCGTAGCCCTTGCCGTCGAATTCGGTGTGGAGCGGCCCCAGACCCGGATTCTGGACTTCACCCGCGATGATCGCGTCGTACTTGAGCACCGGAATGCCGCCCACGTCGCCGTCGAATGCCTTGTCCGCGATCGCCTTCACCATCTTCGAGAAGGAGTGGACCGGGATGGTGGTGGCGAGCTTGCCGCCGGCCACGATGAATTCGCCGGTGGGATCCACGTCGACGCCGTGGGGGGACTTCGGCGTCGGAAGGAAGTACAGGACGCCGGGGCAATCCGCCACCTCGAGGACCTTCTCGCTCTTGATGGTCTCGCTGCGGGCAATCCCGTCCTCGCCCACCAGGTTGTGCAGGTACGGGGTGTTCCAGTCCTTGGTCTTGCCCTGGGCCACGCACTGCTCCGCCGTCTTGCGGTTCACCGCGGCGATGTAGTCCTTGTCCTTCTGCGAGGCGTTGGCCTCGAGCAGGGTCTTCGCTTCCTCGGTGTTATAGGAGGTGAAGAACGACCAGTCCCGGGACGGCCCCTTGCCGGAGCGGGCCAGGTCGTAGTCGTAGCCGGGGACGCGGATCTGATAGGCCAGGCTCATGTGGCCGTTCTTGGGGTCGATCTTCACGAACGTCAGCATTCCGCCGAACTTGCCGTCCCGAATGGACATGTCCTGCTGCGGCTCGGGTACCGCGAACCGGGTGGCGCTGACGGCGTATTCGCTGTTCTCGGTGAGATACGGCGAGCCGTGTCCGCCCGCCGAGTTGGGAATCTCGATGATCTCGTCGGTCTCGAACCGGGTCAGGTCGAGCCGGGCGATCCGCGGCGTGTTGTTGCCGTTGATGAACAGCCAGCGGCCGTCGGCCTTGCCGTCGGTGATCGAGAGCTGGGGGTGATGGGCGTCATCCCAGGGAATGAAGCCGTAGCTCGTGTTGAGCATGGCCTTGGTTTCCTCGCTGTACCCATAGCCCTTTTCGGGGTACTGGGAGAACACCGGGATCTGTTGCAGCAGACGGCCCGAGGGCAGCCCGTACACCGTCACGTTCCCCGAGAACCCGCCCGACATGAAGGCGTAGAGCTCGTCGTACTGGCCGGGGGCCACGTAGACCCGGGCGGCGGCATCGGTCGCGGCGCCGAGCGGCGCGGAGGACTTCCCGCAGCCGCTTGCCCCGACGGCGGTGGCCAGCACGGCGAGCAGGACGGCCCGAACGGCAGGTGCGGTGGACGGCATGGAGGTGCTCCTGGCAGTGAGGATCATGGCTTGCCCGCTCCCTTCGCCTGGGTGCGGAGGTATTCGACCACGGCCCGCGCTTCATCGACAGTCAGGTCCTGATTGGCCATGAACGTCATGCGCTCGGCCAGGAGCTTCTTGGCGATCGGATGCCGCTCGACCATCTCCTGCGGGTTCAGGATCATGTTCATGATGTAGGCGGGCGTCCGGCGGCCGGTCACCTCAGCCAGCGCCGGGCCGATGTAGGTCGTATCCATCTTGTGGCACATCGAACACTTCAACTCGAAGAGGCCTTTGCCCTTCTCGGCCAGCACCTTGTCGAGCGGGCCGACTTCGACCTTCTCCTTGACCGGGCCGATGCCGTTTTCCATCTGGAACGGCGTGAGGTCCGATTCGTCGGAGGCGGACTTCGGCGCGTGCTCATCGCGGTCCCGCTCCTCCTGCTTCCCGCCGCAGCCGCTCACCGCAAGCGCCAGCACCGTTGCCAGGGCCAGCCGCACCATTCGGATCTCCGTTTTTCCGCCGCTCATCGTTGGACCCACCGGTTGTTGGAGGACACAGGTTTCGCCAGGCCAAGTCAATGTGATTCGGTCGTGGTAGGACCCAGATGAAGCGTTCGTGAAGGTCTCTTCAGACTGAGCATTCGGATGAGCAACTCTTCACACCGAACCGGGAGAGTCTTCAGAGGGGACCGACGATAGTGATGCGGCACCGGCACGGCCCAATGCGGGAGGAACCCCTCATGACCCGGATTCTGATTCTCTACGGCACCACCGATGGCCAGACCGCCAAGGTGGCCCGTTTCATCGGCGACGAGCTCCTCGCGTTGGGCGCCAACGTCGACCTGTTCGACGCCGCGACCGCGAACCCCGACCCCAGGGTCTACGACGGCGTCATCGTGGCCGCCTCGGTGCACGGGGGCAAGTATCAGCGCTCGGTCGTGCGATGGGCCCGGACCCACGCCGTTGCGCTGTGCGGACTCCCTTCCGCATTCGTGTCGGTCTGTCTCGCCGTCCTCCAGACCGATGTCGCGGTCATTCGCGAACTCGACGCGATCGTACACCGGTTCGAGGCCGCGACCGGGTGGGAGCCCGAGCGGGTGAAACTCGTGGCCGGCGCGCTGCGGTACACTCGCTATGGCTGGCTCAAGCGACTGATCATGCGCCGGATCGCCCGCAAGGCGGGCGGCGACACCGACACCTCGCGGGATCACGAATACACCGACTGGAAGGACCTCCGGTCGTTGGCCGCGAGCTTCTGGTCGCTGCACGCGCCGGCGCCGTTGGTGGCGTGCGATGTCCGGCCCGGATCGGCCTGCCGCTGCGAGCACGCCACGATTCCCGATTGAGGGCGGAGTCATCCCATGTGGCGACGGGCGCTCCATCTGCTGGGCTCGTTCGCCGTCGTCCTCCTGATCTTCAGTGTCCTGGTGCGACCCTGGTATCTCCGTTGGGGCACCACGCCCGGGGAGATCCGGGCCTCGCTCCCCGGCGATGAGATCGTCCCGAACGCGGTGGGACAGGAGACCCGCGCCATCACGATCGCCGCGCCCGTCGAGCGGGTCTGGCCCTGGCTCGCCCAGATCGGCCAGGACCGCGGGGGATTCTACAGTTACGATCTGCTCGAGAATCTGGTGGGCTGCGCGATGCCGACCGTGGACACGCTGCGGCCCGGGGCCCAGGCCTGGAGCCTGGGTGACAAGCTCTGGATGTACCCGTCCGACAAGGCCGGCGGAATCGGATTCGCCACCCTGCGGACCCTTCTGCCCGGCCGGGCACTGGGATTCGGAACCCACGTGATGGGAACCGCGCCGACCGGGCCGGAGGATGGAAGCTGGTCCTTCATACTCCAACCGGTGACGACCGGAACGACGCGTCTGCTGATTCGCGGGCGCGGCGCGCCGGGCCGTTCGCTCCTGGGGGTGAGCTTCGATCGCGCGATCTTCGAGCCGGCCCACTTTGTGATGGAACGGCGGATGATGCTGGGAATCAAGGAGCTCGCGGAAGGCTTACCACGAAACCGGCTCCGGAACCATATCCAGGTCGCGCTGTGGATCCTCACGTTCGGGCTGATCCTTGCGAGCGCGTGCATGACAATGTGGGGAAAACGCTGGCCCCGATCGCTGGTGCCCTTCGTGGGCGGGTGCTTCCTGTTCGAGTATCTGACCCTGGTTCAGCCCGCCGTCGGGCTCGGCGCGGTGCTGGTCAGCGCCCTCTCGGGCCTGATCCTGTCGGCGGGAACCAGGCGGCCCATCTGATGCCCCGGGGGACACCCCCCTCAGGTCCGTCCTCCCGAACGGGTTATGGTTGAGACGCGCCTTGACGGAGTCCGGCTCGTGCATCGATTCATTCTATGAGAATTGTGGCGGGAAGGTTCGCCGGCCGGGTCCTGACTTCCCCGGCCGACTCCCGGGTGCGGCCCACCGCCGAGACGGTGCGTGCCGGGCTGCTGGATTTGCTGGAGCCGGACCTTCCCGGTGCTCGAGTCCTCGATCTGTTCGCGGGCACTGGGGCCCTCGGGCTCGAGGCGCTTTCCCGAGGTGCCCTCCGGGCCGACTTTGTCGAGTTCCGGCCATCCAGCCTCCATGCGCTGCGAGCCAACGTCGCGGCGCTGCGCCTGCTCAAATCCACCCGGATCTTCAAGCGCGATGCGATCCCGTTCGTTGCGGCGCTTCCTCCCGACGGCTACGACATCGCCTTCGCCGATCCTCCCTATGAGTCCCGGGTGCTGGACCGGATTCTCGCCGTGTGGCGCGAACGCCGGTTCGCCGGGATCCTCGCGGTCGAGCACGCCCTCACCCATCAGCTGCCCAAGGGGAGCCAGCGGCAAGCTTTCCCGGAGGGAGCGGTGACCATCTACCGGGCATGAGGAATAGCACCTGAGTCCGTACCCTATCCAACCTCACAGGGCGGCGGCATCTTGGACCTGGCGCCGACCATCCGTTCGGGTGGGGTGTTTCGCCGGCCGACTCTTCAGCTTCGAGACCCATTCTCCTGGAGATCTATATGTGGAAAGACTTCAAGGCCTTCATCATGCGCGGCAACGTGGTCGATCTGGCCGTAGGTGTCATCATCGGCGCGGCGTTCGGGGGAATCATCAAGTCGCTGGTTGACGACATCCTCATGCCTCCGATCGGGCTGGCCACCGGGGGAGTCGACTTTGCCAACAAATTCATCGTGTTACGCGAAGGCGCCAAGGCGGCCGCACCGTATGCCTCGCTTGCAGACGCGAAAGCGGCCGGTGCCGTGACGATGAACTACGGGCTGCTGGTGAATCAGGTCGTGACTTTTCTGATCATTGCCGCGTGCATTTTTCTGGTGGTGAGAATGGTCGCGCGGCTGCAGGGCCCCGCCCCCGCCGCCGCGCCGGCCACGAAGGGGTGTCCCTACTGTGCCATGCAGATTCCCGTGGCCGCCAAGCGCTGCCCCAATTGTACATCGCAGCTCTGAGCCACCAGCGAGGCACGCCCGACGGGCGGTAATCCGGCGCGCTACCGGAATGTGCCGGGACTCACCTCGTAGGTGAGGTGATAGGCCCCCGCCCCATCTTCCGGGGCCCAGAACCCGAGCTGCTCGGTCCATCGGGTGGAGCTGAGCCGCCGGCCGCCGATGGTGAGGAATCCGGCCGCCCGGGTGGTGACGACGCCGATCTTTCGCAGGTCTCCAAGGCCGCGAATGCTGGTGGATGCCCGCTCGGCCACGATGCGCCGGGCGGTGCCGGGGCCGATCCCCGGCACGCGCACCAGCTCGCGAGAGGGCGCGGTGCGGACCTCCACGGGAAACCGTTCCGGATGCGCCAGCGCCCAGGCCGCCTTGGGATCGAGTGAGAGCGGAAGATTTCCATTGGACTCGAATACCACCTCTTCCGCTTCGAATCCATACCCCGTCAGGAGATGGGACGCCTGGTAGAGCCGGTGCTCGCGGAGCGCGGGCGCTGCCGGTACCTCCTCCATCGGGGTCCGGGCGATGGGCCGGAAGGCGCTGAACTGAGGATGGTGCACGCCCCCCTCCTTGCGGAGGCCCGCCACCGTTTCGATGAAGGACCGGTCGGTGTCGGGCGTGGCTCCCACCACGAATTGCATTGTCATGCCGGCCACGCCACCGGGATGGAGGGGATCCGGCGGACGACCGCAGGCCCGCGCCTCCCGCTCCCGTACCACGAGCCTCCTCACCCGTTCGAAATCTCCTCGCGTCCGGGCCCAGTCCTTTTCCGGCGCGATAGGCGTCAGCGACGCGCCGCAGGCCGCCTCGAAATTCATGGAAACCCGGCTGGCCAACGCGGTGAGGCGCTCGATTTGCGCGTCGTCGGCACCGGGAGGGAGCTTGACGTGGATGTACCCCGCAAACCGATGTCCCTCGCGCAGCAGCGCGAGCGCCTTGATGAGCTCATCGGTGACGTACGCCGGCCGGCCCGGGATACCGGTGGTGATGAAGAGCCCCTCGCACCAGCCGCGGCGGAGCGCGCCCAGGAAGATGCGCACCAGCTCTTCCGGTTTGAGGAGCGTGCGCGGGAGCTCCCGGTCCCGCCGCATGGGGCAATAGTGACAGTTGAAGCTGCATGCATTGGTCATGAGCACGCGCAGCAGACTGGTGCGCCGGCCCGGACCGGTGTGCAGGTTCCGGAGGTTGAGGGGACCCAGGGCGCCGGATGCCCCGGCGTTGCGAAGGCGGGGCGGGGGAGGCCGGCCGTCCCGGTCGTCGGCCGCCAGTGACATGAGGATGCCGAGCTTCTGTTCGAGATTGGCAACGGCCACGAAATCCCCCTTGCAATGCCGCCGCCACGATACCCGAAGAAAAACCGAAAGTCAAGGGCCGCCGAGGGCGACTGGCCTATGTACCTTTTGGCTCGCCCCTTCAAGGACCGACCCATGAGACCGACTCTCCCCCTCCTGCTGCTCGGCCTCCTCGCCTCCTCGGCTGCGGCGCAGAGCGAAGACGAGCTCCGGGCGTTCTTCGAGGGCAAGAGCGTCCGGATCAAGATGGAGATGCCGGGCTCGTCCGAGGGTGTGGATGTCTTCCCGGGGACCACGCAGCCGGTGGACTTCCCCAGGCTCGCCACCCGCCTCAAGCGGTTCGGCACCGCGATATACCGAGGACAAGAGGTGCTGATCACCAAGATCAAGCTCAAGAACGATCACATCGAGTTCCAGCTCGGAGGCGGGGGGTACGGCACCTTCGGGGATGACACCAGCCCCAACGTCTCGGTCCCCTCGGCGACCAAGACCGGAAGGGAGCGGACCCTCGAGCAGGATATCCCCAAGACCACGGATCCGGCCCAGAAGCGAAGGATGACGGAGGAGCTCAATCGGCTGCGGACCGAAAGGGCTCGCGAGGACGCCCGCAACCGGGCCCAAGCGGCGCAAGCGACCGCTATCAGGGAAGCGAACATCCGGCAGCGCCGCCTGGAGGGGGGATCCCGCTTCAACATCCAGTACGACCGCAACGTTCCGCCCGAGGCGCTGACGCCGGAGAGCGTGATGCAGTCCCTGGCGGAGTACGTGGATTTCTCGCCGATGCTGGGTGGCGGTGCGGACGGCCCGCGGAGTGACGGGGAGCTCAGAAAGGGACTCACCGTCGAGCAGGTCGATGCGATCCTGGGCCGGCCCGAGTCCATCTCCCAGCGGATGGAGGGCACCTTGTCGGTCAGCACGTCCTCGTATCGCACCCGCGACCGCCGGGTGAGCGCGGAATTCGTGGAGGGAGTGCTGATCCGGTTTACGATCACCTCGCCGTGAGCCGTCGCGGCGCGGCGGCCGCTATTCGTACCGGAGGGCTTGCATCGGGTGCACCTTGGACGCCCGGCGCGCCGGCAGATAGCCCGCGGTGAGGGCCACGATCGCCAGGATGCCGGTGGCGCCAAGGATCACCAACGGATCGCTGCTGCCGAGGCCGAACAGCAGCGACCGCGCGGCCCGGCCGAGGGTCAGGGCAGCACCCACGCCGATCAGACTTCCCACCAGGGTCATTCGCCCGACCTGCCGCAGCACCATGCCGCGCACCCGGTTCCCATCGGCACCCAGAGCCATGCGCACCCCGATTTCCTTGGTGCGCCGGGCCACCGTGTAGGCCAGGACCCCGTACAGACCCACCGCCGCCAGCAGCGTGGCGAGCAGGGCGAAGGCCGCGGAGAGGGTGCTGATCAGCCGGTCGAGGAAGACGTTCTCCTTGACCTGCTGGGGGAAGGTCTTCATGCCCTCGACCGGGAGGGCGGGGTCGATGCGCGCCATGACGCCCCGCACCGCGCGTTCCAGCTGCTCGGGCTCGAGGGACGTGCGCACGTAGAAGGTCAACCCACCGGCGGTGGAGTCCTGCGCATAGGGATACATAAAGAGGGGCGGGATATCCTCTTTCACGCCATTGTATTTGGCGTTCTTGACCAGTCCCACGATCTCGACACTGAGATCCGACGAGCCGTTGGAGCTCATGTGCTTGCCCACCGGGTTTCGCCCCAAGCCGAATTTCTTGGCAAACGCCTCGTTGACGACGGCCACCTTGGCGGCACCGAGGCCGTCCGCCGCGGTGAATTCCCTGCCCGCCAGCAGCGGAATGCCCAGCGCGTGGAAATAGCCGGCGCTCACCTCGTTGAACCGGGAGTTGGCGTCGGTGTCCGCGTCCTTCTTGAACCCCTCCACCGATACGTCGCTGCCCCAGCTGTCGCCGGCCAGCAGCGGCACCAGCCCCGCCGCTACCGCGGTGACGCCGGGAATGCCGCCCAGTTCCTCCTCGACCCGGCGGAAGAGCACGCCGGAGCGCGCCGGGGCGTAGCCGCTCAGCTCGGGCGAGATGCCGAAGGTGAGCACGTGCTCGGTCTCGATTCCGAGGTCCACGCGGCTCACGTTCATGAGGCTCTTGATGAAGAGCCCGGCGGATGTCAGCAGCGCCATCGAGAGCGCAATCTGCGCCGTGACCAGGGAGGTGCGGAACCGGTTGGCGCTCCGGGTGCCGATGACCGGCCCGGAGTTGGCGCGGATGGTGGTGATGAGGTCGGGTCGGGTGCTGTGCAGGGCGGGAAACATGCCGAACAGCAGCCCGGTGCCGATGGAGACCACGGCGGCGAAGACGAGCACCGAGGTCTGGACCCCGAACTCCATCGTGAGCCCGCTGTCGGTGGGAAGCAGCGCGGCAATGGCGCCCAGGGTCCAGCGCACCACCAGGAGGCTTGCCGCGCCGCCGAGCACCGCCAGGATGCACGACTCCAGCAGCAGCTGGCCGAGGAGCTGGGCCCGTCCGGCGCCGAGCGACAGCCGGACCGCCATCTCCATGGTGCGATTGGCGCCCCGGGCCAGGAGGAGGTTGGCGATATTGGCGCAGGCAATCACCAGCACCAGCGCCGTCAGCGCAAAGAGCAGGGTCAGTGGCGTCTTGGTTTCCCCGGAGAGGGAGCTCTGGCCCCGCCGCCCGTCCGCCAGTGTCACGGTCTTGGCCTTGAACAGAGCCATGGTCTTTTCGCTCATCCCCTCCTGCAGCGGGGCCTCGACCTCGGTGAGGATCGGCCGGTAGACCCGGTTGATTCCCGCCCGGGCCTGCTCCGGGGTGACACCGGGCTTGAGCCGGGCGAACAGGTACGCCCAGTAGCTCCGCCGGTTCTCGAATCCGTTGAATCCCGGGTTGGTCTGCGCCCGCATCGAGATCGGCACGAAGACCTTGGGATCGGTGCCGATCGTGGTCCCGGTAAATCCCCGGGGCGCCACCCCGACGATCGTGTAGGGATGGCCGTTGATAACGATCGGCTTGCCCACGACGCCTCGGTCCGAGCCGAGCTGGGTGGCCCAGTACTGGTAGCTCAAGACCGCAACGAAGCTGGCCCCGGGCACCTGGTCATCCGCCGGGGTGAGCAGGCGTCCGGCGGCCGGTGTCAGGCCCAGCACGGGAAAGTAGGACCCGGACACCAGAAACCCCGACCCATTAATCGGAGTCTGGCCCTGGGGCGCCAGGTTCGCGCCGAAGTTGCGATGGGCCGCGATGCCGGTGAAGACCGTTTGGGCCTTTTCCAGGTCGCGGAACATCGGGTAGCTCCACACCTCGGTGCAGTCACCCGACTGGCTACAGGACTGGGAACCGGGATTGGGCCCCGGCGCGGCCAGGTTCACCAACTGGGCGGGGTCCGGCGCCGGCAGGGGGCGAAGGAGAAGCTGGTCGAAGAGCGAAAAAATCGCGGCATTGGCTCCGATGCCGAGAGCCAGAGACCCGATCGCGACAGTGGTGACGAACGGCGTGCGGAACAGCGACCGGAACGCCAGCTTGAGATTGGACATCGGGTGTCTTGTGAGAGGGTTAGGCGAGCTTCCCTATTGGATTCGCCCCGGGCCGAAATGGTTGCCTGAGGCGGCCGGCTGGATCACGACTCGGCCGGGGAGGCCCGTCCTTGCTCAGGTATCGGGACCGTCGGGAGAAGGGAATGTCGCCAGCACCTGGTAGGAGCCGATATGGTCGGCCCCGGTCTCCAGATAGGGCTCGCCCAGGAGCACCAGCCAGGCGTGCGCCGCCAGCGCGTTGGTGCCGTCACGGCGCACACCGATCCGGAGCTCGGCGTGGCGCCCGGCGCGGTGGAGCAGGTAATGGAGCACGATAGCGCGCTTGAGACAGGTCCGCCTCCAGGGCGGCGGGAGCCTTTCCAGCACCCGATCCACCCACTCGGCCAGCGATGCATCATCCACCCCGTCATCGGGCAGGGCAGGCTGGCGCGAGCGGCCGATCCACGCCGTGATCCGCTCCAGGGATACGAGATGCACCAGGGGAGGGAACACCAGCGTGGCCGCGGTGGCCCGAAGCCGCCAGGACGGGGTGAGTCGCCGACTCATTCCATTGTCTCGACCACGGCCGTCGCCAGACAGTGATCGAGAAACTCCCGGGTCGTCGCGGTCGCCGTTTCGGCGGTGACTTCGTATTCGCGAAGCAGTTCGGCCACCAGTTCCTCGAAGGTGCGGGGCTGCTTGAGGGCCTCGAGCAGCACCAGGCCGGTCTCGTTGACGCTGAAATAGCGCCGCTCCTTGAGATGGAGCACGACGCCCTCGCCCTCGAGCGCGGTCAGTCGGATGTCGGAATGCCGTCGGAAACGGGGCTCGCTCATGGGAGAAAATCCTCGAGGGCGCGGGATGCGGTGAAAAGATCGGGAGCCAGCGTTGCATGATAGCAGCGAGCCTGGCGTCCCAGCCGAGCCAGGAGATCGAGATGCTCCTGCGCCGCGGTCGGCTCGAAAAGGACCCACATCGACCACTGCAATAACTCCCGCATGATTGCGGCCGGCGAGGAGGGAACCATGCTGGTCCGGTCGCCTCCCACCGAGGTGAACACGATGATGTCCGGCTCGATCGTCGGCACCCAGGAGGAGCCCAGCTCCTCCGGCCAGAAGCCGGTCTTGCCTCGCGACTCCAGCGGAAGTCCGCCTGCCTTGCCAAGGAGCTTGAAGCCCCCGGAGCGGAGCGCGATGCGGCTCCGGAATCCCCGAACCACGGCGCGCTCGCCGCAGGCCTCGAGAAAGGCGATGTCATCGGTGCTCACCCGCCAACCCCGTGATGCGAGCAGCGCGGTGGTGGTGGACTTGCCCGAGTTCGAGTTGCCGATGAGCATCCACCCCCGTCCTGTGGAATCGATGGCCGTCCCGGCGTGGACGTGGTAGCGGCCGTCCCGCTTCCAGAGGAAGATCAGGGAGATGAGGAGGAAGCTCCGGAGCAGGTAGTCCAGCTCTCCCAGCGCCTCGCGCGACACCTGCACCGTGGCGTGGGGACGATGCTCGTCGATTCGCGCTACCGCTGGCGCCAAGCGCCACGTGAGGTGCACCCAGCCCACCGGCTCGCCGGCCCGAATCTCCACGTCTCCCTGAAGGAATACCTCCCTCGGGTCCGCGAACTCGGTCACCCGGTCCACGACCTCCAATTGAAGCAAGAGCCCTGCCGGGAGGGGCATCCGGGATTCGGTGAGCCAGTCAGTGACGGCGGCCCCGAACCCGGGGTCGTTGGAGGATATTCCCGGGATGGCGGTCATGACATGGAGTGTTGGCAATGGGGGGGCAAAAAGGAACCCCCGCGACACGGAGTCGCGGGGGCTCGGGAACCTACTGCCCGGGGGCGACAGTCCCCGGTCGGTTCATCAGGTGTAGGTTGGATTGGAGGTGGCTGCTACCAGCGTCAACTGGGCCAGCGTGGGTTCCGCCACCAACTTCGGTGCAACGAACGACTTTTTCATGCGACGGCTCCTCTCTAAGGGGTACCTTGGGACGGGTATCTGGAGCTACTAGTCAGGGCACGAGGAACAGGCCTGGCCCTGGAGGGTCAATCGTGCCAGCGTCGATTCCTCCACCAGCTTGGGCGCAATGAAGTTCTTTCGCATCGCTTTCACCTCCCGATAGAGCCGTGTGGGCTGTCTTCCCCAAGAGTGTCGAGAAATCGTCGATCACAGCCTTGAGGGGGAATCGCATGGGAGAGGATCCCCCATGGGTTTCCCTTGATGGGAGCAAGGTTCATGCGATCAGCATCTCCTGCCTTCCCCATCATCGAAACCGACGCGTGAAGCTCATCGTAAGGCTTTATTCTACAATCGCGTAGGCCGATTGTGGCAGTCATGTGTCGGGGAGATCCCGGAGCCTCGCTAACGCATTCGGCCGACCCTGCCTGAGGCCCGAGTCCTTGGGAAAGCGTGGCAGCGGTGCATCATTCTCGACCATCAAGAGCAGTGCTTTTCCTCGTCTGCACTGTCGAGTTTTCCATAACATGCGACCAGCTCGATCAGTCAGCGCCAACGTGGAAACCGTCTCCGGGTCGGTCTTTCCGGGCCCGTCAATCCTACTCGCCGCCCCTATATTCGGGAACGCCATCCACCGGGATTCCTCTATGCCGCTGATTCACCGATTGCTGCTCGTCGAGGTCCTGACGAGAACGCTCGCGGCGCAGAGCTCCAACCCGCCCGCCATGCCTTCGGCCGACTCGGTGCGGGCTGCGGTGGCGTTCCGCGGGTCCGATCCCCGCATTCCCGGCCTCGCGGTTGGACGGCTGGTCGGCTCGGACGCGCTCCGAATCACCCAGGGACGGGTGCGCGCCGAGCGTCCCGATCCGATCACGGCCTCCACGGTCTTCGAAGTCGGATCCATCAGCAAGGCGTTCACCGGGCTGCTTCTGGCGGACATGATCCTCCGCGGCGAGGTGGCGCTGGACGATCCGGTGTCGAAGTACCTCCCGCCCGGCATGCGGGTGCCCGACAAGGACGGCGTGGCCATCACGCTCCGACACCTCACCACCCACACCTCGGGGTTGCCCCGGATACCCGACAACCTGAATCCCGAGAATCCTTCCGATCCGTACGCCGACTACGATACGGCGCGCCTGACCGCCTTTCTCGCCGCCCACCAGCTCCGGCGGGCTCCTGGTGCCGCCTACGAGTACTCCAACCTGGGCGCCGGACTCCTGGGATTTGCCCTGGCCACGCGGGCCGGAATGTCATACGGCGAGCTGCTCCGAACCCGGATCCTCGATCCCCTCGGCATGAAGCAAACCGGGGTGATCGAGACCGCCGCGATGCGGAAGAACCTGGCCACCGGTCATGATGCGATGGGAGAGCCCACCGCCGCATGGCATCTGGACGTCCTGGCCGGGGCCGGGGCGATCCGCTCGACCCTCGACGACATGCTGCGGTTTGCCGCCGCGGCGCGCGACACCCTGCACGGGCCGCTTGCCCGGGTGATGGCGCTGGCCCAGCGCGAGTTGTTCCGCGTGGACTCGGTGACCTCGGTCGGGATGGGGTGGCATCGGAGGACGGTAGGGGGCCACACGGTGGCCTGGCACAACGGTGGCACCGGGGGGTTCCGATCGATCGTGGTGGCGGATGCGGGGGCGGGTCGGGCCGGTGTGGTGCTCAGCAATTCGGCCAACGGATCGGACGCGCTGGGGTTCTACCTGCTCGACGCCTCGGTGAAGGTGCCGCCCCTGCCGGTGGCGCGGACCATCGTCAAGGTACCCGCGGCCACCCTGGCTCAGTATCCCGGCCGTTACGCGCTCAACCCTGCTTTTGCGATCACGATCACCGCGCGCGACAGCACCGGACTCGATCTGCAGGCGACCGGCCAGCCGAGACTGCGGCTCTACGCCAGTTCACCCAGGGATTTCTTCCTGAGCGAGGTGGACGCGAGCATCACGTTCGAGCAGGACGCCGCAGGCAATGTGGTTGCGCTGGTACTGCACCAGAACGGCGCGAATCAGCGGGCGCCCCGCACCCCCTAGCCTCTCAGCCTCTAGGGAAGAAACACCCCGGTCAGACTCGCAGCCACCATCCTGCCGCCTGCGCAGGGATTCCCGAGCGGCAGGCTCGAGGCGGCGAGGATCCAATCGACCGGCTGACCGGAAAGCGGTGGGGCAAAGCTGTCGTCCCAGCCGGCTGTCGCGAGGAAGTCCGGCATGGGCATGGAGGCCGCCGGCCCGCCCAGCCAGCCCGCGGAGGCGGTCACCGACGCGTTCCCGTAGAACGCAGAAACGGTGGCCGTCAGGTCGGATGGCAGCCCGACTTGGAATCGAAGTCGCCGGTAGTTGGCGGGCAGCGCCGTTACAGCGGGCACCGGCAATTCGCTGCCCAGCGCGATGGTCCAGTCCGAGAAGGCGGTCAGGTACTCGTCCACCGACCGGAACCGGCCGGTTCCGCTGGTCGACACACTGATGCGGTGCACGCCGTTCGCGGACGGCTGGAGTCCGTAGATCGGCGCGGTCGAGCCGCTACCGGGCGGGACCGACCAGAGTGGAGCCATTGTACAGCTCGGGCCGGAGAAGAAGGCGGTTCCCGCACTGGCGAGGGTTTCACCGCCGGTCAGGCCGCTGATAGTGGCGGTCGCCGGGAGCGGGTCCAGCGCCTCCGCCGATGCGAAATCGATGGGGGCGACCGCGCCCCCGTTCACCACGTCGAGCGACGATCGGAAGATGTACTTGTTGCCGGAGAAGCCCCCTGTCAGAGGCGACGATACCGCCACGAGATCCTGAGGGCCGTCCAGAATGCCCGCCAGCACGGGATTCGGGAGGGCCGAGGTCGCCGGGCGGGTTACCCCGCCGAGCGAGACCAGGGCTTGCTCGGACTGGCCCAGGCCGCTCACCGGCGCGGTGACGGTCTTGCTCCCGGGAGGGAGCGTCGTGCCGCAGAGCCGAGAGCCGCGCAGGGCCTGCAGCTCGGCGGTGGTCCCGAGCTGGACCTGCAGCGAAGCTGTGCCCCCCGGGCCGGGAAGCACCCAGGCAATGCCACCGAGTGTCGAGGTGAGGCGGGTAAGGAACACGCCATTCTGCGGTATGAGCCGGATCCAGGGGCCGCTCTTGCCGTCCTGCGCTGCGACGAACAGCGGGAAGTTGCCGGGGCAGCCGGAGTAGTCGAGCGTGAGGTTGCCGAGGTTGACGACCACGGTGAGGCTAACCTGCCGGTCGGCGAGGTTGGGAGTGCTTCCGGTAATGGTGATCTGATAGGGACCGGGCGGGAGCCCCGCCGCCGCGCTGATCGAGATCGGCATTCTGGTAGCCGTTGAACCATCCGGCGGAACGGTGACGGTCAAGCCGGGAGGCGCACCGGACACCGACAGGGTCACTGGCTGGGTGAGGTCTACGCTGCGCTGCAGGACCGCCACGAGGGCTATGCCCCCGCCGCCTCGAGAGACGGACACGCTGTTGAGCGGCTGCGTGCTCAGCGAGTAATTGCCCTGCGCCTGCGCGATCACCGTGAGCACGAACGTCGTGGTCCGGTCGGCCAGATTCGTCGTGGTACCGCGCACGGTCACGACGTGGGGTCCGGGTGGCGTCGAGGCAGCCACCGTGATCGTCAAGGTAGAGGTTCGCGACCCAACGGGCGCGGCGGGATTGAATGACCCGGTCACCCCGGCCGGGGCATCTTCGAGCGACAGGGTGACCGGAGACGCGTGGTTGAACCGCGTCAGGGTCACCGTAACATCCGCCTGGCCCTGCTGGTTGATCGCGACATCGGGTACCGAGATCGTATACGACGACGGGATGCTTACCACCACTTGGAGCGGTGCGGTGGCGTCGGCGGCGCCAGCGGCGGTGGCCCTTACAATCAGGTTGTAGGTCCCCTCGGGAACCGCCGTGCTCGCCGTGAGCGTCAATGACGATGTCGCGCCGACAACTTCCGACGGCTCGAACGTCGAGGTCAGGCCGGGTGGCGCCCCCTCGAGGACCAGGGTGACCGCACCCGGGGTACTGGTCTTGGTGATGGTGACGGCGATCGGGGCGCCGGTCGTCCCCTGATTGAGGCCTTGTCCGGCAGGGGAGAGCGCCACCGCGATACTGGGTGTGGGGGGAACGGGAACCGTGAGCACCAGGGGCTGAGTCACCGAGATGACCCCCGGCCCGCTGGCTCGCACGATCAAATTGTAAGTGCCGGGCACGGTGCTCGCCGCCACGGTCACCGTCACGGTGCCCGTGGTGATGGTGCCGGTGGTCGTGATGCCCGAGGCCAACGCCGATACCCCGGCTGGCGCCCCCTCGGTCTCCAGCGTGATGACGCCGGTGAACCCCCCGCTGCGAGTGATGGTGGCGGTCAGGTCCTGACTCTCGCCCTGGTGGATTGTGAGGGCGCCGGTGCCGATGCTGATGGCGATGGCGGGGGTGGGACCGGTGCCGCCGTCGCCGCCATCTCTGGACGTCCCGCATCCGGCCCCCGACCAAAGCAGGGCGGCGGCAAGCCAGACTGAAAATCGACGGGCGGGCAATCGTTGGGTGACCATCTCGGCTCGGAATGGGTTCCGCAGGATTGGCCGCGGGAGGAATGGCACCTGGGGTTCTGGCTCCGGTCGAGGCTATGAATATCATACTGTATGCCATCCCCGCCACCGCTGTCGCGGCGTTGTCGTGACACGTCTTAGCCTCCGGCCTGCAACGCCGTGCGCGGCCCGCGCGGTCCGGAGGGGCGTGCAGGCCGCCATGGGCGGCGCATTTGCCTGCCAATCGGGGGGTCAGGTTGTCATTACCGCCCTGCACGATCGTCACCACTAACCTGTTTCGCCCCCGCCGGCCGATTCCGATGGAGTGTGGGTCGGAGGGACATCGGACGTCTCTGCCTGTGGCGCGCTCGAGCGCGAGCGTGCACCATGAGTTCGAGGAGCTCGACAATGAGCAAACTGTTCCGCGGCCTCGCCGCCGGTTACGGCGCCAAGAAGCTGGGCGGCGGCTGCTTCTCCACCATCCTGATCTTCCTGCTGCTCTGGTGGCTGCTTGGCCATTTCCGGGTCTTTCAGTGAGTTGACGCCCCATCGGATCGGGCGGATCGATGCGCCGCGGAACGGATCCGCCACCATCCCTGTCGCGATTGAACGAGAGGATCAGGCTGAGGCGTAGCGCCGGTAGCGGGCTCGGTACCCCAGCATCCGGCCCAGCAGCGCGAGCGGCGGAAACAGCAGGTCCTGGAGCCAGAGGGGCGGGCTTGCGGGACGAATGAAATCGCCCACTTCCCGTACCAGCACCGCGGCCTGGAGCAGGCGGATGTCTCCGGCCGCGGTGAGCTTCCCCTCGCGGCTCAGCCCGAACTGGGTTTCGAAGAACACTTCGGCCGACGTGAGCCCGGGCCGGTGTTCGTAGTAGATCCGCATCGGGGTGCCGCCCGCGTTCCACTGGCTGTGGGGCACGCCGGGCGGACAGACCAGCGTGTCGCCCGGCCCGGCCGTACCGGTCTCGTCTCCGATGACCCACCCATACTTCCCCTCCAGCACGACGAACCGCTCCTCCTGCCGGGGATGGACGTGAGAGCGCACCACGTAGCTGCCCGGCTGGACCAGCAGCTCGGCCTGGAACAGCGCGCCGGAGGACGAATCCGCCGTGGAACGGAAGGTGAGCCGCTCCCCGGTTTGCGGACTCTCGATGACGGTGCCCAGGGGAATCACGTCCCCGCTCCCAGCTGGCGGAGGACGGTGGCAAGATCGAAATAGGTTCGCTCGCACACCATGCGCTCGCCCTCGAAGGCGAAGACGATGATGAGCGGGAAGTCGAGCCGGCGCCCGCTGGCCGGCAGCCCCCGCCAGTTCCCCGCGTGGGTCCCGGTGAAGCGGCCTTCGACGATGACCGCATCATCGGCGTGCTGAATCAGCCCGGGATGAAAGTGGAAATCGGGGAAGGCGGTCTGGTTCTGGAGCAGCAACTGGTGTACGCCGTCGGTGCCGTCGAACGTTTCGCCGGTGGCGACGATCTCGTACCGCGGGTGCGCGAAGGCCGCGATGCAGCGCTCGAATTCGTAGGCATTCTCCGCCGTCATGTGCTCCATGACGGTGGTCTGGCGCCGCTGCCGAAGGGCGGGGTCGGGGGTCATCCGACCATGCTACCGGCCGGCGGCGCGGAGTGTCAAGCCGATCCCCCTCGGCCGGTGCAACAACCCGACGGGGCATTCCGTAGTCCTATCATCCACCGCGTGGGAGCCTGATTTCCCCGCCGTTCCATTAGACTCCTGAGCAGCAGGTCCGGCATCACCCGGTCGAGGAATCGCGCATGAGCAGAGAGGCCCTGGACATTCCCACGCCGAGCGGCGCGGCGCCCCGGCAGGGGACTGAACCGGACGGACTGATGCGCGCGGTGCACTCGCTCCGGACCGAGGTCGGCAAGCGGATCGTCGGGCAGGCCGACGTGGTGGATGAGGTGCTGATGGCGCTGCTCGCCGGCGGGCACGCCTTGCTGATCGGAGTGCCCGGCCTCGCCAAGACGCTGCTCATCAAGACGCTGTCCGAGGCGATGCACCTCGAGTTCCGGCGGATCCAGTTCACCCCCGATCTGGTGCCCAGCGACATTACCGGCACCGAGCTGCTCGAAGAGGCTGCGGCCACCGGCCACCGGACCTTCCGGTTCGTCCGGGGCCCGGTGTTCGCCAATATCGTGCTGGCCGACGAGATCAATCGCGCGCCGCCCCGCACCCAGGCGGCGCTGCTGGAGGCGATGCAGGAGCATCGGGTCACCGCCGCCGGAGAGACGATGCGGCTGCCCGAGCCGTTCTTCGTGCTGGCCACCCAGAATCCCATCGAGCAGGAGGGCACCTATCCCCTGCCCGAGGCGCAACTGGACCGTTTTCTCTTCGCCATCCGGATGGTCTACCCGGCCATGGACGAGGAGGTGACCATTCTCCGTTCCACGACCGGGCGGGATGCCACCCAGATCCGTGCGGTGATCGGCGGCGCCGAGGCCCTGGCGCTCCAGGCGCTGGTGCGGGACGTCCAGGTGGCCGAGCCGGTGCTCCGCTACGTCGCCGAGCTGGTCCGGGCCACCCGCCCCGGCGAACCCGGCCTCCCCATCCGGGTACAGAAATATGTCCGATGGGGCGCGGGGCCCCGGGCCGGCCAGGCGCTGGTGCTGGGAGCCAAGGCCAGAGCCTTGCTGGCCGGCCGGATGGCGGTCGCTCCGAAAGACGTCGAGCGGGTCGCCCTGCCGGTGCTGCGGCATCGGGTGCTGCCCAATTTCGCCGCCGAGGCCGAGGGCATCACCGCCGAGAGCCTGATCACCGACATTCTCGCGCACGTGCTTCCGCCCAAGAGCGATATCCGGATCTAACCGATGCGGCAGTTGACCAGCGGCGCCCTGCTCGACTCGATTCGCGGGGTGCACTGGCCCGCCCGGCGGGTGATCGGCGGGGCGTTCCAGGGCGCCCACCGCTCCAGCCGGGTGGGCGCTTCCCCGGAATTCATGCAGTACCGCCCTTACCAGCAGGGCGACGATCCCTCGAAGATCGACTGGAAGCTGTTTGGCCGGACCGAGCGGGTGGCTGTCCGGCAGTCCCATGACGACTCCAGCCTGCGGACCGTGGTGGTCGTGGACGCCAGCGCCTCGATGGCGTTTCCTCCCGATTCCCTGGCCAAGTGGGAGCTCGCCGCGTCGGTGGCGCTGGGACTCGTCGCGGTCGCGCACGGCGACAACGACCCGGCCGGCATCGCCATCGTCGGTGGGGGAGGCACCCGGTCGCTGCCGCCGCGCACCCGGCGCGGCACCGTGGCCAATGTGCTCCAGTTGCTGGTGGACGCGACGCCGGGCGGTTCGGCCGCGCTGGCTCCGGCGCTGGCGGCGGTGCGGAACGCCAGGCGCATCGCGCTGATCAGCGATTTCCTGGGCGACGCCGAGGCGCTCCTCGACGCCGCCCGCGAGCTGGTGGCCAGCGGGCGCGATGTCTACGCGGTCCACGTGGTGGCGGAGGAAGAGCTCGATCCTCGTCCCGGAGGCGAGGTGGTGAGCGATCCCGAGCAACCCGCGCTCAAGCGCCCGCTTGATTCCTCCACGGTCGGCGCGTACCGCGCGGCCTTTGCTGCCTGGCGCGATCAGCTGGCCGTGCAATGGCGTGCGGCCGGCGTGGCGTACGCGCTGGCCACCACCGGCGAGCCGGCTGGCCGGGTGGTGCGGCGGATCGTGGCACCATGACCTTCCTCGCGCCCGCGTACCTCTTCGCGGCCGCCGGGCTGGCCGGTCTGGTGGTGGCCCTTCACCTGATCGCGACCCACGAGCCGGCCACCGTGCCGCTCCCGACCGCGCGGTTTGCGCCGGATCGGCCGGTGCGCGCCCGGGCGCGTACCATGCAGCTCCGCGATGTCCTCCTCCTGCTGTGCCGGGCCGGCCTCATCCTGGCGGCGGGCGCGGCGCTGGCCCGCCCGATTCCGGCGTCCTCGCGGCGGCCGCTGGCCCGCATCGTGGTGGCGGACAACTCCAGTTCGGTGGCGGACGCCGCCGCCGTGCGCGACAGCCTGCGC
This sequence comes from uncultured Gemmatimonadales bacterium, assembly GCA_963762545.1. Lineage (GTDB taxonomy): Bacteria > Gemmatimonadota > Gemmatimonadetes > Gemmatimonadales > GWC2-71-9 > JABFSM01. The sequence goes on along the minus strand of CAVXLC010000003.1, from coordinate 460,248 downwards.
GCCCTGCTGTCACCGGGGGATGCGCTGATTCGCTTCGACTCCACCGCGGCGCTGGTCGCGCGCGGCACGGACACCCTTCCTGGTCGGCCAACGTCGCGCACCGCGGGAAGCCTTTCCGCGGCCCTGGTGGTGGCGCTGCGCACCGCCGTCTCGTTGCGCGATGCCGCCGACTCGATCGAGCTGATTCTGGTCTCCGCCTTCGGGGAGGAGGAACGGGATCAGGCCACCGACTCGATTCGCGGGCTCTGGCCCGGCGCCATCCGGCTGGTGCGGGTTGCCGGACGCCACGACTCCTCGGCGCCGCGGACGCCGGCGTTTCTGGGCGCCGCCGACGACCCGCTCCGCTACGCGCTGTCACCCGCGCCAGACCCCGCCGAGGGTGACGTGCGCATCGTGCGGGCGACCCCAACTGGCGCCGATTCCGCGTGGGCCGCAGGGGGGGGCCGGACTCTGGTGCTCTGGCCCGCGGCGCCAACCGAGGTCGGATCGGATACGGTCGGCGCCGTGAGCGCCGGCGATATCGTGGTGGTGGCGCCGTTCGCGCGCGATGCCCGTGACGCGCCCGCCGTCGGTCGCGTGGCGGCGCGGTGGCTCGATGGCACCCCGGCGGCGGCCGAGGTACCTCACGGGGACGGATGCATCCGGACGGTCGAGATCCCGGTGACGTCGGTTGGCGACCTGGTGCTCGATCCTCGATTCCAGAGGCTGGCGTCCCGCCTGACCGAGCCCTGCGGCACCCGGCCCACCTCTGGGCCGCTCGATGACGCGCGTCTGGCCGCGCTGGCCGGAACCGGCCGGCCTGCGCGGGTGCCCGGCCGGGCGATGGGACGGCCCCGCGTCGTGCAATCGCCGCTCGCGCCCTGGCTGCTGGCCGCCGGCCTCGGGCTTGGCCTGGGGGAATTGCTGCTGCGGCGGAAGCGCGCGGTCGCGCTGGCCGAGGCACACTCGTGAGAGCCGCGGTACGGGTCGGACGGGCTCGGCGGGCGCTGGTGGGCGCGCTGCTGGTCACGTCGCTCGGCAAGGCGGCAGCACTCGCCGTCGCCGTGCTGTTGCTCACTGGACTGGTGGACCAGGTCATGCCGCTCTCGCTCGCGGTTCGCAGCGCGGCGCTGCCGGGAACGGCTGTCGCGGGGCTGCTCGCGTTCGGCCTGATGCTCGCGCGGGGGCGCCACGCATTTCACCCCACCAGGGTGGCGCTCTACCTGGAGGAGCGGGTCCCCGCGCTCGAGTACGCGCTGGTCACCGCCCTCGGCGGGGCGGGTCCCGGCACGGATGTCCTCGAACGGGCGGTGGACCGCGCCGCCCCCGAGGGCGCGCTGCGGGGCCCGATCCGGCGCGCGCTCCTCCGCACGATGACGCTGCTCGCCCTTCCCCTGCTGGGCCTGGCGGCGCTTCCCTCCGCCACGCGCGAGCGGCTGCTGCGCCCGCTACCCGGTGACTTGCTGCTGGTGGCTGCGCGTCGGCCTTCAGCCGCGAGCCGTGTCGCCACGCTCGCGGTCCGGGTGATTCCGCCGCCGTATGCGCGGCGTGAGGAGCGGCGCTTCGACGATCCGGCGGCCGTGTCGGGCCTGCCGGGAAGCCGCGTGGAGATTCGCGGCCGAGGGGCCGGCCCGGGCGCGCGGGACAGTCTGGGCGCGATGCTGGGCGCGGACGTGCTTGCCCTGACGTCCGCGGGCGACACCTGGACCGTCGCCCTGGCGATGCCGCCCCGGCCCGCCGTCGTGCGGCTCACCGATCGGGGCTTCGAGCGCCTGCTCGCGCTGGAGCCGGTGGCCGACCTCCCGCCGGCGGTCGAGCTCACCGCGCCCTCGCGCGATACCACCTACGCGGTGCCCCGGGGCCGGCTGGTCCTGGCCGGCTCGGCCCGTGACGACATCGGACTGGTCCGGGCCGAGTTCGAGCTGATGCATACCACCGGCTCGGGCGAGCGCTTCGAGGCGCGCGGCACAACGCTGGGGGGCGTCTCGCCCGGCGGCGCGACGACCGCCTCGATCCAGGCCACCCTCCTCCTCGACACGATGCGGCTCGGGCCCGGAGACGTCCTCCACGTGCGGGTGGTGGCCCGGGACGCCAACGATGTCTCCGGTCCCGGCGAGGGAGCGTCGGACACCCGGACCATTCGCATCGCCGACCCGCGGCTCCGCGACACGGTCCCGGTCATTCCGGCGGCGGTGGCCGCGCTCGACACCACCATGCTGAGCCAGCGCATGCTGGTGATTCGCGCCGAGACGCTGCTGGTCCAGCGCCGGCGGATCGCGACCCCGGCATTCGAGGACCGGGCCCGGGTGCTGGGCCAGCAGCAGGGCATGCTCCGCGAACGGGTCGAGGCGATCGTCGCCGAGCTGGAGACCGCCACCGAAGTGGGCTTCACCGGCACCACCGAGACCTCGGTCATCCTGGGTGACGCGGCCTCGGCCATGAAGCTGGCTCAGCGGGAACTGGGACTGTTGCGGGTTCGGGAAGCGCTCCCATACATGTACCGGGCGCTCAGGGCCCTCGAGAAGGTGCGCAACGCCGAGCGGCTCTATCTGCGCGGCGTCTTTCCCAAGCTGGTGGTCGACCTCGACAAGATCCGGCTCAAGGGCACCGACCGGCCCAGCGTGGGTCCGCGGGACCCGCGCTCGGCCCTGGACGATGCGCGGCGGGCGCTGCGCGAACGGATCGACCGCGCGCTCGGGTTGCTGGATCGGCGGGATCCCGGAGTGCGCGATTCGCTCATCCTGATCCGGGTGGACGCGCTGACCCGCGCTCCCGACGCCGCGCCCGCGCTGGCCCGCGCCATCGACGCGCTCCGCGCCGGACGCGATCCCGGAGCGCCGATCGAAGCGGCGCGGCGGGCGCTGCTCCGGGCTACCGAGTCCCGGTCGGGTGTGCCAGCCTGGCGAGGCGCGCCATGAAGCCGTTCACCTTTGCCACCGGGATGTACGCGTCCGGCGATTGGGAGAGCGGCCAGATGGTCGCCGCCATCGTCATCGATTCGCTGGCCCGGTTCACCGCGCTGGACCTGGCCCCGACCGGCGTCAACGTCCCGATCGATTCGCCGCGGCTGTTCGAATATCCCTTCCTCTACATCACGGGGCATTTGCCGGTGCGCTTCACCGCCGCGGAGCGGGCCAACCTGAGCCGGTACGTGGAGCGGGGCGGGTTCCTGTTCGTGGACGACCACAACCACGATGTGGACGGCGTGTTCCACAAGACCGCCACCGAGGAGCTGGCCCGGCTGTTCGGCCCGCTCGCGACCGTGCCCAACGATCACGCACTGTATCACTCGTTCTTCAGGTACCCGGACGGCCCGCCGGCCACCTCGCACGAGCTCAATGGCTGGGGTGACAACCTGGTGCACGATCACCTGCTGGGCATTATGCGGGGCGATCGCATCGATGTGCTGTACAGCAACAAGGACTACAGCTCCGAGTGGTCCATGCATCCCGATAGCAAGCGGTTCCTCGAGATCGACCCGTCGCGGTTCAGCGTGAACATCGTGGTGTATGCCCTCACCCGCTGAGCGGGGCGGGTTGGCCCGCCGGGCGCTCGAGGGCGTCGCGCACACGGCGGCGCTGGGCCTGCTGGCCTGGCTGCTGCTCCGGACCATCTCGGCCGCCGGGGTCGGGCCGCCCGAGCGGGCCCGCAGCTCGGCGCTCCCCGCGGCGCTGGCGCGCTGGAGCACCGTGGATCGGCCGGCCCGGGTGCGGGCGGTGGTGGATGGGGAGCTCTCTCCCGCCGCGAGCGACTGGCTGGCGGCGCTCCGGCGATCGGGGACGCCAGTGGCGTGGGAAGGTGCCCCGGCGCCGGTGGCCGCCGTGGACGACCCGGTGGCCGATCCTGCCGGCGCCGCCCGGGTGCTGGTCGCGACGCCGGCCGGCGCGCCGGTCGTCCTGGACGACCGGGTCGGCCGGCTCGATTCCCTGACCGCCGGGAGGACCGGAGCGGCGTTCCTGGTTCGCTCCGGGCCTCCCTGGGTCCGCGTGCGCACCGGCGGGCTGGCCGCGAGCGCGGCGATGCGCGATTCGCTGGTATTGGGGCGGCTGCTGCTGCTGGGCCGGGTGGGATGGGAGGCCAAGTTCGTGGCGGCGGCGCTGGAAGAGCGCGGGTGGAAAGTGGACGCTCGGCTCGCCCTGTCACCCCGGGGCGACGTGACCCAGGGCGGCGCGGCTCGCCTCGATACCAACCGCTACTCCGCGGTGATCGTGCTCGACTCCGTGGCGTCGGGCGAGCTGGCGGGGATCCAGTCCTATCTCCGTTCGGGCGGAGGCGCGGTCCTCACGGCCGCGGCGCTCCGCGCGCCAGTCCTCCGTGCGCTGGGAGCCGCGCGCGAGGGAGCGGTTTTAGGTGGCGTCGAGCCGTTCGATACGGCGGCCGAGCCCCGCGCCTCTCTTGCCCTGGTGCCGATCGCCGATTGGTCCGGACAGCTCACCCTGGAAACGCGGGCCGGCCGGCCCGCGGTCGTGGCGCGCCGGGTCGAACGAGGACGCCTGATGATCGTGGGGTACCAGGACACCTGGCGCTGGCGGATGTCGGGCCGGGGCGACGCCGCGGAGCAGCATCGCGAGTGGTGGTCCGGTCTGGTGAGCGGAGTGGCGAGGGCGGGGCGTGCGCCGCGGAGCGCGCCGGCGGACAACGTGGACGAGGCACCGCTCGCTCGCCTGATGGATCGGCTGGGCCCGGCCGCACCCTCCGAGGCGGCCGTCGGCGCCGGGCTTGCAGTATCGGACGGCCTGCTCTTCGGCCTGATGGCGGGGCTGCTGCTCCTGGGTTGGGCGTCGCGGCGTCTCCGGGGAGCGCCGTGATCGCCTAGGGCCGGCGGGGCACCGCGGCACGCCGGGACAGATCGTTGCGGTCGGGCATGTGGACGATCAACCCGTCCGACGGGGTGGTCCGGTGCGTCCCGGCCACCAGCTGCTCGAAGTAGCGGGGCAGGTCGAAATCAAACCGATCGGAGGGGTCGTCGTCGGCGATCAGGAGGTCCGCATCCGTCATGGTGAGCTTGCCGAATCGCAGCGTTCCACCCCGGAAATACATGTAGTTGGTCACGCCGGCGTCGGGCTGCTTGAGCCGGGTCGAATCGGCGCCGGCCTCACTCCCGAACACCAGGTACATCCTCCCATTCCGAACCGAGAGCGCCGTCACTTTCCCGCGCGCGCGGGGTGGCGGCAGTACCGCGGCGGGATCCAGTAGAAAATCGTCGCCGTCGATGCGCACTCCGCGCCCGGGGGCGATCTTCGCCAGGCCCTCCAGGCTGAGCCCGAAAAACCTCATGAGTCCCCGGGCGCCGATGCCCAGCACCCGGATGGACGTCGGGTGCAACCGGATCAGGCCGTCCGCTGTGAGGGTCGCGTCCGCCTCGATGGTGAACGGCAGGTGAACGCCCCGCTTGAGCAGGCCCTTCTGAACGATTCGGTTGCCGTCGGTGCTGATCCTGAGCGTACCGAGGGGCGAGCCCCGATAGGCGAAGACATGCCGGGTCAGCAGGCGGCTCAGGCTCGCGGTGTCGATCGCGATGGCCGCCGAGGCGATGGTGATGCCGAAGGAGCGGGGATCGTCGAACGCCGGAGGTGCCGTGTCGGACGTGGGAACCAGCGACCCGCGGAGCCGGCTGATTTCCAGGACGATCCCGCTGTCGACGCCGAAGTCGACATTCCGCATTTCGGTCTGGACGGCGCGGGAGGTATCACGCACTTCGGCCGGGGCCGGAGGTGGCGGCGCCTCGGGAGCTCCCCCGCCGCAGCCGGCCAGGAGGATCAGGAGCACCATCGCTCGCCCGCGCAGCGGAGACCGCGACTCGCGAGAGGCGGGCCCGGCCGTGCCGGACCGGGGGTCGTGCTCGAACATGGGGGCGCTCCTGAACGGAATGCAGCCGCGCGCGCTGGCCGGCCACCGCGTCAGGGGGAGACTGCCCAATCCGACCCGGGTTGCACAGCGTGGATCAGCGGGCTCGCAGGCTTCGGACGAACGCATGGAGCACCAGGAATTTCTCGTAGACGATCACACCCTTCCGTTTCTGGCCGAATTCGTGGAAGAGCTCCCGCAGCCGGCCCCGCCTCGTCAGGTAGAAGCGGAAGGTCTCCGCGAAATCCTCCTGGGGATGACGGGTGGCGTAGCCGCTCACGTGGTTCACGGGGGCGATGGCCACGCGGCGCCGCTGGAAGTCCACCCAGGCATCATCGACCACCCGGTAGGCCTTGGCGACTTCGCCGAACACCCGCCGGAACGCCGGCGTCCGGGTCCAGTGCCAGTGATGATAGAGGAAGCTGTGGCCCAGCTCGTGGCTGATCAGTCCCACCAGCATGGACCAGGGGATCTCGTCCCGGCGCTTGGCGCCCACCACATAGCGCTGCTCGATCTCCACGACCTTGGGATACTTGGGATCCACGCCGGACACCCCCGGGCGAAGCAGCAGCCGGAACCCCCAGTCGGCGATGCGCGCCTCCTTGAGCAGGGCCCGGACTTCCCGGAGCGCCTTCTTGATCAGGTCCTGACCGGTGGCGTCCTCTCCGCACCACGGGCAGGTATCCATCCAGTCGTCCACGCCGCGGGCGCAATGGGGACAGGTGCCCTCGAATTTGTCGTCCTCGTTCCAGTGCTGGTCCTTGCCGCACCAGGGGCAGAACGGCATGGGATACTGTACTCCGCCGCCGCAGCGCCAGTCGCAGCGGGCGTCCATCCGGAAGCCCTTGGGGGCCTTGAGCGGCTCCTCGCTGAAAGTCCCCTCGTCGGCGAGATCGAAGTCGCACCAGGGACAGAAGGAGAACTTGGGCGAGATGGCCCAGCGGCAGTTGGGACACTCGGCGCCGATCTGGCCGGTGACGTCGCGCCACCGCTGGGACCGGCTGCAGTCGGGGCAGTGGTTCCACCACCGGTGCACCGGATAGCCGCAGACGCAGCGGGGATCGTCGGTGGGGGCCCCGGCCCGCCGCGCCTTACGTCGCGGCATACCGCGCCATCGCGACGTCCACGATTCGCTGGATGAAATCGGGATAGGACATTCCCGCCTTCTCGGCGGCGTTGGCGATCTCGTGGCCCCGGCTGATGAACGGGTTCGCGTTGGCCTCCAGCACCCACACCTCGTCGTCGGAGGTGAGCCGGACGTCGATGCGGGCGTAATCCCGGAGCCAGAGGGAATGGAACGCGGCGCGGCAGATGGAATCGATCTGTTCCTTGGCCGCCGCGGACACCGGCCGCGCGAACACATTGCGGACGCCCTTCCGGCGCCGGTACGCCTCGTCCCACTTGGCCGACTGGGTGGCGAACCGCTCCTCGGGGGTGTTCTTCTCCTTGTCGAACACCATCTCGGTGAGGGGGAGCAGCTCGAGGCTCTGGTCGTTGCCCAGCAGGCTGACGTAGAGTTCGCGCCCCACGATGAACTCCTCCGCGATCGCCGGCTGCTCGAAGCGTCCGTGCACGAACGCCACCCGCTCGGCCAGGGCGGCGACATCTTCGACCACGGATGCCTGGGCAATCCCCTCGGAGGCGTCCGCCGAGAGCGGTTTCACGATGAGCGGGAAGCGGAGGTTGGGCGCGCCGCCGACTTCCTCGTTGGTGCGATAGGTGACGAAACCGGGCACCTTGATGCCCTGGTACGCGAGGATCTGCTTGCTGATGGCCTTGTCGCGGCTGACCTGCAACGCGAGCGGCGGCGATCCGGTGTAGGGGTAGCCGCCGGCCTCGAGCAACGCCGGGAAGAGATGGTCAAGCCGGCTGTCGCCGCGGAACGACTCGGCGCAATTCATCACCAGCTCGGGTTTCCACTCGGCGCACCGGTCCAGGACCTCGCGGGGATCGTCGTGGACCCCCACCAGGAGCACCTCGTGCCCTTTTTCCTCCAGCGCCCTCCCGACCTGGTACTCCATGTCGGGCTCGTTCTCGCCCTCGGCGCCGAGGTCCTTTTCCATTTGCCGGTGATGATCTTCCGGGGTGTAGCGGGCGTACGGTGTATCGAAGACGACCCCAATCCTCACGGGGGCCACCCCACCGGACGCTCGGCGCACAGCAGGGTGAGCTGCGGCCCGGCGGCCTTCGGAGTCAGCATGATGCCGGTACGGCTCTTGAGGGCATTGGTGGAGGTGCCCGCGTCGACGCCATGCCACAGCATGATGCGGGTGACCGGTAGCGGCTCCTGCCACTCGGCGCGGGCGTTTCCGGGCACCAGCGCGTCTTCCTCGTCGGCGGCGCCCAGCACCACCGGGTCGGTCCCCTCGAGCAGGGTCGGCATCCGGCGGAGGCTTTCGAGCAGGGTCACCGTGAGCGGGAGGCTCTCGCCCGAGGCGGTGATCACCCCGAAGCCGTGCTCTCCGGCGCGCCGCCGGGGGTGGATCAGGCAGGCAAACCGGCAGGGGAAGGGCGTGCGCGATTGTCCCAGAACGGTTTGAAGGTGGTCTCGGACCGCCACCACGATCCCGTCCGGGCCTCCGCTGCGGCGATTCTCGCTCGAGTGCGATTCTGCCATGGCCCCGATAGTGAAGAGGAACCCTCCAGGGAACATAGGGTTAGGGCCCGGGGAGTGCCAGCGCGGCCTAGCTTCGCTTCGCGGCCTCCGAGAGCAGTGCGCCGACACCGTCGAGGTCGAGATCCTCCAGGCGCTTGAACCGGATGCAGCTCCTGGCGCAGTCCACCGCGCCCAGCCGGGCCCGGTGTTTGGCCACCAGCGGGGAGTCCGAGACGTAGAGGGCGAGGTATTTCCGCTGGCGCGCGAGGGCAAAGAGCAGCCGGTGACCGGCCGACCAGGTGGCCATCCCGTGCCCCATGGCCTCCCTGGCCCCCGGCGCCGCCTTTCGGATCATCTGGCGGATCGTGCCGAGCGCCTCCCGGGTGTCCTCGGGTTGTTCCCTCAGGTACGCGGCGACTGTCCGACTCCTGGAGCGCATGGCGTCCTCAGGTGGTGTTGGGCCGGGCCGGCGGCACCTGCGCCCGCCCGATGGTGTCGTTGTCCGACCCGAACCAGATCATTCGGGTCTTGGGATCGAATACCAGGTACCGGACCGTGCCCCCACCGCTCGGAATGTCGGTGACGCTGATGAACCGCTCGGACTTCGAATCGAACCCGACCAGGCGATTGGGCTGGGTACCGGTTTCGACGAACCAGAGCCGGTCGGCATCGTCCACCGTCATCCCGTACGGAAGCGAGCCCGCGCCCCCGGGATTCTTCCATTCCTTTGCCGCACCGGTTGCGGGATCCAGCCGTCCCAGGAATCCGCGGGTGTAGTCCACGTACCAGACGCCTCCATCGCCGGTGAGGGCGATGCGGCGCGGGCGGCTCTTCGGGTCGGGCAGGGGGTATTCCTTGAGCGCCAGCGTCCTGGGATCCAGCGTACCGATCTTGTTGGTGCCGAAGAGGTCGAACCAGGGGCGCCCCGCCGCGTCCAGCACGATACCGTAGGGCCTCGCTCCGGGGGTGGCCATCCGGACCAGATCGATCTTGCCGGTGGCGGTCGTGAGCCGGCCCACGAAATTGCTCTGCTGCATCGTGAACCAGATGTTCCCGTCCCGATCGAGCACCAGGGTGTGCGGATCCTTGGCGGCCGGATCGGGCATCGGGAATCGGGTGATGGCGCCGGTCGCGGGATCGAGCCGCCCGATCATGCCGTTGGCGTTGCCGGAGAACCAGGGCCGTCCCTTCCCGTCCACGATCAGGTTGTGGGGATGGGTGCCCGAGTCGACCTCGAATCGCTTGAAGGCTCCCGACACCGGATCGAGGCGGGCCACGTAGTTACCGACCTGTCCCACAAACCAGATCTTGCCGTCGGGGGCCACCGCCGGATCGCGTGGGCGGGTCTTGGTCCAGGGAACGTTCCATTCCTTGATCGGAACCGGCGGCGGCTGCTGGAGCGCGGACCGGAGCCCGGCCGCGGGGAGCGCTGCCGCGACCGCGAGGACAACAATTGCCTGGCGCATGGGATTCTCGGTGTGAGTACGACTCCTGTAGATTAGCGCGGATCGGCCGGGGCGGGAAGCCGGTATTTCCGTCCTGCAGACTTACCTTCCGCCATCTCCTCGACGATGATCCTCATGGCAAGACGCGCTCGATGGTCCGGCACACTCGCGACGGTGCTCACCCTCGTCGCCGCACCGCGAGCCGGGGCCCAGGGCGCGCGGGCGCTGCCCCTGTCCCGGCTGGAGTCGGCCTACCTCGAGCTGCGGGATCTCCGCGACCAGCTCGGCGTGACCCGAAGCCGGGGTGCTGCGGTCTCTCCCCGCGGCATCCCGCTCGATTCGCTGGTGGCCCGGGCGGACCGGGCGCGGGATCGGGTGCTTGCCCTGCTCCCGCCGGCGCCGGCGCCCGGATGGGGGAGCGGCGATTCGGCGGCGCTGGCCCGGATTCGCCGCCAGGTCAACGCACTCGGCCCGGCAACCGAATCCAACGCGGAGGCCGCCGCACCCCCGACCGATTGCCGAGAGGCCGCTCCCGCGGAGCTGCAATCCGTCTCGTTCGACTCCCTGACCATCCGCACCTTCGCCTGCTACGGCGCTGCGGCCCGACGCATCATCGTCCAGGGCGATACCCTGGATCGGCTCTCGATCCTCGGCCTGCTGGGACGCACCGATGATCCGGACCAGCGGCGCCGGCTGTTCCTGGCGCTGGAACCGGTCTGGCGGAGCGTCAACGGCGATGATGGGGACGCGAGTCCCTTCCGCGCGATGGTGCGGGGGCGGCTGCACCGCTGGGCCGGACGGCCGACCCCGATGGCAGAGCGAGCCCGCTCCCTGGGGGTCCAGCCCGACACCCTGGAACGGTGGCTGGTGTCCGTGCTGGAGGCCTGGCGGGCCGGGATGCCGGACACGCTGCTCGAGCCCTGGGACTTCTACTATCTGACCGGCGCGGCCAGCCGATTGTTGTCCGCCAGGGTGCCGCTCGACTCGCTGGAGCCGCTCACCGACCGATACTACCGCTCGCTGGGAGCGGATCCGGTCAGTCTCCGGGTGCACTTCGATCTGGTGCCCCGGCCGGGCAAGTACCCGATTTCGTTCACCGACTTCGGCGGCCGGGACCCGATCGAGCCCTGGATCTTCACCTCCTACCGGATCGGCGGCATCGACAATCTGGGTGAGCTGCTCCACGAGACCGGCCACGCGGTGCACATCGCGGCCATCCGGGCGCGGCCGGCGTTTCGCGACTGGCCCGACAGCGACACCTTCACCGAGGCCATCGCCGACCTCGCCGCGCTCGACCTGTACGAGCCGGCGTGGCAGCGGAAGTTCCTGGGCGCTTCCGCGCCGCTGTCCGCCTCGCTGCGGGCCAAGTACTCCGGGATAGTGCTGGACGTGGCGTGGTCCCTCTTCGAGATTCGCGCGCACCGGAATCCCGAGACCAGCCCCAACCGGATCTGGAGCGACATCACCAGCCGCTATCTCGGAATCCGGCCCCACCCCGAGTGGAGCTGGTGGGCCATGCGGGGCCAGTTGGTCGACAGCCCGGGGTACATGCTCAACTATGCCTTCGGCGCCATCCTGATCGCCGACATCCGGGAGCGCCTGGTGGCGGCGCGGGGACGCTTCACCACCGGTGATCCGGGCTGGTATTCCTGGGTCTCCTCCCGCTTGTACCGCTTCGGGCACGCTCGCCCGGCCCGCCTGGTGGTGCAGAACTTCCTGGGTCGACCCGTAGGGGTCGCGGCGCTGCTCTCGGACATGGCCCGCATGCGCCGGCCATGAGGCCGCTCTTCACGGTTCCCGCCTGGCTGGCCGGCCTGGTCCAGGCGGTGCCCGACCTGGGGTTGTCCGCGGTGTTCCTGATTACCTGGTTCCGACCGGACACTTTCGGGCCCGAATTCGTGAAGCGGCTCGTCCTGGTGATGCTCCTCGAGTTCATGGTGATCCATTCCGCCGGCTTCATGGGTGCCGCCACCGTCTCCGCGGCTTCCCCGGTCAAACGGGTCCTCGTCATCCTGGGCTTCGGGCTCTTCTACTCGCTCTTTACCGGGGCCTTCGCCCTGGCCTTCCACACCAGTTGGCCGTTTCTCTCCTTCTGGGTCCTGACCGCCAATCGGATGCTGGGCGTGGTGATCTCGCCCGTCACGGACCTCAAGGAGACCAACGTGGTCATGGCGGGGTGGGCCCTCACGGTCGTGGCCTATCTCGGCTGCTGTTTCCTCACGGTGCTCGTGCCCATGCCCCGGTTCGGGATCACGGCGGAGGTGGTGCAGCGCCAGGCGTTCACCGGGGGCGGTCTCTGGATCGACCAGCCCCACACCGCCATCGCGTTCGGCTTCCTCTATTTTCTGGTGGTGGGCCTCGGGGAAATGCTGCTGGTGCGCCGATTCGCCTCCTTCCAGGAACGACGCGGGCAATAACGTGCACCTGACCCTCGCATCGGTCGTCTCCAGCGCTGGAACGAGGTGTGAGAAAAGTGAGGATCGAAGCGGGCGGGGGAACGCCGCCGCTCTGCTGACGAACTGACACGGTCGGAGTGTCCCTCTGTTGCGCAATTCCCACCGCGGCAACGCACCGATGAAGGTCCGACACACTCCAGCAGACTGACCCTCGGCCTGGTGCGGAGAACCCTCCTAACCGCTTGATCCGCCGAACGATCGGTCCCTTTGCCGAGGCCTCGGCTCCGGCCGGGGTGTGCGCAGTGGAAGTTGTGGAACTCTTTTTGCCAGCTAGTCGTACAAGTGTGACGGACCCCGGCGAAGTTGGGGTCACGGAAAGGCGGATCCAGATGCTCGACCCAGTCCTGCACCACCTCCACCAAGCCAAGGAGACGGCCACCTGGGTAGCGCAGCTCATGCGCGTGGACCCGGAGTTGATGCTCCCGGCGGCGCTGCCGCTCCTGGCGGCCCGGTTGATGGACGCCGGCGGATGGGAAGACGATGCCGAGCCCGGCATGATGGATCCATCGATCGATCTTGCGGCCGGCTGAGCCCGCTCCCCTGATCGACCGGAGACGAGGCCCCCGAGATCGGGGGCCTCTTTGCTTCCGGGCGGCTCCCCGCGTATACCTTCCAGCTCGGCTCGCGGCACCCCCACTCCAGCCCCATTCCAGACCGAGGTCGGCCATGTCGGATCGGCTCGCCCGATACAGCGGCGCCATTCTGCTGATTCTTGCACTCCCCGTCAGCGCGGGCGCCCAGCAGAAATACCAGGAGCCCAGTCCGGCGATCGCGCGGATTCTGAGCGCCCCGGCGGCACCCCTGGTCTCCTTCAATCCCGGCCGCACCAAGTTCCTCATCCTCGAGCGACCCGGCCTTCCGCCCATCGCGGACGTGGCGGCGCCGGAGCTCCGGCTGGCCGGGGACCGGATCAACCCGATGACGAACGCGCTCTCCCGCGCTCCGTCGTTTTCCGCGCTGATCGTCGAGCCCATCGGTCCCGGCGAAATCCGCCGGATCGTGGTGCCGTGGAAGGCGAAGATCGGGAGCGCGCTCTGGTCACCCGACGGCACATCGGTGGCGTACACCCAGATCCAGGACGGCGGGGTGTCCCTCTGGCTGGCCGATGCCGCGAGCGGGGAGACCCGAAGCCTGGCGGGACCGGTGCTCAACGGGGCGTTCGGGAATCCCTGCGAGTGGCTTCCTTCGGGAACCGGCTTGCTGTGCGCCCGGATTCCGGCCAGCCGAACCGTGCCCCCGGTGGCGCCCCCGGTCCCGACCGGACCCGTGATTCAGGAGTCCGAAGGTCGGCCGGCCCCCAATCCGACTTATGAAGACCTGCTGCAGAACCCCCAGGATGAGCTGCTGTTCGAGCATTTCTTCACCGACCAGCTGATGATCATCCCGCTGTCCGGCCCCGATAGGCCGATCGGCAGGCCGGGACTGCACCAGGACGTTCAGATATCTCCCGACGGTCGCTATCTGATCGTGCAGACCCTGCACCGGCCCTTTTCCTACCTGGTGCCGGCCAATCGGTTTCCCACGCTGACCGAGGTCTGGGACATGACCGGGCAGGTGGTGGAGACGGTGTCGGACCGGGTGCTGCAGGAGAACATTCCGCGCGCCGCCGACGCGGTCCCGGCGGGGCCTCGCGGAATCACCTGGCGGACCGACCTGCCGGCCACGCTGGTGTGGGCAGAGGCCCAGGACGGCGGCGACCCGGCGGTGCAGGCCAAGACCCGGGATCGCCTCTACCTCCTCGACGCCCCGTTTACCGGCAAGCCCGTCCCGCTGGCGGACCTCGAGTTCCGGAGCCGCGGCGTGGTATGGGGACGGGCAGACCTTGCCGTAGTGAACGAAGGGTGGAACCGGACCCGCCGGAGCCGGAGCTGGATCGTGAACCCTTCGCGCCCGGGGAGCCCGGGGCGCCTGCTGTGGGACCGGTCCTCCGAGGATCGTTATTCCGATCCCGGCCGGTTCGTCACCCGGGCCGGACTCGGCAACGCACCGGTGATGCTGTTCTCCAAGAACGGCAAATTTGCCTTTCTGACCGGAGACGGCGCCTCGGAGCAGGGTGACCGTCCGTTCGTGGACCGGATCGAGATCGCGACGGCGAAGACCCTGCGGATCATGCGCTCGGAGGCGCCGTACTTCGAGCAGACCGTGGCCATCCTCGACCCGGACCTGGGACGGTTCATCATCCGGCGCGAGTCGGCCACCGAGCCGCCCAACTACTTCATTCGGGATCTCAAGAAGAAGGGTGCGCAGCAGCTCGTTCCGCTCACCCACTTCACGGACCCCGCGCCGGAATTTGCCGGAGTCACCAAGCAGCAGATCACCTACAACCGCGCCGACGGAGTGCAGCTCTCAGCCACGGTCTACCTGCCGCCGGGATATGACAAGAGCAAGGGACCGCTGCCCTTCTTCTTCTGGGCCTATCCCCAGGAATTCCGGAGCGCCAAGGCCGCGTCGCAGATCAGCGGCTCGCCCTACCAGTTCAGCCGACCCTCCGGGGCGTCCCCCCTGTTTCTGCTGCTGGAAGGGTACGGGGTCCTGGACAATCCGACGATGCCGATCGTGGGTGAAGGCGACAAGGAGCCGAACGACACCTACATCGAGCAGCTGGTGGCCAGCGCCCAGGCCGCGGTGGACAAGGTGGTGTCGATGGGCGTTGCCGACCCGAAGCGGATCGGGGTGGGCGGCCACTCGTACGGCGCGTTCATGACCGCGAACCTGCTGGCCCATTCGAACATCTTTCGCGCCGGAATCGCCCGGAGCGGCGCGTACAATCGCTCCCTCACGCCGTTCGGGTTCCAGAACGAGGACCGGAGCTACTGGGAGGCCCAGGACGTCTACAACCGGATGGCGCCGTTCAACTATGCCGACAAGATCAAGGAGCCGTTGCTCCTGATCCATGGCATGGCCGACGACAACACCGGAACGTTTCCGATCCAATCGGAACGGATGTACGCGGCGCTCAAGGGCAACGGGACCAAGGTCCGGCTGGTGATGCTCCCGGCGGAAGCCCACGGCTACCGGGCCCGGGAGTCCATCGGGCATACTCTGTTCGAGATGACCAGCTGGCTCGACCGGTACGTCAAGCCGCAGCAGCAGATGACGCCCTGATCGGGAGCGGGGTGCGGGGCGGAAAATAGGACGGGGGCGCCGATGTCGGCGCCCCCGTCTTACTCTTGCGCATCCCCCAGCCTCTCACCCCCCATAGATCGAATTGAACAGGAACTTGTAGGTCCCGTGGGGCTGACTCCGGAAGGTGATCTCGGGTCCGAACAAGTACAGCGTGCCGGCTCCCACCTTGACCTCGGCCGCGGCGATACCCCCCTGGAGATAACTCTGGCCCCAGGCCCAGCCGCTTCGAAGCGGCGTGGCGTTGGCATACCAGGCCACCGTGCGGACGCCTTTCGCGGCGGCATCCGCGCCGAGCTTCAGGATCGGACTCTCGTCGAACATCACGATCGCGGTGCCGCCCATCCCCAGCGCCGAAGTGGCCGTGGTGTCCACGGAAACCTGCAGGAGCGAGGCGGGGACATAGAACTTCTCTCTGGGGACGGGGTGATCCTGCCCATCGGCCCCGCGCTCGGTCAGCTGATTCTCCACGGGCAGGCCGAGGTGATGGGCCAGCGAGGTCGAGCTCCCAATGGCGATGACCCGTCCGCCCGCCTCCAAGAAGGCCTTGATCTGGGGTATGGTCTTCTCCACGGTCACTCGGCCGGTCATGCCCTTGAATTCGTCGGGAAGGTCCGCGGCGGGCTCGGCGCCGAACCGCCGGGAGGCGGTGGCGGCGGCGCCGGCGGCTGGCCCGGGAATGCCGCCGTCGACGAACACCAGGACGTCGAACTGGCTCTTGAGGTTGCCCGCGTCCAGCCGCTGGGGATACACCACCTCGAATGGAAACTCGAACTGCTCAAACATCCACCGGGTCCAGCCCGAGGGCATCGAGCCGCCGTACTGGTCCCAGAGGCCGATGCGGACCGGCTGCACCGGCGTCGCGGTTCCGGGCCCGACGTTGACGGCGGTGGCCGGCAGGCCCTTCTCGTCGGCCAGCTTCCTGAGGATCGCGGTCGAGGCCGGGTTCGATGCCACGTACCAGCTCCCCGTGGGATAGGTGGCTCCGCCCACCGTCAGGGGCTGACTCAGCGCGCGGACCGGTTGCTTGGCCGCCAGGAGGCGGTTCACGGCCAGAAACCCGTCGTTGACCCGCCGGTCGATGATGAACGCGCGTCCCTTGCCGAGGGCCACGGTCACCGGCGGTTTGGCCAGCAGGCCGTCGATCTTCACGAACGGGCCGTCGAATCCGTCCAGGATCCGGTCGAACTTGACCCCCATCTGCAGCGCGAGGGTGTAGCCGGCGTTGTCGTAGGGCGGCCGGGGCGGACCGCCGGGATAGAGCAGATCGTCCGGATAGTCCTGCGGCTCGAACATGTCGAGCACGTGGGGCCGGAAGGCCTGCGCAGTCTTCACGACGTAGGAGCCCGCAGGGTAGGACTTGCCCGCGACGGTGAACGGCCCGGTGGCGCGGAGCACATCGATGCCCGACTTGATCAGCGCGTTGACGAACTTGGTGGCGGTGAGGAAATCCGCCTGGTCGCTGGGCATGATGTAGCCCCGCGGGTCCCGGTCATCCGGGCGGCGGAGCAGGTCGAAGTAACGCGCCGCCAGTCCGCCGCCGCCGAACCCACCCCCGCCCGCGGCGTTCGCGGCCGGGCGCGCCCCGGCCGCGGCCTGCTTGACGGCGTCGATCTCGCGGGACGTCGTGGTCCAGCTGTCCTTGCTGCCCCGCGCGATGGAGTTCCGTCCCATCACATAGATATTGTAGAGGAACGTCTCCCGGTACCGGGAGGCGAGGTCCAGGATGGCCCGGTCGGCGGTGATCGAATAGTCGATCGACTGCCGGAAATGCCAGCGCTGGGGCGCGATCGGGTAGGGAAGGTCGCTGTTGGACAGTTGCCGTTCGGGAACGAAGGGAATGTCGATCGGCGTCGGGTTGCCGATCGTCTCGGTGAGGATCCCGACGATGTTGTGGAAGTAGGCGGTGGTCCGCAGCCCCCCGTTGAACCAGGTCTGGTAGGTCGCCCCGTTCCGCTCCACCACGCCGGGCTTGCCTTCGGCGGAGAATCGGGAGTGCATCGCGGAACCGACCAGGGAGAGCTCGTCGATCACCAGCGGATCGAAGAAGTAGCTGTGGGGATCGCGGAAGGGGGGCGCGAACATCACCGTGCCCGCCGGGCCGGTCTGATGGTGATTGTACATGATCTGGGGGTACCACTCGCGATACATGACGCGGCTCTCGTTCTCGGTTTCCGGCATCGCGTTCATGTAGTAGTCGCGATTGTCGTCATGCCCGACGTACTTGTGATAGAGCCTCGGCAGGTCGCTCATGGTTCGGCGCAGGGAGTCGGTGCGCCGCATGTACCAGTTGGCCACGAGCTCCATGCCGTCGGGGTTGACCTGGACCACGAGCTGGATCACGTCGTCCAGGATCCGCAGGGTTTCGGGATCGTTCTGGCTGGCCATCTGCCAGACGTGCTCGAGCAGCTGGTGCGAGCCGAGCACCTCGCTGGCGTGCAGGCCGCCGTCGATCCATACCACCGCCTTGCCCTCCCTGGCCAGGGCGTGGGCCTCATCGTCGGTGAGGCCCTCGGCCCGGGCCAGGCGCGCCGAGATGTCCTTGTAGTGGTCCAGCTTGGCGAAATTGGCGGGTGACGTGATGATCATCATGTACTGGTCCCGCCCCTCCGCCGTCTTCCCGATGGACACCATCCTGAGGCGGTCCGACTCGCTGGCCAGCTTCTTCCAGTACTCGGTGAGCTGGGTGTAATTCGCGAGATGGTAGTCGTCGCCGATGTTCCAGCCGAACTGCTCCTTGGGACTGGTGATGGGCCGCTGAGCGGCGAGGCCCGGGGCGATGGCGAGCGCGGCGACCCACACGAGAGCGGCTCGCGGGGCGCGACGAAGGGCGGTCACGGCCATGGCGGATCCTGAGGATGTCGGGGTGACGGGTCAGGGCGGGCGCCCTGCCCAACGGGAAGATACGCCCGAATCGCGCCGGTTGTTGAAACGGACGCGGGTCGAGGTCAATGGGGAGAGATTTGCGCGGGATGGCGCCCGACGCTCGGGAATCAGCGATCCGTGAAATCGGAGAACACGGTCGGGACCTTGGCCGCGAGCTCCAAGAGCTCCTTGGCCGCGGCGGCGTACGGCAGGAGCGCCGCCAGGCTCCCCTTGGCCAGCCGGACCCTGCCGGTCATGAGGGCCAGCACCGGGGATCCTCCCTCGCACAGGACATGGCGCCACGCCGCCGGTCCGCCCTGGAACACGAAGGCCGCCGCCTCGCGGGCCGCCTCCGGCGGAGCCGCTTCGGCCGAGCGACAGGCGCCGTGCCAGAGATCCAGCACCACCGCCCGCCGGACGGCGGGATCCGGGTCGTCCAGGACCAGCGCCACCGCGCCTTCCCACTGTTGCGCCGCCGTCTGGTAGGCGAGGCTGCCGTTGAGCTCCGCGGCCCACGCCTCCACCCAGGGTTGTGAAAAGGCTTCGAGGGCCACGCACCGGCTCCGGCTCGGGTAGACACGCGCGCCGGATCCGTGGGGACCCGGCGCGCGGGGTAAGCTATACGGTCGGCCCGAATGGCCAAGGCCCGGGCCCGGCCTATTGGCTTCGCTTGAGGCTCATGCTCCCGTTGACCGTGCTCAGGCTCAGGGTCCGTCCCCCCCGGCCAATGGTGCCGCTCATGCGCCGCGGGCCCCACTTGCCCTTGATGGTGAGCGGGAAATCGGTGCTCATCGAGCCGTTGACGGTGGAGGCGTCCACTTCCATGTCCGCGCTCGCGGGCAGCTCGATCGTAATGCCTCCGTTCACGGTTTCGAATTCCGCTTCGTCCGACCAGTCGGTGCTGCCCACCTTGGCGTCGATGGACCCGTTGACCGTGGTGGCGCTGGCGAACGAGGTGGTTTCGACCGTGATGTCACCGTTGACGCTGTGGGCCTCGACCTCCGCGGTCAGGCGCCGGGCCACCACCTCGCCGTTTACCGTGCGGCCGATGAACTTCACCCCCTCCGGCACCCGGATCGTCCAGCTGACCTGCACGTCGTTGTTGCGGGTGTTGTTGCGTCCCTTGCCCCCCTCGCGGCATTCGTTCTCCTCGCCCCGGCGCGCGCTGGGGTACACCGCGCAGATGGTCACGCCCGCGGGGTGCTCGACCACCTCGATTCGGACGCTTTCCGGGTCGCTTTTCCGTGCCTTCTTGACCGCCACGACCTCGACCTCCCGGCCGCCGGTGCCGGACGCGTCGATCGGACCATTGATCCCGATGATCTCGATGGTCTTTCCGGCGGCGAGGACGCGCTTCCATTGGAAGTCATCGATGCGGACCGGCCTCGCGGGATGGCCCGACAAGGCGGCAAGGGCAAACAGGGCGGAAATCGGCATGGGTCTCTTCCTGGGCTGGATTTACACTGTCCGGATCAGCACCGACCTACGGGCCGGACGGCCCGGGAGATTCAGGGTCTACCGTGGGATACGTCCAGCCGGGCCGGCGTTGCAACTATCTTTCCCGATGTTCAGACCATCTGAGGAGCCCGAAACCATGACCGGCCTAGCGGCCTCCGCGATTCGCGCCCCGACCGGACCGACCCTCTCCTGCAAGGGCTGGCACCAGGAGGCGGCGCTCCGCATGCTGATGAACAATCTCGATCCCGACGTGGCGGAGCGCCCCGAGGATCTGGTCGTCTACGGCGGCACCGGCAAGGCGGCGCGCAACTGGGCCTGCTACGAGAAGATCGTCGAAACGCTCCGGCGCCTCGACAACGATGAAACGCTGCTGGTGCAGAGCGGCAAGCCGGTCGGGGTGTTCCGGACCCATGAGGAGGCCCCCCGGGTCCTGATCGCCAACGCCAACCTGGTTCCCCGCTGGGCCACCTGGGACGAGTTCCGCCGGCTCGAGGCGATGGGGCTCACCATGTACGGGCAGATGACCGCCGGCTCGTGGATCTACATCGGGACCCAGGGAATCCTGCAGGGCACCTACGAGACCTTTGCCGCCTGCGCCCGGCGGCACTTCGGGGGGACTCTGGCCGGACGCCTGATGGTGACCGGCGGGCTCGGCGGCATGGGCGGCGCGCAGCCGCTGGCCGTCACCATGAATGGGGGCGTGCTGCTGGGGATCGATGTGGATCCCACCCGGATTGCGCGACGCGTGGAGAACGGGTACTGCGACCGGATGACGGACGATCTCGAGGAAGCGCTCCGGCTGACCCTCGCGGCCCGGGAGGCCCGGCGCCCCCTCTCCGTGGGGCTGGTGGGGAACGTGGCCGTGGTCCTGCCGGAGCTGCTCCGGCGCGGCGTGCCCGTGGACGTGGTGACCGACCAGACCTCGGCCCACGATCTCAGGGTCGGGTACATCCCGGCGGGCCATTCCATCGAATCCGCCGCCGCCCTGCGCGAGCGCGATCCCGTGGGCTATGAGCAGGCGGTGCTCGATTCCATGGTGACGCACGTCGAGGCGATGCTCGGCTTCGCGGCGGCCGGCGCGGTCGTGTTCGACTACGGAAACAACCTGCGCGGGCAGGTGGCGGATCACCGGGGCATGCGCCGGGCCTTCGACATCCCCGGATTTGTTCCCGAATACATCCGGCCGCTCTTCTGCCGCGGGGCCGGGCCGTTCCGCTGGGCCGCCCTTTCGGGCGATCCCGCCGACATCGCGGTGACCGACGACGCGGTGCTGGAGACCTTTCCCCGGAACGACCATCTGGGCAGCTGGATCCGGCAGGCCCGGAGGAAGGTCCATTTCCAGGGCTTGCCGGCCCGGATCTGCTGGCTCGAATACGGCGAGCGGGCCGAGCTCGGGCTCCGCTTCAACTGGCTGGTGAAGCACGGCAAGCTCAAGGCGCCGATCGTCATCGGCCGCGACCACCTCGACACCGGCTCGGTCGCCTCGCCGAACCGGGAGACCGAGGGCATGAAGGACGGGAGCGACGCCATCGCCGACTGGCCCCTGCTCAATGCGTTGCTCAACACGGCCTGCGGCGCGAGCTGGGTGTCGATCCACCATGGCGGCGGGGTCGGCATCGGGTATTCCATCCATGCCGGCATGGTGGCGGTGGCCGATGGGACCGAGCGCGCCGACCGCCGGCTCCAGCGGGTGCTGACGGCGGATCCCGGCACGGGGGTGATGCGCCACGCGGACGCGGGTTACGAGCTCGCGCTCGAGACCGCCCGCGAGCGCGGGGTGGATCTGCCGATGGCGGGATCGCCGGACCCCCGGGCCGGCGGCCGCTAGTGTCGTTCCCATGCCCGTCCTGAGGAACATCGCGGCGCTGGCGCGCTGCCTGCGCTCCGCTCCGTCCGGCGATGCCGGCGTCATCCCGGACGCCGCCCTGGCCTGGGAGGGAAGCACCATCCGGTGGGCCGGTCCCGAAGCGGATTTGCCCGACGAGTTTGCCGCCTGGCCCTCCGACGACGCGGGCCGCCGGCTGGTGGTGCCGGGCCTGGTGGATTGCCACACCCATCTTGCCTTTGCGGGCTGGCGCTCCGATGAGTTCGCGCTCCGGCTCAGCGGCGCCACCTATCTCCAGATCGCCGCGGCGGGCGGGGGCATCGCGTCCACCGTGGCACTGACCCGCAACGCCAGCACCGAGCACCTTCGGGCGCGCTGCGTGTCCCACCTGGCCGAGATGGCCAGCCTCGGGGTCACGACGGTCGAGGCCAAGAGCGGGTATGGCCTGACCGTGGAGCACGAGCTGCGCCTGCTGGGCATCTACCAGAGCCTCGCCGCGGGGGGACAGCGCATCGTGGCGACCCTGCTCGCCGCGCACGTGATCCCGCCGGAGTATCGGGACCGGCGCGCCAGTTACGTCGAGGTCATCGAGCAGGAGCTGATTCCCCGGGTGGCCCGGGAGGGCCTGGCGCGATTCTGCGATGTGTTCGTCGAGGAGTCGGCGTTCACGATCGACGAGGCGCGTGCGATCCTCCTCGCCGGAAAGCGCCATGGCCTGGCGCCGAAGCTCCACGCCGATCAGCTCACCTCCTGCGGCGGCGCCGAATTGGCGGCGGAGGTCGCTGCCGCCTCCGCCGATCATCTGGAAAAGGTGTCGGAACCAGGCGTCAGGGCCCTGGCCGCGGCCGGCGTGGTGGCGGTGAGCCTGCCGTTCGCCTCGCTCTACCTCGGGATGGCGCCGCTTCCGGCGCGCCGGCTGCTGTCCGCCGGGGTACCCGTGGCGGTGGCCACGGATTTCAATCCCGGTTCGGCGCCCAGCTACCACCTTCCGATGGCGATGACCCTGGCCTGCACACTGCAGCGGATGACTCCGGCGGAAGCGCTGCGCGGGGCCACCGTGGTGGCCGCGCGGGCGCTCAATCTCGATTGGGAAATCGGCTCGCTGGAGCCGGGAAAATCGGCGGACTTTGCGGTGATCGATTCGGATTCCGTGGAGCACTGGCTCTACCACCTCCGCCCCAACGCCTGCCTGCGGACCGTGGCACGGGGCCGTGAGATCTGGCGGGCCCGCGCGGCCTAGGAGAACTTCTCCTCCACAATCGCCAGGATTTCGGCCTCCTGGACCGCGGCGGACTTCTCCAGGCGCTCTCCCTCCTCCAGGATCTTCGCGATGGCCGCCTTGTTCCTGATGCCGCCCGCGTTGGTGCGGACATTGAGCCAGGCGCCCCGGATGGCGGCCCGGGTGCAGAGCGCGCCGACGCCGGCGTCGGACGCGGAGGCGGGATTGCCCTGCTCGGCCATGGCCTTGAGCAACCCGAAGGTGCGCTGGGCGGCTTGCATGACCCGCCAGGGCACGTCCAGGGCGCCGAGGTTGGCCGTCTCCAGCGCCCCGGATCGCGCAGTCTTTTCCGACTCGGTTTCCCTGGGCATGGCCAGCGCGTCCATCACCCGCCCGAATGCACGGGTATCCTCGTCCACCAGGCGTAGGAGCTGCTCCTTGATGCCCTGGCCCTGCTCGGCCCAGCGCGAAAACTCTTCCCACCTCGAATCCCAGCCTCGCTTGTGTGCCGAGAGATTGGCGACCATCGTGCCGAGGGCGGCGCCGAGGGCCCCGATCGCTGCCGCGGTGGAGCCGCCGCCGGGTGCCACCGATTCCGCCGCGGTCTCCTCGATGAAATCCCGGAGCGACAGGTCGGCCAACCGGTCTGCCTCGGGGTTGCGCAGGCGATACTCGATGATCCGCTCCTCCGGAACGAAGCTGCCCAGATCCTCGAGGCCCATGGAGGCCACCGCGATCCGGATCAGCTCGCGTTCCGAGACACCCAGGGAGCGCTGCTGCTTCCTGAGGAAGTGACGCCCGGCCTCGAGCATCGCCGCCAGCGGAATGAGGCCCACCAGCTCGGAGCCGGTAACCCGGAGGCCGCGCGCCTCGGCCGCCCGGCACACCTCGTCGAACGCAACGTGCAGCGGGGTGACGCCGAGGTCGGTCAGGTTCATCGAGACCTGGGCCAGCCCGTATTCCTCGATGAACCACCCGATGGCCTTGACCGACTGGAGCGACCCCGGAATCAGGACCGGCTGGCCGGCGGCGTCGGTCACGATCTTGCCGGTCAGCGAATTGCCCTCCCGCTTGGGGCGGCCGCTCTCCCGGACGTCGAAGGCCACTGCGTTGGCCCGGCGGGTGGAGGTCGTGTTGAGGTTCACGTTGAAGGCCACCAGGAAGTCCCGCGCTCCGATGACCGTGGCGCCGCTCTTCGGATTGAAGGCCGCCGGCCCGAAGTCCGGCCTCCAGGCGGGGTCGGCCATCTTGCGGGCCAGCCCTTCATATTCGCCGGCCCGGATCGCGGCCAGATTCTTCCGCGTCGGATTGGGCTGGGCGGCCTCGTACAGGTATACCGGGATTCCCAGCTCCCGGCCCACCCGCTCCGCCAGGCGGCGGGCGTATTCGGCGGTGTCCTCCATGGAGATGCCCGAAATCGGCACCAGGGGACAGACATCCGTCGCCCCCATCCGGGGGTGGGCCCCGGTGTGCTGGCGCATGTCGATCAGCTCCGCCGCCGCAGCGATCGCCCGGAAGGCGGCCTCGACCACCGGACCCGGCTCCCCGGCCAACGTCACCACCGTCCGGTTGGTGGCCCTGCCGGAATCGACGTGGAGGAGCGTTACCCCTTCAACCGATTCGATGCGGGCGGTAATTTGCCGCACGACATCGAGGTCTCGCCCCGCACTGAAATTCGGAACGCACTCGATCAACGCGGACATGGGCGATCGCAGGTAGAGGGGGTAGTGCGGCACTAATCTATCAGAGGACCACCCAGATGCCGATACCGGGCGTACCCGCAGGGATCGACCGCCGGACGTTCATGGGACTCTGTTCCGCCGTGGGACTGGGCGGTGGCCGCCTGCCGTCCACCCTCTGGAAGCGCGCGGCACCCGCGCTGGCGGGGCAGGGGACCCAGGCGCCCCAGGCCCCGCCCAAGATCACCAGGGACATGCTGGTCGCCGCGGAGACGGTGGCCGGACTCGAGTTCACCGACGCCAAGCGCGACATGATGCTGGATGGCCTCAACTCGGCCCTCGCCGCGTATGCCGGGATCCGGAAGGTCATGCTGGACAATGCGGTGCTGCCGGCGATTCGCTTCGATCCGCTGCTGGGGGGAATCAAGTCCTTGCCCCGGGCGTCGAAGCGCCCCGCTGCGGCGCCGGCGCCCCGGCGGGCCGCGGCGCCCGTCAGACCATCGACGGAGGCAGATCTGGCTTTCGCGGGCGTGGCGGAGCTCGGCGCATTGCTGCGGGCCGGAAAGGTCACGGCGACGGAGCTCACCCGGCAGTCGCTGGATCGATTCAAACGGTACGACGGTGAGCTCCTGAGCGTCATCACCCTGACCGAAGACCGGGCCCTGGAGCAGGCCCGCACGGCGGATCTGGAGCTCAAGAGAGGCAAGTACCGCGGTCCGCTGCACGGGATTCCCTGGGGCGGGAAGGATCTGCTGGCCGTCCCGGGGTACCCCACGACATGGGGCTCGCCAATCTTCCGGAACCAGATGCTGTCCGAGCCCGCCACGGTCGTCGAGCGGCTCGACGCGGCCGGCGCCATCCTGGTGGCCAAGCTCTCCCTGGGCGAGTTTGCCCAGGGGGATGTCTGGTTCGGCGGCACCACCAAGAATCCCTGGAAGACCGAGCAGGGCTCGAGCGGCTCCTCGGCCGGCCCCGCCTCCGCCACCGCGGCGGGGTGCGTGGCCTTCGCCATCGGAAGCGAGACCCTCGGGTCCATCGTCTCCCCCTCGACCCGCTGCGGGGTCACCGGCCTCCGGCCTACCTTCGGCCGGGTCAGCCGTCACGGAGCCATGGCGCTCTCGTGGACCATGGACAAGCTGGGCCCGCTCTGCCGCAGCGCGACCGATTGCGGACTGGTGTTGGGGGCGATCTACGGTCCCGACGGCAAGGACCCCACCGTCTCCGACCGACCGTTCGCCTGGTCCCCATCGCGGGGCTTGAAGGGTCTCCGGATCGGTTACCTGAAAAGCGGGTTCGAGGCGGATCACCTGACCAAGGCATTCGACAACCAGGCGCTGGACGTGCTGCGCGGCCTGGGGGTCGACCTGATCCCGGTCGAGCTCCCCGCCGACCTGCCGATCGGCGCGCTCCGGATCATCCTCACCGCGGAAGCCGCCGCCGCCTTCGACGACCTGACCCGCAGCGGCAAGGACGACCAGATGGTGCTGCAGACCCGGATCGCCTGGCCCAACACCTTCCGCACCTCCCGGTTCATTCCGGCGGTCGAGTACATCCAGGCCAACCGGATCCGGACCCTGCTCATGCAGAAGATGGACGAGATGATGGACCCGGTGGATGTGTTCGTGACGCCCTCATTCGCGGGCAACGTGCTGATCGCCACCAATCTGACCGGTCATCCCGCGCTGGTGATGCCGAACGGATTCAATCCCGACGGGACGCCGGTATCGCTCTCCTTCATCGGTCGGCTGTTCGGCGAGGCCGACCTGCTCTCCGTGGGAGAGGCCTACCAGGCGGCCACCGATTTCCATCACCGACGGCCCCAGAAGTTTGCCTGAGCCGATGAGCCCGGCTTCGCTCCGATTCCGGTACCTCACCGCGCTGCTCCTCGCCGCCGCGGCGGTGCTGGTGTTGGCGCTGTTCCCGGGCGTCGCGCGCAACGCGCCCTACCTGCCGCCCTGGTTCGTGACGCTGGTCACCCTCCTCTTCGTGGGGGTGGGCCCCACCGTGCTGGCGCAGGTCATCATCCTGGTGGCGATCGTCGTGATCGTGCCGACCGTCGGGGCGGGCATCCTGCTGCGGGTAGGCGTCTTTGCGCTGGCCGACGTGCTGGGCTGGCGGCTGCAGTGGGAGCGCGATGCCGCCTCCCGCCGTGAAGCCGTCCTGCTCGAGAGCGAGACCCGCTACCGCCACATTCTGGAGCAGGCGTCCGACGGCATCGTGCTGGCCCGGCCCGATGGCCAGCTGGTGCTGGTGAACCAGCGGATCTGCGAGATGATGGGCTATACCCAGCCGGAGCTGCTCCAGCTTCCCCTGTCGAGCCTCTATGAGCCGGGTGAACTGGAGCGGACGCCCCTGGGCTGGGACGAGCTGCTCCGCAACTCGATGGTGATCCGGGAGCGGCGCCTGCAGCGGAAGGACGGCTCGACCTTCATCGCCGAGCTGAGCGTCCGGCGCACCGCGGACGGGCTGGCTCAGGCCATTGTCCGGGACATCACCGAGCGGCGCCGGTCGGAGGCGGCGATCCGGGCCGAGCGCGATCTGCTCGACGGGGTGCTGACCACCAGCGTCGCGGGGATCATGGTCGTGAACCCGATTGGCCAGGTGATCTTCCTCAATCCCAGCGCCGAGGCGGTGCTCGGCCTCACCCGGGAGGAGCTGGCCAGCGGCACCGACCTGCCGGCCGGGTGGCGGCTGGTGAATCTGGACGGCACGCCGCTGCCGGCCGACGCGCGCCCCGCCCGGCGGGTGGTGCGCACCGGAGAGCCGGTCACGGATGCGCGGTTCGCCGTGATGCACCCCGACGGGAAGCGGGTGATTGTCTCGGTCAACGCTGCGCCGCTCCGGAATGCCGGCGGACTCATCACCGCCGTGGTGCTCTCCCTCGCCGACATCACCGACCAGTACGCGGCGCAGCAGGCGCTCCGCGAGCGGGAAGAGCAGCTGAACCGCATCACCGCGGCGGTGCCCGGTGTCGTCTACCAGTACGTCGTGGGCCCCGGCGCCGACGAGCGGTTTGTGTTCGTGAGCGAAGGCGCTCGGGAGCTGCTGGGCGCCAGCGCGGCGGAGATCCTGACCGATGCCGCCAGGGCGTGGACCCATATGGACCCCGAGGACCGGGCGGCGATGTTCGCCCAGTTCGGCCGCGCTTCGACGACGCTGGAGCCCTGGAGCTTCGACTTCCGGCTGCGGGTGCCGGGGGAACGGGTGCGCTGGCTTCGGGATATCGCCACCGCGATCGCCGCGGCGACGCCGGGCCAGGTGGTGTGGAACGGCGTGATTATCGACATCACGGAGCGGAGGCGGCTGGAGGAGGAGTTGCTCCAGTCCCAGAAAATGGACAGCCTGGGCCGCCTGGCCGGGGGGGTCGCCCACGACTTCAACAACCTCCTCACGGTGATCCGCGGCTACGCCGACGTGCTTTCCCGCGAGCTGGCCGACGGCGACCCCCGCTTCGGCGAGGTGCGGGAAATCCGCCGCGCCGCCGACCGGGCCACCGCGCTCACCCGGCAGCTCCTGGCCCTGAGCCGGCGGCAGGTGCTGGTGCCCCGCGAAGTGGATCTGAACGCGCTGGTCCACGAGATGGAGCAGATGCTGCGCCGGGTCATCGGCGAGAACATCTCCATCGTCACCGTGCGGGGTCCCGATCTCGGCCTGGTGCGGGCCGATCCCGGGCAGCTCGAGCAGGTATTGCTCAATCTGGCCGTCAATGCCCGCGACGCGATGCCGGAGGGCGGAACGCTCACCCTCAACACCGCGCGGATGGTGATCAGCACCCCGCGCGACGAGCCGGCCACCCAGGGTGTCCCCCCGGGCGACTACATCGTCCTCCGCGTCGCCGACACCGGCACCGGTATCGACCAGGAGACCCAGGCCAAGATCTTCGAGCCGTTCTTCACCACCAAGCCTTTGGGCGAGGGCACCGGGCTGGGCCTGTCCACCGTGTACGGGATCGTGCAACAGAGCAGCGGGGCCATCACGGTCGAGAGCCAGGTTGGGGCTGGCACCACCTTCCGAGTCTTCCTTCCCCGGCTCGCCAAGGACGCCGTCGCCACCGCCGAGACGCCATCCGCGGGGTCGCCGCGTCCGAACCGGCGGCGGAGACATACGGTGCTGCTGGTCGAGGACGACGATGGCGTCCGCCAGCTGACTCGGCGGATCCTGGAAGACTTCGCCTACGCGGTCCTCGAGGCGCGGAACGGCACCGAAGCGCTGGCGCACCTCGATGCCGGCAGTCCCCGCATCGACGCGGTGGTGTCCGACGTGGTGATGCCCGGGATGGGGGGACGGGAGCTGGTGGGACGGCTCCGGCTCCGGCGGCCGGACCTGCCGGTCCTGTTTCTCTCCGGCTACACCGGGGACGAATTGAGCGATGAAGTCCGGGGACAGCAGCACCAGGCTTTCCTGCACAAACCGTTTTCACCCGACGCATTGGCCGCGGCGCTGGACGATCTGCTCGCCGAGAGCGTGCCGGTGACGCCTTCAACGTGACTGGGCGGGCCACTGCTGGGTGACGCAGTGGATTGCGCCCAATCCCCAGACCAGGTCGGTGCAGGTGATGACGACCACCCTGCGGGTGGGAAACCGGGCCTGGAGTATCGAACGGGCGCGCTCGTCCTTCGTTTTATCGAATCCCGGCAACAGCACGGTCTCGTTGGCGATGTAGAAGTTGGCGTAGCTCGCCGGCAGGCGCTGGCCTTCCCGGTGGAGGGCGGGCGGCATCGGCAGCTCGA
This sequence comes from uncultured Gemmatimonadales bacterium, assembly GCA_963762545.1. Classification (GTDB taxonomy): domain Bacteria; phylum Gemmatimonadota; class Gemmatimonadetes; order Gemmatimonadales; family GWC2-71-9; genus JABFSM01. The sequence goes on along the minus strand of CAVXLC010000003.1, from coordinate 431,026 downwards.
TGACCCGGAGCGGGCGGCCGTCCTGGTCGGTCATCGTGCGGAGCCGCCGCAGGTTGTCGCGCAGGGGCTTGTAGTTGGAATCCCGCGGATCATCCTCCACCGCCGTCACCACCGTCACCGGATCGACGAACCGCGTCAGATCGTCGACGTGCCCGTCCGTGTCGTCGCCTTCGATGCCCTGTCCCAGCCAGAGAATGTTCCGGGCGCCCAGGTATTTCCGGAGCGCGGCCTCGATCTCCTCCCGGGACCGCCCGGGGTTCCGATTGGGATTGAGGAGACACTGTTCGGTGGTGAGCAGCGTGCCGGCTCCGTTGACATCGATGCTGCCGCCCTCGAGCACCAGGCCCGGCGCCAGCACCGGAATGGCGAGCTCGGCGCCGATCCGTGTGGGTACCACGTCGTCCAGATCGAAGGGGGGGTACTTGTTGCCCCAGGCGTTGTAGCCCCAGTCCAGGATCAGCTGCTCCCGTCGTCCCCCTCCCTCGCGGTGGACGAACACCGGTCCATGGTCCCGGCACCAGGCATCGTTGGTGGGATGGCGGTGAAAAAAGACCCGCGCCAGCGGAACCCCGGCGTGGCGGAGCACCCCGCGTGCCGATTCCTCCAGGGCCTCCTCGCCCACGTTGACGTGGACTTCCTCGTGGGGAACCAGCTGGCGGACGATTTCGGCGAAGATGCCGGGGATCGGCTCGAAGCCGCCCGGCCAGGAGGCCTCCTTGTGCGGCCAGGAGAGCCAGGTGCCGCGATGGGGAGCCCATTCGGCGGGCATGTGGAAAGACCCGCTCACCGCTCGCTCTCGGCTCCCCGGTCCTCGTCGAGGTAGCGCTCGCTCAGTCCGGCGTAGGCATCCACCCGCCGGTCGCGCAGGAAGGGCCAGTGGGTACGCACCACGTCCACCTGGTCGAGGTCGCAGGACACCAGGAGCAGCTCCTCGTCCTGTCCGGCCCGGGCCAGCACCCGCCCATTGGGATCGGCTACGAAACTGTTGCCCCAGAACTCGAGCCCTCCGGCGGGGCCCGGCTCGAAGCCGACCCGGTTCACCGCCGCGACGAAGACACCGTTGGCGATGGCATGGGAGCGCTGGATGGTTTCCCACGCCTGGCGCTGGCGCTCGCCGTACTCCGCCTTTTCCGGCGGCAGCCAGCCGATGGCGGTGGGATAGAAGAGGATCTCGGCGCCCTGCAGCGCGGTGAGGCGGGCCGCCTCGGGATACCACTGGTCCCAGCACACCAGCACCCCGATTCGGCCGAACCGGGTGTTCCAGGCGCGGAACCCCAGATCGCCCGGGGTGAAGTAGAACTTCTCGTAGTACTGCGGATCATCGGGAATGTGCATCTTCCGGTACTTGCCGAGATAGCTGCCGTCGGCATCGATGATGGCCGCGGTGTTGTGGTAGAGGCCGCTGGCGCGCTTCTCGAACAACGAGGCGACGATCACGATGCCCAGCTCGGCCGCGAGCCGGCCCAGCCGCTCGGTAGTGGGGCCGGGGACCGCTTCGGCCAGCTTGAAGAATTCGTGGTCCTCGGATTGGCAGAAGTAGGGTCCGAGGAACAGCTCCTGGGTGCAGACGATCTGCGCGCCGCGCCCGGCCGCCTCGCGGATGCGCTCGACGGTCCGCTCGAAATTGGCCCGTGAGTCGGCTCCGCCGCGCATCTGCGGCAGCCCGACCACCACGCTGCGCGATGGCGACTGAGTGGTCATGGGGAGCAAAGTTAACGATATTGCACCCCATGTCACGGATCGCGCGCGCCGCGCTGCTCACCCTGCTCGTCGCCGCGCCGCGCCCGCTGGCCGGCCAGTCGCTGACCTGGGCCACCACCGCCACCCTGTACGGCGACAACACCGAGTTCTTCACCCCCTATCGGACCGGCGAGACGATCCTGGGCGGCCAGTTCCACTCGACGCTCGACTTCCGCACCGGGCGGCGCACCGACTTCCGGCTCGGCGCCTTCGGAGACCACCGGTCGGGCGACGACGAATTCCTGAAGACCATCAAGCCGATCATCCGGTTCCGATACCACGCCGGAGGCTCCACCGGCGTGCTGGGCACCCTGTTGCCCGAGCGGCGCCACGGTTTCCTGGAACCGCTCGAGGTCACCACGCTCGAGATCACCCGCCCGATCGAGTACGGCCTGCAGTGGACCGAACACCGGCGGTTGTGGGATGGCGAGGTGTACCTCAACTGGCAGAAGCTCAACCAGCCCAACCAGCGCGAGGTGTTCGACTACGGATGGGTGCTGCGAGTCAGGCCGGTTCGGTTCCTGTCCCTCGAGAGCCAGCTCCACGGCCTGCACCACGGCGGTCAGCTGTTCGACGCCGGCGTGCCGGTCACCAACAACGTGGCCTCCGGCGTGGGCGCGGCGCTGTCGGACTCGCTGCCATGGCTCGGCCGGAGCTCGCTCACGGTGTACCGGCTGCGTAGCTCGGGCAACATCGATCCGGCCGCGCCGCCGGGACGCCCGGGCAAGGGCCACGGCTGGTACCTCCGGGCCGCGGTGGCGCCGCGCGGCTGGTTCGAGCTCTTCTCGATTTCCTGGTGGGGCAGGGACTTCCTGTCCCAGGAGGGCGACAACAACTACAACTCGGTGGGCGCCGATCCGGCCTTCTACCGCGCCCGGCGCACGTACTGGGAGCTGGGGCTGCTGCGCCGCACCACCATCGAAGGGAACGTCACCTTCGACGGAGAGCTTCGGCTGCACCGCATCGACGATCTCAAGAGCATCGCCCTGGGAAAATCGCGCTGGGAGTATTCCTACCGGCTGGTGGTGCGGGCCCCGTTCGAGCTGGTGCTCCGGAGCTGAGCGGCCGGATCCCTCACCGGCCTTCCGGCCCGGGAACGCCGGCAAACCCGAAGCGCAGCGCGAGCGGATCCAGCATCCGGCGGGATTCCCGGGAGCCCTGGGTCATCAGGCGGTAGAACCGGGTCTGCGCGTCGAACGGGATGCTCTGCCCCTCGAGCTCCAGCAGGTCGAGGCAGCGGACGATCCGGTCGAGGTCGATGCCGCCCGGCGCGGCCGGATCGCCGGGGAGCTGCTCCACCAGCGCCAGGCCGATGGCCCGGTCGAACCGGAGCACCCCCTCCGCGATCCGGCGATCCTCTTCCGGGGACAGCACCCCGCGGCGGAGCTCCCGGCGCAAGGCCAGGTGGATTTCCTCCCGTTCGTGTTCCGGAAGCTGATCCTGGCCCACCACGTGCTCACCGGCGTCCCCCTCGACCTGGACCGCGACGTTCAGATGGATCGGGTCGGTCCGTTCGGTCCGCACCGCGACCGACCAGTTCCGTCCGGTCCGGCGGTGCCGGACCAGCAGGGTGTCGTGCTCGCCGGGGCCGACGAGGTAGGCGCCGATGGTCGGCCGGACCCGCTCCGGCGCCAGCGCGAGCAGCGCCGCATAACCCGCACCGGCACGGACCTCGCCGGGGAACCGCGGCCTGACCCGGGCGTCGTAGACGTCGCGTCCGGTCCCCGCCGCCGGGTCGTTGCTCCGCGCGGCCAGCAGCCGCTCGCGGAGCCCCGCCTCGAGGGGCTCGGAGCCCGGTCCGGCCAGCTCGATGGCGCGGGCCGCGTACCGGAGGCAGACCACCGTCTCCAGGCCCGCCACGTCATCGAAGAACCAGCCGCAGGAGGTGAACATCCGCAGCGTGTTGCGCTCCATCTCGAGCAGCTCCCGGGCGCGGACCGGCAGGTGGGAGGGCAGGCCGATCGCGGCGTAGGCGTCCCGGGCCGCCCACGGGTCGGGAAAGAACCGGGCGGCTTCCTCGGCGAACTTCGCGTGCAGCTCCCCCGCCAGCCAGTCCAGCCCGTTCCGGAGCGGTTCCCGCCAGGCCTGGCTGGTGTCCGCCTTGATCCGGCAGCCGCAGTTCGACCGCCAGCGCTCGATACCGTGGGCGCAGCTCCAGGAGCTGGGCTCCACCAGCGACACCGGGTGGGTGGCCGGGTGCCGGGCCAGGAAGGACGCGAAGTTCTCCACCCGCACCGCCGGCTCCGACGACAGCCGGTGCAGCGTCGCGGCCAGGGCCATCTCGCCGAACCGGTGGTGATGCCCGTAGGTCTCGCCGTCGGTGGCGATCGCCACGAGGCCGGCGTCCGCGCCTGGCAGGGGTTGGTGCAGCATGGCATCCGCCCATCGGGTGGCGTCCTTCACCAGCGGGCCGAACGCCACATCGTGCGACAACCGCCCGTCGTAGAGGAACAGCGCGATGGAGCGCCCGGCCCGCGTGGTGTACTTCCCGGGAAGCCCCGCCGGGGGCGGCTCCAGCACCTGATGGGGCGCCAGCACCGTAAAGCGGATTCCTTCGGCCGCCAGCACGTCGAGGGTGTCGTCGTCGACGGCGGTCTCGGGGAGCCACATGCCCTCGGGCTCCCGGCCGAACCGGCGGCGAAAATCGGCGATGCCCCATCGGACCTCGGTGGTCTGGTCCCGGCGGGAGGCGAGGGGGAGGATGATATGGTGGAACGGCTGCGCGATCGCGTTGCCGTGGCCACCCAGCCGGGCGCTGCTGGTCCGGTCGGCGGCCAGCATGGCCTGCCAGGTGTCGGGCGCCTCCCGCTCCAGCCACTCGATCAGGGTGGGGCCGATGTTGAAGCTGATCTGCTCCAGCGTATTGGCGATCCGGTGGATCCGCCCGTCCCGGGAAGGCAGCCGGGCCGCCACGACCGCCCGGTAGCATTCCCGCTCGATGCGCCGGTTCCAGTCGTGGAAGGGGGCCGCGCCGGGCTCCCGCTCGATCAGCTCGAGCCAGGGCTCCTCCCGCGGCGGCTGATAGAAGTGGGCATGGATGATGGCCGAGCGCGAGGCGACCGAGCCGGCAGTCATCGGGATGCCCGCACCGCCTTGCTCCCCTCGAGCACCGTGGCGAGCACCGGCAGGATGTCGGGGAATACGTCGTCCACGGTCCGCATGGCCAGGGCGCGCCGGCCGGCGGCGGCCAGGGCGCCGCGGGCCGCCGGCTCCAGGGCATCGAGCAGCTCGGTCAGATCGTCGGCGTGGCCGGTGAAGCGTGTGGTGGCGTAGTCGCCGGCCGCGCCGGTCGAGATGATGAACTGCCAGTCGCTCGCCTGGAGCAGCAGCAGCTCGCGGGCGGCCTGGGCCAGCACCGGGGCCGCGGCGGGGTGCGCCAGGGCCGCCGGCGCCAGCGACCAGAACCGCTCCTCCAGCGGCCAGAGCCGCTCCCAGGTCCACCGGGTCGATTCGTTGAGCCACATGGAAAAATCGCCATTGGCGCCCCAGGAGCCCGCCACGAAGGCCACCGCGGCGCCGGGCGGGTGCCCGGCCAGGTGGGCGGACGCCGTGCGCGGGTTAGGGCCGCCCTCCCGGTCGAGCCGGCGGTAGAGATCCGCGATGAAGTCCACGCCCTCGAACCACCAGTGCCCGAACAACTCGGTATCGAACGGCGCCACCGTCACCGATTCGTTGGGGTCCGGGAGCGCGGCCGCGTGCTGCCGGAGCTGCCAGTGCAGGTGCCCCGCGTGGCCCCAGGCCCGGGCCCGCGCCGTGTTGGGCTCGTAGGGAAGCTTGAGCCCGAGATCGGCGTCGGGGTGGGTGACCCGCCAGAGCTTGAGCCCGCCGGGGTAGCGGATCTTGTGGAATTCCAGGTAGGCGCCGTCCCCGGGATACCCGCCATGGCGGCTCCACACTTGCCGCGTGGTGTGGGGGTCCCGGACGAACGCCACCACCCGGGGACGCCCCGCCCGCGGCGACACCTCGTAGGTCCGGTGCGGCGAGCGCCGGATGGCCACCTCGGACCACTCCTCGTCGGTCAGCGGCAATCCGTCGGGGCGGCCGTTTTCCCGGTAGAGCCCGAGGGGGCGGCCCGCTTCCGCAAGGTGGGCGTCCACGAAGAAGAACCCGAAGCCCTGCGCGGCCAGGTGCTCCTCGAGGCCGGGCCGGTCCGCGATGAATGGCGCCGCGCGGTCGGGATGCCAGTCGCCCCGGGGACGGTAGGCGCACTCCGGGAGCCAGCAGCCCGCGGCCGCCCTGCCGAACAGCCGCCGGTGCTCGGCCATGCCCACCGCAAGCTGCAGCGCGATGCTCTCCTCCCGCGCCAGGAGCGGGAGGAACCCGTGGGTGGCGCCGGAGGAGAGCAACTCCAGGCGTCCGGCGTCGGCATGGCGCGCCAGCTCCCCGACCAGGTTCCCACCGCACCCCTCGTAGCGCCGGCGCAGCCGGAGGTAGCGCTCCCGCCAGTAGCCGGTCAGCGGCACCAGCGCGTCTTCCCCGTTCTCCACGAACGCCGCTTCCGCCGTGTCGCAGGCCGTGAGCCGCTGCGCGAAGAACGCGGCGAGCTCGATGGCCAGGAGCGGATGGGCCAGCTGATTGGCCAGGATGGGGGTGACGCCCAGCGTGATCGGCGCGGCGACGCCCTCCGCTTCCAGCGCGTCGAGCGCCTCGAGCAGCGGGAGATAGGTGTCCACCGCGGCTTCGCAGAGCCAGTCGCTGCCGTGGGGCCAGCGGCCGTGGTTGAGCACCCAGGGGAGGTGGCTGTGAAGCGTCAGCACGAAGTCCATGATCAGGCCAGCGCCAGACGGTAGACTTCAAGATACCGCTCCACCGACCGTTCCCAGCTGAAGTCCCGCGACATGGCGTTTTTCTGGAGCCGATGCCATTCGGTGGCGTTGGCGTAGCAGTCCAGCCCCCGCAGCGCGGCGCCCAGCAGCGCCTGCGCGTGGTAGGGCTCGAACACGAATCCGGTCACGCCGTCGTCCACCGTGTCGGCCAGGCCACCGACCCGCCGAACCACCGGAATGGCGCCGTAGCGCTGCGACCGCATCTGGGTGAGCCCGCAGGGCTCGTACTGGCAGGGCATGAGCAGGAAGTCGGCGCCGGCCATGAGCAGATGCTCCAGCCGGTCGGTGAAATTCGTGTTCACCGCGATCCGCTCCGGGTACCGCGCGGCGAGCGCCGTAAGCGCCTGCTCGAACCGCTCTTCGCCGGCCCCGATGAACACGAACTGGGCCGGGAGGGACAGCACCGCCGAATGCTCGATCATCAGGGCAATGCCCTTCTGGGTCACCAGCCGCGCCGCCATCGCGAAAAGCGGCACCCGCTCCTGCTGGGCCAGACCGAACAGCCGCTGCACTTCGCGCTTGCACTCCGCCTTGGGCCCGGGATGGCTGATGGAGAAGGGAGCGGGGATGAGCGGGTCCGCCTCCGGATCCCAGGCGTGCTGGTCGATGCCGTTGAGGATGCCGCTGAATCGCGGGCCCAGCGCCTCGAACATTTCCTGCAAACCGAAGCCGCCGGCCGGCGTGCGCAGCTCCCGGGCATGATTGGGGCTCACCGTCACCACCCGATCCGCGAAGGCCAGCCCGCCCTTGAGGAAATTCACCTTGCCGTACCACTCGAGCTGGCGCCAGTTGAACAGCTCCCAGGCCAGTCCGAGCTCCGGCATGACCGACGGGGGGTAGTGACCCTGGTACCCGGCGTTGTGAACCGACAGGACCGTGCGCACGGCGTCGTAGAACGGCCGGCCGGCGTACCGGGTGCGCAGATACACCAGGGCCAGCGCCGCGTGCCAGTCGTGGACATGGAGCAGCAGCGGGCCGTTCACCAGATGGGGCAGCGCCTCCAGCGCCGCCAGCGTGAAGCAGGCGAAGCGCAGGTGGTTGTCGGCAAAGTCGCCCCGGGCGTCGCCGTAGAGGCGCTCCCGGTCGAAGTACTGGTTCGCTTCGACGAAATACACCTGGCTGCCGGGCCGGACCTCGCGCTGCCGGAGCAGCCGGGCCTCCTGGGACGACCCGTCGAGCGACAGCCGCAATGGCGGGCCGGCCTCGACCAGCGGCCCCGCGGCGTTCCGGGCCGAGCGATAGAGCGGCAGCAGCGCGAGACTCCGGACCGCCGCGCTCGATTGGAACCGGGCCAGGTTGGCCACCGCCTCCGCCAGGCCGCCGCTCCTGGCGTAGGGATAGTACTCGGCGGCGAGGTGCACCACCGTCACCTGCTCCCCGGCCGCGTTCTGCAACGCGGAGTGCGGGAACTGCCCGCGAGACGGGGAGCGGCGCTCGTCCATCGGTCTACCCTCGCGGAGGATCGTCGGTGAAGGGATCACCGCGCATCGTGGGCACGTAGTACTGCTCGGTGTAATCCAGCATCATCCGGCGGGTGGTGAAGCGGTGGCCCGCGACCCGGAGCGCGTTGCGCATCCGGTCGGTCCACCCGAGCGGGACGCCGCGGGCGTCGCGGGTGTAGAAGAGGGGTACGACCTCTTCCTCGAGCGTGCGGTACAGATGCTCGGCGTCATGGACATCCTGCGCGTCGGTATCGTCGGTGTCGGGCGGAAGGGGAATCGCCCATCCGTTGGTGCCATCGTACCCCTCTTCCCACCAGCCGTCGATGGTCCCGAGCTGGGGCACCCCGTTGAGCGCGGCCTTCATTCCGCTGGTCCCGCTCGCCTCGAGGGGAACCCTGGGCAGATTCATCCAGACATCTACGCCCTCGACCATGGCCTGGGCCAGATACATATCGTAATCCTCCAGGAACGCCACCCGTCCCTCGAAGGAGGGATCGTGGGTCCAACGATACACCGCCTGGAGCACTTCCTTGCCCGGCTCGTCCGCCGGGTGGGCCTTGCCGGCAAAGATGATCTGGACCGGGCGGCGCCGGTCGCAGAGCAGCCGCCGCAGCCGCTCGACGTCGTGAAAGAAGAGCGAGGCCCGCTTGTAGGTGGCAAACCGACGGGCAAAGCCGATGGTGAGCGCGGTGGGGTGCATCAGGGTGCCGGCAGCCACCACCTGGCTGGCCTCGGTCCAGTGGTCGGCGAAGCGGCGCCGGGCCTCCTCGCGGATGAAGCCCATCAGCGTGCCCTTCTGCTCCAGATGCACCGCCCAGAGCGCCGCCGGATCCAGCTCCCGCAGCGATTCCCACAGCGCGGGATCGTCCAGGCGGGCGCCCCAGTCGGGTCCGAAGTGCCGGTCCAGCAGCTCCATCATCGGATTGGCCATCCAGGTGGCCAGATGCACCCCGTTGGTCACCGAGCCGATCGGGACGGCATCCTGGGAGCGGCCCGGCCAGAGATCGTGCCAGATTTCCCGGGAGACCTGTCCGTGCCGCTTCGAGACGCCGTTGACCCGGGCCGCCAGATTCATCGCCAGCACGGTCATCTGAAACCGCTTGTCGGGGCTGGTGGGATGCTGGCCCAGCGCCAGGACCTGGTCCGGCGTCACCCCCATCTCCTCCCAGATCGGGCCGGTGCATTGGACCATCTGCTCGAGGTCGAACGCGTCGTGGCCCGCGGGCACCGGGGTGTGGGTGGTGAACATCGTGGTGCGGCGCACTTCGGTGACCGCCTCGGCCCACGGGAGCCCCTTCACGATGAGCTGGCGGACCCGCTCCAGCATCATGAAGGCGGCGTGCCCCTCGTTGGCGTGCCACACCCCCGGGTCGATCCCCACGGCCTGGAGCACCCGCACGCCGCCGACGCCGAGCAGCCACTCCTGGCGCAGCCGCAGATCGGGCCCGCCGCCATAGAGCTTGTTGAGGAGAGTCCGGTCGTCCGGGTGGTTCTCCTCCAGATCGGTGTCGAGCAGGTACAGCGGCACCCGTCCCGCCCGCAACGACCAGACCCGGAGGTGGACCGGCCGGCCGAACGTGCTCACCGCCGTGAGCCACGGCTCGTTGTGCGGACCGGTGAGATCCACCAGCGGCGTCAGCACCGGGTCGACGTGGTCGTCGGAGTCTTCCTGCCAGCCGTCCCCGCGGAGCCGCTGGTCGAAGTAGCCCTTCATGTAGGACAGGCCCACTCCCACCAGCGGAACGCCGAGATCCGACGCCTGCTTGCAATGGTCGCCGGCGAGCACGCCGAGGCCCCCGCTGTAGATCGGCACGGAGTTGTGGAGGCCGAACTCCGCGCAGAAATAGGCCACGGGCCGGGTGGCCAGGTCGGGGTAGTGGCGGGCGAACCAGGTGCGATCGTACTGGCGGTCCGACGCCATCCACTCCATGACGCGGTCGTACTGCTGGAGGAACTGCGGATCGGCGGCGAGATGCTCCAGCCGCGAGGGCTCGACCTCGCGGAGCAGCTGGATCGGGTTGTGACGCACCTGGCGCCAGAGCGGGGGATCGACGCGGCGGAGCAGGGCGCGCGCTTCCCGGTTCCAGCTCCAGGAGAGATTGGTGACCAGCGCCGACAGCCCCTCGAGCCGCGGCGGCAGAACGGCGACCTTCGCCCGGATTGGCGGCATGGCGTCGTTCCCTAGTGCACGAGCTTCTTGTAGCGGATCCGGTGGGGCTGGTCCACCGCCACGCCCTTGCGGCGCTTGTAGTCCGCTGAATACTCCTGGAAGTTGCCCTCGAACCAGAACGCCTCGCTGTCGCCCTCGAACGCGAGGATGTGGGTGGCGATGCGGTCCAGAAACCAGCGGTCGTGGCTGATCACCACCGCGCAGCCGGCAAATCCGAGCAAGGCATCTTCCAGCGCGCGCAGTGTGTCGACGTCGAGGTCGTTGGTCGGCTCGTCGAGCAGCAGCAGGTTGCCCCCGCTCTTGAGCAGCTTGGCCAGGTGGAGCCGGTTCCGCTCCCCGCCCGACAGGGTGCCGACCTTCTTCTGCTGGTCCGCCCCGCGGAAATTGAAGCCGGCGCAGTAGGCCCGCGCGTTGACCGCGCGCTTCCCGAACATGAGCTGGTCCTGCCCGTCGGAGATTTCCTGGTAGACGGTGTGGTCCGGGTTCAGCGCGTCCCGGCTCTGATCCACGTAGGCGATCTGGACCGTGGCGCCCACGGTCAGGCTGCCGGCATCGGGCTTTTCCTGCCCGGTGATCATGCGGAAGAGCGTGGTCTTGCCGGCCCCGTTCGGGCCGATGACACCCACGATCCCGCCCCGCGGGAGCGAGAAATTCAGATTCTCGAACAGCAAGCGGTCACCAAAGCCCTTGGCCACATCCTTCGCGATCACCACCTCTTCGCCCAGCCGGGGCGGCACCGGGATCAGGATTTCCGCGGTCCCCTCCTGCTGGCGTTCGCCCTGGGCCCTGAGCTCCTCGTAGGCCGCGATGCGGGCCTTCTGCTTGGCGTGCCGGGCCCGCGGCGCCATGCGCACCCATTCCAGCTCGCGCTCCAGCGTCTTCTGGTGGGCCGAGGCCTGCTTTTCCTCCAGCGCCAGCCGCTTGCCTTTCTGCTCCAGCCACGAGGAGTAGTTGCCCTCCCACGGGATCCCGGCGCCGCGATCGAGCTCGAGAATCCAGCCCGCGACGTTGTCGAGGAAGTAGCGATCGTGGGTCACCGCCACGATGGTGCCGGGAAAGTCCCGCAGGTGGCGCTCCAGCCAGGCCACCGACTCGGCGTCCAGGTGGTTGGTGGGCTCGTCCAGCAGGAGCAGGTCGGGCTGCTCCAGGAGCACCCGGCAGAGCGCCACCCGGCGCTTCTCGCCGCCGGACAGCGTGGACACGTCGGCATCGCCCGGCGGCAGGCGCAGGGCGTCCATGGCGATATCGATGGTGCGGTCCAGCTCCCAGAGCCCGAGTGCGTCGATCCGTTCCTGGAGCGTCCCCTGCTTCTCGAGGAGCTTGGTCATCTGGGCGTCGTCCATCGGCTCCGCGAACCGGGCGCTGATCGCCTCGAACTCCGTCAGCATCGCGCGCTGGGCCCGGACCGCCTCTTCGACGTTGCCCCGCACATCCTTGGTGACGTCGAGGCTCGGCTCCTGGGGGAGGTATCCGATTTTGATGCCGTCGGCGGGACGGGCGTCGCCCTGGAAGTCCTTGTCGACCCCCGCCATGATCCTGAGCAGCGTGCTCTTGCCGGCGCCGTTCGAGCCGAGCACGCCGATCTTGGCGCCGGGAAAAAAGGCGAGGTATATCCCCTTCAGGATCTCCCGGCTGGGCGGGACGACCTTCCGGAGATTTGCCATCGTGTAGATGTATTGAGGATTGGCCATAAGCAGACAAACTTACCACCCTCCCCCCCGGCGGAGGAACGGGCGAACCACCGAGCCCGTACTATATATTCCGGCGCGTCGTGAACCGCGTGCGGCCGATGCGCCCTCTTCCTCACAGGTGATAGTATGATCGTTCGCTTCGCTCGGTTCTTCCTCCCCACCGTGTGGCTCGCCGGGTCGGCCGGCGCGCTGGCGGCCCAGAAGGTGCCCTGCGCGCCCGGCAACGACGGCCTGACGCTGCCCAAGGGGTTCTGCGCCGTGATGGTTGCCGAGAGCCTGGGCCGGGTTCGCCATCTGGCCGTGGCGCCCAACGGTGACATCTTCGCCGCGAAGGCCGGGCCCAAGGGCGGCATCGTCGTGCTGCGGGACGTGACCGGCGACGGACGAGCCGAAACCATCGCCGCGTTCTACGAGGGAACCGGCGGCAGCGGCATCGCGCTGGCGCCCGACGCGGTTTACTTCGCCCAGACCGACAAGATCCTCCGCTTCCCGTGGCACCCCGGTGCGCTCGCCCCGGAGGGAGCGCCCGAAGTCGTCGCATCCGGCTTGCCGACCGGCGGCCACGGCGATAAGGGACTCGCCCTGGGTCCCAACGGGGCCCTGTTCGTCTCCTTCGGCTCCCGGACCAACAGCTGCCAGCCGGTCGACAAGGACCGGACCGGCCCCGTCCCGGGCCAGAATCCCTGTCCCGAGCTTCCGGAGCGGGCCGGGGTCTGGCGGTTCGACGCCCACAAGCTCAACCAGACCCCGGCGGACGGACGGCGCTGGGCCACCGGCCTCCGCAATCCGATGTCGGTCTCGCTGGATTCCGAGACCGGCGAGCTCTTCGCCGGGGTCCACGGGCGCGACCAGCTCACCGAGAACTGGACGTTTCCCGCGGAGGAAGGCCGAGAGAATCCCGCGGAAACCTTCTACGCGCTCACCGAGGGAACCGACGGGGGCTGGCCCTATTGCTACTTCGATTCCCGGAAGAAGGTGAAGCTGCAGAACCCCGAATACGGCGGCGACGGTACCAAGGAAGGCGATTGCGCCTCCAAGGCCACGCCGGTCGCGTCTTTCCCCGGCCACTGGGCGCCCAACGCCACCACGATCTACCGCGGCACCCAGTTTCCCGCCGAATACCGAGGCGGGGCGTTCATCGCCTTCCACGGCTCCTGGAATCGCGCTCCCGCCCCGCAGCAGGGGTTCCGGATCGAGTTCGTCCCCATGAAGAATGGCAAGGCGTCGGGCGCGCCGATGGACTTTGCCACCCCCGCCGGCGAACCGACCTCGATCCGGTTCTCCGGCCTGGCGGTCGGGCCCGATGGGTCGCTCTACCTCGGCGCCGATCAGAATCAGAAGATCTGGCGGGTCATGTACCGGCCATAGCCTTGGGGTGTAGATTGAATCGTCCACTACGAGGAGTGGGAATGAAATCCGGTTTCATGTGGCTTCTGGGGCTGGCGGCCGCCCCGCTCGCGGCGCAGCAGCCGGCCGCGCCTCCGCCCGGCCCCACGCCGCTCGCCGTGGGAGTCGAGGCGCCCGACTTCACGCTCCCCGCCTCGACCATGGCGGGCGTGAGCGCCAAGCCGGTGCACCTCAAGGACCTCCGGGGCAAGACCGTGGTGCTGGCGTTCTTCTATCGGGCCCGGACCAAAGGCTGAACGGTTCAAATGGACGCGTACCGTGATCAGTACGCGACGATTTTCGGAGACACCTCGAAGGTGCAGTTGCTGGCCATCAGCGTCGATCCGGACACGATGCAGGCGGCGTGGGCCGGCGAAAAGAGCTACCAGCCGTGGACGTTCCTGAGCGATTCAGGCGCCAAGGTGGGGACCGCGTACGGGGCGACTCGCGCCATCCCCAACGGTCTGCTCGACAACCGGACGGCATTCGTGATCGACCGCAAGGGCAAAATCGTTCACGTAATGGCGCCGTTCCGCGAGACCGATCCGACCGCGTACACCGAGCTCACGGCGGCCATCAAGGCGGCCTCGGGAAGTCCCTGAGCGGTCAATTCGAAATGAAGTGCCGGACATGAGGCGGGGGGTGGCCCCCGCCTTTATGTTTCCCCCAACGCCATGTCTTCCGACCAATCCCGGGAACGCCTCACCGTCGTGATCGCCGGTCACGTCGATCACGGCAAGAGCACCGTCATCGGCCGCCTCCTGGCCGAGACCGGATCGCTCCCCGAGGGCAAGCTCGATCAGATCCGCGTCCTGTGCCAGCGGACCGGCCGGCCGTTCGAATTCGCCTACCTGCTGGATGCCCTCAAGGACGAGCGCGCCCAGGGCATCACCATCGACACGGCGCGGGTGTTTCTCCGCACCGCCTCCCGGGAGTATCTCGTGCTCGACGCCCCGGGCCATGTGGAATTCGTGCGCAATCTCGTCACTGGAGCCTCCCGCGCCGAGGCGGCCCTCCTGGTGATCGACGCGCACGAAGGTGTTCGGGAGAACTCCCGGCGCCACGGGTACCTGCTGGGGCTGCTGGGCGTGAGCCAGCTCGCGGTGATCGTGAACAAGATGGACCGGTGCGGATACGATGAGCAGGTGTTCCGCCGGGTGGCGGCGGAATACACCGCCTTCCTGGCCGGCATCGGGCTCGCCCCGACCAGCGTGATACCCGTCAGCGCCAGGGAAGGCGCCAACCTGGCCGCCCGCTCGGAGCTGATGCCCTGGTACCAGGGCCCGACGGTGCTGGAGGCCCTGGAGGGATTCCGCGGCGCGGAGGCGCCGGCCAACGCACCGTTCCGGATGGCGGTGCAGGACGTGTACAAGTTCACCGGCCGGGGCGATGACCGCCGGATCGTGGCCGGCACCATCGCGAGCGGGCGGGTGTCGATCGGCGACGAAGTCGTGTTCTATCCCTCGGGCAAGCGCGCTCGGGTCCGCAGTGTCGAGGCCTTCGGGGCCGAGCCTCGGCGGGAGGCCGGTGCGGGGGAGGCCGCGGGCTTCACGCTCGACGAGCAGATCTACGTCCCCCGGGGCGAGCTCGCGGCCCGGGCCGGCGAGCCTCCCCCCGAAGTCACCGCGCGGCTCCGGGTGGGGCTGTTCTGGCTGGGTCGCCGGCCGCTGGTGCCCGGGCGCGAGTACCTCCTCAAGCTGGGCACCGCCCGGGTGCCGGTGCAGGTGGAAGCGATTCATCGTTCGCTCGACGCGGCCTCGCTCGAGGTCCGCGCCCCCGCCGATGCGGTGGAGCGCCTCGAGGTGGCGGAGTGCACCCTGGCGCTGAAACGGGCCATCGCGGTGGATCTGGTGACCCGGCTCCCCGCCACCGCGCGCTTTGTTCTGGTGGACCAATACGACATCGCCGGGGGCGGCCTGGTTCGCGAAGCGCTCGCCGACGCACAGCAGCCCCTGCGGGACCGGGTCCGGCTGCGGAACTACAAATGGGAAACCAGCTTCATCCCGGCCGAGCGGCGGGCCGCGCGCTATGGCCAGCAGCCCACCATGCTGCTGCTCACCGGGCGGCGCGAGGTGGACCGGAAGCGGCTGGCCAAGGCGCTCGAGTCCCGGCTCTTCGAGGAGGGCCAGATCGTCTACTTCCTCGGCATGGCCAATCTGCTCTACGGGGTGGATGCCGACCTTGGCCGGGAGGCGGACGACCGCGCCGAGCACATGCGCCGCCTGGCCGAGATCGCCAATCTCCTCCTCGATGCCGGCGTCCTGCTCCTGGTCACCGCGGCTGAGCTCACCGATGCCGATCTCGACCTGATCCGCACCGGCGTGCCGCCCGAGCGTATCCTCACCGCCTGGCTGGGCGACCGTCGCGACAGCGACCCCGCGGTGGACCTGCATCTCTCGGAAGCGGAGAGCCCCGACGCCGGAGTGGAGCGGCTCCGGACCCTCCTCGCGGGCCGCGGCGCGTTTCTCGACGCGGCGGGAACGGCACGCGAGCGGATTCGCCCCGCGGTGATCTGGTTTACCGGCTTGCCGGGATCCGGCAAGAGCACCGTGGCGGACTGGGTTGCCGGAGAGCTCCGGCGCCGGGGGCTTCCGGTCGAACGCCTGGATGGGGACGCCGTGCGCCGGAGCTTTCCCGCCATGGGATTCACCCGGAAGGAGCGCGACGAGCACATCCGCCGCATCGGACACCTCGCGGGCACGCTCGAATCGAACGGCATCTTCGTGGTGGCGTCGTTCGTCTCCCCCTACGCGGATGGACGCGCCTTTGCCCGCGCGGCAGCCCGCTCGTTTCTCGAAGTGCACGTCGCCACGCCATTGGAAGAATGCGAGAAACGCGACCCCAAGGGCCTCTACGCCCGAGCGCGCAAGGGAGAGTTGCGCGATTTCACCGGCATCAACGATCCCTACGAGACGCCCCAGGCACCGGACGTCACCATCGATACCAGCCGCGAAAGCGTCGAAGAGTCCGGCCGCAAGGTACTGGACGCCCTGGAACGCCGGAGCGCGGAGCCGTGAAGCCGATGGATCACCTCGACCGGCTCGAGGCGCTCAGCATGCACTTGCTCCGGGAGGCGCAGGCGAACTTCCCGAGGCTCTGCATGCTCTGGTCGATCGGCAAGGACAGCACCGTCCTGCTCTGGCTGACCCGCAAGGCCTTCTTCGGGCAGGTGCCGTTTCCGCTGGTGCACATCGACACCTCGTTCAAGATTCCCGAGATGATCGCCCACCGGGATCGCCTGGCCCGGCAGTGGCGCCTGCCGATGGTGGTGGGACGGAACGACGCCGCACTGGCCGACGGCCGGACCTTTCCGGCCGGCGCGCTGGACCGGATCGGCTGCTGCGGCCTGCTCAAGACGGAGGCGCTGGCCCGTACCCTGAGCGGAGAGGGGTCGCGGCTCCGCATGAATCCGGATACCGGCGCCTACGAGCCCGATCCCGATCGCGAGCCGTACACCGGGGTGATCGTGGGGGTTCGCGCCGACGAAGAAGGCAGCCGCTCGAAGGAGCGCTATTTTTCGCCCCGCTCGGCGCGCAACGAATGGGACGTCGGCGAGCAGCCGCCCGAGTTCTGGAATCAGTACAAGACGGATTTCGCCCCCGGCACCCACGTCCGGATTCATCCGCTGCTGGACTGGACCGAGCTGAACATCTGGGAGTACATCGATCGCGAGAAGATTCCCACGGTCTCGCTGTACTACAACCAGGGGAGCGGCACCCGCTATCGCTCGCTGGGATGCGCGCCGTGCACCCGGCCGGTACGGTCCGACGCCCGGACGCCCGCCGAGATCATCGAGGAGCTTCGGAGCGGGCAGTTCGCGCGGGTGGCGGAGCGGTCCGGCCGGGCGCAGGACGCGGAGGACGGCGGGGGGCTCGAATCCCTGCGGCGGGACGGCTACATGTGAGCGGGCCGGCCGCCCGGCTCACTCATTACCCCAGGTAGCCCAGACCGCTCAGGCGTTCCCGGATGATCCGCTCTCCCTCCGCGGTGAGCCCGCCGCCGCTGCCACCATCCCGCCTCGCGGGGCCTCCCGCGAGCGACCGGCCCTGCATGGTGGACGGAACATCGGAGCCGGAGAGCTCGAGCAGGGTGGGCGCGAGATCCAGCAGCCGCACACCCTGCATCTCCCCGACCGGCGGCCAGCCCGGCCCGGCCAGGATGAACCCGCCGTACTGGGCGTGATTGCAGTCATCGGGGCCGGTGTCGTTCTCCTGCACGATCAGCTCCGGATACCCGACGCCGCCGATGGACCGGTAGGCCAGCGCTCCGAAGTGGACGATCAGGTCGGGTGCCACGTTCCGCACCGTGCGGTAGATCTCCTCCGGCTTGAAGACCAGCGTGCCGGGCACCGTGGCCTCGAGGCGGGCCTTCATCTCGTCGCGGAAGCTCTCGTAGTCGGCGGGATCGATGGTGCCCTCCGGCTCCCGGCCCTTCACGTTGAAGAACACGCGGGCATAGTAGCCGCCTTCGCTCCAGACCCTGGTCTTCTCCCAGTCCACCGCGAGCCGGCCGAACGGCGTGATGGCCTTGGGATACTCGGTGAGCATGAGCAGCCCCTCCCGGATCAGCCACTCGTTGACGCAGAACCCGCCGTCCAGCCTGCGGGCGCCGTGGTCCGACGTCACCAGGACCAGCGTGTCATCGTCCAGCAGCTCGAGCAGGCGTCCGATTTCCTCGTCGAGGTGCAGGTAGTAGTCCCGGATGACGCCGGCAAACTCGCTGCCCGGCTCGTGGCGTACGTGCAGCGGATCGTGGTAGTGCCAGAACCCATGGTGTACGCGATCGAGCCCGATGTCGACGAACTGGAAGTAGTCCCACTCGACGGCCTTGACGTAGTGTCGCACCACCTGGAACTGCTTCCGGCTCATCCGGAAGATGCCGTCCCGAAGCCAGGCCTTGTTCTCGGTGCGAAAGCCTTTGACATCCACCTCGTATTCCCCCACCAGCGCCGCGATCTCGTCCTTGATCCGCGCCGGGTAGGTGTACTCGTCCCGCGCGGGATCGGGCGTGAGGAAGCACCCGACGCAGATGCCGTTCACCTTCCGCGGCGGGTACGAGGGCGGAACCCCGATGATCACCGAGCGCTTGCCCTCCCGGGCCAGCTGATCCCAGATGGCCAGCTCCTGGATCGAGCGCGAGTTTGCGATCGAGAGACCGGCGTAGCTGTGATCGGTCCGGTTCCGGAAGCCGTACACGCCGAGCGAGCCGGGGTCCTGGCTGGTCGCCAGGCACATCCAGGCCGGCACGGTGATCGGCGGAATCACGCTCTCGAGTCGCCCGTAGCCCCCCGCCGCCATCAGCCGGCGCAGGTGCACCAGCCGCTCATCGGCCAGCAGGATCTCCGGAGCGGCGCAATCGAGACCGATGACGAGGATCTTCATGGCAGCAGATTCGCTCCCTCCATCTCCGGGCCCGGCGGCACTCCCAGCGCGCCGAGGATGGTGGGCGCCAGGTCAAGCATGCGGGGCTGGCCGGTACGAAACGGCCGGCTCATGAACAGGACGCCCGGAACCAGTTCGGGATCCACGATATGATCCCCGCTCCAGCGTCGGGTGTTGTCTTCGAACAGGCCGGTCCCGATCCCGCCCAGTGCCGTGGTCCACGAGGCGCGATAGCCCCGCTCGAACAGGGCCAGCAGGTCCGGCGCCTCGGCGGTGGCGGCGCCCCGGTAGATCTCCTCCTTGAGCTTGACGTCGCGCACGGCCCGCTGGCCCGAGGCCGGGTCGGGCAGCCCGCGCAGGCCGTCCTGGATCGCGGCCGCCACCGACTCCGCGTCCACTGCCGAGACGATGCCCTGACCTTCGCGCCCGCTCCGGTTGAGATAGATCCCCCCCAATCCCAGCGCGTAGGCTTTGGTACGTGGCCAGTCCACCTCGCGGAAGAACTCTCCCGAGTCGGTCCCGGGCTCGACGCCGCCCTTGAGCGTCAACAGCCCCTGCCGGTGCAGCCATCCGTTCAGGTGCACTCCCCGCCGGAAGCTGGTGAAGCCGTGATCACTGAGCACGATCACCAACGTCTCGGGGTCCGCCGCCTTCACCACCCGCGCGACGATGGCATCCAGTGCGCGGTAGTGATCGGCGATGGCGGTCCGGTACGCGGGGTCGCAGCCCGCGGCGTTCGCCGGATGATCCGGCTCCAGGAAACGCCAGAACAGGTGCTGCAGCCGGTCCGGGGTGTCGAACAGGCAGAAGAGCAGCCCCTGGTCCAGGCGGGCCAGCTCCAGCTCGAGCATCGCCTCGCGCTCCGCCATCACGATGTCGCATTGAGCCAGGAACGCCGCCTCGTCGATTCTCCCGTTCACCAGTCCGGTGTGATCCTCGACCATCCCGGCGGTGTAGTAGGTGCCGATGCGCTGCTCCAGCTCCCCGGCGTAATCCCACGGCGCGCTGATCGGAAATGGCGGAGCATCCGCCGTGAAATTGACCGGTGAGGCATAGAGCGAGAATCCGTCGGAGCTGTCGGGAAGAAAGAAGCGGACCTGCCCGGCCACCGATTGCAGCAGACCGAGCTTGAATTTCACCTTGAGCCACGGTCCCCACCGGCCCCGGGACAGCTCGGCGCTGTGCCCCCCGATGCGGAGCTCCACGCCACCGCCGGGTTGCAGCAGGGCGGTGAAGTCGATGGTGGCATCTCCGCCTCGCGGCAGGCGCGGCCCCACCAGTTCGGTCCGGACCCGGTCGCCCTCCACGGTCACCCGGGTGACGCGCTCGCTTTCCCCCGGGATCACCCCGTCCCGGCTGGTAAAGTAGGTCGGAGTGCCGAGCCCGCCCCGAAGATCGGGTACGCCCATTCCCCCGAGCAATCGTCCCTTCACCGGGTCGGGCGGGTAGGTGCAGGGACACCGGAGGACGGCCGACGGAATGCCGGCCTCCGCGAGGAGCTCCCAGATCGGGGTGCCCCGCCGGAGGTTGACGGCCTTGGGCGGGACGAAGGCGTTCTTCTGCTCGTAGCGATTGAGGGAGAGGTCCGGCAGGTAGGTCTGGGGATCCCGCCTCAGAAAGTCGAAGATCCCGTGCACGCCGGGATTCGCCCCGGTGGCAAATGTGGACCAGGCCACCGGCGTCTGCGCGGGGAATGTGGTGGCGAGCCGGGCGTAGGAGCCGGCCTCCCGGAGCCGGGCGAGGGCGGGCAACGCTCCCGAGCCCATCATGGACTCCACCAGGCTCGGCTCGAGTCCGTCGAGGCCGAGCACCACGACACGGCGGAGGGCGCCCACCGCTCGCTAGCGGCGGCCGGCGCGCCGGGCGAACAGGCTGCCCACCGAGCGCCCGATTCCTTTGACGAGGGCCTTGGTGCGATGCCAGAACATCACGGCAACACCGACCACCGCCGCGATCGCGGAGGCTAGCGGCATTGCGGTATCTGGTCCGAGGTACATGGGGACTCCGCGGGCGGCGTCGGAAGATAGAGTGAATATAGCCGGGACGTCGGCCATTTCTATTCTGGCGGGGTCTGCTCCACGGCTCGCGCCAGCGCCTCGGGAGTAGCGTCGATTTCCTCGAGCGCGGCGTCTCCGGCGGCGCTCAGCAGGATCTCCGGATCCTTGAGCATATGCCCGGTGAGGATGGCCACGACCCGGGCGTCGGCCCGGACGGCTCCGGTCGCGGTGAGGTGCCGGATTCCCGCGACGGAGGCGGCGCTGGCGGGCTCGCAGCCGACGCCCGCGTGATCGATCACCCGCTTGGCCGCCAGGATCTCGGCGTCGCTCACGCTCACCACGACCCCATCGGTGTAACGGATCGATTGGACGGCGCGATCCCACGAGGCGGGATCGCCGATCCGGATGGCGGTCGCGACCGTTTCCGCGTCGACCCGCACGCGCTGGAGGAATCCGCCGGCGAACCCGCGCGCAAACGGCGCGGCCCCCTGGGCTTGAATCACCGCCAGCCGCGGCACCCGGTCGATGAGCCCCCAGGAGTGCGCCTCCTCCAGCGCTTTTCCGAATGCCGAGGTATTCCCGAGATTTCCACCGGGCAGCACGATCCAGTCGGGCGGCTCCCACCCCAGTTGCTGGAGCAATTCGAGCACGATGGTCTTCTGCCCCTCCAGCCGAAACGGATTCACGCTGTTGAGGAGATACAGGCCGAGCAGGTCGCTGGAGGCCTCCACCAGGCGCAGACAGGCGTCGAAATCTCCCCGCACCGTCAGCACTCGGGCGCCGTAGCCCACCGTCTGGGCCAGCTTGCCTCGGGCCACCCGGCCGGCCGGGACCAGCACGAAGGCGGGCAGGCCGGCCTGCGCCGCGTACGCGGCCAGAGAGGCCGAGGTGTTGCCGGTCGACGCGCAGACCACCGCCCGGGCGCCGATGCGCAGCGCCTGGGTCATCCCCACCGTCATGCCGCGGTCCTTGAACGACCCGGTGGGATTCTGGCCCTCGTGCTTGAGGAGCAACTCCGGCACGCCGGCCCACTCCGCGATCTGGCCGCGGTAGAGCAGGGGGGTGTTACCCTCGGGAAACGACACCGGGTTCGCGCCCGCCGTGGGCAGGACGATTTCCTGAAAGCGCCACACCCCCGATGGCGTCGTGTCGGGCCGGGTACAGCAGCGGGTCTGGAACAGGCCCCGCAAGACCGGCCCGGGCAGATCCGGGTGCCGGTGCCGCACTTCCAGGAGGCCGCCGCAGGCGCGGCAACGAATCGCGGCGTCGGTTTCCAGCAGCTCGTTGCCGCAGACGGTGCAGACCTGCCACGACGGAGGGCGGGCGGTCGAAAAGGTCACAGGGCGCGTGCTCCCAGGTGGTCCGGCGTGGCGATACGGGTGCTGCAGTGAATGCCGTGCCCGCCGTAGGCCGCCGCCATGGCCGCGGCGATCCGGGCCGCGGACCGGTCGTCCCGGGCCAGCGCGAACGCGGTCGGTCCGCTCCCGGAAATGGAGCAGCCCAGCGCCCCGGCGGCCATGGCGGCCTGCTTGGCCTCTGCGAATCCCGCCAGGAAGGGGCCTCGCGCGGGCTCGGCGATCCGGTCGTCGATGGCTCGGCCCAGCAGCTCCAAATCGCCCGAATGCGCCGCGGCGACGATGGCGCCCACCTGAGCGGCCTGGTGCAGGGCGACCTCCAGGGGAACCGCGGCCGGCAGCACCGCGCGCCCCTCCCGCGTATTCATCGAGCGGTCGGGGTGGGCCAGGACGATCCGCAGGCTGGCCGGCACCGGCAAACGCACCAGGTCGGGGGGATCCATCGACCGGATCAGTACCAGTCCTCCAAGCAGGGTGGCGACGATGTTGTCGGCGTGGCGGCCCGCAACCACCGCTTCCGCCTCGAGTGCGGCCAGGACCAGGGCGCTGGACGGGAGCGGGCGGTCCAGGAGCAGGTTGGTCGCCAGCGCGCCCGCCACGGCGGAGGCGGCGCTGCCGCCTTGTCCTCCCGAGAGCGGCAGCCCCTTCCGCACCACCAGGCGGACCCCGAAGCCCGCGCCGGCCCGGCGGAGCACCTCGCTCGAGGCGATGCCGCTGGTGTGCGCCGCGGCATCGGTGGGAAGGGAGGGATGGCCGGGGTCCGCGATGACGACGCCGGCCGAGCCGTGCCGCTCCGCGATGACCTCGTCACCGGCGCCCCCGACCGCCAGGCCGAGGATATCCAGGCCCGGCCCGAGGTTGCCGATCGAGCCGGGAGCGAACACACGGACCTGTGCGAGCATCGCAGGATTGTATACTTTCGTCCGTCGCCGGGACAGAGCGCGCAATGCGTGCGTCCCCGGTTCCTTGCCCCCGGGCCCCTGAACTATGCGCATTGCCGTCCTACGGGAGACCGCCCCGCACGAGCATCGTGTGGCCCTGGTCCCGCTCACCGTGCAGCGGCTGGCCAAGGCCGGCCATGAGGTGCTGGTCCAGGCCGGAGCCGGTGAAGGCAGCTTCTACCCCGACGCGGACTACGCCGCCGCGGGCGCCACGGTCCTGGCCGATTCGGCAGCGGTTCTGGCCGGCGCCGGGATACTGGTGTCGGTGCAACGGCCTCCCCTGGACGCGCTGCGGCTGCTTCCCTCCGGCGCCCTGGCAATCGGGTTGCTCCAGCCCGCCTCCGCCGCCGACTACCTGGCCGCGGCCCCCCCGGGTCTCACCCTGCTGGCGATGGAGCTGGTGCCGCGCACCACCCGCGCCCAGGCGATGGACGTGCTCTCCTCGCAGGCCACCGTCGCCGGGTATGCCGCAGTGCTGCTCGGCGCGGCCCGGCTGTCCCGTCTGCTTCCGATGCTCACGACGGCGGCCGGGACGATTCCCCCCGCCAAGGTGTTCGTGGTCGGCGCGGGCGTGGCCGGGCTGCAGGCCATCGCCTCGGCGCGCCGGCTCGGCGCGGTGGTGACCGCGTTCGACGTCCGGCCGGCGGTGCGCGAGGAGGTCCAGAGTCTCGGGGCGACGTTTGTCGAGGCCGCCGCGGTGACGGCCGCCGCGGAGGGCGAGGGGGGATACGCCCGCCAACTGGGGGAGGAGCAGCAGCGCAACGTCCTCCTCGCGATCGCGAAGCACCTGCCCGAGATGGACCTGGTCATCACCACGGCCCAGATTCCCGGCAAACCCGCGCCCCGGCTCATCACCGAAGCGATGGTCGCCACGATGAAGCCCGGCTCGGTCATCGTGGACCTGGCGGTGGAAAGCGGCGGCAATTGCGCGCTCTCCCGGCTGGATCAGGCGGTGGTCGCCTCGCGGGTGACGATTCTCGGGCCGGTCAACCTTCCCGCGACGATTCCGCAGCACGCCAGCCTGATGTACAGCCGGAATCTGCAGAATCTGCTCGAGTATCTGATCAAGGACGGGCGCCCCAGCCTGGCGCCCGACGACGCCATCACCGGCCCAATGACGCTGGCGCGTGGCGCCAGCCCAGCGGCAGCGTGACCCCCCAGCGCCC
The DNA here is from genome assembly GCA_963762545.1 of uncultured Gemmatimonadales bacterium. GTDB lineage: Bacteria > Gemmatimonadota > Gemmatimonadetes > Gemmatimonadales > GWC2-71-9 > JABFSM01. The sequence continues at coordinate 406,931 of CAVXLC010000003.1, read as the reverse complement.
GGAGCGAGGATGTCTCTGACCACGGTAATTCAGCTCTACGTGTTCGTGCTGGCCGGCTTCGTCGGCTACCAGGTGATCAGCCGGGTTCCGCCCCTGCTGCATACCCCGCTGATGTCGGCGGCCAATGCCCTCACCGGCATTTCCCTGGTGGGATCGCTGGTGGCCGCCGGGAGCAATCACGGCACCCTCAGCAACATCCTCGGCTTCATTGCCGTGATCTGCGCCACCGTGAACGTGGTGGGCGGATTTCTCATCACCGACCGGATGCTCAAGATGTTCAAGCGCGACGACCGGAAGCCCAAGTGAGCGAGTCCCTCCCGGCTCGCGAGCTCATCATCCAGGGCACCTACCTGGTGAGCTCGGTCTTCTTCATCGTCGGCCTTCGGGGTTTGAGCAGCCCGGAAAAAGCGCGCGCCGGCATGGGCTACGCCGCCATCGGGATGCTGCTGGCCATCGTGGGCACCCTGATCCATGCCGAAATCGTGAGCTACACCTGGGTCTTCTGGGGACTCCTGGCCGGATCCGTCATCGGGGTGATCATCGGGCGGCCGCTCTTCATCGCGGTGCCGATGACCGCCATGCCCCAGTGGGTGGCGCTGTCGCACGCCGCCGGCGCGGTGGCGGCCACGCTGGTGGGCGTCAACGAGTACATGATCCTTTCCGCCGTCCACACCCTTCCGCCCGGCACGATGGCGGCCCTGGGGTTCGAGGTGCTCCTGGGTGCCCTCACGGTGACCGGCAGCGTCATGGCGTTCGGCAAGCTCCAGGAAATCCTGCCCGGCCGGCCGGTCACCTGGCCCCTGCAGAACGTGCTGAACCTGGCGCTCCTCGCCGGGGCGCTGGGACTTCTGGTGCTGCTGGTGCTCCACCCGGAGCAGTCCACCGCGTTCTGGGTCATGGTGGGGATCGCCGCGGGACTGGGGGTGCTGATGGTGCTCCCGATCGGCGGGGCCGACATGCCCGTCGTGATCTCGCTGCTCAACGCCTACGCGGGCCTCTCGGCGTCCGCCATGGGCTTTGCGCTCGACAACAACCTCCTGATCATCGTCGGCGCGCTGGATGGTGCCTCGGGATTCCTGCTGTCGATCCTGATGTGCAAGGCGATGAATCGCTCGTTCACCAACGTCATTTTCGGGGCGTTCGGCGCACCGGCCGCCGCGGCGGCGGGAAAGCTCGCCGATGGCCGCGAGATGCGGGCCATCACCCCCGAGGATGCCGCGGTCCGCCTGGCCTATGCTCGGCTGGTGGTCGTGGTGCCGGGATACGGCCTGGCGGTGGCGCAGGCGCAGCATGCCCTCCGCGAGCTGACCGACCTGCTCGAAAAGCGGGGGGTCGAGATCAAGTACGCCATTCACCCGGTCGCCGGCCGCATGCCCGGGCACATGAACGTCCTCCTCGCCGAGGCGAATGTGCCCTACGACCGCCTGTTCGACATGGAGGAGGTGAATGGCGAGTTCCCGCGCACCGACGTGGCCCTGGTGATCGGCGCCAATGACGTGGTGAATCCGGCGGCCCGGAGCGATCCGGCGAGTCCGATCTACGGCATGCCGATCCTCGACGTCGACAAGGCGCGCTCGGTCATGGTGCTCAAGCGCGGCAAGGGGGCGGGGTTTGCCGGCATCGAGAACGAGCTGTTCTTCGACCCCAAGACGTTCATGCTGTTTGGCGACGCCAAGGCCTCCCTGACCCGCCTGGTGGCTGAAGTTAAAGCACTGTAATACGTGCACTTCCGGGCGGGTTCGGCGTCCCCTAGCAGATGGCAAATCTCTGGACGATTCATTTGACGGCTGGTGGGCCGGGAGGTAGCCGGTTTACCGGCCGCTCGATCTGTCCAGAAATCGGTAAGTCCCGCAAGCCTGTGGAGCGCTTCATTTTACCTAACCCCTTGATTTTTAGTGGTTTAGGTGGTATACTTAAGGCTTGGGTTTGAATTGGCAGGAAGACGAATTCCCGCCAAAGGGATAGCCAAAACACGCAAGGACGAAGGAGGCGGCGTGGCGACAGCTCCTCGCACCAAGCGTAACGCAGTCAAGCCGGCCCAGATCGCCAAGGCGGTCGATGAGGGCCGGGAAAGCCTCGATCTCTACCTGGACGAGATCAGCCGGGTCCCCCTCCTCTCCCGAGACGAGGAAATGGAGCTGGCCCGAAAGGCTTTTCGTGGCAACGTGGCGGCGCAGGAAAAGCTGGCACGCCACAACGTGCGTTTCGTGGTGTCGGTGGCCAAGAAGTTCCAGAACCGCGGGGTCCCGCTCGTCGATCTGATCGGCGAGGGGAATCTCGGGCTCATGACGGCTGCCCGGAAGTTCGATCCGGACCGCGGCGTCAAGTTCATTTCCTACGCCGTCTGGTGGATCCGGCAGGCGGTGCAGGCGGCCATCGCCCGGCACGGCCGTCCGGTCCGGGTTCCGCTCAACCGGACGGCGGACCTGTCCCGGCTGGGCCGGACCACGACGCTGCTCAAGGAAAAGCTCGGCCGGATGCCGACCACCGAGGAACTGGCCCGCGCCACCGGCCTCACGCCGGAAGCGGTCCGCTCGCTCTCCGCCCTGAACTCGGAGGCGGTCCGCTTGGATCATCCCACCCGGGATGGAGACGGCAATGAGCGGATCGAGCGGTTCGCGGCCGATCAGGAAGGCACCGACGCCGGCACGATGGCCAACAGCCAGACCCAGGACATCGAGGCCGCGCTGGCCACGCTGCCGCCCCGGGACGCCAAGGTGCTCCGGTTGTACTTCGGCATCGAAGACGGACAGAGCCGGACGCTCGAGGAAATCGGCCGCATGATGGGCGTCACCCGCGAGCGGATCCGCCAGCTTCGGGATCGCGCACTGGTTCGCCTCCGCGAGGGAGAGACCGGCGAGCGGCTCAAGGACCTCGTCGCCTGAGGCAACGCGGCAACAGCGGCAGACTCACGAGACCAGAACGCCCCCGGGGATCATCCCCGGGGGCGTTCTGCTGTCGAATTACCGACTTACCGGCTACCGACCTCCGGGCGCCCCCTCCGCCAGGAACTTCCGCAGCACCCTGGGCAGAATCCCCCCGTGATGCAGGTACTCCACTTCGACCGGCGAGTTGATCCGGACCACGGCCTGGAAGGAAGTCGTCTTGCCGTCCCCGCCCCTGGCCGTAACCGTTACCCGCCCATTCGGCACCAGGCCGGCGGCGAGGCCGGTGATGTCGAATTCCTCGAGTCCGGTCAGGCCCAGCGTTTGCCGCGTCTGTCCGGCCTCGTAGGCCAGCGGCAGGACGCCCATCCCCACCAGGTTGCTGCGATGGATGCGCTCGTAACTTTCCGCCAGCACCGCGCGGGCTCCCAGCAGCAAGGTGCCCTTGGCGGCCCAGTCACGACTGGAGCCGGTGCCGTATTCCTTCCCGGCCAGCACCAGGAGTGGGGTGTGCCCGCTCGCGTACTTCATGGCGGCGTCGAAGATCGACAGTACCTCACCCGACGGGATGTGGACGGTCCAGTTTCCCTCCCTGTCGGGCACCAGCAGGTTCTTGATGCGCACGTTGCCGAACGTGCCCCGCATCATCACCTCGTGATTGCCACGGCGGGCACCGAAGGTGTTCCAGTCAACCTGGGCAACGCCTTTCTCGAGGAGGTACCGAGCGGCGGGGCCGTTCTTGGGGATGGCACCGGCCGGGGAGATGTGATCGGTGGTGACCGAGTCTCCCACCGAAACCAGGACCCGGGCCCCGCGGATGTCCTGCGGCACGCTGGGGGCGGGGGCCAGCCCCTGGAAGAAAGGCGGCTCCTGCACATAGGTGGATTGGCGGTCCCAGGCGAAACGGTCGCCGCCGGGCACCTCGAGCTCGCGCCACTCCGCATCACCTTCGAACACCGACGCGTAGCGCGACTTGAACAGCTCCGGCTTGAGGCAGGCGGCCATCGTGGTGCGGATCTCGTCCGCCGAGGGCCAGATGTCCTTGAGGAAGACCGGTTTCCCGTCCGCACCGGCGCCGAGGGGTTGGGTGATGAGATCCACGTCTACCCGACCCACCAGTGCAAAGGCCACCACCAGCATCGGTGACGCGAGGTAGTTGGCCCGTACCTGAGGATGAATCCGGGCCTCGAAGTTCCGGTTGCCCGACAGTACCGCGGCGGCCACCAGCTGGTGCTGTTCGATCGCCTCGGCGACCGGCTCCGGCAACGGCCCGCTGTTGCCGATGCAGGTAGTGCACCCGTAGCCGACGACGTTGAAGCCCAGTTTCTCGAAGTCCGGCATCAACCCCGCCGCTTCGAGGTACGCGGTCACCACGCGGGAGCCGGGCGCCATGCTGGTCTTGACCCAGGGCTTGCTGGAAAGGCCCTTGTGGAGCGCCTTCCGCGCCAGGAGGCCGGCCCCCACCATCACCGAGGGGTTGGAGGTGTTGGTGCAGCTGGTGATGGCCGCGATGACCACGAGGCCATCCCGCTCCGGAACGGCGTGCGGGGCCAGGGGGAGGTCGGGCGGGGCCTGCTCCATGGCGATGGCCGCGCCGGACGACCCCCCTTCGCCGGTCCAGCGCGAGCAGCTGGCTTCGGCCAGAGCCCGTCGCGCGGCGGGCGTGCCGGCGGTCATCAGCCCGGGGAGCGAGACGGCGAAGTTCTTCTTGAGCTCCCGGAGCGGTACCAGATCCTGGGGCCGGCGCGGCCCGGCCAGGCTGGGCTCGATGCTGCCGAGGTCGAGCGCCAGGGTCGTGGTGAATTCGGGGTCCGGCGTGGCATCGGTGCGGTAGAGGCCCACCTCCTTGCAGTAGCGGTCGGTCCGAGCCGCCTCCCGCTCCCGACCGGTCCGCTCCAGGTAGCCCACCGTCTCCGCGTCCACCGGGAAGAAGCCCACCGTCGCGCCGTACTCGGGCGCCATGTTGGCGATGGTGGCGCGGTCAGCGAGCCCCAACCGCGACAATCCGGGTCCGAAGAACTCGACGAATTTGTCCACCACACCCTGCTTGCGGAGCATCTGGGTGATACGGAGGACCAGATCCGTGGCGGTGGTGCCGATGGGCAGGTCGCCGGTGAGCTTTACCCCCACCACCTCGGGTACCAGCATGAAGTAGGGCTGTCCCAGCATGACCGCTTCGGCCTCGATGCCGCCCACCCCCCAGCCCAGGACCCCCAGGCCGTTGATCATGGTGGTATGGGAGTCGGTGCCGACCAGGGTATCGGGATAGGCCGTTCGGGCGCCATATTGGTCGCGGAGCTGTACCGCCGGTGCCAGGAATTCCAGGTTGACCTGGTGGACGATGCCGGTGCCGGGGGGGACGACGCGGAAGTCCCGAAAGGCCCGCTGCGCGAACTTGAGGAGTTGATAGCGCTCGCCATTGCGCTCAAATTCCAGCGCGACGTTCTGGCGGAACGCGTCGGCCGTCCCGTAGTGGTCCACCTGTACCGAGTGATCGATCACCAGATCGCAGGGGACGACCGGGTTGATTCGCCCCGCGTCTCCTCCCATCCTGGCCATCGCGTCCCTCATCGCCGCCAGGTCGACGACGCAGGGCACGCCGGTGAAATCCTGGAGCACCACCCGGGCCGGCATGAAGGGGATTTCACCTGCCGCGCCGGGGGTCGGGCTCCATTGGGCCAGGGCCTGCACGTGCTCCGGCGTGACCGGCCCGCGGCCGGCATGACGCAAGGCGTTCTCCAGCAGGACCCGGATCGAGAAGGGCAGACGGTCCAGGGAACCCATGCCCTTGCGCTCAAGCTCGCCCAAGCGGAAAATCACCGCGCGCTCGCCGTCGAGCGTCAGGTCGGCTCGGCTGCCGAAGGCGTCGGGAGGGGCGGTAGGCATGGTGGGGTCGGCTCCGTCGGAGGGCGTTGATCGCGTGAGCCTTCCAAGATAAATGCCTGCGCACCATGCGCGGGAGGGAAGGATCGAGCAGTGGCTGTGGGAGATCCGCTCCCGGTGTCGGTTTCCAGGCGGGACGACGGTCTGCTCATCGAATGGGACCGAATCGGCCACCGCGCACTGTATCCGGCCCGGGCCCTTCGGCTGGCGTGTCCCTGCGCCGAATGCGTCGAGGAGATGAGCGGCCGTCCGTTGCTGGACCCGGCCCGGGTGCCGGAGGATGTGCGCCCGCTCCAGATCGAGCTGGTGGGTGCCTACGGGCTCAAGGTCCGCTGGAGCGACGGTCACGGCACCGGCATCTATACGTTCGACCGGCTGCGCCGGGATTGCCCCTGCGCCCGCTGCGGCGCGCGCTGACGGACTTCGAGGAGGCGGGATGGTCGCTGGCCGGAACTTCTGGATCGTGGTCTGGTTCGGGATCATGCTGCTGGGCCTCCTCGGCTTCGGCGCCTCGATCTATTGGGGCCTGGAGACCGGCTGGAAGAACATCGACGAGCTGCTCCGGGGCATCGGCACCATCGTGGTGTCCACCGGCATGCTGCTGCTGCTCTACGGCGTCGCCACCGGGTTCGGGGAGGTGCTCCTGGTCGTGGCGCTGTTCTGCTTCGTCTCCGCCTTCATCGCCGGCCGGAAGAGCCGGGGCTCCCGGGCGCCCCAGCCCAAATCGACGGACGACCCCGGGCCTGGGGCATGACCGGCACCGGGCGCGGAATTCGGATCGCGGGCTGGCTGCTGCTCGCCGGTCCCGGCCTGTTGGCCGGGCAGCAGGCGGTGGGACCCACCACCGGCGGGACGGTGGCGCTCCGGCAGGCCGAGCGGATGATCGGTCACACCAAGCGCGTGCTGATGATCGCCGCGCACCCGGACGATGAAGACACCGAGCTGCTCACCGTACTGGTTCGGGGCCAGGGAGCGGAGGCGGCGTACCTGTCGCTCTCCCGGGGTGAAGGGGGCCAGAACCTGCTCGGGCCCGAGTTGGGCGAAGGGCTGGGCCTGATCCGCACCGAGGAGCTGCTGGGCGCCCGCGCCCTCGACGGAGCCCGCCAGTTCTTCACCCGCGCCTTCGATTTCGGGTTCTCCAAGAACATCGAAGAAGCCTCGCGTTTCTGGCCCCGGGATTCGGTGCTCAAGGACGTCGTGCGCGTCGTCCGCCGGTTTCAGCCGCAGATCATCGTGTCGATCTTCTCCGGCACGCCGAGGGACGGGCATGGCCAGCACCAGGAAGCGGGGTGGGCGGCCCAGGAGGCCTTCAAGGTCGCGGGCGATCCGGCCCGCTTCCCCGAGCTCGCCCGCGAGGAGGGACTGGCCCCCTGGACTCCCTCGAAGCTGTACCGCTCCGCCCGGTTCGACCCGACCGGAGCGTCGCTCACCCTGGATGGCGGAGTGCTCGATCCGGACATCGGTCAGTCGTACCGCCAAGTGGCCATGCGGGGCCGCAGTCTCCACCGCTCCCAGGACATGGGCGTGTTGCAGGAGCCGGGCCCTTCCGCGATCCGCCTCGCCCTGCTGTCCGACCGGACCGGGACGAACGACAGCGGGCTCTGGAGCGGCGTGGACACCTCGGCGGCGCCCCCGGGCAGCGGCGGGATTGCGGCGCGGGACCAGGCCCGTCACGCCGCGGACGCGGCGGCGATTCGCGCCTCGCTGATCGTCGATGCCACGACCGCGGACGGGCGTATCGTTCCGGGTCAGCGGGTGCCGGTGCGCCTCACGGTCTGGAACGCCGGACAGAGGCCGGCGGCCGCGGACTTCGCGCTCACTCTCCCGCGGGGCTGGGCGGTCGAGCCCTGCGCGGGGACCCGGGTCATGGTGGAGCCGGGCACCGTGAGTACCTGCGTCATGACCGTGACGGTCGCCGAGGACGCCCCGCTCACCACGCCGTATTTCCTCCGGGCCCCGCGGGACGGCGCCCTGTACCGCTGGCGCGGCGATCCCGCGTACTGGGGAGACCCGTTCGAGCCGCCCCCGCTCATCGCCCGCGTGACCCTCACCCCCGACGGGGGCGCGCCGCTGGTCCAGGAGCGGGAAGTGGTGCATCGCTACCGCGACCAGGCCGTCGGAGAAATCCGTCACCCCATTCTGGTGGTGCCGAGGGTGGACGTGCAGCTGGATCCCTCCGAAAAGGTCTGGCCCACCGGCGTGCGCGCGCCGCAGACCTACACCGTGACGCTGCAGCACGGCGTGGCGGAGCCGACCCGGGGCGAGGTATCGCTCGAGCTGCCGGCCGGGTGGCCCGCGGTGCCTCCGCAACCGTTCTCGCTGAGCCGCGAGGAGGAGCGTGCGTCGCTGGAGTTCCAGGTGCGCGCGCCCGCGGGCCTGGCCGCCGGTTCCTACGAGGTCCGCGCCGTGGCCCGCGACTCGGCGGGGCACCGCTATTCGGCGGGGGTGAGCACCGTGGAGTATCCGCACATCCGGATCCGTGCCTGGGCCCGGGAGGCGGTGAGCGCGGTGCACGCCGCGGAGATCACCCTCCCCAGGGTGGCCCACGTCGGGTACATCCGGGGCGCCTCGGACCGGGTTCCCGAGTCGCTGCTCGACATCGGGCTGCCGGTGGAGATCCTCGACGCGGCCACGCTGGGACGGGGAGACCTGTCGAGGTACGACGTGATCGTGGTGGGCAGCCGGGCCTACGAAACCGACCCGGCCCTGGTGGAAAACAACAGCCGGTTGCTCGAGTACGCGCGGGCCGGCGGCCGAGTCGTGGTACAATACCAGCAACAGCCGTACTTCAACGGGCACTTTGCGCCGGCCCCGCTCACGGTGGCCTCACCGCACGACCGAGTCACCGACGAGAACGCGGCGGTCACGCGCCTGGTACCGGGGAGCCCGGCCTTCACGGCGCCCAACCGGATGTCCGACACGGATTGGGCCGGGTGGGTGCAGGAGCGGGGACTCTACTTTGCCCACACCTGGGATCCATCGTACACGCCGCTGCTGGAAATGGCCGACCCGGGAGAAGCGCCGCTCCGGGGCGGCCTGCTGGTGAGCCCGCTCGGCAAGGGCACCTACATCTATACCGGGCTTTCGTTCTTCCGGCAGCTGCCCGGCGGCGTGCCCGGCGCCTATCGCTTCTTCCTGAACCTGCTGGACCTGCGTGCCACGCCGCCCCAACCCTGACCCGCTCCGGCTGCTTTCAGCGCTGCTGATCCTCGCGGGCTGCTCGCGAGGAGAGGCTCGCACGCCCGTGGTGCTGTATTCGCCGCACGGACCGGATCAGCTCGGGGTGCTCGAGAAGGCCTTCGAAGCGCGGAATCCGGACATCGACATCCGCTGGCTCGACATGGGGAGCCAGGAGGTGTTCGACCGGCTCCGCTCCGAGCGGGCCAACCCCCAGGCCGACGTCTGGTTCGGCGGGCCCACCACGATTTTCGACCGTGGGGTGTCCGATTCCCTCCTGGCGCCCTACCGGCCCTCCTGGGCGGACCAGGTGGGCCCCCGCGGCATCGGGCCGGCCAATCTCTATTGGCCGGTCTACCGCACCCCGGCGGTCATCGCATTCAACTCGACCGCGGTGCCCCGCGACTCCGCGCCGCACGACTGGGACGAGATCCTGGCTCCCCGCTGGAAGGATCAGGTCCTGATCCGGGACCCGATGGCCTCGGGCACCATGCGGGCGATCTGGGGGCTCATGATCTACCGCGGCCTCAAGGCCACGGGGGACACGGCGGCCGGGATGGCGTGGCTCCGGAAGCTCGACGGCCAGACCAGGGCGTACGTGCTGAGCCCGTTGCTGCTCACCCAGAAGCTGGGTCGCCAGGAGGGTCTGGTGACGCTGTGGGACCTGCCCGACGTGCTGATCGACCGGCAGCGCGGCCTGCCGCTGGACTACGTGTTTCCCTCGAGCGGCACCGTGGTGATCGATGACGCGATCGGATTGGTGCGCGGCACCCGCCACGCGGCCGCGGCCCAGCGGTTCATCGACTGGGTGGCCAGCGACGAAGCGCTGCTCCTGGCGGCGCGACACGTCTTCCGCCTTCCGGCCCGTCGCGACCTGCCGCGCGATTCGATTCCCCCATGGATCGCCGGGGTGGAGAAGGAAATGAAGGAGACCGCGGTGGATTGGGACCTGCTGGCCCGCGAAGGTCCGGCCTGGATGGCCTACTGGGATCAGCGGGTTCGCAACACCGGGAAGCAGTGATCCCGAACCAGTGACCGGCTCCGACTCTTACCTTCGGCTGGAGGGCCTCACCAGGCGCTTCGGGCCGCAGTTCGCGCTGGATTCGCTCTCCCTCCAGGTGCCCCGCGGCGACATGCTCGCGTTGCTGGGGCCCTCCGGCAGCGGCAAAACCACCACCCTCCGGCTGCTGGCGGGATTCGATGCCCCCGACGCCGGCCGGATCATCGTGGACGGGGAGGATGTCACCGGCACCCCCGCGGCCGCGCGCCGGTTCGGCATGGTGTTCCAGCACTACGCGTTGTTTCCCCATCTCGACGTGGGCCGAAACGTGGCGTTCGGGCTCGAGAGCCTGGGCGTGCGGCCCGAGGAGCGCGCCAAGCGGGTGCGGGAGGCGCTCGAGATGGTGGAGCTGGCCGGGCTCGAGCGGCGGCCGGTGGGGGCGCTGTCGGGGGGCCAGCAGCAACGCGTGGCGCTGGCCCGCGCCATGGCGCCGGAGCCCCGGGTGCTGCTGCTGGACGAACCGCTCTCCAACCTCGATCCTTCCCTGCGGGAGCGGACCCGGCGGGAGCTCCGCGCGCTGATTCACCGCATCGGTATTACCACGGTGCTGGTGACCCACGAGCAGGAGGAGGCGTTCGACCTCGCGGACCGGATCGCGGTGCTGCGGGCGGGGAAGCTGGAGCAGGTCGGCACGCCGGAGGAGCTCTACCAGACGCCCCAATCGGCTTTCGTGGCCGGGTTCATCGGCCGGGCGAGCCTGGTACCGGTGGAGGTCGTCTCCCACGCGGACGGCGTCACCCGCGTGCGGCTCCCGGGGGGCCAGGAGCCCTGGGACGTGAAGCACGGCGGCGCCTTCGGCGGAGCCTGCCGCCTCGTGGTCCGGCCCGAGGGAGTGCGCCTGACGTCCGCTTCCCCGGAGTTCCCCTCCGGTGAGGTCGTGGAGCGCCGCTTTCTCGGCGCCAGTGCGCTCTTCACAGTGAGGATCGCTCCGGACGTGACGATAGAAGTCCTGGCCGATCCGGACGCGGCCCAGGCGGGAAGCCGGGTCGCCCTCGCGCCGACCGGGACGGGCCTCCACCTCTTCTGCGGAGAGACACCGTGAGGCCCGCCTCGCGGCGCGAGTGGCTCGGACTGCTGGCGCTGGTCTTCCTGGGCTGGCTGGTGGTCTATCCGCTGGTGCTGGTGCTGGCCGAGGCGGTGGGCGGCCCCGGCAAGTGGACGCTCGAGGCGGTGGGACGATTCGCGAAGGAAGGGAATGAATGGCGGGCGCTGGCGGGCAGCCTGCTGCTGTCGGTGGCCAGCGCGATCGGCGCGGGCCTGGTGGGCATCCCGCTGGGATTCCTCACCAGCCGGATCGCCTTTCCCGGCCGCCGGGTAGTGGCCACGCTCCTCGGATTGCCGGCGGTGCTCCCGCCGCTGGTGGGAGTGCTCGCCTTCATGTTCCTCTTCGGCGAGACCGGCTTCCTGGCCCGGATGGTCCAGAGCGTGACCGGGATGGATCATGCGCCCTGGCGCCTGGAGGGGGCCGGCGCGGTGCTGCTGGTGCACGTGGCCACCATGTACGTTTACTTCTACCTGTTCACCCGGGCGGGGCTGTCGGGGCTCGACCCGTCGCTCGCCGAAGCGGCCAGCTCGCTCGGCGCGGACCGGTGGGGCACGTTCCGGCGGGTGACGCTCCCGCTGCTCCGGCCGGCGTTGTCCGGGGCCGGGATCCTGGTGTTCATGACCTCGCTCGCCTCGTTCAGCGCGCCGTACCTGTTCGGGGGCGGGTTCCGGGTCATGACCACGCAGATCACCAGCACCAAGCTCAACGGCGACGATCGGCTCGCCATGGTGGAGACCGCGGCGCTGCTCCTGCTCGCGATCTCGGGATTGCTGCTGCTCCGGAAGACCGAAGGGATCGCCGACGCGACGGGCGCCCGGAAGGGCGTCGGCCCGGCTCCCGCGATCCGGGTGGGTCTCCTGGCCCGCCTCTCCGCCACGATTCTGGGCTGGACGCTGGCGCTCCTGCTCACCCTTCCGCTCGCCACGCTCCTGCTGGTGTCGTTCGTGCCCCGGGGCACCTGGACGATGGAGACGCTGCCGCCGGCATACTCCCTGGTCAACTACCGGGCGATGGTGGCCGATCCCGCCCGGCTCGCGCCGCTGGTGACCAGTCTCTGGATGGCCGCGGTGGCCACCGCCGGAGCCCTGGTGCTCGCGCTGGTCGTGGCGGTGCTGAGCCGGAGGGTGCGGGTGCGCTCGGGCCCGCTGCTCGAGGGACTCCTGGCGCTGCCCTGGGGCGTGCCCGGCACCGTCTTCGCCATCGCGCTGGCCACCACGTTCAGCGTGCGGGCGCCCTGGGCCGGGCGGATCATCCTGGTGGGAACGGCGTGGATCCTTCCCCTGGCGTATCTCGTACGGAATCTGCCGATCGCGGGTCGGTCGGTCCTGGCCGGATTCCGGCAACTCGATCCATCGCTCGAGGACGCGGCGGCTTCCCTGGGCGCGGGGCGCCTGCGGGTGCTGCGCCGGGTGATCCTCCCGCTCCTCGCGCCCGCGCTCGCGGCGGGCGCGTGCCTGGCCTTCGTCACCGCCTTCGGGGATTTCGTGACCTCGATCATGCTGTACACCTACGATAGCCGGCCGATCTCGATCGAGATCCTGTCGAGTCTCCGCCAGGCCGACGTGGGCCAGGCGGCGGCGTTCGGCGTGGTGCTGATGCTGCTGTCGGCCGGGGTGTTCTTCCTGGCCGGTGAGAACCGGGGTGCGGCCGGATGAATTCGGCGTTGCGGGAAGAGCAGCGCGATCAGCTCCGGCGGCTCTCGGTGCTCATCGCGGTCGGCGGCCTCGACATGCTGGGGTTCGGCATGGTGCTGCCGATCATGCCGTTCTACGCGCTCAAGCTGCACGCATCGCCGGAAACGATCGGGGCCATCATCGCGTCCTTCTCGGTGGTCCAGCTCCTGGTGGCGCCGATCTGGGGCCGGGTGTCGGACCGCTACGGCCGTCGGCCCGCGCTGCTGGCGGGTCTGCTGGGATCGGCGGCGGCGTTCGCGATCTTCGGTCTCGCCAATGCGGTGTGGCTGCTGTTCGCCTCGCGCTTCATCCAGGGCGCCGGCGGCGGCACCACCGGGGTCGCCCAGGCCTACGTGGCCGACACTGTGGCCCCGGGCGACCGGGCCCGGGCCCTGGGCTGGCTCTCCTCGGCGACGGCGGTCGGCCTCATCATCGGTCCGGTCATCGGCTCCTTTGCCGCCCACTGGGGCCAGGCCGCGCCGGGGCTGATTGCGGCGGGGCTCTGCATGCTCAACGTGGTGTTCGCGTGGAAGTGGCTGCCCGAGTCGAAGCCGCCGCACCAGGATGGCGACCCGATCCTCGAGCGCCGCCCGATCTGGCACGCCACCTGGCAGGTGATCCGGCATCCCCGGGGATCGGTGCCCCGGTTCATCTGGATCTACGCGGCGGGCATGCTGGGGTTCACCGCGATGACGTCGGTGCTGGCGCTGTACATGGGCGCCGAATTCGGCCTCAACGAGAAGACGATCGGGTACGTCTTTCTGTACGTCGCCACGCTATCGTTGGTGATGCGCTCCCTCCTCCTGGGCCCGATCGTGCGCCGGATCGGCGAGCCGGGCGCCATGCGGGCGGGGACGGTCCTGCTCACCCTGGGGCTCTTCCTGTATCCGTTCGCCCATAACCTCTGGCTGCTGGCGCCGATCATGGCGCTGGTACCGATCGGGACGGCGCTCCTCTTCCCGGCCACCACGGCGCTTATGTCCCACGCGTCGGAGCGGTCGTCGGTCGGGGAGACGATGGGCGTGGCCCAGACCTTCGCGGGGCTCTCCCGCGTGGTGGCGCCGCTGATCGCCACGTCCGCGTTCCAGCGGTTCGGCAGCGCCGCGCCGTTCTACCTCGCCGGGGCGATCGTGATGCTGGTAGGCGCGATGGCCTTCCGGATCGACGTGGCCCCGCATGCCCTCCGGCAGAAGGGCGCCGGGTGAGGCTGCCGGACTCCTCCGCCGGCTTTGCCGGGGCCTCCTGGAACGACGTGCTGCCGTTCTACGACGCGCTGGGCTCCGCGCCGCTGGACGCGGAGCGCCTGGACCCCTGGCTGCGCCAGTGGTCCCGCCTGGAGGAGCTGCTCAGCGAGGCGGCCTCGCGGGCCATGATCGCCTACACCTGTGATACCACCGATCCCGCCAAGGAAGCCGCCCATCTGCGGTTCTCGACCGAGGTGATCCCCAAGGCCGAAGAGCAGGGCATTCGCCTGGCGCGGCGGCTGGTGGGGCTCGGCATCATCCCGCCCGGCCTCGAAACCACCGTCGCGCGGTTCCGGACCTCGATTGACATCTTCCGGGAAGAGAACGTCCTGCTCTTCGCCGAGCTGGAGGAATTGGGCGCGCGGTATCACCGGATCACCGGAGGGATGATGGCCCAGTGGGAGGGCGAGCGCCGCCCGCTGCCGCAGCTCGCCCCGTTTCTCCAGAGCGTGGACCGGCGGGTTCGCGAGCGCGCCTTCCGCGCCACGGTGGAGCCGTACATCACCGAGCGGGCCACATTGGCGGAGCTGTTCACCCTGATGGTGGAGCGCCGCCAGGCGGTGGCGCGGAACGCCAACTTCAGCGACTACCTCACCTTCTCGTTCGCGGCCAAGCACCGGTTCGACTATACGCCGGGCGATTGCGCCCGCTTTCACGACGCGGTGGAATCGGTGGTGGTCCCGGCCCATACCCGCGCGCTCGCGGAGCGCCGGACGCGGCTCCATGTCGACGCCCTGCGTCCCTGGGACATCTCGGTCAACCTCTACCGCTCCGAGCCGCTCCGGCCCTTTACCGACGGAGCCGACCTGGCCCGGGGCGTGAGCCGGGTATTCGATCGGGTGGACCCGACGCTCGGCCGCCAGTTCCACACCATGATCGACGAGCAGCTGCTCGATCTGGACAGCCGCAGGGGCAAGGCACCGGGCGGCTATTGCGACACCCTGCACGTGATCGGGCGTCCGTTCATCTTCATGAACGCGTCGGGGGTGCTCGACGATGTGAACACGATGCTCCACGAGGGCGGGCACGCGTTCCACGCCTTCGCGGCGAGCGTGCAGCCGTTCGTGTGGCAGCGCCACCCCGGCGCCGAGGCGGCCGAGCTCGCCTCGATGAGCATGGAGCTGCTGGCGGCCCCGGAGCTGGGCCCGCCGGCCGGGATGCTGGACGAGCGGGATGCAGCGGTGGCCCGGCTCGAGCATCTCGAAGACGTGCTGGCCAGCCTGGTCCACATCGCCTCGGTGGATGCGTTCCAGAACTGGATCTACACCAGCGGCAAGGGGCTGGACCCCGATCAGCGTGACGCCGCGTGGCTGCGGATCCGGGCTCGCTTCGAGCAGGGGGTGGACTGGAGCGGGCTGATGGCGGAGCGGACCGCTCGATGGTACCGGCAGCTGCACATCTTCCTGTATCCGTTCTACTACATCGAATACGGCATCGCGCAGCTCGGCGCGCTCCAGGTGTTTCGCAACCAGCGGCGGGACGGCCCCGCGGCGCTCGCCGCGTATCGCCGTTTCCTGGCACTCGGCGCCACCCAGCCCCTGCCCGAGCTGTACCGGGCCGCGGGCGCGTCCCTGATCTTCGATCCGGTGACGATGCGGCCGCTGATCGACATGGTCGAAGAGGAAATGGACCGGCTCCGGGGCGTGGCGACGGGGGGAGCTTGCTGACCACTGGCCGGACCGGACCCGGACTGCCGGAGGGGACTTTTTCCCGTCGGAGGGAACCGCCCGAGCCCCGAGGAAGCAGGACGCGGCACCCACCGTTGCGCCCCGCCCCAGTCGGGACGAGATTTCACCGGTGCTGAGGGTTTTTGTCCGTGACCAATGACCAGGAGACCGGATGGCGAAGGAAGAGGGAATCGAGATGGAGGGGGTCGTTCAGGAGGTGCTGCCGGACCGGAACTATCGGGTCCTGCTGGAGAACGGCCACACGATTCTGGCCTACGCCGCCGGCAAGATGAGCAAGTTCAAGATCCGGGTGCTCGAGGGCGACCGCGTGAGCGTGGTGCTCTCGCCCTACGATCTAACCCGGGGCCGGGTGATCTACCGGCACAAATGAGGTTGCTGCCGGGAAAACATAACGGGCCGCCTCAAGGGGCGGCCCGCTCTGTTTCCCGGGGGCCGGGAGCTTACGACGTGGCCTTGGTCACGTTCTCGGCGGCAGGGCCCTTGGCGCCCTGCACGATGTCGAACTCCACCCGCTCGCCCTCCGAAAGGCTGCGGAACCCGTCCATGCGAATCGCCGAGTGATGAACGAAGCAGTCCTTTTCGCCGTTCTCCGGGGTGATGAATCCGAACCCCTTCGCGTCGTTGAACCACTTCACGGTACCGGTAACACGTGCCATTGAGCCAGACTCCTGGTTGTGTTGCTCCACCGGCGCCCGCGCACGGGCGTCCGGCCCCCTTGTAAACGCGAGCCCATCTCGCGCCACAAAAGAATAAAAGACCCACGGCGACTGGCCTGGGTCTATCGGTTCAATCTCTCTCGATATCGAGATGGAATGCCACGAGCCCTGCAATTTTGCGCCGAACCCAACCTGCGGAATTTTCCGGGAAAAGTCAAGATTTTGGCCGCTTGAGCAGCCGGCCCATGGTCTGGAGCCAGGCCGGTTCCGAGGGCTTCAGGTCCCGCTTGGCCGCCCGGTTCAACGCCGCCAGAAACTCCCCCGCGGTGGGATATCGGGCGTTGACGTCGGCCCGGAGGGCTCGCCGGAGCACCCGCTCGAACTCCTCGCCCACGTCGGGACGGGCGGCCCGGAGGTCGGGGAGCGCGTTGGTGGTCTGCTTGGCCAGCACCTGGACCGGAGTCGATCCCTCGAACGGCGGGTGGCCGAGGAGGGCGAAGTAGCCCACGGCCGCGAGGCTGTAGAGGTCGGACCGGCCGTCCACCCGTTCCCCGAGGAGCTGCTCCGGACTGGCGAACCGGGGCGTCCCGCTCTGGCTGGTGGCGCCCCCGAACATGCCCTGACCCCGCAGCGCGAGGGCGAGGCCGAAGTCGGTGATCCGGAGGCTGCCGCTCCGCTCGAAGAGGAGGTTCTCGGGCTTCACGTCCCGGTGCACCAGCCCGGTGCCGTGGGCGTGGGACAGGGCGGAGAGCCCCTCGCGCATGAGCCGCAAGACCCGTTCGTACGGCATCGGGCCTTCCTCGTGGATGCGCTGGGCGAGGTTGGGCCCCTCCACGTACTCCATGGTGTACCAGAGCAGCCCGGAGCGCCCGCCGATTTCGTAGATGCTGACCAGGTTGGGGTGGTTGAGCCGCGCGGCGAGCTGGGCCTCGCGCCGGAACCGCTCGACCACGGCCGGATCCTGAATCAGCATGGGATGCAGCACCTTGAGCGCGACGATGCGTTCCAGGTGCAGGTCCCGCACCCGGTACACCCGGCCAAACCCGCCCGCGCCCAGCTCGTTGAGCAGCTCGTAGTCGTCGCCCAGGGCGCGGCGGAGCCGCTTTTCCCACTGACGGATCGAGTCGTCCAACGAGACCGCCACCGTCGAGCCCGACGGCATCGAGGTGTCCTGGAGCAGAATGGCGGTCGAGTAGTCGCCCGCGTCGGAGGCGAAGTCCTCCAGCATCTCGGCGGAGGTCAGGTAGCGCTTGCCGGGCGTCTCCCGCAGCGCGCGCAGCAGCACCCGCTCGAGGGCGGCGGGACAGGCGGCCCGAAGCTGGGTGGGCGGCAGCAGGTCGGCGGGGGACTCCGGCGGCTCGACCCCGGTAATGGCGTAGTAGAGCACCGCGCCGGCGCCGTAGATGTCGCTGGCGGAGTCGCCGGGGGCGCCGTTGCGGATCTCCGGGGCCATGAAGTTGGGGCCGCTGGGGCGCTCAGACGCGGGGATGGCAGGCAGGGTATGGCTGCAGAAACGGAGGTCGGTGAGCGTCGCGCGCCCGCCGGGACTCACCAGGAGACCGGACGGCACCAGCCGTCGCACGATCACCCCACGGTTGTGGGCGTGCTCCAGGCCGTTGAGCAGCGAGCGGGCCAGGGTGTGGACGTCGGGCACCGGGCGCGGCCCGCGGCCCACGGCCTCGTGGAGCCCCTCGCCGTCGATCCAGTTCCCGATCCGGTAGGCCAGGTCGCCCGCCACGCCCACGTCGTAGACATGCCGGATGGATGGGTGGTCGAGCCGGGCCAGCGCCTCCGCCTCCCGGAGGAACCAGGCCCGCAACGGCTCGGTGGTGTAGAAGTTGACTCGGATGCTGACCTGGCGGTTGAGAATCAGGTCGCGCCCGGTGAAGAGGACCCGCTCGACGTTCGCCGCGACCAGCCGTTCCAGACGGAAGCGGCTGCCCAGCGCGGCTTCGGTGGCCTGAAAGAGCGCGGTGGGGTCGGACCCGATCACGTGTCCCGCGCGATCTCCACGAGGTTGCGGCCGGCGCGCTTGGCGGAGTAGAGGGCCGAGTCTGCGGCGGCCATCACCGCCGTCGGAGTGCGGCCGTGGCGCGGCGCCTCGGCGATGCCGAAGCTGAGCGATGCCATGGCGAATTCGGGATGCTGCGAGGCCAGCTCGGAGAGTCCGGTCTGCAGGCGATTGATGAACACCAGGGCCTCGGTGGCGCTGGTCATCGGGAGGATCACCAGGAATTCGTCGCCGCCCAGCCGCCCGACCACGTCGAGGGTCCGGACCTTCTGGGTCAGCACCTGGCCGATCAAGGCGAGGTAGCGGTCGCCCGCGGCATGGCCGAGCGTGTCGTTGATGAGCTTGAAGCGATCGACGTCGATGAGCACCAGCGAGGTCTTGATCTGGTGCCGCTGGCTGCGGGAGATCTCCGCCTCGATCCGCTCCTCCAGCGCGCGCCGGTTCAGCAGGCCGGTGAGCTCGTCGGTGGTGGCGGCGCTGTGCAGCCGCTCCACCAGCTCCGCGTTCTTGAGCGCGATCGCGGCGGCAAACGAGAGGGTGCCCGCCAGATCGCGCTCGGCCCGACCGTAGACCAGCCGGTTGAGCCGGGGGCCCAGGAGCAGCAGGGCCAGTCGCTCGTTGCCGGCGTCCAGCGGAATCACCAGCTCGGTCCCCGCCGGCAGCATGCTGCCGAGCGCCACTTCGCTCGCGTCGGTCACGGCGCTCCCACTGGGAAGCGCCGCATCCACCGCGGCCTGGTCGATGGCCTCCGGCACGGCGGTCTGGTCGAGCGCCCGGTAGCGCCGGGGAACGTATTGACCGCCCTCGGGGCGATAAAGGCAGGCCCACCAGGCAAAGAACACTTCCGCCATGAAGTCGAGCACCAGGTGCTCGGTCTCCTCGGTGGAGTGCACCGAGGAGAGCAGGCGGGCCACCTGGCGGAGCGCGCGGAGCTGGAACACCGCGTCGTCGAGGGCGCCCTGCCGCTCCATCAGGACGCTGCGGAGCTCGAGCACCACCGACAGCCCGGTGGCCATCTGCATGGCGACGGGCCGCATGGCACCGGCGATGGCCGGCGCGGCGAGAATCAGGAGCTGGGTCTCACCGCTCTCGCAGTTGCCGACCTGCACGGCTGAGGCGAATCCCTCGGCCCCGCCAACCCGCCGCGATCCGGCCTTGCCGCTGTTGATGGCAAACCAGATATGGTCGCTGTCGAAGCGCTGGACCAGGACGTCCCGACAGCGCTCGAAGAGCTCGGAGTCGGTCCGGGCCTGCCGGCAGGCGGCCGCAAAGGCACTGGGGATATTCCCCAGCGTCGGGGTGACTTGGGAAGGCATGGCCATTAATAGTAAGCGGGGTACAGCAAGCTAGGGACCGTGACGTTTCAGGTTGGCCAAATGATTGAAACCCATAGGCTTAGTACTGCGCTTCATGGTCGGAGTCGAGGGGCACTGACCGAAACTTGCACGATCCTCCCGAATCAGGTCAGCCCGTCCGAGAGATAGGCCGCGACTTCGTGGCTCAGCTGGCGGAATTCGCTCTGGAGACTGGGCCGGCACTCGCTGCTCCGCCCCAGGACATCGAGGACCGAGGCGTGCCACCAGAGCAGGTCCTCCGGTGGGGCGGGGGCGGCGGAGCGGGCGTACTCGACGCCCAGCCGGCGGATGTCCGTCAGCGCCATGCCGCAGGTGTGGATTTCTCCCGCGATCCAGATGTCCGCCACGCGAGCGGAACAGTCCGATAACCGGGCCAGGGCCTCGAACCGGGAGGCCTTCCAGGTCCGCTCGCGCCCCAGGGGGTCGAACCGCGGCTCGGAGGCGGCCTCCACCGCGGCGGCCACCATCCCGCCGAAGCGCCGGGCGATGTTCTGGTGCAGCGGCCCCAAGCGCGCCTGGGGACTCGCGTCGATCAGCTGCTTCAGAATGGCGGCGACGATGGTGATGTCGTCGGCCTGGTGGCGGGCCAGGATCACCGCGACGTTCGCGGTGGAGAGCAGGGGATTGTGCCCATCGTACCGGGACACCGGTCCCGGATGGTGCTTGGCGCAGAATGCCAGGGCGTGGTGGATGGTGTCGCTGAAGCCGTGAGAGGGCATCGCTGATCCGTCAGGGAATGCCGAGCATCTTATGGGTCTGCAGTGACAGACGCCAGCCGGGGTGAGACAGACAGTACTCGAGGGCCAGCCGGGTGTTGCGTTCCCGGTCGGGTCCGTCCATCGGCTGAAGAAAGAAATGCCCGAAGTCGAGGCCGCGGAAGCGCTCCGGCGGAGCATCCGCCTGGGGAAACACCAGCTTGAGCTCGTCTCCCGCGGTGAGCGCGAGCGGCGCCTCCGCCTTGGGGCTCACGCAGAGCCAGTCGACGCCGGGGGGCGGGGAGACCGTGCCGTTGGTCTCCACCGCGACCTCGAAGCCGCGGGCGTGGAGGGCCCCGATCAACGCCTCATCGAGCTGGAGCAGGGGCTCGCCGCCGGTGCAGACGACGAACGGGACGCAAGGACGCAAGGACGCAAGGTCAGAAGCCGGCCATGCGGCGGCGACGGCGGTCGCGAGCGCGTCCGCGTCCGGGAACTTGCCGCCACCGGGTCCGTCGGTGCCCACGAAATCGGTGTCGCAGAAGGTGCAGACGGCGGTGCGGCGGTCCTGTTCCCGGCCGGTCCAGAGGTTACAGCCGGCAAAGCGACAGAAGACGGCGGGCCGGCCGGTGTTGGCGCCCTCACCCTGGAGGGTGTAGAAGATCTCCTTGACCGCGTAGGGCATGGGCAAAGATAGCAACTGGAAGGCGCGATCTCCCCGTGGATGGTTCATTTCGGGAATTTCAGACTCCCCGGCCGGCGCGCCGGGCCAACTCGCATTGCGCGCCGGTAGGCAGCAGATTCGAGTCTCCCCAACCCGGTTCCTTCTCAGTGTCTGACGTGCCCGGCCGGCTGGCGACCGCCCTGTCCGACCGCTACCGGATCGAGCGCCAGCTCGGTCAGGGCGGCATGGCCACGGTGTACCTGGCCGAGGATCTCAAGCACCACCGCCAGGTGGCCGTGAAGGTGCTGCGCCCCGAGCTCGCCGCCGCGCTGGGCGCCGAGCGGTTCCTGCGCGAGATCGAAACCACCGCCAGTCTCCGCCACCCCCACATCCTCCCGCTCTTCGATTCCGGCGAGGCGGACGGATTCCTCTTCTACGTCATGCCTTTCGTCGAGGGAGAATCGCTGCGGGACCGGCTCACCCGGGAGAAGCAGCTCCCCATCGATGACGCGCTCCGGATCACCCGCGAAGTCGCCGATGCCCTGAGCTACGCGCACAGCAAGGGTGTCATCCACCGCGACATCAAGCCGGAAAACATCCTGCTGGAGAGCGGCCACGCCGTGGTGGCCGATTTCGGCATCGCGAAGGCCATCAGCGCCGCCGGCGGGCAGACACTGACCCGGACCGGGATGTCGATCGGAACGCCCCAGTACATGAGCCCCGAGCAGGCCGCTGGTGAGGGCGACCTCGACGGCCGGAGCGATCTCTATTCCCTGGCCTGCGTGCTCTACGAGATGCTGGCCGGCCAGCCGCCGTTCAGCGGCGCCACGGCGGAGAGCCTGGTCCGGCAGCACCTGACCGTGGAGGCGCGGCCCATTGCGCAGCTCCGGCCGGCGGTGCCGCCGGCGATCGCCGACGTCCTGACTCGGGCGCTCGCCAAGAACCCGGCCGATCGATTCAGCCCCGCGGCCCACTTTGCCGCCGCGCTGACGATTCCCGAGAGTGGCCGCGCGGCGGCCCGGCGCTTCGCGCCCTCCCGTACGGTGCTGGGCCTCGGCGCAATCGGAGTCGTTGCGGCGATCCTCGCGGGCATCCTCCTGCTCCGCCGACCAGCCGCCGCGCCGGCCATCGCCATCGGTCGTACCACGCAGGTGACCCGCGAACCGGGCCTCGAAGTCGATCCCGCGCTCTCGCCCGACGGCGCCGCACTGGCCTATGCGGCCGGGCCCACCAACGCGATGCAGATCTATGTGCGCCAGATCAGCGGGGGCCGCCCGGTGGCGCTCACGACCGACAGCACCGGGAATTTCCGCTGGCCGCGCTGGTCGCCCGACGGCTCGCAGATCGCGTATCAATCCGATGACGGCATCTACGTCGTGCCGGCCCTGGGCGGCGCGCCCCGGCGGGTGACCCGCGTCGATCTGGCGAAGCTCAGGTACGGTGTGGGGTGGGGGACACCCATCGCCGGGTTCGACTGGTCGCCCGACGGCTTGAAGATCCTCTGGACGCTGGGCAACAACGGGGACGGGATCACCGTGAAGACGCTGTCCAGCGGCGATACGGTGACCCTCGCCGCACCCGGTGCGGCCTTTGCGCCGGCCTGGTCACCCGACGGTCGCACCGTCGCGGTGGCCGTGGGGAACCCCGCCTTCACCTTCGGGACCGGCTATTTCGGGAACGTGGGTGCCACGGCCATCTGGGTGATCCCGCTGGATGGCACGCCCGCGACCAGGGTCACCCCGGACAGTGCGCTGAACGTGTCACCGCAGTGGTCCTCCGATGGTCACGGACTCTTCTGGGTATCCGACCGCGACGGCAGCCGCGATGTCTATCAGCAGCGCCTGGATGCCCAGGGCGCCGTGGGCCCCCCGCATCGGCTCACCACCGGCACCGATGCGCAGGGATTGAGCGTCAGCCGGAAGAGCGGCCGGCTGGCCTACTCCCGCTTGAGCACCTGGTCCGGCATCTGGTCGATTCCGGTGCCGGCCCGCGGGCCGGTGTCCATCCGGGGCGCGACCCGAATCACCACCGGCAACGAGACGATCGAGGACGTGGATGTGTCTCCGGACGGACGCTGGCTGGTGTTCGATTCGGACCGGGGTGGCAACCCGGATCTATACGTGATGCCCGTGACGGGCGGCGAGCCCCGCCAGATCACGACCGATCCGGCCGGCGACTTCAGCGGCGACTGGTCGCCGGATGGCCGCCGGATCGTCTTCCATGCGCGCCGAGGCGGGAACCGAAACATCTACACGGTGGAGGCCGATGGCACCGGGCTGCGCCAATGGACGTCCAGCAGCGACGAGGAGCTCGATCCCGACTGGGCCCCGGATGGCCGCAGGGTCTTGTATGAACGGTTCGGCGGACCGGAGCATGGGTTCGGCATCCTCTCCGTGGCGGACAGTGCCCAACGCCCCCAGTTCATCCCGACGGAGAGCGGGGACTTTGCGCATTGGTCACCCGACGGCACGGCCTTCCTCTATCACAGCCCCGACGGACTCCGGGAGCGCGACGTTTCCAGCGGGCTCGAGACCCTCGTCGTTTCCAATGCGGCCGATCGCGCCGAGGCGTACTACGCCGCGTGGTCGCCGGACGGGACGAAGATCTACTACCTGACCCGCTCCGCGACGGCGTGGGCGATCCGCGCGGTCGGTCCCGCCGGCGGTGCCAGCACCGTGCTGGTGGAATTCGACGATCCCAACCGGCAACAGACCAAGTACGGCTTCTGCACCGATGGAAAGACCTTCTACTTCACGGTCGGTTCCTTCGAGAGCGATATCTTCGTCGCCGATGTGGGGCGGCCGTGACCGCGCCGACTGAACGCCTCACGGCGGCGCGGGCCGACCGCGACCGAATCGGGCGGGAACTGGGCCAGGGCGGGATGGCGACGGGGATCGATTGATTGATATTCGCACCGGTTGGTCCCCGGGGTGCTATCCGGTCCGGTGGAACCTGCCTCGCGCACGTAGGTATTAGATAGACCTCACCAAGCGGGTACCGTGTTCCTCGGCATGACTTGGCGCCACCTCTCCGTCATCGCGCTGTTCACCGTGGCCGGGGCCCCTTCGGTCTCCGGCGGTCCCTTCGAGTACCAGGTCCTCAAGGTCGCCAACGACACCTACGCCTTCGTCGAGAAGCGGCTGAACCCGGTGGTCAGCAGCAACATCGTGGCGGTGATCGGCCGGGAGGCGGTGCTGGTCTTCGATGCCGGGCACCATCCTTCGATCTCCCGGGCCATCATCGAAGACCTCAAGCGAATCACTCCCAAGCCGGTGAAGTATCTCGTCGTGTCACACTGGCACGACGATCACTGGGCCGGGGCCGCGGAGTTTGCGGAGGCGTGGCCCGGGGCCCAGGTCATGGCCCATCCCTTCACGGCCCGGCTCATGGAGGAGCGTCGGGAGAAGTTCCGGGGCGACAGCTGCAAGAGCGATCTGGCCGGGGATTTCAGGCAGCTGCGGGAGCAGGTGACGAGTGGCAAGCGGCCCGATGGAACGCCGCTCACGCCCACCGTCAAGGAGCGGCTCGACCATTTTCTCGAGGCGGTCGAGGGCCAGCTCGCGGAGTGTGATGGAATGCAATACCGCGGGGTCGACGTCCAGATCGACAGCACGCTGGACGTGGACCTCGGCGGGCGCATCGTGTCGCTGCGGTTTCTTGGCCGCGGCAATACCGCCGGTGACCTGGTGGCCTGGATCCCGGATACCCGGACCCTGCTCACCGGGGACCTGCTGGTCCATCCCTGGCCGTTCGCCACCCAGTCCTACATCAGCGAATGGGCGAAGGTGCTGCGCCGGCTCGATGCTCTGGATGCAGCCACCATCGTGCCGGGCCATGGCGCGCCGATGCACGACACGGCCTATCTCGGGCTGGTGACGGAGGTCCTCGAGTCGATCGAGCGGCAGGCCCGTGCCGCCTGGCGCACGGGGATGACCGCCGACCAGCTCCGCGCGAAGATCGACCTGTCCGGGTTCGACGAGAGGTTTTCCCACGGGGATGCGTTCTACAAGGCAAACTTCGAATACATGATGGGCCAGTCGGCGGTGAACCGGATGTGGCAGGAGCTCGCCGGGAAGTGGGAGCCGGAGGGGTGAGGGTGGCTCCCAGCGGAAGCCGGTTTTATGGCGCCGCCGCCGGCCCCAGATCCGCTTGCCTGCCCACCCACGTGTAGCTCAGCACGACCACCGCCCCGAAGAACACCACGCCGATCCAGGTGGCCGCGGCGGCGAAACCGTCACCCACCAGGGCAAGGGGCGCCGCCTTTCCCGTCGCGACGATGAGCCCGGCTGTGAGCACGCCGAGCAGGCTCTCGCCGACGATCAACCCGGACGCCAGCAGCACGCCGAACCGCTTGGCCATCTCGGCGTTGGCGCGCCGGTCCATGATCCGGTTGAAGATCCAGCCGATCACCGCGCCCACCACCACCGGCTGGGTCGCGTCCATCGGCAGGTAGATCCCGATCCCGATCGCGAGCGGGGGGAGCCGCATCCACTTGAGCAGGCCCAGCACCTCGTCGATGACGATGCAGGCCAGTCCTACCAGCGCGCCGATCCCGATCATCCGCCAGTCGAGCTGGGCGTTGAGGACGCCGCGCGCCAGGGTCGAGATCAGGGCCGCCTGGGGCGCGGGCAGCGGCGCGGCGCTGATGGCGGAGCGGTTGGGATCGCCCGGAAAGCCGTAGGCCTGGTTCAGGAGATCGAGGACCGGCGGAATGGTGAGCGATCCGGCGAGGACGCCGACGATGAGCGCGACCTGCTGCTTCCACGGCGCGGCGCCGACCAGCTGACCGGTCTTGAGGTCCTGGAGGTTGTCGTTCGAGATGGTGGCGATCGAGAAGACGATCGACACGGTGAACAGCGCGAACGCCACCAGCGCCTCGGTTGCGCCGGCGCCCAGGGATGGTTGCCAGAACACCGCGAGCAGCAGGGCCACCGCCACCGTGGCGAGAATGCCGATACCGGAGACCGGGCTGTTGGACGCGCCGATCAGTCCGGCCATGTAACCCGCGACCGTCGCGACGAACCCGCCGATCAGCAGGGTGAAGGCCACGCCGCCCAGGACCAGGGACCAGGTGGATGCCTGGAGCGCAGTCCCGTGGATGAAGTCCTTGAGCAGCCACCCGATCAGCAGCAGACAGCCGGCGGTGATCACCCCGATCAGGCCCAGCGAGATGTCGCGGTCGTCGACGCCGCCGGTAGCGCTTGCAGCGGCGGCGCGGGCTTTCGCCGTGGCGATCAGACCGCCGAGCACCGGCTTCACCAGCTTGAACAGGCTCCAGATGGCAGCGACGCCGATCGCGCCGGCGCCGATGAAGCGCACCTGGGTCCCCCAGACCGTGCCGGCGACGTCGGCGGCCGCGCCGGGCAGCCCCGCGCTCAGCAGCGGAGTGGCGATGCCCCAGGCGATGACCAGCCCGGCCAGCATCGCGATGCCGACCGAGAGGCCGACCAGGTGGCCCGCGCCGAGCAATGCGAGCGAGAATCCCAGGTTGATCCCGGTGGCGCTGGGGCCGAGGCGGAAGTACCGCACGATGCCGGTGGCGGCGACGCCGGTGGCGGCCACGACTGCGGCGCCCGCGGAGACGATCGCCCCCACCGCCACGACCAGCGGGCCCCGCTTCCGCTCGATGGCATTGGGCGAGGCCTCGTCCCCCGTGGCGCCGGCCTTGAGCACCTCGGCGGCGGCGAGTCCCTCGGGGAAGGGGAGCGTGGAGTTGACGACCAGGGCCCGGCGGAGCGGGATCGAGAAGAGGACGCCGAGGATACCGCCCAGCGCGCAGACCAGGAAGGTGGTCATGAAGGGAAAGCTTCTCCACCAGCCGACCATGATCAGCCCGGGCAGCACGAAGATGATCGCCGAGAGGGTGCCGCCCGCGGAGGCGACGGTCTGGACGATGTTGTTCTCCCGGATGCTGCCGGTGCGCAGCGCCCGGAGCACGCCCATCGAGATGACCGCGGCGGGGATCGAGGAGGCGACGGTCAGCCCGACCCGGAGCCCGAGGTAGACGTTGGCGGCGGTGAACACCGCGGCGATGACGGACCCGAGGATCAGGCCGCGGACGGTCAGCTCCGAATCGGTTCTCATGGACGCCTCTGGAAGGGATCCCGCATCGGTGCCCGGGGTAAGCTGCCTCGGTCCTTCACCGGGGCGCAAGGCGGGCGGGGCACCCAGGCGGCGCGCTGCTTGATTTGACAGGGTCTCCGGAGCAACGGAGTATATTGACGGGTCCCCTCACGCAGGTCGGGCGATGCTCACGGAACGGGTCCACCGGGCCCTGACGCCCGATTACGAGGTCCTGGCCGAGGTCGCCGGCGGGGGCATGGGGATCGTCTACTCGGCCCGTCAGATCCGCCTCGACCGGACCGTCGCGATCAAGATTCTCCGCCCCGAGCTGGCCACCGCCGTCGCCGCCGAGCGATTCCTCGACGAGGGGCGGATCCTGGCGCGGCTCTCTCATCCCGCCATCGTGCCGGTGTATGACGCGGGAGAGGCCGATGGTCTCTTCTACTATGTGATGGAGTTCGTCGAGGGCGAAACCCTCGCCCAACGACTCCTTCGTGGGCCGCTCCCTGCCGCCGAAGCGCAATCTCTGGCGCAGGATCTGCTGGGCGCCCTCGGTGCGGCCCATGCGCACGGCGTGGTGCACCGCGACGTCAAGCCCAGCAACGTGTTTCTCCGGAACGGCCGGGCGCTGCTCGGGGACTTCGGCATCTCGCGATGGCGCGCGAAGGCCGATCCGGCCTTGACCACGCCGGGCCAGATGATCGGCACCCTCGCCTACATGGCACCGGAGCAGCTGGACGGGTTGCCCGCGACCGAGCGCAGTGACGTGTATTCCGCCGCACTGGTGTTCTGGGAGGCCGGCACCGGGGAGCGCTGGCCGGCGTACCAGCAGCCCGACCAGGCCGATTGGAGCAGGCTTCCCGAGCCGCTGAGCGGGGCGCTGCGGCGGGCCCTCGCCCTGGCGCCGGAAGACCGCTTCGCGAACGCGGGGGAGATGAGTACCGCGCTCCAGGGCAAGTCGGCCTCGCGGCGCCGGGGGATAGTCGTTGCGGGTCTCCTGGTTGCCGCCGGCGCAATCGTCGCCTGGTTGCTGTTGCCGGCCCGGGCGCCGCCCGCCACCGGCCTGACGCTCGAAGTAGGGTCCTTCGAGAATCGCGGCATTCCCGGCGGTGCGGCGCTGGGCGATTCACTGACCCATGCTCTGATCGCGGCGCTGTCGGGCTACCCGGATCTTCGGGTGCTTTCCGCCGGATCCGGGCCCAGCCCCCGGGGCGTCGTGCGCCTCACCGGAGCAATCATGCCGGCCGGGGGCGGAATCCGGCTGGAGCTTCGCGGGTCGGGTGGCGAGACGGGGGGCGTCGTGCCCGCTGGGGCCACCGCGCCCGCCCGGGCCGACTGGCCCGCGCTGGTCCAACAGGTCGCCGACTCCTTTCTCGCGGGAACATGGAGAGGCACGCTGGCGGGGGACAAGTGGCTTCCGCTCAAGGCGCTGCCGCGAACCGGCGAGGGTCTCAGCCAGTGGCATGCCGCCGAGCGGCTCTACGCCGCGGCCCAGTGGGACACGGCGGGCACCGCCTATGCCAGAGTCGAGGCCTCCGATTCGAACTGCCTGCTGTGCACCTATCGGCTCATCGACATCGATCGCTGGCTCGGGACCGCGCCGGATCCGCAAGGGTTCGCCCGCCTCAACCGTCACCTGGATGCGTTCCCGCCTCACTACCGCGCCATCATCGAGGCGCAGCAGCAACCCTGGCCGGAGCGCTACGACCGTTTGCGTGACGCCGCCGCTCGGTACCAGGAATTCTATCTGGCGAGCTTCCTGCTCGGAGACGAGCTCTTTCACCGAGGACCACTGTTTGGGCACCTGCGGCAGGAGGCGGTCGAACCACTGCAACACGCGCTCGACCTCCGGCCGGACTTCGCGCCGGGGTGGGAGCACCTGGGATGGGTCCTGCTGAGTGAAGGCACCGCGGCCCGGGCAAAGGCGGCCCTCGACAGCGTGCCTCCGGAGCGGGGCGCCGCCGGACTCTCGATCGCGCTCCGCATGATGCTGCGCGTCGGCTTCCTGTGGCGGTTTGGCACCCCGCCGGAGGCCGCCGCGAGGACCAGCGCGGTGCTTCAGGCCCCCGGGGTGGCGGGTGACTTTCGGACCGCCTCGGGCGGCCGGATGATGATGACCGTCGATGCGCCCGCCGGCGCGGTCGGCCTCGGCGCGCAACTGGCCGCCTGGCGAGACAAACCGCAAGCAGTGCGCGCGGGGTTGCTGGCCCAGGCGCATGGATTCGCCGCGCTGGGTCGCATGGATTCGCTGCGCGCCGTGGGCATTCGGCTTCGCCGGCTGGCCTCGGATCATTCCCTGTCGCTCTACGCCCTGGAGCTGCAGGCGGTACTGACGCTGGCGGATCCTGAGGATTCGGTCCCTGCCGATTCCGGCCTGCTCACCGCCCTCGAATCCTACATTCCTTCGGGCGTGGAGGCGGATTCGCTCCGGGAGCGGGCCGCCTGGATGCTGGCGATGCTGGCGCTCCGCGCCGGCGATTCCGCCGCCGCGGCGCGATATCGTGGGTTGCTCGCCTCGGCTCCGCCCCGCAACACGCTGCGAACCGAGGTGGATGTCTTCGAGCTGCTCCGGCGGGGCGATACCGTCGGTGCCGGCCGGCTGCTCGCGGGCCTCCACCCCTCCGACCTGTCGAAGACGGTGCCGATCGCCGTCGAGGATGCGGTCCAGCGGATTCTCCGGGTCACCTGGCTGGAACAGACCGGACACCCCGGCGCGGCCGAGCGGGCACTGCGGTGGCACGAGCATCTTCAGCTGGATGGATTCCCCACCGAGGAGCCGCAGCCCGGTGAGGTCGCCTGGGCGCTGAGCACGGTGCTACGATGGCGTCGCGCCCGCCTGCTCGATCGTGGGGACACCCCCGATCCCGAGCTCTGCGCCACCTACCGGGCCGTCGCGCGGCTCTGGACCGGTGCCGACCCCCGGCTCGCCGCCAGGGCGGACTTCGCGGCCCGCCGGGTCACCGAGCTCAAGTGCGAGGCGTCGTGATCCTCTGCCGCGTGCTGGGCCCGGTGGAGGTCACCATCGCCGGAACCGCCGCTCCTCCGGAGCTCCTCTGGCGGAAACACCTCGCGCTGCTGATCTACCTGGCCCGCTCGCCCAAGCGGACCCGAACCCGTGAGCATCTCACCGGCCTGCTCTGGCCCGACAAGGACGAGAGCGCCGCGAAGCATTCACTCAACGAAGCGCTTCGCATCGTGCGCAAGGTGGCGGGCGACGACGCGATCGACACCGCGGCGGGGCAGGTGCGCCTCGCGGCGGCGGCGGTCGAGCTGGATGCGGACGACCTGGAGCTCCTGGCGGCGCGCGAGGACTGGGCCGGAGCGGCACCCATGGTAACCGGGGAATTTCTCGAGGGCTTCGGCCTTCCCGGATGCGATGGTTTCGAGGACTGGCTGGCGGCGGAGCGGCAGCATTGGACCGCGCGATCGGTCGGGGTGCTGCTCGGGCACTGCGCCGCGCTCCTGCGGGAAGGCCGGGCCGAAGCGGCGGTATCGGCGGCCCGCCGCGCCGATGCGATCGACGGGAACAACGAGCTGGTCGCGCGCGCCCTTATGGGCGCCAGCGCGATCCTGGGCGATTCGGCGGCGGCGCTCGATCACTTTGCCCGCTACACCGAGCGGCTGGCCCGTATCATCGACGGAACCCCGGGCCCGGAGATCCGGGCGCTCGCCGAGCGCATCCGCTCCGCGCGTCCCGGGCGTCCGCGGCCGTTGCCAGGTGGGGCGACCGAGCCAGAGCGGCGGCGGGCCCCGCTGGTCGGCCGGGCCCGGGAGCTCGCGCTGCTCCTGGAACACTGGGACCGCTGTCGTGCGCAGGGCAGCGCCACGGCCCTCCCGCTCATCGGAGACGCCGGTACCGGGAAGACCCGACTGCTCCAGGAGATGCTCGCGAGGATCCGCGTCGCCGGTGGCGCGGCAGCGCTGGTGCGCGCGGTGGAGGCCGATCGGGAGACGCCGTGGGCCGGGCTCTTGGCCCTGGCGCGCGGCGGTCTGCTGGATGCACCCGGCCTGGCGACGGCGCCGCCGGAAGCGATCGGGGTGTTCGCCGCGCAAATTCCCGAGTGGGCCGACCGGTTTCCCGGTGCTCCCGCCGGTTCGGCCCTGACGGTTCGATCGGCCTTCACGGCCCTCCTTGGCGCCGCGCTCGCGGAAGGACCCCTGGTGCTCGCGGTGGACGATGCCCAGTGGATGGACCGGGATTCGGTGCTCGCACTCCTGGCCGCGCTGCGAGATCATGCCGGCGCGCCGCTCTGCCTGGTGCTATCGGCCGGAGCGGAACCGCCGCGCGCCGAGCTGGATGAGCTCCGCCGGCGGCTCGGCACCGATGTGCCGGGTGCGATGGTGTCGCTGGGACCGCTGGATCGGGAGTCGCTCCTGGCGCTGGCGGCGTGGGCCCTCCCCGGCTATGACGCCGTTGCCCTGGAGCGCGTGGTCCGGCGGGTCGGGAGTGATTCCGCGGGGTTGCCGCTGCTCGCGGTGGAACTGTTGTCGGCGGTGGCTCACGGGCTGGACCTCGCGCAGGGCCCGGTGACCTGGCCGGAACCGTTCCGGACCCTGAGTCAGACGCTGCCCGGGGACCTTCCCGATTCAGTTGTCGCGGCGCTGCGGATCGGCTTCCGGCGGCTGAGTAGGGATGCGCAGAAGGTGCTGGTTACGGCCGCGGTGCTGGGCGATCGATGCTCCGAGCCCGTGCTCGCCCGCGCCTCCGGGCTCGAGCCGGCCCAACTGACGGCGGCCCTGGACGAGCTGGAATGGCAGCGCTGGCTCGAGGCCGATGCGAGGGGGTACGGCTTCGTCGCCCGGCTGGTCGGGCAGGTGGTGGCGAAAGACATGGTGTCGCCGGGACAGCGGGACCGGATCCTGGCGCGAGCCGGAAAGACCTGATCCGGCCGGGAACTGCGCCTGCCCTCAAAGGGAATCCCGATACGGGGAGGGCCGGATGAGCCGATGCGTTGCGCTTCTGGGAGTGCCGGCAGCCTCGAAGCCGGTGCGGGGGGCGCGGAGGCCTCGATAGCCTCATGCCTTCGCGACGTACGTCGCCGGATCTGAAGTGCCCGCCTCCGCAAACCCCGTGAGCCTGATCCGGCACGAGTCGCATTCCCCGCAGGCCCGACCTTCCGCGTCCGGCGCGTAGCAGCTCCGGGTCAGGGAATAGTCCACGCCCAGCGACAGGCCCCGGCGGATGATGCCTTCCTTGCTCATGGCGATGAGCGGCGCGTGCACCTTGAACTTGACCCGGCCTTCGACGCCGGCCCTGGTGGCGAGGTTGGCCAGTGACTCGAACGCGCGAATGAATTCCGGCCGGCAATCGGGATAGCCGCTGTAGTCCACCGCGTTGATGCCGATGAAGATGTCGGCCGCCCCCAGCACCTCGCACCAGGCCAGCGCCAACGAGAGAAAGATGGTGTTCCGCGCCGGCACGTAGGTGACCGGTATGCCCTCGGCCATGGCCTCGGCCGAGCGGCCGGTCGGCACCGGAATATCCGCCGTGAGCGCCGAGCCGCCGAAGGCCCGGAGGTCGATGTCCACGATCCGGTGCTCCGTCACGCCGATCTGCGCCGCCACCTTCCGCGCCGCGTCCAGCTCCACGGCGTGGCGCTGGCCGTACCGGAAACTCAGGGCGTAGGGGTCGAAGCCCTCGGCCTTCGCAATGGCCAGCGTGGTGGCCGAGTCGAGGCCGCCCGACAAGAGAACGACGGCGCGACGGTGGGAAGACGGGCGGGGTGGGGAGCTCATCTCAGCTCGACGCCTGCTTGCCGAGCTCATGCGCGAGGGCGGCCTCCAGATCGGCGTGCCGGAACGGATACCCGGTCCGCTGCAGGGCGTCGGCCGCCACCCTGGCGCTGGCCAGTATGGCTTCGTCCGCCATCTCGCCCACCGCAAGGCGGAGCGCCGTCCTGGGCACGGCCATCGGCGTGGGGCGGTGCAGCGCGCGCCCCAACGCGGTGGTGAATTCCGCGTTGCGCACCGGCGCGGGGGCCACCGCGTTGACCGGCCCGCGCACCGCATCGTCGGTGAGCGCGTGGTGGTAGGCGCCCACGACGTCGTCCGCCGAGATCCAGCTCATCCACTGGCGGCCGTCCCCCAGGCGCCCCCCGAACCCCAGGCGGAAGGGGAGCAGGATGCGCTCCAGCAGGCCGCCCGCCGGCGTGAGCAGCAGCCCGGTCCGCACCAGCGCTACCCGTACCCCCGCGTCGGCGGCGGGCCGGGTGGCCTGCTCCCAGGCGATGACGACCTCGGGAAGAAATCCCTGACCGGGCATGCTGCCCTCGGTCAGGAGCTCCTCGCCCCGGTTGCCGTAGTAGCCGATGGCCGACGCGGAGACCAGGATACGGGGGCCTTCCGGGGCCTTGGCGATGGCCTCCGCGAGGAGCCGGGTGCCGGTGGCGCGGCTGTCGAGGAGCAGCCGCTTCCGCGCCTCGGTCCAGCGCGCACCGGCGATGTTCTCCCCCGCCAGGTGCACCACGGCGTCCACGCCCCGCAGCGCTTCGGGGTCCACACCGGCGCCATCGGGGTCCCAGCGGATTTCGCCCGGACCCGGCGCCCGCCGCACCATGCGGATGACCTTGTGCCCGCCGGTAGTCAGCGCCGGCGCCAGCATCGAGCCGATGAGGCCCGAGGATCCGGTGATGGCGATGCGGAGCTTGGGCCGTCCCGCGGCCCGCGCGTGCATGGCCAGGTCCTGTGCGGTGACGGCGTGACGGTAGGCCAGCAGGCGCTCGAGCTCCCGGGCCAGGC
This sequence comes from uncultured Gemmatimonadales bacterium, assembly GCA_963762545.1. GTDB lineage: Bacteria > Gemmatimonadota > Gemmatimonadetes > Gemmatimonadales > GWC2-71-9 > JABFSM01. The sequence goes on along the minus strand of CAVXLC010000003.1, from coordinate 373,094 downwards.
AGGAGCGGCCCAGCCGGATGCCCAGAGGCAGCTCACAGACGATGCGATCGTGCAGGATGCTGCCGCCACCCGGGGCCGGCTCGAAGCTGTGGCGGTGAAACCAGCGGTCGAACGGACCGTCCACCTGGAAATCGCTGAAGCCCACGCCCGGCTCGACATCCCGGTGCTCCGCCATCCAGGTGGACCAGACCGGCCCGGCGTAGATCCGGAGCCGGACCCGGGTGCCGTTGGCAATGCCGCCGGTGCGCTCGAGGACCGTGAGGCGCTGCCACGGGGGGACCAGGCGCTCGAGGGCGCCCGGCCGGGCGTGCCAGGCAAAGACCTCTTCAGGCGATGCCGGCACCGGGGTGCGCCGTTCGACCACCAGCTCGGAACTCATGGAAACGGGAATTTACCCCGCCGCCGCTTCTGTCGCGCCCGCCCGCACGTTAGAATTCTCCTCCTGTCTTCGGCCCCGGAGCCTCGCGATCTCGAACAACCACTGGTCCATCAAGGACGCCGAAAAGCTCTACAACATGCGCGGCTGGGGCCTGGGCTACTTCCGGACCAACGCCGAGGGCCACGTCACGGTGCATCCGGATCAGGCGGGCGACCGCGCCATCGACCTGTACCGGCTGGCCATCGATCTGAACGCCCAGGGCATCGGCCTGCCGCTCCTGCTCCGCTTTTCCGACATCCTGAAGGCCCGGATCGCCTCGCTCGCCACGGAGTTTTCCCGGGCCATCGAGGAGACCGCCTACGGCGGCACCTACACCTCGGTCTATCCGATCAAGGTGAACCAGCAGCGCCACGTCGTGGAGGAGATCGTCGCCTTCGGAGGCCCCTTTGGGGTCGGTCTCGAGTGCGGCAGCAAGCCGGAGCTCCAGGCGGTGCTCGGCTTGACCGAGCGGACCGATCACCTGATCGTCTGCAACGGGTACAAGGACGAGGAGTTCATGCGGCTGGCCCTGATGGGTCAGCGGATCGGCCACCAGGTGTTCATCGTCCTCGAACAGGTGGGCGAGCTGGACACCGTGCTCCGGGTGGCCGAGGAAATGGGCGTGAGCCCGAATCTGGGTGTCCGCATCAAGCTGGCCACCGAGGGCGCCGGCCGCTGGGCCAAGAGCGGCGGCGAAAAATCCAAGTTCGGGCTGGGCGCCGTGGAGCTGATGAAGCTCCTCGACAAGCTGGAGACCGCTGGCAAGAAGGATCTGCTCAAGCTGGTGCACTTCCACCTCGGCAGCCAGATCACCGATATCCGGTTCATCAAGGCGGGGCTGGAGGAGGTGGGCCGGTACTATGTCGAGATCCGGGAAATGGGCTTCGACCTCTCCCATGTGGACGTGGGCGGCGGCCTGGGGGTGGACTACGAGGGGTCCAAGACGACCCGGCCGGCCAGCATGAATTACACGACCCGGGAGTATGCCAACGACGTGGTGTACCTGCTGGGGACGGTCTGCAAGCAGTTCAAGCAGCCGATGCCTCATATCATCTCGGAGTCGGGCCGGGCGCTGACCGCCCACCACGCGCTGCTGCTGATCAACGTTACCGACGTGGAAGCGCTCACCGAGCCGGTCATTCCGGCGCTCCGGGAGGATCCGCCGTCGGTGCTGGTGGAGCTCAAGGAGAACCTGGAGTCGCTGTCCCTCGACCGGGTGGAGGAGGTGTTCCACGACGCGGTGTTCGCCAAGGAACGGCTCCAGGAGCTGTTTGCCAGCGACGCGATCACCATCCGGGACATGGCCGACATCGAGCAGTACTACCTGGCCACCATGAACGCCCTCGCGGCGCTGATCTCCCACGACCGGGCCAACTACCTCGAGATCTCGAACCACCTCGAGGCGACGCTGGTGGACCGCTACTTCTGCAACTTCTCGGTGTTCCAGTCGTTGCCGGACAACTGGGCCATCGATCAGATCTTCCCGATCATGCCGGTGCACCGGCTGGACGAGGAGCCGATCCGGCGCGGCACCCTGCAGGACATCACCTGCGATTCCGACGGGGTGATCGATCGGTTTGCCGGCGGACGGAAGGGCAAGCCCTGCCTGGAACTGCATCCGTTCCGGGAAGGGGAGCCCTACATCCTGGGGATCTTCCTCACCGGCGCCTACCAGGAAATCCTGGGCGACCTGCACAACTTGTTCGGCGACACCAACGCGGTGCACATCAAGGTGACCGAAAAGGGGTACGAGATCACCGACATGGTGCACGGAGACACCGTCACCGAGGTGCTCAACTACGTGCAGTTCAACGCGTCGGATCTGCTCCAGACGTTCCGCCGGAAGGTGTCGAACGCGCCGGAGTTGTCGCGCCAGGAAGCCAACGCGTTCATCGCGGACTACGTGGCGGGGCTGGAGGGATACACCTACCTCGAGGAAGAGCTCCCGGTCGAGGCCCCCGTCGCCGGAAACGGCAACGGCGGTGCGGTCGTGCCGGTGGAGGCCTAAGCCACGGATTTCACGCGAGTCTCAGCACCCCGGTCTCGGCCGCGCCAGGCGAGGATCGGCTGAACACCTCACCGGCCCGTCCGGTTTCCCGTCGGTACCGGGCGGCAATCTCCTCCACCACGCTGGCCGACTCCGCCGCCCCGAACACCGCCACCGTCCCCCCGCTCCCGCCCCCGGTGATCTTCGCGCCGAACAGCCCGTTCTTCGGCCCCGCCTCCGCCACCAGGGCCACCAGCCGATCGGTGCCGTCGCTTCCCAGTCCGCACGCACCGTAGCTCTCATGCGCCTCATACATGAGGCTGCCCAGCTCCTCGGCAGCTTCCGGGCGTCGGGGTAGCTGCTCGACCAGCGCGATGAAACGGGAGACCCGGGCTTGCTCGCCGATCGGATGAGCGGTGGCGCTCTTCACCGGGTAGCTCCGGTCCGGTTCCACCCGGGTCACCGAGTCGGTAATGCCGCCGTACCGCTCGAGAAAATCGGCCCCGATCATCGTCGAGGGCAGGATCGCCTCGAATCGCTTCTGAAATTCCACCAGAGGAATATTGGCCAGATACCCCTGCCAGAGGGGATCCTCGACCCGGACGCCCGCTCGGTTCCGGCTGACGGCGAGACCCGCGGCCTCGGCAATGATCCGGTAGCCCATGAAGGCCGCGGTGCGCACCGTGCCGTAGTCGGCGCCCGCCACCTCGTGGCGGATTCCCGACTCGATGCCGAAGAACCGGTAGCCGGCGGGAACCTCGATGTGACCCTCGATGGTGCCGGGTTGGCAGCGCAGCAGGAGCAGGCGGTCGGGGAGACCGCACGCGCTGGTGATCTGATCCATGATCCCGCAGGGTGCGCCCACGACGTGGTTCTCGATCCACTGGCATGCCGTCGCGAGTTCGGTCCGGGTCGTCATCACGCCGCAGCTCGCCGCCACCGCCGACATCGCGGCCACTTCGATCGCCGCAGACGAGGCGACGCCCTTCCCCTCGGGCACCGTCGAATCCACCAGGAGCCGGAACCCGCCCAGCGATGCGAGTGCCGGCGCGCCGACGGCCCGACGGCACACCTGCACCACGCCCAGCAGGTAGGCGGCCCACCGCTCGGCGGGGTTCGAGGCGAGCCGCCGGTGGAGCACCGCCGCGTCGGCCAGGGCAGTGGCGGCCGGTGCGTCGAGCCCGGTGTCGAACCAGTCCCACCGGCCGCCCCGGCGCGTGGCGATCTCGCACCGCGGCGAGGTCCGGCGCTGCGCCAGCACCTGGGCCGAACGATCGAGCGGAAGCCCCAGTACCTGGGCTCCGCTGTAGTCGGCAATCCCGCCCATCACATCGAGCCGGCCGGGTGCCCGGGCCAGGAAGACCGGCTGGTCCGGCGTGAAGAACGCCCGAAGCCGGGGGTCGGGGTCGCTGGGTAGCGCGGCCAGGCGATCGAGTCCGGGCTGGAACCAGATCCGGTCCGATTCGGCTATCTCCAGCGGACCACGAACCCGAATCATCTGGCGGTTACCCGGGGATGAGTCCGCGCCGCCGGAGGGCGTCGCGCAGGACCGGCTCGACCGCGGTGCGGAGGGTGTCGTTGGCATACCCGATCCACGATACGTCTGCCTCGAGGTCGAACCGAGCGTCGAGCGGGCCCCCGTCCACCCCGGTGAGGCGCACGCCCGCCTCCTCGGCGATCATCGCGGTGCAGAGGTCGTAGGGGTGGCAGCAGAGGCTGGCGCCTACCAGCGGACGCAGATCGGCGATGAACCGATCGTGCCCGGCGATCATCTCGTAGAGCTGCCCGCCGGTAGAGGCGTACTGATCCTCGAAGCACAGGGCCTTGCCCGGCGCGGCGGGCCCGAGCAGGGCGACCGCCAGCTCATCGTCAATGGCGGCCAGCACGTCCCGTCCCCCGGGAAAGAACCGCACCACGGTGGCGTACCCGTGCGCGATCGTCTCCGCCGAGGATGGTGCCACGACCAGCGGCTCGTCGCCGCCGGAGAGCCGGTCGTGCCGCCGGGCCACGATACCCGCTCCCCGAAAGGCCCACAGCTGATCGGACAGGTGCTGCTTCACCAGCGGAATCTCGGTCTGTACCGCGAGCACGATGTCCCGGAGCCGCGTCGCGGCACCACGGTTGGGCGCCAGCCCGCTCAAGATCCAGCCGCTCCGCTTCTGATACATCAACCCGCGGGTACCGTCGATCGGGTCGACCAGCAGCTTCCAGATGCAATCGGATTCCCTGGCTCCGCGCGGGAGCGCCAGCACGCCGCCCGGCAATCCCTCCGCCACGAGACAGATCGGGGCGGCGCGGGCGATCACCTCCAGCTCGGCGATCAGCACCGCCTCGCTCACCCGGTCGATTCCGTAGATCGTGTCGCCACCTTCGTCCGTGGCGACCCGGCTGAGCTCCCCGGGCGCGGCCCGGGCGCACGCGTCCAGGACCGCGGTACGAATCCGGGCGTGCATGGCCAGAATCGGCTGAAGCAGCGGCCCTGGGTCAGGCATCCTGGTCCGGGCTGGTGTAGTGCACTCCGGACACTTTCCGCAGCTCGGCGGCCATGGCCTCGGGCGCTGAATCCTGGAGGAAATTGCCGCCACCCAGCTCGGGCCCGGCCAGATACTTCCGGAGCCCGGGCTTCCGGAGCGGCGGGGCGATCTCGATGTGAAAATGGAAACCCGGATAGGCCTGTCCATCGGTCGGCGCCTGATGCAGCACCATGACGTAGGGCAACGGCATCCGCCAGAGATTCTCCAGCCGGATCAGGGCCTCCCGCAGTACCTCCCCGAAATCGGCGAGCTCGTCCGGCGTAAGGTCGGCCAGGCTGGCCCGGGTGGCCCGCGGCGCCACGAACGTCTCGTAGGGGTAGCGGGCAAAGTACGGCACGAAGGCCAGCGCGTGACTCCGGGCGGCCAGGAGCCGCTGCCCGTCCGCCTCTTCGGCGGCGATAATGTCCGGAAACAGCGGCCGCCCCCATTTCCACAGATACTTCGCCTGCGCATCGGCTTCGACTTCGATGGTTTTGAAGACGAAATTGGTCGCGTAGATCTGGCAGTGCGGATGCGGATTGCTGACCCCGACGACCCGGCCCTTGTTCTCGAACACCAGCACGTGGGCCACCTCCTCGCGCGCGCCCAGCTCGCGGTACTGCTCCTGGAGCGTCCTGAGGAGGTCGGCAAACTGCTCCGGCGCCAACCGGGCGAGGGTCACATCATGCCGCGGCGTGAAGCAGACCACCCGGGAGACGCCGCGAGCCGGCCGGTTGCGATACGGCTCCGGCGGCACCGGCAGATTGCGTGGCGCCCCGGGTCCGACGCAGGGATGGTCGTTATCGAAGACGAGGATGCCGGAATAGGATGGGTTGGTGAGGCCCGAGACCCGCGCATTGCCGGGGCACAGATAGCAGTCCGGCGCGTATGCGGAAAGTTCGGGGGTGTGGTCGGCGACGGTTTCCCCGTGCCAGGGCCGGTCGTTGCGATGGGCCGAGACGATCACCCACTCCCGGCGGAGCGGATGCCACCGCTCTTCCCAGTGCATCAGTCAGTCCCCTTCCGACCCGGACGGCGAGATGTAACTTGACACGGTACCAAGATGATAGCACCTACCCGCGGCATTCAGGAGTGATCCCTCGATGACAGCGACTGCGCGGGACGCCTACGTCCCCCGGCCGGAGCACCACTTTACCTTCGGGCTCTGGACGGTAGGCAACCCCGGTCGCGATCCGTTCGGCGAGCCGGTGCGCCCGGTCCTCTCGCCCACGCGCGTGGTGGAGCAGCTGGCGACGCTGGGCGCCTACGGCGTGAACCTCCACGACAACGATCTGGTCCCGAGGGATGCCTCCACGGCGGAACGGGACCGGATCGTTCGGGAATTCCGGACGACGCTCGCTGCCACCGGACTGAAGGTGCCGATGGCGACGACCAACCTCTTTGGCGACCCGGTGTTCCGCGATGGCGCCTTCACCAGCAACGACCGGACGGTGCGCGCCTATGCCCTCCAGAAGACGATGCGCGCGATCGACCTCGGCGTCGCGCTGGGCGCCGACACGTACGTGTTCTGGGGCGGGCGGGAGGGCGCCGACACCAATGCCGGCAAGGACCCGCGGGAGGCCATCAAGTGGTTCCGGGACGCGATCAATTTTCTGTGCGAGTATTCCCGATCCCAGAAGTACGAATTGAAGTTTGCCCTGGAGCCCAAGCCCAACGAGCCGCGGGGAGACATCTTCCTCCCCACCATCGGCCACATGCTGGCGTTCATCTACACCCTGGACCATCCCGACATGGTGGGGCTCAACCCCGAAGTGGCCCACGAGCAGATGGCCGGGCTGGACTTTACCCATGGCGTGGCCCAGGCGCTCGAAGCGGGAAAGCTCTTCCATATTGACCTGAACGGCCAGAAGCCCGGCCGCTTCGATCAGGATCTTCGCTTCGGCAGCGAAGACCTCAAGGGCGCTTTCTTCCTGGTCAAGCTGCTGGAGGATGCCGCGTGGGCCGGCATGCGGCATTTCGACAGCCACGCCTATCGTACCGAGGACGAGGCGGGGGTGTGGGACTTTGCGGCGGGAAGCATGCGCACCTACCTGATTCTCAAGGAGAAGGTCGCGCGCTTCAACGCCGATCCCGACATCCAGGCACTCCTCGCCGAGCTGCGCGCGCGGGGCGCCGCGCCGGGCGAGCGGGTCTCCTACACGCCCGAGCGGGCCCGCGCGCTGGGCGACGAGGTGTTTGACCTCGCAACGCTGCGCGGCCGCGGCTACGCGTACGAGCGCCTCGACCAGCTCACGATGGAGCTGCTCCTGGGCGTGAGATGACGGTGCCGGGCGACGCGTTTCTGGGGCTCGACATCGGCACCAGCGGCGTCAAGGCGATCCTGGTGTCGATGAGTGGCGAGGTCACGGCTACCGCCACGACGCCGCTCTCGCTGTCCACGCCGCGGCCGGGCTGGGCGGAGCAGGACCCGGAATCCTGGTGGTCGGCGACCGCCGCCGCGGTCCGCGCCGTGCGCGAGCGCGCCCCGAACGCCCGCGTCTCCGCGGTCGGTCTCTCGGGTCAGATGCACTCCTCGGTGTTCCTGGACCGGAGCGGCGCGGTGATCCGTCCGGCCCTGCTCTGGTGCGACGGGCGGACCACGACAGAGTGCGCGGAAATCGTCGCCAAGGCCGGCGGCGAGGCGCAGCTTCGCGCCTGGGTCTGCAATCCCGCGCTCGAAGGATTCACCCTGCCGAAGGTACTTTGGCTCCGCAATCACGAGCCCGACGCCTACCGCCGGCTGGCCACCATCCTGCTCGCCAAGGACTTCATCCGGTATCGGCTCACCGGCGCGCTCTCCACCGAGCCCTCGGACGCGTCGGGCACGCTGATGTTCGATCCGGCGCGGCTCCGCTGGAGCGAGGAAATCCTCCGCGCCGTCGGCGTTCCTCGCGCCTTTCTGCCCGACGTGCACGAGTCGGCCGCGGTGCATGGCCGGATCACCGCGTCGGCGGCGGCGGCCACCGGGCTCCTGGCGGGAACTCCGGTCGTCGGCGGCGGGGCGGACAACGCGTGTGGCGCTGCGGGCGTCGGCGCGATCGCGCCGGGGCAGGCCGTGGCGAGCTGGGGCACCTCGGGCACGGTGCTGGCCCCTATGGCGGAGCCGCTGGTGGATCCGTTGCTCCGGGTACATACGTTCTGTCACGTGATGCCCCGGCTCTGGTACCTGATGGGGGTGGTGCTCTCGGCGGGGGGCGCGTTTGCCTGGTACCGCGATCAATTCGCGAGAGAGTTGGGCTCCGGGCGGGCCGACGAGCAGCTGGACCAGGAGGCGGCCGGCGTGCCCGCCGGGGCGGAGGGCGTCACCTTTCTGCCCTATCTTCAGGGGGAGCGTACTCCGCACCGCGATGCGGCGGCGCGGGGCGCCTTCGTGGGTCTCTCCCTGGCGCACACCCGGGCCCACCTGACCCGGGCCGTGCTCGAAGGGGTGTGCTTCGCGCTCCGCGATTCGCTCTCGATTCTCCGGGAGCTGGGGCTGTCTCCGACCGACCTGCTGCTGACCGGTGGCGGTGCGCGCAGCCCGTTCATTCGCCGCCTTCAGGCCGAGGTGTATGGATTGCCGGTGCGGACGGTGAACCGGGAGGAGGGGCCGGCCTATGGCGCGGCGCTGCTGGCCGCGGTCGGCGCGGGCGCCTGTCCCGATCTGGCGGCTGCCATCCGCGCCACGGTGACTCCGGGCGCCGCTCACGTCCCCGACCCGGAGAGCCATCGCGCATACCAGGACGCTTATCGGCGGTTCGACGCGGCGCTTCCGGCGGCGCGGGTGACCGGGGGCGCCGGCCGATGAGCCGGGCGAGACGGCTGCTCGCGTCGCAGGAAACCGGGCTGGTGATCGTGGTGGTGCTGGTGACCCTGGCGCTGTCGCTGCTGGCCGGCTCCCATCCGGATCGGCAGACCGGAGCGTCGGTCAACAACTTCTGGAATTCCCATACCCTGATCCAGACCGCCACCGATGCCAGCTTCTTCGCGATCATGGCGATCGGCGCCACGGTGGTGATCGTCTCGGGCGGGATCGACCTCTCGGTCGGCTCCATCTACGCCCTCGCCGGTGTCAGCATGGCGCTCCTGCTCCGCGCCGCGGGCCCGCTGTCGCCGCTGGCCACGGCGCTGCTGGGCCTGACGGTCTGTGTCGGGATGGGGCTCCTCGCGGGGCTGTTCAATGGGGTGCTCATCACCGGCCTCCGGGTGCATCCGTTCATCATCACGCTGGGCACCATGTGGATGCTGCGCGGCGTGGCGTTCGTGGCCAGCAAGGCGGAGAGTATCCTGGTGCCGGAGCCGCTCACCCGGGTGGCCAAGGCATCGCTCGGGTTGCCGGAGGGACTCTATCCGGTGCCGATGCTCGCCATGGTGGCGATCGCCGCGCTGGGGACGCTGTACCTCCAGCGCACCGTGATGGGGCGGCACGTCTTTGCGTTCGGGGGGAGCCTCGAGGCCAGCCGGTTTGCCGGCCTCCCGCTCCGCCGGATCCAGACCGGCGTCTTCGCGGTGTCGGGGCTCCTCGCCGGCCTCGCGGCGTTTCTCGGCGCCAGCTTCTACGGATCGGCCTCGTCGGGAGACGCCCAGGGATACGAGCTGTACGTCATCGCGTCGGCGGTGGTGGGCGGCGCCAGCCTGCTGGGCGGGAAGGGCAGCGCGGTCGGCGCGATGCTCGGCGCGCTCCTGATCGTGCTGATCCGGCAGTCGATCCGGACCCTGCACTTCGATCAGAACAACGAATGGATCGTGATCGGCTGCGCGATCATCGGCGCGGTCGTGGTGGACCAGTGGAGCACCCGGCTCACGGCGCGCCGCCTGGCGCGCCGGGCCGGCTCGGCTCCAAACCCTTAGCGGGAGAGCGACTCATGCGGGCACTGGGAAGCGCGGTGGCGGTGGCGACGATCCTCCTGGCGGCGGGGGCGTGCGGCAAGGCCGCCGACAAGTCCGCGACACCGGCCGCGGCCGGGAAGAAGATCACCATCGCGATGATCGCCAAGAGCTCGACCAATCCGGTCTTCCTGGCCTCGCGCACCGGGGCGGAGGCCGCCGCGAAACAGCTCTCCGACTCGCTGCACATCACAGTGGAGGTGGTCTGGCTCACCCCGCCGCAGGAGGACGGCCAGATTCAGGCCCAGCGGATCCAGCAGGCGGTCAACGACGGCGCCGACGCGATCCTGATCTCGTGCAGCGACGCCGGCAAGGTCACCGGCGCCATCAACGACGCGGTCGATCGGGGAGTGCCGGTGATGACGTTCGACAGCGACGCGCCGCAGTCCAAGCGCTTCGCGTATTACGGGGTGGATGACGCCAAGACCGGCGCCCAGGTGATGGCTGAGTTGGCCAAGCTGCTCAACGGAAAGGGGAAAGTGGCCATTCTGGCCGGGAACCAGAATGCCCCCAATCTCCAGCACCGGGTCCAGGGGGCCAAGGACGAGGCGGCCAAGTATCCCGGCATCCAGATCGCGGGGGTGTTCAATCACATCGAGACGCCCCAGGACGCCGCGGCCGAGGTGATTCGGGTCGGTAACGCCTACCCGGACATCACCGGTTGGGCGATGGTCGGCGGCTGGGCGCTGTTCACCCGGGCGCTCATCACCGACTTGAATCCGGCGCGCATCAAGGTGGCCTCGGTGGACGCGCTGCCGGCGCAGCTCGAGTACGTCGACAAGGGTGTGGTGCCGGTGTTGCTGGCCCAATCGGTGTATCAATGGGGCAATGTCGGCGTCCGCACCATCGTGGACAAGCTGTACTTGAAGAAGGACGTCCCCCAGATGATTCCGATGGAGCTGGTGCGGGTGAGCAAGGAGAACCTGGGCGCCTGGGCCCGCCAGCTCCGGGACTGGGGATTCACCGACGTGCCTGCCGAATACCTCAATCGCTAGAGGCCGCCGCGTGACCGTGCCGGCGGTGCAATTCCAGGGAATCACCAAGCGATTTCCGGGCGTGCTGGCCCTGGCCGACGTCTCCCTCACGGTCGAGCCCGGCGCGTGTCACGCGCTGTGCGGCGAGAACGGGGCAGGGAAGAGCACGCTGGGGAAGATCCTGGCCGGCATTCATCCGCCCGACGAGGGGCGGCTCGTCGTTCGGGGCCGGGAGGTCCGGTTCGGGAGCCCGGCCGATGCGCTCAAGGCCGGCGTCGGGATGGTGCACCAGGAGCTGGCCTTCTGCGACAATCTCTCGGTGGCCGACAATCTCTGCCTCGGCTCGCTGCCCTCCCGTCACGGCCTGGTACTTCGTCGGGAAACCGGCCGGCGCGCCGCCGCGATGCTCGACGAGATCGGCATGAGCCTGGATGTGGAGGCTCCGGTGGGCCGGCTGTCCATCGCGCAACAGCAAATGGTGCAGATCGCGCAGGCGGTAGGCGGCGGCGCCGACATCATCGTCTTCGACGAGCCCACCAGCAGCCTGAGTCAGGCCGAATCGGAGCGGCTGTTCGCCCTCCTCGGGCGCCTCAAGGCGCGGGGGGTGACCTGCATCTACGTCTCCCATCGCATGGCCGAGGTGTTCCGGCTCTGCGATACGGTGACGGTGCTCCGGGACGGTCGGCAAGTGGCCACCGCGCCCACCGCGACGCTCACCGAAGCGGATCTGGTCCGGCTGATGATCGGGCGGCCCCTCGCCGAGTATTACCCGCGCCACAGCAATGTCGGTGCGGGAGCGGAGCTGCTCCGGGTGGAGGGGCTCACGTCCCCCGGGAGGTTTGCCAACGTCTCCTTCTCGCTCAAGGCCGGAGAAGTCGTCGGCCTGGCGGGACTGGTCGGCGCCGGCCGGTCCGAGCTGGCTGGTGCCCTGTTCGGGCTGCCCCCGGCCCGGACCGGTACGATCCGGGTGCGTGGCGCCGTGGCGGACATCCGTAACCCGCGCGATGCGATCCGGCTCGGGCTGGGCCTGGTGCCGGAGGACCGGAAACGGCAGGGCATCGTGGCCCAGGAATCCGGCCTGCACAACATCTCGCTCCCGGTGCTCCGGCGGCTGTCCCGGTTCACCTGGATCCGGAGGCGGAAGGAGCGCGCGCTGGCGGTCCGTTTCCTCGACCGCCTGTCCATTCGAGCCCCGGCGCTCGACGCGGCGGCGGCCGGTTTGTCCGGAGGTAACCAGCAGAAGCTGGTGCTGGCGCGCTGGCTTGCCGCCGGCTCCGAGATCCTGATTCTCGACGAGCCGACCCGGGGTGTGGACGTCGCCGCCAAAGCGGAGATTCACGCCCTGATCGGGGAGTTAGCGGCCCAGGGCGCCGGCGTGCTGCTTATTTCCAGCGAGCTGCCGGAGATACTGAGCCTGTCGGACCGGATCCTGGTGCTGTGTGCCGGTACCCTGGCGGGTGAGGTATCCCGTGAGAACGCATCGCAGGATGGGGTGCTCAGGATGATGGCGGGGCTGGGCTAACCCTCCAGGCTCTCTCCCCGGACCGGACCGTCCACCGATTGCACCGACGACGCGGATTGGCTGGCCGCAGGGGCCAACCATCGGTGTCTTCGCCGGAATCGGTGGACGGCGGTCGGCAATCCTACCGCTTCCCGATCGGCACGAACGGCCGCTCGGCCGAGCCGGTGTAGATCTGCCGCGGCCGGGCGATCTTCTGGTCCTTGTCCATGAGCATCTCTTCCCACTGGGCCAGCCAGCCGGGCAACCGGCCGACCGAAAAGAGCACCGTGAAGTAGTCGGTGGGATACCCCATGGCCTGGTAGATCAGCCCGGAGTAGAAGTCCACGTTGGGATAGAGCTTCCGCTTGATGAAGTACTCATCCGACAGCGCGATCCGCTCCAGCTCGAGCGCGACTTCCAGCTTCGGATTGAGGCCGGTCTGCTCGAACACCTGGTCCGCCACTTTCTTGATCAGCTTGGCGCGCGGATCGTAGGACTTGTACACCCGGTGCCCGAACCCCATGAGGCGGCCTTCGCCCTTCTTCACTTTCTCGATGAACGCGGGGATGTTCTTCTTGTCCCCGATCTCCGCCAGCATTTCCAGCACCGCCTCGTTGGCTCCGCCGTGGAGCGGGCCGTACAGCGCCGCGATGCCCGCGGAGATGGCCGAAAATGGATCGACGTGGGAGGAGCCGACGCTGCGTACCGCACTGGTCGAGCAGTTCTGCTCGTGATCGGCGTGCAGGATCAGGAGGATTTCCAGCGCGCGCTGGAGCACCATGTTCGGCTCGTGCTTTCCGCCGATCGAGAACATCATGTTGACGTAGTTCCCGATGTAGTCCAGGTCGTTGCGCGGGAATTCGTAGGGCAGGCCGCGCGAATGCCGGAAGGCAAAGGCCGCGATGGTGGGCAGCTTGGCCATCAGGCGGACCCGCTGGATCTGGCGGTTGGCCGGGTCCTCGATGTCCTTGGCGTCGGGATAAAAGGTGGAGAGCGCCCCGACCGCCCCCAGCAGCATGCCCATGGGGTGGGCGTCGTACCGGAAGCCCTCCAGGAACTTGATGACGTTGGTGTGGACGTAGGTGTGAAACTTGATGTCGTTTTCCCACTTGTCGAGCTGGGGACGGGTGGGCAGCTCCCCGGTGGCCAGCAGATAGGCCACCTCCAGGAAGGTGGCCTGCTCCGCCAGCTGCTCGATGGGATAGCCCCGGTACCGGAGAATGCCCTTGTCGCCGTCGATATATGTGATGGAGCTCCGGCAGGCGGCGGTGTTCATGAAGGCGGGATCGTACGTCATCAGCCCGAAATCGTCTTCGCCGGTCTTGATCTGGCGCAGATCGATGGCCTTGATGGTGCCTTCGGAGATCGGCAATTCGTAGATCTTGCCAGTGCGGTTGTCGGTGACCGAGAGGGAGTCTTTAGCCACGGGAAGTGCCTTCCGTTTAGAGCGCGGATCGCAGCAGTCAGGGCGGTACAATTGTAATATCACTGGGCCACATCTCGCTCATGCTTCATCGACGGTCACAAGAGGGTTCGGAACGCCGTGGCCCGGTACCGGTCAGGGTGGCACGCTTGGGACGATCGAGACCGTGCTCCGGCCACCAGAGGCGGCGCGGTGACCGGCGGAGCCGCCGCCACGAACGCCCAGGGGCAGTGGTCAAGCCGTCGGCAGCGTCACGGTGCAGGTGGTGTCGAACCCTCCTCGGGTGTTGTACACCGTCTTCACCGCGAGCCGCTTCGGCGCCAGGCAGCGGAACAGATCCTCCGCGATGCGTGCCGTGGCATGTTCCTGGAAGATTCCGACGTTGCGGTAGCTGGTCACATAGTACTTGAGGCTCTTGAGCTCGACGCACTTGCCGGCGGGAACGTAGGCAATCGTCAGCCGGGCAAAGTCGGGCAGTCCGCTGTAAGGACACACCGCCGTGAACTCCCCCGTTTCGGTCACGATCTCCTGGTCCGGCCCGTCGTACGGGAACGTCTCCAGCACCGCCACATCGATGTGCTCGGGTCCGACGAACGAGAGGGTCCTGCCTTCCGCGATAGCCACTGTCCCACTCCCGGTCCTGGGTTCGCGGGTAATCTAGGCCCGGCGATACGTTAGCGTCATGGATCCTCGTCCGGCCCCCTCCTCACCGGCGGAACCCCCGGCGCGACTGTCGCCGCGACCGGGGGCTATCCGCTCCGCGCTGCCTGCCTATTCCTGGCGCAACCTCACCATCCCCTCTTCCAGCCACACGTCCTGACCCTTGAGCACCCCCTGCGCCAGGCGGTAGGTGCGATCATCGTCGTTGTGGAAGACGCTGCCGAAGAGCTGATTGACCTTGCGCCGGCTCTGCCGGCTGAACAGATCCGCCATCCGCACCGGTCCCTGGTTCGCCGGGTCTTTCCGCACCATCATCATCGCGCGGCTGCAGGCCGCGCTGATCGCCAGCAGCTCGGCCCCGATGTCCACATGGCGGAACAGCACCGCCTGCTTCTTCTCGAGCCCGGGTCCGAAGCGAACCATGGACAGGAACAGACTGCGCGCCAGCTTGCGGGACTTCCGGTTGACGAACCGCATGTGGGTGGCCAGCGGCCCGAATTCCGCGTAGCGCGGCCAGCGGCCCCAGCCGAAGAAGTGCTTGGGGTACCAGACCGCGTAGAAGAGTCCGGCCTTCAGCAGCGCCTTGAGCTTCGTGGCCCCGGAGGCCTTGGGGTTGACCAGTTCGCCGGCGACCTTGAGATGGGTGTCCACGGCCTCCCGCGCGATGAACAGCCGCATGATCTCGCTGGATCCTTCGAAGATCAGGTTGATGCGCCAGTCCCGCATCATGCGCTCGACCGGATCCGGCTTCTGTCCCCGGGCCCGCAGCGAATCGGCGGTCTCGTAGCCCCGGCCACCCTTGATCTGCAGGGTGTCGTCCACGATGCGCCAGCCGACCTCGGTGTTCCACATCTTGGCGATCGCGGCCTCGAGCCGGATGTCGGTGCGGGGCCGGTCCGCCAGGAGGGAGCCCAGGTCGGCCACCGCCTCCATGGCGAAGATGTCGGCGGCCATCCGGCCCAGCTTCTGCGCGATCGCGTCGTGCTTTCCGATCGGCTGGCCCCACTGGACCCGCTCCGCCGCCCAGGACCGGGAGATTTCCAGCGCCCGCTTGGCCCCGGCGACACAGCCGGCCGGAATGGTGAGCCGGCCGGTGTTGAGCGTGATGAGCGCGAGTTTGAGTCCCTTGCCTTCGCCCCAGATCACGTTCTCGACCGGCACCTTCACGTCGTGGAATCGGAGCAGGCCGTTCTCGATGGCCTTGAGCCCCATGAACTGGAGCCGCTGAACCACCTCCACCCCGGGCCAGTCGGATTCGACGATGAACGCGGTCATGCGCTTCGGACCGGTCCGCGCCATCACCAGCATGACCTCGGCCACCGTGCCGTTGGTGCACCAGAGCTTCTCGCCGTTCAGGATCCAGTGGGTTCCGTCGTCGGACAGCCGCGCGCTGGTTTCCAGACCGGCCGGGTCGCTTCCGACGTGATTCTCGGTCAGCGCGAACGCCGAGATCGCCCCCTTCGCGATCCGGGGCAGATACTTCTTCTTCTGCGCCTCGGTACCGAACAGCTTGAGTGGAACCGGCACGCCGATCGACTGGCTGGCGGACAGCAGCGCCGTGAGGCTCCCGTCCACGCTGGTCACCAGGCCGATCGCGCGGGTGTACATCAATTGGGACAGGCCGAGGCCGCCGTACTCCTCGCCGATCTTGATCCCGAACGCGCCGATCGCCCGAAGTCCCTCGATCACGTCGGGGGGAATCTTCCCCTCGCGGTCGATCCGGTCGCTGTCGACGTGGTCACGCAGGAACGCCTCCAGCTTGTCGAGGAAGGGCTGGGCCTTGGCGACGTCCTCGGGCCGGGGCTCGGGGAAGGGATGGATCAGATCGAGGCGAAAGCGGCCCTCGAACAGCTCCTTCACGAAGCTGGCGGACCACTCCACCTCGCGCGCGGCTTCGGCGACTTCACGGGCCTCCTGCTCCGTGGCCAGTACCGGCTTGCCCGGGAGCGGCGGTCGTTCGGCGGGGGGCTTCATGACATCGGTCATGGTCAGGTCCAGGTGGAAGTGTTCGCGGCGCGCTCACGCAGGGCGCCGAGCAGCAGTGTGGTGATGTGGCGCTTGCGCTGGCCGGCAAAGTCGGGCGCGGTGGGATCGAGGCCGACCGCCTTGAGAAAGGTCTGGCCATGCACGATGGGGAACCAGGTCAGGGCCACCAGCGAAAGCAGCAGATGGGCCGCCTCCGTGGTGTCGGAAATGTCCAGCCCGAGCTCCTGCCGGAAGGCCGCGAGCGCTTCCTGCCAGACGGCGAGGCGAAGCGGCATGCCTTCCAGCACGCCCCGGTCGGAGAGCGCTTCGCGCTCGATGAGCCGCACGAAATTGGGCCGGGCGGCGACGAAGTCCGCGTAGTCGGCCACGGCGCCGGCCAGGACGACTTCCGGCGTCTGCCCGCTGGCGAGCGCCCGCGCCTTGCCCTCCCGCACCGCCTGACGCACGTCGGCGAAGCAGCGCTCGATCACCGCGCGATGCAGCTCGGCCTTCGAGCCGAAGAAATACCCGGGTGTGGCCCGCGAGACGCCGGCCCGCTTGCCGACGTCCGCGAGCGAGGTCTCCTCATACCCCTTGGTGGCGAACAACCCCTCCGCCGCGTCGAGGATCAGCTCTCTGGTGCGGTCGGCGTCGCGTACGCGCTCGCGGGAATTCGGTTTGGTGGTCTTGGCCATGTCCCCTTATCCCCACCCCGGGGGAGGTACCGCATACTTGCTGAACGGCTAGCAAGTTAATGGACCCCTCCGTCCGCATCAAGTCCCGCGTCCCCGGGGATAAATTCCGGCCCTAGCCTCCTTGGACTCCTAGCCTCCTGGCCTCCTAGCCTCAGAGCCGTCCTCCGTGCCCTCGCCCCGCCGCATCCTCCTCGCCGACTGCGATGCCATGTTCGCCGCGGTCGCCCGGCTCGTCGATCCCGACGGGGCGGGGAAGGCGCCGCTGCTCATCGTGGGCGGCCGCGCCAACAGCCGGGGCGTGGTCTGCTCGGCCTCGTGGGAGGCGCGCGCCTTCGGGGTGAAGGCCGGCATGCCGATCGCCCGCGCAGCCCGGCTCTGCCCCGGCGCCACGTTCGTTCCGGTGCCGGGCAAGGCCTGCGGCGTCAAGCATCGGGAGATCCGCGCGGTGCTCGACGAGTGGGTGCCCGCGGTCGAGCCCGCGAGTATCGACGAGTTCTATCTGGATCTTTCCGGCACCGAAGCCGTGTATCGGGGTGAGCCTCTGGCCGAGACGGCGCGACGTCTTCGGGATGACGTCCGGGCCCGTACCGGGATGACGCTGTCGATCGGCGGCGGCACCAACCGCCTGGTGGCCAAGCTCGCCGCCGAGCGGGCCAAGCCCCGTCCCGGCACTGGCGCCACTGGTGTGCTGATCGTGCCGCCCGGCGGCGAAGCCGAATTCCTCGCCGATCATGCCTTGGCGGACATCCCCGGCGTCGGGCCGCGCCTCCAGGCCACCCTGACCCGCTATGGGCTCACCCGCGTGCGGGACGCGTTGCGCGTGAACGCCCAGACCTTCGAGCAGTGGCTCGGCCCCCGGTCGGGCCGCTGGCTCTTCGAGCGAATCCGCGGGCGGAGTGGCGATGAGGTGACGCCCCACGAAGAGGCGCGCTCGATGAGCCACGAAGAAACCTTCTCCCGCGACATTACTTCCGATGACGCCGTCGAGACCCGGCTGCTTCGCCTGGTGACGGCCCTGGCCGCCGAGCTCCGGAGCGAAGGGCTCTTCACCGGGTGCGTCACCGTGAAGCTCCGCGATCATGACTTCAAGACCCGGCAGGCCGGCAAGACCCTCCCCCGGCCGCTTCGGACCGATCGCGCCCTCTTCTCGGTCGCGCGGGGCTTGCTCGCCGCTCTTCGCACCAGGCGCCGGACCGCGGCCCGGCTCCTCGGCGTATCGTTCTCCGCGCTCTCCGCGGGAGACTCCCCGGCCCAGCTCACGCTGCTGCCCGAAGCGCTCGCCGGCGCGGAAACGCTCCGGGACCGCCGGCTCGCGTCGGCGGTGGACGACATCAACGAGAAGCTGGGTGGGAAGGCGATCGGTCCGGCGCGGCTGATGAAAGGGAAGGAGTCCCGCCCGCCTCAGATCAGGTGAATCGCCGTGGCCTTGATGGAGACGATGACGGCGTCGCCGGGCGCCAGCGCCATCGCTTCGGCGGTCGCCGCGGTGACCGAGGCCATCAGGGCGTTCCCCGCCACGTCGAGGTGCACCGAGACCACCGCGGAGCCGTGCTCGACCCGGACGACCCTCGCGGCCAGGCGATTGCGCGGCGCCGGTCCCGCCGAGCGTTCCCGGCCCACGGTGAGGTCCGCGGGTCGGAGCACCGCGTGGGCTTCGCCTTCCCGTTCCGCCACCACCTCGAGCACCAGCGCTCCGGAGCGAAACCAGGCGGCAAAGTTCGTCTCGCCCGGCCACGATCGGTACGGCCCGCTCCACGGTGCCCCGGAGCACCGTCCCGGTTCCGATGAACTCGGCCACGAACGGCGAATTCGGGTATCGGAACACGCGTTCCGGCGAGCCGGACTGCGCAATGCGCCCGCCGGCCAGCACCGCCACCACATCCCCGAGGCGCATCGCGTCCTCGAAGTCGTGGGTGACCTGCAGTGTGGTGATGCCCTCGCGCTGGTGCAGGATGCCGAGCTCGCGCCGGAGCGCGCGCCGGGTGGCTGGGTCCACCGCGGCGAACGGCTCGTCCAGGAGCAGGATGCTGGGACGCGGGGCCAGGGCGCGAGCCAGCGCGATGCGCTGCTGCTCGCCCCCCGAGAGTCCGTGAACGCCCCGGTCGAGCAGCGGGGCCAGGCCCAGCAGGCTCCGCCAGCTCGGCCACCCGCTCCGACGACTCGGCTGCCTGGCCGCGAAGTCCGTATCCGATGTTCTCGCGGACGCTCAAATGGGGAAACAGGTGATACTGCTGGTACACGAATCCGACCCGGCGGGTTTCGGGGGCGGCGCGGCTCACGTCCTCGCCGCGCAGCAGCACCTTGCCCGAGCCGAGCGGGACGTGTCCCGCGATGGCCTCCAGCAGCGTCGTCTTGCCGGAGCCGGTCGGACCGATCACCAGGCCGTAGCCGCCGGCCGGCACCACGAGTGAAATGTCCTCGAGCGCAAAGCCTCCCACCCGGACCGCGACGCCGTCGAGTCGAATCACCGGCTCGCCGACCGGTCCGAGGCGATCATCTGGACCAGCAGAAACACCGCCAGTGCCAGCAACAGGAGGACCACCGCGGCGGGGACCGCCGCCGGCAGGCCGAACAGCGTGAATCGGTCGTAGATGAGGATGCTGGCGACTTTGGGATTGAAGGTCAGGATCACGATCGAGCCGAACTCGCTGACGCTTCTGGCCCAGCCCAGCACCGCGCCCGCGAGCACGCCACGGCCCGCCAGCGGCAACGTGACCCTCCGAAAGGCCTGCCAGCCGGTGTCGCCCAGCGTGCGGGCCACCCGCTCGAGTTTGGGGTCCACCGATCGAAACGCCTCCCTGGCGGCGCTCACCACGATCGGGGCCGACACGAACAGCATGCCCGCGACGATCCCGCCCACATGATTCACGATCTCGAGCCCGGCCTGGGCCAGCACCCTGCCGATGGGAGACTGTCGTCCGAGGAAGAGCAGGAGCGCGATGCCGGCGACCGGATGGGGGACCACCACCGGGAGCTCCATGATGCCGGCCACGAGGCGCCTCCCGGGAAACGGCACCCGGGTGAGCAGGTAGGCCAGGGGCACGCCCAGCAGCAGCGAGAAGAGGGTGGCCACTGATGCGGTGAGGATGGTAAGCCAGATGGAGGCCAGCAGCTCCCGGTCGCGGAACGCTTCACCCAGGCTTCGGGGCGTGGCCAGCAGCAGCAGTCGCAGCAGCGGTCCAGCCACGAACAGGACCAGCAGGGCGGCCAGCAGCCACACCGCGAGTGTCCAGGGAGATCGCCGCTCGGTCATTGGTAGAGAATACGTCGCCCCGGCCCACTTTGCGTCCTTGTGTCTGGCGTCCTTGCGCCCCGGCCTTGTAGCCTCTTAGCCTCCTAGCCTCTGAGCCTCCTGGCCGCTTGGCCTCTATCCCCACCGGGCCTCCCCATGCGTATTGCCTTTCTTGGTCTTGGCGCCATCGGCCGCCCCATGGCGGCCCGGGTCGCCAAGCAACACCAGCTCACCGTCTGGAATCGCACCGGGGAGCGCGCCGTCGCCTTTGCCGCGGAGCATGGCGCCCGCGCGGCGGCCACACCCCGCGACGCCGCCGCCGGGGCCGAGGTCGTCATCACCTGTCTGCCGACCTCGCGGGATGTCGAGAGCCTGATGGACGGACCGGACGGACTCGAGGCCGGCCTGGGGTCCGGCGCGCTGTTCCTCGATTGCACCTCCGGGGATGCCGCGACCACCCGGCGCCTCGCGGCCCGGCTCGCGAAGAAGCACGTCAGCTTTGCCGATGCACCGGTGAGCGGCGGCACCAATGGCGCGGAGGCCGGCATCCTGACCGTGATGGTGGGCGGCGACACCGCGACGTTCGAGCGGGCCCGGCCGGTGCTGGAGGCGTTCGGCAAACGCATCGTGCACATGGGGCCGCTCGGCTCGGGCAACGCGATGAAGGCGGTCAACAACACCCTCCTGGGCGTGAACATCCTCGCGCTGGCCGAGAGCCTCACCGCCCTGGTCAAGGCCGGGGTGAATGCCCGCGTGGCGGTGGAGACCCTCAACGCCTCCAGTGGCCGCTCGTTCGTGAGCGAGTCGCTGATACCGGACCGGGTGCTCAACGGCACCTGGCCCCGCACCTTCCGCCTGGCCCTGCTCGACAAGGACGTCGGCATCTGCCTCGCCCAGCTGGCCGAGCTGGGTCTCGAGGCTCCGCTGCTGTCCCGGGCCGGCGAGCTGCTCCACCAGGCCCGCGCCGCCCTGGGCGAGGATGCCGACTACCTCGAGCCGATCCGGCTTCAGGAGCGCCGGAGCGGGGTGGAAGTCCGGGGGTGAGTCCGCCGGGACTTGCCCCCGCCGGGGCCACTCGCCAGCTTCCGCGCACATGACGGCACCAGAGCCGGGGTCACACGCCTGGAGCAGCACCCTGCGAATCCGCGCGGAGGTACTGGTCACCGGCGGACGCACGCTCGACGGGTTTCTCCATCTCCAGCCGCTGGCCTCGGTCCATTCCGGGCCCGAGACGCCCGAGGACGCTCTCAACCGGGATGAGGCGTTTCTCCCCATCACGTCGGACAATCGCTCGATCTTCGTGGCGAAGAGCCAGGTCCTGGCGGTGACGGTCCGGACCGTCCTCTCGACCAACGATGTCGAGCGGGTCGAGGCGGCCCGGACCCTGGGCATGCAGATCGAGCTCTCCGATGGCACCGGGTTCGTCGGCGCGGTGACGTCCGAGCTGCCACCGGACCGGGCCCGGGTGCTGGACTATCTGAACCACGATTCGGGGTTCTTCTGCCTCGTCGATCAGGACGCGATGCGGTTCATCAACCGGCTGCACGTCCGTCTCGTGACTCCACTGGATTGAGCTGACCGTGCCCCGCATCGACCGTTTTCTCACCGCTATGAAGCAGCACGGAGCCGACTCGCTCCGGCTGGGCACCGGCAAGCCGGTGCGCCTGGCCCGCGGCGGCGTGCTGCAGCCGGTGACCAAGGATCCGCTCACCGAATCCCAGGTCACCGCCCTCCTCAAGGAAATCGCGTCGCCCGCCGTCGCCGCGCGGATCGTGGCCCAGGCCCGCTTCACCTTTGCCTACGAGAGTCCGATCGGCCCGGTCGAAGTGGCGCTGGCGCCCGAGGAGGGCGGATTCGGCGCCACCCTGAGGTCGGCCGGCGCGGTCGACGGCGCGGCCCCCGCGGCCGCTCCGGAGACTCGGGCCACCGGGCCGGATCTGACCGGACCCCGCCAGGAAATGCAGCGGCTGCTCCGCAGGATGGTGGAGTCGGGCGGGTCCGATCTGCACCTCGGCACCGATGCGATCCCGATTCTCCGCAAGGATGGCGAGCTGTTGCGGCTCGAGGAGCCGCCGGTCGACGGGACGCTGCTCGGGCTCCTGCTTCGCAGCATCATGAGCCCGGAGAGCTGGGACACCTTCCAGCGCGATAACGACGTGGACTGGGCCTACGAGGTCGAGGGAGTCGCCCGGTTCCGCTGCAATGCCGGTCTCGAGCGGCGGGGCGCCCTCGCGGTCTTCCGCCAGATCCCCGCCGAGATCAAGACGGTCGAGGACTTGGGCCTCTCCCCCCAGGTCCAGGCCCTCTGTTCACTCAATCGTGGCCTGGTGCTCGTCACCGGACCCACCGGCTCGGGCAAATCCACCACCCTGGCGGCGATGGTCGATCTGATCAATCGGAGCCGGTCCGACCACCTCATCACCATCGAAGACCCGATCGAGTTCGTCCACCAGAGCAAACGCTGCCTGGTGACCCAGCGCCAGGTCGGGACTCACACGAGGTCGTTCAAGGCGGCCTTGCGCGCGGCGCTCCGGGAGGACCCCGACGTGGTCCTGGTCGGCGAAATGCGGGACCTGGAGACCATCTCGATCGCCATCGAGACGGCCGAGACCGGGCACTTGGTGCTGGGCACGCTGCACACCACCACCGCCGCATCGACCCTGGACCGGATCATCGACCAGTTCCCGTCGGACCGGCAATCGCAGATCCGCGTGATGCTCTCGGAGTCGCTCCGGGGGGTCGTGGCCCAGGTGCTGTGCAAGAAGGTGGGCGGGGGCCGCGTGGCGGCGCGGGAAGTGCTGCTGTCCATACCCGCCGTGGCCAACCTGATCCGGGAAGGGAAGACCTTCCAGATCCCCTCCATCATGCAGACCAACCGCAAGATGGGGATGGTGACGCTGAACGACGCGCTGCTCGAGCTGGTGGAGTCCGGCACCATCGAGCCGCGCGAGGCCTATCTCAAGTCCGCCGAAAAGACCGGGTTGCTGGCCTCGCTCAAGGCCAAGGGCGTCAACACCAGTTTCCTGGGCGAGGCGTGACCGACCCGCTTCCCGCCCCGATTCTCGTCCTCGTCGGTCCGCAGGACATCGTCAACATCGCCGGCGCGGTTCGTCTGGCGAAGAATTTCGGTATCGAGCAGCTCCGGCTGGTCACCCCCGCGGTCTTCGATCCGTGGCGCATCGAGGGCATCGCCCATAACACCGCCGACCTGGTGGCCCGGATCACCCTGCACGACAGCCTCGCCCAGGCCACCGAGGACTGCGTGTATCTCACCGCCCTGACCGCGCGGGAGCGCACCGCCAAACGATCCATGCTGCGCCCTCGCGCCGCCGCCGCCGAGCTGGTGGAGCGGAGTGCCGACGGTCCGGTGGCGCTGGTGGCTGGGCGAGAAGACCGCGGCCTCACCAACGACGAGCTCGACCACTGCCACGCCCTGGTCACCATCGCCACCGTGCCCGGACACCGCTCGCTCAACCTGGCGCAGGCGGTCGGCATCCTGCTCTATGAGACCTGGGTGGCCCGCACCGGTGAGGCCAGTCCCCGGAAGCCGCCCCGCCGTGACGCACCGCCGGCCCCCAGCGGCCGGCTGGAGCTGCTCTTCCGCGACTGGGAACGGACCCTTTGGGCCATCGACTTCTTCAAGACCCGGCGCACCGAAGTCGTCATGCGCTCGGTGCGGGAAGTGTTCTTTCGGGCCAACCTCGACTGGCGCGAAGCGTCGCTCTTCCGGGCCATGGCGCTGGAATCGGTGCGCTTCATGGAGCGCCAGGGCACGCCGTTCGAGTTGCCGGACCATCTTCGGGACGTGGGACGGCTCGAACCGTAACCCCTGTCCCAACCCGGGGGGCCACACTATTTTCACGCGTCCCGCGTTGCGCTGACACGACTTGCGCAACCGGGCTCCTCGTGAAAGATTTCACAAGTACGCCGCTGCCGGACTGGTTCGTGGGGTCCGGTCGCCAGACGCACGGTCGCTCACCCCTCGCGACGGATTGCTCGCATGCGGAAGCTCTTGGGACTCGGCGTCATCGCGGGTGCGATCGCCGTGGGGGCGTTGGTTCCGGCCTTGAGCCGGACCGGTGCGCAACAGAAGCCCGTGGTCGATTCCGCCACCGCTCCTCGCCTCGCGGTCGCCGACTCGGCGAATCTCCAGGGACCCCGCCAGCCGATCTTCTTCCGGCACGACATTCATGCCGGGCAGTTCATGATGCAGTGCCAGTACTGTCACTACACCGTGAACCGCGCCACCGAGCCCGGCATTCCCTCGGTGGAAACCTGCATGGGCTGCCACACGGTGGTCGCCGGCACCGATTCGACCAACAAGGCCGAGATCCGGAAGCTCCGGCAGGTCTGGAACCAGCGGGCCGACACCACCAAGCCGAAGCTCGAGTGGGTCCGGATCCACACCCTCGCCCGGCACGTGCATTTCCCCCATATGCGCCACATCAAGGCGATGGGTCCCAACGCCTGCCAGACGTGCCACGGCGACGTGGCCCGGATGCCGCAGGTCTTCAAGGTGAACAACGTGAACAACATGGGTTTCTGCGTGAGCTGTCACATCGCGCGGAAGATCACCCGGGACTGCACCGCGTGTCATTACTAACGGTGAGCGGGGAGAAGGAATGACAGACGAAGCCCGGGGCATCGATCGCCGCCGCTTCCTGACCGTCCTGGGAGTCTCCGGGGCCGGCGCCGCCGCGCTGTCCGGTTGCTCCACCGGAAAGGTCGAGAAGCTGATCCCGTACCTGGTGCAGGACGAAGATCAGGTTCCCGGTATCCCGACCTGGTACGCCAGCACCTGTACCGAGTGCGCCGCGGGCTGCGGCCTGCACGTCAAGACGCGGGAGGCACGGGCCATCAAGCTGGAGGGCAACCCCGCGCATCCGGTCAACGCCGGCACCCTGTGCCATCGGGGTCAGGCCGGTCTCCAGGGGCTCTACAATCCGGGACGCACCCGCGGACCGATGGCGCGGGAAGGCGCGGCGCGCAAGGACCTCACCTGGGACGAGGCGATCACTCGCCTGACCCAGAAGCTGTCCGGCGCCGCCGGAAGGGTCGCGGTGATCAGCGGCGCCGGGCCGGGCACCTTCTCCGACCTGCTCGCCGCGTGGACCGGTGCGCTGGGCGGCAAGCTGGTGCGCTACGAGGCGTTCGATCGGGCCCCGGAGCGGGCCGCCAACCAGCAGGTGTTCGGCCTGGACGAGCTCCCGGTCTACGACTTCGCCCAGGCCCGGCACATTGTGTCCTTCGGCGCCGATTTCCTGGAGACCTGGGGGCCGGTGGTCGAGCAGCAGCGGGGATTCGCCAGGTCCCACGGGTTCGACGGCACCAGCATGGCCAAGCTGGTGTATGCCGGCCCCCGGATGAACCTGACCGGGCTCAACGCCGATGAATGGCATCCCATCGTGGCCGGCACCGAAGCGGCGCTGGCGCTGGGCATGGCCAACGTCATCCTCTCCGAGCGCACCTCCGCGCCGGCCGATGCCGCCGGACTCGCGGCCGGCCTTGCCGCCTGGACCCCCGAGAAGGTGGCCCAGACCACCGGCATGACCACCGAGGCGGTGCGGAAGCTGGCCCGGGAGTTCGTCTCGGCCAGCCCCAGCCTGGCGGTGGCCGGGGGAATCGGGGCGCAACATCGCGGCGCCATCGAGGTCGCGGCCGCGGTGAACCTGCTCAACTACGTGGCGGGCAATGTGGGCAAGACCGTGCGCTTCGGCGCCGGCCTTCCGACCACCGACGGGTACGGCGCGATGGAAGGACTCATCGCCGCGATGAACGCGGGGGAGATTGCCGTTCTCCTGGTGCACGACAGCAACCCGGCGTACAGCGTCCCCAAGAGTGCCGGGTTCGCCGCCGCCATGGCCAAGGTGCCGTTCAAGGTCAGCACCGCGCTCTTCCTGGATGAAACGGCCGCCGCGTGCGACCTGCTGCTCCCCAATCATCACGCGCTGGAGCGCTGGGACGATCTGGCGCCCCGGGCCGGCGTGCGGGGGCTGATGCAGCCGGTGATGACCCCGGTCTTCAAGACCATGCACACCGGCGACGTGCTGCTCAAGGCGGCGCAGAAGGCCGGCGGCGCCCTGGCGCAGTTCAACGCCCCGACGTTCGAGGCGCACCTCAGGCAGAAGTGGGCCGGACTCTCCCGCGGGGCGGATGCGGCGCAGTTCTGGCGCGAGTCGCTCGCCCGGGGCGGGATCTACGACGCCGCGCCGGCTCCCCCCGCCGTCAAGCTGGCCGCCGGGGCCTCCGGGATGACCTGGACCGCGCCGGCGTTCGACGGCGCCGGAGAGTTCGTCTTCCTGCCGGTGCCGTCCTCCATGTACCACGACGGCCGGGGCGCCAACCGTCCCTGGCTGCTCGAGAATCCCGATCCGGTCACCAAGATCACCTGGGGCTCCTGGATCGAGCTGCATCCGGACACCGCCAGGCGACTCGACGTGCGCGACGGTGAGGTGCTGCGGCTCAAGTCGCCCCATGGAGAAGTGGCGGCTCCGGCCTACGTCTTTCCGGGCGTGCGGCCCGAGGTGCTGGCCATGGGGCTCGGCCTGGGCCATACCGAATTCGGCGAATACGCCAAGGGGCTGGGCGCCAACGCGCTCGACCTGCTCGGCCCCAAGGATGGCAAGGGCTTCCTGCCGTACCTGAGCGTCAAGGTCGAGGTCGAGAAGACCCGCGACTATCATCAGCTCGCCCGCACCGACGGCAATCCCCGGCAGCTCGGCCGCCACATTGCCGAGGCCATGCCGCTGGCCCATGCGGTCAAGCACTACACGGTGGAGGAATCCCTCAAGCAAGTCGGGGAGGAAGAGCGCGAGACCAACACCGAGCGCGAAAAGCAGGCCCTGGGCGGGTTCCGCGAAACCCAGGTGCAGAAGCAGAAATACGGCGCCTACGCCCTGGACAATCCTCGCTGGGGCATGGCGATCGACCTGGCCCGGTGCACCGGATGCGCCTCGTGCGTCACGGCCTGCTACTCGGAGAACAACATCCCCTGGGTCGGGTACGACAACGTGGTGCGCGGGCGGGAGATGAGCTGGATGCGGATCGAGCGCTACTGGGAGGGCGGGACCGAGCCCGGGGAGCCGTTCGGGGCCCGCGTCCTCCCGATGCTCTGCCAGCACTGCGAGAACGCTCCCTGTGAGCCGGTCTGCCCGGTGTACGCCTCCTATCACACGGCCGACGGCCTCAACGGCCAGGTGTACAACCGGTGCGTCGGCACCCGCTACTGCAGCAACAACTGCCCGTACAAGGTGCGCTACTTCAACTGGTATCCCTTCGCCAAGCGCGCCTTCGTCGAGCCGCTCGACCTGCAGCTCAATCCCGACGTGACGGTCCGGGCCCGCGGGGTGATGGAAAAGTGCACCTTCTGCGTGCAGCGGATCCGCGGGGCGCAGCACGCGGCGCGCATGGAGGACCGGCCGCTCAAGGACGGCGATGTCGTGACGGCCTGCCAGCAGGCCTGCCCGTCCGGGGCCATCGTGTTCGGCAACGTCAACGATCCTGAAAGCCAGGTGGTCAAGGCCAAGCAGAACCACCGCGGGTACCACGTGCTGGAGGAGACCAACGTGCGGTCCAGCATCACCTACCTCGCCAAGGTGCAGGCATGACCGCCATCGTGCACGAGCCGCACCGCCCGACCCAGACCCACGCCGAAGTCACCCGCGACGTGCTCGGGACCCTGGGCACGCCGAGCCGTGGCTACTATATGGCGCTGTTCGGAGCGATCGCGATGGTGGCGATCGGCCTGGCGACCTTCGTGATGCTGCTCAAAGAGGGGCTGGGGCTGGCCGGGTATACGCCGCCGGTGATGTGGAGCGTCTACATCACCACGTTCGTATTCTGGATCGGCATCGGCCACGCGGGCACCCTCATCTCGGCGATCCTGTTCCTGTTCCGCTCGCCCTGGCGCACGGTGGTCTACCGCTCCACCGAGGCGATGACGGTCTTCGCGGTCATGACCGCCGCGCTGTTCCCGATCATCCACATTGGCCGGCAGTGGGTCTTCTACTGGCTGCTGCCCTATCCCAACCAGCGGTTCCTCTGGCCCAACTTCAAGTCGCCGCTGATCTGGGACGTCTTCGCCATCACGACCTACTTCACGGTGTCCACCACGTTCCTGGTCGTGGGCCTGGTGCCGGACGTGTCGGCCATCCGTGACAAGGTCACCGGGTGGCGCCACAACATCTACAAGATGTTCTCGCTGGGCTGGACCGGGTCCGACAGCCAGTGGCGGCACTACACCAAGGGCTACCTGTACCTCGCCGCCCTGGCCACGCCGCTGGTGCTCTCGGTGCACTCGGTGGTGTCCTGGGACTTCGCGATGTCGATCATCCCCGGCTGGCACGGGACGATTTTCGCTCCGTACTTCGTGGCCGGGGCGATCTATTCCGGCATCGGCATGGTGCTCACCCTGCTGATTCCCCTCCGCAAGGTGCTCAAGCTCGAGCACATGATGACGGACTACCATTTCGACAACCTGGCCAAGCTGACGCTGCTCACCGGCTCGATCCTGTTCTACGCCTACGCCATGGAGTACTTCGTGGCCTGGTACAGCGGGAACATCGTCGAGCAGACCACCTTCTGGCGGCGCGCCTTCGGGCCGATGTGGTGGGCCGGGTGGTCGATGATCATCTGCAACGCCTTCGTGAGCCAGCTGCTCTGGTTCAAGAAGATCCGGACCAACCTCACCTCGCTGTTCATCATCTCGATCTTCATCAACCTCGGGATGTGGTTCGAGCGCTTCGTGATCATCGCCTCGTCGCTGAGCAACGACTACCTGCCGCAGGCCTGGGCGGTGCCGGTCCTCACCTGGGCCGACTGGGGCATCCTCATCGGCTCGTTCGGCTGGTTCTTCATGTATTTCCTCCTCTTTGCCCGAACCTTCCCGGTGGTGGCGATCCAGGAGATCAAGGAGATGATTCCCTATCCCCGGAAGCACGGAGGAGGGCACTGATGGCCACCAAGACCGTGCCCGGCGTGCTCGCCTCGTTCCTCCAGGTGGATGCGGCCGTCGACGCGATCACCGGGCTCAAGGCCAAGGGGTTCCGCGACCTCACGGTGTACTCGGCGGCGCCCAATCACGAGATCGACGCCGCGCTGGATCATCCGATCAGCTGGGTGCGCCTGTTCACCCTGATCGGCGGACTGGTCGGCTGCACCGCCGGTTTCGCGATGACGATCTGGATGTCCTACGACTGGCCGCTCCTGGTGGGCGGCAAGCCGATCGGCACGCCGGTGCCCTACGTGGCGATCGCGTTCGAGCTCACGGTGCTCTACGGCTCCCTCTGCACGGTGGCGGGGATGATCATCCTGTCGATGGCCAAGTCGCTCAAGGGGCGGCCCTACAACCCGAAGTTCAGCGACGACCGGATCGGGATCTTCGTGGCGTGCGGCCCGGAGCAGGCCCCGGCGGTCCAGGATCTGCTGGCGCATGCCGGGTCGGAGGAGGTCACCGTCCATGGCGCGTAGGCTGCTGGCCGCCGCCGCCGCCCTGGTCCTGGCCGGCTGCAACTGGTACTACAACACCCTGCCATCGCCCGACGATCTCATGAAGGCGGTGCCGTGGTTCGACCACATGATCAAGTCGCGCGCGGTGCATCCGTATCAGCGGGCCGACATCCCCCGCACCACGGTGCCGGGCACGGTGCCGATCACCGGGGGCGAGCCCAATGATTCGGCGGTGTTCAAGAGCGGCAATCCGATCCTCGCGGACAAGCTGGTGAACCCGACCGATCCGGCGGCGACCCTGGTGCAGGGCGACACCCTCTACCACACCTACTGCGCGGTCTGTCACGGCAACGTCGGCGCGGCCGACGGCCCGGTGGGCCCCCGGGTCGGGGCGCTGTCCCTGCTGACCGACAAGGCCCGGGCCTATTCGGACGGCTATCTCTACAGCATGATCCGATACGGGCGGGGCGTCATGCCGCGCTACGGCGACAAGGTCTACCGGCCCCAGGACCGCTGGGCCATCGTCAACTACGTCCGCAAGCTTCAGCACGACGCGGCGGGCACGCCCGCGGCGGGAGGGCCCAGGTAAGATGACCGATCTGGATCTGGAGCAGCGGCTCCGCGCCCGATCGATCACCGGGCGCTACTCGTTGTTCGTCACCGGCGGCACGGTGCTGGCCCTGGTCGGCGTGGTGCTTTTCATCCTGGCGCTGACCGGCGGGAACGGGCTCCGCGCCTGGCATGCCTTCCAGGCCGACTGGATCTACTTCACCGGACTGAGCATCGGCAGCCTGGCGCTGGTGGCTTCGCACAAGGTGGCCAACGCCAAGTGGTCCGGGGTGATCATCCGGTTCTCCGAGGCGACCGTCTACTTCGGCCTCGTGTCGATCCTGGGCGCGCTGCTGATCTTCACCCTGGGCTACGACGCCATCTACGGGCCGATGCAGTCCCAGGTGCACGCGTTCTCCCCCGGGAAGGCGCTCTGGCTGTCCCACGGCTTCATGGCCGGCCGCGTGCTGGTCGGGTTGGTGGTGTTGTATACCGTGGCCTGGCTGCTGGTGCGGGCCGATGTCCTTCCCGACATGGCGGCGGTCCTGCCGAACGTCCAGGACGGCCGGCGCGCGCTGTACGAGCAGTGGACCGCGGGCTACGACGGCTCCCCCGCCGGCGTCGCGCGCAACGAGGCCAGGATCCACCGGCTGGCTCCGATGTATGTGGTGCTCTATGCCCTGGTGGCCACCATCGTGGCCTTCGACGGGATCATGGCGCTGCAGCCCCACTGGTTCTCGAACCTGCTGGGCGGCTGGTATTTCATGGGATCGTTTCTGGGCGCGCACACCCTCCTGGCCCTGTTCATGTTCTACGGTCGCCGCCAGCTCGGCATCGTGGATCTGGTGACGCCCAAGCAGCGGCACGATCTGGGCAAGCTCTGCTTCGGATTCACCGTGTTCTGGGCCTACCTGATGTGGGCCCAGTTCCTGGTGATCTGGTACGGCAACATGCCGGAAGAGACCGGGTTTGTCTTCGCCAGACTCTGGGGTCCGTGGCGTCCCATCGGTACCTGGGTGCTGATCGGCATGTTCCTGATCCCGTTCTGGGGCTTTCTGTTCGTGAAGGCCAAGAAGTCGCCGTTCCTGCTGTCGCTCTTCGCCACCATCAGCCTCCTGGCCCTCTGGCTGGAGCGCTACCTCCTGGTGACGCCCTCGGTGACGGTCGAGGCCGGACCGGTGTTCGGGCTCCCCGAGGCGGGGCCGCTCCTCGCCTTCCTCGGCTGCTTCCTGCTGGCGTACGGAGTCTTCGCGCGGACTTTCCCGATGGTGTCGCCCCGCCTCGCGCAGCTCACCCTGGCGGAAGAGAAGAAGCACGGGCATTAGGCCGCCAGGGCACCCGGCACGAAAAAGCGGCCCCGGGAGTCGGGGCCGCTTTGGCTGTCCGGGTCTGGGCCGCGGCTACCGGATGGTGGCGACCTTGGCCAGGGAATTGAGCGAGTCCACCGTGAGGCGCCCGGTGACCGCCATGATCCGGTTGTTCCGCCGCACCACGCCGTGGTCTTCGATGTAGTCGGGCGGCGTGCGGGTGAGGCTGCTCGAGCGCACATCGGGCATCGACTGCCGATCCAGCAGCTCGGTCACCTTGGCCACCGGGCCCTCGATGCTCTGAATGACCTCGCCCGATCCGTCCTGTTGCGCGACAATCACCATGGGCCGCTCACCGGGGCCGCCGGGCTGGAGCAACACGCCGACCACCGGCATCCCCTCGATGAAGGGCAGGCCGCTTCCGGCGATCTGCAAGGCTTCCTCCCATTGCACCGACCGCCAAATCCGTTCGAACGGCGAGCGCGAGGCCGTGTTCGACACCGGAGAATCGTCGAGACCCTTGTCGGTCCGGACCGGGATCGCGGAAGAAATGAACCGGATCACCGGCGCGGGAGTGATTTCGGCCTCCTCATGCCGGGTGGAGGCGGGCCGAACCGTGACCTCCCGGGGACTCTGCCGCGGAACCGCGGATTCCTCGGGGGCCGGGGTAAAGTCGGGAGTGGCGGGGGCGACGGTGGCCAGCGGGACTGCGGTGGCGATCGACGGCGGTATGGACGCCGTTTCCACGGGCCGCTGCACCACGCCGGGATCCAGGAGGCTGCGGGCAGCCCACCCGGTTCCGAGGGCCGCCACGAGGCCGGCCGCCCAGAGGCCCGCCCGGCGAGCGCTTCGCTGCCAGCGGGAGAACGCGGGCATTTTGAGTCGGCGTTCTTCGAGTGAGGCGTAAGGAGGCGGAATGATCAGGGACCGGGGCGTGAGCTGCGCCAGGAGCGCGGTCGTCCGGTCCCGAAGGGCCGCATTGGCGTCCCGGCGGTCGCTGCAACGGCCGCAACTGGCCATATGCGTCTCGATTTCGACGCACTGGGACCGGCTCAGCGCCTGGTCGAGATAGGCGTGCAGCTCTTCGTCAGGAACGTGCCGCATCGGCCGTGTATTCCATTCGGTCATAGGCTTCGATCAGTCGCTTCCGAGCCCGTGCAAGCGTCGTACCGACGGCTCCAACCGCGAGCCCGGTTTGCGCTGCAATCTCGGGATAGCTCAGGCCGCCGTCCCACAACAGTAACACGTCCCGGTCGCGCTCGGTCAGTGCCGCCAGCGCGCCACTCACCTGGGCCCACCGCTCGTCCCGCTCCACGGTTTCATCCGCGGAAGGATCCGGAGTGGACAGGGGGACAGGATCGTCCTTGAGCAGGGTAAGGTGCTTCTTGCGGCGGATTGCCGCCCGGGCTTCATCCCGGGCGAGATTGGCGGCTACCGCGAAAATCCACGCCCGGGGCTTTTCGGGCCGATGCGCCATAGCCCGGATAAAGACCTCCTGCGCCAAATCCTCGGCCCGATCCGCATCCCAGATCTTGCGATAGAGAAAACGCACCACGGCGGCATAGTGCGTTGTATAGAGCCGTTCCAGATCGTCCATGAGGTGCCGTCTCCCCTCGCGCTGCGCCGATGGTCCGTTGGGAGTAGGACGCGCGCGAGTCTAAATAGTTGCACAGGGCGGGGGTGGCCTCTATTTCGGCGCAAACACACACCCTGGGTGCATGGTCTCCCCGCCCTCCGGCCACTGGCTGCACAGGTCGGGTTTGGCGGGGCGCCCGTCGGAACGACGACGCCCATGTAACGCGCAGCGGATCCCATCATCCAGCAAGAACCCGCAGGCCGAAATCATCTCCGCGCTCAGGGAGAAGGGACTCTCCCGGCTGATCTTGCAGAGCAACGGCGACCGCCGAGCACGAATTAAGGCTTCCAAACGTCGTTCGCGACTGGTGCACATTATCTCAATTTGAAGATCTCGGCAACAGGCAGCGCCACGCCGATTGTCTGCTGTTCTGCAAGCAGCTGTAGCACATGGGTTTACGTTTTCTCGTACCGGAAGTGACCGGGGACGCTCCGGCAAGGAAGACAATGTCCGGCTGACCAGATGCCCTCCATCCACGACGCGGAATCGGTCCTTGCCCAATCGGCGAGGAGCTGGTTCGGGCCGCGCGGGAGCAGGAGCACCGGTGAACCCGTGCGCCGTACAACGTGCCGGCTGTCCTTCGGCGGCTTCGGCAAGGAAACGACAGGGGACCTGGAGATCGGCGGCTACGTAGAGGTCGTTCTCGTCCTCCCAGAGGTCGGAGCGAAACGTGATTCGCTCGGTGTGACCCATGAGCCAAGTCGATTCATGATCCGCGGAGCTGGGCCCGTCGTCGAGTGTGGAGACCCGCAGAATGACCCGAAGCCCGCGACAGTGGGCGCCCATCGCGCGGCACGGTGGCGGCGTCGGCCCCGACGATGGTACCATGTGGGAAAGATATCAGGAACCGGGGGATACATGGCATTGCGCCCCTGCGATATGTATATTGTGAACTTGTTCACAAGGGCTCCGACCGGGCGGCCGGCGCTACTGAATGGGCTATCAACCGAGTTCAATCAACCAGGTTCGGGAGGCGGGAAGTCGATGAAGAACATCTCTGTGGTGGCCGGGCTGGCATGCGTGCTGGCGGCGTGCGGTGGCGACAAGGGCGCGACTCCGGCGGCCGATACCACGCAGGCTGCGGCCCCGGCGCCTGCTCCTGCGGCGGTCGGTGCGACGCACGATGTCAACATGGTGCTCGAGGGAACCACCTACAAGTTCGTGCCGAACGATGTCACGGTGAAAGTCGGCGATCAGGTCGTCTTCCACAACGTCAGCGGCGGCCCGCACAATGTGGCCTTCTACGCGGACAGCATTCCGGCCGGTGCCCAGGCCGTCATCGATCCACAGCTCAAGGATCCCCTCGGGCCGCTGAGCAGCGCGCTGTTGGTGGATCCGAACGCGACCCTGAGCATCTCCTTCGCGGGGGCGCCGGCCGGTGAGTACAAGTTCACCTGCACGCCTCACATGGCGATGAACATGCGCGGAAAGATCACCGTCACGCAGTAAGACCTCGCCCGGTGGCGGGGAGTACGGTGAAGCCAGGATACCGAACCAGCGAGGGGGCTTCCGGTTGCTACGGCAGTCCCCTCTCCGCGTTGGCCCCCCCATGCACGACCATGATCACCGCGCCGGCCACCAGCATTCCCCCCAGGGCGTCCACCGCGTAATGCATCTGGGTGTAGACCACCCCGACCGTCAGCAGGAGCGAAGGGACGCCGAGTATCACGCCCAGTGGCCGTGATCCCATAGCGGAGACCGCCGCGGCGGTGAGCATCCCCGCCACATGGGACGACGGAAAGGCGGCGCCGTAGGCACTGCCTCCGGAGAGCAGCCGATACACCAGCCGCGCCGGGCCGTTGTCGAGGAACGCCGCATCCGGCCGGGGGAACTCATAGTAGGGGCCGGCCACCGGGTAGAACAGGAACACCACGTAACACATGGCGAACGCGAGCACTTCGGCCTGGATGGTGCGGCGCAGATTGGCCCGGTCACCGGTCCAGAGGAAATAGAGCGGGCCGGCCGGCACGACCAGGTAGTACGAGAAATACACCCCGTGCAGCAGCGTGCTCCAGAAGCGGCTGGGCGCGTGCTGCCACCATTCCCGGCTCACCTGTCCTCCGAAGATCGCGGCTTCCCAGCGGCGCACGGTCACGTCGTGCGTGATCACTCCGCCGTGGCCGGCCAGCAGGTCCAGCGACCCGTACAGGGAGAGCAGGATGAAGAGGGGGTAGATGTCCGCGAGCGCGGAGCCGACCCGACCGAGTCCCGGCTGATTGACCAGCCACACCAGTCCCACGACGAGGGCGTTCACCAGGAGCACCCATCCGATCGCGGGGTTTCCGGCCACCCGCCAGAGCGCCACCATCGACGCGATCGCGACATAGGCGAGGATGACCCGGTCGACGGGACGCAGCGTCACAGCCAGCCGACCGAGCGATACCACTCGGCCGTGGCGGCCGCTCCGCGGGCGAATTCGTGCTCGGCGCGCCATCCCGCCGCGAGGTGGAGCGGCGCCGGATCGGCGGTCCAGGCCGGCGCGAAGAAGTCGTTGGCCTTGTCGGGTGTCAGCAGCGTGGCCCGTCCCCGGAGTCGGGCCACGCCGGAGACGAATCCCAGCGCCACCGAGGCGGACCATCGGGGAAGGTGCACCAGCCTTGGCTTCACGCCGACGGCCCGTCCGACTTCGGCGACCAGCGTGGCGCTGGTCACGACCTCCGAGTGGCAGGCGTAGTAGGTGCCGCCGATGGTGGATTCACTCGCGCCCGCGGCCGCCAGGGCCATGCCGAGGTCGGGTCCGTACACCATCGACAGCTCCTGGGAGCCGTCGCCGAACACCGGGACGATTCCCAGTTTGACGGCCCGGAAGAGCCGGAGCAGCTCGGTGTCGAAGGGGCCGTAGACGGCAGGCGGACGGACGATGGTCCACGGCAGCGGACCAGCCTTGACCGTCTCTTCTCCAGCCAGCTTGCTCCGGCCGTACGCGGTCACCGGCTGGGCCGGCTCGGCGCCGGTGTGCCGGCCTCCCCGGGCCGCCGGCCCGGCGGCCGCCATGGACGAGACCAGCACGACGCGCGCGGTGGACACTCGGGCGGCCGCGGCCACGAGTCTGGCGGTACCTTCCTCGTTGACGGAATGGAACTCGGCCTCGCTGCGGCCCGCCGTCAACCCCGCCACGTGATAGACGACCTCCTGCCCCCGCGCCGCCTCGGTCAGCGATGCCGTATCGGCGAGATCGCCCGCTGCCAGCCTGACGCCGCGCTCCGTCAGCCCGGCCGCCTTGGCGGGCGTGCGGACCAGCGCGGTGACCTGGTCTCCCCGGCGGAGCAGCGCATCGATCAGGTGGCGGCCGACGAAGCCGGTGCCGCCAGTCACCAGGGCCTTCATAGAGGCCGATCGAGCAGCCGGTAGGTCTTGTAGACGGTGAAGCCCATCTTGACGAGACCCGCGTTCATCGCCGGGTTGTCTTCGAGGATCCAGCCCGCCTCGCCCCAGCCGATGCCGCGCGCCCCACCCCGGGTCCAGATCCAGTGATAGAGCACGGCGTCGATTCCCTTGCCGCGGTACTCCGGCAGCACGCCCAGCAGCAGGATGCGCAGCCGATGGATCTTTCGAGCCTTCAGCGCCCAGAGCAGTTTGAGGATCACCGGGAACATGCGTCCCGAGCGGTTGGCGCGCAGCACGGTGTTGAGGTCGGGAAGCGCGAGCGCAAAGGCAATGACTTTTCCGTCTTTTTCGACGAAAGGGACCAGGTCGGGGACGACCACCGGCTTGAACTGCGCGGCGAGATGGTCGATCTCGTGATCGGTCATGGGAATGAAGCCCCAGTTGCGTTCCCAGGCCTTGTTGTAGAGCTCCTTGACCCGTTCCACCTCGGCCTTGAACTCGTTCATCTTGAGCGGGCGGACCGTGATGCCCAGCCGCTGGGCAATCAGCCCGGTGGCGCGCTCCAGCCGCTCCGGAACGGGAAGCAGCCTGCCGCCGGGCAGGCCGTGCTGGTAGACCAGCAGGTTCTTGGCGGTGACGAAGCCGGCCCGCTCCAGCAGGGTCAGATAGTACGGCGGGTTATGCGGCATCATCAGGACCGGCGGGGTATCGAACCCGTCCACCAGCAGTCCGGATTCGTCGTTGGTCGAGAAGGAGGCCGGCCCTCGCATCGTGTCGAAGCCGCGGGGCGTGAGCCACGCCGCCGCGGCATCGAGCAGGGCGCCGGCGACCGTCTGGTCGTCGACCGCCTCGAAGAAGCCGAAGAACCCGACCTTGTCTCCGTGATACTCGTTGTGCAGCCGGTTGGCGATGGCCGCGATCCGTCCGACGACGGTGCCGCCGGATTCGGCCAGGAAGTACTCGGCTTCGGCGTGCTCGAAAAAGGGGTTCTTGGCGCGGGAGAGCAGCAGGCTCACGTCCCGACGCAACGGCGGGACCCAGAGCGGGTCCCGCGTATGCAACCGGTACGGAAAGTCGATGAAGCGTCGGAGGTCCTTGCCGGTGGTGACCGGACGAACCGTCACCGCCGCACTCAGATGACCCCCAGCTCCTTGCCGATGCTCCCGATCGTCTCGACGCAGTAGTCGATCTGGTCGGCGGTGTGGGTGGCCATGACGCTGGTGCGGAGCCGGCACTGGGACGGCGGCACCGCGGGCGGCACCACCGGGTTGGTGAAGATGCCGGCGTCGAACACCTTGCGCCACATCACCAGGGTCTTGTCCAGCGGCCCGATCAGGATGGGCACGATGGGGGTTTCCGACGGGCCGGTATCGAAGCCGATTTCTCGGAACCCGTCCTGCAGCCGCCGCGTGTTGGCCCAGAGCGCCTCCCGGCGCTCGGTATCGGTCCGCAGCACCTCGAGTGCGGCCAGGACGCCGGCGGTGTTCGAGGGGGGCAGGGAGGCCGTGAAGATCAGGGGGCGGCTGTGGTGCTTCAGGTAGTTGATGACGTTCCGCGACGCGCTCACGAACCCGCCGATGGAGGCCAGCGACTTCGAGAAGGTGCCGGCGATGATGTCCACGTCGTCCGAAACCCCGAAGTGGGCGGCGGTGCCGTCTCCCCGGGGGCCCAGCACGCCGATCGAGTGGGCGTCGTCGATGGCCAGAGCGGCGGAATGGCGCTTGCACACCTTGAGCAGCGCGGGCAGATCGGCGATGTCGCCTTCCATCGAGTACACGCCGTCCACGATGACCATCTTGCCGACGCCGGGGTGCGCCTCGAGCTTGCGGTCCAGGCCCGCCATGTCTCCATGGTTGAAGCGCACCGTCTCCCCGTCCGACATCTTGGCGCCGTCGACGATGGAGGCGTGATCGAGCTTGTCCAGGAAGACCACGTCCCGCCGGCCCACCAGCCCCGAGATCAAGCCGAGGTTGGCATTGTAGCCGGTGGAGAAGACGATGCAATCCTCCTTGCCGAGGAATTCCGCCAGCGCGGCCTCGAGCTGGAGGTGAAGATCGAGGGTGCCGTTGAGGAACCGGCTCCCGGTACAGCCGGATCCGTAGATCCGGAGGGCGCGGGCCGCGGCGTCCAGGACCTTGGGGTGGTGGGTAAGGCCGAGGTAGTTGTTGGACCCCAGCATGATCCGCTTCTGGCCTTCGATGACGACGACCGTGTCCTCTGATTCCGAGATCGGCCGGAAGTAGGGGTAGAGCCCCTGGGCCTTCACTTCGTCGGCCCGGGTGTACAGGCGGCACTTCTCGAAAAGCGTGACGTCGGTCTGGAGGGTGTGGCTGTGCACGTGACCTCGCGTCAGCGGAAGTGAGAAAAACGCCTCCATCCCTATGAGGGATAATGGGTTAAACTAACTCCTCCAGCGGTACCGGACAAGCCTCGTGCGGCCCCCTGGGGCTGGGGCGTCTCAAGGGAGGTCTGGAGATCACGGGATCGAGGGCTCCCCTGCTTAAATTGCCGGTCAGACTCATGTCACGGACCCTGGTAGCTCTCGCGCTGCTGGCACTCCTGGCCGCGCCCCGCGCGCGCGCGCAGGGGCCCGGCCGCTCCCAATATCCCACCCTGATCGAGCCGTTCGACTTCAGACCCGACGGGGCGTGGCGGCGCCGCGCGGCGCAGGTCCGGACCCTCCGCGGCCAGCTGTTGCGGGCCGGGGACCTGCGGACCCTCAATGCGGCGAGGGGCGGACCGTTCTTCACGCCGTCGCTGCTGGCCGGCGGCGGAGTGGCCACGGCGGTGACCGGGGCGTTCAAGATCCCGGTCATCCTGCTCGCGTACCTGGACATCGGGGTGCCCTTCCCGCTCGGCAACTATCAGTGCCTGCTGTTCAGTCAGAATCCCGGGGAGTGCGGGCTCTTCGGCGATCATCCCTATTCGGTGTCCACCTACTACGAAGAGCTCTCCCACCACCGCATCTCGATGGATGGCGTCGTCTTTCCCACCGTCCGGATGGACTCGGTGGGGGCCTTCTACACGGACGGCTGCAAGGGAATCACGGTGACGAACAATACCAGTTGTCCCGACCGGACGGCGACCGGGGGCAATCGCATGGCGCTGATGCTGCGGGCGGCGCTCGATTCGATTTCCAACCGTCCCGACGGCGCCACGGTCTGGGGACAGTTCGACAACGACGGCCCGGATGGGATCCCCAACAGCGGCGATGACGACGGGGTCGTGGACTTCGTGACCTTCCTGCAGCCCGAGGTGGGCGGCGAGTGCAGCGGCAACACGCCGCCGACCACCGGCGTCTGGAGCCACCGGTTCACCTACAGCGGGTGGTTCGGCTCGATGTACACCACCAAGACCCCCCGCGTCGGCGGCGGATTCATCAAGGTCGACGACTACACCATCCAGAGCGAGCTGGGCGGATCCACCTCCTGCATTCCCGGCGAGATCATGGCGGTGGGCACCGTGTCCCACGAGACCGGCCACGCCTTCGGCCTGCCCGACCTCTACGATACCCGCGGATCCACCCAGGGCATCGGCGGCTGGGGCCTCATGGGCTCGGGCAACTACTCCCGCCCGTACAGTCCGTCCAGCTACGACGCGTGGTCGCTCAACGCCCTGGGCTGGGCGACGGTCGATACGCTGGGTACCAGCCGCACAATCTTCACCGGACCCCGGCTGCTCAACGACACGATCTTCTACGCGCGGACCCATGCCGCCGACGAGTACGTGCTGCTGGAGAATCGCCAGGCGGTGCTGAGCGACACGGCGCAGATGAATCCCCAGGGGAGCTCGACCTGCCCGCTTGCCACCGGCGGATTCTGCTTCAAATCGCCCGGGCTGCTGGTATGGCTGATCGATGACGTCAAGGTCCAGGGCAGCCTGTCGGGAAACACGGTGAACTTCGGTACTCTGCAGGGGGTGGAGCTGATCCAGGCCGACGGACGGAACGATCTCCGCACCGCGGGCTCCAGGAACCGGGGCGACAAGGGCGATGCCTTTCCGGGATCCACCGGCAATGTCAAGCTCTCTCTGCTCAGCAACCCCACGGCGCGGGACAACTTCGGGAGCTACCTCGGCTTCATCCTGGACCAGATCCAGAACCAGGGTGCCGGTACGATGCGGTTTCGCTTCACTCGGCGGGAGCCGACCGTGATCGCGGCGCAGAACGGCGGACAGGTGCGGGTCGACGGTCAGCTCTGGGATCGGTATGACGAGGTGGTGCCCGTGGGCGACCAGCTCCAGCTCAGCGTGGACCCGGTGCAGGTCCTCGACGCCGGCAAGACCCGCGCGACGTTCCTGGCCTGGTCCAACGGCGGGGCACGCGACCAGACCCTCACCAGCGTCGCGATCAGGCCCGATACCGTCAGCGCGACCTTCGCGCTCGAGCATCGGTTGCTGCTGGCGGCGGCTACCGGTGGCGCGGTCACCGCATCGGTATCGGGAGATCTGAGCGGCGGGGTCTTTCTGGCCGAGGGCGCTCCGGTGACCCTGACGGCGGCGCCAACGGCCGGGTTCATCTTCGCCGGGTGGCGCGGAGATACCGTGGCCGTCAGCCCAGTGCTCCAGCTCACCATGCGCAAGGGCTACGACCTCGAGGCGCGGTTCGTGGTGGCCGTCCCCGTGGTGGCGGCCGACGCGGTGAGCGAGGTCCTCGGCACCCCCAAGCTCACCGACCAGCAGCGCACGTTCCTCGACGAGCTGGGCAATCGCAACGGAGCGCTGGACGTGGGCGACATCCTGGCGATGTTCCGCCGGTCGGGCCAGACGGTGCCCGCGGCCGTGCTCCGCGCGGCGCGGTCGGCGCCACCCCGACGGAAGGAGCCCCAATGACCCGCTTGAGCAGGCGTGGCTGGCTCGCGGCGCTGGTGCTGATCACCGCTTGCGGCGGCAACGGCGGGCCGCCCCCGTCCCCGGCGGGCGACCTGGTCGTGAGCTACTTCCAGGGTGGCCCCGCGATCGGGGCCATGCTCATCACCATCAGCGGCGGGCCGGTGCAGAACGTGACGGCCGCCGGCGGACAGTCGCTCCAGGTGTCGTTTGCCTCTCCCGCGACCGCCACCACGAAGATCATCGTGACGGGCCCGTTGGCTACCGGCGACATCCTGACGCTGCGGGTGCCCGATACCACCCTCGCCACCGGCTACGCGGTGCATCTGGACCAGGTCGCGGACAACGTCACCTTCTCCCTGATCGATCCGACCCTCCATACGCTCACGATTCATCGCTGAGCGCCGGCCCCTCTGGCCAGCCGGGGCCGCCAACGCCAGATTGGGGGTACGCCCGAACCGGCTTGGTGCCGGTTCGGGCCTCCTTCCTCTCCCGCGCAACCCGGGGTTTCGACATGCTCCAGCTCAAGGTGAATGGCCACGATGTAACCGTGGATGTCGCGCCGGACACACCGCTGCTCTGGGTGCTTCGCGATTCGCTTCACCTCACCGGTACCAAGTTCGGATGCGGCATCGGCCAGTGCGGTGCCTGCACCGTGCACCTGGACGGGGAGGCCCAGAAGTCCTGCCAGATCCCGGTGGGGTCCGCCGCGGGGAAGGCGGTCACGACGATCGAAGGCCTGTCGACCGAGGGGAATCATCCGGTCCAGCAGGCCTGGATCGCCGAGCAGGTTCCCCAGTGCGGCTACTGCCAGTCGGGGCAGATCATGCGGGCCGCGTCGCTGCTCGCCAAGTCGCCCAAGCCCACCGACGACCAGATCGACGAGACGATGTCCGAGAATCTCTGCCGCTGCGGTACCTACCAGCGGATTCGCCGGGCCATTCACCGGGCCGCTGGGCAGGTGACCGCATGAGCGCCTCGGTTTCGCGCCGCGAGTTCCTGAAGGCCGGGGCCGTCGCCGGCGCGGGGCTCACCATCGCCGTCGCGCTGCCCTCCTGCGCCCCGGGCCGCTCCCGGGTGGTTTCCACCCCGTTCAAGCCCAACGCGTGGGTCCGGGTCAGCACCGACGGGTCGGTCACTCTGGTGGTGGACCGCTCGGAAATGGGCCAGGGCGTCTACACCGCGCTCCCCATGCTCCTGGCCGAGGAGCTCGACATCCCGTGGGAGGCGGTTCGGGTGGAACAGGCGGGGGCGGGCAAGGAGTATTACAACTCGATCTTCCCCTCGCAGGTCACCGGGGGCAGCACCAGCGTCGCCTCCGCCTGGATGCCGCTGCGGGAAGCGGGTGCCAAGGCGCGCGCCATGCTGGTCTCCGCCGCCGCGGCGGCGTGGAACGTCGACCCCTCCGAGTGCCGCACCGAGAATGGCGTGGTGATTCACGGCGCCACCAGACGCCGGCTCAACTACGGCGAGCTGGCGGAGCGGGCCGCGGCGCTGCCGGTTCCCGCCAAAGTCACCCTCAAGGATCCCAAGGATTTCAAGTTCATCGGCACTCCGGTCAAACGGCTCGACCTCGCCGCCAAGGTGCGGGGCGCGGCGACTTTCGGGATGGATGTGCAGGTGCCCGGGATGCTGGTGGCGGTGGTGGTCCGATGCCCGGTGTTCGGAGGCACCGCGACGAGCTGGGATGAAAATGCCGCGAAACAGGTGCCCGGCGTCAAGCGCGTGGTGAAGCTCAGCTCCGGCGTCGCCGTGCTGGCCGACGGCTATTGGCCCGCCCGGAAGGGCGCGGACGCGCTGAAGGTGGTGTGGAACGAAGGCAAGGCGGCGTCCTTCAGCTCCGAAGTGATGCGTCGCGACATGGAGTCGCTGGTCAGGAAGCCGGGACACGTGGCCAAGAAGGCGGGCACCGGAGCGCTGGCCCATGGGGGCACCCAGGTATCGGCCGTCTATGCGGCGCCCTACCTCGCGCATGCCTGCATGGAGCCGATGAACGCCACGGCTTCGGTGGAGGCGGGGCAGTGCACGGTCTGGGCGCCGACCCAGTATCAGTGCGGCCCCGCGCTGGGCGGCGGGGTTCAGGACGTGGCAGCCCGGATCACCGGGCTCGATCCGTCCAAGGTCACCGTGAATACCACCTTCCTCGGCGGCGGATTCGGGCGCCGAGTGATGCACGACTTCGTGATCGAGGCGGTCGAGGCGTCCAAGGCAGCGGGCGTCCCGGTGAAGGTGGTCTGGTCCCGGGAAGACGACATCCAGCATGACTTCTATCGTCCCCCGACCTACGCGCGCTTTGCCGCCTCGCTCGGGCCGGACGGCATGCCCACCGGGCTGACGGCGCGGGTGGTCTGCCCGTCGATCATGGCCTCGGCGTTCGGGGCGCCCAAGACGACGTTCGACGACAGCGCCACCGAGGGGATTGCCAATCTTCCCTATGGCATTCCCAACATTCTGGTGGATTGCACCCAGCCCGACTGGGCGGCCCCGCTGGGGTTCTGGCGGTCGGTGGGATCGTCCCAAAACGGGTTCCTGGTCGAGTCGTTCATCGACGAGCTGGCCTGGGCCGCGGGCAAGGATCCGCTGGAGTATCGCCGGGCCATGCTGGCCGCCAGTCCCCGCCATCTGGCGGTGTTGGAGCGCGCGGCCCATGAGGCCGGCTGGGGCACAGCGGTGCCGGCGGGCCGGGCGGTGGGGATCGCGGTCATGGAATCGTTCAACAGCTATGTGGCCGAGGTGGCCGAGGTCTCCCTGAATCCGGACCGGACGGTGCGGGTGCATCGGGTCGTGGCCGCGGTCGATTGTGGCATCGTGGTCAATCCCGACATCGTGCGGGCGCAGGTCGAGAGTGCCATCGTCTACGGCCTCACCGCCGCCCTGCACGGTCAGATCACCATCGACAAGGGCCGCGTGGTCCAGAGCAATTTCAACGACTATCCGCTATTGCGCATGCGGGAGATGCCGGTCGTGGAAGTCCACCTGATCGACAGCACGGAAAAGCCGACCGGCATCGGTGAACCGGGAACGCCGCCGATCGCCCCCGCGGTGGCCAACGCGGTGTACGCGCTCACCAAGCAGCGGATCCGCACGCTGCCCCTGGGAGTGGTTCCGGCTTGACCGCGGAGCTCACCCGCCGCGACTTCGTCAAA
This sequence comes from uncultured Gemmatimonadales bacterium, assembly GCA_963762545.1. Taxonomy (GTDB): domain Bacteria; phylum Gemmatimonadota; class Gemmatimonadetes; order Gemmatimonadales; family GWC2-71-9; genus JABFSM01. The sequence continues at coordinate 328,621 of CAVXLC010000003.1, read as the reverse complement.
GCCGGGCTGGTCGCGGGGGCTGGGCTCACACTTGCGGTCTCGCTGGACGGCTGTCGAAAGGAAGCCGCGCCCGCCGCGGGCGGCGCCGCCTTCGCGCCCAACGCCTGGATCCGGATCGGCGCGGACGATACCGTCACCGTGATGGTGGACCGCTCCGAAATGGGGCAGGGGGTGTCCACGGCCCTCCCGATGCTGGTGGCCGAAGAGCTGGACGCCGACTGGGCCACCGTCCGCTACGAGTTCGCTCCGGCCAACGAGGCCTACTACAACCCGGCCAGCTTCGGACAGCTGACCGGCGGCAGCACCTCCATCCGCTCGGCGTGGCGGCCGCTGCGCGAGGCGGCGGGGAAGGCGCGCCTCATGCTCGTGGCGGCGGCGGCGGCGGAGTGGGGCGTGGACCCGGCCAATTGCCACACCGAGAACGGCGCGGTACTCGCGATCGACGGGCGGCGGGTGCGGTATGGCGCGGTGGCGCGCGCCGCCGCGGCGCTCCCGGTGCCGGACCGGGTGACCCTCAAGAAGCCCGGCGACTTCCGGCTCATCGGCACGCCGGTCGCCCGGCTGGACCTTCCGGCGCAGGTCACCGGCACGATTGTGTTCGGCATCGACGCCGGCCCCGAGAATGCGCTGACGGCGGTGGTGGCGCGCTGTCCGGTGTTCGGCGGCAGGGTCCGCTCGTTTGACGACCGCGCCGCTCGCGCGATTCCCGGTGTGAAGCAGGTGGTCCGGATTTCCAGCGGCGTGGCCGTCGTCGCGAGCGGATACTGGGCGGCCAAGCTCGGCCGGGACGCGCTGACCGTCGAGTGGGACGAAGGTCCGGTGGCCGCGCTGGACGACGCGGCCGTGAGCGCGCGGCTCGCCGCCCTGGCCGACGGGGCGGGCCACACCGCCAGGAAGACCGGTAGTCTCTCCCAGGGATTTGCCGGGGCGGCCCGGACGCTGGACGCGGTGTACGAGGTCCCCTACCTGGCGCATGCCCCGATGGAGCCGATGAATTGCACGGCCGACGTCCGGGCCGATTCGGTCACGGTCTGGGTCCCGACCCAGTATCAGGCCGGCCCGAAGATGCTGGGCGGCGGAACCCGTGGCGCCGCGGCCAAGGCCGGCGGCGTCTCGGCGGACCGGGTCACCGTACACACCACCAATCTGGGTGGCGGATTTGGACGGCGGGCCGAAACCGATTTCGTGGTCGAGGCGTGCGAGGTGTCCCGGGCGATGCAGGCGCCGGTCAGGGTGATCTGGAGCCGCGAGGACGACATCCGCCACGATCAGTACCGTCCCGCGGCGCGGCACGTCCTGCGGGCCGGACTCGACGCCGCCGGCAGTCCGGTGGCATGGTCCCACCGGATCGTGTCCCCTTCCATCATCGCGAAATTCCTTCCCTCCTGGCTGCCCGGATTCGTCGCCCACCTCGGGGGCCCGCTCAAAGGGGGCGTGGACGCCAGCGCCATCGAGGGGGCCCTCGATCTGCCGTACACCGCGCCGAATTTCGAGCTGAGCTACACGCAGGCCGATCTCGGCGTGCCGGTCGGATTCTGGCGCTCGGTGGCCAACTCGCACACCGCCTTCGCGATCCAGTGCTTCGTCGATGAGCTCGCGGCCCTCGCCGGAAAGGACCCGGTCGCCTACCGGCGCGAGCTGCTGGCCCGGTCCCCGCGGGACCTCGGGGTGCTCAACCTGGCGGCCGAACGGGCGGGTTGGGGCACCCCGCTGCCCGCCGGCCGGTTCCGGGGCGTGGCGGTGCATGAGTCGTTCGGGTCCTTTGTCGCCCAGGTGGCGGAGGCGTCGGTCGAGGCGGGCGCGGTGCGGGTGCACCGGGTGGTATGCGCCGTGGATTGCGGCCAGGTCATCAATCCGGACACCGTCGTCGCGCAGATGGAGGGCGGGATCGTCTTCGGACTTACCGCGGCGCTCAAGGGCCGGATCTCGCTCACCAAGGGCCGGGTAACCCAGAGCAATTTCCACGACTACAAGCTGCTCACCATGCGCGAAATGCCCGTCATCGAGGTCCACATCGTGCCGAGCACCATGGAGCCGGGCGGAGTCGGGGAGCCGGGCACCCCGCCCATCGCGCCGGCGGTCGCCAACGCGGTGTTCGCGGCGACCGGCAAGCGGATACGGAAGCTTCCCATTGCAGTCTGACTCACACTGAGCTGGAGGCCGTATGAGACGAATGGCAGGGGTGATCGCGGTGGGCGGGCTCGTGCTGGCTGCGGGCTGCGGTCCCAAGGCCGAGTCGGCGCCGGACGCGGGGAATGCCGCGGCGGAAACGGCCGCGGCGCGGACGGCGATCGACGCCGTGAACGCCCAGTACGTGGCTCACTTCAACGCGCTCCACCCCGATTCACTGGCGGCGTTGTTCGCGGAGGACGGCCGCATGATGGCACCGAACGCCCCCGCGGCGGTGGGACGCGCCGCGATCACCGCGGCCCTGGCCACGATGGCGGGCACCAAGCCCTCGCTGGCCCTGACCACGGTATCGGTGGAGGCGAGCGGGCCGCTGGCGGTCGAAACCGGCACCTGGACCTTCAGCCTGATGACGCCGGGCGCCAAGGAGCCGATTAAGGACAACGGAAAGTATGTCACCAGCTGGCGCAAGGTGGGCGACAAGTGGGTGCTTGTGAACAACATCTGGAACAGCGATAACACGGCCACCCCGATGCCGGCCCCCAAGCCGTAGCGTGGCGCCCTAGTCCGAGCCGGGCCTCCGCGGCCCCGCGGCCACGGCGGGCTCCGGCTCGGGCGTGAAGTCTTCCCCCGGATTGATGAACCGGTTCCGTTCCAGGCGGAACTGCTTGTCGTAGAGCTGGCGGTAGCGGCCGTCCGCGGCGAGCAGCTCCCGGTGGGTGCCCCGCTCGACGATCTCTCCCGCTTCGAGCACCAGAATCTGGTCGGCGCTCATGATGGTGGAGAGGCGGTGGGCGATCACGAAGGTGGTCCGGCCGGCTCGGAGCGCCCGGAGGCCATCCTGGATCAAGGCCTCGCTCTCGCTGTCGAGGCTCGACGTGGCCTCGTCGAGCAGGAGCACCGCCGGGTCGGCGAGAATGGCCCGGGCGATCGCCACCCGTTGCCGCTGGCCTCCCGACAGCCTGACGCCGCGCTCTCCCACGATGGTGTCGTACTTGTTCTCGAAACCCTCGATGAATTCGTCGCAGTGGGCCACGTGGCTCACCCGCCGCACATCCTCCATCGTCGCCCCGGGGCGGCTGAACCGGATGTTGTCCGCCAGGGTGCCGTCGAACAGGAAGTTGTCCTGCAGCACGATGCCGAGCCGGCTGCGATAATCGTGCAGCCGGAGGCCGGCCAGGTCCTTTCCGTCGAGGTACACCACGCCCTGCGTCGGCCGGTTGAAGGCCATGACCAGGCTCATCAGCGTGCTCTTGCCCGAGCCGCTGGACCCGACCAGCGCGGTGGTGGAGCCGGCCGGCGCGCGGAAGGAAATGTGCTTCAGGACCGGAACGCCGGGATTGTACTCGAAGGTGACGTCGTCGAACGCCACCTCGCCCTTCACCTCCGACAGGGGCTGCCGGGAGGCGTCTTCGTCGTCCTCGGTGGTCATGGACCGAAGCTCGCGGATGCGGTCCAGCCCCGCGAAGGCTTCGGTGACCTGGGTGCCGATGGAGGCGATCTGGATCAGCGGGGCCGCCATGAGCCCCGTGAAGAAGATGTACATCACGAAATCGCCGAGGGTCATCCGGCCGCCGATGATGTCGTTGCCGCCGACCCAGATCATGAGGGCACCGATCGCCCCCACGACCACGGTCGAGAGGGCGGTGACCCCGCCGACGCCGATCATCGTGGTGGCCACGTTGCGGAAGAGGGCATTGATGCCCTTGGTGAAGACGTAGTCCTCCCGCCGTTCCGCCACGTACGACTTGACGATCCGGATGCCGCCGAAGGATTCGGTGAGCCGGCCGCTCACCGCGGCCATGAGCTTGTTCCGTTCCCGGAAGATCGGCCGCAGCTTGGTGAACGCAAACGCCATCCCGCCCGCGAAGATCAGCAGTACGACGAGGGTACCGGTGGTGAGTCGCCAGTTGAGCCAGAAGAGCGCCCCCATGGCGATGGCGGCCTTGACCATCCCGCCGGCCAGCTGCACCAGGCCGGTGCCCACCAGGTTGCGAATCCCCTCGGCGTCGTTCATCACCCGGGAGAGGAGAATGCCGGTCTGGGTCGAGTCGAAGTAGCGCACCGGCAGGCGGAGGACATGGGACTCCACTTCGCGGCGCAGGTCGGTGATGGCCCGTTGCGCGGCGACCCCGAGCACCCGAACCAGCGAGAACGACGTGGCGGCCTGGATCAGCGTGGCGCCCAGGACCGCGAGCGCGATGGGCAGGAGCAGGTGACGCTGGCCACCCTTGAGCACGTTGTCGATGAGGAACTTCGAGCTCGCGGGCAGGACCAGCCCCGCCACCTGATTCACCAGCATGATGGCGAAGCCGAGCGCCATCCGGCTCCGGTAGCGCCAGATCAGCTCCCGGGCCTCGCGCCAGGCGACCCCGAGCGTGACCTTCTTCTTCTTGCCCTTGTCGGGTTCCGCCATCACGCTCCCCTGCGAGCGGCCAGCGCCTTCTCGACGCGTTGACGGAAATAGGCGAGCAGCTCCCGGCCTTCCTCGCATTGGGTACTGATCCATTCCGTGTTGCGGAGCGTCTTGGGGGAGCCCGTGGCGCGCAGCTCCTTGAGCCAGGGCTGGATCTTGGCGAACAGGAATATCCCTTCGCCGGCGTTCTCGGCCAGATAGTCCGGGTTCACGATGCCGTGGCGGGCCAGCCCGTAGGCCATTTCCCAATAGCCTGCGACCTGGCGGAATGCGGTGTTGCCCGGATGATCCGCCTTGGTGATCCCCAGCAGCTCGTCGGCGCTGCGCGGCCAGAATTCGGCCGCCAGGTAACGGCGGGATTCACGGAGCACCGCCTCCCGGCGCATATCGTAGAGTCGGAGCACCAGGTCGGCGTCGTGGTGGTCGGGCGAGTCCTTGATCATCGCGCCGCGGGCGCGGGGGACCGGAATGCTCATCGGGAATCCTCGGGGATCGGTGCGGGGGCCGCCGGGGTCCGCCGGCTGCGGAAGACCCGCGCCGACAGGTGCAGCAGCTTTTCCCGGGTTTCGTCCAGAATCTCGTAGTAGGTCGGAATCGCCACCAGCGTGAGCACGGTGGAGGTGATCACCCCGCCGATGACCGCCACCCCGAGGGGAGCCCGGAACTGCGAGCCCTCGCCGGTGCCCAGCGCGATCGGCATCATGCCGGCCACCAGGGCGAATGTCGTCATCAGAATGGGCCGAAGCCGGATCGCGCCGGCCTCGATCAGCGCATCGCGGAGCGGCTTGCCGTCCCGCTCGCGCGACCATTTGGCGAAATCGACCAGCAGGATGGCGTTCTTCGCCACGATGCCCATGAGCAGGATAACCCCGATCAGGCTCATGATGTTGATCGAGGTCCCGGTCACGGCGAGGGCCAGCATGACGCCGATCAGGGAGAGCGGCAGCGAGAGCATGATGGCGAGCGGGTCGACGAACGAGCCGAACTGAATCGCCAGAATCAGGTACATGAACAGGGCCGCCACGCCCAGCGCCAGAAAGATATTCCCGAAGATCTCGGTTTGCTGCGCGGCGTCGCCCCCCTGGGTGATGGTCACCCCGTCGGGAAGCGGGATCCGGGACACCAGGGCCTGGGCGTCGGCCATGACCTCGCCGGTGGACCGGCCCGAGGCGTTCCAGCCCACGATGACCACCAGGTCCCGGTTGAGGTGATCGATCACCGCGGGGCCGATGCCCTGGGTGATCTTGGCCACCTGGCCCAGCGGCACCGTGGTAGGGGCCGAACTGGTGGTGCCGGGGATGACCAGCGGCAGGTCGCGCAGGTCGGTCAGCCGCTGCCGGGCCTCGGGGGAGAGCCGCACCATGACGTCGCGGGTCTCGCCGCTCGGGTCGAGCCAGTCGCCCGCGTCGATGCCGGCAAAGGCGGGCCGCAGCGACTGGGCCACCTGCCCCACGGTCACGCCGAGACTCCCGGCGATGCCCCGGTCCACGTCCACGTTGATCTCGGGCTTCTGCCCCTTGGTGGACAGGGCGAGATCCACCGCGTTGGGCACCTTCTCGATTTCGGCCTGCACCTTCTCGGCGACTGCCGTGAGCGCCGCCAGATCGGAGCCGCGCACCTCGAGCTGGAGCTGCTTCCGGCCCCCGCCGATGTCGCTGGTGAATACCGCCAGCTTGACCCCCGCCACGCTGCGGATCTCGCCCCGGATGATGCCGGCAAACTCCTCGGCGGAGATCCGGCGGGCGTGCTTCGGCGTCATCTTGACGTAGATCTGTCCCTCGTCGACCGCGCCCGTCTGGCTGGTGCCGAGCGTGGTATAGGTGTAGCGGATCTCGGGGTGGGCCCGGATCAGGTTGCCGACTTCCTCGGCCTTGCGCCGAGTGTACTCCAGGTTCGAGCCCGGCGGGGTCTCCAGCTGGACGGTGAATTCCGACTTGTCGTCGACCGGGATGAAGCTGGTGCCGACCAGGCCCAGCGCCGGCATCGCCAGCGCGAACGCGAAGGTGCCCACCGACAGCCCGACCACCGCGAGCCGGTGATCCAGCGCCCAGGCGATGACCCGCTTGTACCGGATGGCCAGGCGGCCGAACGCGGCGTTGAACCGGTCGAGCTTGCGGGTGATCCAGCGCTTCCGGTCCTCGGGCTGGTGCGGGTCGGGCCAGTAGGCCGAGAGCATCGGGTCGAGCGAGAACGACACCAGGAGCGACACCCCGACGGCGCAGGCCATGGTCAGCCCGAACGGCTTGAACCACTGTCCCGAGAGCCCGGGCAGAAAGGCGATCGGGACGAACACCGCAAGAATCGAGAGCGTCGTCGCGGTGACCGCCAGCCCGATCTCATCGGTGCCCTCGTGCGCCGCGGTGACGTGGTCTTTCCCCATCTCCACGTGCCGCACGATGTTCTCCCGGACCACGATGGCATCGTCGATCAGGATGCCGATCGCGAGCGAGAGCCCGAGCAGGGACATGGTGTTGAGCGTGAACCCCCACAGCCACACCGCGATGAACGCCGCCAGCACCGACACCGGCAGCGCCAGGCCGGTGATGACCGTCGAGCGCCAGGAATTGAGGAACAGGAACACCACGAGCACGGTGAGCAGCGCCCCCTCGAACAGAGTCTTCTGGACGTCGGCCACGGAGTGCGACACCCGGACCGCCGCATCCTTGACCACGTCGAGCTTCACGTTGGCGGGCAGCGCCTTGCGGACCTTGTCGATCCGGGCCATCACCGCCTCGCTCACCTCGGTGGTGCTGTACCCCTTGGATTTCTTGATGTCGATCCCGACCGCCACGCGGTCGTTGTACATCGCCAGCGTGCGGGGGTCCTCGGCGCCGTCCCTCACCACCGCCAGGTCCCCGAGCCGGATCAGCCGGCCGTTGCCGCGATCGGCCACGATGAGCTGCTCGAATTCCGCGGGCGTCTCGAGCCGGCCCTTGAGCCGGATCGAGCGCTCCTCGAGCGCCCCGTCGAGCCGTCCGACCGGCGCGGCGAGGTTCTGAAGCTGGAGCGCCTGCACCACCTGGGCCACGCTCACCGCGGTGGCCTGCAGCGCCTCGGGCTTGAGTTCGACGGTGAGCTCGCGCACCTGCTTGCCGGACACGTTGACTTCGGCCACGCCGGGAATGGAGCGCAGCTCGCGGGTGATGCCGGGATCCGCGATCCGGGTCAGCTCCCTGGGGGCCAGCGTGGCCGACGAGAGGGCGATGGACACGATCGGCCGGTCGGTGTCGTTCATCTTCCGGATGATCGGCTCCTTCATCTCCGGCGGCAGATCGTCCCGGATCCCCGAGATCGCGTCGCGGATGTCCTGGGTGGCCTCGGCGAGCGGCTTGGTGAACTGGAACTCGATGAGGATGGTGGCGAATCCGTCCATCGCCTGTCCGTTCACCTTCTTGACGCCGGTGATCGAGGAGATCGCCTCCTCCACCGGGTTGAGCACTTCCTTCTCCACCGTCTCCGGCGACGCGCCGGGGTAGGGCAGGGCCACGCTCACGTAGGGCGGCGCCACGTCGGGGTACTCGTCGGTCTTGAGCGTGAGCAGCGAGAAGAGCCCGAAGATGACCAGCGCCATCATCACCACGACGGTGATGACCGGACGGCGGATGGCGCTATCGGAGATGAACATGGGGCGTCACTCCTTGGTGATCCGGACCGGGGTGCCGACCGCCACGCCGGCTCCGGGCCCGACCAGCACCGTATCGCCGGGCACCAGCCCCGAGCGGATTTCCACCAGCTGGAGCAGGTCGTCCTGCATTCCCAGCTCGACCGCCACCAGCTCGACCCGGCCGCCGCGCAGCCGGCGGACCGAGGGGGTCGGGGTCTTGAAGTCCACGCCGGTCAGCGGGATCGCCAGGGCGTTGCGCTGCTCGGTGGCGACCCGTCCCTGCGCGAAGAGCCCGGCCACCAGGCGCCCGGCGCTGTTGGGAATGTCCACGTAGATCCGCACCTGCCGGGTGGCCGGATCCACCGCCGGATTGATGCGCTCCACCCGTCCGGTGAACGACTTCCCTTCGTATCCGCTGACTTCGAAGTCCACGGCAGTCCCGATCTTGAGCACCGCCAGCGCGCTCACCGGGACGTTCGCTTCCAGCCGGAGGCTGGCGGGATCGACCACCGAGACCGCCGGATTCCCCACCTGGAGCACGTCACCGGCATTGGCCTGCCGTTCGCTGACCACGCCGGCGAACGGCGCGCGAATCGCCGTCTTGTCGAGCTGCTTGGTGGCGTTCGCCAGGCGGGAGCTGGCATCGGCCAGCGCCGCCTCGGCGTTCATCACGCTCCAGCGGGCCTGCTCGAGATCCCGCTCGGCCAGCGCGCCGGCCTGGGACAGGCGCTCCGATCGCTCCGCGTTGCGCCTGGCCACCACCACCGCCTCGTTGGCCGTGCGCTCCTGCGATTTGGCGGAGAGCACCGCGTCGCGGATCGCGGCGTCGTCAAGCCGGAGCAGCACCTGGCCGGTCTTCACCGGCTGCCCCTGCTCGGCGTAGACCTGGGTAACGGCCCCCGCGACTTCGGCGCGGAGGGTGGCCTGCCGCTGGGCGATGAGGGTTCCCGAAATCGACGGCCCGTTGGAGATATCCCGGGTCGCGGCCACCGCGATGTTGTCGGCGCGGAGCGCCACCGCCGGCACGTCAGCGGGCGAGCCCGCTTCCGCCTTGCCTCGGTCGCAGGCCGCGGCTCCGACGCCCAGCAAGCCGAACAGGAGAGCGCGGGAGAAGACGGGGAGGTGTGCAGCGCTCATGGGATTCCGATTCCGGACGTTGCCGAAGACTGGGTCGGTTGGGTCGGGCGCCGGGCTGCCGCCGACTGGGTGCTGGACAACCCGGCGGTGGCGCTTGCCAGCGGCAGGCGGGCCAGCAGCGCCATCCGCATTCGCGCGACGAGGGCGTCCCGCGCCGCCTGCACCCGATTGGCCCGCGCCTGCTCGAGCGAGAGCCGGGCGTCCAGCAGTTCGGTGTGGGTCGAGATCCCCTCGCGATACCGGATCTCGGCGATGTCGTACGCCCTGGCCGCCTGGGTCGCGGTGCCTTCGCTGGCCCGCAACAACTCGCGCGCGCTCTGCAGCTCCTGCTGAGAGCTCTGGGCGTCGAGCTGGGCAAACTCGGTGGTCTGCTGGAGCCGCAGCCGGGCGTCTTCCAGATTCGCGCGCGCCTCCAGCTTGTCGCCGGTGATCCGTCCGCCGGTGAAGAGCGGCACCGTCAGCCCGACGGCCACGCTCCAGTTGGTCAGGAACTGCCCCCAGCTGGGCAGCCCCGAGCCGGGGTACGCGATCCGCCCGTACGCGGATGTCAGCGAGACCGCGGGGAGATCCTCGGCCCTGGCCGCCTTGAGCAGCCCCTCGCCCGCCTTGATCGCGAGGGCCGCCTGACGCACCGGCGCCCGCCGCTCCGACGCGGTATCTCCCTCGCTCGTGAGCAGCGTGGCCAGCGAGGGGATGCTCGCCATCGCCGAATCATCCAGCACCGTCGTCAGCTGGAGCGGGGTGGACCCGGGGATGTCCAGGAGCTGCTTCAGGCGCAAATAGGCCAGGTCGCGATCCGACGCGCGCTGAATGGCCACGGCCCGCTGGTTGTCGCGGGTGACTCGGGAGCGGAGCAGATCGAACTCGGGGACCGTACCGAGGCTGCGCCGGAGCTCGGTTTCCCGGAGCGTGGAATCGGCTTGCTCGAGGGCGGTGCGCGCGATGCCGGCGAGTTGATCGCCCAGCGCGGCGTCGAAGTAGGTCTGCACCACATCGAGCGTGAGCTGGGCCTCGCTCGCCGTCAGCGCCAGCTCCGCGCTCTGCCGGCCCGCGTTGGCCGCCTGGATCTGGCCGCTCACCCGGCCGCCGCTGAACAGCGTCTGGGACAGCGACAGGCCCAGGTTGTAGGTGTTGGCCCGTCCGAACGGCAGGCTGCCCAGATTGCCGAAGGGGTTCAGCGCCGATACGCACTGCAGCGCCCGCTCCAGGGAATCCACCCGAGCGCCGATCGGAAGGGATGGATCGGCCAGGAATTTGTCGCAGTGGGTCGGGCTGGTGTCAGTCGACGAATCGCTGGAGGCGAGCCCGGAGAATTGCGACTTGATGAGCCGGGAGTAGGAGGCCGAGCCGCTCAGCTGCGGGAACAATTCGCTCCGGGCCCTGAGCTGTTCCCCGCGGGAGCGGTTCACCGCCGATCGCGCCAGACCCACTACCTCGCTGCTCGGCAGGGCGAGTTGCAGCGCTTCCTCGAGCGCCAGCCGCCGCGGCTCGGCCGGAGCCTGGCCGAGGGCGGGCCCCGCGCCGCTCGCCGCCAGGAGGAGCGCCACGATTCCGGCGCGGAGCGTCATCGCGCCTCCTCCGCGCCGATCGCGCGGACGAACAGATCCACGTACTCTTGGATCGCGGCCCCCGGCTCCAGTCGGTAGGCAAAGGGCATGACGTCGCGGGTCATCGCATCGGCGAAGAGGGTTCCCATCAGGGTCATCGCGGCCGCGGGCGTGGCAAACTCCGCCCGGGCCAGCCCCGCGGCGCGGAGGCGCTCGATGTAGCCGGCCAGTTCCCGGCCGGCGCAGGCGGTGGCGCTGCTCTCCCGGGGCAGCATCTCCGGATGCTCTTCGACCTCACCCATGGCGGTGCGGATCACCGAGCGCCGGGTCCACAGCTCCTCCCAATGGAGCCGGGCCCAGGCCATGAGCTCGGCGCGGGGGTCCGTTGGGACTTCCGGCAGGCTGCTCGGCCCCGACGTGGCGCAGGCGCAGCGAATCGCTTCGTGGAGAAGGGCGGTCTTCGAGCCGAAATGCCGGAACACCGTCACCTCGTTCACGCCGGCGCGCTGGGCGATTTGACGCGTCGTCGTTCCCCGAAAGCCGGTCTCGGCGTACAGCTCGGTAGCCGCGTTCAGGATTTTCTGGCGAAGATCCATAGGGCGCCGAAGGTAGCGGGGGCGATCGACCGCTGCAAGCGGGTGCTTGCATACCGGTCACCAGCCCGTTCCGATCGGCCGATTCCCGGCGTCTACGCTAACCTGTTGACGGGTATTATCTTGGCGGGAATGAAACGGGTGCGTTCAGCGACGCTGGTCGCCCTGGCTGCGGTCCTCTGCGGATGCCGGGCTACCGGGCCCCAGGGATCGGCGCGTGCGCCGGTCGCGAGCGCGACGGCGCCGGTGGTCCGCGAGGCCGCGGTGATTGCGTTCTGGCTTCCGTCCACGGATACCCTGCCCATTTCGGATCGGGACCGCGTCCGCGATGAATTCCGCCGCTCCACCCAGGTCGTTGCCAATTACCTGTCCGACACCGATGTGAGGCTGGTGGCCACGGTGCAGGACACCGTGTTGGTGCATCTCGAGGGCGGCGGCACCCGGATCGTCATGCTGTCCGGCCTCGACTATCCCTACGGCTACGTGTTCATCGACCCGGGCTACGCGGAAGAGTTCCACACGGGGCCGAGCGACGATGACGACATCGAGGACGCGCTCGACGACTACTTCGATCTCCAGCCGGCCGACTCGGAGCCTCCCCACCGGATCGCCCGGGCGGTGTCCATCGTTCAGTTGCCGGTCCACCCCGGTCCTCGGACCGCCCGCCCCGGCTTGGCTCCGGTATGCACGCCGTCCTGGACCACCTCCACCCCGTTGACGAAGACATGCCGGATTCCGACCGATACCTGGTGGGGCCGCTCGTACGTAGCCCGGTCCGCGACGGTTTCCGGATCGAAGACCACGACGTCGGCGTAGAACCCGGGTCGCAGCAACCCGCGATCGGCAATTGAAAGCCGGGTGGCGACAGCCGACGTCATCTTCCGGATCGCATCTTCCAGCGTCAGGACCTTCTCCTCCCGCACGTATTTCCCCAGGATCTTCGGATAATTGCCATAGGCCCGCGGGTGGGTGAGTCCCTGCGCCTTGTCGGGGTCCACGCCGTCGGCGTCGGTACCGATCTTCATCCAGGGCTGGCGCAGGTTGGTCTTGACGTTCTCCTCGCTCATGAGGAAGAAGATCGTCTCCACCCTGGAGTGCTCCGACGCGATCAGGTCCATGGCTGCCTCCTCCCAGTCCTTGCCCGTCATCTGGGCCACCTCGGTCAGCCGTTTTCCGACGAAACGCTTGTTTTCCGGCTTTTCGAACTGGACGAACAGGACGTTCTCCGGCCCGCCGATCTGACACAGGCTCTCCCATTCGTTCTGATCGCGATCCATTTCCGCCCGGATCCGCCGCCGAATCTCGGGGGTCGCGATGTTGTCGAACAGTTTCCCGTCGGCGCTGGCCCACGGCGGAAGACAGGCGGTCAACCCGGTTCCTCCGGCGGTGTAGGCGTACATGTCCGCCTGGATGTCGAGCCCCGCGGCCCGGGCCGAATCGATCTTGGCGAGGGCCGCCGGTGTCTTGGACCAGTTGCGTTTCCCGCCCGCCTTGAAGTGGTAGATCTCGACCGGCACGCCGCCCTCCTTGCCGATCCGGATCGCCTCGTCGATGGCCTCGAGCCAGGCGTTTCCTTCGGAGCGCATGTGGGTGATGTACAACCCGCCCGCCGGCGCCATCGCCTTCGCCAGCTCGATCAGCTCCTCGGTGCTGGCGTAGTTGCCGGGAGGATAAATCAGGGCCGATGCGACGCCGAACGCCCCGTCCGCCATCGCGTTGCGGACGACGGCACGCATGGTGTCCAGCTCGGCGGGGGAGGCCGGCCCCTGCGCTTCACCCTTGGCGTAGACCCGCACCGTGGCGGCGCCCAGGAAGGAGCCGAAGTTCTCCGACACGCCATGGGACTGCATCGCGGAGAGCCACGCCGCGAACCCGTGGGGGCCGCTGTAGTTCGTGGCCGGAGTGCCGAAGCCGGGGTACTTCGCGTTGGTGGGCGCAGGGCTGCTGCCCTCTCCCATGATCTCGGTGGTGATCCCCTGGGTCACTTTGCTGATGCCCCGGCCGTCTCCCAGGGTGAACTGGTAGTCGGACTGGCCCTGGATGTCGATGAATCCCGGAGCCACCACCAGTCCCCGGGCATCCACGTAGCGCCGCGCCCGGACGTGGGCCAGCGCACCGCGGGGCTCCACCCGGGCAATGCGGTCGCCCGTGATGGCCACATCGCCATAGAACCAGGCGGCGCCGGTTCCGTCCACCACCCGCCCGCCCCCGATGACGAGGTCGTAGTCCCCGCGGTCGGGAGCGGGAGCCGGGGTGGTGGCCGGGGTGGGTGGGGCGCAGGCGGCGAGCGCCGCGACGAACACGAGCACGTATCGGGACATGGTCAGGCTCGGGTGGCGGTGGGACGGGACCGCGCGGGGCGTCCGCGCGGGACATCGCTGCCAAGATACTCTCCGGGCCTCGCGGCGGCTTGACACCCGCACCCCGGCGGGTGAACCTAATGGCCGCCTTCCATGCGACGATTCCTGATTCCCCTCGTGGTCCTCGCCGCGGTGATCTATGTCGCGGCGCGGCCGGTCGGCCCGGCGCCCGCGCTGGGGTCCTTCCTCGAGCCCGCCAACGGCGTCTGGGCGCTCGCCCGCAATGCCAATCCGCCGGCGCGCGCGGAGGCGCGCATTCCGGGATTGCGCGCGCCGGTCGAGGTCTTGATCGACGACCGCGGTGTGCCCCACGTCTTCGCCAAATCGCAGGAAGACGCCTGGCGCGCGCAGGGCTATCTCCTGGCGCGGGACCGCCTGTTCCAGATGGAGATCTCGACCCGCGCGGCGAGCGGCACGCTCTCCGAATTGGTCGGCGCCCGCGCCCTCGACGCCGACCGGGTGGCCCGCCGGCGCGGCCTCGCCTGGGGCGCCGAGCGTCTCGCGGCGGGTCTCGACAGCGGCAGTCTGCTCTCCCGCGCGGCCCGGGCGTACTCCGAAGGCGTGAATGCCTGGATCGACGCCATGCGCCCGGCCGATCTCCCGCTCGAATACCGGTTGCTCGGCGCCAAGCCGGCGCGCTGGCGGCCCCTGCTGTCCTACTACTTCTTCGGCCAGATGGCCCTCACCCTGGCGTATGAAGACCCGACCCTCGACCGGCTCCGGGTGCGCGCCATGGTCGGTGCCGCCGCCGCCGAGGCGCTCCTGCCGCTCAACAGCCCGATCCAGGAGCCGATCCAGCCCAATGGCCTGGGCGCGCCGCGCTACGATTTCGTCCGGCCGCTCCCGCCGCCCGGCGCCGCCGACACCGCGGCGGCGGTCGCGGCGCAGGAGCGGGCCGCCGTCGAGCTGGCGCTGGGGCTGGCTCCGCGCCGCCCCGGGGACGGCGATGCGATCGGGAGCAACAACTGGGCGGTGGGCCCCGCCCGGACCGCGGCCGGACACCCGCTGCTCTCGGGCGATCCCCACCTCGAGCTCACCCTCCCGTCCATCTGGTATGAAATCCACCTGCACGTGGACGGCGGCCCCGATGTCGCCGGCGTGGGCTTTCCGGGATCCCCCGGCGTGGTCATCGGATTCAATCGCAACATCGCCTGGTCGTTCACCAATACCGGCGCCGACGTGCGCGATCACTACGCCGAAGTGGTGGACGACTCCGTCTCACCGAAGCAGTATCGGGTCGACGGCGTCTGGAAGCCGCTGGAGCGGCGGGTCGAGCTGCTGCGAGGCAGGCGGGGAGAGCTGCTCCACACCGACACGCTCTACTTCACGCACCGCGGGCCGATGGTCAAGGATCGGGGCCGCTGGCTGTCGGTGCGGTGGACTCCGTTCGAGTCGCTGGGCGGCGAGGATTTTCTGCGTCTCGACCAGGCCGGCAGTGTTTCCGAATGGCTCGACGGATGGAAGGACTTCGTGGCGCCGGCGCAAAACGGCATTGCGGCCGATCGCGCCGGCACCATCGCCATTCGCTCCACCGGGCGATACCCGATCCGTCCGGGCGACGGCCGGGGAGACGAGATCCGGGATGGCAGTCGGAGCGCCAGCGATTGGACCGGGTATCTGCCGCTCTCCGAGTATCCCTTCGCGCTGAATCCGTCGCAGGGGTTCCTCGCCTCCGCAAATCAGCAGCCGGTGGATCCCCGGGTGAATTCCCGCTACTTCGGCTCGAACTGGTATTCCCCTTGGCGCGCGATGCGGATCAACCAGCTGCTCCGGGCCGACTCCGCGGTGACGCCGGATGCCATGCGCGGATTCCAGACCGACCCGGGCAGTGCCCGGGCCGACGCGTTCGTTCCGGTGTTTCTGGCCGCGGCCGCCGCGCTGCAGAACGCCGGCCGAAGCGACGATACCCTGCGCCGGGCCGCGTCCCTCCTGTCGGAATGGGACCGCCGCTACACCCGGGATAACCGCCGCGCCGTGCTCTTCGAGGCGGCCATGACCGCGCTGCCCCGGCTGCTGCTCGACGAGCTGATCCCCGCCTCGGCGGACAGTACCGATGGTCCCGTGGTCCTGCCGCAGGATGCCGTCCTGCTCGAGATGATCGCCGATTCGAGCAGCGCCTGGTGGGACGATCGCCGAACGCCCGCAGTCGAAGGCCGGAACGAGATCCTGGCCCGGGCGCTCAAGGCGGGCCTCGCGAGCGCGCTTCGCGAGTTTGGTCCGCCCGAGGGCGATGGATGGCTCTGGTCCAACGCCCATCACGCCAACATCTATCACTTGCTGCGGTTGCCGGCGCTGTCCGCGCTGAATCTCCCGGTGCAGGGCGGACCGTCGACTCTCAATCCGTCGCCGGGCAAGGGCACCCATGGCCCCAGCTGGCGCATGGTGGTGGAGCTGGGACCCGACGTCCACGCCTGGGGCACCTATCCCGGAGGCCAGTCCGGCAACCCGGCGAGCCGCTGGTACATGGACCGGATTCCGCACTGGATGGCGGGGGAGCTCGACACGCTGCTGTTTCCCGCCCGCCCCGCGGATCTCCCGCCCTCGCGGGTTCGGGAACGTCTCACCCTGACCGGCACCAACCCGCCATGAAGCGGTGGCTCTCCTTTGCCGCGCTGACCGCCGCATTCGCGCTCGCGACGCGATGGGGATGGTGGGCCATCCCGGTGGTGGCGGCCCTCTGGGGAGCCATGCGGCCGGCGGTCAACGCCCCCGGTGGCACGGCCGCGCTGGCCGCCGCGTCGGCGTGGGCCCTCTGGCTCCTGGGTGACTGGCAGGCAGATCACGATGCGATGGCCCTGCTGACCACCCGGCTTGGCGGAGTAATGAGTGTGCCTCCCGCCGTGCTGATTCTGCTCACCCTCGTGCTCGGCGCGGTGCTGGCCTGGAGCGCCGCGGCGCTCGCGGGCGCCGTCGCCAACTCCCTGGTTGCTCGCCCTGGAGTCTCCCGATGATGTTTCGACCCAGCCTGCCGCTCGCCGCCCTGCTCCTGGCCGGTGCCGGTTCCCTCGCCGCCCAGCCCAACTACGACACCGTGACGGTCCGGACCATCCCGGCCGGCGCGGGAGTGTACATGCTGCTCGGAGCGGGCGGGAACATCGCGCTGAATGCGGGAGAGGACTACGCGTTCCTGGTGGACGACCAGTACACCCAGCTCAGTCAGAAGATCCTGGCCGCGGTGCGCCAGGTCACCGACAAGCCCATCCGATTCCTGGTCAACACCCATTGGCACGGGGACCACACCGGCGGGAACGAGAACATGGCCAATGCCGGCATCATCATCGTGGCCCACGACAATGTCCGGACCCGGATGAGCACCGAGCAGTTCAACGCGGCATTCAACCGCCGGACGCCGCCCTCGCCGAATGGCGCCCTCCCCGTGATCACCTTTGCCGACGGCGTCGCGTTCTACAACGGCAGCGAGCAGATCCACGTGGTCCACGTGCCGCCGGCCCACACCGACGGCGACGCGATCGTGCATTTCACGCGGGCCAATACGATCCACATGGGGGACACCTTCTTCAATGGATCGTACCCGTTCTTCGACCTGTCGAGCGGCGGCTCGTTCGAGGGAGTGATCAAGGCGGTGAACTCGGCCCTGGCCTACGTCAACGACAGCACCAAGGTGATTCCGGGCCACGGCCCCCTGGGAGGGAAGGCGGAGCTGATCGCGTACCGGGACGTGCTGACCAAGGTCCGGGACCGGGTGGCGCTCCTGATCAAGCGGGGCAGGACCCGGGCAGAGGTCATCGCCGCCAAGCCGAGCGCAGAGTGGGATGCCACCTGGGGAGCCGGATTCATGAAGCCCGAGGTATTCATCGGGATGGTATACGACAGCATGAAGAAGAAGTAGCCGCAGAACTCCTCAGAAAGCACTCCTCAGAACCGCACCCCCGCTCCGATTCGGAGAGTTCTCGGCGGCACGCGCTGCGTAGTCTGCCCGTACGCCGAGAACGCCTCGGGGTCCAGGTTGCCGTTCACCGACGTCTGGATTCCGGAAATGGTGTTCGCGCCCAGCGCGTTGAACGCGTCGAGCGCAATGCTCAGCCGGGTTCGGCCCACCGGAAACTCCCGCTCCAGATGGAGGTCGAGCGAGGTGCGCCCCGGATAGTTGTAGGTGCCGCGGGGCTGCACGAAGATCCGCTGCCCGGTGGTGGTGGCAAAGAAGTACCCCCGGATGCGTTCGGCCCGGCGGGGGAACGTGTTGGTGGTGGAATCGGGCAGCTCGAATTCCAACAGCAGATCGGAGATCGTGAGGGTCGGGGTCACCTGGTCCCCGGAGAAGTAGGTCACGAAGGCACCGCCCCGGAACTTGTAGGGCAGGTTGCCTCCCACCGCCAGCTTCAGCTCGATCTTGCTCTGGTTGTTGAGATTTCCGTAGGAATTGATCTGCTCGTTCACGTGTACGTACGGTCCGGCGCCCGACACCGTGTAGTCGTCGGTGCCGGTCAAGCTGTTCAGGTTGCCCTTGAGGCTGGTGATCGTCCCCGAGAGCCTGGCCCACCACGAGGAATAGCTGGCCGATGCGGACAGCTGCAGCTGGTCGAACTTGCGGGTCGCATCGGGCACGTTGGTGAGCACGTTGTCGGGATGGTAAGTGAGCGCCAGCCATCGGGCGGTGCCCTCGGCTCCGTCGAAGCCGGGCGGGGTGAACTCTCCCAGGAGCCCGTGCTCCAGGACCTGGGTCCGCCAGTAGATGATGTCCTCGTTGGAGACGTAGAGCGTGGGAAGCACCAGGGGTTTCCCGCCGAAGAACAGCGGCCGGAAAAAGCGGTCCTGGACCGTGACGTCGTGATAGACGGTGTAGTTCTGGTCGAGGTTGCGGTCCACCACGGCCACCATGTTCCTGTTGCGGCGTCGGACGTAGAGGGCCTCGGTCTTCAGGTGACCGCCCCAGGCCTTCTCCAGCCCCACGATGCCCTGTTCGATGTACGGCTCCTTGAAGTTCTCCACCCGGCCGACCTCGTTGAGCCTGATCGTCTGGACCTTCCGCCATGCCGGGTCGCCGTTGCGCTGCGCCTCGGTGAATGTCGTGTTCGGATTGGCGAACGGCGGGCCGGAATACTCCCAGCGCTCTTCGTTGGTGTAGACGCTGCCGCCCTCGGCCCGGTCGAAGAACGAGGCGAACATGTTCTGGTGGAAGATTCCCCAGTGCGCCTTCGCCACCAGGGTTCCATTGCCGCTCAGGTCGGCCACCACGCCGATGCGGGGCTCGAATGCGTTGTCGCTGACCGGCGTGAAGAACCCCCGCCCGCCCGGCTGGCGCAGCCGACCGATCCAGCGCCCCCACCGGACGCCGGGATTGATGCTGAGCCAGCGGGTCACCTGGATGTAGTCCTGGAGGAACGCGGCGCTGTTCTGGACCTTCGACCCCAGATCGGCCTCGCCGCCCCAGCTGCTGGTCATGACCCCGTTGAAGACCCAGGTAGACGGCACCGCCGGGTCGAATACCGGCGGAGTCAGCCGCTCGCCCGGACGCCAGGTGAGCCCTCCGTTTCGCACCAACTTGTAGGTCCATTCCCCGAACGCGTGCTCGCCGCCCACCTTGAAGTGGTGCTCCATCGACCCGATGCGGGCGTAAACGTCCCAGTTCGCCGAGAACGCGATGCTGAACGGCTCCCGCGACTCCCGGAAGGGCGCGTTCTGATATTCCCGGGGATTGACCTCGAGGAGCGTGGCGATACCGGGGAGATCGGCGCCGCCGTAGCCGTTGCGGGTTTCGCTCCCGTTGAAGCCGGCCACCTTCACTTCGAGAAAATCTCTCGCGGTCAATGTGCGCTGCCACGACAGGTTGTAGAACATCGTCCGCGACGTGCGGTCGAGCGTGGCCTCGGCGCTCTGGAATCCGTTCTGGCCGAACCGGGAATCGTCCCCGTCGATCCGGCCCAGCTCGCCGTTGAGAATGTCCTTGGTGGTGGGTTGCCAGGTCAGTTTGGCCAGGAACTTCCGCTCCTGCTCGGTGGGTTCGTCAGGGGAGAACTCTCCGGGGACCTGGCGCACCTTGTTGAGCACCCGGAGCCCGCGGTCCACCAGCTGACCGAACACCGCGAAGAACAGCTTGTCCCGCACGATTGGACCCCGGAACTGGCCGTCCACTTCTCCCCGGTGCGACGGCTCCGAACCGAGCTCGGTCACCCTGAGGTTGCTGCCGTTCAGATGCCACGATTCGCCCGTGGTACGGAGGGCGCCCTGGAACCGGTTGCCGCCGGACTTGGTGACGATATTGACGAGCCCGCCCTGGAAGTTGCCGTACTCCGCGCCGGCACCGAGGCCGCGGACTTCGATCTCCTCGATCCAGCTGGTGCTGGGCTGGAGGAAGTCGCCCCCGATCCCCGGATGGTTGACCGCCACGCCGTCCAGCTGATAGTTGTTGGCCTGCGCGGTGGCCGCGCCCCAGATCTGGTCGGGACGCGCGCCGGGCGTGAAGGCCACCAGCGCCTTCGCATCGTCCGGCAGCGGCAGGACCGCCAGCTCCCGGGCCGTGAGCCGGGTCCCGAACTCGGTGTCGCCGGTGCCGATATGGACGGCCGGCGCCTCCACCACCAGCGAATCCAGCGTCAGCGCCGTCGGGGTGAGGGTGATGAGCACCGTCTCCACTCGCCCGGCGCGAATCACGATGTCGTTCACCACTACGGCACGGTAACCGATCCGGCGCACCGTGAGCCGGTAGGTGCCCGGAGGGAGGAACGCGAGGCGGAAGCTGCCCCTGGTGTCGGAGAGCGCCTGCCGGCGGGTGAATCCATCGGTATGCGAAGCCATGATGTCCGCGAGCGGCACGGGGACGCCCGCGTCGGCCTGCACTCTGCCCTCGAGGATGCCGCTGTTGCCCGATTGGGCGGCCGCCGGGCTCCGGGCCAGCAGGAGTCCCAGCACGGCCCCCCCGAGCCACCGCGGTAGGCGCGTCATTTCAGGATGACGAGGATCGCGCCGCTCTCATGGCCCATGCCGTATCGCAGCGATGCGTCATTCCCGCTGAGATGCTGAATCTCCTTGATCGAGGCCCGGGGCACGTCTTCGAGGGCCGAGGGTCCGCCGCGCCTGGCTCCGCTGACGTAGACCTGGGGGAGCGGCGTGGTCGAGCGGATCGTGCTCATCCCGTGAGTCCTGAGCCAGTTGGGCCGGAGCTGCTCTACCAGGGAGAACGCGGTCTGCCAGGCATCGGGCGCGGCCTGGATCTCCTGCTCCGAGATCAGGTCGGGATTTCGCTTGATCTTGGGCGGCTGCTGTTGCTGCTGCTTGTGGGTCGTGTCCTGTGCCACCGCCCCGGCCGGGAGAAGCAGGGCGGCCAGGCACGCGAGCGTAAGGAGTCGGGGCATGATCGAACTCTTTCGTTAAGGCGTCCCCTGACGAAAGCACTTCGCGGAAGACTAGGGAAGGGGGGAGAGGTTCTGCGGCCCTCCCTCGTCCAGGCGGCCCGCCTCCCGAGCCGCCCGTCGCAACAGGAATTCGATCTGGGCGTTCAGCGACCGCAGGTCCGCCCCGGCCCAGCGCTGCAACGCATCGTGCAGCGCGGGGTCGAGGCGAAGCAGGAAGGCCTTGCGTTCCGTCATGGCCGGCCGCGGCTCAACCGGTGTAGAGCGTGCCCGCGTTCACCACCGGCTGGGTCCCCCGTTCCCCGCACAGCACCACGAGCAGGTTGGAGACCATCGCGGCCTTCCGCTCGTCGTCCAGATGCAGGATGTTCTTCTGCGCCAGGAGCTCGAGCGCGTTCTCGACCATGCCCACCGCGCCCTCGACAATCCGGTACCGGGCGGCGATGATGGCCCCCGCCTGCTGGCGCTGCAACATGGCCTGCGCGATCTCCTGGGCGTACGCCAAATGGGAAATACGGGCCTCGATGACCTCCACGCCGGCCTTGCCCAGGCGCTCCTGGACCTGCGCCATGAGGTTGGCGGCTACCTCGGCCGCATGACTGGAGAGCGCGGCCTCCCCGGTATTGTGCGCGTCGTAGGGGTAGCTCGACGCGAGTCCCCGGACCGCGGATTCGCTCTGGACCTTGACGTAGTGCTCGTAGTCGTCGACTTCGAACATCGCCTCGGCGGTATCGACCACCCGCCACACCACGATGGACCCGATTTCGATCGGGTTGCCGTGGGCATCGTTCACTTTGAGCTTGGCGGTTTCGAAGTTCCGGGTCCTGAGCGAGATCCGCGTCTTCCGGGTGAACGGGTTGACCCACCAGAACCCGGCTTCCTTGACGGAGCCGGAGTATTTCCCGAACAGCGTGAGGACCTTGGCCTCGTTCGGCTGGACCACCATGAAACCACCGAGGGCCACGGCGATGAGCACGAAGACGAGCAGGCCGCCGATGATGACGCCGGGAGCCTGGCGCTGGACCGCGTTGATGAACTGCCAGCCAGTGAGGCCCAGGATACCGAGGACCACGAAGACGGTTGGGAGTCCAGGCAGGGGCCGAATCACCTTCTCGCGGATCATGGAAACAAGCTCCGTTGGTGTGATAGAATAATGATATCATTAAGATACCAAGGAGTCAATCCCGTCCCCCGACATTCTTATTTAGGAGGACTGACCGACGTTCCAACGCTCGAACATCGCCAAGTGTCCAATGCTGCGTTCGATGGATCGGCGGCGCCGCCACCGGAGGTAGTCCCCTGCAGGCTCAACTGGCCGTGACCGCCGCGGATCTCGACCGGCACGATGTGGCGCTCGCCGCGAAAGGCGATCACGCCGCGTTCGAGCGGCTGTATCATCGGCACTCGGCGCGGGTACACAGTCTGGCTCGCTGGCTACTCGATCCGGGAGACGCGGAAGATGCCGTGCAAGAGGTCTTCATCAGGGTCTGGCAGAAGCTGCACACCTTCGCCGGCCAGTCGGCCTTCGGAACCTGGCTCCATCGGGTGGCGGTGAACCTCTTCCTGCGGCGGCGCCAAACCTCGAGCCAGGATCGCAAGCGACAGGTGTCGGACGAGGGGCTGATGCTGGCAGCGTCCGGTGTGGCCCAGCGGCCGGACCTGAAGGTGGCGCTCGAGGGCGCCGTCGAGAAGCTTCCGGCCGGGGCGCGCGAAGTGTTCGTCCTCCATGACATGGAGGGATACAAGCACGAGGAAATCGCCCGGATGCTGAACGTCGATCCCGGCACCTCGCGGTCTCAGCTCCATCGCGCCCGACTGCTGCTCCGGCAGCATCTGGCCACTTGAAACGGAAGCCGAACATGCCCGACCGCTACGCCAATCTGTTGTCGGCCTACCTCGATGACGAGCTCGACGCCGACTCGCGCGCGACGCTCTCGGCCCACCTCGCCGATTGCCCGGAATGCGCTTCGCTGCTCGCCGATCTTCGCGCCATCGTGGCCGCCGCACCCGACTACGCCGGCCGCGCGCCCGCGCCCGCTCTCTGGGACGCCATCGAGGCACGCCTGGACAAATCGGATATCGTCGCGATCGGGACCGCCCGGGGGGCGCGGCTGGCGGCCCGGCACCGGTTCGGCTGGCGCGAGCTGATCGCGGCCTCGATCGTGATGGCGGCGGTCGGAGGCGGCGCGGTGTACCTGGCGCTCCGGCCCGGTCAGTCCGGCGCGGTGCGGCCAGTGGCCCAAGTGCCGGGCGTGGTGCCCCAGGCCGGGTCCGGGCCAGGCGCCCCGGGCAATGTCGCGTTCGCCGAGGGCAAGTACGATTCCGCCGTACGGGATCTCGAGCAGGTGCTGGAGGCCGGCCGCAGCCGCCTCGATTCCTCCACCGTTCGATCGGTGGAGGAGAGTCTCCGCAGGATCGATGCGGCGATCGCCGAAGCCCGGGCCGCGATCCAACGCGATCCCTCGAACGCGTATCTCAATCGTCAGATCGCCGCGAACATGCGGCGCAAGCTCAACCTGCTGCGCGTCGCCGCGAACGCGATCGCCGCGCGAACCTGATCAGGAGCGTTCCATGCTGCTTTCATTGCTGGCCCTGGTGGCCGTTCAGGCCCCTCAGGGGTTCCAGACCGACACGACAGTCAGCGTCAGCCAGGGCACCCGCCTCAAGGTGGAGAACCAGGGCGGCGATATCGTCGTGAAGACCTGGGACAAGAATCAGGTCCGCGTGCAGGCGAGTCATTCCCGCCGCACCCACGTGAGTATCAACCTCGGGGGTGCGGTGCTTTCGCTCGAGGCCGAAGCCGATCACGGCCCCGCCAACATGGTGGACTACGAGCTCACCGTGCCGGCCTGGATGCCGCTGGATCTCGAGGGGATGTACGCCACGGTGAACATCAAGGGCACCCGGGCGCCGATCGCCGTGGAGACGCTCGATGGCGACATCACCGTCGAGGGCGGCGCCGAGACGGTGAAGCTCACCTCGATCCAGGGGCGGATCACGGTCACCGGGGCCAGGGGGCGGATCGAGCTGAACACGGTCAGCGACGACATCGAGGCCGCCGAGCTCCAGGGCGACATCGTGGCCGAGACGGTGAGCGGCAGCATCACGGTGGCGCGGTCCGACGCCAAGTCGGTGGAGATCCAGACGGTGAGCGGCGAGCTGGTCTATGACGGAAAGATCCTGGACGGCGGGCACTACTCGCTCCTGACCCACAGCGGCACGATCGCCATGGCGATGCCCGAGGGCGCCAACGCCACGATCGCCACGGCCATCGGCTCGGGCGAGGTGCGCGCCAGCTTCCCCCTCCCGGCCTCGGAGCGTCCCAGCCGCCGGCGCCAGACCTTCCGCCTGGGCACCGGCAGCGCCAGCGTGGAGCTCGAATCGTTCAGCGGCACGATCTCCCTCCTCCGTCCGGCCGAGCTCACTTCGCGGCTGGACCGGATCCTGGAGCGGCGGGCCGAGCGCGACCGCAGACACAAACCCCGGCCGGAGCACGATCTCGACGACGACAACGACATCCACGGAGGATACTGAGCCATGCGGGCCTGCTCCCTCACTCTGGGCGTGTTCCTGGTGGTGCCCTCCCTCGCCGCGCAGCAGGGCTCGAGCCTCGACTTCCACCGCGAATTGGCCGCGGGCAAGCGATTCTACTTCCAGAACGTCATCGGTGACATCAAGGTGACCGGGTCCTCCGGCCGGACGGTCGAGGTCACCGGGACCCGGGTCAGGCACCGGTACGGCGATCCGGAAGAAGTCACGATGGAGGTGGTCGAGCTGGACAACGGCGTCGCGCTCTGCGTTCGCTATCCGCGGAGCCGGGGCCGGCGGCACGGCTCCGACCGGGAGCCCGATGAATCGAGCGAATCGAAGAATCCCTGCAGCTCGAACGACGAGTGGAACGGCAACGGCGACCGGAACGACACCGAGCTCAACTTCACGATCAAGGTCCCGGCGGGGCTCCTCCTCCGGATCGGCACGGTGAGCGGGGACGTCGTGGCCCAGGGTCTGACCGGAGATCTCGAGCTGCGGAGCGTCTCGGGTGACGTGCGGCTGACCGGCGGGGAAGGCCCCAGTATCAGTCTCGAGACGGTCAGCGGCGACGTGGAGCTGCTGGACGGCCGCGCGCCCGAAGTCTACGGCCACACGGTCAGCGGGGAGGTGACCTTTCGAGGGCCGATTCTCAAGGATGGGAGCTACGAGTTCGGAACGACCAGCGGGGACATCGCGCTGACCCTGCCGGACCGGCCCGACGCCAAACTGTCGGCGGCGACTTTTTCCGGCCGGTTCTCGTCGGATCTCCCGACCACGCAGGACGAGCGCCGGAGGAATCGCCACCGGTACAACGCCACCTGGGGCAACGGGTCGGCCCGGCTCGACCTCGAGTCCCTGTCCGGGGATATCCGGATCGCCGTCGGCCCGCGCTGAGGAGGCGCCATGAAGACGCTCGTTCAGGACATCCGGTACGCGCTCCGCAGCTTCCGGAAGTCGCCGGGGTTCACGATCACGGCTCTCCTCACCGTGGCCCTGGGGGTCGGGGCCAACACCGCGATCTTCAGCGTGGTGCACGGCGTGCTGCTCCGCCCGCTGCCGCTCGGCGAGCCGGAGCGCGTAGCGCTGGTGGGCCACATCTACAAATCGATCAACCTGTCGACCGGAGTCTCGGGCGCGGGATACCAGTACTATCGGGCTCAGAACCGGGTCTTCGAAAAATCCGCCGGGTTCACCGACTGGGAAGCCAACCTCGCGAACGGGAATGAGCCGGAGCATCTGGTGGGCCAGCAGGCCACCTCGGAATACTTTGCCGCGCTCGGCATCGCCCCGATCCTGGGCCGGGGATTCACGCCGGACGAGGAGGTTCCCGGCGCCGACAAGGTGCTGGTCCTGAGCGAAGGACTCTGGACCCGGGATTTCGGCCGGGATCCCGCGATCATCGGAAAGTCGCTGGTGGTGAACGGCGAAGCCCACCAGGTCGTGGGGGTGGTGCCGAATGGATTCCAGTTCGGCACCGATCCGATCGCCATCTGGAAGCCGTTCGCGCTCACGCCGCAACAGACCGACCCCAACTGCTGGGGCTGCGAATTCATGGCCATGGTCGTCCGGCTGAAGCCCGGCGTTACCCTCGAGACGGCGCAAAAGGATCTGGACCGGCTGGCGGGCCAGGTGCGGGAGATGCAGAACGCCGGCCGGGACATGGACTGGGGCCTCTACACCAAGGCGGCTACCGAACAGGTCGTGGGCCGGATCCGGCCGGCGCTGCTGGTCTTGATGGGCGCCGTGGCGTTCGTGCTCCTCATCGCCTGCGCGAACCTGGCCAATCTGCTGCTGGCCCGGGCCACGGCGCGCCAACGGGAGATCGCGGTGCGCACGGCCATGGGCGCGAGCCGCTGGCGCCTGGCGCGGCAGCTCCTGACCGAGAGCATCCTGCTGTCGGTGATGGGAGGGACCGCCGGCCTCCTGGTCGCCTACGCCGCCGTCAAGACCCTGGTGGCCAGAAATCCGATCAACCTGCCCCGGATGGACGCCGTGGGACTCGACGGCTCGGTCCTGCTCTTCACCGGCGGGGTCACGGTGCTGCTCGGGGTGCTCTTCGGTCTCGCGCCCGCCATTCAGGCGGCCCGGCCCGCGTTGCACGGAATGCTCAAGGAAGGGATGCGCGGCGGCTCGCAGCGCGGCGGTGGGCTTCGGGCCACGCTGGTAGTCTCCGAAGTGGCACTGGCCATCGTCCTGCTGGTCGGCGCGGGTCTCATGCTGAAGAGCTTCCGCCGCTGGGTAGCGGTGGACCCCGGTTTCCAGCCGGCCCATGTACTGACCTTCGCGGTGTCGCTCCCCAGCGTCAAGTACCCGAAGCCGGAGCAACAGCTCGCCTTCTTCGACCAGCTGCGGCATCAGCTCGCCGCGCTTCCCGGTGTCGTGTCGGTGGGTGGCAACGTCGCGCTGCCCATGACCAACAACAACTGGACTCGCAGCTTTCACGTCGAGGGATACCAGCCGCCCCCGAAGGCCAACGGTCCCTGGGGAGACTTTCGGACCGTGACACCGGGGTATTTCCGCACCATGGGAATTCCGGTGAAACGGGGCAGGGAATTCGACGAGAGCGACATCGCCGACGGCCGGATGGTGGCGGTGGTCGACGAGGTTTTGGCCGAGAAGTACTGGCCCGGGCAGGATCCCATCGGGAAGCGGGTGGGCTTCGGCTCCGATACGAACCCGAGATGGCTCGAAGTCGTCGGCGTGGTGGGACACGTCATGCAGAACAGCCCCAGGGACGATGAGCACACCCAGCTCTATCAGCCGTTCGCGCAGTCGGCCTTCACCCAGCTTGGCTTCGCGGTCCGGACTCGGGGAGACCCGCTGGCGCTGGTGCCCGAGCTCCGGCGGCAGGTGCTGACGATCGACGCCCAGCAGCCGATCTACAACGTCCGGGCCATGGAGGAGCGGTTGGCCGGCTCCTCTTCGCAGCCCCGTTTCCTTTCGCTGCTGCTCGGACTCTTCGCGGCGGTGGCCGCCACGCTCGCGGCGGTCGGCATCTACGGAGTGATGTCGTACACGGTGGCGCAGCAGACCCGCGAGCTCGGCATCCGCATGGCGCTCGGCGCCGAAACCGGCAGTGTGCTCCGGCTGGTGCTCAACCGCGGCCTGGTCATGGCGGGCGTCGGGATCGCGCTCGGCGTGGGCGGCTCCCTGGCCCTCGGCAAGGTGATGGCGACCCAGCTGTTCCAGACCCGGGCGGCCGATCCCGTCGTCTTCGGTATCGTCTCCCTCGGGTTGGTGGTGGTCGCGCTGTTCGCCACCCTGATTCCGGCCCGCCGCGCCATGCGGGTGGACCCGATCATCGCCCTGCGCAGCGAATAGACCACCTCGAGGCGGGATGACCCCGGGCGCCGCTGGCGCCCGGGGTGAAACTCCGCTACTATATCGACCTACGATATATTGTCGTCCGACTGATGGCCGGAGGCCCCATGACCGATGCTCTGGCGCGCCTGCTCCCCCTCCCCCCCGCCTGGTTCCATCTCCTGCTGGCGCTCACCAATCAGGAACGCCACGGGTACGCCCTGATGCAGGACGTGGCCGCCGAGAGCGGCGGGAGCATCCGGCTGGGTCCCGGGACGCTGTACGGGGCGCTCAAGCGGCTCCTGGCGCTCAAGCTGGTGGAAGAGAGCGGCCGGCGGCCGGACCCGGAGCTCGATGATCAGCGGCGCCGCTACTACCGGCTCACGGCCCTGGGGCGGCGTGCCCTGGCGGCCGAGGCGGCCCGGCATGCCAGTCTGGTGCAGCTGGCGCAATCGAAGCGGGTCCTGCCCCGTGCGAGGCCGGCGTGAGGCCGGCTCGAGCCGGTTCCACCTGGCTGGGGCGGCTGTTGCTCGGGCTCTACCCGGCGGCGTTCCGCCAGGAGTTCGGTGCCGACGTCCTGCAGGTGTTCGGCGATGCCTGGGCGCGCGCCGGCCGGGGGATCGGCGCCGCCTCCGTCCGCGTCCGGCTGCTCGCGGATCTGGTCCGGGGAGCCGTGGCCCAGCGTCTGGACGCCCGCGCCGACGCCGCGCTCGCGACCGCCCCCATCACCCGTCATCCCAGGTTGACCATGCGAGACTTCGTCGCCGAGCTCCGCCACGCCCTTCGTTCCCTCTCGCGCACCCCCGGCTTCACCATGGCGGTGGTGCTGACCCTGGGTCTGGGGATCGGAGCGAATACCGCGATCTTCAGCGTCGTCGACGGCGTGCTGCTCCGGCCGGCGCCGTTCGCGGACATGGGCCGTCTGGCCATGATCTGGGAAACCGACCGGAAGAGCGGAACGCTGCGCGAGCCGGCATCGGTTCCCGATTACTTCGATTTCAAGGAGCGGAGCCACCGCTTCGAGCAGCTCGCGGCCTTCTCGCCGATCTCGGCGACCCTGGCGTTCGATGCCGGCGATGCCGTCCGGGTGCCCGGCCTGTGGGTGAGTCACGAATTCCTGCCGATGGTGGGGATCCGGCCTCTCGCGGGCAGCCTCTTCACCGATGACCAGGACCGGCCTGGCGGCCCCCATGTTGCCCTGATCAGCGAGGCGATGTGGAACGATCGCTTTGCGCGGAGCCCGTCGGCGGTGGGGTCCTCCATCCGGGTCAACGAAGACCGGTTCACCATCGTGGGCATCCTGCCCGCCTCGGCCGATTTCGGGACCCTGCAGATCCTGGGTGTCGCGAACTATCGACGCGGCTTTGCCGACCAGGCCAGCCGCGCCAGGGTAGACGTCTGGCTGCCATTGCAGGCCGACCGTTCGCCCGAGTCGCGGGGGAATCATCCGATCTTCGTGGCGGGGCGGCTGGCCCGGGGCACCAGCGCGACGGCGGCACAGGACGAAATGACAACCATTACCGGGGAGCTGGAGCGGATCTATCCGCAGTCGAACGACAGCCGGGGCGCGCACGTGGAGCCGCTCGCCGAGGTCGTGTTCGGAGGGGTCCGGCCGGCGCTCCTGGTCCTGATCGGCGCGGTGGCCCTGGTGCTCCTGGTGGCCTGTGCCAACGTCGCCAACCTGTTGCTGGCTCGCGGCGCCGCGCGGGCCAGGGAGGTGACGGTTCGCGCCGCGCTGGGGGCGAGCGTGTCCCGACTCATGCGGCAGTTCCTGGTCGAGAGCGCCGTGCTCACGGCCGCGGGCGCGATCGTGGGACTCGGCCTGGCCCTGGTCGGGCTCCAGGGCCTCCTGGCGCTGGCGCCGGGGAGCATCCCCCGGGTCGGCTCGATAGGCATCGATGCGCGGGTGCTCGGCGTCACCGCGGCGCTCACCGTTCTGATCAGCGTAACGTTCGGCATGGTGCCAGCGATTCAGGCCCGCCGCCGGGGGCCCCGTCTCGCGCTGCAGGCCGACTCGGGACGGGGTGCGTCGGCCGGACGGGAGCAGCGGCGCTTCCGCTCGGCGCTGGTCGTGGCGGAGCTCGCCCTCGCGGTCATTCTGATGATCGGGGCCGGACTCCTCATCAAGAGCCTGTGGCGGCTGTACCAGGTGGACCCGGGATTCCGTGCGGAAGGCGTGCTCAAGGCGGATTTCCAGCTGCCGGCCAGCCGGTATCCGCAACCGATGTCGAACTGGCCGCGGTGGCCCGAGATGCGGCGGTTCGCGCTCGAGGCCCGGCGCCGCATCGGCGCGCTGCCCGGGGTCACCAACGTGGCGATCGTGAGTGCGCACCCGCTCGAGGCCGGCTATACCAGCTCGATCGTGGTGGCGGGCCGGGAGGCGGAGGCCGACCGCTGGCCCGAGCCCTCGATCCGCCTGATCGACGCCGGGTATCCCGGTACGATGCAGGTAGGCCTCGTGGCCGGACGCCTCATGACCGACGCGGACGACCTCGACGCCCCTCCCGTGATCTGCATCAACGAGGCGGCGCGACGGGTGTTCTTCGGCCAGCGCGATCCGCTGGGCGCGCGGGTCCAGCTCTGGGGGTCCGACCGGACCATCGTCGGCGTCCTGGCCGACGAGCGCATTCACGGTCTGGCCGCGGCCGCGCCACCGGCGGTCTACCTGCCCACCAGTCAGGCTCCGGTGCCCAATGGGAGCATTCTGGTGCGGGTTAATGGAGATCCGGCGGCCGTCGCGGCCAGCGTGCGCGCCGCGGTCCGGGAGGTGGATGCGGGCCTTCCGCTCTTCGGCGTCGAGCCGCTCGCCGCGACGCTGGCCCACTCGACCGGGCAGCGGCGATTCACGATGCTCGTGCTGGGCGTCTTCGCGGGGGTGGCGCTGCTGCTCGCGATGATCGGGGTCCACGGGGTCCTGAGCTACACCGTCGCGCAGCGCACCAGGGAAATCGGGATCCGGATGGCGCTGGGCGCCGATCGCAGCAGTGTCCGGAGCCTGGTGCTGGGGGAGGGCGCCCGCATGGTCACGGCGGGGCTGGCCCTTGGAGTCGTCGGTGCGCTGGCCGGGGCGCGGTGGCTTTCGACCCTACTCTACGGGGTCGCGCCGCGCGATCCCGCGACCTTCGGCGCGGTGGCGCTGGCGCTCGGGCTGGTGGCCCTGGTCGCGAGCTGGCTGCCGGCCCGCCGGGCCATGGGGGTCAACCCGATCGTGGCGCTCCGCTCGGAGTAGCCGGGCGGCTTCATGGCAGGGGAAAATCGCCCCCGAGCAGGGGGCGGAGCCGCTCCGCCGCTTCGGTGATCCGCCGCCGCTCCCGGGGTGGAAGCGAATCGATTCTGCGGGCAAACTCCCGGCGAAACGCGACGAACGCCGCCCGGACCCGATGGCGTCCCGCCCGCGTGACCGCCAGGTGACGGCTGCGCCGGTCCAGGGTATCCGGGGATCGCCGCAGGAACTTCTTCCCGACCAGATCGTCGATCAGCTTCGACACCGTGGCCGGAGCGAGCCCGAGGTGCAGGGCCAGCCCCGAGGGCGCCGAGACGCTTCCCTCGGCCACGGCGGCGAGCGCCCGAAAATGCTGCAGCGACAGGCCGGCGGGGCGGCTCCGGCGCAGTTCCCGCCGGATCAGACGGGTCACCAGCAGACCGATCTCCATCACCGCCCCGGCGCACCGGTTCGAGTCTCTGGTCCGGGCGGTTCCGGGCGGGATCGAAAACAGCAGCCGGGGCTCGCGCGTGCGGTCCTGGACTGTCAAGTGGCGCAGGTTCCCTCCCGGCTCGCGTAGCGACAACAATTCCCCGCGACTCAGCGTATACTAATATTAGTTCGATTTGCGAAGAATTCCCGCACGCGTGACGGTCAAATCCTGATGCAGAGCTTTCGCAAGGGTCATCCCGGTGGCGCCTCGCGCTGGGCCGGCGCACTCGGCCTCGCGCTGGCCGCGTCGTGCGTGCGCAACCCGCCGGCGACGCTGGGAGGGGCGCCGGCCACCGCCGCGACACCGGCGGTGCCCTGGACCCCCGCGCCGCGCCAGGCCGGTCCGCCGCCCGAGCCGGCGGTGCCGGACAGCTTCTCCGGGCGGCTGTCGGCCCTGGGCCTGGCCGACGTGGTCGACCTGTCCCTCCAGCATAACCCGCAAACCATCGCGGCCTGGCGGAGCGCCCGCGCGGCGGCGGCCGGCGCGAGCGCCGCCTGGGCGGCCTACCTCCCGCAGGTGAGCGCCGAGATCTCCGGGGGCCCGTCGAAGGTGGTGTCGTCGTCGCCGGGCCGGCTCCCGACCAACCGGCTCACCTATGGCCCCAGCGTCTCGCTCGGATGGCTCCTGCTCGACGCGGGCGGCCGGGGCGGCGCCATCGAATCGGCGCGGCAGTCACTCTTCGCCGCGGACTTTGCCCACAACGCGGTTTTGCAGGACGTGATGCTCCAGGCGGAGGCGGCGTTCTTCGCGTATCAAACGGCGCGCGAGCTGCAGGGCGCCCAGGTCGCCTCCCTGGAGACCGCCCGCGCGAATCTGGCCGCGGCCGAGCAGCGGCACGCCGTCGGCCTGGCCACGATCGCGGACGTCCTCCAGGCGCGGACCGCGCTGGCGCAAGCGGAGCTGGCGCTCCAGGATGCCGAGGGGGGGATCCAGGCGGCCCGGGCCAATCTGGCGGTGGTGCTGGGTATCGATCCCAACACGCCGTTCGACGTGGCGCCCAACCCGCCGCCCCTGGCGATCGCGGAGGTGGCCGAGAGCGTCGACTCCCTGATCGAGCGGGCGGCGCGCGAACGGCCCGACATCGCCCAGGCGCGGGCCGAGGCCCGGGGGGCCGACGCGGACGTACGGGTCGCGCGGGCGGCGATCTGGCCCGCCCTGAGCCTCACCGCTTCCGCGGGCCGGACCTACTCCGACACCGCCGTGTTACGGGGCAGCACCTACTCGCTCACGTTCGGCCTGGCCATTCCGCTGACCACCGGGTTCGCACGACAGTACGCCGCGGTCGCGGCGCGGGAGCAGGCCGCCGCGGTGGCGGCCCGTTACCGGGACGTGCGACTGCATGCCGCGGCGCAGGTGTTCACGGCCTACTATGCGTTGCGCACCTCGACCCAGCGGGTCGCCACGACCAACCGGCTCCGGGCCAGCGCCGAGGAGTCGGAGGGAGTCGCGGCCGGCCGGTACAAGGAAGGCGTCGGCACCATCCTGGATCTGCTCACGGCGCAATCCGCGCTCGCGGACGCCCGGAGCCAGCAGGTCCAGGCCAGGTGGGCCTGGTACGCCGCGCTGGCGCAGCTGGCGCACGATGTCGGCATTCTCGGACCGCACGGAGAGACCCCGGTCCGGCTCACGCCCGATTCCACACGGGGACAGCGGTGATCATGCAAGCGCGATGGCCCCTGGGGCCGACGACGGGCGGGCTGATGCGATGGATCCTCGCCGCGGGGGTGCCCGTTCTGGCGGCCTGCGCCACGCCGGAGCCTCCCGAGAAGAAACCGGTGGCGGTGACGGTCGCGACCGCCGAGCGGGGTCCGGTGCCCTATGTCATCGGGGCCAACGGCCAGGTCGAGCCGATCAACAGCGTGGCCATCCAGGCCCAGGCCGGCGGAGTCATCACCGCGGTGCTGTTCAACGAGGGCGCCGACGTCACCGTCGGACAGCCGCTCATCAAGATCGACGCGCGGCCCTACCAATCGGCGCTGCGGCAGGCGGAAGCGGTCCTGGCGCGCGACCAGGTGTCGGCGGCCAACGCGGCGCGGGATGCCGACCGCTATGCCGCCCTGGTGCAGAAGGACTACGTGACCAAGTCCCAGGCCGATCAGGCCAGCGCCGCCGCCGCCGCCCAGACCGCGGTGGTCGAGGCCGACAAGGCCGCGGTCGAGAACGCGCGGCTGAATCTGGAATACACCACGATTCGCGCCCCCATCGCCGGGCGGACCGGAAGCCTGCTGGTGCATGCCGGTAATGTCGTGCGCCCCGGCGGCGGAGAGCCGCTGGTGACGATCAACCAGATCCATCCGATCCGGATCCGCTTCGCGGTGCCCGAACGGTTCCTCTCCGAGGTGCAGCGCTACGCCAAGGCCGGCAAGGTGCGGGTGATCGCCAACCCGTCGACGGGCGGAGCGCCCGAGGTGGGGTTTCTTTCGTTCGTCGAGAACGCCGTGGACACGGTGACCGGCACGGTGACGCTCAAAGGAGAATTTCCCAATCCGGCGGCGCGGCTGTGGCCCGGCCAGTTCCTCCGGGTGCAGGTGGAGCTGTACGTGGAGCCTGACGTGGTCACCGTTCCGACGGTGGCCGTCGTGGTGGGGCAGAACGGCAGCTATGTCTTCGTGGTCGATGCGGCGAGCATGGTCAAGGTCCAGCCGGTCGTGACGGAGCGCGCGTTCGAGGACAAGACGGTCATCGCCAAGGGGCTGGAGGCGGGGGCCCAGGTGGTGACCGACGGGCAATCGCGGCTCGAGCCGGGAGCCAAGGTGGAAATCCGGCCGGGGGTCCAATGAACTTCACCGCGCTCTTCATCCGCCGGCCGGTCATGACGACGCTCGTCATGGTGGCGATCCTCTTCTTCGGCGGGATGGCGTACCGGCGGCTCCCGGTCAGCGACCTTCCGGTGGTGGACTATCCCACGATCAGCGTATCGGCCAGCCTTCCCGGGGCCAGCCCCGAAACGATGGCCGCGGCGGTGGCAACCCCGCTGGAAAAGCAGTTCTCGACCATCGCCGGCATCGACAACATGACCTCGACCAGCGTGCTGGGGTCGACCAGCGTGGCCATCCAGTTCTCCCTGGATCGGGACATCGACGCCGCCGCGCAGGACGTGCAAGCGGCGATCTCCAAGACGCTGCGGGACCTGCCGCCCGGGATCATTCCCCCGTCGATGCAGAAGACCAACCCCGCCGATTCCCCGATCCTCTACCTCACGCTGGTCTCGGCGACGCTGCCGCTGGCCCAGCTCGACGAGTACGGCGAGACCCTGATGGCTCAGCGCCTCTCGACCGTGAGCGGCGTGGCGCAGGTGTCGGTCTACGGATCCCAGAAGTACGCCACCCGGATCCGCCTCGACCCCCGCGCGCTGGCCAGCCGGGGCATCGGCGTGGACGAAGTCGCGGACGCGGTCGCGACCGGCAACGTCAACCTCCCCAGCGGGGTCCTGTGGGGACCGAACCGCGCCTACACGGTCATGGCCGACGGACAGCTCCACACCGCGGCGCAGTTCGGCCAGCTGGTCATTGCCTACCGGAACGGGGCGCCGGTTCGCCTGAGCGACGTGGGGCAGGTGCTGGACGACGTCCAGAACAACCGGGTGGCAGCCTGGTACAATGGAGCCCGCTCGATCACGCTCGCCATTCAGCGGCAGCCCGGGACCAACACGGTGGAGGTCGCGGGGGCGGTCAAGGCGCTGCTTCCCAAGCTCGAGGCCCAGCTTCCGCCGTCGGTCAACGTGAACGTCTTCTTCGACCGCTCGGCCGGCATCCAGCAGTCGGTGCACGACGTGAAGGGGACGCTGTTGCTCACCCTGAGCCTCGTCGTGCTGGTGATCTTCATCTTCCTGCGCAACGTGTCGGCCACGGTCATTCCGAGTCTGGCGCTGCCGATGTCCCTGGTCGGCACCTTTGGCGTGATGTGGGCCCTGGGGTACAGCCTCGACAACCTGTCGCTCATGGCCCTCACGCTGGCGGTGGGGTTCGTGGTCGACGACGCGATCGTGATGCTCGAGAACATCGTCCGCCACATGGAAATGGGGAAACCCGCGATGCAGGCGGCGTTCGATGGCGCGTCCGAAATCGGATTCACGATCCTCTCGATGACCGTGTCCCTCACCGCGGTGTTCATTCCCCTCATCTTCATGAGCGGCATCATCGGCCGGCTCTTCCACGAATTTGCCGTGACCATCGGCGTGGCGATCCTGGTGTCCGGCTTCGTGTCGCTGACCCTGACGCCGATGCTCTCCAGCCGCTTCCTCCGGCCCGGGCTGCACGGTGGAGGCCAGCGGCACAACGTCCTGTTCGACGCCTTCGAGCGCGGATATCAGGCGGTGCTCTCCGCCTACACCCGCAGCCTCGCCTGGGTCATGGGCCACCGTCCCGCCACGATCGCCGTGTCGGTTGCCACCCTGGCCGGTACCGTCCTGCTCTTCCGGGTCGTGCCGAAAGGATTCATTCCCGCCGAGGACACCGGGCGGCTCTCCGGAGTGACCGAAACGGCGCAAGGCACCTCGTTCCAGGACATGGTTTCCCACCAGCTGGCGGTGGCAGCGGTCCTCGCCAAGGACTCCAACGTGGCCAAGACGCTGTCCATGGTGGGGCAGGGCGGGGGGGTCTCGACCAACAATCAGGGGCGGGTGGTCCTGACCCTCGCGCCGCGGGGCCAGCGGCCCGGCGCCGACGAAGTCTTGCGCGAGCTGTCCCGGAAACTGTCGGCCATTCCCGGCATCACGGTGTTCCTCCAGAACCCGCCGCCGATCAACGTCGGGGGCCGCAGCACCAAGAGCCAGTACCAGTATTCCATTCAGGGCTCGGATCTGGCGGCGCTCTACGCCGGTGCCGACGCCATGCTCGCCGGTATGCAGAAGCTGCCCCAGCTCACCGAGGTGACCACCGACTTGCAGGCCACCAACCCGCAGGTGTCGATCAGCATCGACCGGGAGCGGGCCTCCGCGCTGGGCGTGACGGCCAGCCAGATCGAGACCGCGCTCTACAATGCGTACGGGTCTCGCCAGGTATCCACCATCTATACGCCGACCAACGAGTACTGGGTCGTCATGGAGGTGCTGCCCGAGTACCAGGCGGACCCCGAGGCCCTCAGCTACCTCTACATCCGCTCCCGAACCGGAACCCTGGTTCCCCTCGCCACGGTGACGAAGACCGAGCGGACCGCCGGCCCGCTCACGGTCTCCCATAC
Source organism: uncultured Gemmatimonadales bacterium (assembly GCA_963762545.1). Lineage (GTDB taxonomy): Bacteria > Gemmatimonadota > Gemmatimonadetes > Gemmatimonadales > GWC2-71-9 > JABFSM01. The sequence continues at coordinate 291,820 of CAVXLC010000003.1, read as the reverse complement.
CGGGCAGCTTCCGTCGGTCACCATTTCCTTCAACCTGCGACCCGGGGCGGCGCTGGGCGATGCCGTCACCGCCGTCACCGACCTCGCCCGGGTGACGCTGCCCGAGGGGCTGACCGCGGGCTTCTACGGCGCGGCCCAGGTCTTCCAGGACACCCAGCGGGGGCTGCTGGCCTTGCTCATCATCGCGGTGTTCGTGATCTACATCGTGCTGGGCATTCTGTACGAGAGCTTCATCCACCCGCTCACGATTCTCTCCGGCATTCCGTTTGCCGCGTTCGGCGCACTGCTCACCTTGCTGGTGGTCCGGGTCGAGCTCAGCATCTACGCCTTCGTCGGGATCATCATGCTGATCGGGCTGGTGAAGAAGAACGCGATCATGATGGTCGACTTCGCGGTGGAGGCCGAGAAGAAGGGTGCCACGGCGCGCGCTGCGATTCTGGAGGCCTGCCGGGTGCGGTTCCGGCCGATCATGATGACCACCATGGCCGCCCTGGTCGGCACCCTGCCGATCGCGCTGGGCAGCGGGGTCGGCGCCGAGGCGCGCCGTCCGCTGGGCATCGCGGTCGTCGGGGGCCTGGCCTTTTCCCAGCTCATCACCCTGTTCGTGACCCCGGTGGTGTACACCTACCTGGATGAGCTGCCCCACCGGTTCGCCCGGCGTCGCCGGAAGCCCTCCACCGACCCGCTCCCGGCCTTCGCGACCAGGGCGGAGGTCGAGCACCGCGCCTGAAACGGCCCCCTTGACGGGCGGGCCGGCGTCCCCTAAATATTTCTCCTGAACATTTCAGGGGAAGCCATGCCGCGCGCCGAACTGGATCTCTTGCAGGGCACCCTCGATGTCCTGGTCCTCAAGTCCCTCTCCTGGGGGCCGCGCCATGGCCATTCGGTGGCCACCTGGATCCGGGCCACCACCGAGGACGACCTCAACATCGAAGACGGCGCCCTCTATACCGCCCTCCATCGCCTCGAGAAGCGCGGACTCATCGAGGCGGAATGGGGACTCTCCGACAACAATCGCAAGGCCAAGTACTACGAGCTGACCGAGGCGGGGCGGCGGGCGCTCCGCCACGAGACCGACCGATGGTCCCGCTATGCCGGTGCGGTCTTCAAGGTGTTGCGCGCCACCGGCGCCGTGGCCGCGCGGTAGCCGATGGCCTTCCCCGGGCTCACCCGGCTGTTCCGGCTGGCGGTGCGGCCGCCCGCGGTGGAGCAGGAGATCGACGCCGAGATTGCGTTTCATCTCGACGAGGAAACCCGGGCCCTGGTGGCGCGCGGTCTGGCACCGGAGGCCGCACGGCTGGAAGCGGGCCGGCGCTTCGGGGACATCAGGCAGACCCGCGCCGAGCTGGCGCGCATCGATCGGGGGCGCCGCATGAGGACGCAACGGGCCGACACACTCGACGATCTGATCCAGGATGTGGCCTACGCTCTGCGAGGGTTCCGGCGGCAGCCCGCCTTTGCGGTTCTGGTGGTGGCCACCCTTGGCCTGGGCATCGGGTCCAATGCGACGATGTTCGGCATCGTCGATCGCATCCTGGTCCGGCCGCCGGAGTTTCTCAGGGACCCGGGGCGGACCGGGCGGGTCTACCTGCGGACCGCGCAGGAGGGCGGGGAGCGGATCGACAACAACATCAGCTACCAGCGCTACCTGGACCTGCGGGCGGGGAGCCGCACCCTTGCCCTGTCGGCAGCGTTCTACGACGACGATCAGTCGGTGGTGGGCCTCGGCGACGATGCGCGGCAGCGCAGCGTGACGCTGGCGAGCGCCGAGTACTGGTCGATGTTCGACATCCGTCCGGTCCTCGGGCGCTTCTTCACCCCATCGGAGGACCACACGCCGAACGGGGCGTCGGTGGCCGTGCTGGGGTACGGGTACTGGCAGACCGGCTTCGGCGGAGACCCGGCCGTCGTCGGGAAGCCGCTCTACATCGGGCCCCGCCAGTATTCGATCATCGGCGTCGCGCCGAAGGGGTTCAGCGGCATGTCGCTGCGTTCCATCGACGCGTTCATTCCGATCACGTCCGGCGCGTACGATCAGTTCGGCGACCAGTACTACGGCCGGCACAACATCTCCTGGGTGGAAATGGTGGCCCGGCGGCGGCCCGGCGCGTCGCCGGAGGCGGTGGATGCCGACCTCACGCTCGCGTTCCAGCGGAGCCGCGCCGCCCAGACGCCGCCGGTCCGGGCCGAGAACCTCCCGCGGTCGCGAGCCGAGCTCGCTCCGGTGCTCTACGATCGAGGACCCAAGTCGGGCGATGACGCCCGGGTGGCGCTCTGGCTGGCGGGTGTTGCGGCCATCGTCCTCCTCATCGCCTGTGCCAACGTGGCCAATCTGCTGCTGGCGCGGGCGCTCACCCGGCGGCGGGAAATCGCGGTGCGGCTGGCCCTCGGCGCCAGCCGCCGCCGGCTGCTCCGCCAGTTGCTGACCGAGAGCACGCTGCTGGCCCTGGCCGGCGGCGCCGCGGGTCTCCTGACCGCGCACTTCGGTGGCGGCGTGTTGCGCCGTGCGCTCCTGTCGGATGTGGATTGGTCCGTTACGCCTCTCTTCGACGGCCGCATGCTGCTCTTCACCGCGGCGGCGGCGTTGCTGACCGGGATGCTCACCGGAATCACGCCGGCATGGCATGCCGGGCGGTCCGACCTGGCCGGATCGCTCAAGGCAGGCGGGCGGGAAGGGAGCCGGCCGCGGGCCCGGCTGCGCACCACCCTGCTCGTGGCCCAGTCGGCGCTGTCGGTGTTGCTGCTGGTTGGCGCCGGGCTCTTCGTGCGCAGCCTCACCAACGTACGCTCGGTGGACCTGGGCTATGAGCCGTCGCGATTGCTGATCGCCATGCCCGATTTCCGGGGCCAGCAGCTGTTGCCGGAAGAGCGAGCCGAGCTGTCCCGCCGGATGCTGGACCGGGTGCGCGCCACGCCGGGAGTCGAGCGCGCCACCCTCACGTTCGGCATCCCGTTCTGGAGGAGCAACACGACGGACCTTTACGTCCCCGGCCGGGATTCGCTCAACGGGCTGGGCGCGTTTTACCAGAACGTGGTGGCTGACGACTACTTCGACGCGACCGGCACGCGCATCGTGCGGGGACGAGGCCTGACCGCCCAGGATCGGGTCGGACCCGCGCGGGTGGCGGTGGTGAGCGAGATGCTGGCCCGGAGGGTCTGGCGGGGCGCCGACCCGATCGGACAGTGCGTCAAGGTGAGTGCCGACACGGTCCCATGCAGCGAGGTGGTGGGCGTCGCCCGGGACGTACGCTGGGGCAGCCTGGGCGACGAGGACCGGATGCAGGTCTACGAGCCCATGAACACCCAGGACGCCGGCACGATGTTCGTGCGCGCCGCCGGCGACCCGCGGCTGCTGGAGGAACCGCTCCGCCGGGAACTCCAGGGCATGATGCCGGGCATCGGATTCATCAACGTGCGGCGGCTCGACACCACCCTCGACCCGGTGCTGCGGCCCTGGCGGCTGGGCGCCTCGATGTTCACCCTGTTCGGAGTATTGGCGCTGGTCGTGGCGGCCGTCGGCCTCTACGGGGTGATCGCCTACGGCGTGACCCAGCGCACCCACGAAATGGGTGTGCGCGCCGCGCTCGGGGCGAGCCGCGGCGGGCTCATGCGGCTGGTCGTGGGCGAAGGCCTCAAGGTGACGCTTCTGGGCATCGGGCTGGGCGGCCTCGCGGCGCTGGCGGGAGGCCGCTTCCTGTCCGCGATGCTGTTCGGGGTATCGGCGCACGACCCCGCGGTGTTCCTCGCCGTCGCGGTGGTGCTGCTGGCCGTCGCGGGGATTGCGAGTCTGGTTCCCGCCTGGCGCGCCGGCCGGGCCGATCCGCTCAACGCGCTCCGGGCCGACTGATGGCGCCGGGTTCTCCATGAGCGGGACTCCCGGCATCCGGCGGCTGTTCCGCCTGGTCGGACGCGACGCATCGGTGGAACGGGAGATCGACGCCGAGCTGGAGTTCCACTTCGACGCTGAGCGCGATCGCCTGATCGCGCAGGGGCTGACGCCCGACGCGGCACGCGCCGAGACGCGCCGGCGCTTCGGGGACATTCGGGGAACCCGCGCCGAGCTCGCGCGGCTCGATCGGGGGCGACGCATGAGGGAGCGACGGGTCGGCCGGCTCGAGGATCTGGCGCAGGATCTGGGATACGCGCTGCGCGGCTTTGCCCGCCAGCCGGCGTTCGCGGCGGTCATCGTCCTCACGCTCGGGCTCGGCATCGGGGCCAACGCCGTGATGTTCGGCCTGGTGGACCGCCTGCTGCTCAAGCCACCGGCGCACGTCACGGACGCGGCCGCCGTCTCGCGCTTCCAGCTGACCGAACACGATGCGAGCTTCAACCAGACCTGGACCAACGAGAGCATGGCGTGGCTCACCTTCACGGACCAGCGTGACCACGCCGGGTATTTCTCCGCGATCGCGGCCTACTTCACCCAACGGGACATGTCGCTCGGCCGTGGCGCCGGGGCGGGTAAGGTCCCGGTGACCCTGGCGACTCCATCCTTCTTCCCATTGCTGGGAGTCCACCCGCTCGTCGGTCGGTTCTACTCCGATGAGGAGGATCGTCCCGGCCAGGCCCAGACCGTGGCGGTGGTAAGCCTTGCCTACGCGGAGCGCGGGTTCGGCGGAGCGGACCAGGCCCTCGGCAAGACCCTGTTCCTGGGCAGCCAGAACTATACGGTGATCGGTGTGGCCCCGAGAGGCTTCACCGGCGTTGACCTGAACGCCGTGGATGTCTGGATCCCGTTCCATGCCGGGGCGTCGGATGTCGTGGGCAAGAGCGACGAATTCCGGAAGACCTACGGGTGGCAATGGCTCAATATCCTCGCCCGTCTGAAGCCGGGAGTGTCCCGCGCGCGAGCCTCCGACGAAGCCACCCGGATTCAGCGCGCCGCCGTGGAAAAGGTCCCTGACGTCGATCACCAGGCCCTCGCCGCGCTGGTCCCCTTACAGGGATTCGAGCGGGAGGCCGTATCGCACGCCCGCGAGCGGGTGGCCCTCTGGCTCGCCAGCGTGTCGTTGATCGTGTTGCTGATCGTCTGCGCCAATGTCGCCAACCTCCTGCTGGCGCGCGCGGCCAGTCGCCGCCGCGAGATCGCCGTCCGGCTGGCGCTCGGCGTTGGGCGCGGCCGCCTGGTCCGGCAGCTGCTGGCCGAGAGCCTGCTGCTGGCGGCCGGTGGGGGCGCCGTGGCGTTGCTGCTGGCCCGGTGGGGCGGGCAGCTCCTGCGCGCCACGCTCCTGCCCAACGTGAGCTGGGTGGATAGTCCTCTCGACCTGCGGGTGGCGGTCGTCACGGCGCTGGCCACCCTGCTGACCGGGCTGCTCACCGGACTCGCGCCGGCGATGCAGGCCAGCCGCCCGGCGCTCACCGCGGCGCTCAAGAGCGGCGCGGCGGATGCCGCCTCGCCGCGGTCCCGGCTTCGCACCGGCCTGCTGGCCACCCAGGCCTGCCTCTCGCTGATCCTGCTCATGGGCGCGGGACTCTTCGTCAGAAGTCTCTGGCGGGTGGTCCATACCGACACCGGGTACGATTCGCGGAATCTTCTGGTCGCGGGCGTGGATCTCGATCTGGCGGGGTTCGACCGTCCGAGTCAGCTGGCCTTTTACGACCAGGCCCTGGAGCGGATGCGCGCGCTTCCCGGGGTGGACCGGGCCAGCCTGGCCATCAACAGCCCGTTCTGGACCATGAACAGCACGCGGTTGCGTCTCACCGATCGGGATTCCACCCCCCGGGTCCCGGAGGGCGGGCCCTACTACAACGGGGTGTCGCCCGAGTACTTCGCGACCCTGGGCATGCGGCTGATTCGCGGCCGCGGATTCACGGCGGAGGATCGGGTCGGCTCGCCTCCCGTCATGGTGATCAACCAGCGGATGGCGGATTTCTTCTGGCCCAGGGGTGAGCCGCTGGGCCAGTGCATCAAGATCGGGGCCGACAGTCTGCCCTGTGTGCAGGTCGTGGGCCTGGTGGCGACGGCGCGGGTCGACGCCATTCAGGAAAGGCCCCGCGCGATGTACTACGTGCCGCTTCCCCAATCCACTACCCTGGGGATGAGCCGGGATCGGATGCTCTTTCTCCGGACGCGCGGCCGCCCGGTCGATCTGATCCCCCAGATCAGGGCGGCCTTCAATGGCATGGCCGGCAACCTGCCGTTTGCCAACATCCGCACCTTCCAGTCCCAAGTCGATCCGGAGATTCAGCCCTGGCGTCTCGGGGCCGTGATGTTCGGATTGTTCGGCGGGCTGGCGCTTCTGGTCGCCGCCCTTGGCCTGTACAGCGTCATGTCGTATACCGTGGTGCAGCGCACCCGGGAGTTCGGCATCCGTTCCGCGCTGGGCGCGTCCGGACGCCAGATCGTTCGAGCCGTCCTCCGGGACGGCCTGCGGGTGGTCCTGGCCGGCATGGCGGTCGGAGCGCTGGTCGCGCTGGTGGGCGGGCGGTTCCTCGCGCCGCTGCTCTACCAGACCTCGGCCCGGGATCCCCTGGTCTTCCTCGTGGTGGCGGGCACCCTGCTCGCCGCGTCGGTCGTCGCGGTCGTGGTACCGGCGCGCCGGGCCACCCGGGTGGATCCGCTGACGGCGCTGCGCTCGGACTAGCCGAAGCGGGAAGCCGGACGCCGGGAGCGATTATCTTCGGGACGATCCCCACGCCCCGGAGGAGTTGTGGCCAAGCCGGTCCCGTATGGCGGTCCCAAGATTCTTCACAACATGACCAGCACCAGCTTCACCCTCGAGGGGTACACCACCGTGCAGACCCTGGGCGTGGTGCTGGGCATCACGGTCCGGTCGCGGTCCATCTTCGGCTTCATCGGCGCCACGCTCCAGACGCTCGGGGGCGGCCGTATCAGCAACTTCGTTTCCCTGTGCGAGCGAGCCCGGCGGGAGGCCTTCGAGCTCATGCTGGAGCACGCCGAGCAGACCGGGGGCAACGGGGTCATCGGGATCCGCTACGACGCCAACGAGGTGATGCAGGGGGTGACCGAAGTGCTTTGCTACGGGACGGCGGTGGTGGTGGAGCCCTCGGCCTGACGCATTCCGAGCGGTTGTAACGATTTGGGCCGCTCGGGAGTCTAATGGGGAACCCCGTTTCCCATTGAGGCTCTCATGGCGGTGCATCGGCTGGACGACCTGCTCCGAGACATTCGGCACGCGCTCCGAAGCCTGCGCCGGACCCCCGGATTCAGTCTGGTGGCGATCCTCACGCTCGGCCTGGGTCTGGGAGCCAACGCGGCCATCTTCGGCGTTCTCGACGCCGCGATCCTCCGCCCGCTGCCCTATCCGGATGCCGGCCGGATCGTCACCCTTCATATCAACGTTCAGGAGCCGAGCAGCCCGCGCCCCGAACTGTTTCCCTGGTCCTACCCCAAGTTCGAGCTCTTCCGAAAAAGCGTCACCTCGTACGCCGGGCTTGCCGGATACTCGAGCTCGAGCCTCAACCTGATCACGCCGGACGGTCCGGAGCGGCTCGAGGCGGAGGAAGTCGGGGCGTCGTATTTCCAGGTGCTGGGCCTCACGCCTGCCCTGGGACGCCTGTTGCAGCCGGGCGAGGACGCCGAGGCCGGAGAGCCGGCGGTCGTCGTGCTGGGCCACGATCTCTGGACGCGCCGATTCGGCGCCGATCGCGGAATCGTCGGGCGGGAGGTCCGCTTCAACGGCCGGGCCCTGACAGTCGTTGGGGTGGCACCCGCGGGGTTTCGCGGCCTCACCGGCACCGCGGATGCCTTCGTGCCGATCACGCTGGCCACGCTGTTCGAGTATTCCGATATCCTGACCGAGGCGGGCAACCACTGGTTCCTCGCCGTGGGCCGTCTCAAGCCCGGGATCTCCCTTGCGGCGGCGGACGCCGAGGCCGCGAGCGCCGGCGCGACGGTGGACCGCCAGTATCGATTCCCCGGGCAAAGCGGCACCTGGACCGCCAGCACCCGCGGGCTGGCCGAGTCGCGGGTGGATCCCGGCTTCCGGCGCTCGATGCTGCTCCTGGCGGGAGCGGTCGGATTGGTGCTATTGATCGCCTGCGTGAACCTGACCAGCCTGCTGCTGGTCCGGGCCGTGGCGCGGCGCCGCGAGATTGCCGTCCGCCTGGCGCTCGGCGCGGCGCGGGGCCGCCTGGTACGCCAGGTCCTGACCGAGGCGCTGGTGCTGGCGCTGGCGGGGTGGGTGGTGGCGGTGGGGCTCGCCAAGGGCGGAGTCCGCTTGCTGCTGCTCCTCGGAACCGGTCAGGCGAATGCGGGGAACGGCACCAGCTTCTTCTTCGATCCCGCCACCGTTCGGGTCGACGGACGGGTGATCCTGTTCGCGCTGGCCCTCTCGCTGGTCGCGGCCCTGCTGGTGGGGCTGGTGCCGGCGCTTCAGGCCTCGCGTCCCGGCCTGACTGACTCGCTCAAGGCCGGAGGTGCGTCGGTGGGCGGCGGAGCCATCACGCTTCGGCGCCCCGGCGCGCACCAGATCCTGGTCGTATCGGAGGTGGCGCTGGCGCTCATTCTTCTGGTGGGCGCGGGTCTCCTGGGCAAGAGCTTTGCCCGGCTGCACGGCATCGATCCCGGATTCACCCCCGACCACGTGCTCACGTTCAAATATGCCTCGGCCGATGGAGACCTGGCCTCCCGCGATTCCCGCGCCTTCAAGGAGGCGGCGGTGACCCGGCTCTCCGCGCTGCCCGGGGTCCGGTCGGCGTCGATCGGGCTCTGCGCCCCGCTCACCGGGCCATGCTCCGTCAGCGTCGTGGTCCGGAAGGACGCGGAGAAGTTCGCCATTGGGGCCGGCTCGGTGGAGATCGGGCTCCACCCCGCGACCCCCGATCATTTCAAGACCTTGGGTATCCCGATTCTCAAGGGGCGCGGATTCACACCGCAGGACCGTAGCGGCGCGCCCCGCGTGGTGGTCATCAACGAGACGGCGGCGCGGCGCTTGTGGCCGGGGCAGGATCCCGTCGGGCACAGCCTCTCGGCCGCGAGTGGGTTCTTTGCCGGGGGAGATTCGACCGCACTCGTCGTCGGAGTGGCCAGGGACGTGCGGTATGGCCCGCTGGAGTCCAGCATGATGGCGGACCTGTACTTTCCCGCGTACCAATCGGGGTTCGGCAGCAGCGGCACCGTGTTCATCCGCACCGAAGGGGATCCGTTCCGGGTGCTGGAGGGTGCCCGGCGCGAGCTCAAGGCGTTGGATCCCACGCTGCCCACCTACAACGTGATGACCATGGAGGAGCGGGCCGGCGCGTCGCTGGCCCGGCCCCGCTTCGCGACGACGCTCCTCGGCACCTTTGCGGCCATGGCGCTGGTGCTGGCGGCGGTCGGTCTCTACGGGGTGATGGCGTTCTCCGTGGCGCAGCGAACCCGGGAAATCGGGCTCCGCATGGCGCTGGGCGCCGACGCGCCCATGGTTCTGCGCGGCGTGCTGCTCCAGGGTCTGGCGCTCGCCGGCGTCGGGGTGGCATTGGGGCTGGCCGGGGCCGTCGCGCTGCAGCGGGTGGTGGCGGGCATGTTGTACGGGGTCCAGCCCACCGACCCTGCCACGCTGGCCGGCGTCTCACTGCTCATGGGGGCAGCGGCCGCGGTGGCCGCCGCGATTCCTGCGCGCCGCGCCACGCGGGTGGATCCGATGACCGCCCTCCGGTCGGAGTGACGGTACTGCGACCGAGACCGGCTACGGAGTGGTCCCGGATGGCACCGGGCGCAGGTCGAGGTCCTGAAAGTCGAAGCTGAAATCGGTCTCCTCCGACACGGCCCGCATCCGGGCCCGCTCGATGGTGCCGTCGGGATTGAGCGCAAAGGTGACGAACGCGTCGGCGCGCAGCTCGCGGTCGCGCCACCGCGCGATGAAGGTGTCGTGCTGCCAGTGGACCAGGTCGCCGGTCAGGGCCGGGGTGTGACCGAACGCGATGGTCAGCTTGCCGTGGTCGAGCGCGATGCGCACTTCCCCGTACCAGGCGTCGCGATAGGTGCCGGCGTACCTGGCCAGCGCAAGCGAGGGCCCCGAAGCCGAATCGCGGCTCCGGGCCCGCTCCGCCGCCCGCGCGGCCTGAAACGCGGCCGCCGCCCGCTCGCCCCGGCGGGCGAGGTCGAGGTAGTCTGGCGAGGCGGCTCCGAGGAAGTGATCCAGGATGCGGTTGGTCAGCACCGTGAAGGCGTTGCCGGACTCCTGATTGGTGAGCACCACCACGCCGAGCCGGAGCTCGGGGAGCATGGTGACTCGGGAGACGTAGCCGGGCAGGCCACCGGTATGGGTCACCATCTTCCTGCCGCGGTAGTCGCGCACGTTGAACCCCAGCGCGTACCCGTTGAAGTTGGCCCGCAGCGCCGCCAGCTCCGGCGGAGGCTCCCCGATGGGAATCGGGGTGACGATGGTCCAGAGCTGGCGGGTGGTGGCGGGGGAAAAGAGCCGGGCGCCGCTCGCGGTCCGGCCGGAGTCGAGCTGCACCATGACCCACTTGGCCATGTCGGCCGCGCCGGACATGATGCCGCCGGCCGGGTTGGTGTTGTCACTGGTGAACGGCGCGATCGGCCGCACCGTGCCGTCGATCGCGGCATGGGTGGTGGCCACGTTGCCCCCGGCCGCCGCGCCGGAATGCCGGACGTCGCTCTCGGTCATCCCGACCTTCGCGAGAATGCGACTTCGCACGAAGTCCTCCCAGCTCTGCCCCGTCACCCGCTCGATGACTTCGCCGGCCACCAGGTAGAGCACGTTGTCGTAGGCATACGCCGACCGGAACGAGGTGGCCGGCGGAATGAACCGGAGCCGCCGGGCGATTTCCTTGCGGTCGTAGGTCGAAGGCGGCCACCAGAGCAGGTCGCCGGCGCCGAGCCCGAGCCCGCTCCGGTGCACCAGCAGATCGCGGACGGTGAGCTCACGGGTGACGAAGGGATCGTACATCGCGAATTCCGGCAGATAGCGGAGCACCGGCGCGTCCCACTCGACCTTGCCCTCCTCCACCAGGATGCCCAGGGCCGTGGCCGTGAACGCCTTGGTGTTGGACGCGATGCCGAAGCGGGTATTCGCGTCCACCGGCGCGGGCTCGCCGAGCTTCCGAACCCCGTAGCCCTTCGCGAGCAGGACCCTGCCGTCTTTCACCACGGCCAGGGCGAGGCCGGGAACCTGGAACGCCTGCATGACCTGCGCGACGTAGCCGTCGAGGTCGGGGGGCAGCGTCGGCGCCCGCTGCGCCGCAAGGGGTGTCGAGAACGCCACCAGCGCGAACAGGGGGCGGAGCGAGCGGATTCCCGGCATGACGGCTCCTCGGTGGTGAGCGCTCAATGATGGTCGCCCCAGATGATTCGGGGGTCGTCCGACTCGAATGCGCTGACGTGCACCATCCACCCGAACAGCCGCGGAATGAAGCGGCCTCCGGCGGCGTCACAGGCTTCCTTGGTCGCGACCGGACTCTCCGGCCCGAAGAGCGGTTTCCCGGCGCGGGTGTCGGTCCAGCGCGATTCCTCCCCTCTCTTCGGAATGCACCACTTGATGTGCTGATGCCAGCGCGCCATGCCCAGGGGAATGCGGGCGTCGAGCGCGGACTCGGCGAGCCGCGCGGGCGCGGTGTACATGACCCCGGTCAGTGTGAAGCCGCCGTCCGGATTCTTCCGGTAGAGCAAGGACGTGGGGCGGGCAGGGTCGAAGGTGAACGCCGCCTCCAGGCCGTAGCGCCAATTGGTGAAGTGGTAGACCGGCAGCGCGACGTCGGGGAGGAACTGCCGAAACCCGTCGGCGCGGGCGGCCTCCACATCCCGATAGCGGGCCAGGTCCCGCCGGATGCGCACGACGAGCTGCACGGCGCGCGCGGAATCCGCCGGGGACGCGGAGCCGGGCGCGGAGAGCCGCAGGTGGGGATTGTCCCCCGCGTCGTGGTCGCGATGGGACATGGCGTGTATCGCGGCGTTTTCGGAGCCTCGCTCGCCAGGGGGCTGGGTTGCCTGCGCGGCGAGCGACGAGGCCGGCACTATCCCGACCATCGCAACGAGACCGGCGGCCGGCAGCCTCATTCGTACAGATCCTCCGCATCGGGGTCGGAAAGCTCGGCCGCTTCGTAGGCGGCGTCCGTCAGTAGCTCGAGCCGCCGCCGCCGCCGCTCGACGAGCCCGACCCGCCGAAGCTGCTTCCCCCGCCGGAGGAGCCCGACGAGAATCCGCCGCCGGACGACGACGTGGCGGTCGGGGGCGTTCGCCGGGGAAGGACGACTTCCCTCGTGCTGGTGGCGCTGCAGGCCTTGCAGGTGGTGGTATCGGTGGCCAGGCCCTTCGCGGTGTAGGTCGGCTGCTTGGTCACTCGCCGGGTGACCGTCGCGGTGCGATGGTGGCAGGACGGACAGCGGTGGTACGAGCTGAACCAGGCGTTGTAGGGAAGGATCAGCGTCTCGCCGCAGGTGCAGCTCCAGACGTCATAGTCGACGCTGCCGATCCGCTCCTCGACGCGCTGGCCCGGGTCGAGGGACGCATCGTCCTCCCGCTCGTCCAGGCGGCGCATGCGCCTGCCGCAGCGGGGACAGCGCCGGGCGCGCCGCCGGCGCCAGACCGGAATTCCCGCCAGGCCGCCGCCGAGCAACCCCATCCCGCCCAGGATCTGCCACCACCGCGGGCCCCGGTGGGTCCCGGGGACCGGCTCCGCGATCGGCTGGGCCGAGTCGGTGGAATCCGAGAGCGCGGCCTCGCCGTGCAGACGTTCGGCGATTCCCTCCACGCCGGCGGCGAGCGCGGCAGGGTAGTCCCGGGTCTTCAGGAACGGAATGATCCGTTCGGTGCAGATCCTGGCGCTCGACGCATCGGTGACGATGCCCTCGGCGCCCGTGCCGGTGGTGATCCAGCATTGCCCCTTCTTGTCGGGGGCAAGCTCCTTGGGCACGATCAGCAGCAGCACCCCCAGATCGCGGCGCGCGGCGCCGATCGCCTCTACCCGCCCGATCCTCCAGGTCCGATAGATGGCGAGGCCTACCTCGTAGGGGGCGAAATCTCCGATTGATGGCAGAATCGCGATGCCGATGTCGCCGTACCCCGAATCCTGAAGGGCCCGGATCCGGCCGTTGAGCGCGGCCTTCGCATCCTCCTGCAGGATGCCGGGCACATCGGCGATGAAGCCCTCCGGTGTCGGAGTCGGCGGCACGAACCGGGTGACGCCGCCGCTGACCGGAGGGACCTTGGGTTGCTGGGCGGCCCCCGGGGCGGACCAAAGCATCAGCCCGATGATTCCAGCACCCCACCGATGGATCCCAGCCGCCATCAATCGGCTTCGGCTCCGGCCCGGCGCAGGAACCGTTCGGCCAGCTGCTCCTGGCGCTCGTTCCCCGTCGCGCGGGCGCGCTCGAGCAGCAGCCTTACCCACGGAACCAGCCTCGGCTCGCCGAACCGGTAGCCGGTCGCCGCCTCGGCGGTATCGGACTCGCCGTCGTTGGCGCCTTGGAGAAGCGCCCGCGCGGCGGCCTCGTCATACCCCGGGTCGTCCCGGGCGGGCAGGGGATAGCGGTGTCTCGGATCGGGAGCTCCCCCGTCTTCGTTGACGAACGCACGGGACATGGCGCGATTCCGCTGGTGGGCTGCGAGAGGATGATCCCATGTCCGGCGCCCCGCCGCAATACCCTGCGAGCCATGCTGGCCCGCCTCCGCTCCGCCGCCGTGCTCGGCATCGACGCCTATCTGGTCGAGGTCGAGGTAGACCTGAGCAACGGGCTGCCCAACTTCGCCACCGTCGGCCTGCCGCAGGGCGCGGTCAGGGAGGGCCGGGAGCGGGTCACGGCGGCGCTGGTCAACGCCGGCTTCGAATTCCCGCTCAAGCGCATCACCGTCAACCTCGCTCCGGCGGATGTACCCAAAGCCGGTTCGGCGTTCGACCTCCCCGTGTCGCTCGGGATTCTCGCCGCGAGCGGTCAGCTTCCGGCCGCGGCGCTCGCCGGCACGGTCTCCTTCGGAGAACTCGGCCTCGAGGGAGACCTCCGCCCGGTTCGGGGCGCGCTTCCCATGGCGCTGGCCGCTCGGGCCGGCGGTGCCCGGAGCCTCCTGGTGCCGCGGGGCAATGTGGCTGAGTCTGCGGTGGTGGACGGACTGGCGGTGTACGGCGCGGAGACGCTTTCCCAGGTTCTCCTGCACTTGAGCGGCTCCGCCCCCATCGCTCCCGCCAGGTCCGGGGCGCACCCCGGTCTCGTGGAGGACGCCGCGGGCGGAGCGGACTTCGCGGATGTGCGCGGGCAAATGGCCGCCAAGCGGGCGCTGGAGGTGGCGGCGGCGGGCAGCCACAACGTGGTGTTGATCGGCCCGCCCGGGGCAGGTAAGACCATGCTGGCCAGGAGACTCCCCAGCATTCTGCCAGCCATGACGCTGGATGAGGCCCTGGAAATCACCAAGATCCACAGCGTGGCCGGGCTGCTTCCCGCGGGAGCCGCGCTGATCGCCTCGCGGCCCTTCCGGGCCCCGCATCACACCATCAGCGACGCCGGGCTGGTCGGGGGCGGTTCTTCCCCCCGGCCCGGCGAGGTGAGCCTTGCCCATGGCGGGGTGCTGTTCCTCGACGAGCTGCCGGAATTCCACCGGCATGTGCTCGAAGTGCTGCGGCAACCGATGGAGGATGGCGTGGTCACCCTCTCGCGGGCGGCCGCCCGGCTCACGTTTCCTGCCTGCTTCACCCTGGTGGCCGCCATGAATCCCTGTCCCTGCGGGCACCTCGGAGATCCGGTGCGCCAGTGCCGCTGCGCGCCGGTGATGGTGGAGCGCTATCACGCGCGGATCTCGGGTCCCTTGCTGGACCGGATCGACATCCACCTCAGGGTGCCGGCGGTGCCTTACGCCGATCTCAGCGCCGGGTCCGATGCCGAGCCGAGCGCCGCGATCCGCGCGCGGGTGGAAGCGGCGCGCCAGCGTCAGCGGGAGCGGTTCCGGAAGGAGCCGGGCGTGCGCGCCAACGCGCACATGTCGTCGCGGGTGGTGCGGCGCCACTGCCGCCAGAGCGACGAAGTGGGGGACATCCTCAAGGCGGCGGTCGAGCGGCTGGGACTGTCGGCGCGGGGCTGCCATCGGGTGCTCAAGCTGGCCCGCACCATCGCGGATCTGGCGGGCGAGGAGGCGCTGGGTCCGGCGCACGTTCGAGAGGCCATACAGTACCGGTCTTTGGACCGCCGGCCATCCGGGTCCCCGGCGGGCCGGTAGCGCGAGGGCTTCCGCATCGGTGGACTGCGGCGGTATCCTCTGCCATGCCCACCATGAATCGCTATCGCATCCATGCCGGTACCGGCCTCGTCGTGCTGCAAAACGAAGGAAGCCTTTCGTACCAGCAATGGGAAATGGGGGTCCGGGAAGCGCTCTCGGGCGCCGGTCGCGGCGGAATCCGCCGCATTCTGAGCGACCGGCGGAAGATGGCCCAGAGCTACGGCCCCGGCATGACCGAGCAGGCGGTCGAGTTCTTTCGCCACAACGCCGCCCAGCTGGGAGATCTGCAGTGGGCCGTGCTGGTTCCCGACCGGCCCGTCGCCGAGCAGCAGGTTCACCTCGCGGCGCAGATGAGCCAGGGCACCCGGGTGCGGGTCAGGCCCTTTTCCGATCTGGACGAGGCGCTGCGATGGTTGCTCGGCGTCTACGAGACCGAGGAAATCGAGGAGCTGGCAGCCTGGATCAACGGCTGAGGGCACGGGCGTCCTCCAGCGACACTTCACGGAACCGGACGGCGCTTCCCGGCGGACACTGCGCCAGCATCCCCAGGTCGGCGCGAATCACCACCACCAGCTTCGGATAGCCGCCGACCGTCGGACCATCGCGCATCAGCACGATGGGTTCGCCGTCGTCGGGCAGCTGGACCGCCCCCGGACAGGCCGCCTCCGAAGGCAGCGTGGCGCTCGCGCGCGGGTGCACCGGCGGTCCGCTCAGCCGGTAGCCCATCCGGTCCGAGGCCGGCGTCACGACATATTCCCCCGCGAAGAAGGCGTCGCGCGCCGCGGCATCGAAGCGGTCCCACTGCGGACCGCGGGTGACCCGAATCGTCTTCGGTTCGTTCGCCGTGAACGCCGTCATGCCACCGGCCACGAGGGGCTCGGTCTGCGGCGGCATCGCTCCGATGGGGAGCCGGTCTCCCGTCTTGATCCTCCGGCCCTCCAGGCCGCCCAGCGCGCCGGGGAGATAGGTGGATCGGCTGCCCATCACTCGCGGGACGTCGATCCCGCCGCGGACCGCCACGTAGAGGAAGCGATCCCGGTTCCGGGGCACGATCTCGATCGTCGCGCCGGGGTCGGCCCGGAGGAGTCCGACCGGATGCGCCCGCCCGTCGATCCGGACCTCGGCGTCTCGAAGCACGCAACACGTCGCCTCGGAAAGCACGCGAAGGACGCCCGGCCCCAGCGCCCATTCGAGTCCCGCCCGGTCCGCCGGATTGCCCACGAGGGCGTTCGCTTCTTCGAGCAAGTGGCGATCCATGGCGCCGCCCTCCGGCAGCCCGATGGCCCGGCCGATCCGCCAGCCGAGATCCTGCACCGTGGCGAAGGGGGGCGCCTTGACGACTTCGATCATCCGACCGGCTCGAAGCGAACCCGGTCGCCGACCCGGAGCAGCGCGGCGGGGTCGCGCGACGGATCGAACATCCTGACCGAGGTACTGCCGATCAGGTGCCAGCCGCCGGGGGTCGCGAGCGGATAGACTCCGGTTTGCGCGCCGGCGATCGCGACCGCACCGGCGGGGACGCGGGTCCTCGGCGCGGGCCGGCGCGGCAGAACGAGCGCCGGGTCGAGGTCGCCCAGATAGGCAAAGCCGGGAGCAAACCCGAGCAGATACACCCGGTACTCCGGCCCGGCATGCCGCCGGATCACCTCCTCCTCGGAGAGTCCCGTCGCCCCGGCCACGTGCGCGAGGTCGGGGCCGTCGTACCGGACCGGAATGGTGAGGAGGTGGCCCGAGAGCGGGGGCGCCGGAAAACGGGATGCGGGAGGATCCGGTCGGGGCGCGGCGAGCCCGGAGAGCGCTTCCCGGAGCGCGTTCGCATCCGCGCTCGGCGGGTCGAAGAACACCGTCACCGCCGCATAGGCGGGCACGATTTCCACGACCCCGGCGAGCCGGGCGGCCTCGATCCGCTCGGCCAGGGCGGTGACGCGCCGGTGCAGCTCGAGACTGACCGCGTCGCCCAGCACCACCGTCCACGCCGCTTCGCCGAGCGGGAGGACCGGCGGTGCTCCCGCCGTCACTTCACGAACGGGGCGAGGGAAATGCCCTCGGCCTCGAACCGCAGGCGCAGGGCCCGCACGATCTCGACCGCCTTCTCGCCGTCGCCATGCACGCAGAGGGAGTCGGCGCGCACCATGCAGCGGGTCCCGTCGATGGCCACGACGTTCTTGTCCTGCACCATGCGAAGGGCGCGCTCCGCGATCGCAGCCACGTCGTCCAGGACCGCGCCGGGCGTTCCCCGCGGCACCAGGTGTCCATCGGGCTGATAGGCCCGGTCCACAAAGGCCTCCCGCGCCACGTCCAGCCCGGTTTCGGTGGCCGCCTGCAGCAGCGCGCTGCCTTCGGGGCCCAATACCACCAGGTCGCTGTCGAGCTGGCGGAGCGCAAAAGTGACGGCCTTGGCCACCTCCCGGTCGCGCGCGGCCCGGTGGTAGAGGGCGCCGTGCAGCTTCACGTAGCGCACCCGGGTGCCGGCCGCGCGGCAGAAGCCGTCGAGCGCACCGACCTGGTAGGTCACGTCGGCGGCGATGTCGGCGGGTGTGGCGGCCAGCTCGCGCCGGCCAAACCCCACCCGGTCGGGATAGCTCGGATGGGCGCCGATGGTTACCCCGCGGCCCGCCGCGGCGGACACGGTGCGCTGCATGACGAGCGGATCCCCGGCGTGAAAACCGCAGGCCACGTTCGCGGAGGTGATCAGGGACAGGAGATCGTCTTCTCCGGGCAGGGTATAGCGCCCGAAGCTTTCGCCAATATCGGCGTTGAGGTCGACGCTGGTCACGCCGACGGGTTGGGGCGGGGAAGGGCCAGGCTGTCTCTCGGGGCGATCTTGAAGCTGAACGTCTGCTCGACCAGCTGGCGCACCTTGTCACCGCCGCGAATCGCGGGGCGGAACCGCATGCCCTTGAGCGCCACCCGCACCGCGGTGGCAAAATCGGGGTGGGTGGCTCGGAGCACGCGGTACGTGAGGGTGTCGACCACGCCGTCCGTGTCCACCACGAAGCGCACCGCCGCGGATCCCTCGATCCCCCGGTCGAGGAGCGTCGTGGGATACTCGGGCGCGGCGCTGGTCGGATCGCGGAGGACGGTGCTGTCCACCTCCAGCTTCGACAGCGCGTTGTCCCCCGGGAGCACCGTGGCCGGTGCCACCACCTCGGAAGGGTCCAGGGCGGGTTTGGCGCCTTTGGGCTGACGGGATTCGAAGCTGCCGGTCCGGTCGTCAGGTGCGGTCGCGCTCCCCCCACTGGTCGCCACCGCGCTCACCACCGATTCGCCGAGATCGCGCTCCCGGGTGCCGGTGTCCTGTTGGGGCGGCACCAGGTACACCACCAGCCGGTCGAAGATCTGTTCCTTGGCGACCCGGGACAGCGGCACCAGCAGGAGCACGCAGATGGCCACGTGGAGCACGAACGTGCCGACCGTCGCCGGATCGGGGCGGAGGAACACGTCGCGGGTGGGAGGGGCAAAGAGGCGGATCATGGGTACCGTCCCGGGGGGGTGCCCGGTCTGGGTGAAGACTGTCTCCATGTCCCGACGGCGGCAAGAGGGGCGGGGTTTCGAGATTTAGTTTGATTTGACAAATCAAAGTATTTGTCCCATGTTGTTCCGGTGCTCGATGACGCCGTCCACGCGATCCTCTCGGCCTATCCCACCATCCACTCTGCCTGCCGCCGTCGCCAGCTCCGCGACCCGGCCAGCGGCAAGCGGCTGTCCGATCACCAGGCCGGCATTCTCGACCACCTCGATCCGGAGACCCCTTCCACTGTGAGCGACCTCGCCGCCCGGCTCCGGGTCACCAGCGCCACCGCCTCCCTGCAGCTCACCCAGCTCGCCCGGCTCCGGCTGGTCACCCGGGACCGGGATCAGGCGGATGCCCGCCGGGCCCAGGTCCGGCTCACCGAAGCCGGGGTCCGGATGCGGGCCCTGCGATCGCTGCTCGACCCGGAGCGCGTCCGGCAGGCACTGGAGCGCCTGGCTCCCCCCGAGCAGGCCGCCGTGGTCGCCGGGCTCCGGTTGCTGGCCGCCGCGGCGGGAGGCCTTCCCGGCGAAAGCGCCGCCCCCCGCCGTTCACCCCGATCACCCAGGAGGACATCGCGCCGATGAACTGGACCGACGCTCGCAAACAGAGGGCCCGGAGGCGCCGGGCCAGGAAGGCGCTGGCCTGGCTTGCCGCCGGGACTGCCGCGCTGTTTGCCGCTGGACTCTGCCTCCCCGCCGAGCACACCAATACCAGCCGCGCCGTGCTGGACCGGCCCGCCGAGACGGTGTGGCGGGTGCTCTCCGACGTCGACGGCATGCCGCTCTGGCGATCGGATGTGACCTCGGTGGAGCGCTTGCCGGATCTGATGGGCAAGCCGGCCTGGCGCGAGGTGGGGCGGGGAGGAGCCCGCGTGGTCGAGCTCGCGTCGGCCGATCCTCCGCGTCGCATGGTGATTCAGGCCGCCGCGGCGGGCGAGCCGAGTCTTCCGATGCGCACCTTCGAGCTGGTGGCCACCACGGCGGGAACCGAGGTCATCGTGACCGAGCGAGACTCCGTCCGCAACCCGCTGCAACGGGTGTTGGTCCGGCTCCGCGTGCCGCGCCCGGCGATCGAACGCTTTCTGCGGGACCTCACGGTGCGGCTCAGCGTCAATCCCCGGCAGGTGGCGGCCCATGAGGGACCGCTGTCGCGGCGGGACTGACACCTCCGGAGGGCCAGGCCCGTAGACTGAAGCAGGTTCCCTCTCCAATGTCACCACTCCGGAGTTCGATTCATGCGATCCGTCCGCCTGGCCGCCGGTTTCCTCTGTCTCGCCGCGCCCCTCACGGCACAGACTTCCAGTTACGTCGCCCGCCTCGGGCGGGACACCGTGGCGCTCGAGCGGACGACCCGGACCGGCTCCAGGGTCGTCGGCGATCTGTTCACGACGTCGCCGCGGGCGCGGCGGGTGCATTACGTCGCGACGCTGGACGGGAAGGGACGGGTGTCCCGCTTCGAGGCCACCAGCACCGCGGCCGTGGAGACTCCGCCGTCACCGACGCTCACCATCGTCGAGGAGTTCCACGACACCCTCGCCACCGTGATCATCACCCGGGGCACGGGGAAGCCGGATACCTCCCGAATGAGGGTGGGTGAAGGGGCCGCGCCGTTCCTCGCGTTATCGGTCGGCTTGCTGGAACAGATGACCCTTCAGGCGCATCGGTCGGGGAAGGACAGCGTCGCGATCGACCTGGTCGTCGCAGGACAGCCGAAGGCCTTCCCGAGCTACGTCGCCAAGCGGGGCCGCGACTCGGTGGCGGTCGACTTCTTCGGGCTGCCGAACTATCTCCGGGTGGACGACAAGGGCCGGGTGCTGGGCCTGAACGGCATGCGCACCACGCAGAAGTTCCTGATCGACCGGGTCGTGGCGCTGGACCTGGAGCGGGTCAGCGAGTCGTTCGCCGCGCGCGAGAAGGCGGGCCAGGTGGCGGGCATGATGTCACCGCGGGACACCACCCGGGCGGTGTTTGCAGCTCCGTCGGTCTGGGTGGACTACGGCCGGCCGACCAAGCGCGGCCGCGAGATCCTGGGGACGGTGGTGCCGTGGAACCAGGTCTGGCGCACCGGTGCCAACGCCGCGACGCAGCTCAACACCACGACCGATTTGCGGGTGGGCGACGCGGTGATTCCCGCCGGCAAGTACACCCTGTGGACCCTGCCCACGCCGTCGGGCACCAAGCTGATCATCAACCGGCAGACCGGCCAGTGGGGCACCGAATACGATTCAAGCAAGGACCTGGTCCGGCTCGATCTCCGGACCGAGCAGCTGACCGAACCGGTGGAGCGGCTCACCATCACCGTGGTATCCCTGGGCGCCGCGGGCGAGCTTCGCATCGACTGGGACAAGATCCGGTGGGTACTGCCCTTCACCGTGAGGTGACCGGCTCGAGCTCGCCGCAGCGCCGGAGGGCCAGCTCGAGGTGGATCTCGACGAGATCGAAGTGCACCGTGCGGGTCCGCTGAATCCACCATTCCTCGCAACCCACGGCGCGCGCGGCGGCCAGAAGCTCCGGTTCGGCGCGCGCCAGCAGGTGGCAGGTTCGTCTACCCCGCGACTTCCAGATGTTTTCGTGCACGGCGATGCCCCCATCGGCCGCCCACACCCTCGCCTCCCGGACCTGCCGGGAGGTGAAGTAGCGCCATCCCGGGTCGAAGGCACTAGTCATCGCCGCGCACCCGGCCGCGGAGCCGTTTGACGTCGGCGCGCTTGCGCTTGGTTTCCAGGCGGCGGGCCTTCTGGGCCCTGGGAATCGCGGTGGGCTTCCTTACCTTGGGCGGGCGCAGCGCCTGCGCGATCAGCGTCAGAAACCGTTCGGTCACCGCCTCCTTGTTCCGGAGCTGGCTCCGGCTTCCCGCTTCCACGAGCCGGAGCCACCCGTCCTGGTCGAGCCGGCGGCCGAGGCGCTCCACGAGGAGCGCCCGTTGCGGCTCGTTCGGTGCGGCGCTGTCCCGGACATTCCACCAGAGCTCGACCCGCGTCGACGAGGTGTTGACGTGCTGCCCGCCCGGCCCCCCGGCCCGGGTGGCGCGATAGCTCACCTCGGATCGGGGTATCTGCAGGCGGTGGCCGGCGGAAAGCCAGGCGGTGGCGGGCATCGTCCAAAGCTAAATCGGCTACCGTTGCCCCGCGACGTGGCTACCTTTCCCTCCATGCACGATGTCGCCCGCCTGCAGGACCACCTTCGACAGCTCGGCCGCGTCCTCCTGGGATACTCCGGCGGGGTGGATTCGGCCCTCCTGGCGGTGGTCGGTACCGAGGCCTTGGGGCCCGGGGGCCTCCTGGCGGTGATCGGCAGGAGCGCCTCCTATCCCGAGCATCAGTACCGGGCCGCGCTCACGGTGGCGCAGCGGTTCGGGGTCCCGCTCCGCGAGGTCGATACCCGCGAGCTGGACGATCCGCGCTATCTCGCCAACCCGGTGAACCGCTGCTACTACTGCAAGACGGAGCTGTGGGCCCGACTCGCCGCGGTCGCGCGGGCCGAGGGCTTCGACACGCTGATCGACGGGACCAATGCGGATGACGGACGCGAGCATCGTCCGGGGCTCGCCGCGGGCGCCGAATGGCGGGTGCGCTCGCCGCTGGCCGAGCTGGGTCTTGGCAAGGCGGAGATCCGGGCAGCGGCCCGCGGGCTCGGCATTCCGATCTGGGATGCACCGGCGGCCCCCTGCCTGTCGAGCCGGATTCGCTACGGACTCCCGGTCACCCCGGACCGCCTGCGCCAGGTGGAGGAGGGCGAGGCCCTGCTGCGCCGCCTTGGCATCACCGGAGACCTCCGGGTCCGCCACCTGGGCGACCGGGCGAGTATCGAGACGGGGCCGGACCAGTTTCCCCGGCTCGACGAGGGCTGGGGCGAGGTCGTCGCGGGGTTCCTCGAGCTCGGGTTCGGATCGGTCGAGCGGGATCCGCGGGGATACCGGCGGGGCAGCCTGCTGGTGCTCGAGGCCGCGTCCGTCTGATGCGCCTGTTCGTCGCGGTTCCGCTGCCGCCCCCGGCGCTGGAGCACGCCGCCAGCCTGCTTCGGGAGATGCGCGCGCTGGACTGGCCGGTTCGCTGGGTCCGGGACGACGGCCTGCATGTCTCGCTCAAGTTCTTCGGCGAGGTCACCTCCGACCGGGTGGATCCGATCGAGGAGATGGTCCAGTTCGCCACCAAGGGCATGCATGCGATGGAGCTGGTGCCGCAGGGCGGCGGCGCGTTTCCCTCGCGTCAGCATCCCAAGGTGCTGCGGCTCGAGCTCCAATCGGGGCCCGATCTGGAGCTGCTGCAGGATCGGCTGGAGCGGGGTGGGGAGCAGATCGGGTTCGCGCCGGAGGGTCGGCCGTTCCGCCCTCACATTACGCTCGGGCGGGTCCGCGAGGGACTTCGGCTGCCCGGGGGCGCCATGCGCTATCTCGAGGGCGTGACCCCGGGCCCGTCCTTCACCGCCGACCGGATCGTGCTGTTTGAAAGCCGGCTCACGACCGATGGGCCGGTGTACAGTGTGCGGCTGGACCAGGTGCTGGAGCCATGAGGGGGTGCCTGAGTCTCCCGTTCCGTCTGCTCGGGCTGGCCCTGCTGGTCCTCGCGGGTTATGTCGCCTGGTCGAACCGGGATGAGATTCGCCGCCGGATTCACGAATGGACCGCCGAGGGGCCGGCCCCGGCTCCGGCCGAACGCGGCCATCCCGCCGATCCGAAGGCGGTGCTGCGGCGGCTCGAGGCGTTCCGGGCGGGTGGCGCGGATTCGCTGGTGCTGAGCGCCGACGAACTCGCCGGCCTGGCGTCGGACCTCGCGGGACGGATGGTGCCCCTTGCCATGGACTCGGTGGAAATCCGGCTGGACCGCGACGACATCGAGATTCGCGCCCGGGTGGACACCCGCAAGGTGCCGGTGTCGCTGGGCCCGCTCTCGAGCGTGGTGCGGGACCACGAATATGTCGAAGCCGGCGGGCGCCTCATGTTCCGGCGCGCCGGCCTGGCCGAGTGGGAAGTGGAGCGCGTGCGGATACGGGGCCTGCCGGTGCCAATCAGCCTCGTGAACCAGCAGCTCCGCCGGTTCGCGCCGCGGGCCGCCAACTCGACGGTTCCCGTCGCCCTGCCCGCCGGGGTGACCGGGCTTCGGGTGACGCCCGGCGGGCTGACGCTGTATGGCCGGGCGCGCCCGGGAGCGGGCCAGTGAACCGGGTGCTCGTCGTGGACGATGAAGGCGGCATCCGCGATGCCCTCCGGCAGGTGCTGGAATACGAGGGGTGGCAGGTACGGACCGCCGCCTCGGGCGGCGAGGGCATCACGCTCTGCAACGAATTCCGCCCTCACGTGGTGCTGCTCGATGTGAAGATGGCGGGGCTCGACGGCCTCGAGACCCTGAGCCGGCTCACCGATCTGGATCCACCCGCGACGGTCGTGATGATCTCGGGGCACGGCACCATCGCCACCGCGGTGCAGGCCACCCAGCGAGGCGCGTTCGACTTTCTCGAGAAGCCGCTGGACACCGACCGGCTGCTGGTCACTCTGCGGAACGCCCTGGCCCAGTCGTCGCTCAGCGGGGAGAACCGGGAGCTCAAGCGGGCGCTCGACACCCGCTATCCCATGGTCGGTACCAGTCCCGCGCTCGAGGAGGTCCGTGCCCTGATCGACCGGGTGGGGCCGACCCACGCCCGGGTGCTCATCACCGGGGAGAACGGGAGCGGGAAGGAGCTGGTCGCCCGCGCGCTGCACGAGGCGTCCCCCCGGCGGGAGCGGGCCTTCGTCGAAGTGAACTGCGCCGCGATCCCCTCCGAACTGATCGAGAGCGAGCTCTTCGGGCACATGAAGGGCAGCTTCACCGGGGCCTTCGCGGACCGCGCCGGCAAGTTCGAGCTGGCCGACGGCGGCACCCTCTTTCTCGACGAGATCGGCGACATGTCGCTGTCGGCGCAGTCGAAGGTGCTCCGGGTGCTCCAGGAAGGCGTGGTCAACCGGATTGGCGCTGCCCGGTCGGTCCAGGTGGATGTCCGGGTTCTCGCGGCCACCAACAAGGATCTCGAGGACGAGATCGCCGACGGCCGGTTTCGCGAGGACCTGTTCTACCGGCTGAACGTGGTGCCGATCCACGTGCCCCCGCTCCGGGACCGGCTCGAGGACGTGCCGGCGCTGGTCGAACACTTCGTGGCCACGCTCAGCGTCGGCACCGGGGTTGCCGCGCGGCCGGTGACCCCCGAAGCAATACGCGCTCTGCAGCGCCGCGCCTGGCCCGGCAACGTGCGCGAGCTCCGGAACGCCGTGGAGCGGCTGCTGATTCTGGCCGTGGGCAAGCAGATCACCGCCGCCGATGTGGAGCGGCTGCTGCCATCCGCCGAGGGCTTGGCCTCGACGGACCTCGCGCCGGAGACCGGTCGCACCGGGTCGTTCGAGGATTTCCGCCAGGACGCCGAGCGCGCCTTCCTGCTGGTGAAGCTGCGGGAGCACGGCTGGAATGTGGCCGAAACGGCGCGCGCGCTGGACATGCCCCGCTCGAACCTGTATAAGAAGATCGAACGGTACAAGCTGACCCGCGAGGACACGTGACCGGTCCGAACCGCGATTGGGACAAGGAAATGGCGGAGATCGACAAGATCATCGCCAAACAGCCGGCCGCGGTCCCCGGGAAGCCGGTCCCCGCCGGCGGCGGCGCGGCGGCGCCCGCGGCCCGGGCCGCGCTTCCGGCGCCGGCCCGCAGCGGGCGCACCGTCTTCACGGCCTGGATTCGGGTGGGCCTCGGCGTGGCGGTCGCCGTCGGCGTCACCCAATGGCCCTACGCCCACGGCTGCGGCATCTTGCTCTATGCCTACCTCGCGGCGGCCGGCGGCGTGATCCTGGCGGGCCTGTGGGGGGCCGCGACGGCATGGAGCCGCCGGATGGGGCTCGCGCACGTCGTGTCCCTGCTGGTGACGCTCTGGGGCGCCGGACTGGTCGCCAAGGTGATTCTCGACCGGACGTCTTACGTCGGGCATCCCGCCGTCTGGATCTGCAAGTGATCCGGTCTGCCGCGCGCCGCCGGCTTGCCGCCCCCCACCGATCGCTTTCCCTTTAGCCGAGCCTCATGCCGACGACATTCAGGAATTTCATTGCCGGGCGCTGGGTCACTCCCACCACCCGCTCCTATTTCGAGAACCGGAACCCCGCCAACACCCGCGATGTGATCGGCCGGTTTCCCGATTCGGGTGCGGACGACGTCAATGCCGCCGTCAAATCCGCCGTGGAGGGGTTCCGGAAGTGGTCCCGGGTACCCGCGCCGGCCCGGGGCGATGTGCTCAAGCGGGTGGGGGATCTCCTGACCCGGGACAAGGAGCGGATCGCCCGGGAAATGACCCGGGAGATGGGAAAGGTGCTGGCCGAGACCCGGGGCGATGTGCAGGAGGGCATCGACACGGCGTACTACGCGGCGTCGGAGGGCCGCCGGCTCTTCGGCTACACCGTGCCCAGCGAGCTCCGCTCCAAGTGGGCGATGAGCTACCGGCGCCCGATCGGTGTCGCGGGTCTCATCACCCCGTTCAATTTTCCGCTCGCGATTCCCACCTGGAAGATGTTTCCGGCCCTGCTGTGCGGCAATTCGGTGGTGATCAAGCCTTCCGAGGATGTTCCTCATACGGTGCACCTGCTGGTCGAGCTGTTGCTCGAGGCGGGCCTGCCGCCCGAGGTCATCCAGCTGGTGCACGGGAAAGGGCAGACGGCGGGCCGGCCGCTGGTGGAGCATCCCGACGTGCCGGTCGTCTCCTTTACCGGATCCACCACCACCGGCGCCAAGATCGGCGAGGCGTGCGGCCGGATGCACAAGCGGCTCTCGCTCGAGATGGGCGGCAAGAACGCCATGATCGTCATGGACGACGCCGATCTCGATCTGGCGATCGACGGGGTGCTCTGGGGTGCCTTCGGGACCACCGGACAGCGCTGTACCGCCACCAGCCGGCTGCTGCTGCACCGGAAGATCCACGACCGGTTCCTCCGCCGGCTGGCGGAGGCCGCCGAGCGGCTGGTCCTGGGCGACGGCCGCAAGGAGGGCAGCCAGGTCGGGCCGCTGATTCACGAGGCGGCGCGGGACAAGGTGGAGCGCTACGTCGCCATCGGAAAACAGGAAGGGCTCGAGCTGGTGACCGGGGGCCGGCGGCCCCGCAGTCCCCGGCTCCGGAACGGCTGGTTCTACCCGCCAACCATTTTTGCGGGGGCCCGGCCGAAGAGCCGGTTGGCGCAGGAGGAAATCTTCGGTCCGGTGCTCACGGTGCTCCGGTTCGGCAGCTTCGACGAAGCGGTGCGTATCAACAACGGGGTCCGGTATGGGCTGTCGAGCTCGCTCTACACCCGGGACGTCAACCTCGGGTTCCGCGCGGCGCGCGATCTGGACAACGGCATCACGTACGTGAACGCGCCCACCATCGGGGCCGAGGCGCACCTGCCGTTCGGGGGAGTGAAGCAGACTGGAAATGGTCACCGCGAGGGCGGGTGGGAGGTATACCACTTCTATTCCGAGACCAAGGTCTGCTACGTGGACTACTCCGGAACGCTCCAGCGGGCCCAGATCGACAACTACGATTGACTCCCGGACGAGGGGGGTTTTCTGTTTAGTAGTCAGGGCGTGAATCCTGACCCCTCAGCACTACGAGGTTCCTTCCAGGCATGAAGCCGCTGCAAGTCGGATCTTCCTCGAAGAGCGGCTCGACGTCTTCGGACGAGGGGTCGCTCGACCAGTACCTCCGTGAAATCAGCCGCTACCCGCTGATTGCGCAGGAGGAGGAAGTGACCCTGGCGCAGCGGATCCGGCTGGGCGAGGAAGAGGCGCTGGACAAGCTGGTGCGCAGCAACCTGCGGTTCGTGGTGTCGGTGGCCAAGAAGTACCAGAATCAGGGCGTGTCGCTCTCCGACCTGATCAATGAAGGCAACCTGGGCCTGATCCGCGCCGCGCACAAATTCGACGAGACCAAGGGGATCAAGTTCATCTCCTATGCGGTCTGGTGGATCCGGCAGGCCATCCTCCAGGCGCTGGCGGAACAGAGCCGGATCGTACGGGTGCCGCTGAATCGGGCCGGCACGCTGCACCGGATCACCCGCCGTTCCTCCGCGCTGCTGCAGGAGCTTGGCCGGGAGCCCACTCCGGCGGAAATCGCCGAGGGAATGGACATCGACATGGAGGAGGTGCAGAAGACCCTCTCCATTTCGCAGAACCACCTCTCGCTCGATGCGCCGCTCACGCCGGGGGAAGACAACCGGCTGCTGGACTATCTGCCCGACACCCAGAATGCCGGCCCCGACGCGGAGACCTTCGAACACGCCCTCAATCAGTGCATCGAGGAGGTGCTCAAGGGGCTCAAGGAGCGAGAGGCCAAGATTCTCCGGCTCTATTTCGGGCTGGACAGCCCCGAGCCGATGACGCTGGAGGAGATCGGTGCGCTGCTCGGCATCACCCGGGAGCGGGTTCGCCAGATCAAGGAAAAGGCGCTCTCCCGGCTGCGTCATGTGAGCCGCTCCAAAGCCCTCGAATCGTTCCTCTCCTAGCATGGCGGGCTCCGCATCGTTCGACGTCTCGACCGGCGCCGATCTCCAGGAAGTGGATAACGCGGTGAACCAGGCCGTCAAGGAGATTGCCCAGCGCTACGATTTCAAGGGCACCCACGTCACCATCGAGTTCGACCGGACCAAGGCGGTCATCAAGCTCCACGCGGACGACGAGTTCCGCATGAAGCAGGTCCTGGAGGTCGTGGAGGCCAAGTGCGCCAAGCGCGGCGTGCCGCTCAAGAATCTCAAGACCGGCGAGATGATCCCCGGCGCGGGCACCTCGGTGCGCTGCGAGATCGCGCTCACCCAGGGCATTCCCCAGGACATCGCCAAGAAGATCCAGAAGGCCATCAAGGAGCACGGGTTCAAGAAGGTGCAGGCGTCCATCCAGGGCGACGAGCTCCGCATCACCAGTCCTTCCAAGGATGAGCTTCAGTCGGTCATCGCCTTCCTCCGTTCCCAGGATTTCGAGCTCGAGCTCAAGTTCGGCAACTTCCGTGGCTGACCGGCGGGACCTGGCAGGCCTGGCGGCGCTGCTCCTCGCCGCGGCCTGTGCGCGCCCGGAACTCGGTCCGGGCGCCGCGCCGCTCACCGCTGCGCCGGAAATCCGGGTCGGATTGGTGCCGGCGGCCCCCTCGGTGACGGTCGGCGGCGGAGGCGCCCTCATGCTGCGCGACGCCGACGGCGGACTGATCGCGATTCCCGCCGGGGTCCCGGCGGTGGTGTCGGCCGGGCGCGACGGGTTGCGGGTGCGATTCAGCACCGAGGACCTCGTGGCGGCGGTGACCCTCGTGGTCGAGCCCGCCGATTCGGGCGCTCCGGTGCGACTCGGCGGGCGGGACTACCGGGGGACCGGCATTCTCTCGAGCCTCCCGGCCGGCGTGATGGTGGTGAATGCCGTGGGACTGGAGGAATACCTCCGTGGCGTGGTTGGCGCCGAGATGGGCCGGCGGACCGAGCAGGACCTGGCGGCGCTCCGGGCCCAGGCCATCGTGTCGCGGACGGTGGCGATGCGCCGCGCCGGACAATGGCGGCTGCGCGGCTACGACCTGCTGGCCAGCGTCGCGGATCAGGCCTATGCCGGCATCGGCTTCGAGACGCCGGTTTCGGACCAGGCGGTCCAGGAGACCGCCGGTCAGGTGCTCACGTTCGACGGCCGGCTCATCGACGCCTTCTTCCATTCCACCTGCGGCGGACGCACCGCCGACGGCGCCGAAGTGTATCCCGGAGCGGACCGGCCCTATCTCCGATCCATTCGGGATCAGGACGACGGGGGCCGGGCCTGGTGCGCCATCTCGCCGCGGTTCCGCTGGCAGGAACGCTGGACCGGTGAGGCGCTGGCCCGGACTCTCCGGGAGACGCTTCCGGCGGCCGGCGCGCCCGCCGAGCTGGCCGAATCGGTGCGAGACATCCAGGTGGTCGACCGGACCTCCACGGGCCGCGTCGCGCATCTGGAGCTGGTGGGAGAGGGGAGCAGCTACACGGTATCGGGTCCCGTGGCCCGGGTCGTGCTGCGAACCGGTGACGGGAGCATCCTCCGCAGCGCCACGTTCAACCTCCAGGTGAGCCGGGAGGGGGGGCGCATCGTGCAACTGGTGGCGGAGGGCTCCGGCGCCGGTCACGGAGTCGGGATGTGCCAATGGGGTGCCCTCGGGCGAGCCCGGGCCGGCTTCACCTCGACGGACATTCTCTCGGCTTATTTTCCGGGCACCGAGATCACCCGCACCTACTGAGCAGGAACCAGTCCCATGAGCGTTCCCATCCGCATCGGCCTGATCGGCGCCGGCGCCGTCGTCCAGGTGGCGCACCTGCCGGTGCTCAAGAAGCTCAAGAATGTCGCGCTGACGGCGATCTGCGACGTCGACCTGCCCAAGGCGCGGGCGCTCGCCGAGCGGTTCGCGATCCCCGATGTCTTCGACGACATCGAGGATCTGCTGAGCCACGTCGAGGTGGACGCGCTCCTGATCGCCACCCCCAATCACCTGCACGAAGACCATATCCAGGCGGGCCTGACCGCCAACGCCCATGTCCTGGTGGAAAAGCCCCTCGCGCTCACCTCGGCCGGGGCCCAGCGGATCGCGCGCGCCGCCGAGAAGCGAGGCCGAATGGTGATGGCGGGCATGACCCACCGGTACCGGCCCGACGCGCAGGCGGTGCGCAGCTTCGTGCAGAGCGGCGAGCTCGGCGACATCGACAGCGTCCGCTCCAGCTGGCACGTGGCGCGGTTCGCGCGGGCGGCGCTGGGCTGGCGCCAGCGCAAGGACGAGGCGGGCGGTGGCGCGATGCTCGATCTCGGCCTCACCATGCTCGATCTCTGCTTCTGGCTCACCGGCAATCCCACTCCGGTCCGGGTGAGCGCCGCGCTGACCAAGCCTCGCGGTGAGCGGGGCGTGGAGCAGTCGGGCAGCGCCTACGTCATCTGCGAGAACGGGGCGTCGATCTTCGTCGACGTGACCTGGCGCCATATCGGGGAGGGGGAGCGCTTCGGCGTGGGGCTCCGGGGGTCCAAGGGCACCGCCGGTATCAACCCGCTGCACGTCTGGAAAGAGCTCAACGGGATGCCCCACGACGTCTCGCCCACCGGGAGCTTTTCGCGGGAGAATTCCTTTACCGCCTCGTTCCGGGCCCAGTGGGCCCACTTTCTGGCCGCGGTCGCGGGCGAAGCGGACGCCCCGGGGCTCGCCGAGCACATCACCATGCTCAAGGTGCTCGAGGCGATCTACCAGTCCGCGGACACCGGCCGGGACGTGGTGCTGTGAGGCGATTGCTCCGGGCGGGACTGCTGCTGGTCCCGCTCCTCGGTCGCCCCGCGCATCTCACGGCCCAGGCGCCGGCCGAGCCCGGCGCGGAGCTCACCGTCACCCTGGTTACCATCGAATCCGGCGGACTGATCTGGGAGCGGTTCGGCCACAACGCCATCTGGATCCACGACGCGGCCCAGCGCACCGATCACCTCTATGACTACGGCCGCTTCAGTTTCGAGCAGGCGCATTTCTTCCTGCGGTTCGCGCAGGGCAAGATGTGGTATTCCATGGGCGACACCGAGGATGTGGACGGGGTGCTCCGGTTCTATGCCGCGGAAGGGCGAAAGATCTGGGCCCAGGAGCTGGCGATCGCGCCGGCGCAACGCATCGCCCTGCGGGACTTTCTGCTGTGGAACATCCGGCCGGAGAACTCCGGCTACGCCTACGACTACTATCGCGACAACTGCTCCACCCGGATCCGGGACGCGCTGGACCGCGCGCTGGGCGGGGCGATCGGGCGCTATGGGACGGCGCCGTCGGGGTTCACCTGGCGGGAAGAAACCCGGCGCCTCGACGAGCACAATGCCGTGATCTATTCCGGGCTCATGCTCGGACTGGGACAGCCGGTGGATCACGAGATGTCCCGCTGGGAGCAGATGTTCCTCCCGATCCGCCTGCGGGAACACCTCGACAGCGTCACGGCGACCGGCGCGGACGGAGTTGCCCGCCCGGTGGTCGTCCGGGAGCAGATGCTGAGCGAGGGCGGGCGCTACCCGGTGCCGGTGCGGCCCAGCCGCTGGACCCTCCGCTACCTGCTGGTGGGACTCCTGCTGGGCGGGGTATTGGGGTGGCTGGGGCGACCGGATGGGCGCCCCGAGAGCGGGGCCGGCGGGGGGCTGAGCGGGCGGCGCTGGCTGTTTCTGGCGCTCGCCACGCTCTGGGCGCTCATCTCAGGCGTGCTGGGAGCGCTGCTCACCTGGCTCTGGGCGTTCAGCGCCCACCTGGTGGCGCACCACAACGAGAACATCCTGCTCTTCAATCTGCTGGCGCTGGCTCTGGCGGTCGTGCTGCCGTCCGCAGTCCGCGGGAAGGCGTGGGCCGTGAGCCCCGCCCGCCGCCTCGCGTTGGCGGTGTGGGGACTCGCGGCCGTGGGATTGCTGCTCAAGGCGCTGCCGGCCTTCTACCAGTCGAATCTCGAGCTCATTGCGCTGGCGCTGCCGGTGCACGCCGGGGTCTTTCTCGGGCTGTCGGGCGCGGCGCCGCGTCGAGGGGCGTAACCCGCCGGGACGATCTGCCCGAGGCCGGCCAAGCGAGTCACTCCCTCGCGCGCCTCAGCTCCCTCGCGCCTTCTTGAGGCCTTCGCTGGCCTCGACATAGCCCGGGAAGACAGCCAGCGCCTTCTGGTAGTATTCCACCGCCTTGGCCTTGTCGCCCCGATCCTGGTACAGCAGCGCCCGACTGAAGAGGGCCAACGCCTCGGTGGGCACCGCGGGCCGTTGCGCGGCACCGGCGGGGAGTGGCGGCAGCTTCGCATTCACCATGATCCGCTCGGCCACCGACTGGATCATCCGCGACATGTCACGGCGGTCGTGGAGTTTGGGATCGCTGCGCACGACCTTGATGATCTCCCCGGTTTCGACGTTGATGATTCTCGCGTCCACCCGGAAATCGCCGTACAGGTCGATGAACGAGCCGGCGATCGTGTACCGCGCACCCACCAGCTTGCCGATCTTGGCGGCGGTTTCCCGGTCCACCCGTTCCGCCACGGCCAGGCCCTGCTCGTCGAGCAGCCGCTGAATCTCGCCGCGGTCCACCAGGCGAACGTTCGGATTTTGCGCCAGCTCGCTGATCAGCATTGCCGCGATGCCTTTGCGCAACGCGTCGAAATCTTCCTTGTCCCGGCCGTAGCTACCGCCGTTCTCGAAGGACAGCACGGCGATGCCGGGGCGGTTGTCCTGGGCGCGCCCGGTCGCCGTCGCGGCCGCCGCCAGCAGCATGGCCATCACGGTGGCGCGGACCGTTCCTCCGGTCATCCAGCCGGTGAGATTCATCGGTTCCTCCCTGGGGGACTCGTTCAGCAGCCCGTGCCCGTTTTGCAAGAACCCTACCAAGCGGCCGCTCCGCGGTCCATTGCGTAACCGCTTGCCGGCAATGTAGTTGAAATACTGGCAGGCGGAGAATCCTCTGCCGTGATCTCGGTCACCGTCCCACCGGCGAATCGCCGTTCCGGCTTCCCGGACAGCCGTCGCTCAGACCGCTCTCTGAGCGGCGAACCGGAGCGCCCCGGGATCCAGGAGAACGGTCTCCCGCCGGTTGACCGAAATGACATTCCGGAGCACCAGGTTCCGCATGGTTCGGGAGACGGTCTCTCGGCTCGCCCCCACCATCTGGCCCAGCGACGCGTGGGTCAGGCGCCGGGTGATCCGGATGCCCGCCTCCCCGCCTTCTTCCCGAGCCAGCTCGAGGAGCAAGTTGGCGATTCGACCATTCACGTCCAGCAGCATCAGGCTCGCGATGGTGTCGTCGGCGCGCCGGAGCCGCTGGGAAAGCTCGCGGAGCAGGGAGACCGACAGCTCGGGAGAGAGCGTGAGTCGGCTCCGGAAGTCCTCGCGGTGAAGCTGCAGGAGGACGGTGTCCTCCATCGCAATCACGTGCGCCGAGCGCGGTTCATCGTCGAGGAGGGCGAGCTCGCCGAAGAAACTGCCGGGGCCGAGCACCGAGAGGATGACTTCGCGTCCATCTTCCGCCACCACGCTCACTTTGACCTGGCCGCTTCGGATCAGGAAGAGGGCCTCGCCGCGGTCTCCCTGCGACAGGATCATGGTCCCCTTGGGCTCGCGGCGCTCGCGCACCAGGCGGGTGAACGCCAGAAGGTCCGCTTCGGGAACCTGTCGGAAGAGCGGAACCGCTCGGAGCACATCCAGCGGATCGAGGGCCATGCGTCGTCCCGGCAGAGGGTCGGTTCGGGGGTGATGGCGCAGCGCGGTAGTGTGGACCAGCGCTGGCCGCCCCGTCAAGGTCGGCCGATTAGGCGGCGGTTGCCTTGTCGGGTCACCTCAGCTAAATTGCATGGCTCGCAACGACTTACGAACCTGGAGTGTCACCGTGAAGCCCAAAGTCCATCCCATGTACCGCACTATCGAAGCGGTGTGCGCGTGCGGGAACAAGTTCCAAACCCGGAGCACTGCAACCTCCATTCACGTCGAGGTCTGCAATGCCTGCCATCCGTATTTCACCGGCAAGCAGCGCCTGATGGATACCGCGGGCCGGGTCGACCGGTTCCGCCGCAAGTACGGCTCGGAGCAGCCCGCGCCTACCCCCGCGCAGTAACCCGTGGAGGCCAGACTCCGCCAAGCGCTCGCGCGGGCGGCGGAGGTCGCGGCCGCGCTTTCCGACCCCAGTGCGGCCAAGGATGCGGAGCGGTTTTCTGCCCTTGGCCGCGAACATTCCCGCCTCCAGCCGATCGTTCGCGCTGCCGATCGACTCTCCCGTTTGAAGAACGAGCTGACCCAGGCCCGGGAGCTGGCGCAGGAAGCCGATCCCGAGCTGGCCGCGCTGGTCAAGGCCGATCTCGACCGACTTCCCGGTGAGATCGCCGCGATCGAGCACGACCTCGAGGAACTGCTGGTGCCCCGGGATCCTCTCGAGGACCGTGATGCGATCGTCGAGATCCGGGCCGGCACCGGCGGGGACGAGGCGGCGCTCTTCGCCGCCGATCTGCTCCGCATGTACACCCGCTTTGCGGAGCGGCGCGGGCTCAAGGTCGAGCCGCTGACCCTGAGCGACGCCACCCTGGGGGGTGTGAAGGAAGCGATCATCGCGATTCGGGGTCCCGATGCCTACGGCCTCTTCCGCCGGGAATCCGGGGTGCACCGGGTCCAGCGGGTGCCGGCCACCGAATCCCAGGGCCGGATCCATACCTCCGCCGCCACGGTGGCCGTGCTGCCCGAGGCGCAGGAAGTGGACGTCAAGATCGACCCGAACGATCTGCGGATCGACGTCTTTCGCTCGGGCGGGCCCGGCGGGCAGAGTGTGAACACCACCGACAGCGCGGTCCGGATCACCCACCTTCCCACCGGCACGGTGGTGCAGCAGCAGGATCAGAAGTCCCAGCTTCAGAACAAGATCAAGGCGATGTCGGTGCTCCGGTCCCGGATTCTCGACAAGATGATCGCGGACCAGGAGGCGGCCCGGGCCCGGGAACGGAAGGCGCAGGTCGGGACCGGAGACCGCTCGGCGAAGATCCGCACCTACAACTATCCCCAGAGCCGGGTGACTGATCACCGCATCAATTTCTCGGTGCACAACCTGCCGGCCACCATGGACGGCGACCTCGACGACCTGATCAAGGCGCTCCGGATGGCCAGCCGCGAGGAATCCGGTGGCCTCTGACGCGCGCATGTCCATCGCCGAGCTGTTCGAGGAGGCCACCGCCGCGCTCAAGGCCGCCGGGGTGGTCAAGCCGCGGCGGGAAGCCAACCGGCTGTGGGCCTGGCTCACCCGGACGAATCCGGGCGAGGCGTATCTGGGGCGAGAGCGCGGCGCATCGCTCGAGGCGGTCCCGGCGTTCCGCGACGCCGTCGCGAGGAGAGCCGCCGGAGAGCCGATCGCCTTCGTGCTGGGCCGATCGGGGTTCCGCAATCTCGAGCTACTGACCGACCGGAGGGGGCTCATTCCCCGGCCGGAAACCGAAGGCCTGGTCGATCTGGCGCTGGACCGGGTCAGGACGGGCAACGTCGTGGACATCGGCACCGGGACCGGATGCCTCGCGCTGGCGCTCGCCCAGGAAGGCTCCTTCAGCCGGGTGATCGGGGTGGACCTGTCCGCCGCGGCCCTCGGCCTTGCCGCGGAGAATGCCCGGGCCACCGGCCTGCCGGTCCGGCTGGTCCGGAGCGATTGCGGGCAGGGGCTCGAG
Source organism: uncultured Gemmatimonadales bacterium (assembly GCA_963762545.1). Taxonomy (GTDB): domain Bacteria; phylum Gemmatimonadota; class Gemmatimonadetes; order Gemmatimonadales; family GWC2-71-9; genus JABFSM01. Next base: position 256,052 of record CAVXLC010000003.1, on the reverse strand, counting down.
CCCGGCCGGTTCGACCTGGTCGTGACGAATCCTCCCTACCTCACCAACTCGGAATACGAAGCGCTGGATCCCTCCGTCAAGGCGTGGGAGCCGCGGTCGGCCCTCGCGAGCGGGGCGGATGGGCTGGATGCCACACGGCGGATTCTCGGTCAGGGAATGGATTTGCTCGCCCCGGGAGGATGGATGGCGATGGAGCTAGATTCCACTCGCAGCCGCACGGTGGCTGCGCTGGCGGCCGCGACCGGCTGGACGGACATCAATGTGTGGGATGACCTCTTCGGGCGGCCGAGATATCTCACGGCGCGCCGGGGCTTATCGCAATGATCGAGGAGAAGGCGCAGGAGCTGGGACGGCTCATCGGCCAGTCCACCGAGTATCAGACCCTGCGGCGGGCCGAGAAGAGCCTGCAGGAGGACGAGCCGACCCGCGCCCGGCTCGAGAAGATCGACGTGCTCGCGCGGCAAATCGACGAGCAGGTATCCCAGCGCAAAGTGCCGGAAGAGGAGACCGTGTTGGCGTATGAGACCGCGGTGCGCGAGCTCGAGGTGAGCCCTCAGGGACAGGCCTATGTCACGGCGCGGGCCAACTATGAAAAGCTGATGACCAAGGTGAATCAGCAGATGGCGGCCGGCATCGAGCGGGGCGCCACCAGCAACATCATCACGTTGGCATGAGCGACGGTTTCTTCCTGGTGCTCGAGGGGCCCGAAGGTGCGGGAAAAACCACCCTGGCCGCCGCATTGGCGGAACGCTTTCGGGCGGCTGGCGTGGAGCCGCTCCGGGTCCGGGAGCCGGGCGGCACGCCGGCCGCGGAGGCGCTCCGCGAGCAGCTCCTGCTTGCCGATCGGCACTGGACGCCGGAACGCGAGCTGCTCTACATCGTCACCGCGCGCGCCGACCTGGTGGCGCAGGTCATCGCGCCGGCGCTCGCCGCGAGGCGCGTGGTGCTGAGCGATCGCTTCGATCTGTCCACGCTGGCCTACCAGGCGGCCGGGCGCGGACTCCCCTTGCCCATGGTTGCGTGGGTGAACCAGGCGGCGACCGCGGGACTCAAGCCCGACCTGACGCTGGTGCTCGATGTCACGCCCGAGGTCGGAGCGGCGCGCCAGCTCGCCTCCGGGAAGACCCGCGATCGGCTGGACCGGGAGCCGGCGGCTTTTCATCAGCGGGTTGCCGCGCGGTACCGGGCGGAGCAGGGCCCCGGCATCGTCCATCTGGACGCCACCCTCCCGCCCGCCACGCTCGCGGACGACGCCTGGACTGCCGTGCTCGCGGCCCGTCCCGGGTTGTTGCCCGCGGGCGCGCGGTAGGAGCCCGTCATGCGCCGCCGCTGGTTTCTGGCCCTGGGAATCACCGCCGGAGCGCTTGGCGCTCTGGGCTGGCTGCTGAGCCGGAGCCGCCTGGCCCCGGCGGCCCCGCCGCCCGCCGTGGTCGGGACCGAGCTCTTCCAGACCGTCTTCTCGCATGTCCGGTCGTTCGCTGTCGACTCGCTCGGAGACCAGGAGCTGTATCGCCGCGCGGCGGCGGGTGTGATCGACGAGCTGGATGATCCGTACGCGGTGCTGGTCCTCCCGGGGCGGGAGCCACCGCCGCCCGATGACGCGCCGGCTCCCCAGGGGCTCTTCCTCGACCGACGGGACGGGTTCGTGGTGGTGGTCGCCACTGTGCCCGGCTCACCGGCGGACCTTGCCGGCGTGAAGAACGGCGACTTGCTGCTCGGCGTCGACACGATTCCGGTGGACGAGAATCGCCTGGATCAGGCCGCGCGCCTGCTCGACGGACCGGCGGGTAGCACGGCGACGCTGCGGCTTCGGCGACCCGGCGTTCGCGCCCTCCAGACCATCGACCTGGTCCGGGGCAGGGTGATTCGGGCCGGCGCGGTCGAGGCCGCCTCGCTCCCCGGCGGCGTCGGCCATCTGGCGCTCCACGCGTTTCCCAGGGGCATAGCCGACAGCGTCCGGCTCGGGGTCGACAAGTTGCGGGGCGCCGGGTCCCGCTTCCTGGTGCTCGATCTGCGGGGCGCGGTCGGCGGCGATCTCGCCCAGGGCGTGGCGATTGCCGACCTGTTTCTCGATCCCGGGACGACCATCGCGCGGAGCCTGGGCCGGACCGCCGCCGACTCGGTGAGCCTGCGTGACTCCACCGCCTCGCCCTTCGATTCGCTTCCGATTGCGGTGCTGGTCGATGCCGGCACCGCCGGCGCGGCCGAGGTGGTGGCGGGCGCGTTGCAGGATCACGACCGGGCCGCGGTGCTTGGCACGACCACCTTCGGCCGCGGCGTCACCCAGAGCACCTATCCGCTGGGGAACGGCGCGTCGCTCCGCTTGACCACCGCCCTCTGGATCACCCCACAGGGCCGGGAAATCCAGCGGCCGCCCCGGTCCGCCGATGGCGACTCGGTGTCCCGTCCCCGGCTCAAGAGCGACGGGGGACGCGCGCTGCTCGGTGGCGGCGGGATCGTACCGGACCGGACGATTCCTCCCGGCGCGCCCGGCGATTCCGCCCTGACCCTGGCGCGCAGCATTCTCATTCGAGGCGGAACGACCCGAGCCCTTCTTGCGCTGGTGACCCCGCGCTGACTCGATCCAGGCATACCGGAGGCATTCCCGGAGGCATTATGAGACTCGCTCTGACCGCCCTGCTTGCAACCCTGGCGACCGCGCCACTCGCGGCCCAGCGAACCCGTTCGATCGTCGTGGTTCCGGGGCAGCTGACGACGGTGGTCACGGATACCATGGGCACCGCCTATGACGTGCCCTTCGCGCCGGCACGAACCTTCGCCGCGGTGCAGAAGGTCTTCGCCGATCTCAAGATTCCCGTGGACATTCAGGATTCGGCCCAGGGCCGGGTGGAAAGCAAGATCTTCTACCGCCAGGGAGATTTCGCGGGCAAACAGATCTCGACGTTCCTGAGCTGCGGCGATGGCATGACCGGACCCTATGCCGACTCCTATCGGGTGTACATGGTCACCATCGTGAAGGTGGCGCCGGAGGGGGATCACGGCTCGACGATCCGCACGATATTCCTCGCCGGCGCCGTGGCGGTCGCGGAGGGAGCGCACCAGCCGGTGTCCTGCGAGAGTACCGGTCGGCTGGAGCTTCGGATGCAGAAGCTGGTGACGCAGAAGGCCGCGGGGCTCTAGCGCGCTACTGGTCCACGATCCGGACCCCGTGGGGCACCTTGAACTCGAAGATTTCCGGAGGGATCGCCGCGTTGGTCCGGATCCTGGACAGGGTGAGTATCCGGCGGGTGCCGGGTCCCTCATCCAGCTCGATGCGGCGAGGCAGCGCGTCGTCCTGATCGAGCCAAAGCACCGCACGAGAGAAGTTCAGGTTGGTTCCCCGCGGCACGATGGCCACCACCGACACCCGCCGCCCCCCGACCGTATCGGATCGAAGCCAGGTCGTTTCGTACCGGTCCGCAGGGCGGTCCAGGACCCGGGCCAGCAGGTTCTGGCCGTAGACCGGGTCGCTCTCCGTCGCCATGCGAATGACCTGGCGCGGGGCCGTGCTGGGGGTGTAGAACCAGGAATACCGGCTGTCGATGACGATGGCCTCGTCGGGTGGATCGGTGAACCGCATCGCGAAGTTGTTCTGCCCCGCCTGATACAGCCGGCCCGTGCTGGCCAGGGTGTCGCCCAGGCGCGCATCCTGGATGACCTGGACGAAATCCGCCTGCAGGGAGGTGAGATTCCGGTAGGCGGTGCCGGCCCGGCGGACGATGCCGAGCGGATCCTGGGCGTCCAGGACGCCGGGACGCGCGCTGAGGAGCAGCAGCAGCCCCAGGGTCGCCGCGAGCAGCGTCGCCGGTACCCGCCGGTCGGGCCTCACGGAATCCGGCGCCCGATCGCCGCGGCGATCTTCCGAAGCTCGCCCATCAGCAAGCCGAACTGCTCGGGATACAGGCTCTGGGCCCCATCGGAGAGGGCCTCGTCGGGGTGGACGTGCACCTCGACGAGCAGACCGTCGGCGCCGGCGGCCACCGCCGCGCGGGCCATGGGCGGAACCATGGCCCGCTTGCCGGTGCCGTGGCTGGGATCCGCCATGATGGGCAGGTGGGAGAGCGATTTGACGGCGGGGATGGCGTTCAAGTCGAAGAGATTCTTGGTGGAGGAATCGGTGCCGCGGACGCCGCGTTCGCAGAGGATGACGTTTGGATTCCCCTCCGACAACACATACTCCGCCGACAGAAGCAGCTCCGTGAGCGTCGCAGAGGGGCCGCGCTTGAGCAGGACCGGCTTGCCGGACCGCCCGGCGCGCTTGAGCAGGGCGTAATTCTGCATGTTCCGGGCGCCGATCTGCACCACGTCGGCCACCTCGGCAACCTGTTCGAGGCCGGCTTCGTCCATGGCTTCGGTCACAATGAGCAGCCCGGTGTCCCGCCGGACCGCCGCGAGCAGCGCGAGGCCGGCCGCGCCCAACCCCTGAAACGCGTAAGGCGAGGTCCGCGGCTTGAACGCCCCGGCCCGGAGGGCATGGGCGCCAGCGGCCTTGACCGCCCGGGCGGTCGCGATGATCTGGGCTTCGCTCTCCACCGAGCAGGGCCCCGCGACGACGAGGACTTCGTCTCCGCCTACCGACACGCCGCCGGGCAGCTGCACCACGGTCGGCTCGGGCCGCCATTCCCGCGCCACCATCCGGTAGGGGCGGCTGATGTGCACGACCTCTTCCACGCCCGGCAGCGCCGAGAAGCGGGCGCCATCCACCCGGCCGTCGTTGCCGACGATCGCCACGGCGGCGCGCTGGCTCCCTTCGATCGGCTGCGCCTGGTAGCCCAGGGATTCGATGAGGGACACCACCCGGCCGCGATCGGCGGTGGAGGCGTCACTGCGCAGAATGATCAGCATGCCGGCGTGGGAGTCTCGGCTACTCCGGGCTCCCGGCCTCCTGCCGCTCGCCCAGTCTCACCCCGACGATGGTGGATACGCCCGGCTCCTGCATCGTGACCCCGTAGACCGCGTCGGCGGACTGCATGGTCCGCGGATTGTGGGTGATCACCAGGAACTGGGTACTCTTCTTGAACTCGTCGAGCAGCGTGGTGAAACGGCCGACGTTGGCGTCGTCGAGCGGGGCGTCCACCTCGTCCATGAGGCAGAACGGGCTGGGCTTGGACAGGTAGATGCTGAACAGCAGCGACACGGCGACCAGGGTCCGCTCGCCGGAGGAGAGCAGGTGGATCCGCTGGGTGCGCTTGCCGCGGGGCGCGGCATGGATGTCGATATCGCTCTCGAGGGGATCGTCGGGATTGGCGAGCTTGAGCTCGCATTCTCCGCCGCCGAACAAGGTCTGAAAGACGTGCTTGAAGTTGTCCTGCACCGCGGTGAAGGTCTCCTGGAACATCAGGCGCGCGGTGCCGTCGATTTCGCGGATGGCCTGGAGCAGCGACGACCGCGCCGCCACCAGGTCGTCGCGCTGGGAGGTCAGGAATTCGAGGCGCTTGGTTTCCTCGGCGTGTTCCTCGACCGCCAGCGGGTTGACCACGCCGATGGCATCGAGCGACTCCACGATGCGGGCCGCTTCGGCCTCGAGGGTGTCGCGGTCCAGGTCGAGGAGTTGCGCGCCGTCGAGCAACTGCTGGAACGGCTGTTTCCACTCGGCCTCGACCCGCTCCACGACGCTGCGCCGCTGGCCCGCCACGTCGGTGAGCTCGACCTCGAGCCGGTGATCCTCTTCGCTGGACCGGTCCAGGTCGGCGCGCAGCTCCAGCACAGTTCGCTCCGCGTCGGCCAGGGCCGCCGCCGCGCCGGCCAGCGCGGCCTCGGCCTCCGCCGAGGCGCCCTCGAGGCCTTGCAGCGCCGCGCCGCGCTCGCGGCGGCGATCGAGCCACTCGCCGCGCTGGGCGGTGAGTGCGGCGCTCTCTTCATCGAGCTGGGCGATTTCCCCAAGCAGGGCCCGGGCCGCTTCTTCGGCCGCGGCGATCGTCTGGGTGGCGCGGTCGAGCCGTTCGGTGGTCGCGCGGAGCCGGGCGCCGACGTGCGCCTCCTGCACCTGCCAGTGCACCCGGTTCTCCCGCGCCGCCTCCTGCTCCGCCTCCACCGCGGCGAGCGCGGCCCGGTGCTCGGTCAGCGCCGCGTCGTCCCGGACCCGGACGGCTCCGCCCTCGTCGAGCGCTCCGTCGACCTCCTGCTTCCGCTCGGTGGCGCGGCCCAGCCGCTCGGTGATGTGCGCCAGGCCGGTCTCGGCGTCGGCCAGCTCCCGGGTCAGGTTCTGGACCACCCGCGCGGCGTCTTCCCGCTGGGCCACGGCGCTGCGCTCCTGCTCGCGGGCCAGCTCGAGGGCGGCCAGGGCGTCCGCCGCGGCGCGCTCCGCCCCGGCCAGCCGGTGCTCCGTGGCGGTGAGCTCGCCGCTCACCTCGCGCAGGGCCTGCTCCTGCTGCTCGATCTCGGCGGCGAGGCCACCGATTTCGGCGCGGCGGCGCAAGGGTCCGCTGGTGCCGGCCGCCGCGGCCAGGATCACCGCGCCGCTGGCCCGCCGCAGGGCGTGGCCGCGCTGGTCCATCACCTCGGAACCGCCCAGCAGGGCCTGGACCCAGCGGGCCGCGGGTCCCTCGGCGTGTAGCTGGGCCTCGAGCGGGCTGGGTCCGTTGACGGCGCCGCGGGGCCCGCTGTCGACCGGTAGCAGCACCAGTGCGCCGGGCTGGACGTCGGCGTGCCACTGCCGGATCGCCTCGATCGCGTCCTGGTCCCGCACCAGGACCGCGTGCATCCATTCCCCCAGCAGCCGCTCGGCCAGCTCGGCGGCGTCCCGGTCGGTACTGATGTGGTCGCTCAGGGGGCCGAGCACCGCGCCGTTGAAGCGACTCCGGGCCGCCAGCAGCGCGGCGGCGGCGGGCGCCAGACCCACCCGGTCGCGCTCCAGCTCCTCGAGGGCCGCCCGCCGGGTGGTGAGCTGGGCCAGGCTCTCTTCCACCAGGCGCTTCCGGTTGCGCTGACTGGTTTCCTGCTCCCGGCTCTCCGCCACCTCATGGCGGCTCCGCTCGGCCAGGGCGGCGGCGGCCAGCGCGGCTTCGGCGTTGCGGTGCGCGATGTCGGCGCCGGCCCGGGCGCGCGCATCGGCCGCCGCGAGGTCCTCCCGCACCTCCCGGGCATGGGCCGCAGCCTGCGCGGTCCGCTCGCCGAGGGCAGTGATCTCCTGCTCGAGCGCAGCCCGCTCCCCTTCGAGCGAGCGGAGCTGCTGGACCCGGCTGGCGAGCGCTTCTTCGGCCTGACGCACGGTGGTGCGACGAGCGGTGAGCCGTTCGCGGACTTCTTCCTCCGCCGCGGCGCGGTCGGTCAGGTGGAGCTGGATGCCCTGATGCTCCTGCTCGGCGGCGCGCAGCTCCGCCGTCGCGGAGGCTCTCTCGCGCTCGGCCTCTTCGGTGCGGCGCGAGGCGTGGCCCCGCTCCTCCTCATCGCGGCGGCGGCGCTGCTGGGCGTTGGCCAGCCGCTCCCCGGCCACCGCGATGTCGCCGTCGAGACGGGAGAGCGCCACCTGGACTTCCGCCAGCTGGCGGGCGATCTCGGTTCGATGCTCCTCGGCGCGCAGCCGGGCCCGCGCGGCCTCGTCCTGACGGGTCGTGGCATCGCTCAGGCCGGCGCGGAGGACCGGGAGACGCTCCGACAACGTGCGATGGCGCTCCTCCACGCCCGTGGCGCGCTCGGTCAGGTCGTCCAGGTGGCGCCGGGCCAGCGTGAGCGTCACCGCGAACTTCTCCTCCATGAGCTTGGCATGCCGCTCGGCTTTTCCTTTCTGCCGGGCCAGCGAGCGGATCTGGGACTGCACCTCCGCGATCAGGTCCTCGAGCCGCTGCAGATCGGCCGCGGTTTCCTCGAGCCGGCGCTCGGTGCTGTGCTTGCGGTCCCGGTAGAGGCCGATGCCCGCGGCCTCCTCGAACAGCGACCGGCGCTCCTCGGCGCGATCGGAGAGCAGCAGGTCGATCATCTTGGCTTCGATGACCACCCCGGCGTCGCTGCCCAGCCCGGTGCCGCGGAGCAGATCCTGGATATCGCGGAGCCGGACCGGGAGATTGTTGAGGAGATACTCGCTCAGGCCCGATCGCGAGAGCCGCCGGGTGATCACCACCTCCCGGTAGGCGATCGGGAGATCGCCGCCGCTGTTGTCCAGGTGGAGCGACACTTCGGTCAGGTTCACCGGGCGCCGGCCGGCGGAGCCCTGGAAGATCACGTCTTCCATCTTGCCGCCGCGCAGCAGGCGCGCCGATTGCTCACCCAGGACCCAGCGCACCGCGTCGGAGACGTTGGACTTGCCGCAGCCGTTGGGGCCGACGATGGCCGTCACCCCGTCCTCGAAATCCAGCGTGACGTTGTCCGCGAATGACTTGAAGCCGGAAAGCTCCAGCTTGGTGAGCTTCATGCGTTGCGCCAGGATGGGAGGGTGGGAGCGGCACGGCCCCGGTGCCGCCTGGACCGGAGGAAAATAAACGGTTGGGCCCGCCGGGTCAGGGGCGCGGTGGCGATTCCCGCAGGATGAAGAAGGGCCGGCCCAGCTTGCGGCCGTTGTCTTCCGCGATTTCCCGTGTGGCGTAGGGCCCGACCACCACCCGATACCCATCGTCCGGCCCCTTGGGCTGGAGCACCCTCGAGGGGAAGCCGGCATCCTTGAGCTGCTTGGCGAGCTGGGCGGCCCAGTCGGGATTCTGCGAGGTACTCACCTGCAGAAAGATCCCGACCGAATCGGCATTCAGCTTGAGGGAATCGGCCACCAACGCCGTATCCTGGACCACCGTCGCCGATTCCGCGGCGGCCGCAGCGGCCTGCACCCGGTCCCGGGGCAGCCAGGCCGCCGCCAGCCAGAGGTCTTCGCCGGCCCCCTCGAGCCGGCCCATGGCCCGGGGCGGCGCCTGTCGCAGGTCGAAGGAGGCGACGTCGGCACCCAGCCGGGTTATCAGGGTGGCCGCACCCGCCACGAGGGGGAGATCTGGCCCCCAGCTGCCGGGGACCGGCGCCGCCAGGCGGCCCGTGGCCAGGTCGACGACCCAGACGGAGTCGGCCGAGGGGGGCTGGACCAGCATCCACCGCCCGGACGCGTCCACCCTGATGTCGCGGGGCGGTCCGGGGAGCTTGATGCGGGCGACCTCGGACAGGGTGAACCGGTCGAACACCTCGAGCTCGTTCGCCTCCCCGGCCACGTACAGCCGGTGTCCCGAGGGACTGAAGGCCACCCGGCGGGCCCGCTGCCGGGGATGGATCGGGGTGACCGCCCGGCGCCCGCCGACGGTCTCATAGAGCACCACCGCCGTATCCGCGGCCACGGCCACCAGGTCGCCCCAATAGGTGGCGCCAACCTCCCCCGGGGGCAGGATGGAGGTGTGGACGGCCTGCTCCGCGTTGGTCACGATCAGCTTCGCCGGCGGGCCGGCCGTGACCGCGATCAGCACGTCATTGACCGCGCCGAACAGCGCGACCGGCGCGGCGGGAAGTGGATCGTGAAAGTCGAGCGGGTTGCGGTGCAGGACCCGTCGCACCCGGTGCTGCGCGTCGGCCGCGTAGAGCGAGCCGTCAGGGCCCACGACCGCCGAGCTCACCCCGGTCAGCGGTTTCCGGACCGCGCGCGATTCCAGATCGACCGCGATCAGGTTGCCGGGGGCCTCGATCGCCCAGGCGATGCGCTCATCCAGGTCGACCCCCAGGACCCGCTGGATCTTCGGCGTCGGCGCCAGGGACATCCAGATCGGGGCGCCCAGGCTGTCGGGGCTGTAGGCCCGCACCGGGCCGCCGGCGGACGGGAACCGGAGCAGCGACACCTGGGCCCCCACGGCGGGCAGATCGGGGGGGGGCGTCGCGGCACCGCCCCGGCAGGAGGCGGCGGCCAGAATGACCGCCGCCCGGACGAGCCGGGCGGCGATGATGGGCGGTGGATCGGCGGCGCGGGAAGTCAGAATGTGGGTCCGAGGCTGATCATCCAGTATCCCGGGACTCCCGGACGCTGCAGGGGGAAGGCGTAGTCGGCCCGGAGGATCAGGAAGTTGAACAGGTTGGCCCGGACGCCGAAGCCGGTCGAGGTGAGCGGACTGCGCACCAGGGTGGGGTCGTCGCCCGCGGCCCGCTTCAGCTTGAGGGTGACCCCCTGTTGCCAGGCAACGCCCGCGTCGTAGAAGATCACGCCCTCCAGGTCCGGGAACCCGCTGGGCAGGAGCCCCAGCGGGCGCAGCACCGGGAACCGGAGCTCGGCGCCGGCCATCATGACCCGGGTGCCCACCAGCTGGTCGAGCAAGGCGCAACCGGTGGCGGTGTTCGGGTCGACCTGGCCGCTGCACTCGTGCTTGGCGAACGAGCCCGAAGTGTAGCCCCGGATGAAGTCCGGCGTCCCGGCAAAGAACCTGAATCGGAGCTCGTCCCGGCCGTGCTGCCCGTAGTACTGGAACCGGGTGGCAAAGGTCACCGCATTCGCGATCCGGTCGTAGCGGCGATAGTCCACGTTGACGGTGGTGAAGCGCCAGCCCCCGAAGCGCGGCGCCACCTCCACCCGGGATCGCCGCCCCATGAAGGGACCGACCGGTCCGTACAGCGAGTTGTCGAACACCAGGGCGAGATTGGGCTGGACATAGCTGACCGACCCGTTGTGGACGTTCTGAACGAACGGGTCGGCGATCGGCACGCCGTTCTGGTCGAGGGGCTGCACGAACTGCCGGCTGTCGTCCGAGACATTGACGCCCGCGACGCCGAACTCGAGCCGCCGGAACCGGCTGAACGGATAGGCGGTGACGAAGGACGCCTGCCGGAGCACCAGCCGGCGGATGCTCTCCACGTAGTTGATGGTGCCGCCGCCGCCGTCGATGAACCCCGCACCTTCATAGTAGAAGTACGGCTCCTGAGTCAGCCCGAGACCCCAATTCATCCGCCGGGCCAGGTTGACGTACTGCGCGGCAAAGTAGGTCTCGTTGATGCGGCCGTTGAGGGAGGCGGCAAACCCGAGCTGGTGGTTTCCCAGCATGTCGCCCAGGACGATGCCGGTGGAGCCGGTCAGCCCCCGCCCGAACGTGTCGCGGGTGTATCCGATGGTGGGTCGGGTGACGTATTCGGGCTCGAGCGTCGCCTTGTAGTTCTTGAAGGTGAACTCGCTGGTGTCCGGCGGCGTGATATCCAGCGAATCGAGAATCTTGGCGATGGACACCGGCTCGAACTTGGCCCGCAGGGAGTCCGGCAGCGCCGGAAGGGAATCGGCCCGCCGGAACCCGCGCGGGGTCCGGTAGACGGCGCCGCCGCCGAGCACCTGGGGGCCCGCCGGCGGCTGAATGACCGCCACGGCCGGCCGGGCCGCCTCACCGCTCGGCGCGATCGTCGCCAGGGGGCGCGAGGCCACGATCTGGCTCGGGTTCCACGGCTGCTTCTTGAGCGTCGCGGGCGAGTTCAGGGTGTAGACGTCGTAGCGCCCCTGCTCGAAGTAGACGAACGCCAGCTTGTCGGCGCCGCGGGCCCACGAGAGCACCGGGGAGAGCGGAGTGATGCCCTGCACGCCGGTGTAGAAATCGGTGATCTGGTAGGTCTGGCCGTCGGCCAGGTCGTGCAGATAGATGTTGGCCACCCCGTTCCGGTCCGAGACGAACGCCAGCGTCTTGCCGTCCGGGGACCACTGCGGATCGGTGTTGCGGCCCACGTTCATGCCGGCGGGAAGATCGATCTGCCCGCTGTCCAGGTGGTAGATCCCGATCCGCAGACTGCCCCACTTGAGCTTGGCGAAATCGGTGTTCGGCCCCCGGTCGGTCGTGAACGCGATGGTCTTGCCGTCCGGCGACCAGGCCGGGTGCAAGTCCGCGTTCTTGTCGTTGGTCAGCCGCTTGAGACCGGTGCCGTCGGCGTTGATCACGAAGAGGTCGGAAATGCCCCCGTCCAGCCCGCTGAAGACCAGCTGCGAGCCGTCCGGGCTCCAGGTCGGCGTGTTGACGCCGGCAAGAGGCACCACGATGTCCCGGACCTCCTTGTTGCGCGCCACATCCACGATGACGATGTCGTCCTTGCCGTTGCGCTGGGCCGACAATGCCAGGTACTTGCCGTCGGCCGACCAGCTGGCCGACGACGTGATGAAGCGAAAGGTCTCGAAGTTGCCGCTGGCCGAAGAGCTGAGCAGCCGGCGAATCGTCGCGCCGGTGTTGCCGTCGGCCAGCCAGAGATCCACGAAGTAGAAGTTCTTCTCGCTCAGATAGGCGATCTTGGTTCCGTCCGGCGAGAGCGCCGGCGCCAGGTGCCAGGTGCCGCCGGAGGCCTTCTTGGTCAGCAGCTCGTTGGCAATGGCTCGGGCCTTGATCCGGTTTCCGATTTCCGGCAGGTACTGCTTCTGGACCGCATCCTGCCACTGCGCCACCAGGGCCGGGAAGGACAGCCCCAGGACCCGCTGCAGCGCCGCCTCGATGCCGCCGCTCGCCCCGAGCTTGGTGATCTGGCCGATGGCCTCGTCGCCCCACCGCTGGCCGATGTAGGCCACCAGCGCCTGCCCGAAGCGATAGGGGAACACGCGGTAGAAGTCTTCCGGGCCCGGCAGCTTGCCTTCGAGGGCCGCATCGCGGAGCCACATGGCGGTATTCGGGTCCACCGGGCCGAGCGAGAAATACTCGGCCATGCCCTCGCCGAACCAGAGGGGAGCATTCGCGGTCATGATGCCCTGCACGCCACCGCCCACCCGGCCCCGAGACCAGATGTCGAACTGGAACTGGTGGGTCATTTCGTGCTGCAGGACGTGCTGGTTGTCCTCGTACGAGCCGGTCAGGGGAAAGATGTTCCGGTGCCGCAGGTAGTCGGTGAAGCCCCCGGTGCTCTCGTCGATTTCTTCCCCCGAGGTGTTGGTCTGCTGAAAGTCCGGGTGCGAGGCGTAGGGAATGATCGGCTTGCGCTCGTTGAACTCGTGATTGAGTGCCTTCGAGAGCTTGGCGTAGGAGCGCTCCGCCATCCGCGCGATGTCCAGGGCCGCCTCCCGCTCGGCGGGGTAGTAGTACACGTCGAAGTGTTCGGTCTGGATGATCTTGAAATCGAAGCGACCGTACTGGACCTTGTTGCGGCCAAAGTACTGCGCCGGCAGGGTGGCGGGGAGCAGGGCGAGCAGCAGGGCTGCCATACCAAACCGACGCTTCATGACGACTTCCTTTCGGCCGCGGGCACGAACCTCGGCGCGTCATTCCACAGCCGTTCGAGCTTGTAGAAGGCGCGTGCTTCGGGGTGAAACAGGTGAACGACTACATCGACAAAATCCAGCAGCACCCAGCGACCGGCCGGGAGCCCTTCCACATGATGGACCCGGATGCCTTCCGCCTCGAGCCGGTCGACCACCGATTGGGCGATGCCGCGAACGTGGGTGTCCGAGGTGCCCGAGCCGATGACGAACCAGTCAATGGCGTCGTTAAGCCCTCGGAGGTCCAGGGCCACCAGGTCACGGGCCTTGAGGTCGTCGGCGGCCTCCAGCGCCAGACTGACCAGGCGCGACGGCTCACCGGGCCGCGGTTCGCTCCCATGGCGGCGGGTCACCCGGAGGGGCGCTCCGTGGGGGTCCCATCCTCGACCTGCCAGCAAACCGCCCAGGCGCCCGGCCCCACGTGGGTCCCCAGGACGCCGGTGGCCAGGGACACGAAGCAGTCCCGGGGGGCGAAGGCGGCAACCAGGGCGGTGCGAATCCGTTCGGCGACGTCCGGGGCCTCGACGTGGGCCACACCGAAACGTACGACTCTTGGTCTGGGCGTGAGGTTCTTCTCCACCAGCGCGAGCATCCGGGAAACGAGTGCCTCCCGGCCCCGGACGCGATCCACCGGGACGATCCGGCCGTCCTGGTCGAGGCCCAGAATCGGCCTGACGTCCAGCATTCCCGCCAACCATGCCTTACCCCGCGACACCCTTCCTGACCGGATCAGGTTGTCGTAGGTGTCCACCGTCAAATAGACACCCGACTGTTTGCGTACCCGCTCGAGCTCCCTGGCAATGTCCGCCGCCCTCCACCCCGATTCCGCCAATTCGGCGCCGCGAAGGGCCAGAAGCCCGAGGCAGAGCGAAGCCGCCTTGCTGTCGACCAGCTCGATACGCTTGAGCCCCGCGGCCCGGATGGCGGCCTGGGCCGCCTGAAACGTACCGGACAGCGCGGAGCCCAGGAGTACCGCCACGACTTCGTCCGCTTCGTCGAGCGCCGACCGGAAGACCCGGACGAAGTCCGCGGGGGTCGGTTGCGACGTGGTGGGGAGCTGCCGGGCCGAACGCAAGCGGCGGTAGAACTCCTCCGGCTTCATTCCCACGCGATCCAGATGCACTTCATCGCCAAAGACGATCTGGAGCGGAACCAGCGCGATGTGGTGGCGGTCCAGCACCGCGTCGGGCAGGTCGTTCGAAGTATCCGTGACGACGGCCACGGGGCGGCGCTCCGGATGGGAGAGCGCCCGGTGCTGCACCCGCATGTCGTCGGCCTTCCGAAACGTCAGCTTCCCCCATCGGCCGGCAAAAGTAAAGACGGCCTCCGGGGTGTCGGTATGCACATGGACCTTCAGGATGTCGCTGATAACGGCCACCACCAGGGATCCACCGAATTGGTGCATGACGGCCCGGACCTCGTTCGACGCCGGGAGCTGCTCCCCCCGCACGATGAACTCGGTGCAGTACTGATAGTCGCGTTCCGCGGCGACGTTGACCTCCGCGGCGGGAAAGCTGTAGGGGAAAGCCTCCCCCCCGGACACCGCGAGGATCGGGTCGCCCTCGATGAAACGGACCACGCCCTCGATCATCCGCATGAACCCCTTGCCCCCGGCGTCCACCACGCCGGCCTCCTTGAGCACGGCCAGCAGCTCGGGGGTGTGGGCCAGGGCGATCTCTCCCTCTCGTAACATCCGGCGCATGAATTCGGCGATGTCGGGGGAATCGTGGGCGGCCCGTTCGGCCGCGGCGGCCGCCTCCCGGGCGACGGTCAGGATGGTGCCTTCCTTGGGCTCATCCAGCGACCCGTAGAGGCTGCTGGCGCCCCGGGCGAGCGCCCGGGCGATCTGCGGCGCGCTGGCCCTCTCGTGGCCGGCCAGGCCCTCGGCGAAGCCCATGAGGAAATGGGCCAGCATCATGCCCGAGTTTCCCCGGGCGCCCAGCACGGCCCCCCGCGCCATCGTTTGCGCGGTGACCGGAAGCGACTCGTCGCCGAGTGCCCGGCAGGCATCGGCGACGGCGCGGAGGGTCAGGCTGAAGTTGGTGCCGGTGTCCCCGTCCGGCACCGGGAAGACGTTCAACCGATTGATCTCGTCTCGACCCGCGGTCACCCACTCGGCGGCCGCGTACACCGCCCGCGCCAGGCGGGGACCGTCGAGGTAGGCGATACCGATCGCCACTGGAGCGTTATACCGGAACGATCGTGACGGTCACCGTGGCGTGGACGTCGGAGTGAAGCCGGACCGGTACCGCGTGCGCGCCCAGCTGCTTGATGGGGTGCGCCAACTCGATCTTTCGCTTATCGACCGGATGGCCCGCCGTAGCGAGCCCGTCGGCGATATCCTGGGCGGTGATCGATCCGAACAAACGGTCCCCCTCCCCCGCCTTGGCGGACAGGGTGATCGACACCCCATTCAGCGTCGCCGCGAGGCGCAGGGCCTCGTCGCGATCGTGGGCGGCGCGGGCCTCTCGGGCCTTGGATTCGGCCTCGATCCGCTTCTTGTTGCCCGAGGTGGCCTCGTACGCCAGCCCCTGGGGCAGCAGGAAATTGCGCGCGTATCCCGGCTTGACCCGGACCAGCGCTCCGGCCTTGCCCAGCGACTTCACGTCCTCGCGCAGAATCACTTCCATCATGTCATGCTCCTCCAGATGCCGGGGGCAGCAGGCGCCCCCGAAAGTCGAGCCAGGTATCCGCGAGGCCCAGGACCCCGCAGATCGGTGAAGCGAGCCCCATCGCCAGAACCCGCCACAGCGTCGGAGCCTGCTCGAAGATTGCCGCGATGACCGCCAGTCCCCGGACGGTGTACAGACCCACCCACACGATGAGCAGATTGGCCGCGATGGTCCCGGCCAGCGGTGGGAGCGGAAGCAACAGCGAACCGAGGGTAAAGATAGCACCCCAAACGAGATGGTCGTTGAACCGGAAGTCCCGGAACCGGCCCGGCGCGCGGCCCAGCGGGATCGCGGCGATCCGGTGGTGCCACACCCACGCGAGGGCGCATCCGGCCATGGCCTGGAGCGCCAGCATGCCGGGCATGAGGCGGGCAACTCTGGGCGCCACCGCCTGGGCCTGCTGGAGGAACAACTGGACGTCCTGGTCGCCCGGCCGGGACTGGGCCCAGGCCTGCCAGTCGCCCCGCAGGATGTCCGAGAAGGCAGCCTCGACCTGGGCCCAGCTCACCCCCCAGACCTGGCCCCAGATCAGCACGCCGGCGACCGACAGAACCAGGGTCCAGAGCAGCCGCGAAACCACCGTCCCGGACGGGCGCAGGGAGAGCAACGCGAAGGCCACGCTCACCAGGAGCCCATCCGTGCGCATCAGCTGGGGCACGAGGGTTTGATCGCCCGCCAGGCTCAGCGCCGCTCCGGTGGCCGACAGGACCAGCCAGGCCAGCTCGCGCGGGGTCCTGGGGCGGGAGAGCAGGGTGAGCACGGCGAAGGGGCCCAGCAGGTAGATCGCCGGTGCCAGCAGCAGGTATCCCGCCAGCACCGCCGCCGCGCCGAGGCTGGCGCGGCGCCCGGCAACGGGCGCCGCCCCGGCAGTCATCAGCCCCGGTAGCCCTTGATATAGGGCAGCAAGGCCAGGAACCGGGCCCGCTTGATGGCCACCTGCAGCTGGCGCTGGTGTCGCGCCGAGACGCCGGAGAGGCGCCGCGGGAGGATCTTGCCCCGCTCGCTGATGAAGCGGGAGAGCAGCTTCTCGTCCTTGTAGTCGATGATCCGGATGCGCAGCTCGGCGATCGGATCGCCCTTCTTCTGGCGGCTCACTCTTCCTCCTCGTACTCGGACTTGGCGACGGCGGCCTGGGCCGGGGTGGGCGGCTCGTCGTTCAGCACGATCAGGTGGCGCATCACCGCTTCATCGAGCTTGAGGGCCCGCTCGAATTCGGGCAGGGCGGTGCCCAGCGCCGAGAAATTGGCGACGACGTAGTGGCCGGTGTCCTTCTTCCTGATGGGATAGGCCAGGGTCCGCTTGCCCCAATGGTTCACCTGCGGGGCCTCGGCTCCGGCTACCTGGACCAGCGCGTGGAACTGGCTGAGTTTCTGATTGATGGTCTCTTCGTCCAGGGCAGGATCGAAGATATAGACCACCTCGTACGGACGGGTCATGACACCTTCCTTTGGTCGTAAGCGCCCGGCCCATGGTGTGGGAGACCGGGAGGAGATATGTGAGGCGGAAATGTAGCTGGGCGTCGGGGTGATCGCTAGTTTACGCCATGCGCCTCGACAGTATCCAGGTCGGCCAGACCCGTATCTACGGAACCCCGGGTTCTGCCCTGCCGCTCGAGCAGCCCTGGACCAGTGCCATCAGGAAGGAGCCGGTGGACGGGCAGATGTGGGCCGGGCGGGAGGGTCTCTCGGGCGATCACCAGTACGATCGGAGGCACCACGGCGGCCACGAGCGCGCCCTGCTCATGTATTCCGCCGATCACTACCCCCGCTGGCGCAGCGAGTGGGGTCGCAAGGACGTGGGGCCGGGCGCCTTTGGAGAAAACCTCACCGTCAGCGGCCTGACCGAGGACAGCGCCTGCATCGGAGACGTCTACCGGATCGGGGATGTCCGCATCGAGGTCTCCTCACCTCGCACGCCATGCATCAATCTGGCCCGACGGCATGGCCTCCCCGACCTGGTCAAGACCATCGTCCTCAACCATCGCTCGGGCTGGTATCTGCGAGTCCTGCAGGAGGGGTGGCTGGAGGCCGGTATGCCTCTGCAGCTGGTCGACCGGCCTTATCCGCAGTGGACCATCCGCCGCGCGGCCACCGTCAAGCGGCTGCGGAACGATCTTCGGGAAGATGCCCGGCTCCTGGCGGCGTGCGGACCGCTGCAGTCGGAGTGGCGTGAGACGCTGGGGAGGACCGGGAGCAACGGCTAGACGTTGAACCGGAACAGCATCACGTCGCCATCCTGCACCACGTACTCCTTTCCCTCGGCGCGGGCCAGGCCCTGCTCCCGGGCATTCTTCCACCCGCCCACCCGCACGAACTCGCCGAACGCGACGGTCTCCGCCTTGATGAACCCCTTCTCGAAGTCGGAGTGGATCACCCCCGCCGCCGCCGGTGCCTTGTCGCCGCGATGGATGGTCCAGGCCCGGACCTCCTTTTCGCCGGCGGTGAAGTAGCTCATCAGACCGAGGAGGTGATAGGCCGCGTGCGCCAGCCGGTCCAGCCCGGACTCCGTCACGCCCAGCGATTCCAGGAAGGGCCCGCGGTCTTCGGCGGACAGCTCGGCGAGCTCCATTTCCACCTTGGCCGAGAACGTCACGATCTCGGCGGACTCGCCGTCCTTCGCAATCGCGGCCGCCAGCGCGGCGGTATGGCGGTTGCCGGCGGCAATCTCCTGCTCCGACACGTTGGCCGCGTAGAGGACCGGCTTGGCGGTGAGCAGGTTGAAGCTCCTGTAGGCCGCCCGCTCCTCCTCGGACGGCACGATCGAGCGGGCCGGCTTGCCCGCGGCGAGCGCATCCCGCAGCCGGGCCAGGAGGGGCGCCTCGATGCGGGCCAGGGGGTCGCCGCTCTTCGCGGTGCGGGTGGCCTTGTCGACCCGTTTCTCGACCGCCGCCAGGTCGGCCAGGCCCAGCTCGATGCTGATGATCTCCCGGTCCCGCACCGGATCGACCGGTCCCATCACGTGCTGGACATCGTCGTCCTCGAAGCACCGGACCACGTGCACGATCGCGTCCACTTCGCGGATGTTGGCCAGAAACTGGTTTCCCAGCCCCTCCCCCTGGCTCGCCCCCTTCACCAGTCCGGCGATGTCCAGGAATTCCACCGTGGCCGGGACGCTGCGCTCCGGCTTCACGAGGGCCGCGAGCGCCTCGAGCCTCGGATCGGGAACCTGGACCACTCCGGTGTTGGGTTCGATGGTGGCGAACGGGTAGTTCGCCACCAGCGCTCCCGCGGAGGTCAGAGCATTGAAGAGCGTGGATTTGCCGACGTTCGGAAGGCCGACGATGCCGAGCCGGAGCATCCTACTGCGCGAGCTTGGCGAACCAAGGCGCGAAGACGAGTGCCACGACGCTGGTCACCTTGATCAGAATGCTGATGGCCGGCCCGGAGGTGTCCTTGAACGGATCGCCCACCGTGTCGCCCACCACGGCGGCCTTGTGCGGGTCGGACTTCTTGCCGCCGTGGGCGCCTTTCTCGATGTACTTCTTGGCGTTGTCCCAGGCGCCGCCTGCGTTGGCCATCATCAGGGCGAGCAGGGCGCCGCAGCCGGTGGTGCCGGCCAGCAGGCCGCCCAGGGCCTTGGGCCCGAGGGTCGCGCCGACGATCACCGGCACGATCACCGCCATGAGCCCGGGCACGACCATCTCCCGGAGCGCCGCGGAGGTGGCGATGTCCACGCAGTGTGCCGTCTCCGGCTTCGCGGTGCCCTCGAGCAGCCCCTTGATCTCGCGGAATTGCCGGCGCACTTCCTCGACCACCTTGCCGGCCGCGCGGCCCACCGCGGTCATGGTGAGCGAGCCCATCATGAAGGGCATGCAGCCGCCGATGAACAGCCCGATGAAGACCAGCGGATCCACCAGGTCGAGCGCCAGGGCGGTGCCGGGCGGACTGACCGCCGTCGCGTAGGCGGAGAAGAGCGCCAGGGCGGTGAGCACCGCCGAGCCGATGGCAAAGCCCTTGCCGATGGCCGCGGTGGTATTGCCCAGCGCATCGAGCTCGTCGGTGATCTTGCGGACCTCGGGACCGAGCTGGCTCATCTCGGCGATGCCGCCGGCGTTGTCGGCGATGGGGCCGTAGGCGTCCACCGTCATGATGATGCCGGTGGTGGCCAGCATGCCCACCGCGGCGATGCCGATGCCGTAGAGCCCCAGCTGACCGTAGGCGACGTAGATCGCGCCGCAGATCACCAGGATGGGGATGACCACCGAGCGGAGCCCGACGGCCAGACCTTGAATGATGTTGGTGGCGGGACCGGTGAGCGAGGCGGTGGCGATGTCGCGGACCGGTTTGCCGGCGGTGTACCACTCGGTCACCATCCCGATGATCACCCCAGCCACGGTGCCCGCGACCACCGCCCAGAAGGCGCCGGTGGCCCCATGGGTGCCGATGGTGATCGGCACCATCCGGACGATAATGTAGGCCCCCGCCAGGAACAGACCCGCAGCGATCAGCGGCACCATCCGGAGCGCGCGGGCGGCCCCGCCCTTGGAGAGGAGGTTCATCGAGCCCATGGACACCAGCGAGGCGATCAGGCCCGCGATCAGGAGCAGGATCGGGATCGCGATGGCATTGGGACGGGATCCCTCCGCGATCGCCGGGCTGATCGCCGCGAGTGCCACGGTGGCAACCGTGGCGTCGACGTAACTCTCGAAGATATCCGCGCCCATGCCGGCGACGTCACCGACGTTGTCGCCCACGTTGTCCGCGATCGTGGCCGGGTTCCGCGGGTCGTCCTCGGGAATGCCGGCCTCCACCTTTCCCACCAGGTCGGCCCCGACGTCCGCCGCCTTGGTGTAGATGCCGCCGCCGACGCGGGCGAACAGCGCGATGGACGAGGCGCCCATCGCGAAGCCGCTGATGATTTCGGAGAAGAGGTGGAAGCGCTCCGCCGAGATGGTATCGGCGGTGCGGACATCGAGCAGCAGATCCACCAGCACCCCCAGGCCGAGCAGGCCCAGCGACGCGACCGCCAGGCCCATGACGGAGCCGCCGGCAAAGGCCATCCGAAGCGCGGGGCCGATGCCGCCGGTCCGGGCGGCCTCGGTGGTGCGGACGTTGGTCTTGGTGGCGGCCTTCATGCCGATGAAGCCGGCGCCGATCGAGCAAATGCCGCCCGCGATGTACGCCGCCGCGATGCGCCAGCCAACCGTGAAGGCCAGCAGCGCCGCGACCAGCACGATGACCGGCGCGAGGGCCAGGTACTGGCGGCGGAGGAACGCCATGGCGCCCTCCTCGATCAGGCCGCTGATCTCCAGCATCCGCGGGTTGCCCCCCGCTTGTCTGCGGAGGTAGAAGTACACGGAGAGGGCGATCAGCAGTCCGAGCCCGCCGGCCAGGGGAGCGAAACGCGAGAGCTCGATCACGACACGTCCTTCTTTCGTTCAACACGGTTGAAGCGGTTCATCGCGCGCTCGATGCCTTCCTCGAGCCAGCATTCCACTGCCTCGGCCATCGGATCGAGCCGCGCCTCCAGCGCGGCCCGTTCGTCCGGAGTGAAGCGGTCGAGTACGAAGTCCGCCAGATCATCCTGTCCCATCGGGCGCGGTCCGACCCCGATCCGGAGCCGGGCATAGTCCTGTCGCCGAAGCGCGCCCTCGACGCTCTTGAGTCCGTTGTGCCCTCCGGCGCTGCCGGCTCCCCGAAGCCGGAAGCGGCCGACATCGAGCGCGACGTCGTCCACCAGCACCAGCAGGTCGGCGGCGGGATCGAAGGTCTCGATAGCCCGAAGCGGCGCAAGGGTGGCGCCGCTTCGATTCATGTATGTCTGAGGCTTGAGGATCCGTACGGCCACACCGCCCCGGCTGCCTTCGGCCACCCGGGCCTGTCCCTCCCGCCGAAACGGACCCAGGCGCCACCGCGCCGCCAGCCGGTCCGCCAGGAGGAACCCCGCGTTGTGCCGCGTGCCCTCGTACTCGGGGCCCGGGTTGCCGAGCCCCAGAATGGCGCGCAGCGGCTACTCCTTCTTCTTGCCTTCTTTGGCCTCGGCCTTCTTGCCCTCCTTGGCCTCCTTGCCCTCGGCTTCCCCCTCGCCCTCTTCCTCCGGCTTGACCTTCCGGATGAGCTCCGGTTCCACCGCCGCGGTGGCATCCACCACCGGGGCCACGACCTCTTCGGCCCGCGGGGCGACCACCGTGCAGACGGTGGTACCACCGTCGCTCAGGACGTCGAACTTATCGAAGGAGAGATCCCGTACGTGGATCGACTGACCGATGTTGAGCGCCGTCACGTCCACGTCGATATGGTCGGGAATGTCTCCGGGGAGGACCCGGATCGAGAGCGAATGGGTGACGTGATCCAGGACGCCGCCGAAGTTGCGCACACC
The DNA here is from genome assembly GCA_963762545.1 of uncultured Gemmatimonadales bacterium. Taxonomy (GTDB): domain Bacteria; phylum Gemmatimonadota; class Gemmatimonadetes; order Gemmatimonadales; family GWC2-71-9; genus JABFSM01. The sequence goes on along the minus strand of CAVXLC010000003.1, from coordinate 233,963 downwards.
GTCCGGGATGCCGACCAGCTTGACCGGCGCCTCCACGCTGATCTTCTCGTTGGCGCGCACCTCGTAGAGATCGAGGTGGATGATGTCGGCGGGGCGGATCGGGTTCCGCTGGATTTCGCGGATGAGCGCCTTGACCGTGGCGCGTCCGTCCACCGCCACGTCCACCAGGGTCGTGGACGCCGACACCTGCGTGAGCAGGCGCGTCACCGCGGTCATGTCGACGGAGAGGGCCTCGGGCTTGCGGCCGCGTCCGTAGATGACGGCGGGAATCCGCCCCGCCCGGCGGAGCGAGCGGGCGACGCCCTTGCCGGCGCTGTCGCGGATGGTCGCTTCGATCGTTGCCTGTTGTGCCATGGTCCGGTTCCTTTAATCGAACAGCGCGCTGACCGACTGGTCGCTGTGGGTGTAGCCGATCGCCTTCGCGAGGAGTCCGGCGATGGACAGCACCTTGAGTTTGTCGAACTGCTTTTCCGGTGGAATGTGGATGGTGTTGGTCACCGCCACTTCCAGGATCGGAGCCTGCTTGAGCCGCTCCACCGCCGGCCCGGACAGCAGCGCGTGGGTGGCGCAGATGTAGATGTTCCCGGCACCCAGCTTCTTGAGCGCATGGGCCGCCTCGGCCATCGTGCCGCCGGTGTCGATCATGTCGTCCGGGATGATGCAGTCCCGGCCTTCCACGTCTCCCACCACGTTCACCGCCTCGGCGACGTTGGCCGCGGTGCGCCGCTTGTCGATGATCGCGAAGGTCGCATCGAGCCGCTTGGCGAACCCGCGGGCCATCTTGGCGCCGCCCACGTCGGACGCCACGATCGCCAGGCTCTTGAGGCCCTTCTGCCGGTAGTGACTGGTGAATACCGGCGCCGAGTAGAGGTGGTCTACCGGCAGGTCGAAGAACCCCTGCAGCTGATGCTGATGGAAGTCGATGGCCAGAACCCGGTCGGCGCCCGCCTGGGAAATGATGTTGGCCATCAGCTTGGCGCTGATTGCCACCCGGGGCTGGTCCTTCCGATCCTGCCGCGCATAACCGAAGTACGGAATGACCGGAGTGATCCGGGCCGCACTCGCGCGCCGCGCCGCGTCCATCAGCAACAGCAACTCGATCAGGTTTTCCGCGGGCGGATTGGTCGGCTGGATGATGTAGACATCGCGGCCGCGCACATTCTCGTCGATCTTGACGAAGATCTCGCCGTCGGCAAACCGTCTGATCGTGGCCTTGCACAGCGAGGTGCCCAGCTCCTTGGCAACCTCATCGGCGAGCGGCCGGTTGGCCGTACCGCTGAGCAGGAGCATCGGGCTCCGGCTAATCGATTCATTCGGCAGGGCCATAGCCCTTAAGTATAGCTGCGGTGGTGGTTTATCGTCAATTCCAACGCCACCTTGATGCACCCGTCGGCCTTGGAGTCGAAGGTCCGGTAGGCGGCCGGGGCCCGGTCGAGCCCGACCCGGTGGGTGAACAGGGACCGAAGCTCGGCCTCCCGGCGCGTCGCGATCGGGATCAGCCGCTCCATATAGTGTCTCGCGGGGCAGCGACCGATGCTCACGGTGAGGTTCTTGTCGTAGGCCTGCCCCGGCGAGAAGGGAAACGCCGCCTCGTGATGCACCCCGACCGCGCCGATGGTGCCGCCGGGCCGGACCAGATCGAACGCGAGGCGAGCGGCCGATTCGGTTCCCACCGCCTCGAGCACGGCGTCGGGGCCTCGCCCGCCCGTCGCGTCCCGCAGTACCTCGCGGGTCGAGTCGCTCAGCGCGATCGGGAGTCCTCCCAGGCGCTCCGCCAGGGCCAGCCGCTCCGGCACCGAATCCACGGCAAAGACCCGCTCGGCGCCGAGCTCCCGGGCCGCGAGCACGGCCATCAATCCCACGGGCCCACATCCGACCACCGCCGCGATGGTCCCGGGCGCGACCCGCGCCAGCACCGCGCAGTGGAATCCGGTGGCGAGGACGTCCCCCAGGACCAGCCCCGCCTCGGGGGCGAGGTCGTCGGGGAGGCGGACCAGCGTGCTCGTGGCGAGAGGAACGCGGACCAGCTCGGCCTGGCCGCCGTGGAGGCCGGCGCCGGCCTGAACCCAGCCGAACAGCTGCCCTCGCACACAGCGCGCCGGCAACCCGTTCCCGCAGTAAAAGCAGGTGCCGCAGCTGGTGGTGAAGGGGCTCACGACCCGGTCGCCCCGGCGAAGCCCGGTTACTCCGGCGCCGGCCTCGACGATGGTACCGAGGAACTCGTGACCCATCACCGTCCCCGGATCGAGCCCGCGCTCACGGCCGTGCCAGACGTGCAGATCGGAGCCGCAGATGGCGGCCAGGGAGACGGCCACGATCGCGTCGGTGGGTGCGATCAGCGCCGGGTCGGGAACCCGTTCGGCTCGAAGATCGCCGGGAGCGTGATAGGTGACTGCCCGCATGATTGGCCCTGGTGGATTCGAACCACCATTCGCAGATCCAAAGTCTGCTGTCCTGCCATTGGACGAAGGGCCAGCGGCCCAAAGGTAAGAGGTGAGGGGAGGGAGATGAGAGGGGGGGGCTGAGATGCCCCGAGGCCATATAAGACCTCGGGGCACCCGAGGCACCGACGCGTGACTCTGCCGCGCCAGGGCCAGCGCCCGGCCCGGGGAAAGGGCGGACACGCCCTCCCCATGAATCACGAGGTGTGCCGCAGTGGCCCGATGTTCTGGGCACCGCGGCTAACTCCTTTGCGCGCCTGAAGATCGAAGCGTCTTGTCGGAGCGCAGGGATCGGCCCGGGACCCCCGCGGTTGCGGCGGTCCAGCCACAGGGACTGTGGACCGAAGTCTGCGGGCTCCGGGTTAGGCCGTGACCGCCGAGGTCAGCACCCCGAGCCTCCGGCCCAGGGCGAGCCGGGCATCGTCGCGGTCCCTCGCGTTGCGGTACACCGCGACCACGGTCGATCCGGAGCCGCTCATCCGGCAAAGCACCGGATGGGTCCGCGCCATGGCCTCAAAGGCCTCCCGAACCGGGGGAAGGTGACCGAAGACGACGGCTTCGAAATCGTTGCCGGCCATGCGCGCGACGTCGCTCCAGGTGGCCAGGGCCGGCGGATCGAGGCGGAGGGCGCCTCGCCGGTGGTCGGCGCCACGCGCCGCATCCAGCCATCCGTAGGCGTCCGCCGTCTTGACCTGAACCGGAGGAGTCAGCAGCAGCACCGGAGCGGGGGGCAGCGCGGGTAGCGCCAGCATCCGCTCGCCGTGCGACCAGGCGAGGGCCAGGGGCGCGCCGCTCAAACAGAACGGCACATCGGCCCCGAGCCGGGCGGCGTGATGCATCAGCTCGGCGGGCGGAATCGCGTTGCCCGCAAGCTGATTGACCGCGGCCAGCGCTGCCGCCGCATCCGCCGATCCGCCCCCCAGTCCGGCGCCAACCGGGATCCGTTTGACCAGGTGAAGGTGCACCCCGAACCGGTGCCCGGTGGACTCGAGGACCATCCCGGCCGCGCGGCTGGCGAGATTCTCTGCGGCCAGTCCGGTATCGTGACCCTCGACCTCGAGCTCGACCCCGCGGCCGGCGGTTCGCCGCGCGACCAGCGTATCGGACAGATCGAGCCGGCAGAACAGGGTCTCGATCCCGTGGTAGCCGTCCGCCTCGCGGGCCAGCACGCGGAGGAAGAGGTTGAGCTTGGCGGGTGCGGCCCGGGTGATCGGCTCGGTCATGCTTCGGCCTTCGCCGCGTCGCGCACCCGCACGCCGGTTCGGGCGAGCGACCAGAGGCCCAGCAGCGTGATCGGGACAAACGTGGCGATGTGGTAGGTGATGCCATACGCCACGCCGACATCCGTGGCGACGCCGAACAGCGCCAGCGCGGCCGCCACCACCAGCTCGAAGATGCCGAAGTACCCCGGCGTGGAAGGCGCCGCGATCCCGAACGCGAGGAGGGTCTGCAGGAGGAGCGCGCCGGCGAACCCGACCCGGATTCCGAAGGCTCCGAACGCGACGAAGAACGCGGCTGCATTGAGGAGCCAATGGGCCAGCGACCAGAACACCGCGGCGGCGAACCGGGCCGGCGCGCGCAGCGCGCCGAACCCGTGGCGGAGGTTCTCGATGAGGGCCACCACGCGGTCCGCGAGCGCGTGCCAGGGGATCAGCGCGCGGACCAGCCGTTCCGACGCCAGCGGAAACAGGACCACGAACAGGGCGCCGGCAAAAATCACCGCGCAGAGCATGCCGGCGCGAGCGGCGACGGTGTCCAGCCTCGCTCCCATCACCACGGTATCGGCCGGGAGTCCGGCGCGGAGGAGGGCGACCCCCATCAGCGCCACCAGGGTGAGACCGTCCAGCGCGCGTTCCACGGCGATGGAGGAGAGGGCGGTGGCCAGGGGCACGCGTCCCAGCCGGCTGGCGGCGTACGACCGGACCAGCTCGCCCAGCCGGAACGGCAGGGTGTTGTTGGCCATGAACCCCATCGCGGTGGCGTGCCAGAGCGCGGCCCAGGCGACCGGCCCGCCGTTCGCGGTGCGGAGCAGGACTCGCCAGCGGATGGCGCGGATCGGGAAGGTGGCCGTGGCGAGGAGGACGGCGAGGATCAGCGGTCCGGGCCGGGCCGCCTTGAGGTGCTCCATGATGTCCCCGAGCGACGTGCCTCGGAGCACCCAGTAGAGCAGGCCCAGGGTTACGGCGACGGCAGCGCCGGTGGCCAGGAGGCGCCGCATGGGCCGCCGCTTCGGCGGATCAGCGATCGTCGTCAAGCGCGAGCGGCACCAGGGCGAGCAGCTCGTCGAGCAGGCCTTCGACCGCGGTCAGCTCCCGGCGGGTCTTGAGCGCGGCGTCCAGCGCGCGGCGCACCAGGTCGGCGCGCTCCAGCGCCCGACGGCCGCGGTAGAGCAGCGACTGGATCGGCACGACGGCCGGCTCGGGGGCGGGAGCCAGCGATTCGATCGGCACGATCGGCGGGGCGGAACGCGCCGGCCCCCGCTCCAGCAGGAACAGGGTCGCGAAGCTCTGCTCGAAGGGGGTGTACTCGGGACTCGCGGGGACCGCGACGTCGTAGAACAGCGATTCGATCGGAACGATGTCGGCGTCGGACGCCGGGGCCAGCGATTCGATCGGAACGACGGCGAGCGCCGTTTCGAGGCTCGAGTCCTCCGGCACGCCGGCACCCTGGTCCAGCTCCTCCGACAGCGTGGCCAGCAGTCCGCCCAGGCTCTCCACCGATTCCGCCGCGGCGGCGCCGGACAGCGCCGCGACGGCGCGCTCGAGGACTTCCGCAAAACGATCTCCCGCCACCAGCGCGCGCCCCGACATGGTCTCCCGGTCGATCCGGGAGAGGAATCCGCCGGCGGCGGCGCTCACCTCGCGGCTCAGGGCCAGTCCGCGCACCGAGAGGCCGAGGGCATTGAGGGCCAGGCCCCGGGCCGTGCGGCTCGACCCTTCGCGCATCTGCCCGACCGCATGGCGAAACCGGTCGGAGAGTCCGGCCAGTTCCATGGCGATTCCGCTCGATGCGGCGCCGGTGCGCGGCGGAGCGCCCCGCCGCGCCACGCCGTCGGCGTCACCGGCGAAGAACAGCGTGCCGATGTCCACCACGTCGTTTTCGTGGGCGAAGGCCTCGCGGAGGAGCTCGGCGGCCTGGACCAGCTCGTGGGAGTCGTGCTGCGGAATGCCGAGCTCCGCGATGTCCCTTGCCATCCGCGCCAGCGCGGTGGCCGTGGCCCGGAAGGCGCGGCCGGCGCCGCGGGGCCAGGCGCCGCCCCGGCAGGCGAAGGCGATGGTGAGATCCAGGGTTTCCAGCAGCTCGGGAAGGGGCGACAGGGCCGGCAGGGCACCGAGGCCGCGGAGCGGCTGCAGCCGGTGGAGCAGCGCATCGGCACTGTCGGGAGCGGGAAACCGCTCGACCGCCTCCGCCACCTGTTCCAGCGTGGCCGCGACGCCGGCGGCCTCCCGCGCGACGTACGCGCGTACGCCCGCCGACACGCCGGGACCCGCGCCCGGCGGGCCGCCGCCGGGCCGCTTGCCGGCCGTCCCGATCAACCCATCGAGGCGCTCGGCCAGACGGTCGCAGCGCTGCACGTCCACGTCGGACCACTCGCGCAGCCGCCGAAGCAGCGCCTTGCATTCCTCGATGGCGTGGGCCATCTGCTCGCCGAGCATCGGGGTCCACGCGAGGCCTCCGTCCCGCGCGGCCTTGGCCGCGTTCTCGATGGCGGCGGCGGCGACCGCGTAGCCCGCGGGGCCCGCCATCAGGGCGGCACCCCGCAAGGCGCGGGCGTACCGCACCAGGTCCTCGCCGTCGGGCGGGGCCTGGCCGGCGGCGAGCAGCGCCAACCGCTCGAGATACTCTCCCGCCTCGAGGGCAAAGAACTCGCGGCGGCCGACGGGAGCGTTCACGGGGCCTCGGGAGGAGGGTGCGCGGAGCGGCGGGGCAACGCCGGAAGTGTAGGGTCCCGGCGCGGTGGGGTCAACGCGGCGGGCGCGCCGCGTCGATGATCCGGCGCATCTCGCGAACCGCCTCCGTCAGGCCGGTCATCACGGCGCGACTCACGATGCTGTGCCCGATGTTGACCTCTTCGATCTCCGGGATGGCCACGACGGGCCCGACGTTCGCATAGGTGAGACCATGACCCGCATGCACCGCGAGTCCGATCGAGCGCGCGTGGCGAGCGGCCGCGGCCAGCTGCTCCAGGGCGGCCGGCCCGTCGCGCCAGGTGTGCGCGTACCGTCCGGTATGCAGCTCGATCGCGGGGACGCCGAGCGCACCGGCCGCGTCGATCGTGGAGCGGTCGGGATCGATGAACAGGGAGACCCGGCTGCCGGCGCTCCGGAGCCGGTCGATCGCCGCCGGGAGGCGCGGATCGTGGCGGGCGAGATCCAGCCCGCCCTCCGTGGTCACCTCTTCGCGGCGTTCGGGCACCAGGGTGGCCTGGAAGGGCCGGAGCCGGCAGACCAGGTCGACCACGTCGGGCGCGAGCGCCAATTCGGCGTTGAGCACCGTCGTGACGGTCCGGGCCAGCGCCACGAGGTCCGCGTCGCCCACGTGGCGGCGATCTTCGCGGAGATGCGCGGTAATGCCATCCGCGCCGGCGGCTTCGCAGAGCCGAGCGGCGGCGACGGGATCGGGCTCGTCGGCGCGCCGCGCCTGGCGCAGCGTCGCGACGTGGTCGATGTTCACATACAACCGCATGGGCACGCGTTGCTCCGGGAGTGGTGCACCGGCTATTTTCACTCGTTCGGCCGTTCTCATGAAGGAGACGCCCCGCATGCGGAAATCAGGGCTCGTGGTCTCGGCAATTCTCGCCGCGTGCGGTGGCCACAGTGGAAGCGCGCCCACTACGCCGGTCGCCTCGTCGGGCCAGGCGATCCGGGAGTTCATGAAGGCCGCCGCCGACAGCAATCTGACCCGGATGGCGCAGCTGTGGGGCTCCTCCCGCGGACCGGCCGCCGAAACGCATGAGCCGGCGGACTACGAGAAGCGGCTGGCGGTCATCCAGGCCTATCTCCGCGCCGACAGCTCGAAGGTCATCTCCGACGTCCAGGTCACCGGGGACGCGAACCACCGCAAGCTCCTGGTGGCGGTCTACCGGAGCGGCGGCTGCATGAAGCAGGTCCCCGCGACACTCTCCCGGATCAAAGGCGCCTGGGTCGTCACCAATATCGATCTCGTGGCCGCCGGCAATCCGGCCCGTCCCTGCGAGGGGGCCAGCACCGTGCCGGACGGCCTCACTCGGTGAGCTCCAGCAGAATACCGGCGGTGGACCGGGGATGCACGAACGCAATGCGCCGCCCGCCGGCGCCGGTGCGGGGCACCGCATCCACCAGGACGTACCCCGACGCGCGGCAGGCGTCGAGCGCACGGTCGAGGTCGGCCACGCGGTAGCAGATGTGATGGATGCCCGGCCCGCGCCGGGCGAGGAATTTCGCGATGGGGCTCGCCGGATCGTCGGAGGAGAGCAGTTCGATTTGGCTCTCGCCCATCGGCAGGGACACGATGGTCGCGCCATCGGCGGTCTCGGGCCGCCCGGGAGTGATACCCAGAACGTCGCGATAGAAGGCGAGCGCGGCGGCAATGTCCGGCACGGCGACGCCCACATGGGCGATCCGAGGCTGGTCGGGCATGGAAACAAAGTAACAGGAGCCAGCGACAACATGAACGCGAACAGCAACATCACCCACCTGACCGACACCGATTTTCCCGAACAGGTGGAGCAGGGCAAGGGGCTCACCATCGTCGATTTCTGGGCCGAGTGGTGCGGGCCCTGCCGCGCGATCGCCCCGATCCTGGAGCAGCTCGCCACGTCGTATGCCGGCCGGATGAAGGTCGCCAAGGTCGATGTCGACGCGAATCAGAAGACCACCATGCGCTTCAACGTGCGCTCGATTCCCGCGCTGCTGTTCTTCGTGGACGGGAAGCACGTGGATACGGTGGTGGGGCTGACGCAGCGAGCCGCTCTCGAGGCGCGGATCAGCAAGCATCTCGCCGCGTGATGCCGTGCCCGGCGGGACGCTGTACGTCGTCGCCACCCCGCTGGGCCACCTCGGCGACCTGAGCGCGCGCGCGGCCGACACCCTGCGCCGCGTGCCGGTGGTGGTCGCCGAGGACACCCGCCACAGCCGCAAGCTGCTCTCCCACCTGGACGCGCACCCGCGGCTCCTCTCGTCCCACGCGCACTCGGGCCCCGGCGCCGCGCGCGCGGTGCTGGCCGCGCTGGCCCAGGGCGATGACGTGGCCCTGGTCACCGACGCCGGCACGCCGGCCATCAGCGATCCCGGCGCCGAGCTGGTCCGGGAGGCCCGGGCCGCCGGGTATGCGGTGGTGCCGATCCCGGGGCCCTCGGCGGTCGCCACCGCGCTGTCGGCGGCCGGCCTGCCGGCGGACCGGTACCTCTTCCTCGGGTTTCTGCCCCGCAAGGGGACCGAGCGCCTCCGGTTGCTGGAACGGATCGCGGCGGAGGAGTGGACCACGGTGGTGTTCGAGGCGCCGGGCCGGGTGGCCGGCCTGCTGGAGGACCTCGCCTCCGTTTGCGGAGGAGGCCGGCACGCGGTCGTGGCCCGGGAGCTCACCAAGATGCACGAGGAGTTCCGGCACGGTACGCTGGAAGAGCTGGTGGCGCGTTTCGGCGCCGACGGCGCCGCGCCGCGCGGCGAATGCACCGTCGTGATCGCCGGCGCGGACGCCGCCCCGGCGCCCGAAGCCGATGGCCGGGTCCGGTCCGCCGCCGCGCGACTGCTGGCGGCCGGCGTATCGCGCAAGGAAGTGGCCAGCCTCCTCACGGATCTGTTCGGGATGGCGCGCAACGAGGCGTACCGGCTGGCGATGGAGCAGGCGGAGTCATGAAACGGGGCGCGTGGTTGATGCTGCTGGCGGCACTGCCGCTCCAGGCCCAGTCCCCGCTCACCATCGGGCGGCTGCACTATGACGGCGGCGGCGACTGGTACGCCAACCCGTCGAGCCTGCCGAACCTGCTGTCGGCGCTCGGCACGCGAACCACCCTGCCGATGGCGGCGCGGGAACGGGTCGTGACGCTCACCGACGCCGACCTCTGGCAGGTGCCCTACCTGTACATGACCGGCCATGGCAACGTCCATTGGAGCGATGCCGAGCTCGCCACGCTCCGCCGGTTCCTGCAGCAGGGCGGCTTCCTTCACGCCGATGACAACTACGGGATGGACGAGTCGATCCGGCGGGAGCTGGGGCGGCTGTTTCCCGATCACCCGCTGGTCGAGGTGCCCCTGGACCATCCGATCTATCACCTGGTGTACGATTTTCCCAAGGGCATTCCCAAGATTCACGAGCATGACGGGAAGCCGGCGCAGGGCTTCGGGATCTTTCTCGACGGGCGGCTCGTCGTGTATTACAGCTACCAGAGCGATCTCGGTGACGGCTGGGAGGATCTCGAGGTGCATCACGACGGGCCCGAGAAACACGAGGCCGCGCTGCGGATGGGCGTGAATCTCTTCGTGTACGCGGTGGGAGGCGGCCGATGAGCGCCGGGCTCACCGAGCGGGCCCTGACCGCCGCCGCCCGCCCGCTGCGGTGGCGGCTGTCCTGGCTCGGCGGGATCGCCGCGCTGGCCGGCTGGCTGCTGGTGCTGACCATCGCCGCGTGGAGCGCCCGGGCCGGTCTGCTGCATTCGCCGGTCTGGGTGCCGGCCGCCTGGATTACTGGCTTCCTCGCCGCGGTGGCCGCGCTGGCCCTGGCGCTCCGGTCCGCCCGCCGATTGCGGCCGCACCGACTGGCCGGCCGCCTGGAGCACGACTCGGGCTGGCGCAGCGGCGCGCTCCGTGGACTGCTGGAGCCCGTCAGCGACGGAACCAGTGTCGGGCTGCGCGCCGCGGCGGACCGGGCGGCCGCGCTGGAGGTCGAGGCGCGCGCGCCCGCGGCGCTGGGCCGGGACCGGAGCCGGATAGCCCGATTCCTGGCCGGCGGCGTGGCGGGGGTGCTCGGGTGCACGCTGCTCCTCGGTGCCGCTGGCGTGCGGCACGGGCCGGCCGCGCTGCTGTGGCGGCCGAGGCTGGCCATGGCCATGGTCTCGAGTCCGCTCCGCCTCGAGGCGGACCGTCTCACCGTACGGGCCGGCGACACGGTGGCTCTCACGGCGTCGGCGCCGGGGCGCCGCGAGGTCACCCTGTGGACCCGCTCTCCCGGCACCGTGTGGGCGTCCACCATCCTTCCCCTCGATTCCGCCGGGCGGGCCCGCCACGTCGCGGGTCCGCTCACCGAGGCGCTCTTCGCGCACGTGACCGAGGGCCGCCGCAGCTCCGACACGCTGGAGATCGCGGTACGGCGGCCCGCGTTTCTGGCCTCGTTTGCCGTGACGATCCGCTATCCGGGCTACCTGAACGTCGAGGACGAGCCGGCGTCGGTGGGCGGGGACACGCTGCTCCTGCCGTCCGGGAGCCGGCTCGAGGCGCGGGGCGAAGCCACCGTCCCGCTGGGGACCGCCCGGTGGGAGCAGGGCACCGTGGGCACGGTGCTGCCCATCGAGGGCGCCCGGTTCGGCGGTGTCGTCACGCCGACCGCTTCGGGTGCGTATCGCCTGGTCCTCCGCACCGCGGACGGCGAGTCGCTCACCGGCGACGATATCGTGCTGCCGGTCCGGATTCTGCCCGATCTGCCTCCCGTGGTCGAGATCCCGGTGCCCGCCGGAGACACCACGGCACCGGCGGTGGGTTCGCTGCCGCTGGTCATCGACGCCCGCGACGATCACGGGCTCATCGAAGCGGCGCTGGAACGCAGGGTGTCACACAGCGGTGTGACGCGCGCGCTGGCCGACGAACGGCTGCCGCTGCCGGGCCAGACCCCGGATCGCGCCATCCTGCCCGCGTCGATCGATCCGGCCGCGCTCGGCCTCGTGCCCGGCGACACCCTGCGCGTCGTGGCGCGGGTGCGGGATAATTCTCCGTCGGGGCAGACCGGTCGCTCGCGGGAGATCACGATTACCCTGCCGAGCCGGCCCGAACTCCGCGCCGAAGGCCAGGACCGGGCCCGGGAGATCCAGAAGAAGCTCGATTCCCTGGTGGCGGAAAGCCGGAGCGCGCAGCGCCAGACCGAAGACCTGGGCCGCGCCCAGCAGCGCGGTACCGAGAACGCTCTCGATTTCGACGCCGCCAAGAAGGCCGAGGCAGTCGCGGAGCGCCAGGAGCAGCTCCTGCAGCAGGCCGAGGCGGTCAAGCGGGCGCTGGACGAGCTGCGCCAGGCCGCCGAGCGCGCCGGCGTCTCCGATTCGGCATTCCAGCAGGCGCTCCGGGAAGTGCAGGAACAGCTCGACCAGGCGCTCTCCCCGGAGCTTCGTCGCCAGCTGGCGGAGCTTCAGGAAGCGCTCAAGTCGCTGGACCGCGAGCGCACCAAGGAGGCGGTCCGGAAACTGGGCGACAGCCAGCAGAAGCTGCGCGAGGCGCTGGAACGGAGCCGCGAGATGTTCAAGCGGGCCGCGCTCGAGGGACAGCTCGCCTCGCTGGAGCAGGAAACCAAGGAGCTCTCCGAGCAGCAGGAAACCTGGAATCAGCAGGTGGCCGGCGCCGACAGCGCGCGCGCCGCGGCCGAAGAGCGCGCCATGGCCAAGCGAGCCGACTCGGTGGCGGCGGGGCTCGACCAGGCCGCCAAGCAGCTGGAGGCGGAGAAGCGCCAGGACGCGATGAAGCAGTCGGCCCAGCAGGCGCGCGACGCGGCCGGTGAAATGCGGCAGGCGGCCCGCGCCGCCGAGCAGAAGCAGACCGCGGCGGCCCAGAAGGCCGGCAAACAGGCCGCGGGCAAGATGAAGGACCTCAAGGACCAGGTGAAGGAGCAGCGGGAAGGCCAGCAACAGGAATGGCGCGAAGAGGTGGTGGCCCAGCTCGACCGCGCCCTGCTCGAAACCACCCGCCTGGCGGAACGGCAGCTCGCGGTGGCGAATCAGTTCCGGTTGAGCAGCGGACCGGAGGCGGCCCGGAACGCCCAGGGGACCATCGAGGAAGGGGTCTCCAAGCTGCTCGACCAGGTTGGCTCGGCCACCGGGAAGAATGCGCTGGTCTCGCCGCAGATCCTCGCGGCATTGGCCGAGGCGCGCCAGGACATGGGACGGGCGAGGGAAGCCGCCGCCAGCGCCGCGGGCAACCCGCGCGAACCGGCGGACCGGGCCGGAGACGCGGTGGATGCGCTCAACGTGGCCGCGTACGGCCTGCTGCGGGCCCGGGACGACGTCTCCGGTTCGGGGAGCGGATCCGGCTTTGCCGAGGCGATGGAGCGGATGACCAAGCTGGCCAATCAGCAGGGCCAGCTCAGCCAGGACGCGAACGGATTGCTCCCGATGGCGGGCTCGGCGGCCATCCAGCAGCAGCTGCAATCGCTCGCGGCGCGGCAACGGGCGCTGGCGCAGGAGCTGGAACGGCTTCGGGCCCAGGGCCAGGCCGACGTCAAGCCGATGGGCGACGAAGCGCGCGACCTCGCCCGGGCACTGGAGCGGGGCCGGCTGGACCGGGAAATGGTGTCGCGCCAGGAGCGGCTCTTCCGCCGGATGCTCGACGCGGGGCGAACCCTCTCGGGACGGGAGGAGGACGAGCGAAAGGAACGGCAAAGCGAGACCGCCAAGCCCGGCGACATCCATCTCCCTCCGGCGCTCTCGGCCCAGCTGCTCGGCAAGGGCGGCGAGATCCGGCTGCCCACCTGGGAGCAGCTCCAGCGGCTCTCCCCCGAGGAACGGCGGCTGGTGACCGACTACTTCCGGCGGCTCACCGGGGGCGCGCCGTGAGGGCGGGCGCCCTGGTCGCGTGCCTGGTGTTGGGCGGGGCGCCGGCCGCACTGGCGCAGGACCCCTCGGCGCAGGCGCTCGACCTGGAGCGCCGGGGCGACTATCCCGGCGCGGCGGCGGCGTGGCGCGCTCAGCTCGCGGCCCGGCCGGCCGATCTGGCCGCGCTGCTCGGCCTGGAGCGGGCCTTGACGCCGCTGGGACGGTTGGCGGAGATGGTCGACCTGACCCATGACGCGGTCCAGCGGGACCCGTCCTCCGGCGTGTTAGGCATCGCCATCCGGGTGTACACCGCGGCGCGCCTGCCCGACAGCGCCCGCGCGGCGGTGGTGCGGTGGTCGGAGCTCGAGCCCGCCAGCGAGATGCCGTTCCAGGAGTGGGGCATCGCGGCCTACGCGGCCCGGGATCGCGCCAGCGCCAAGGCAGCCTACCTGCTCGGCCGGCAGCGGCTGGGGCGTCCCGACGCGATGGCCGCGGAGCTGGGGCAGCTGGCCGCCGCAGAGGGAGACTACGCCGGCGCGGCCCGGGAATGGTCGCTCGCGATCAGCCGGGTTCCCGGCTATCGCGGGACCGCGCTCTCGATCCTGGGCCAGGTGCCGACCGCGGGCCGTGCCGCCCTGCTGCGCGAGCTGGGGAAATCCGGCGATCTGGCCGGGGAGCGACTCGCCGCGGCGCTGCAGATCCGCTGGGGGGAGCCCCTCCCGGCGGTGCGGCGGCTCCTCGCCGCGATCGCCCGAAGCGGGACTGACGCGGTGGACGTGCTGCAGGAAACGCTCGAGGATCTGCGCGCGTACTCCACGGCCGAGCATTCCCTCGGACGCGCCATGGTGCTGGAGCGGCTCGGAGAGCGCGCCCAGGGCCCCCAGCGCGCGCGGATCCGGCTCGATGCCGCGCAGGCCTATGCGGACGGGGGGGATCAGGCGGCGGCGCGCCGGATGCTCGCGACCCTCGCCGGTGATCCCGCGGCGACTCCCGCGATGGCCGCCTCGGCGACCTCCACGCTGGTAGGCGTGCTGGTGGATGAAGGCGGCATCGAAGAGGCCGATCGCCAGTTCCGGGAGCTGGCGCCGCTTCTCGGGGCGGACGATCGCCAGCGGCTGGCGCTGCGGCTGGCGCAGGGATGGATCCGGAACGGCCGGCTGGCCCAAGCCGACAGCCTGCTGGTGGCCGACAGCTCGGTGGATGCGGAGGCGATCCGGGGCCGGATCGCGCTGTACCGCGGTGATCTCGTCACCGCACGCGCCATGCTGGCCGATGCCGGGCCGTTCACCGGAGACCGGGTGGTGGCGACCGAACGGATCGCGGTGCTCGGCCTGCTACAGGTCATCCAGGACGATTCCCTCCCCGCGCTCGGTGACGGCTTCTACCGGCTGGAGCGCCGGGACAGCGCCACGGCGGCCGGCGCCTTCGAACAGGTGGCCGCGACCCTGCCGCCGGAGCATGGCGGAGGAGAGCTGCTCTTCCTGGCCGGCCAGGTGCGGGCCGGGCTGGGCCAGAACGCGGAGGCGGAGCGGCTCTACCGCAGCGTGGTGACCCAGGCGGTTCCGGCCAGCGCGGCGGCGGCCGAGCTGGCGCTGGCCGGCCTGCTCGTCAAATCGTCCCGCAAGGAGCAGGCGGTGGCGGCGCTGGAGCACCTCCTGGTGACCTGGCCCACCAGCGCGGTGGTGCCGCAGGCGCGACGGCTGCTCGATGTCGCCCGGGGCGCGGTGCCCTCGACATGAAGCGGCGCGATTTCGTGGGAGCGGTGCTCGGCGGGATGGCGGGCGGGCGGATCGGAGCCCGCCTCCCGCGCCGCGCGGCCTGGCTCCTGGTCCCCATGGACGAGACCCAGGGCGATCACCTCAAGGCCTATGGCGTGACGTTCCGGGTCCTCGAGCGCGGCGCCCGGGCCGAATGGTTTCTCAACTACCGGGACGGATCGTTCCTGCTTCCGGCCGATGCCGCCACCCAGCGCGATGCGGCGGTGGCCGGCGTCTCGGTCATCCCCATGGACGATGGCCAGGTCGCGGAGATCCGCGCGGGCCTGTCCCAGGGCAACATGGACGCGGTGCCGCTGGAGAAGGCGCCCAAGGTGGCGGTCTACGCCCCGCCCAATGCCGCGCCCTGGGACGACGCGGTCACGATGGCGTTGCAGTACGCGGGGATCACGTTTGACAAGGTGTGGGATCCCGAGGTCATCGGCGAGCGGCTCCGCACCTACGACTGGCTGCACCTGCACCATGAAGACTTCACCGGCCAGTACTCCAAGTTCTACCTGACCTACGCCGGCGCGCCCTGGCTTTCGGAGATGGTGGACCGCAACCAGCGCACCGCGCGCGAGCTGGGGTTCCCCAACGTGCCGGCCGCGAAGAAGGCGGTGGCCCGCACCATCGCGGCGTTCGTGGAGCGCGGCGGCTTTCTGTTCGCGATGTGCACCGCCACCGAGACGCTCGACCTGGCGCTGGCCAGCGACGGCGTCGACATCGCCGCGAGCTTTGCCGACGGCACCCCGATGGACCCCGCGGCGGCGGACAAGATGCACTGGGACAAGGCGCTCGCCTTCCAGAATGCCCGGCTCGAGCTGTCCCCCTCGATGGCCGTCTATTCCGAGATCGACGGGCATCAGGTCAACTCGCCGGACCGGCGGCAGCCGCTCGGCGCCTTCACCCTGTTCAACTTCAGCGCCAAGATCGACCCGGTTCCCACCATGCTGGTGCAGAGCCACCGCCAGGTCATTCCGGACTTCTACGGGCTCACGACCTCGTTCAACAAGGCGACCCTCAAGCCCGGCGTCACCGTCCTGGCCGACGAGGCCGGGGCCCCCTGGGTGAAGTACATCCACGGCGAGCGCGGCCAGGGCACCTGGACCTTCCTGGGCGGTCACGATCCGGAAGATCCGCAGCACCAAGTGGGTGACGCGCCCACCGATCTCTCGACTCACCCCCATTCTCCGGGATACCGGCTCATTCTCAACAACGTGCTCTTTCCGGCCGCCAAGAAGAAGGAACTCAAGACGTGAGCGACCGGCTCGCGCCGGCGGCCCGGGAGCGCATGGCCGCCGAGATCCGCGCCGCACGGGGGCGGGAGGTCTGCTTCGTCGGCACCGTGGAGGCCGGCGGGATGATCACCGCGGTGCGGGCGGCGGCCCGCGGCACGGCGGAGGAAGTGCTGGCGTTGCCGGGGATCGCCGATCGGGGCGAGATGCTCCTGCACAATCATCCCAGCGGATCGCTGGAGCCCTCGCCCGCCGATCTGTTCATCGCGGCCCGGCTCCACGACGGGGGGATCGGGTTCGGCATCGTAAACAACGACGCCACCGAGCTGTACGTCGTCGTGGAGGTGCCCCGGGGGAAGTCGGAAACCAGGATCGACCCGCTGGAAATGGTCAGGACCCTGGGCGCGCAGGGTCCGATCGCGGCCCGGCTGGGCGCGTTCGAGGATCGCCAGGGACAGCGGGACATGGCGGCGCACGTGGCGGACGCCTACAACGACGGCGGGGTGGTGCTGCTGGAGGCGGGCACCGGGATCGGCAAATCGTTCGCGTACCTGGTGCCGGCGCTGGCCTGGGCCCGGGCCAATGGCGAACGGACGGTGGTCTCCACCAACACGATCAACCTCCAGGAGCAGCTGGTGGGCAAGGACCTTCCGCTGCTGCGCGACGCCCTCGCGGACGAGACGCATACCCCCACCTTCGCCCTGCTCAAGGGCTGGCGGAACTATCTGTGCCTCGCGCGGCTGGGCACCGCGATGAGCGGGCAGCAGTCGCTGCTCGAGCCGGACAAACTGGGCGAGCTGCTGAGCCTGTCGGAATGGGCCAGCCGCACCGCCGACGGCACCCTGGGCGACCTGGTGGTGCAGCCCAGCGGCGAAGTCTGGGACGAGGTCGCCGCGGAGCCGGATCTCTGCCCTCGGCTGCGCTGCCCCCACTTCGATCGCTGCTTCCTGTTCAAGGCCAAACGGCACGCCGCGGAGGCCGACGTGGTGGTGGTGAACCATCATCTGCTGGCGGCCGACCTCGCGGTCCGGGGCGCCCAGGAAAACTGGGACGAGGCGGCGGTGCTGCCGCCCTACCAGCGCCTGGTGCTGGACGAGGGCCATCATCTCGAGGACGTGGCCGCCAACCACCTCGGCGCGCAGGTCACGACCCGCGGCGTCCGCCGGCTGCTGGGCCGCCTCGAGCGGAACGGCAAGGGACTTCTGCCGACCCTGGCACACGAGCTCCGGAGCCAGATGGACCTGCTGAGCCGCGCCAGCCTCGATCTCCTCACGCTGCAGCTGCTGCCCGCCCTGGGCGACGCCCGCCGGGGGACCGAGGCGATGTTCCAGCGGATGTTCGCGCTGCTGGAAAAGAGCGGCTCGCCCTACCGGCTCGACGCCGATTTCGGCCAGGCGCCGATTTGGGGGGAGGGCCTGTCCGACGAGCTGGAGGGCGTCCTCGCGGCGTTCCGCCGAATGCGGGACGACGTGGAGACCATCGCCGACCGTCTCTCCCAGACCGAGATGACCGAGCGCCGGACCCAGATCCTGGGCGAGCTCCGCGGCGTGGTGCGGCGGCTGGAGGCGGTGAGCGACGGGCTCAACCAGACGCTCCGGCCGCCGGTGGGCGGCTCGCCCATGGTGCGCTGGATCGAGCGCACCGGACCCAAGGGCCAGTCGCTGAGCCTGGCCGCCGTCCCGCTCGACCTCGCGCCGGTGCTGCGCGAGATGTTGTTCGACCGGGTCAAGACCGTGGTCCTGACCAGCGCCACCCTCGCGGCCGGGGGCGAGTTCGACTTCCTCGAGTCGCGGGTCGGGCTCTCGGCGGAGCCCTCGCCGGTCACGGTGCGGGAGATCCTGCCGTCTCCGTTCAACTATCCCGAGCAATGCCTCTTCGGGATCCCGAACGACGTTCCCGATCCGCGGGAGGACGAGGCCGGGCACGACGCCTGTGTGGTTCGGGCCATCACCGAGCTGGCCTGGGCCTCCGACGGAGGGATGTTCGCGCTGTTCACCAGCCACGCCGCCCTCCGCCGCACCGCTCTCGAGCTCAGGGCCGCCCTGCCTCCCCGATGGCCGATTCTGGTGCAGGGCGACGGCACCCGGGATCTGCTGCTGCGCCGGTTTCGGGAGGCGGGCAACGCCATTCTGCTGGGCACCGATTCGTTCTGGGAGGGGGTGGACGTTCCGGGCCGGGCCCTTCGGGTGCTGCTGATCTGCAAGCTACCTTTCAAGGTGCCCTCGGAACCGCTCACCGCGGCGCGGCTGGAGCGGCTCGCGGAGCAGGGCGAGGACGGCTTCATGGGGTATCTGCTGCCCCATGCGGCGCTGAAGCTGAAGCAGGGCTTCGGGCGGCTCATCCGCACCCGGACCGACGCCGGCGTGGTCATCCTGCTGGATCGGCGCGTGGTCGTCAAGCGCTACGGCCCGCTCCTCCTCAGCGGATTGCCCAGAGCGGAGCGTATCATGGGAAGCTGGGCGGAGGTCCTCACCAAGTGCGAGGACTTCTTCGCCCGTCACGGCATTGGAGCCAGCGTATAGATGATTGCGCAACCCTCGAAGATCGTCTGTGTGGGGCGGAACTACGTCGATCACGCCAAGGAACTGGGGAACGAGGTTCCCAAGGCCCCGCTCCTCTTCCTCAAGCCACCCAGCGCCCTGATCGGCAACGGGGAAGCCATCGTCCTTCCGGCCGCCTCGGCGCGGGTGGAGTTCGAATCCGAGATCGGCGTGGTGATCGGCCGGCGGCTCTCGCATGCGGGCACCGACGAGGCCGCCTTGGCGATCCACGGGTTCGTGTGCCTCAACGATGTGACCGCGCGCGATCTCCAGAAGTCGGACGGCCAGTGGACCCGGGCCAAAGGATTCGACACCTTCTGCCCGGCCGGTCCCGCCGTTGCCACGGGCCTCGACTGGCGCGCGCTCGAGGTGGTGGGGCGGGTGAACGGGGTGGAACGGCAACGGGGACGGGCCTCCGAGATGGTCTTCTCGATTCCCGTGCTCCTGGCCTACATCTCCGGCGTCATGACTCTCATGGCGGGAGACCTGATCGCCACGGGCACTCCGGCCGGGGTCGGGCCTCTGGCACCCGGTGATGTGGTGGAAGTAGAGATTCCCGGCGTAGGCATTCTCCGCAATCCGGTGACGGGACCTGGCCAATGAGCATCACCTTCAGCGAGCGACTCGGCGCCCTTCCCGGCTATCCGCTGGCCGAGATCCCCACGATCAAGCGCCGGCTGCTCGAGGCGGGCGTCGATGTGATCGATCTCGGCGCCGGTGACAACGACACCCCGCCTCCCGCGGTGGTGGTCCAGGCGCTCAAGGACGCGCTCGACGATCCCGCGCTCAGCAAGTACGGATTCCAGCAGGGACTTCCCGCCTTCCGGAAGGCCTGCGGCGATTATCTCGAGCGACGGTTCGGCCAGCGATTCGATCCGGCCACGGGGATCCTTCCCCTGATCGGGTCCAAGGAGGGTCTGGCGCACCTGCCATACGCCGTGGCCAATCCCGGTGACGTCGTCATCTTTCCGGAGCCCGGCTATCAGGCCTACATCGGCGGGACCATTCTCTCGGGCGCCGCGCCGCACGTGTATCCACTGGTGGCGTCGGAGGAGTTCCTCCTCGAGCTGGACCGGGTTCCCGAGGCGGTACTGCGCCGGACCCGTCTGGTGTACGTCAACTATCCCAACAATCCGACCGCGGCCGTCGCGCCGATGGACTACCTGGAGCGCCTGGTGGGGGTCTGCCGGAAGCACGGCATCCTGCTGGCCTACGACAACGCGTACTGCGATCTCACCTACGACGGTTATGTGGCGCCGAGCATCTTCGAAGTATCGGGCGCCCGCGAGGTGGCGGTCGAGTTCTTCTCTCTCTCCAAGAGCTTTTCAATGACCGGGTGGCGGCTGGGCTGGGCCGCGGGGCGTCCCGAGCTGATCGGCGCGCTGACCAAGGTCAAGTCCTACGTGGATACCGGGCCGTTCCTCGCCCTCCAGAAGGCGGGGGTGGTGGCCCTCGACGCCGCCGAGGCCCTGGTGGCTCCGGTGCGGGCGCTGCTGTCGGAACGACGGGATGCCGCGGTGGCGGCGCTGGGGCGCGCCGGGTTCGAGGTCGCCAGCCCGAAGGCCGCGATGTATCTCTGGGTGCCGCTCCCGGACGGCGTGATGTCGGCGGCCTTCACGCGGCGGGCGCTCGAGGAATTCGGCGTGGTCACCCTGCCGGGCAGCGCCTTCGGCCCCGCCGGCGAGGGGTACTTCCGCATCGCGCTCACGGTGGCTCCGGCCCGGCTCGTCGAGGCCATCACGCGCCTGGGCAACGCACTCGACGCGGTTCGAGGGACCGGCATTGCGGCCACCGCCTAACCTCTGGCTTCCCCGACCCAAACGGTGGTCGAGCTGGGCGATCGCGATCAGCGCCGTCGCCCACGCGCTGCTGTTTCTGTTCAAGATCGGAGCCTACACCCCGCCCGGACACCTGCCGCCCCAACAGATCTACCTGTTTCCTCCCGGCGCAGAAGGGCAGCGCGCGTTCGACATGCCCTATCAGGTACCTGGTGGTGCGGCCAGGAAGGGACGCGCCGCGGGCATCACGCCGCGCCCGGAACAGCAGCAGGCGGAGGTTCCCCAGCCCGCGGTGGAGCAACCGCCCGCGGCCCCGGAAGCGCCGGTGGTGGTGCAACAACCGCCCGCCCCGCCCGCGGAGGCCCCCGACAGCGGCGCAGGCCCGGGCCGGCGCCGCATCGGTCCGGCCATGGGCGAGGGCAAGCTCTGGGTCCATCCGCTTCCCGCTCCGCCCCGGGAGATCGCCCAGACCCTGGCCCAGACTCACGCCGAGCTGGTGGACAGCGCGGTGAGCGCCATCGTGCAGGCCTACATCGACTCGGTGCTGAACGCTCCGGAGACTCCCGGTCAGCGCCCGCCCAGCTGGACCACCCAGATCTTCGGCAAGACGTTCGGGATCGACAGCAAGTACATCTATCTCGGCGGCCTCAAGATCCCGAGTGCGGTGCTGGCCCTGCTCCCCATCAAGGGAGGCGGCGCCACCATGGAGTATTCCCAGGCCAACCGCCTCGCGCTGATTCGCGAGGACCTGCAGCGCGCATCGGCCAGGGCGCAGACGATGGAGGATTTCAAACGGGCGATTCGGGAGCTGCGTGCCGAGCGGGAGCGGCTCCATCAACTGGAGCAGAATCAGAAGGTCAAGCCGGAAAAGAAGGACACCACCAAGTCACCATGAACGCTCCGCGGCCCGGGTCAGCCGGGCCAGCGACGACGATCGTCCGACCACCGCCAAGAGCTCGTTGACCGGCTCGGAGACGGTCGAGCCGGTGAGGGCCACCCGAATCGGCTGCATCAGGTCTCCCAGCTTCATCCCGCCGGCCTCGGCCCGAGCCGTGAGCCTGCCGATCAGGGTCTCGGGGTTCCAGTCGGGCTCACCGAGCGCGTCGAGCGTCTCGAGTGCGATCTTCAGGCTCTCGACGAATCCGTCTCCCATTTTCGCCTTCAGCTTGCGCCCCTTGTCGTCCAGCTGGACGTAGCGGGAATCGAGCCGCACCGCGACGCGTTGTGCCATTTCGAGGATGGTATGCGAGCGCGACTTGACGGCGTCGATGTAACGGGGCAGCAGGTGGGGCCCGCCGATATGGACCTTCATCCGCTCCAGCTCGCGCGCCACCAGCGCCACCAGCTCGTCCGTGGGGGTCCGGGACAGGTACTGGCCGTTCATCCATTCCAGCTTGACCGTGTCGAACACCGCCGGCTTCTTCTGAATGGCCTCGAGCGAGAAGAGGGAAATCATCTCGGACTCGGTCATGATCTCGCGGTCCTCGCCGGGAGACCACCCCACGAGCGCCAGGAAATTCCGCATCGCGGCCGGGAGAATGCCCTTGTCCTGATAGTCCCCGACCGCGGTGGCGCCGTGCCGCTTGGAGAGCTTCTTCCCGTCCGGCCCCAGGATCATCGGCACGTGCGCGAAGACCGGCGGTGCCGCACCCAGCGCCATGTACAGGGCGATCTGCTTCGGGGTGTTGGAGATGTGGTCGTCCCCCCGGATCACATGGGTGATCCGCATGGCGATGTCGTCGGAGACCACGGCCATGTTGTAGATCGGGGTGCGATCGCTGCGGAGGATCACCATGTCGTCGAGGTCGCGGCCGTGGAAGCTGATCCGGCCGTGGACCGCGTCCTCCCAGGCGATGTCTTCCTGCGGCATCCGGAACCGGATGACGCTGGGCATGCCGCGAGCCATCCGCGACTCCACCTCGGCCGCCGGGAGCCGGTCACAGCGGCGGTCGTACTTGAACGAATCGCCACCCGCCGTCTTGCGCTGGGCCTCGAGCTCCTCCCGGGTGCAGAAGCAACGGTAGGCCTTGCCCTCGGCCAGCAGCCGCTCGGCGTCCCGCCGGTGCCGTTCCACCTCGGCGCCCTGGAAGATCGGGCCCTCGTCCCAGGCGAGCCCCAGCCAGCGGAGCCCGTCGAGGATCACCTGGGTATTGGCCTCGGTGCTCCGCTCCGCGTCGGTATCCTCGATCCGCAGGACGAAGGTACCGCCGGTCTTCCGTGCGAAAAGCCAGTTGTACAGGGCCGTCCGCGCCCCGCCGACGTGGAGGTATCCGGTGGGTGAAGGCGCGAAGCGGACCCGGGGGAACGAGGGACTCATGGGCCTCGATCGTAATGGATGCCGGTCATCCATGCCAACCGGCGCGCCGGCGCAGCCATTTGCCCAGTCCGTTGCAGGAGAGCGTCGTGAGCAGAATCATGACCCCGGGCCAGATGGCCAGACGGGGAGCGGTGTACAGCGAGGCCTGCGCGCCGGTCAGCATGTTGCCCCAGCTGGCCCGCGGCGGCTGGACCCCGAGCCCCAGGTACGAGAGCGCCGATTCGGTCAGGATCGCATAGGCCACCCCGACGCTCGCGGCCACGGTCAGGATCGGCATGAGCTGGGGCAGCAGATGACGGACGAAGATCGCGGGGTCGGAACGCCCGAGCGCCCGCGCCGCCATGACGAAGTCGGCGTGCCGAAGCACGGCCACCTCCGCGCGCACCAGCCGGGCAATGCCCATCCACGACGTCGCGCCGATGATGCCCACCAACAAGGGCGGCGTACTGCCGAACATCGCGAGCACCGCCAGGGCCGCGAAGAGCACGGGCACCGCCATGGCGGCGTCGGTCAGGCGCATGAGGAGGCTGTCCACCCAGCCGCCCCGCCACCCGGCCAGCCCGCCCACCAGAATGCCGAGGACCAGCGCGACCGCCGTGGCGACGGTTCCCACCGCCAGTGACACCCGGCCCCCGGTCATGAGCCGCGCCAGGACATCGCGTCCGCTCTCATCGGTGCCCAGCGGGTGGGCCGAAGACGCGGGGCTCGCGATGTGAGCGAGGTCCAGCGCGTCGGGATCGGCGCGATGGACCAGCGGGCCGGCCCAGGCAAAGGCCAGCAGCGCGGCGAGCAGCACCACGGGCAGCGGAACCGGGGCTCGCTTCATCGGCTATTCGATCCGGACCCGGGGGTCGATCCAGCGGTAGAGCAGGTCCAGCATGATGTTCACGCCCACCACCGCGGCCGCCACCGCGAGCGTCGTGGCCATGACCACCGGGTAGTCCCGGCCGAGCGCCGCCTCGACTCCGAGGCGGCCCATCCCGGGCCACGAAAAGACCGTCTCGGTGATCGCCGCGCCGCCGATCAGAATGGGTGCCTGCAGCCCGAGCACCGTCACCAGGGGCAGCAGGGCGTTTCGAAGGAGGTGCCTCCGTCTGATCTCCCGCTCGGTGAGACCCTTGGCCCGCGCGGCCGGGATATGCGGCGCCCCGGCCACCGAGACGATTCCGCTCCGGACGTACCGGAAAAGCTCCGCGGTGATCGGCAGCGACAGGACCGCGACCGGAAGGATGAGATGGCGGAGCCGGTCCACTACCGAGGCTTCCAGCCCCGGCGTCGCCACGCCCCCGGCGGGGAGCAGATGCCCCACCGCCGCGAACACCATGATGAGGACGATGCCGTACCAGAACGTCGGGAGCGAGAGCGCCGCGAAGCTGACGACCTCCAGAATCCGGTCGGTCGCGCCCGACGGCGCGAGTCCCGCGCGGATGCCGAACGGGACCGCGATCAGGATGCTCAGCAGGAGGGCGCTCCCCGCCAGCAGCAGCGTGTTGGGCACCCGGTCCAGCACCGTCCGTCCCGCCGGGGTTTCGTACAGGTAGCTGCGGCCCAGGTCACCCCGGAGCAGGTTGCGGTGCCAGACGAGGTACTGCGCCGGGAGCGGCAGGTTGAGGCCCAGGCGCTCTTCGATGGCCGCGCGCTCGACCGGCCCGAGCTTGGGATCGGCGAGCATCGAGGGCCCCCCGGGCGCCAGGTGCATCAGGACGAAGGTGGCGGTGGTGACCATCCAGAGAATCACCAGTCCCTGGACCAGCCGTCGCACGAAGAATCCGAGCCCGCTCACCGGGGGGACAGGGAGAACTGCTCGGCGTGGCGGAGCGCGTCCCGAATGCCGAGCCTGGGAAAGCCGCCGAGGCGCGAAGTCATCGCCTGGATTTCGCGGGGGTAGTAGAGCACCAGCACGGGCGGATCGTCCCGCTCGAGGGCCTGGAAGGCGTGATACATGGAGCGGCGGCGGCCCCGGTCGGTCTCGCCCCGCCCGGCGGTGAGCAGGCTGTCCGCCACGCGATTTGAATACGCCACGTTGTTGTTGATCTGGTCGGTCACGTAGTAGGAGTACTGATCGGGATCCGGCGGCGTGGTCCACCAGATGAGGATCGCGTCGAACTTGCCCGGTTGCAGATCGTCCCGGACCAGGGCGGCAAATTCGACGGTCTCGATCGAGACGTCCATGCCGATGGCCTTCCAGTCCTGCTGCAGGGCCAGCGCCGATTGCTCCCGGCTGGGATTGCCCTTGTCCACCCGGATCGTGAACCGGAACGGCTCGCCTCTCGCATTCCGCAGCAATCCAGCGGCGCCGCGCCTCCACCCGGCCTGGCCGAGCAGTCGCAGGGCCTCGGCCGTATCGGTGGCGGCCCGGGGCAGGGAATCGGCGAACCAGTCGCCCAGGGCGACCGGGATGGTACCCACCGGAAGATCGGCCGCGCCCTTGAGCACGCCGTCGACAATGGCCCGGCGATTGACCGCCAGATCGAGCGCGCGGCGGACCAGCGCAGGCCGGAACAACGGAAGCCGCTGATTGAAGCCGACGAAATAGTGCTGCGGAACGGTGGCCTGCCGGACCTCGATCCCGGGAACATCGCGAATACCCGGGAGGCTGGCCGGCTCCAGGGTCACCAGGTCGAGCTCACCGGCCCTGAGGGCGGCGATCTGGGCGTTGGCGTCGGGTATCAGCTTGAACGTGATGCCGGCCAGCTTCGGCGTGGGGCCGTAGTAGTCGGGATTGGCCTCGAGCGTCAGCGACGAGCCGGGCACGGAGGCCACCACGCGGAACGGTCCGGTGCCGATCGGCTTTCCCCGGTTGAACTCGGTGTTGTCCGCGATCGGCTTCCCGTGGAACGCGTGTTCGGGGATGATCCCCGAATTGTAGCCGAGCATCGTGAGAAACGCGGCGAACGGGGTCTTGAGCACGAAGCGGACGGTGAACGAATCGGGTGTCTCCACCCGGTCGATCGCGGTATAGTCCGACCAGAGAAAGCCCCCCGCCTTGGGATCCTGGATCTGCTCGAAGGTGTACTGGACATCGCGCGAGGTGAACGGGACCCCGTCGTGCCACTTCACGCCGCGGCGCAGCGTGAAGGTGTAGACCCTTCCGTCCTCCGACACCGTCCAGGCGGTAGCGAGGTCGGGCGCGGGGCGGAGCTGGTCATCGGGGCGCACCAGTCCCGGAAAGATCACCTTGTTGACCAGCACCGATCCGACGTCGGGAGAGAGGACGGGATTCAGGATCGGATCGTTGATGAGCGCGAGGCGGAGCGTGTTGGAGGAGACGGCGCCGCCGCCTCCGCAGGCGGCCAGGACCACGAGAAACGCCGTTGCCCGGACCACCCTCATCCGATGGCGTCCTCCACCTCACGGCGCGCGTCCCGGAGCGCCGCCACCAGCCGGTTCTGTCCTCTGGTCAAGTGCGTCAGGATGAACCCCCGCTGGCCGGCGGGCGCCTTGGCGAGGGATTCGGCCGGCGCCAGGTCGGGGAGGGGCGGGATGGTCTCCGCAGGGTCGTGAAAAAAAAGCGGTCCGGTGGTGTAATTGACCGGGACCAGCAGCCGGGCCAGCCGCCGGATCGCGGCGTTGGCGCGCCGCACCCGCGGGTCCGCCACCGCGTCCTGGGCCAGGGCGCCGCAATGGACCGCGAAGCGCTCGAGCGATGCGAGCAGCTCGGCCAGGGCCTGGCGGGCCGGCTCGAAGCTGAAGTCTCCGCCCGCGGCAGACTGGTAGCGAGCCAGGGTCTGGACGAATTCTCCGACGGTACGACGGAAATCGAAGGGGGCCACCGTGGCATTCGCGGCGCCCGCCACGGCCGCGAGATAGATCCGGATGTCGGTGAGCAGGATGTCGCGGTCGGCGATCTCGAGGGTGTCCTCCTCGGTGTGCCACGCGATGTTCCCACCGCACCCGCCCACGACATAGTAGCCCTTCGCGGCGCGATCCTCCGGCGACATGGTGCTGAGCAGCATGAAATAGGACGAGAGGCCGATGTTGTTGAACGAGTAGTCGCCCGCCTGGTAGGGCCGCTCTCCCTTGGCGTCCTTGCCTGCGACCAGGCGGATTACCCGCCGGGCCCAGTCTTCGGTTTCCGGCATCCAGGACACGTCGATGTACTCGGTCGCCCAGCGGCACCCGGGCGAGTCGCAATTCACCTGGGCAATGCAATTCTCGTAGAGGTCGATGGCGTAGTGATCGGCAAACCAGGTACTACCGGCGTACCGCCCCGTGGAATGGCCGGGCCACCAGGCAATGCGGACCGATCGCTTGAGGGAGCTCCGGTGCTTCCAGAGCACCCGGGCGATCTCGAGCATGGTGGCGTCGCCGACGGCGTTGTCGCCCACGCCGACGTCCCACGAGTCATAGTGCCCGTGCAGGAGCACGAATGGGCCGGACTCGTCGGCGCCGGGGATCGTCACCACCGGTATCGGAGAAGGAAACCAGCCTTCCTCGAGCGAGGCCGTCACCGTGGCCAGCCCCCCCTGCCGGGCCAGCTCGATCAGGGCCAAGCCGTCGGGATGGCTCACCGACACCACGACGAAGTTCGGCTTGCGGGGCAAATCACGCAGATCGGGAGAGCCCCAGACCGTGCTGCAGATGCCCCAATGGGGATTCTTCCCCGGATGCACCGCGATCAGTCCCACGGCGCCGCGCTCCTCGAAGTGCCGGGCCATCGAGGACATGCCGAACCCATGTGCCAGCACGATCTTCCCCCGAAGATCGGCGGAGCGGTCATCCGGCATCGTCGGGGAGATGACTTCGTCGGTGTTGGGATTGAACTCCGTGGGCGCGAACACCAGCGGGGCCGTGAGCCCGTCCGGCACCGAGCGGCTCATGGCGAGGGGCTTGGCGCGGAAACGCTTGCCGCCGGCCTCGACCCGCGCCGCGCCAGGGAGGCTCAGATAGATGTCCGGTTCGTGAACCGTGACCGGGACCCCGTGGGCCTCGAGGCGGGAGACGATCAGCCGTGCGGCGGCGCGAACGTCGTCGGGATGCTCACGCTTGAGCGTGGAGAACCGCTCGATCAGCTCCCACGGAACGTTCAGGGAGACGTCGTTCAGCAGCGGCGCAAGCTCGGCGAGCACGTCGGGGGACGCAGCGGTCACAGTTGGGGGCCTGGCGGGGGGAACGGAGCGGGAGGGATTCGAACCCTCGATAGAGGTTTCCCCCTATGCCGGTTTAGCAAACCGGTGCCTTAAGCCTCTCGGCCACCACTCCAAAACGGGTCGGGAATATTGGTCTCTCCCGGAGGATACGCAACGGCACGCCGGCGGAATGGTGGGCGGTCGGGATCATGGCGGCGACCGGTGGATGAGCAGGGCCGGCGGAGGACTCACCCTGAAATTCGGTTGAGGCTCCGGTGGGGATAACTCGTCAACATGTTGAATAATTGTCAGCATTGATCAGAATGTGCAGTTGCAGTAAGTTGCCGTAACATCAAATAATAAATGCAGTTACATGCAGATACCGCTCATGTTGATATCATCTGATGTTCGCTTTATTGACTTGTCGATACTGCTGCCGATCCCTAGATTGCGGCGCATGGCTCTCTCCTCCGCTCGCGTCCTTCTCTGGCTCGGATGCCTCGGAATTGTCGCGTGCCGTCCGGATGCGCCCTTGGCCGGACCGGACCCGGATCCCAACGGCATCGCGCTGATCCGACTCAGCCCGGGCGCAGCGGAAATTGAGCCGTCGGATTCCGTTCGATTCCGGGCCACTGCCATCACCGTTCGAGGGGACAGTCAGCCGGCCCAGGGTGCCGTCTTCGAATCCACCGGCGGCAGGGTCGATGCTTCCGGACTGTTCCGGGCCGAGACGGATGGTGAGTACGACGTCCGGGCGCGGCTCCGGGTCGGCGCGGCGGACCTGGTGGCGTCCGCCCATGTCTCGGTGCGAACGCCCACGCCCCCTCCGCCTCCCCCGCCGCCGCCCTCAGGGGCGATGGGTCTCAACGCGGCGCTGCCGCCGCTGTTTCCGACCAATAACCCGTGGAACCAGCCGGTGGACACGGCGCAGGTGGACCCCAACTCCGATGCGATCATCAACCTGATTGGCGCCGCGAAATCGTTTCATCCTGATTTCGGCGCGGATTGGAATGGGGGTCCGTTCGGCATTCCCTATTTCGTCGTGTCGGGGAGCCAGCCTCGGGTGCCGGTCTCGTTCGACTACGCCGATGAAAGCGATCCGGGGCCGTACCCGATTCCGCCCAACGCCCCGATCGAAGGGGGCGCTTCCTCAGGCGGCGATCGTCACGTCCTGATCGTCGACCGGGACGCCTGGAAACTCTATGAGCTGTTCGCGGCGTATCCGCAGACCGACGGGTCGTGGCAGGCGGGCTCGGGCGCGGTGTTCGACCTCGGGTCGAATGCCCTTCGCCCGGCCGGCTGGACCTCCGCGGACGCGGCGGGGCTGCCGATCCTGCCCGGCCTGGTGCGCTACGAGGAGGTGGTTGCGGGAAGCATCGCCCATGCGCTGCGGTTCACCGTGGCGCACACCCAGCGCGCCTACATTCCTCCGGCGCGGCATTGGGCCAGCAGCGATGTGAATCCGCTGCGCCCGCCGATGGGCATGCGGGTGCGGCTCAAGGCCTCCTTCAACATCTCGAGCTATCCGGCGCGGGTGCAGGTTATTCTTCGAGCGCTGAAGCAATACGGAATGATCGTGGCCGACAACGGCAGCGACTGGTACCTCAGCGGAGTGGCGGACGCCCGATGGAACGACGGCGAGATCAACCTGCTGAAGCAGCTCAAAGGCAGCGACTTCGAAGTGGTGCGCATGCAGGGTATCGTCACCCACTGACGCTTGGCGCCTCATTGTTGCTCGCGGCGGGAGTGGCCGCGAGCTGCGCCGGACATTCCGCCCTGCTTTCGCCCACGCCGCGCGATCTGGCCTGGACCGGACCGGACAGTTTTCTGGTCGTTTTCGAAACCAGCCGAGGTTCTTTCACCGTGGCGGCGCACCGGGACTGGTCGCGTCTCGGCGCGGACCGGCTCCACTTCCTGGTTACCCACGGGTACTACGACGGGGCGCGCTTCTTTCGCGTGGTGCCCGGATTCGTGGTCCAGTGGGGGATCGCCGGGACTCCGGCGTTGTCGGCGGTGTGGACCGATCGGAACCTGCCCGACGAGCCGGTCCGCAGGAGTAACACGCGCGGCCGCCTGGCCTACGCCCGCGCCGGACCCAATACCCGATCAGTCCAGCTCTACGTCAATCTCGGTGACAATCGGCGGCTCGACACCACGAGCACGTTCGGGTTCCCACCGATCGGCGAGGTGACGAGCGGTCTCGGCGTCATCGATTCGATGTATGCCGAGTATTCGTGCCGGCGGGGAAGTCAGGGAACCTGCCCGTCCCAGGATTCCCTGGAGGCCAAAGGCAACGCCTTCGCCGAGCGGGTCTATCCCAAACTCGACTTCATCAAGCGAGCCAGGGTGGTCCGGGAATGGAAGCAGAAAGTGTTGCGTTAGCCCTACAGAAACCGTCTCCCTCTACACACCCGGCTGGGGCGGTGCACCTCCCTGGGGGCCGTTCCAGGAGTCCCAGGTCAGGTGGCATCGGGTCACGAAATACTCGGTCGGGTGTCCCTCTTCGCGAAGCAGAGAATGCAGCAGCTCGTGCCGCACCACCATTTCATAGTCCCGGTAGTTCCCCGCGATAATGATCCGGTTGGTCACGCCGTCCGAAGTCCACTCTCCGACCTTGGCGCCGGCTCTTGTGGGAAACGTCTCAACCCCCGGCACCACATAGAATTTGATCGTGGAAAAGTCGCCCTGGAGGCCGCTGCAGGCCTCGGTCTTCGCGTGCCATTCGGCATAGGCCGCCGGCACCGGGATTTCGGTCGCGCCGGCGGGAAGGACCGGTTCACTGGGGGACAGAGACGAGCACGCGGACAGGAGGCCTCCAAGGGCGACGCTACCCAACGTGGCACGGTTCCCGAGGATTCGATCTCCCACCAAAGTGACCCTCCGAGGTGTCAAAGATTGCGACTGTATACAAGCTAGAGGTGTGCCAGGGCCCCCCTGCGGCCACCTGTCGGGGGCGGCTTGGCAGGGGCCGGCTTGGGGGGTGTCCGGGGCGGCACGGCCTTGAGGGGTGGGGTCCGCTTGGTGGTAGTGGTGGTCTTGCGCGGTGTCTTCGTGACGGTGGTCTTCCGGGTTACGACCGGCGCGGCAGAGGCTACAGTCTTCGCATCGAGTCCCAGGTGCCGGGCAATGATCCCCTTGTCGATCGTCGCGCCGGCTCCGCTGATCGCCTGGAAGAACATCGAGTCCCCGGCAACCTCCACAATCATGAAGCTGCGGTCGGTGGCAAAGCCGACCTCGGTGAGATCGCCTTGATGGGTGTCGTTCCGGTTCAGCTTGGCCGCGCCGCCCGCAGTGAAGTACTGAATACCCTTCTGGGGCCAGATCCGTTCGTAGATATGCTCGTGGCCGGAAAAGACCACATCCACGCCGTACTTGACGAACAGCGGCTCCAGGATCTTCCGGTTCTCCAGCTCGGGGCCCCGCGAGGCCGTGGTGTAGAGCGGGTGATGGAAGTAGGCGATCTTCCAATCCGATCCCGATGCGGCCAGCTCCTTCTCGAGCCATTTCACCTGATCGGGATCGAGGTAATTGCTGTCCAGAATGAAGAAGCGGATGTTGCCCTTCCTGTAAGTCCGGTACCGCTCGCCGCCCATGTTGAACAGTTTGTAGTAGCGCTGGTTGGGATCGTCGTGATTCCCCAGGGCGGCATTGAATTCGACCTTGTCGTCGAGGAGTGCCTTGTAGGGCAACTCGAACTTGTTGGCAAAGTCCTGGGGTCGTTCCCCGCCGTAGAGGTTGTCGCCCAGCATGACCGCGAACGTGAAGGGGAAGAGCGCGTGCACCTTGGTAATCGTGGCCGCCACGGCGTACTGCGCCTTGTCACCGGTCCCGGCGTCCCCGATCACGACGAATTTCTGGGATCCCTTGCGATTGGGGAGCGCGATGGTCTGCGCGGCGAGGGACGCGGTCCAGCAGCAGGCCAGGACCGCCAGCCCGATTCGGGGCAGTGTCCTCATGGCAGCGTCTCCTGCGGGACGGCGTTGGGCATGACGTCCACGATGACGTTGGCCTCGATGTCCCGGAGCAGGAGGTATGTCCTGACGATCCGATACTCGATTTCCTTGGGGAGCGCCGGGAGCAGGGGCAGCAGTGTTGCCGGAAACGTGGCCAGCGGAGCGCCGGTGGGATAGATCTGGTTGATCTGCGGCAGGAAGTCGGGGTGTTCTTCCTTGAGCTCCTCCTGCGCGTCGCCGCGGGTCTCGAGGATTCGCTGAGGCCTGCGGCTGTACTCCTGCTTGATCAGCGTGGCCATGACCGCCGCCACCTCGGGAGTAAAGATGTCTCCCGGTTTGGTGCTTTGCCGCGCTGCGATGATCGCATTGGCGAGCTTGGTGGACCTCGCGGCGATCTCGTTCTGGCTCATTTCGGGGTCCAGCGGACCGACCGAATCCGCCAGCTTGTTTCGAAGGGCTACATAGTCATCGACGCGCTTCCCGAAGTCCGCGAATGTCTGCTCGTTTGAGTCGACCGGCCGATCCTTCTTTCCGCACCCGACCGCCAAACCCGCGAGCATCCCGGCGACTCCGAGGTGCACCAGGGCGCCGCGCCGCTGCTTGAATGACACGTGTTCCTCCTCGACCGCGAAGACTGGTTTCCAGGGACTTCCGTCCTTGGAGACGCTTCACGCGGTGGAAAATGAACACATTTTGAGAAACGGCGTGGGTGAGATTCGAACTCACGAAGGAGTTTCCCCCTTGGCGGTTTTCAAGACCGCTGCCTTAAACCACTCGGCCACCACGCCTTGCGGGCCGGCACGGGACCTCAAGACGCCGTACTACTGCCGCTGACTGCCCTTTCGGACCTGGGCATCCACCTGCTTGCTGATCGAATCGGCCAGGGCCGCGAGCGAGCTGTCGCCATGCTCCCGCAGGGTTCCGGCCATCCCCCCGTAGATGATCGAATAGAGTCTGAGGATCGAGGCGGACGGTACGTCATTCCACCCGCCGGGCCGCTCCCGGGCAGCGCTCTGCCAGCGGTAGGCCTTGAGCAGGCTCTTGGTGCGCTCGAGGTCGGTGTAGCCCATCGGCGTCAACACGATATTGGCGGTCGTATCCACCCGTTTGGTGTAGAGTTTCCGGACCAGCCCCTGGGACACCAGGTACTCGGTGAGCCCGAGGGTCTGGTCGGGCCAGGGCCCCGCGCTCCAGGCGAAGTTGATCGGACGCTTGCCGAGATTGTCCCGGATCAGCAGGATGGTGGCGAGGTCGCTGCGCTGGAGGATCTCGTCGCCCAGGATGAGGGTCAGGTCTCCGTACTGCAGTCCTTTTCCCTTGGGTACCCGGGAGTACTCGGGCAAGCTGTCGAGCTCGGTTTCGCTCAGGCTGAAGACCGGGGTCTTCGGCTTGCTCCACCCCTCCGGCCCGGGCACGCCGAGCAGGGTGCGGGCCGAGTCGGTCCGTGGCTTCCACAGATCGATGGACGTGGATGGATCGAAATCCGCCTGTGGGCGCCGGCGCAGCTGGCGAAGGTGCCAGTCGGTATTGGCCAGCGAGAGGTTGACCAGGGTCACGTCGCGGCGGACGCCCTCGACTTCCTGGGCGTACCAGAGGGGGAAGGTGTCGTTGTCGCCGGCGGTGATGAGGATGCCGTAGGGCTCCACCGACTCGAGCAGGTCGATGGCAAAGTCCCGGGCGACATACTCGCCGGCCCGGCTTGCCGTGGTGTGGTTGGCGAACAAAGGAATCAGCGCGAGCGCCAGCACCGGAATGGCGGCGAGCCTGGTCCGGAAGCTCTCCACCGCGGCCTGGGCGGCGGCCCCGAGGCCGGCGGCCACCACGGTTCCGAAGAACGCAAAGGAGCAGATAAAGAAGTAGTCCCGCTCGCGGACCTCGTGGTTGTCGTTGGGGATCTCGGGATGTCTCGAGAAGCCGTACTTGAAATTGAGATACCAGACCAGCGCCACCGTCAGGGTGAGGATCATCGCCAGGGCCGCGATGCCGGCCCGGCGGTCCTTCTTGATCAGGGTCCAGAGCCCGCTCAGGCCGGTGATGGCGAACACCGCCGTGACGACGGGACGCAGCCCCGACCAGTCGTGGCTGAACTGCCAGGTGAAGTACTGCCAGTAGTTGGCGAACTGGTCGATGATGTCCGCCTGCCGGTCGGTGACCGGCGGCTTGCCGTACTGCACCCGATTGAGCACGTCCATCAGGGCGCGGCTGAAGAACCCGACCGGCTCGCCTTCGTTGATCGGGGGGAACTGCGCCGCCCGCATCGGGAGGAAGATGTAGTTCGGGCTGAGTCCGATGATCACGGCGGCAATGCCGAGGTAGAGGAGCGGGTTCTTCCGGTCTTCCACCAGGGCCCAGCCCAGCAGGCCCAGCAGGACGGCGCCGCCCAGGCCGGTAATGGGATCGACGGGCGCGCGGCCCATGAGCTCGAAGATCAGCTGGCCCAGCTGGCCGGAGACGCCCAGCAGAAGCAGCCATCCCATGAGCGCGGCCCAGGGCTTGAGCAGCACTCGCCAGTCGGTCCAGAGGACGTAGATGCCGACCGCCGGCAGCGCCAGCACGCCCATCATGTGATTGGTGCTGGAGAGCGCGATGACGAACGCGATGAGGATGAGCCAGCGGTCCCGGTGCTGCCCGGCCTCGTCGTCGCCCCAGTGCACCGCGAGCCAGGTGACCACCGCCATCGACAGCATCGAGAGGGTGTAGACCTTCTCGTTGACGGTGGACTGGTTCCACACCGTCCAGGACAGCGCCCCGACCAGTACGCCGGCAAAGGCCGCGCCCAGCCGGACCGCCCGGTCGGGCACCAGGTTCCGGAGCCATCGCTCGGCCACCAGGAACCAGACTCCAGCCGATAGGGCGCTGGTGACCGCCGCGAACAGGTTGACCCGGACGGCGTAGGACGCCGAGAGGGGCAGGAGTCCGAACGCATGGGCCAGCATCACGAACAGCGGGTTACCCGGCGGATGAGGAATGCCGAGGACCCTGGCGGCCGCGATGTATTCCGAGGTATCCCAGAACGCAGTGGTAGGCGCCAGGGTGGCCACGTACACGACGAGGACCACGAGGGCCGCCACGGCGGCGAAGCCGTAGGGAGGGGGGGTGCGCTGCGTTTCGGCCATAGGCTCCCGACTAGTGTCTGAACATCCGTTTGCCCGTGAGCACCATCGCGATCCCGTACCGGTTGGCCGCGGCAATGACCTCCGGATCCCGGACCGACCCGCCGGGCTGGATGATGGCCCGGATCCCGGCCCGGGCCGCCTCCTCCACTCCATCGGGGAATGGGAAGAACCCGTCCGAGGCGAGGGCCGCGCCCTCGGTGACGTGGTGCTGCTGGCGGGCCTTGTGGATCGCGAAGAACACCGCATCCACCCGGCTCATCTGCCCCGCGCCGATACCGATGGCCTGCTCCTTGTTGGCCAGCAGGATGGCGTTGGACTTGACCGAGGCCACCGCGGTCCAGGCAAACCGCAGGTCGTTCCATTCCTCCGGCGAGGGGCCCCGGGTCGTCACCACCTTCCAGCCTTCCTCCGAGGGGTCGAAGCTGAACCGATCCTGCACCAGGAAGCCGCCGCGAACGCTCTTCCAGTCGAGCGATCCCGCGGGGGTTCCAATGGGGAGCTCCACGACCCGGAGGTTCTTCTTCTCGGCAAAGATCGCGAGCGCGTCTTCGGGGATCGAGGGCGCGACGATCACCTCGACGAACAGCTCGCGCAGCGACTCCGCCATTTCCCGGTCCACCACGGTGTTGCAGGCGATGACTCCCCCGAACGAGGCCACCGGGTCGGTGGCGCGGGCCTTGGTCAGCGCCTCCAGCGCGGTGCGGCCGACCGCGATGCCGCAGGGCGTGGTGTGCTTCAGGATGGCGCAGGCCGGCCGGTTCTTCCAGGCGCCCACCGCGGCGGTGGCGGCGTCGATGTCCATCAGATTGTTGAAGGACAGATCCTTGCCCTGCCGCTGCTTCAGATCCCGAATGCCCCGGGGCTCCTCGGTGGCATAGAGGGCCGCGCGTTGCTGGGGGTTCTCGCCGTACCGGAGCTCCTGCATGCGTTCCACCGAGAGGTTGATTCTCGGCGGCAGTCCCTCGTCGCGGGCGGTCAGGTAGCCGGCCACCGCGGTGTCGTATTCAGCGGTGTGGCCGTAGACCTTGGCCGCCAGCGCGCGCCGGCACTCGTTCGCCATCGAGCCCTTTCGCAGGGTGTCGAGCACCATCCGGTAATCGGTGGGATCGACAACCGGAATCACGTTCTCGTAGTTCTTGGCCGCGGAACGGAGCATCGACGGGCCGCCCACGTCGATGTTTTCGATCGCGTCTTCGAGCGTCGCGGACGGATGGGCGATGGTGGCCTGGAACGGATAGAGATTGACCGCGACGAGCTGGAAGGAGCTGATCTTGTGGGACTCCAGCTCCCGGCGGTGGCCCTCGATCTGGGGCCGGGCCAGCAGTCCGGCGTGGATGGCGGGGTGGAGCGTCTTGACCCGTCCGTCGAGGATTTCCGGAAAACCGGTGACCTGATCCACGGGGGTGACCGGAAGCCCGGCCTTGCCGAGCGTGGCGGCGGTACCTCCGGTCGAGACGACCTCCCACCCCAGCTCGATCAAGCCGCGGGCGAAGTCCACGATGCCGCGTTTGTCGCTGACGGAAATGAGCGCACGGGGCATGGTCAGGGCGCCAGGGGGTTAGAGAGCAAAGGGCACCGGTCGCCCGGCTTCGGCCGCGGCAAGCACCGCCGCGGGAAGCAACCGGTGTTCTACGTCCAGCACGCGGGACGCCAGGGTTTCCGCGGTGTCGTCGGGCAGCACCGGCACGGCTGCCTGCCCGAGCACCGGCCCACGGTCGTACTCCTCGGTGACCAGGTGCACCGTCGCGCCGGAGACGGGATCGCCGCTGTCGAGCACCGCCCGGTGCACCCGTCCCCCGTACATCCCGGCACCGCCATGCCGGGGGAGCAGGGCGGGATGGATGTTGATCATCCGGCCGCGCCAGGCCTCGACGACCGCCGTCGGTACCTTCTTCAGGAACCCGGCGAGCACCACCAGCCCGACGTCGGCGGCGGCCAGGAGACGAAGCCATTCCCCGGCATCTGCGATATCATTGAACACGTGCGTCGGCACGCCGGCCCGGCGGGCCAGCTCGAGTCCGCCGGCCTGGGCTCGATCGCTCATCACCAGCACGACCTGCGCCGGGGCAGCCGGACCGAGCGCGCGGAGGAGGGCCGCCAGATTGCTGCCTTTGCCCGACACCAGCACGGCCACCCGCAAGCGCATAGCGCGCAAATATAAACTCGCCCAGCCCCCGGACCCGCGTCCGTTTCTCCATATCCGGTGCGGGGACGACATCCTCGAGACGCTCGACCGGGCCGGGGTGCCCGGCGACAGGGTCCGCTGGGCCGACGCTCTCTCGGAAGGGCCGCTGCACCACCATGCCCGCGAGACCGACCGGCAGCGGGAGCGGGCCGCCTATCTGTCTTCCCGGTACCAGATGCCCATGGCGGAGACCTATCGCGAGCTGATGGGCGCCGACTGGCGAGTGGATCAGTGCCCGAGCTACGACGAGACGGTGCTCTGGTTCGAGGCCGACCTGTTCGATCAGGTAATCCTGGTGTACCTGTTGCATCGCCTGCGTCCGCTGGCCGATCGGGCCAGGATCTCGCTCATCTGTATCGGCAGCTTTCCGGGTGTCGCGCGCTTCGTCGGTCTGGGCCAGCTCGGCCCCGCTGACCTCGCGGGACTCCTGCCCACCCGCCGACCGGTTACCCGGCGCCAGTTCGAGCTGGCCGGGGAGGCGTGGGCCGCGTTCAACGCCCCCCACCCCAGGCATCTGATCCGGCTGGCGCGATCGCGGAGCCGGGCGCTGCCGTTTCTTCCCGGGGCGGTCACGCGCTATCTGGCGGAGTATCCCTCCACCCGCAACGGCCTCCCGCGTACGGCGCAGCTCGCGCTCGAAGCGATCGACGGCGGGGCCCAGAGCGCCGGAGCGGCCTTTCTGCGGGTCCAGGAGCGGGAACCGCGTCCCTTCATGGGGGACGCGATGTTCTACGCGGTGCTGCGCGACCTCGCGGCGGGATCGCACCCGCTGCTGGCCGGATCCCACCCCCGTTTCGGGCGGCTGCCCGCGACGGCCGGAACGGTCCTGCCTACGGCCCGTGCCGGTGCCGGGCTCCGGACTCAGACGATTCGGCTCACTCCAGCGGGGCAGGACGTCCTGCGCGGGCACGCGGACTGGTGCGAACTCTCGGGCGCGACGCGGCAGATCGGCGGGGTCACCCTCCACGGACCGCACCCCCGGTGGCGCTGGGATCCGGATCTGGAACGGCTGGTGGAGCGGCGCCGGAGCTAGGCCGCGCTATCCGGACCGTCGCCTGACGCCGACAGAATCCGTTCGACCGCCTCGTCCAAACCGGACACGACCCCGAAGCCCCGGGCCCGAGCCGCGTCACGGTGGCTGGGCCCCTCGCCGGTCTCGACCAGGAGGCCGGTTCCGCCCAACGCCGCCGCGGGCAGCACGTCGTTCAGCCGATCCCCCACCCACCAGGACGCGGCCAGGTCGATCCCGTGGTCCCGCGCGGCGCGCTCGAAGAGCAGGAGGCCCGGCTTCCGGCAGGCGCAGGGTCCATCGCGCTCGGGAGCGTGGGGACAGTGATAGCTCGCGTCGATCTTCGCGCCGAACGGCCGGAGCACCTGGTCGAGGCGGGCGGCCACGCCGCGGTACTCCGCCTCGGTCACGAGCCCTCGCGAGATGCCGGATTGGTTGGTGACCACGATGACGAGCAGGCCGGCTCGATTGAGCTTCGCGATGGCCGGCCCGGCTCCGTGGAGCAGGGCGACCAGGGCCGGATCGCGAAGGTAGCCGGGATCGTTGAGGATGGTGCCGTCGCGATCGAGGAAGACGCCCTGCCGCAGGGACCCGGACGCGCTCATTCGCCGGAGAAGGCGGCCGTCACCGCGGCGGCCACCGCCGGGAGCGCTCCCTCGGGCAGGGTCCGCGGATCGAGCACCACCCGGTCGTCGTGGACCCGGGCGACCACCGGTGGGCTTCCCAGGCGGAGCCGGAGCGCCAGGCCGGCGGCGCCTTGCGGCCCGCGAGGGAGCGCCACCAGCGTCGTGGCCAGCTCGGCGCCGGGGAAGGCGCCGCCGCCCACCGCCGAGAAGCCGGGCACGAGCTCCACGCCAGCGGGGGTTGCGATGAACCGACGGAGCGATTCGGCACGGCGCGCCAGCTCGTCGGCCGGAAGGGTCAGCATCCGGAGCACCGGAATTTCCCGAATGGCGAGCGCCGGGTCGTGATAGAGCGAGAGGGTGGCTTCCAGAGCGGCCAGGGTCAGCTTGTCGGCCCGGAGCGCGCGCGCGAACGGATTGCGCCGGGCCTCCGCGACTCGCGCGGCGCGGCCCACGAGGCACCCGGCCTGGGGGCCGCCGAGCAGCTTGTCGCCGCTGAAGAGCACCAGGTCGGCTCCCGAGGCGACGGCATCCGGCACTCGGGGCTCACCGGACAGGCTCCAGGCGGCGAGATCGGCCAGGAGGCCGCCGCCCACGTCGTAGAGATAAGGAACCCCCGCAGCGTGGGCGAGGCGGGCCAGCTCGTCGGGGTTCGGGGTGGCGACGAATCCGGTCTGTTCGAAATTGGACCGGTGCACGGTGAGGATGGCGCCGGTGCGCTCCGAAAGCGCCGTCCGGTAGTCCTCCCGGTGGGTCCGGTTGGTCGTGCCCACCTCACGGAGAACGGCGCCGCTCTTCTCCAGAATGTCGGGAATCCGGAAGGACCCACCAATTTCGATCAGCTCGCCCCGGGAAATCAGCACCTCGCGGCCCGCCGAGGCCGCGTTGAGGGCAAGGACCAGCGCGCCGGCGGCGTTGTTGACGACCAGGGCATCCTCGGCGCCGGCGAGCATCGCGAGCAACGAGGCGCAGTGATCGCCCCGGCTGCCCCGGGTACCGGTGGCGCTGTCGAATTCCAGGGTACTGTACCCCCCGCCCACGGCCTGGATGGCGTCCAGCGCGCGCGCGGCCAGCGGGGCGCGCCCGAGATTGGTGTGGAGGATCACCCCGGTCGCATTGAGCACCGGGTGCAGCGACGGGGCCGCACGGCGCGCCACGCGGTCGGCCACGTCGGCCACCCAGTCCGACGGCTCCGCGGCGCGTCCCTTCCGCGCCGAGTCGATCGCCTCGCGCACCGCCGCGACCACGAGATTGCGCGGGGCGCTCCGCAGCAGCGCCAGGACGCCCGGCTCGTTGAGCAGGCGGTCCACCGAGGGGAGGGAGCGCCGGGCGTCGGTCATCGAAGGCCGCCGAACCGGGCCGGTTTCTTCACCGTGTCCGGCTTGGCCTTCAGCGAATCGGCCTTGGCCCTGGCCTTGAGCGAGTCGGGATTCAGCTTCAGCGAATCGGGTGGAGGCTTTTCCACCGGTATCCGGGCGACGGCCCTGGCCAGCCCGGGAACCCGGCCGACGCTCTGCACTCCGTGCACCGCAATGAAGTAGTCGGAGCCGGGGCGGAGGCGGGTGCCGAGCCGGACATACAGCTTGTCGAAGAGCGGCGGTTTGGTCTTGCGGGGTCCGGTCCCGGCGGTGTCGGGCTCGGTGGCACGGCGGCGCTGCGCGCCGGGAATCCGGATCGCCGCGGCCTGGCGGGCCCGCGCGATGGAATCCGCCCGGATGCTGTCCTCGACGACCCTCAGGGAATCGGCCTTGCTCCGGGTGGTGTCCACCGCGCGCGGCGGCGGGAAGGCGGTATCGTACTGGCCCTTGGGCAGGATCGCGAGCACCGGCACCGGGATCGAATCCGGCAGCAGGCGCACCTGCACCGAATCCGCCGGCAGCCGCTGGTAGGGATTGAGCTGCAGCGAGAACGAGAGCACCAGCGAGAGGGAATCGTTGAGCGCGGCGGTCGAGAGGCGCGCCGCGGTGGAATCGTGCTTGTAGACCCAGATCTCTCCGACGCTGTCCTGCGCGGGAGCCACCCGCACCGAATCGAACAGCTCCCGGCTTTCCCGGGTCCGGCTGGTGTTCTGATCCTGGATTCCGTACACCACGTATTCGCCGTCGGGAATCAGCCCGAGCTGGAAGCGCCCCAGGGAGTCGCTCACCGTGTTGTATGGCAGGCTGTCGGGAAGGTGGATCGCCTGGACCAGCGCGTTACGGAGCGGCCGCTGGGTGTTCCAGTCCACGACCAGACCCCGCAGCGTGGTGTTGGGGAGCGCGGCCCCGGTGGTGAAGGTGATCACCCGGCCGTTCTTGCTCCGGTTGTTGGAGAGGTCCGCCAGGCCCGGAAGGAGCTCCACGCGATACACCGTGTTGGGGCGCCAGCCTTCGCGGGGATGCACGGTGATCCGGTTCCGCCGCCATTTCACCACCGGCACGCGGTACGAGGGCGACACCAGCACCAGCCGCTCGAGGTCGCCGGTGCCGAGCCCGAAATTGGGCGTCCCGCCCTCGGACACCACCTCGCTGAAGCGGAACTCGACATCGCCCTTGAAGCCGGGAAGCGCTTCCAGGGAATCGGGGCGGGTGGAGAGCAGCGTGGGTGGGATTCGGTCGTTGGGGCCGCCCGGCGGCGCCAGAATGCGGGCGCATCCGGCGACCAGCAGCACCAGCACGAGGCGGGGCCGCCTCACACCGGGCAGCCGAGCCGCCGCCGTTGTTCGGCGAGGGCGCCGGCCTGCTCGCGCCACGCGGCGAGCTTTGCCCGTTCCCGCTCCACGACCGCCGGCGGCGCCTTGGAGGTGAACTGGGCGTTCTCCAGCTTGCGCTCCTGTCCCTGGATGGCGCCGTGGAGCCGCTCCACTTCACTCCCCAGGCGGGCGCATTCCTTCGGGACGTCGACCAGGTCGCCCAGCGGCACGCTCACCTCGGTCCCGTCGGGGAGAATCGCGTGCGCGGCCCCCTCCGGGGCCAGGGCGGCGCCGGCATCGAGGGCGGAGAGCTTGGCGAGGCGCACGACGATGGCGGCGTCTTCCCGGAGCACCGCGGCCACGTCGGCGCTCGGGCTCGACACGCCGGCCCGGACGGTGTGCCCGGGTTGCACCCCGTATTCGGCCCGGATCGACCGGATGGCGCCCACCAGGTCCTGGAGCGCGCCGAAGCGACGCAGGGCGGCGGCGTCGGCGGCGCGGCGGTCCACCGCCGGCCAGGCCGCCACGGAAATGGAATCTTCCTCGGTGTGGCCGGGCAGCCGGCCCCAGAGCGTTTCGGTGATGAACGGCATGACCGGGTGGAGCAGCCGGAGCGCCACGTCGAACGTCCGGGTGGCCACCGCCCGCGCCACGTCGCCGCCGGGCTGCTCGCCGTACAGCCGCGGCTTGATCACCTCGATGTACCAGTCGGCCAGATCGCTCCAGAGGAACCGGTGCATTGCCAGCGCCGCATCATTGAGCCGGAATCGCTCGTACGCCGCGGTCGCCTCGCGGACGGTCTCGTCGCACCGGGCGATGATCCATCTATCGGCGAGGGTGAGCTCCGCCCGCCCGATCACATCGGGATGCCGGCCGGCCAGGGGCCGAACCGGCCCGTTCAGATGGGACAGGAGCAGCCGGCCCATGTTCCAGAGCTTGTTGGCGAAATTCCGGCCCGGGGCGAACGAGCTCTCGAGATCCTCGTGATCCAGGATGAGATCGGTGCCGACCGAGAGCCCCGACACGACGGTGTACCGGAGCGCATCGGCGCCGTACCGGCTCACCACGTCCATCGGGTCGATGCCGTTGCCGAGCGACTTCGACATCTTGCGATGCTTGGTGTCCCGCACCGTCCCATGGAGATACACGGTGCGGAAGGGAATGTCCTTCATGCATTCGAGGCCCGCCATCACCATCCGGGCCACCCAGAAGAAGAGGATCTCCGGGGCGGTGACCAGCGTATCGCCGGGGTAGAACCGGTCCAGCTCGTCGGAGCTGCCCGGCCATCCCAGGCTCGAGAACGGCACCAGCTGCGAGGAGAACCAGGTGTCGAGCACGTCGTCGTCCTGACGGACCGGCCCCTGGCACGCGGGACAGACGGTCAGGTCGGCGCGGCTCGCCGAGACCGTGTTGCAGCCGGGAGCCTCGCAGTACCAGACCGGAATCCGGTGTCCCCACCAGAGCTGCCGGGAGATGCACCAGTCCCGGATGTTCTCCATCCACTGGGCGTATTCCGCGCCCCGGTACTCGGGAATGAAGCGGAGCCGGC
This sequence comes from uncultured Gemmatimonadales bacterium, assembly GCA_963762545.1. Lineage (GTDB taxonomy): Bacteria > Gemmatimonadota > Gemmatimonadetes > Gemmatimonadales > GWC2-71-9 > JABFSM01. Next base: position 191,012 of record CAVXLC010000003.1, on the reverse strand, counting down.
CGTCCCGGTATGCCGCGAGCGCCGGCCCGGCCAGCGGCTGCATGCGCACGAACCACTGATCCGAGAGCCGAGGCTCGACCACGGTATCGCAGCGGTAGCAGCGACCGATCGCGTGGCGGTGGTTCTCGACCTTTTCGAGCAGGCCCAGCGCCTCGAATTCGGCCACGACGCGTTTGCGGGCCACGAACCGATCGAGCCCCCGGAAACGCTCCGGCACCTCGTCGCTCATCCGGGCGTCGTCGGTCATCACGTCGAGCGCAGGCAGATCGTGCCGTTTGCCGATCTCGAAGTCGGTCGGATCGTGCGCCGGGGTGATCTTCACCGCCCCGGACCCGAAGGCGGGATCCACCGCATCGTCTCCCACGATGGGGAGGCGGCGTCCCACCAGAGGCAGCACCGCATACTTGCCGATCAGGGCGCGGTACCGGGGGTCGTCGGGATGGACGGCGATGCCGGAATCGCCCAGGATCGTTTCGGGCCGGGTGGTGGCGATGGTGATGTGCCCGCCCTCTTCGAGGGGATACCGGACATGCCAGAGCTTGCCGTCGGCCTCGACCTTCTCGGCCTCTTCATTGGAAAGGGCGGTGCCGCAGCGGGGGCACCAGTTGATGATGTACTTGCCCCGGTAGATCAGCCCGCGCTCGTACAGGGACACGAAGACTTCCCGCACCGCGAGCGAGAGGTCTTCGTCGAGGGTGAAGTAGGCCCGATGCCAGTCGCAGCTTGCCCCCAGGGCCCGGACCTGATTGAGGATCGCGCTCCCGGTTTCCTCGACGTGCTGCCAGACCCGTCGCTCGAACGCTTCGCGGCCGAGGTCGAAGCGGCTCTTTCCCTCACGGGCGAGAATCTTTTCCACCACGTTCTGCGTGGCGATGCCGGCGTGGTCGGTGCCCGGCACCCAGAGCGTGTCGCGCCCCCGCATCCGCTCGAACCGCACCAGCACGTCCTGGACCGACAGATTGAGCCCGTGGCCCATGTGCAGCTGGGCGGTGACGTTCGGCGGGGGCATCATGATGACGTACGGACGACCGGAAGCCGGGGCGGGTGTCGATCCGCCGCGCAGGTCCGAGCGGGGCTCGAACAGTCCGCGGCGCTCCCACTGGCGGTAGAGCTGTTCTTCGAGGCCGGTCGGATCGTACTGGGGTGGGAGCGGCGTCTCCGCGCTCATGCCGACCGGGGCTCGTCGTCGAGATGGAGCTCGGCGTGGGTGTCGTCCTCGCCCCGCACCAGAAGCCGATTGACGATCGGAAGCCCACCCGAGGCGGCCTGCGCCAGCCGGAAGGCCCGGGCCCGGGCGGCCCGCTCGGGCACCCAGCCCCGGAGCTCGAAGCCGCCGCCCCCGGAGGGAACCAGCGAGAAGCGCAGTCCGGCGAGCTCCGGCTCGGCTTCGAGGACCGCCAGGATGATCGCGGCGCGGCCGGCGCGGCGCTCCAGCTTCGGTGCGCGCCGGAGCGATCCGACCAGCCGGCCGACCCGGGCGGTGCCACCGCCCCCGAACATCTCGCCGAGCAGGAATCCGGCAGCGATTCCGGCTCCGAAACCCAGCAGTGCCCAGGGACCCAGCGGGGTGGAGCTTCCGCGCCGAACACGGCGTGTGACAGGCAGTTGCATGCGGTTAACTTAATACCGCGAATGCGCCCCGAGAATCGAGACAGGACCATGCCCGAGGCATCCAGATCCACCGGCCGGCCGCCCATAGGCCGGCTCCTGTTCCTCGCCCTGGTCGTTCTGACCGGGCTGGTGCTTTTCTTCGCGCTGGAGCGCCAGACGCCGGTGGTCGCGACGCCGGTGGGTGTGGAGGAGGGCCGGTGAGCGTGATTCGCCTCACCCTGCCGGACGGCAGTGTCCGGGAGCTCCCCTCCGGCACCACGGGGCTGGAGCTGGCGCGGCAGATCGGACCGGGGCTGGCCAAGGCCGCGCTGGCGGTGCGGGTCAACGGCCAGGTTCGCGATCTCAACCGCCCCATCGAGGAAGACGCTACCGTTGCCATCCTGACCGACCGGGATCTGGACGCCCTGGAGGTGCTGCGCCATTCCGCCGCGCACGTGCTGGCCACCGCGGTGCGGCAGATCTATCCCCAGGCCGGCATCGGGTTCGGCCCGGCCATTGAGGACGGCTTTTACTACGACTTCGACGTGCCCCGCCCCTTCACGCCCGAGGATCTGGAGCAGATCGAAGCGGCGATGCGGGACGTCGCCGCGAAGGACTATCCGTTCGTCCGCGAGGTGGTGGAGCGCGCCGAGGCCAACCGCCGCTTTGCCGACGACCCGCTCAAGCTCGAGCGGATCGAGGAGCTTGGCCCCGACGAGACCATCAGCGTCTACACCGACGGGCCGTTCGTCGACCTGTGCCGGGGACCCCACCTTCCCGCCACCGGCCGGCTCAAGCATTTCAAGCTGCTGCACGGCGCCGGCGCCTACTGGAGGGGCGACGAGCGGCGCCAGATGCTGCAGCGCATCTACGGCACCGCCTGGTTCAAGAAGGAAGATCTCGAGGCGTACCTGCATCGGCTGGAGGAGTCCCGCAAGCGGGATCATCGCCGGGTGGGCCGGGAGCTCGACCTGTTCATGTTCCACCCGTTCGCGCCGGGGGCGGTGTTCTGGACCGATCGCGGCACCACGATGGTGAACGTGCTGAGCGAGTATCTCCGGGAGCTGCAGCGGGACGACTACAAGGAAGTGCGGACTCCGCTCCTCTACAACAAGGCGCTGTGGGAGCTGTCGGGTCACTGGGGCAAGTACCGGGAGAACATGTTCCTGGTGCTCGACGCCGAGACCGGCGAGCACGACTATTCGCTCAAGCCGATGAACTGCCCGTCGCACTACCTGATGTACCTGGCGAAGAAGCACTCGTACCGGGAGCTGCCGCTCCGCATGAACACCTACGACGTGCTGCACCGGAATGAGGTGTCCGGGGCGCTGTCCGGGCTCACCCGGGTGCGGCAGTTCCAGCAGGACGATTGTCATGTCTTCATGATGGAGCGTCAGATCGCGGAGGAAGTGCGGCGGCTGGTCGAATTCATCCTGGGCTACTACAAGACGTTCGGCCTCACCGCGTCCCTCAAGTTCGCGACCCGGCCGCCGGTCCGGCTCGGGACCGACGAATCCTGGGACCGCGCCGAGGCGGGCCTCAAGGCCGCGCTCGACGCGACCGGGCTTCCCTACGAGCTCAAGCCGGGGGACGGCGCCTTCTACGGGCCCAAGATCGACTTCGACGTGGCCGATTCGATCGGGCGGAAATGGCAGCTGGGCACCATTCAGCTCGACTACGAGGCGCCGGAGCGCTTCGACCTCAAGTACGTCGGCGAGGACAACACCGAGCACCGGCCGGTGGTGATTCACCGCGCGGTGAGCGGCTCGTTCGAGCGTTTCATGGCGATCCTGATCGAGCACTTTGCCGGGGCGTTCCCGGTCTGGCTGGCCCCGGAACAGGTACGGATCATTCCGATCAGCGAAGAACAGCACGAGGGGGCGGCCCGGGTGACCCAGCGGCTCCGCGACGCCGGCATCCGGGCCCACCTCGCCGCGGGCCACGAGACCCTGAACTACCGGATTCGCGAGGGCGAGGTGTGGAAGGTGCCGTACATGGGCATCATCGGGCAGCGCGAGGTCGACGGCGACGGCATCGCGGTCCGGGTCCGCGGTGCCGGAAACAAGCAGGAGGTCATGCCGGTCGGGGCATTCGTCGAGCGGGTGGTCCGGGAGATTCGGAGCCGGGCGCTGACCCCGTGAGGTCGGGAGGTCGGTAGCATCGAGGACCCACCGACATACCGACGTACCGGCCTACCGACTATTTTCCCCTCGCATCTCTCAACCGAGCTTCCCGTGTCCGACGCAACGACGCCCGTCATCCTCTCCGCCTGCCGTACTCCCATCGGGAAGTATCTCGGCGGGCTGTCTTCGTTCACCGCGCCGCAGCTCGGCGCGATCGTCATCCGCGAGGCGGCGCGGCGCGCCGGCCTCGCCGCAGGCCAGATCGACGATGTGATCATGGGCCATGTGCTCCAGGGAGGCGCCGGCCAGGCCTCCGGGCGCCAGGCGATGATTCACGCCGGCCTTCCCGGCACCATTCCCGCGCTCACCATCAACAAGGTGTGCGGCTCGGGCCTCAAGGCGGTGATGCTCGCGGCGCAGTCCATCAAGGCGGGCGACGCCCAGTGCGTCATCGCCGGCGGAATGGAGGCGATGAGCGCCTCGCCCCACTACGTGTTCGGCATGCGGTCCGGGATCAAGGCCGGCAATCAGACCATGCTGGACGGGATGATCCACGACGGTCTCTGGGATTCTTTCGGCAACGTCCACATGGGTTCCTACGCGGAGTACACCGCCCAGAAGGCGGGCATCACCCGCGAGGCCCAGGACGAGTTTGCCTATCAGAGCCACCGGAAAGCGGTGCAGGCCATCGAGTCGGGCAAGTTCACCGCCGAGATCGTGCCGGTGGAGGTGGCGGGAAAGGCCGGAACCACGACGGTGGGGACCGACGAGGGCCCCCGCAAGGACACCTCCGTCGCCACCCTGGCCAAGCTCAAGCCGGTTTTCCAGAAGGACGGCACCGTGACGGCGGGCAACGCGCCCGGATTGAACGACGGCGCCAGCGCCCTGGCCGTCAGCTCGCTTGCCTTCGCGCGGGTCAACGGCTTGAAGCCGCTGGCGAGGATCACCGCCTATGCGACGGGCGGAGGGGAGCCCAAGGACCTGTTCTTCGCGCCGATCGAGGCGGTGCGGAACCTGCTCGCGAAGGCCGGCACCACCATCAAGGACTACGGTCTCATCGAGGCCAATGAGGCCTTCGCGGTTCAGGCGCTCGCCGATGGCAACGCGCTGGGCTGGGACTGGAGTCGGGTAAACGTGAACGGGGGCGCCATTGCCCTGGGCCACCCGATCGGCGCGAGCGGCGCCCGGGTGCTGACCACGCTGCTCTACGCGATGCGGGACCGCAACGTCTCCACCGGGCTCGCGACGCTCTGTCTGGGCGGCGGCAATGCGGTGGCGCTCGCGGTCGAGGCGCTTTGATCGGCCGCCTTCGGGCCGCCGGAAGCTCGCTGGTATTCCTGGGAGGGGGCTTGGCCCTCTCCCTGGTTGTTCTGCGGCTGGTGGCCGCCATCCTCCGCCCCGTCCTCACCGGCGGGGCGTTCTTTTCCGCAGCGCTCCAGGCCTCCGTGCTGCTGCTGATCTTCGCGCTCATGACCTGGCTGGTGGGGGTGCGCGGACTCGGACTCGGCGCCGCCGATTTCGGCCTGGTGCCGGTGCCGCAGGGGGTCCGGGGGTTCGGGCGCGGATTCCTGCTCGGCGGTGTGCTCGCCGCGGTGGCCATGTCCACGGCGGTCGTGGCGGGCCGGGCCGAGTGGCGGGACGACGGCGGGACAGTGTTCGGCTGGCTGGGCGCGATCGGCGTCACCGCGCTGCTGCTGTTCCCCGCGGCCCTGGTGGAAGAGCTGATCTTTCGCGGCGTGCCCATGGTGGCGCTGTCGCGGGCCTTCGGCCGGGGCGCGGCGCTGATCGGCCTGGCCCTGCTGTTCGGCGCGGCCCACCTCTGGAACGACGGCATCACGCCCCTCGCGCTGGCCAATATCGCGCTCGCGGGAGTGTTTCTCGGGCTGGCGTTCTTCACCCGGGGCGGTCTGTGGACCTCGACCGGCGCGCACCTCGGCTGGAACCTGACCCTGGCCGGGCTGGCCGCGCCGGTGAGCGGCCTGGTCCTGCCGATTCCCTGGCTCGACTACACGACCCGCGGGCCGGCCTGGCTCACGGGGGGCGGATTCGGCCCCGAGGGCGGCATCCTGGCCTCACTCTGCCTCACGGCGGGGGCGATCCTCGCGGGGCGGCGCACCATACGGGAGAGCATCGCATGAGCAACGTGGCGGTCGTGGGCGCCGGTACCATGGGCAACGGGATTGCCCATGTGTTCGCCCAGCACGGCTGGAGCGTGACCTTGATCGACGTATCGGAGGCGGCGCTGGCCCGGGGCCTCGCGGCGATCCAGGCGAACCTGGAACGCCAGGTGAAGAAGGGCACCATCGCGGCCACGGCGCCGGCGGAGATCCTGGGCCGGATCGCCGGCCGCACGGCGCTGGAGGCCGCGTCCGGCGCGGAGCTGGTGGTGGAGGCGGCCACCGAGCGACCGGACCTCAAGTTCGAGATCTTTCGCACCCTGGACACCGTGGCCCCGCCGGGCGCGATCCTGGCCAGCAACACCAGCTCCATTTCGATCACCGAGATCGCCGCCACGACCCGACGCCCGGAGCAGGTGATCGGGATGCACTTCATGAATCCGGTGCCGGTGATGCAGCTGGTCGAGGTGATCCGGGGGCACGCCACCAGCGACCCGACCATGCACCGCACGCTGGAGGTTGCCCGGGCGCTCGGCAAGACGCCGGTGGAGGTGAACGACTATCCCGGCTTCGTGGCCAACCGGATCCTGATGCCGATGCTGAACGAGGCCATGTTCGCGGTCATGGAGGGCGTGGCGACCCCCGAGGCGGTGGACACGGTGATGAAGCTCGGCATGGCGCACCCGATGGGACCGCTGGCGCTGGCGGATTTCATCGGGCTCGACGTCTGTCTCGCGATTCTCGAGGTGATGCACCGGGGGCTCGGGGATCCGAAGTACCGGCCCTGCCCCCTGCTCAGAAAGATGGTCGCCGCGGGAGACCTGGGCCGCAAGACCGGGCGCGGGTTTTACACGTACTAGGATCGAGGATCGAGGATTGAGGCAACCTCGATCCTCAATCCTCAACCTGAATCCTGACTTTCCGAGGAGATCATGGACGTTCTGGGAGAGATGAAGCACTGGCGGCACGAGCAGGTCGTCTTCTGCCACGAGCCGTCGTGCGGGTACTTCGGCATCATCGCGATTCACGATACCACGCTGGGCCCCGCGCTGGGCGGCACCCGGTTCTGGAACTACGGGTCCACCGATGAGGCAATCACCGACGCGCTCCGGCTGGCGCGCGGGATGACCTACAAGGCGGCGGTGGCCGGCCTCGATCTGGGCGGCGGCAAGGCGGTGATCGTGGGCGACAACACGCGGGCCGATCGGGAGACGCTGTTCCGCGCCCACGGCCGCTTCGTCGAATCGCTGGGGGGGCGGTACATCACCGCCGAGGACATCGGCACCTCGCCGGCCGACATGGAGTACGTCCGGGGGGAAACCGCCCACGTGGCCGGGCTCCAGAATCTCTCGGGGGATCCGTCGCCGGTGACCGGGTACGGCGTCTACATGGGCATGAAGGCCGCGGCCCGGCAGCGCTGGGGCAGCGATGCGCTGTCGGGCAGGACCGTGCTGGTGCAGGGCGCCGGGAAGGTGGCCTACTCCCTCTGCTCGCACCTGCATCAGGAGGGGGCCCGGATCGTGGTGACCGACATCGACGCGGCCAAGGTCAAGCGCGTGGTGCAGGAATTCGGCGCCGCGAGCGTGGCCCCCGAGGCGATCTACGATCAGAAGGGCGACATCTTCGCGCCCTGCGCGCTGGGCGCCACCATCAACGACGGCACCCTCAAGCGCCTCACGGTGGAGATCGTGGCGGGGGGAGCCAACAACCAGCTGGCCGAGGAGCGCCACGGGGTGGAGCTGGAGAAGCGGGGCATGATCTACGCTCCCGATTTCGTGATCAACGGCGGCGGTCTCATCAACGTATACGGCGAGCTGCAGGGGTGGCCGCTCGATCGTGCCAAGCGCAAGGCGGCCGAGATCTACGACGCGATCCTCAAGATCTTCGCGATCGCCCAGCGGGACGGCATTCCCTCGTTCCAGGCGGCCGACCGGCTGGCGGAGGAGCGGCTCGCGTCGGTCGGCGGGCTCCGGCGCATGTGGATGCATGGCGCCTAGCCGACGGGCCGTCCCGCCTTAGATTGGATAGCTATGGCCGAGGCGATTCCCATCGGAGCCGATCACGCCGGGTTCCGGCTCAAGGAACGGCTGGTGAAGGAGCTTGCATCGCTCGGGTATCAGCCGGTCGATGTGGGCACCCACACCGGGGACTCGGTGGACTACCCCGACTTCGCGCACCGGGTGGCGGGACGGGTGGAGAGCGGCGAGAACGCCCGTGGGGTCCTGCTGTGCGGCACCGGGCTGGGCATGAGCTACGCGGCCAACCGGCACCCGGGTGTCCGCGCGGCGGTGGCCTGGACGCCGGAAATCGCCCATCTGGCGCGGGAGCACAACGACGCCAACGTGCTGGTCCTGCCGGCCCGTTTCGTCGATGAGGAGCAGGGTGTGACGATACTCCGGGAATGGCTCAGCACTCCCTTTGCCGGTGGCCGGCACGCGCGCCGCGTGGCCAAGATCGAGGAGACCTCCGCGGATGCTTGACCACAACGCTTCGCTCCGGGATGCCGATCCGGCCATCGCCCGCCTGGTGGATCGCGAGCTCGCGCGCCAGCGCGACGGGCTGGAGCTGATCGCCAGCGAGAACTTCGCGTCCCGCGCGGTGATCGACGCGATGGGCACGCCGCTCACCAACAAGTACGCCGAAGGCTATCCGGGCAAGCGGTACTACGGCGGCTGCGAGGTCGTGGACGAGGTGGAGCAGCTCGCCATCGACCGGGCCAAGGCCCTGTTCAAGGCGGAGCACGCCAACGTGCAGGCGCACGCCGGGGCCCAGGCCAATTTTGCCGCGTTCATGGCCCTGCTCAAGCCGGGCGAGACCCTGCTCGGCATGTCGCTCCCGCACGGCGGGCACCTCACCCACGGCCACTCGGTCAGTCACAGCGGCACGATCTGGCACGCGGTCCACTACGGCGTGGTGCCGGCCACCGGGCTGATCGACTACGACCAGGTCCGCAGCCTGGCCCGCGAGCATCACCCCGGGCTGATCATCGCCGGCGGCAGCGCCTATTCGCGGATCATCGATTTTGCGGCGTTCCGGAGCATCGCGGACGAGGTGGGCGCCTCGTTCGTGGTGGACATGGCGCATTTCGCGGGGCTGGTCGCCGGCGGAGTCTACCCCTCGCCGGTGCCCCACGCCCATGCGGTGACCACCACCACCCACAAGACCCTCCGGGGCCCGCGGGGCGGCTTGATCCTCTGCGCCACCGATCTGGCCAAGGCCATCGACAAATCGGTCTTTCCGGGTACCCAGGGCGGGCCGCTCATGCACATCATCGCGGCCAAGGCGGTGGCCTTTGCCGAGGCCATGACCCCGGAGTTCAAGGCCTACTCGCGGAAGACGGTGGCCAACGCGCAGCGGCTCGCGGCGGCACTGGTGGACCGGGGCTTTGCGATCGTCTCCGGCGGCACCGACAGCCATCTCATGCTGGTGGATCTCCGGCCCAAGGGGCTCACCGGCAAGGACGCCGAGCTGCTGCTGGTGCGCGCCGGCATCACCGCCAACAAGAACACCATTCCCGACGACCCCCAGTCTCCCTTCGTGACCAGCGGCATCCGGCTCGGCACCCCCGCGCTGACCACCCGGGGGATGGGCGAGCGGGAAATGGAGCGCATCGCCGAGCTGATCGACGAGGTGCTGACCGGTCGGGACGACGCCACGGTCGAGCGGGTCCGCGGCGAGGTGGAAGACCTGGCCGGCGGCTTCCCGCTATACGGGCGGGCCCAGCGCCGCGCCCTGGCCGGGGCGCGATGAGCGACATCCGGTTTGCCGGCGAGGTGCTCGAGCGGATCCGCCGGCACGGGGACCGCTACGACGAGCGCGCCTTTCTCTTCATGCTCGCCAGCATCGAGTACCTGCAGACCAAGCTGCCGGAGCGCCGCCACGTCACCGGGCCCGAGCTCACGCTGGCCTGCCGGGACTTCGCCCTGGAGCAGTATGGTCTCCTGGCCCGCACGGTCCTGGAGCACTGGGGCATTCGCGGTACCGAGGACTTCGGCCGGATCGTCTACACCCTGGTGGATGTGGGACTTCTGGTCACCCAGCCGGGCGACCGGGTGGAAGACTTCCACGGGGTGTACGCATTCGAGAAGGCGTTCGACCAGGGATACGAATGGCAGGGCATTCCGGGAGGAGAGGGGTAAGCACCGGCGGTATCTCCCCCCATGACAACCATCCCCGTCCTTTCCGTTGCCCAGGCCCAATCCTGGGATCAGCGTGCCTCCTCGCTCGGCATCGGACTCCCCACCCTCATGGAATGCGCCGGGCGCGCCGCCGCGGGCGTGCTGGCCGCGCGGTTTCCCGATCGCCTGCGCGCCGGGGTACTGGTGGCGGCGGGGCCCGGCCACAATGGCGGCGACGGCTGGGTCATGGCGCGGGCGCTCCACGCGGCCGGGGTGCCGGTGTGGGTCACGTCACCGGCGGAACCGGGCGGCGAGCTTCCCCGGGCCATGGCCGCGCTGGCCCGCGACGAAGGCGTGCGCGGTGTCGCCGCGGAGGGCCCGTGGCCCAATGCCGGCATCGTAGTGGATGCGCTGCTGGGCACCGGCGCCAGGGGCGCGCCGCGGGGCGCGGTCGCGGAGCTGTTGCCCCGCCTCGTCGATCTCGAGATCCCCATCTTCGCGGTGGACGGACCCAGCGGCCTCGACCTCGACGACGGGGTCCAGCGGGGGCCGGTCCGGGCCACGATGAGCATCACCTTCGGCGGCTATCGGCGCGGGCAGCTGCTGGCCCGCGACGAGACCGGCGACCTGGTGCTCGTGGATATTGGTCTGCCCGCGCCGGATCCCTCCTGGCCCACCCTGTTCACCGAAGGCGCCGCGGCCCGCCAGCTGGCGCCGTTTCCGGCCGACGCGCACAAGGGCACCCGGGGACGGGTGGTGGTGATCGGGGGCGACGAGGGCATGCTGGGTGCCGCGCGCCTGGCCGCGCGCGCCGCCTTCGCCGCCGGCGCCGGGCTGGTGCACCTGGTGGCCCCGGCGGGATCGGTCACCGTGGTCTCCAGCGCCGAGCCCGATCTGCAGACCTGCGTCCAGCCGTTCGAGGCCATGCCCTCGCCGCGCACCATCGCCCTCCTCGGCCGGGCCGATGCGGTGGTGATCGGCCCGGGGCTCGGCCGCCGGGCTTCGCGACCAGACTTCATCCTCGGCGCCATCGCGGCCTCGCCCGCGGGCGCCACCCTGGTGCTGGACGCCGATGGCCTCATGGCGTTTGCCGGCCAGGTGGACCGCCTGCGCGACGCGCTGGCCGGGCGCCGCGCGCTGCTGACGCCGCACGCCGGTGAGTTCCGGGCCCTCTTTCCGGAGGAGGCCTCCCGGGTGGATGTGGATCCCTGGGGCGCCGCCGAGGCGGCGGCGGCGCGCGCCGGCACCACGGTGCTGCTCAAGGGCGTGCCGACGGTCATTGCCGGTCCGGGTCGCGCCACGCTGACGATCGCGGCGGGCAATCCCGGCCTCGCCACCGGCGGGAGCGGCGACACGCTGAGCGGGCTGCTCTCCGCCATCGCGGGGCAGGGGGAAGACCCCGCGCTCGCGGCCGCGACCGCCGCGGTGGCCCTGGGCGAGGCCGCCGACCTGGCCGCGCGGCGCACCAGCGCGCGCACCATGCGCCCGATGGATGTGCTGGCCGCCCTGCCCGATGTCTGGCGCCGCTGGGATCTGGTCCGCCGCATGCCGCCCCCGGCCCGCCTGCCGGTGTTGCACGAGCTGCCCGCCCCGGCCCGTGCCTGACCACCCGGTGAGTCCGCTCCCGATGGCCGGCGGTCCCGAGTTCGACCGGATCCGCGCCATCATGCGGGCGCTCGGGCCGAGGGCGGAGGGGCTGGGCAGCGACGTCCGCTATGTCCCCGCCGGTGAAGGCCTGATCGCGCTGAGCATCGACGTGAGTGTCGAGGGGGTGCACTTCCAGCGGAAATGGCTCGGCCCCGAGGAAATCGGCTGGCGCGCGACCGCCGGAGCCCTCTCGGATCTCGCGGCGGCCGGCGCCGAATGCATCGGTGCGCTGGTGGCACTCACCACCCAGCCGCGGGAGCCCGAGTCCACCTTCGTCGCGGTGATGCGCGGCGTCGATGCCGCGCTGGCGTCGGTCGGTGGCGTCGTGCTGGGAGGGGATCTCTCGCGTGGCGACGCGATGGCGGTGGCGGTGACGGTCGTCGGCCGGGCCGGCACGGCGATCTCACGGCGGGGCGCCCGGGCCGGCGACGGCTTGTGGGTGACCGGGGAGCTTGGAGGCGCCCGCGCCGCGCTGGCGGCGTGGGCGGCCGGACGCATGCCGGTCGCCGGCGCCCGCGAGCGATTCGCCCGCCCGGAGCCGCGCCTGCCCGAAGGACGCTGGCTGGTGGAGCACGGCGCCACCGCCATGATGGACCTGAGCGATGGTCTGGGGGCCGATGCCGGTCACCTGGCCGCCGCGTCGGAGCTTGCCCTGCACGTCGAGCTTCGGGACCTTCCGGTGCACCCGGCCGCGCGGGCGGAGGCGGAGGCCGGATCGCAGCGGCCGGCGCTCTTCGCGGCGTGGGGCGGGGAAGACTACGAGCTCCTGGCCGCGATGCCCCCCCGGTTCGCCGGCACCAAGGACATTGCGCTCACGCGAATCGGGGAGTTCGCCGTGGGAGCCGGGGTCTCGTTCACTCTCGACGGCCGGCCGGTCCAGCCCGGCGGATACGATCACTTCGCATGATCGGATTCCTGCGCTACGTCACCTCGTTCATCATCTACATGGGGTGGTACGGCGGGAAGGTGCTGTTCGCCGCCCTGACCGGCGTGAGACAGCGTCGCGGCGGCGTCTACGATACCTGCGCCCGTCGCTGGGCCCAAGGCATGCTCCGCGGCACCGGCATCACCGTCCGGGTGGAGGGCCGCGAACGCCTGCTGGCCCCCGAACCCAAGGTGTTCATCTCGAACCACGCGTCCTTCGTGGACATCTGGGCCATCCTGGCCGAGTTCCCCGGCACGATCCGGTTCGTCTACAAGAAGGGAATGGACTGGATTCCGTTGATGGGCCAGGCGATGCGCGCGGCGCGCCACATCCCGATCGACCGGCGCAAGCTTTCCGCGGCTTTCGCGGCCTACGATGAGGCGGCCAAGTTCGTCCGGGACGAGGGCAGCTCGGCCGTGGTGTTCGCCGAGGGCACCCGGTCGCGCGACGGGCGGCTCAAGGCGTTCAAGAAGGGACCGTTCGTGCTGGCCATCGCCGCGGGGGCGCCGGTGGTGCCGGTTTTCTGCGAGAATACCCACGCGCTGATGCCGCGGGGAAGCTGGAGCCCGAAACCCGGTACCGTCACCCTCCGGATCGGAGAGCCGATCCCCACGGCCGGGCTGGACTACGAGGCGCGGGATGGGCTGGCCAAGCAGGCCCGGGCAGCGCTCCTGGCCATGGGGGCGCGGGAGTAGCGCCCGAGCAAGGGCGTGATAGCCACGACCGGCCGGGTCGCTCCAGCTTGGGGGATCGGTTGCCGCCGCCGCCCCGCAGTACTGGCACGGAGCAGTCATGACGAACGGAATCCTCATCCTCCTGGCCGCCTCGCTGTCGGTGCCCCGGGCCGACCCGGCGTGCGATTCCATCCCGGCGTATCACGTTCTCGATTTTTGGGTGGGGACCTGGGACGTCAAGGAGAAGGATGTCCTCGTCGGCCACAACCGGATCGAGAAGGTCGCCGGCGGCTGCGCCCTCGTCGAGAACTGGCAGGACATGAGTGGCGAAGAGGGCAAGAGTTTCTTCTACTATCTGCGTGGCCGGAAAGACTGGAAGCAGGTCTGGGTGGAGCCTGGTGGGGTCAAGGAAAAGCGCTTGATTGCCCGCTACCCTGATGGCGCGGTTCGGTTTCAGGGGGAGCTGCCGCGGGCGGACGGCTCGCTGGTGCTGGACCGCACGACCCTTTCCCCCCTGCCAGACGGGCGGGTTCGCCAGGTCATCGAGCAGTCGACCGACGGCGGCCGAACCTGGGCGGTCGGCTTCGACGCCTACTACTCCTCGAGCTCGACGTCCCCAATCCCCGGCGGAGCGCCGATCGGGGCCGAGGATCGGGCGGCGATTCGCGCCCTCGACTCCACCTTCGTGCAGGGTTGGCTCCGGGACGACACCACCGCCGTCCTCGGTGTGTTCCGGTCCGACGCCGTTCTGCTGCCGCCCGGGTCCCGGCCGGTTTCGGGCCTCGACGGGATCCGTGCCTACTGGTGGCCGGCCGACGGCTCGCACACGCGAATCACCTCATTCGACCGCCGGATTGTCGAGATCGACGGCACCAAGGGACTGGCCTTTATTCGCGGGACCGCGGCGCTTGGTTGGGACTACGCGAAGGGCGGCCCGCCGACGGCTCAGACCAGCCGGTCCCTCGATTTGATCCTGGTCGCCCCCGATTCCGCCGGCCGGTGGCGGGTCATCCGGCAGATGTGGGGCACCCTTCCCTAGCACGTCAGGTCGGGTTCGGGCGGCCGGGCGCACTAGGTGAATCCCGGCGGTCGGATTAGACTTCCGACCGACGCGCCGGTTCGATGCCCACTCCATTCCAGATCGTCCATGTCCACAATCATCGAAGTCCATGCCCGCGAAATCCTCGACAGCCGCGGCAATCCCACGGTGGAGGCCGATGTCGTGCTGGCGAGCGGCGCGCGGGGCCGGGCCGCGGTACCCAGCGGCGCGTCCACCGGTGAGCACGAGGCGGCCGAGCTGCGCGATGGCGACCCCAAGCGCTATCTCGGCAAGGGCGTCACGGAAGCGGTGCGCAACGTCAACGAAGTGCTGGGGCCGCGCCTCGAGGGCATGGATGCGTCGGACCAGATCACCATCGACGCCGAGCTGATGGACGCCGACGGCACCCCCAACAAGGCCAAGCTCGGCGCCAACGCCATCCTGGCGGTGTCTCTGGCCTCGGCCCGCGCGGCGGCGGACGAGGTGGGCCTGCCGCTCTACCGCTATCTGGGCGGCCCGATGGCGCGGGTGATGCCCGTGCCCATGATGAACATCCTGAACGGCGGCGCCCACGCCAGCAACAACGTGGACGCGCAGGAGTTCATGGTGGTGCCGATCGGCACCGACAATTTTCCCGATGCGCTCCGGATGGGCGTGGAGGTCTTCCACAGCCTGAAGAAGGTGCTGAGCACGATGGGGTTGTCCACCGCGGTGGGCGACGAGGGCGGCTTCGCGCCGATGCTGCCATCCAACGAGGCGGCCCTCGACGTGATCATGCGGGCCATCGAGGCGGCCGGCTATCAGCCGGGGCAGGACATCGGCATCGCGCTGGATCCGGCGGCTTCGGAATTCTACGACCAGGGCGCGTACGTCATGAAGAAGGGTGACAAGAGCCGCCGCACCGCCGCAGAGATGGTGGACCTCTACGCGGACTGGGTGGACCGGTACCCGATCGTGTCCATCGAGGACGGCCTCGCCGAGGATGACTGGGAGGGCTGGACCCTGCTCACCGAGAAGCTGCAGGACCGGGTCCAGCTGGTGGGGGACGATCTCTTCGTGACCAACGTGGACCGGCTCTCCCGGGGCATCGAGGAAAACGTGGCGAACGCGGTGCTGGTCAAGGTCAACCAGATCGGCACGCTCACCGAAACGCTGCAGTGCATCGAGCTGGCCAAGGGGAGCATGTACGGCGTGGTGATCTCGCACCGGTCGGGTGAGACCGAGGACACCTTCATCGCCGACCTGGCAGTCGCCACCAATGCCGGCCAGATCAAGACCGGCAGCGCCTCCCGGAGCGACCGGATGGCCAAGTACAACCAGCTGCTCCGGATCGCCGAGGAGCTGGATTCGGTGGCCCACTATCCGGGCCGGGACATGTATCACCTGTGACCGGCACGCGGTGGCTGGTCCTGGTGCTGGTGGTGGCGGCGCTGATCTTCGCCGTCGAGGCCGGGGAGTACAGCACGCCGCAGTGGCTCTCCCTCAGGAGCAGGGAAAAGGAGATGCGGGCGGAAGTGGCGGCGCTGGCGCGGGAGGTGGACAGCCTCACCGCCTACCGGAAGCTGGTGGAGACCGACGCGGTGACCCAGGAGCGGATCGCGCGGGAGCAGTACGGGATGCTCCGGAAGGGGGAGATCGAGTTCACGGTGGTGCCGCCGGAGGAGAAGTAGCGGTGGGTGACATCGAGGGGCGCGGGCGCTATTTTGCGCGGTTCCGGCAGGGTAGCTCAGCTGGTTAGAGCACGGCACTCATAATGCCGGGGTCGCGGGTTCGAGTCCCGCCCCTGCTATGCTTTGGTGAAGCAGAGGCCTGAAAGGGCCTCGCCGTTCCGGTCGAGTCCCGCCCCTGCTACACTGCCCTTCGATCCTCCGCGCGATTAGCGATGACCTGGGCAATGGAGCCCAGGAGCAGTAACCCCAACATCGCCAATGAAGCCTCCTGCTCGATCATGAGCTTGTACCGGAGGAGCATCACGCCGAGTCCCAGCAATGAAACGGCGTGAATGAATCGCGGGACAAGCGTTGTGGATTGACCTCTAGTCCATGCCCGAAGAGTCACCAACCGTACGACCCCCATGATCAGGAAGAGAATCGCGATCGGGACTTGGAGACGGCTGTCAGAATCGGGCGCGCGAAGGGCGCCGATCGCCAAGATCGTCGCGGCGATTACGGGTATGCCGATCAGCAGGGACCGCGCTCCGTACTGGGCGCGTTTCATCGGTCAGTCAGCTCTTCGGGTGAACGGTCACCTTGTGCCCGCCGTCACCCCCGCCGTTGCCACAGGCAACGCCCGCGGCAAGAAAGCCACCGGAGACCGATGGATTCGAATTAGCCAACTAGCGCGGGGGCAATAATAGGCGCCGCCAAACCACCAGTGCCAGCGGTTGCACTCCCCGCTGCAATTCGTCTGCCGCTGGCGAAAATGAGCTTACCAAGCCCTAAGATTGCGCCTCCGATTCCCAAAGGACAAGCAGCGGAGATTTCACGCGCCGCCGCGACCTCAGGAAATGAAATGGCCAAGATCCTCCGCTTTCGGGAAGCCTCGTGCGGCTCGGGAGCTCCGTCCTTTCCCGAATGCCTGCGAGAGATGTAGTATTGTAGGATCCTTTCCTGCGATCGCAGAATGGAGCCCTCCTAGCTGAAAATGAGTTTACGCCCACCTGATCGCTTCTTGGGAAGGAGGGCTCCCCGGGTGGGCAAGGAGAATGCATCTGCAACGCTCAGCCCGTATTGTTGCAAACGTCGCTCTCGTCGCGATGTCCATCCTTGTCGTCTTCATTGGCGGGGAAGCGGCTTTGCGACTCGTCTATTGGCTTCGTGACGGCACCCCGTTTTTCGCGAAGGCTTCAGTCGGTTCCATGACAACGCTGGATGAGCATCGAGGGTGGCGGGCCACCGAGAATGCTCGCGTCCAGAGGCTGACAAGGGATGCGGGCGGAAGCGAGCACCAGGTAACCTTCACTCAAGACGAACATGGATTTCGCCAGTTTGGCAATCTGACGGCGACAGGCTTCCGGCGTCCACGGGTGTTGGTCATTGGAGACTCCTTTACTCAAGGCAGGGAGGTATCCGACAGCGAGACCTACTTTGCGATCTTGAGCAAGTCACTTGACGCAGAAGTGTTTGCCTACGGTGTGGCCGGCTACGGAACTCTTCAGGAGTACATGGCTTTGGCCGACTACTTCACGATGATCAAACCTGATCTAATCATCTGGCAATACTGCCCTAACGACTTTATCAATAACTCGCCTTCCTTGGAAAGAAAGAGTGTCATCAACAACAACGGGATGCGACGACCCTATTTGGTGAATGGGCGGGTCGAATACATCTTGCCGAAAGGATTCAGCAGGCTGATCCGTGAGTATGCCATCGAACATTCGCGCTTCCTGCAATTCATCATTGGTAAGATTGACAGGATACACGCCGGGAGCGCTGGAGGATCCACACTGCAGGGCGATATTGACTCTCCGGACCTCGCTATCCCGGAATTTGCGGCTGCCGTTCAAGTCACGGATGAGATCATGGGGCGGGTCAGGCAACTCGTCGGCCGCGTACGCGTTGTCGCGTTCACCAGTCAGTCCGGTAGCGTGACGGAGCCGCTGTTCGCCCAGATATCTGCCAAGCATGACGTCGACTTCGTGTCGGGCCTGCCCGACACTCTGAGGGCCGCTCAAGATCGGGGCGTCGTCGTCACAGCAGAGGACAAAGCTCACTGGAGCGCGCAGGGACATCGTCTCGTCGCCGGGCTGCTCTTGACGGCTCTCAAGGAGAGATGCCTGCTAGATCTTTGCCATGGATCGAGCCATTCTCGGTAGTTCGACCGGTGGTGCTGCGGGACCCTCAGTCCGCGGGCGCCACGCGAAAGCGTCGGGGGTTGTGCGGGTCCCGCTCCCACCGCTGCTCCTCAGCGCACGTGGCCGGCTTCCGAATAGTGGGCCCGGCCGTGCCCCCAGCGCCTCCGATGCTCCGGAGTCTTCCGGCGACACCTCTTTATGGGTGAAGGGGTGCTCGTCATTTCCGAGCCGAGACCCATCGTGCGGATGATCTGCGCCGACACCACCTTCCATTTACCCCCCAGCTTCACGTAGACATCGGTGTAGCGGCTGGTCCCCTCGGTCCCGTCCGGCTTGGCAAACAGCCCGGTCCCGTGAACCAGGGCGGTACCGTGGAGTATCCGGATCCGCACCTGATCCAGGCGGTACCGGGCCACGTCCGGCCCCCGGGCGGCCCGGAAGAGGAACCTCGGCTTGTCCAGCACGGTACCGTCCGACTCGATGCAAATGAAGCCCTCGGCCAGGTGGTCGTCGTACCAGGCCACATCGGCGCTCAGATAGGAATTGATGTACCGCTCGTTCAGCCTCCGCTGCGTGGCTTCTTCCGACATGATGGATGAACGCCGAAGTGGAAGGGTCCCTACCCCGGATTCTTGATGCTGCAGCCTCGTGCAATGGCTGCAATGATTGCTCCGCCGAGCCCGGCGCGGGCGGATTGCATTGCACAGTACGGGAACCGGTCACCCGGGCGGCAACACATTAACACGCGCCCCGCGCCTTCAAGGCCATGTCGCGTCGCAGGATACCGCGGCCAATGCCGCGTGGCATCGTCGTTGCCTTTTGGTCCCGGTGTGGCGCGGGGGCGCCCAGGCAGTCTTCTCATGTGGCGTGCACCATCACGCCGGAAAGGATGGACGATGTCAAACCGGAAGGGCTTTACACTGATCGA
Source organism: uncultured Gemmatimonadales bacterium (assembly GCA_963762545.1). Classification (GTDB taxonomy): domain Bacteria; phylum Gemmatimonadota; class Gemmatimonadetes; order Gemmatimonadales; family GWC2-71-9; genus JABFSM01. The sequence continues at coordinate 172,058 of CAVXLC010000003.1, read as the reverse complement.
GCTGCTGATCGTGGTCGTGATCATCGGCATTCTGGCCGCTATCGCAATCCCGAAGTTCGCGGCCACCAAGGACAAGGCCAAGCTGGCCTCGGTCAAGACCGACCTGCGGAACATGATGACCGCCCAGGAAGCGTACTTCTCGGACTACGCGACCTACGGCTCGTTCGCCCAGCTCCAGACCGCCAGCAACTTCACGCTGTCGGCCGGCAACACCGGCGCGGCGGCGGGCGTGGCGAGCGGCTTCACCGCGACGGTGACCAACGCCTCCATCAGCGCCGGCTTCACGCAGTGCACGGTGCAAGTGGGCGCGGGCGCGGCCTCGACGCAGGATGGAGTGATCGTCTGCTCGTAGTCTCCCCGTTGGACTCCTCGAACACACGAAAGGCGGGCCCGATTCCGGACCCGCCTTCTCGTTCTCGGTCGTGACGTCCTCCGGGCGCTAGACTCGGCCCGGCCGGTTCGCGTTGGCGTAGTCACCCTTGGCCTCGGACGTGGAGGCGACCTCGGTCGCGCCGGTGTTCTCGAGAATGTCCTTGGCCCGCTTGGTCCACTCGTGGCTATCGGAGTGCACCGAGAGCAGAATGCCGCCTTTCCGCACCAGCCCCTCGTACCGCTTGGCCTCGTACTCGGGAATGCCCATCCCGATGAGGGCGCCGGCCACGCCCCCGACCGCGCCCCCGACCGCGGCACCGCTCAGCGCCGCCATGATCGGTCCGGCGGCGATGAACGGCCCGACGCCGGGAATGGCCAGCGCGCCGATACCGGCGAGCCAGCCCAGGGTACCACCGATGACCGCGCCGGACGTGACGCCCGCGGTCGTGCCTTCGGGGGCCTTGCTGTGCTTCTCGTGGGCCAGGTCCTTGGTTCCCACGTTCTCGGGGAAAAGGATCGAAATATCCTGGGCGCGGAAACCGGCCGCCCGGAGATGATCCACGCCCATCTCGACCTGACCTCGCGAACTGTAGATACCGAATACGGCTGTGTTAGCCATGATATTCTCCCGATGAAGTAGACCTGACTCAGGGATCGAGGTCCGGGCAACAAAAAAGGGCGTGGAACAAGGCTCCCGAGGAGCCCTTCCACGCCCGCCACCTTCGGATCGTCACTCATCCGACTGTCCGGACGCACCGGAACCGGTCTTCGGAATCCGACCGGTTCTCAAACCAAGCTAGGAAGGGGCATTTCCGGGTGCAAGGTCCGAATTGGCACCAATCGGGCCGGGTCCGTATCCTTGAACCCAGGCGATTCTTTTTCGGCCACGCTCACCTGGGGTGATTCCATCGCTTCCGAACCCGCCGCCGTGGCACCGGCGCCCGTGCGCCCGGCAGTGCGCGGCCTGACCCTCTGGTCCCTCGGGGCGCTCGCGGCGGGCCTGGCTCTTGGCATGCTGCTGCACGCCAACCACTGGCGTTGGGGAAGCGGGTTGATTCAGGGGATCTCGCCGGTGGGAGAAGTCTGGCTTCGGCTGCTCCGGATGACGGTGATCCCCCTGGTGGTCACCCAGATGTTCGTGGCGGTGCTGGGGTCCCATGGCCATGGCTCCATTGCCGCGCTGGGCGGCAAGTCGCTCCTCGCGTTCGTCGCGATGCTGCTCCTGGCGGGACTCTTCACCTTGATCCTGGCCCCGCCGATGGTAGCCCTGTTCCCGGCCGATTCCCTCACGGTGGCGTCCCTCAAGGCGGGAACCGTGGTGCCCGACGCGGTGCGGACCGCCACCGAGGGCGGGCACGAGTCGCTGGGCGGCTGGCTGTCGGGCCTCGTTCCCACCAACGTGGTTCAAGCCGCCACCGGAACCGAAATCCTGCCGCTGCTGCTGTTCACGGTGTTGTTCGGGCTGGCGGCCACTCACCTGGCACCCGAGTCCCGGGACCTGCTGCTCCGGGTTGGCCGGGCGCTCGCCGAGACGACCATGATCCTGGTGCGCGGGGTCCTGGTGGTCACGCCGCTCGGCGTGTTCGCCCTGGCACTGGTGATGGCGGCCGGAGCCGGGACGGGCGCGGCGGGATTCATGGGGATGTTCGTGCTGATCACCTGTGTTCTGATGATCGGGTTCACCCTGCTGCTCTATCCGCTCACCGCGCTGCTGGGGCGGGTGTCGATCCGGCGGTTCGCCCGCGCCGTGGCCCCGGCGCAGCTGGTGGCGGCCGGCACCAGGTCCTCGATCGCCTCGCTGCCCGCCCTGGTCGAGGGCGCGCGCGACGAGCTCAAGCTGCCGGCGGCGGCCACCGGATTCGTGCTGCCGTTTGCCATCACGGCATTCAAGGCCAACATGACGATCACCGGTCCGGTGCGCCTGGTGCTCATCGCCCATGTCTTCGGCATCCCGCTGACGCCGGGGAAGATCGTCACCTTCCTGGTGACCGTGATCCTGGTGAGCTTCACCAGCATCGGGGTCCCGGGCGGCGGCGGGGCCTTTCGCAACCTCCCCGCCTATCTGGCCGCCGGCCTCCCGATCGAGGGAATCGTGCTCCTGGAGGCGGTGGACGTCATCCCCGACATCTTCAAGACCATTCTCAATGTCACCGGTGACATGAGCGTCGCTGCGATCCTCTCCCGGGGCGAGACGCCGGACGTGGTCGCTTGATCTACTTCGTCGTGCCGCCGGACTGGGCCTTCACGATCCGGGACCACCTGGAGCTCCACGGTGCGGGCCTGGCCTCCCGGCTGACGATCTTACACTACGACGACCTGCCTGCACGTTCCGAGCTGCCGGGGGGTGTCTACATCTTCTCCGCGCTCGACCAACTGACGCCCGCAGGTCTCCGCCTGGCCCGGGAGGTGGCTGATCGGCTCGCCGAGGCCGGCCAGCGAATCCTCAACCACCCGGCCAGGGCCTTGCGGCGGTTCGATCTCCTCGAGGAGCTCTTCCGGCGTGGCTTGACCCGCCATCGCGCGGCGCGCGCCACCACCGATCTGTCCGGCCTGCGATTCCCGGTGTTTCTGCGGGAGGAGACCCGGCACAGCGGCGCGCTCACCCCACTGCTCCGGACACCCGGCGAGCTCCGGGTGGAGCTGGGGCGTGCCAGAGTGCGCGGCATCCGGATGGACGACCTGCTGGTCATGGAGTTCTGCGATACCGCCGACGCTGACGGCTACTACCGGAAATACGCCGCCTTCATGGTCGGATCCGAGATCATTCCCCGCGCGCTCGAGCGGGGCCGGGTCTGGGCACTCAAGCATGAAGGAGCCGATTTCACGCGGGAGAGCCTCGACGAGGAGCGCGCCTACGTGCTCGGCAATCCGCACGCGGGGCAGTTGCGGCCGATATTCGACGCCGCGCGGGTAGAATACGGACGAATCGACTACGCGCTCAAGGACGGGACGGTCGAGACGTGGGAGATCAACCTCAACCCCACCATCGGGCGAGGGTCGCGGGCTTCGAGCGGCGTCCTCTCTCCGGAAATGCGGGAATACCGGACCATCGCGAGGGAGCACTTCTATCGCCGATTCCAGGCGGCGTTCGAAGTCATCGACGCTCCGGGAGCGTTCGCTCCGATTCCGATTCAATACCACGCCGCGACGCTCGCGGGGCGGGGCCCGATCTCGCGTCCGGCCGCTCCTGCCCGTCGGTTCGAATCGGTGAAGCGGATCCTGCGACCCTTTCGCTCGCTGCTCGATCCGCTCGTGGAGGCGATGCTGCCGCTGCTGGGCCGGCCCACCACCCGGAAGCCCCCAACCCCGGAACCATGACCGCCTCCCGTGCGCAATCCATGCGCCCGATCATCGTGGCGAGCTTCGTCGGGACCACCATCGAGTGGTACGACTTCTTTCTCTATGGTACCGCGGCGGCGCTGGTCTTCAACAAGCTGTTCTTCCCGAATCTCGACAGCCTCGCCGGCACCCTGTCGGCGTATGGGACCTTTGCCGTGGGATTCCTGGCCCGGCCTCTGGGCGGGGCGGTCTTCGGCCACTACGGCGACAAGGTGGGGCGCAAGGCGATGCTGGTCTGGTCGCTCCTGCTCATGGGCGCGGCGACGGCGCTGATCGGGGTGCTTCCCACGTATACCGCGATCGGGGTGTGGGCGCCGGTCCTGCTGGTCGCGCTGCGATTCATCCAGGGGTTCGGCGTCGGCGGCGAATGGGGCGGGGCGGTGCTGATGGCGGTGGAACACAGCCGGGAAGGGAAGCGCGGGCTCTCCGGGAGCTGGCCCCAGATGGGGGTGCCGGCCGGCCTGCTGCTCGCGACCGGGATCTTTGCCCTGCTGTCGAGCCGGTTGTCGGAGGCGGAATTCCTCGCCTGGGGGTGGCGGGTTCCGTTTCTCCTCAGCGTCCTGCTCATCGGCCTCGGACTGTTCGTCCGCCTCCGTCTCCTGGAGACGCCGGCCTTCACCCGGCTCAAGGAAGCGAAGGGCACCAGTGCCGCGCCGCTGGTGCAGGTCTTCCGGGACCACCCCCGCGAGGTGGTGGTCGGGATGGGCATGCGCTTCGCGCAGAACGTCCTGTTCTACATCTTCACGGTGTTCGTGCTGAGCTTCGGGGAGAAGACGCTGCACTACGCCAAGAGCACCATGCTGGGCGGCGTGGCCACCGGCGCGGCCGTGGGGATGTTCACCATCCCGCTGTTCGGTGCGCTGTCCGACCGGGTCGGGCGGAAGCCGGTGTACCTGGCCGGCGCGGTGTTCTCGCTGCTCTACGCCTTTCCGTTCTTCTGGCTGCTCGGGAAGGGCCCGGGCTTCGTCGCGCTGGCGATCGTGCTGGGGCTCAACGTCGGGCAGGACCTGATGTACGGTCCCCAGGCAGCCTACTTCTCCGAGCTGTTCTCGACCCGGGTGCGCTACAGCGGGGCCTCGCTGATCTACCAGCTGACGTCGGTATTCTCGGGCGGGCTGGCCCCGATCATTGCCACGCTGTTGCTGGCGCGCTACGGCGCGTGGGCCATCGCCGCGTACATGGCGGCCAGCAGCGCGCTCAGCGTGGTGGCCACCCTCTTCGCCCCGGAAACCCACCGCTCCCGGCTGTGACCCGTCAGTATCCCTGATTCAGGCTTTGCAGCAACGCGTAGACCGCCACGGCGCCGATGACGGCGAGGCCGGCCAGCATGGTCTTGGGCACGCTCTTGTAGCGGGTGGCGATGGTCTGCACCTGGGAAATCGGCATGACCAGGCGGGCGATGGCCTGCTCGGTGGGATGGCCCACGATGCTGTCGCCCTGGATGACCGGGTTGTAGATCTCGACCCTGGATTTGTCGGCCCGGGTCACGCGGACCGCCTCGATGGACTTGTCCTTGAGCAGTTCCTTGGGGGACACCGGCTGGACCCGCCAGGCCACGCAGCCTGCCGAGAGCGCCAGCATCGCCGACAGGACCGCCCGCCTCGCTTGCACCGCCCGCATCGTGATCCTCCAGAAAGGGACTTAAGCGGTGCGCGGCGATCCGCGACCCGGCACCCGAAGGCTACTACTTGGGCCCGTCCCCCCACAACACCCGGGCCCGTCGCCGGGCCTCGCCGGCCCGGGCGTCGTCGCCGAGCTCCTCCCAGGCTTGCCCGATGCGAAGCAGCGAAGGCGCCTGGAACGGCAGCTCGAACGGCGTGCGCTCGGCGATCGACTCCCACCACCGGATGGCCTCGGGAACTCGGCCGGCGCGGGCCAGGAGGTCGGCCCGGAGATACCGCTCGAACGTGCCGGCGAAGAACGGCGACGCAACGGCGTACTGGAACCAGACGTCCAGCCGTCCCTGCTCCAACACAGCGAGGGCGTCTCCCGCGAACCCGCGCGCGAGGAGGAGCTCGGCATGGAGGGTCCGCTCCAGGTGCTCGAGCAGGGCGCCGGCCCCCTCGGGCACCGGCAGCTCGGCCAGGGCTTCGATCTCGAGGGAGGCGGCGGAGAGATCGCCGTCCCGCACGGCCAGCAATCCCAGCAGGAAGCCCCGGAAGTGCGCCTGGAGCTCATTGTGAAAGGCCAGCGGCACCGCTACCGCCGGCCGCGCACCAGCCGGGTCCCAAGCCAGCAGGTCGCGGCGCGCCCTGGCGCGCTCGTCGTGACGGGGCGGCAGGAACGCCAGCGAGGCGACCAGCCCCCGCACCGTGAGCCCCCAGGCCGGCTCCATCCGCTCCGCCTCCCGGAGCCGATCGAACGCCTCGACCGTGCGGCCCCGCGCCAGATCCAGGTGGGCCAGGGTGACGTGCCCGAAGGCGCGGAATTCCTCGGAGCGCGCCGAGGCGAACAGCTCGCGGCCCAGCCGCTCGGCGTGATCCGGGTTCCCGGAATAGAGCGCCACATCCGAAAACGTCCGCGCGATGGTGAGGCCCCGCGCGCCGGCCAGCTCCCGGCCGGCTGCCGCGCGCTCGGCGTCGGTGCCCATAGTGAAGGCCGCGAGCGCGCGCAGCCCGAGGGCCTGGTCGCCGGCGGGACTCGCCTCGAGGGCGCGGCGCGCCAGGGCGGACAGGTCTCCGGTCCGCCCCTCGTGGGCCGCAAGCCGGGCGAGCTGGGTGAGCGCGCCGAGGTGGGACGGGTCCAGGGCCAGGGCGCGCTCGAGCGCCGGGCGCGCCAGGGCAACCCGCTTGCCCCGGTACGGATTGCTGTGAAACTGCACGTCGCCCAGGAGAAACCAGCCCTCCAGACTCTCGGGCCACCCGGTCACCAGGGCCGCATAGCGCCGCTCCGCCTCGGCGCTCTGGCCGGTGATCCAGGCGTGTTGCGCCTCCAGCAGCAGGCGGTCGTGCTCGCTCAGGCGGGAGCGGTGATCGAACGCGCGGGCCGAGGCCCCCCGCGCCGGGCCGATCAGCGCGCTCGCCGCGAAGGCGGCCGCCAGCCGGTACCAGGCCAGCGCGAAGGAGGGATCGGCGTCGGTGGCGCGCTGGAACGCGTCGGCCGCTTCGAGATGCCGCGCCAGCCGGAAGGCGCGCTCGCCGTCGAGCCAGCACTTGAGCGCCGCCAGCGATTCGGTCGTGAGCGCGGCGAGGCGGGCGAGGCGGTCGCCGCTGGCGGCGGGTCGCGCGGCCAGCAGGCGCCTCGCCAGCTCGTCGACCAATTCGAAGAGCCCGGCCTCACCCCCGGCACGGCTCTCCACCCGGGCGATGACCGATCCGTCCCGATCGTGCAGTGCGGCGCCGGCCTCGAGTCGTCCGGCCACCTCCACCAGGCTTCCCAGGACGAAGGCGCTCGCGCCGGTCCGTTCGGCCAGCTCGCGTCCCCGGTCCGGGCTCCATCCGTCGCCGGGGCTGCCGGCACCGGACAGCACCAGGCGGGGCTCGACGATCCGGAGGTCGCCCGCGCCGTCGAGCTTGGTGGCCAGCAGGTCCACCAGGCCCTCGGAAAGAAATGCCAGGCCCGGGCCGCCCCGCACGGCGAAGGGACACACCGCCAGCAGGTTCGGATCCGAGGGCGGCGCGGGTCCCGACGGTGCCACCGCGACTCGAACCGGTGCCGGGAGTCGCGCGGGCGCCAGCAGGGCGCGCATCTCCTCATCTTCCTCGAAGAACTCCAGCGCGCGGCGGGCCCAGCGGGTTTGAGCGTCGGCGTCAGGCGCGTGGCGGGCCAGCGTGCGCGCCGCGTCCTGCGCCAGCTCCTTGAGGCGGGCGCGTTCCCGGTCGAGCCAGTCCTGCGCGTCGGGAGCGCCCGCCACGTAGAGCCCTTCGAGCAGGGGCCCCCGATAGAGCTCCAGCGCGCCGGCCGGGTTGCCCGCGCGGACCGCCTCGCGGAACGCCACCGCGTCGCACCACAGCGAGCCGGGCGCGACGCCGACTTCCTCTTCTCCCCGGCCGACCACGACTCCGTCGCCGGTGGACCGCCGGAGAAAGTACAACGCGCGCCGAAGGGCGGCGCGGGCGTGCTCGCTGTCCAGCTCGGGCCAGAACAACCCCAGCAGCGTGTCGCGACGGACGAATCGGGACGGTGCGTCGATGGCCAGGTAGGCGAGGAGGGCAAAGCGCTTGGGCTGCTGCACCACCGCGGTCAGCTCGGCGCCATCCCGGATTCGGAGGTCCGCCGCGCCGAGAGTTCTGAGTTCGAGCATGAGAGGCGGTCGCCGCTTACATCGCGACGATGGCCCTCGGATCAGAGCTCGTGAGCAGGGGCCGGAGCCGAACCACCCAGACCAACGAGATGGCCGCGAAACCCGCCGCCGCCGCGAGCAGCCACGCCGGCGCCGTTCCGGAGCCGAGCAGCACCGCCGCCACGCCGCCGAGCACCACCAAGCGCATCACCTCGGTGAGACCCGCCCAGCTCCGCGCCTCCAGAATTCCGCCGATATCGGCCAGGGAGAGCACCACGTAGAACGCGGCGGCGAGGGAGGACGCCGGCGGCATCCGCGCCGCCGCGTCGAGCAGCGCCACCGCGCCGGCCAACGTCACGACGAACTGAATCAGCGCATAGAACTTGAGCGCGCCGGGGACCGGCGGCTCGTACTTCTGGAAGGTGTCCTCCAAAACCGCCATGGGGATGACCGGCGGCCCCAGTTCGGGCGGGCGCCAGCCGGGGTGCCCGAACACCGAGCGGAACCGGTCGCGCCACGTACGCGCCGCGCGCGCGTTGGTCCAGATCTCCCCGAAGACGTGCAGATTGGCTCGCACCGGATTCCAGCTCCGGAGCGGCTTGGTGATCCCGTACACCGGTGGCGCCACCTCGGGCTCGAAACTCTTGAACAGGCGATCCCAGACGATCAGGACCCCGGCGTAGTTGCGATCCTGGTATTGGGGGTTCACCCCGTGGTGCACCCGGTGGTGGGACGGGGTGTTGAGCACCGCCTCCAGCGGGCCGAGCCGATTCACCGCGCGGGTATGGACCCAGAATTGGTAGACCAGGTTGAGCGCATGGCAAATGACCCACATGGTGACCGGCACGCCGAGGACGGCAAGCGGCATGTAGAACAGCCAGCTCATGAGCCCGTGCAGGCTGCTCTGCCGGAGCGCCACGGTGAGATTGTACTCTTCGCTGGAATGGTGCACGACGTGGCCGGCCCAGAGCAGGTTGACCTCGTGGGAATAGCGGTGCATCCAGTAGTAGGCGAAGTCATCGAGGAGAAAGACGCCGGTCCAGCTGGCCAGCGCCGCCAGGTCCAGACCGGACGCCGTGACCGGCGGGCGGTTGATCCAGAGGGGCAGCGGGAGGATCTGCTGGATCGACGCGTGGGTCGAGACCCAGCCGAAGAGGGCGATCGTACCGAGCGCCAGCACGATCCCGGCGAGCTGGCTCAGGATCCCGCAGGAGAGGTCGCTGATCGAGTCGGCGAGCCGGTAGAGCGGGCGCCGCCGGAGCCGGGCGATCAGCAGCTCGAGGCCGATCAGCGCGAAGAAGAGCGGGATCGACGCCCGAATGACGTCCACGGCGGCGCTATTCGCCCGCGGTGAAGAGCTGGCAGCCGGCCCGCTGCGCCTCCAGCAACCCGAAGAACCCGGACGGCTGCAGGATGACACCGGGCAGGAGATAGCCGATGGCCCGCTCCCGCGCCTCCTTGGCGTGCTCCTTGTCGATCTCGGACTCCAGGTGGACCATCAGGCCGAACGCGAAGTTGCAGGCCAGCACGATGCCGCCCCGCTCGATGAACCTGGGAATCAAGGAGTCGGCCAGCCAGGCCGGGACCTCCGTGCGCCAGTCGCTCGGGCCGATCGGGTTGTGCTCCGCCGTCTTGCCGGTGATCGGGTCCTTCACCTTGCGCTTCTTCCCGATGTTGTGCCGGGCCCAGAAGGCGTCGTTCATCACGAGCGGAATGCCGGCGTGCCGGATCACCAGCACGGGGCTCACATCGGCGTCCTTCACCCCGTAGACCTCGATCACCTGGTTTCGCCAGGTGGCCGCCCGCCAGATCTCGCCCCCGTCGGTGATCTTGGGCGAATCGAACACTCCGCGGAACTTGCCGTTGACGCGGCCGACCCAGGACATGTCCCACGCGTCGCTCACCGGCCGGATGCGCGGCTCGGCCTCGAGCCGGCGCGCCTCAAGCCCGAGCGCGCCGGCCGCCGCCGCCGCTCCGGTTGCCAGCCGCCCCAGGAAACTCCGTCGATCACCGGCCATGCCGCCTCCACGGGTAGGACCGCCTGAGGGCAATCTTGGTCCCGGGGCCCCCGGTGTCAACGGAGCGCGGCGCTATTGCCCGGCGTGGTGCTCGGTGCGCTGAAAGAGCAGGAACTGGTGCACCGCGGCGATGGCAGCCTTGTCGTGGGTCACGATGCGCAGCTCGGCTCCCCGGGGCAGTTCGCGCATGGTGTAGGAAATGGCCGCGGCCTTGGCCTTCATCACGGCGGTGCCGGGCACGTCCTGGGCGTGCACCGCCATCGGGATGCTGAAGTCTCCGGCGGCAAAGGCCTGTTCGATGTCGGCAAAGTGCTGCCGGATCGCGGCAGTGGCCGCGCTGTCGTCCACGTCGCTGGTGAGCTCGATCCGGCCCCCGTCGGGCAGGGAGGTAAAGTGATGGGTCGATTTGTCCTGGTCGACGCCCATGGCCAACGTGCCCCGGCCCTTCATCGCCGCGAAGCCGGAATCGGATCCGTGGTGCATGGCGGCGTGGTCGTGGCCGGCTTGTGCCTGCGTGGAGATCAGCGGCGCCAGCACGAGCAGCGTCAGAATCGAGCAGGAACGGCACGTCATACATGGGACTCCGGTTGAGGTGCTTCAACCTACCGATGCGCGACCTCCGGCGATGCGACCAAGGTCACACCCGGGCGTCCCGCGCCATTTGGATCAGCCTGGACCGGTCGGCCACCTCGATGCGGCCACGGCCGGCGGCCCGGATGGCGCCGGCGCGCTTGAGCGCGGTGAGCTGCCGGGCAATGACCTCCCGCACCGTGCCGAGGGACTCGGCCAGCTCCTGCTGCGTGGCGGGAAGCGTCACCGCGGGGCCGCCATCCGCCGACCGCTCCAGAATGAGAGTGGCGAGCGATTGCAGGATCGAGGTGGCGCTCCGCTGCTCCAGCCGCCCCACCAGCGTGCGGACCCGCTCCGCCATCCGCTGCAGCAGTAGCCAGGCCACTTCCGGCGAGCCGGTCATGGTGGCGTCGAGCGCGGCGCGGGAGAACAGCAGGCAGCGGACGTCGGTGCCCGCGAGGGCGCTCGCCGGGTATCCGCCTCCGAGCATCAGCGGTACCTCGCCCAGCGTGGCGCCGGGGCCGTCTTCGTGCACCAGATAGCGTCGGCCGTCGCGCTCATTGATCACCCGGACCCATCCGTCCAGCACGAAGAAGAGTCCCCGGGGCGGGTCTCCCGCACGGAACAGGAACTCCCCCCGCCGGAATGCGAGGTCGACCCCGCGCCGGGCCAGCTCCGCGCGGGCCGCCGCCGGCAGCGCGCCCAGCGAGGGCACTCGGGCCAGCAGGCGGTCATCGAGCATGAGATACGATCTAGACGTTGGTGACGAAGCTGCAGCCGTGCTCCTGCGAGGCGGCGAGGGCAAAGAACCCCGAGGGCGCGAGCGTCACGCCGGGAACCAGGTGCCCCATGGCCACCTCGCGGGCCCGGGCTTCGTCCACCTTGTCGCGGGTCATGACCCGGGACATGACGTACCAGAAGGCGAACTCGCAGACGACCACCACGCCACCGCGGTCGATCAGGGTGTCCAGTCCTGCGCCCACGGCCCACGGACGGGCCGGCGTAGGGAGGCTCGCGCCGACGTCCTTGAGCGCGCCCGACATCTGGGGGTTCCGCTTGGGGATGTTGGGCTTCTCGGCGGTGGAGCCGCTCAGCGGGACCTCGTACTGCTCCCAGAAGGCGTCGTTCATGGCGAGAGTGGCCCCGGCATGCCGGAGCACCAGCACGGCGGTACAGTCCGAGGCCTTTGCAGCGAACAGGCCGCGACACTGGTTGAGCCAGATCCAGGCCCGGAGGACCCCGGTGACGTCGTCGCGCGGGCTGTCGAAGACCGCGCGGTGCTTCCCCCGGATGCGCTTGAGCCATGCCACGCTGGACGAGTCGGGCGCGGGGGCCGGCTCGGAGAAACCGTCCACCCGGGCGGCGGCCCCCGCGGCGAGCAGGGTGCCCAGGAATTCCCTCCGGTCGGCCATGCAGGATCCTCTCAGCTTGCGAGCAGGTATTGACAGCCGGCCTCCTGGGCCCGCGTGACCGCGAAGACGCCCGATGGCTGCAGGATGATTCCCGGGACCACATGTTCGAGGGCCATGGCGCGCGCCTTGGCGTCGTCGCCGCCGGCGTGGGCCTTGACCTTCTCTACGACATCCTGAAAGGCAAGGTTGCAGGCCAGCACCGTGGCGGTGCCCAGGACGGTGGTGAGCACGTTGTCCGCGACCTCGTGGGGCAGCTCGGCAAACGGCGTCGGTCCGAGGAACGGATTGCGCTTGATGGGCAGCTTGGTCCTGGGGTCGTTGATCTTGGTGACCGCGCCGATCCCGTGGAGCGCCCAGAACTCGTCGTTCATCACCATCCAGATCGCGTTGTGGCGCAGGACCACCACCGCGCTCATGTCCGCGGGGGCGGTGCCATAGACCTCGCCGTAGTCCTTGATCCAGACCAGGGCCCGCAGCAGCCCGAGGCCCTCCGAGACCTCCGGCGAATCGAACACCGCCCGGTGCAGGCCGGATACCCTGGCCGTCCAGGAGACGTCCCACTCGGCACCCGGGGCGACGGGAGGTCGGTCGGTCAGCGGGTGGGTAGTCCCCGGGGCGGTACCGACGTACCGGCCTACCGACCTCCCGTCGAGCACCAGTCCCGCTCCTACCAACGCCCCCAGAAACTCCCGCCGATCGGTGCTCATACGCTTCCTCCTATGCCAGGTGATGCGCCTTGCGGCCGCCGCGGGCCATGTGCTCGTGGGTGACCGGAACCTTGAGCAGCTCCGCCGCCATCTGGATCGCGCGATCCGCCAGCGCCTCGGCCCCTTCCTTCAGGTCGGTGCTGTGCTCCACCTGGCGGACGTTGTTTTCCATGTCCTCCGCCGACCACCCGCGCGAGTGGGCGATGAAGGGGAACTGGGGAAAGAGGAAGCCCAGCTCGCCGAAGAAGGTGAGCAGTCCGCCCACCACGCCCTGCACGTTGTCCTGGCCGCCCGTGACGATGAAGCTGGCCACCTTGTCGCGGATGAGGAGCCGGTTCCGAATGGTGATCTGATTCTGCACGCAGTTGAGCCGCTCGGCCATCTTGAAGTAGAGCGAGCTGGCCGAGCCCCAGCGGATCGGGGTCGCGACCAGGATGACGTCGGCCCAATGCACCATCGCCTCGTACACCTGGTCCATCTCGTCGGCCGGGTCCATCTGGGTAATCGAGCAAGGCCAGGTGCAGGCGTGGGCGCTCTTGGAGTAGTATCCCTCGCAATGCCGGAACTTGAGCTGGTTGAGCTTGATCAGGCGGGTCTCGGTGTGACTCACGGCAGCGGCATGGCCGAGCGCCGCCTCGAGCAGCAGGTCGGAGGTCGAGACCCGCGGATTCGCCGCGTCCATCGCCGTGGTGGAAATCCCCGCCACGCGGAGCGGGCCGGGCGCGCGCTCGAGCTTGCGCTCCAGCGGATGGGGGGGATGGGGAATGCGGTGACGCTTGGTGGCGGCCTCGAGGTTCACCAGCACCCGCCCGCCTTCGATCCGGACGTCGTAGCGCGGCACGCACTCGTCCTCGTAGCCCGGCTCACCCTGGCCCCCGACCCGGTGGTACTTCCAGTTGTGCCAGGGACAGATGACGTACTCCCCGTCGAGCCGGCCTTCGCCCAAGGGCCCTCCGGCGTGGTTGCAGGTGCCCGAGATCGCCCCGAATACGCCGTTCGAACAGCTCAGGGCAATCCGGGTCCGGTCGATGACAAGCTGGCGCAGGGGGACCCGCGCCAGGTCTTCGGCCGGGCCGAGGTCGTGCCACTCGGGTTCGCTCATCGCGCCGATCCTCTCTCGATGCTCAGGGCAGGGAGGCGGGTGTCAGCCACCGGGGAGAATGTAGACTGGTCGGCATGGGGCCGCCGTGCCCGGCGATGGCGCCCGAGGAGGCCGATCGGCTCGGGTCGCCCGTTCATAGGGAATGCAGCAGGCCCCCGGCCGTCTCGCCCGGCGGGCCATCAACGTAAAATATGGAGATCTTCTTCTTAGATACGGTGATTAGTGAAAGGCTAACCGTCGTTGCCTCTTCACGATGCATGCAGATTGAAATTGGGCCACGGACCGGCTGATGACTCCGGTGTAATTGCTCCAACGTGGCCGCCGTGAGCCCGCCGGACTCTCCCGAGGCGGCCCGAAACAGCGCTCCCCGCGCCCGTTCCGCCTCGAGCTGATGGGAACCGGAACTGGCCCGAACCAGCCCGGGATCCGGGACGACCGACCGGGTGAGCCGGCGGCCATCCCAGTCGAACAGATGCGGCATCCCGCCCCGCGGCAGCCCCGCGAGAGTGAACGGCCGGAAGTGTTGGAGCGGCCGGGAACGAAGCTCCCCTTCGACCCCCTCCGGTCCCTCCATCCAGCCCATGTCCCGGATCAGCAGACCGCGACTGGTGAACCTCCCCCCGGGATCCTGGGGGCTCTCCTCGTACCGGTTGAGGAGGGCCATGGTCATGCCGTGCTGGTTGACCGAAACCCAGGTCCCGCCGGCCTCGGGGTCGGTCGGCATCAAGGCTCGAACGTTCCGGACCAGCGTCGGGGTGGGCGGAAGCCCGCGGGCGCGGGTCCGGCGCTCGTCCCGGTTCATGGCGAGGGCATATCCGTCCGGGAGGGGGGTCCAGCTCAGCGTGCACACCTAGCGCGGGGCGGCGGTCATGCCATGAGCCTTTCGGTGCTCACCATTGGAACGAAGCGGGCCGCAATGGCCTGCTGGACTCGGGCCGCCAGCTCTCCTCGAGTAGGCGCGACGATCGCTTCGGGCCCGAACTCGAGCAGGGCGTCGAACCGCCTGATGCGGCACAGGGTCCAGAGGTGGCTCACGAACGGCATCGCTCCCCACCAGCCGACCACCAGGTGAGTCGGAATGTCCGGATCGGTGCGGTAGGTCAGGGCCGCGTAGTGCACCGGATACTGCTCGCGGGCCGCCCAGTCGAACAGGGCGGGTCGCATGGGCAGCAACGCATTTCCAGCCGAGGTGGTTCCCTCCGCAAAGAGGATGACGCCGTCGCCGCGGGCAATCGACTCATCGATCAGGTCCAGTACGCGAACGGCGTCGCGGCGCACCTCGCGCTTGACCCAGATGGTACCGAACAGGTGAGCCAGGGGCCCCAGCACCGGCCAATGCCGCATGTCCCGCTTGGCGATGAATACCCCGTCCACCCTCGTGTACAGCAGCAGGATGTCCACGTAGGTCAGGTGGTTGGCCGCCAGGAAGAACGGGGCCCGCGGCGGGGTGCCGGACATCTGAATCCGGGCCCCCAGGATGTTACAGACGGCCCGGGCCCAGGTGCGCACCACCCGGTGCCGCCAGCGCACCCTGGCTCGCGGAAAGAGCAGCGTGCCGATACTGCCCAGCGCCCAGGTGCTGAACAGGATCGCGGTCCAGAATCCGGCCGCGTAGATCTTGAGTCCCGCGCGCACGCGGCCGCCGCGGACCCTCGGGCGTATCGGCGGGGTGATCACGGCGTCCAGTGGACTGGGCGGATTCGTCAGGGTCCGGGTCATGGGAACGTCGTCAACGCTACTCCGGGGGGGAGGGTTCCCGGTAGGCAGGGCCTCGGGAACCTGCCGGCCCGGGTCCGCGCTATCGGTTGAGACTGCCACGATTCTACCATGGTAACCGTCCTGAAAGGGGTCACGGCGCGACTCGACCGGATCGAGGTTCCCGAACGGCTCGCCGGCCGGATCGGTCGGGCGCTCCGGCTCGGGGCCGGCGAGCGGAATGGAGGAAACCTGGTGGCGAGGCGGCTCGTTGGGAGAGAGACCCCAACGAGGTGATCGTGGCCCTTTGATCCGGCTTCGGACCGTGGCCCTGGTGGTGCTGGCGCTTCCCCGCGCCGCCCCGGCCCAGACCCTTCGGGAAATCCTGCATGAGTTCCCGGTCCCGTCCGGGAGGAAGGGCCCCGCCGACCTGGACCGCCGGATCGGCAGCTATTCCGCCGAGAACTGGCCCGATTTGTTCGTCATCGCCTTCACCCCGCTGGGCCCGGATGGGAACCCGCTGCCGGACACGCTGCGGATCAGCGCGTTCGACCGCCGGACGAACGCCTGGACCCATGCGGCGCTGGAGCGGCGCCGGGCCGCGCCGCCAGCGTGGGAGGTGGGATCGGTCCTGGATGTCCAGCATTCCGCGGACCAGATCTTCCTGGACACCCATACCAATCCGTCGGCGGGGACGGTCATCGTGCTGGATCGCGCGCTCCGTCCGCTGGCCGCGCTCGACGGGTGGCTGCTGGCGCTGTTGCCGTCGGGACGGATCTTCTATCACCGGAGCATGCCGCACTTCCTGGCCGCCCATCCCGCCGAGCTGTGGACCTGGGATCCGCACACGAGCCGGGACATCCGGGTGTATCCCGGCGAGCCGTACGATTCGGTGCGGCTCAGCTACATCGCGGCGACCCGACAGGCTTATGAGCGGCTGGGCGAGGCATGGTTCCAGGCCCACAACCATCCGATGGATGCCGAGCACTTCGGCAGCAGCATCACGAGCCGGATTCGCACCGACCCGACGGGAAGTACCGCCGTGTTTCTGGTGCAATTCGGCGAGGACGACGATTCGCCGACCCGCACGCCGTTGCTGGATGTCGTGGTGAGCTGTCGCGGGGCGGGCACCGAACAGGTGCGATGCAGGGAGGTCGAGCTCTCGGTTCTCCAGGCCCGTCACCCCGGGTGGAGCACCACCCGGATCCTCGATGAGCTGATCGCCGGCGCCCCCGGCGGGAACGGCCCGCCGGCGCGATAACTCTGGCGGAACCGGAGCGGGGCGGCCAGATTCCGGACTCCCGCTCGAAATTCCCGCTGGAGACTTCTCATGCGCCCGGGTTCCCCCATTTCAGGTTCCGTCCGGCCGATCCACCAACTCGCCGCGGTTTGTGTCTTCGCCGGGGCCGTCATGCTGGCGCCGCGATCCGCCCTCCATGCCCAGGCGCTGCCGAGCATCGCCGAGAAGACCCGGGGTCTCGACAAGCGGGACGGCTTCGTGCCGCTCTACTGGGATCCGGCGAGCGGCAAGCTCTGGATGGAGCTGGCTCCCGCCCGGCTGGGTGCGGAGCTGCTCTACATCACCGGTGCGCCTACCGGCCTCGGCTCCAACGATATCGGCATCGACCGCGGACAGATCGGGCGGGAGCGCATCGTACGCTTCCAGCGGATCGGCAACAAGCTGTTGATGGTGCAGCCCAACTATGGATTCCGCTCCAGCGATACCAGCCTGGCAGCGCGGCGCGGGGTGGAGGAGTCGTTCGCGATCTCCACCCTGTGGGGCTTCAAGATCGAAGCCGAAACCGACGGGACCGTGCTGGTTGACGCCACGGACTTCGTGGTGCGGGACGTGCATGACGTCATCTCGACGCTGTCCCGCACCCGTCAGGGCAGCTACCGGGTGGATGCCTCGCGCAGCGCGGTGGATCCGGAGCGCACCAAGGTCTTCCCCAAGAACACGGAGATCGAGGTCACCCTCACCTTCGTCGGCGACAATCCGGGGCCCTGGGTTCGCGACGTGGCGCCGACGCCGGAAGCGCTCACCATGCGGGAGCGCAGCTCCCTGGTGGAGCTGCCGGGGCCGGGCTACACCCCGCGCCGGTTCGACCCGCGCTCCGGGTTCTACTCCACCGACTACATGGATTTCACTTCGCCCCTCGGGGTGGACCAGGTTCACCAGCTCCTCGCACGGCATCGGCTTCAGAAGAAGGACCCCGCGGCCGCGCGATCGGAACCGGTGCAGCCGATCGTGTATTACCTGGACCGGGGCGCGCCCGAGCCGTTCCGCAGCGCCATCCTCGAGGGCGCCCGGTGGTGGAATCAGGCCTTCGAGGCGGCGGGCTACCAGGATGCGTTCCGCGTCGAGCTGCTCCCCGAGGGCGCCGATCCGCTCGACGTACGCTACAACATGATTCAGTGGGTGCATCGGTTCACCCGGGGCTGGAGCTACGGCAACACCGTCACCGATCCGCGTACCGGGGAAATCATCAAGGGCCACGTGACCCTGGGCTCGGAGCGGGCCCGGCAGGACTACATGCTGGCCGAAGGGCTGCTCAGTCCCTACAAGACCGGCACCGAGAAGGCCACCGCGGCGGAGGCGATGACGCTGGCGCGGCTACGCCAACTCGCGGCGCACGAGGTAGGCCATACCCTCGGGCTGCAGCATAATTACCTCAGCAGCGCAGCCGACCGGGCGTCGGTGATGGATTACCCGCATCCGGTCGTCAAACTGGCGCCCGGCGGCGGCATTGACCTGTCGGATGCCTATGCGGTCGGCATCGGGGCCTGGGACAAGGAGGCGATCAAGTTCGGCTACACCGACTTTCCACCCGGCACCGACGAACCCAAGGCCCTCGATGCGCTGCTCGCCGGGGCCCGCGCCAAGGGACTCCTGTTCCTGACCGACCAGGATGCCCGCCCCTTCGGCAGCGCCCACCCGAACACCCACCTGTGGGACAACGGAGCCGACCCGACGGTGGAGCTCGGCCGGGTCATGCAGGTGCGCCGGGCGGCGCTGGACCATTTCGGCGTGGAGGCCATCAAGCTGGGTGAGCCGCTCGCGCTGCTGGAGGAAGTGCTGGTCCCGCTCTACCTGCATCACCGGTACCAGGTCGAGGCGGCGGTCAAGGTCGTGGGCGGACAGTACTACACCTACGCCGTCCGCGGCGACGGCCAGGAACCACTCCATTCCGTGCCCGCGGCGGAGCAGCGAAAAGCCCTCTCGGCGGTGCTGGCCACGCTCAACCCGAAGGAACTGGCCATTCCACGAAAGCTCCTGGCCACGATTCCTCCCCGGCCGTCGGGATTTCCCGAGCACCGGGAGCTCTTCGCGCGGGTGACCGATCCGGTGTTCGACGCGATCAGCCCCGCCGAGGCCGCTGCCGACATGGTGGCCCAGCTGGTGTTCAATCCGGAGCGAGCGGCGCGGCTGGTGCAGCAGCACGCGCTGGACCCGAGCCTGCCGGGCCTCGGCGAAGTGATCGACAACGCCCTCAAAGCGGGACGCCCGGAATCCCCCGACACCTACCTGGCCGCGATCGGGCGCGGAGTGCAGCGGGTGCTGGTGGACCGCCTCATGGGGCTGGCCCAGACGGCGCGGAGCCCGGAAGTCCGGGCGATCGCCCAGATGAAGCTCCGGGCCTTCATGGCCGGGCTGCCCGCGCCCGGCGCGGCCACGCTCGCGGGCGCAGGGGAGGGAACCGCCCATTTGATGTTGCTCGCCTCCGATATCCGGAGATTCCTGGAGCGGCCCTGGGATCCGGCCGTCCTGCCGCCGCCCTTCACGCCCCCTCCCGGCATGCCCATCGGCGAAGAGCCGTGAGGGGATGCCGCACTCGACCCGGTTCGGATCCGACACCAAGGAGAAGTCCAATGAGCCCGGTGATTGAAGAAGGCGATGGACGCTTGTTGGGGACGCGGCGATGAATAACCCCATCCACCACCCCGCCGAAGAAGCGAGCCCTGGGGAGCTCAAACGCGCCAGCCTGCGGCTGCTCTTCTGGCTGCTCATGCTTGGCATTGTCGTGGTGCCACTTATCATAGGGCTTCCACTGGGTCAATCCACCCGCACCGGGCTGCTCGCCTGGCTCCTCGTCGCGATGGCCTTCTACTGGCTCTCGGCGGGGCTCGGCTACCGGGCGCTGCTGCTCATCCAGTTGCTGCTGTTTTCCGCTTCGGCTTTTCTGCTGACCACCAAGTTGGGCCTCGTCCTCCTCGGCATCAACCGGCTGAGTGTTCTCCGTCGGACGGCGCGGGCGTTGATCATTGTGGGGGTCTGCTGCGCAGTGATCAATCTCGTGGCGATGCTGGTGGCCCTCGTGCAGAGGCGGAACGGCGCGGACGCCCGGCAGCGGTGAGGCTGGCCGAGTCGGCCGTCCAGCAGCCCGAGGATCGGATCAGCGCGGCTCGACGCCGACGCTGCTCGGTAAGGGCAAGATGAAGCTCATGGTGCGGACGCCGGAGTCCATCCGCACCAAGCCCGAGGTCTCCTTCGATCAGTGCAGGACGGCCCCCACCGCGACTGCGCAGCCAGAATCCGGTACGTGCAGTATTTCCGCCCGCGGTCGCGCCGGCAGCCGGTCAGATGATCCCGCCCGGATTACTTTTTCTGTCGGGATCCGCGCGGCCGGGAGGTCGCCCGTGCTCGACCTGAGACCGCTTTCAGACCGGTGGACGACATGACGCCGCAGCCACGCCTCGCCGCAATGACGGCCGCGATCCTTCTATTCGGTGCCGGCGTCGTCGGCGCGTACTACGCCGTACGCTCGGGTCCGCTCCGCCTGAACCAGGCCACCCGCGCTCGGCTGGGCCCGGCGGGCCCCTGCACCCGGCTTTCGCGCCCGCTCCGGGGCGACTGCTACCGCGCGGCCTTCACCGAGATCGTACGCGACAAGGGCGTCGCCGGCGCGATCGCCGCGCTCCAGTCCGTGGCACTCCTCGACCGCGATGCCAACCGTGACGGCCACGTCTATGCCCACGGGATCGGCATCGAGGGCTACCTGCACCTGCGCAGCGTGCCGGCCGCGTTCGACCATTGCCCCGTCGAATTCGCCTCGGGCTGTGGCCACGGGGTGATCCAGGCGTATCTCGAGAGCCAGTCGTCGATGGACAGCGTCACCATCAACAGGCTCTGCGCGCCCTACCGCAGACCCGACCAGCCCCAGTGGCAGCTCTTCCAGTGCGTCCACGGCATGGGACACGGGCTGGACATGATGTACGGCGGCGACCTCCCCCGCGCCCTCGGCACCTGCGACCTGCTGGGCGACGGATGGGACCGGGTGTCCTGCTACGGCGGCGCCTTCATGGAAAACATCATGGAGGAGATCGCGCCGCACCATCCGGCCACGGAGCTCGCCGCGAGCCGCGAGCACGATCACATGAACATGGGACACTCCACGTTCAAGCGCCTCGACCGGACCCAGCCCCTCTATCCCTGTTCCATCATGGCGGCGAAGTACCTCCAGCCCTGCTACGAGATCCAGACCGCCGCCATCCTGCATTTCAACCGGGGCAGCATCCGGAAGGCCGCGGAAGTCTGCGATACCGCCCCGGACGACATGCGGGCGGTCTGTTACCGGAGCCTGGGGCGAGACATCACGGCCAAGGCCGGACGCAATCCCGACCGCACCCGGGACTATTGCGACCAGGGCGCCGAGAAGTACCGCAAGTGGTGCTACTTCGGCGCGGTCAAGGCGCTGATCGATTGGGGCGCCCGGGCCGAGCCGGGGATGGCGTTCTGCGGTGTGCTGGGGAACGCGCCGGGCTCTCTGCTCTGCTATCAGGCTGCGGGCGAGCAGATCAGGGCGCTGATCGGCCCCGAGGCGGAGCGGGAGACGCACTGCGCCGTGGCCCGGCGCAAGGAAGGGGTCGAGGCCTGCCGGTACGGTGCGGGCATTCCCGGGAGCACCCAGCCGAAGGATGAAGGGTAACCGCCGCTACTCGTACGCCAGCGCCGCGGAGGTGGTCACCCGCAGGGCCCGGAACGCCGGCCACGCGCACGCCGCCACCGATACCACCACCACGACGCCCAGCCACAGCAGCACCGCGCCCGGATCCGCGATCAGCGTCACGGTTCTGACCGGCATCATGATCTTCCCGAAGGCCCGGCCCAGAACCACGCTCATCGGCACCGACAACGGGATCGCCAGCGCCCAGCTCGCGATGCTGATCACCAGGCCCTCGATCTGCACCATGGCGAGGATGGCGCCGTGCCGGGCGCCGATGGCCCGGAGGACGCCGATTTCCCGGGTCCGCTCCAGCACCGCGAGGCTCATCGTCGACGCCAGCCCCAGCCCGCCCACCACGATCATCGCCTGGGACATGATCATCAGGAACCCGGCCACCATCAGCAGGTGATCCTCGAGCACTCGCCGGCTCTCGGACATGAGCTGGCTCGAGGCGACGTCCAGTCCCGCCGCCTGGAGCGCTCCCCGCAATCGCCGGCTCAGCTCCGCCTGGGAGCCGGGCCCCCTGGCCTCCGCGACGATGACCGCGGTCGCGACGCGGGCGTCGGCCACGGCGGCCGCCAGCCCTCGGCGGGTGGCGTACGCCGCCGGCTGGACCCCCGACTCGACCACCCCCACCACGTTCCATCGGGTGGAGCGCCCTCCGATGATCAGAGTGACGGGACCGGGTCCTGACAGTCCGGGCTCGTCCTGCAGCAGTCGCCGGTTGACCACCAGGGCGGTGGAGTCGGCGGGCGCGAGCCAGCGGCCGCTCTCGACCGCGTACCCAACCATCTTCGACTCGGCCGGCATGCCGGTGAGCGGGAAGGCGTTGCCCAGCACGCCGTCGGGCCGCCCGAGCGCGGCGCGCCGGCCGCCCCACGCCTCGACCCGCGCGACGCCCGGCACGGCGGCGATGGCGGCCTCGACGCTGTCCGCCGCGTGGGGCCCGGCCAGCTGCACGATCAGGTCGAACCGCAGCAGCTCGCCGAACATGTGGCCCACCGAGTCCCTGATCGAGGCCCGCAGGTTGAGGGCTCCCAGGTAGACCGCGCCGCCCATGGCGAGCGTGATGAGGGTGAGCGCCATCCGCTGCCGCTTCCGGAACGCGTTGCGAAGCGACAACAGGAGCGGGCGGGTGACGCCGCCGACCCGGGAGAGTAACCCGCGGGGCGGCTCGCCCCCGCTCTCGATGCCGAAGTCGCGCAGCGCCGCGCTCACCGAAATCCGGCACCCGCGCCACACCGGGATCGCCGCCGCGGCCACCGGCAGCAGCGCGCCCACCGCCACCTGGACGAGGATCGCCCACAGCGGAATGGAGAAGCCCGTCGTGTCGAAATTGAGGAGAGTGGCGGTGAACCCGGCGTACCATCGGCCGATGACGACGGCGGCCGGGACCGCGAGGAGGCAGGCCACCAACCCGAGCACCAGCGCCAGCCCCAGGTACATCGCGGCGATCTGCCGGCCCTGCGCGCCCAGCGATTTCATCACTCCGATCTCGCGAACCTGGCCCGTCAGCATCGCGGAAATCAGATTGACCACCAGGAATCCGCTCAACAGCAAGGCCAGGACCCCGAAGGCGCCCTGGGTATACAGCAGCGAGTTGATCTGGGCGGCATGGATGTGGGTGCCCGGCTCCGGCACGTCCACTCCGGCGACCCGGCGCCCGGTGCCTTCGATCAACGCTTTCACCCGATACGCCACCCGGCGAACCGCTTCGCGGTCCAGCGCGCGATCCTTCACCACGATCTGAAGCTGATTGAGGGAGCTGTCGGCGCCGAGCAGCGCCAGGGTGCCCGGGGTGACGAAGGCGTAGACCACGTGTTCCATCCAGCCCGGCGCGAGCCCCGCGTCCCGCGCAATGCCGGAAATCGGGAGGGTCCGCTCCGGGCCGTCGGCGATTCGCAGCACGAGGGGCTCTCCCACGCCGGTGGCGGCGAATTCGGCCGAGGAGCTCTCGACCACGACGGTGCCGTCCCGCGGGGGCCAGGCGCCGGCCACGGAGGAGATCGTGCCAATGACGCTCCGGTCGAGGTCGGGCGCGGCAAAGAGCACCGCCGTGCGCCAGGCGCCCTCCACCTGGGCGCTGCCGATGATCGTGCGCCGGGCCTGCGCGGCTCCCACCTCCGGCAGGGCGCGGATCCGGCTCATCAGGGCCGCGTCGATCGAGTCGGTCCGGATCGTGGCCGAGGCGGGGTTGGTGGCCAGGTATCCGTCATGGGTAACCCGGCGCAGCAGCGACCAGGTGTTCAGCACGGCGCCGGCTCCCACGATGCCGATGGCGATCGCGAGCACCACCAGGGCGGTTCGCGCCTGGTGATGCCAGACATCGCGGAGCACCTTTCGGTGCCTGGGCCTAAGCACGGGCGGTTGGCTCGGCCGGCACGATGCGGCCGTCCGCGAGGGTGATGGTACGCGTGGCCAGCCGGATCGCGCTCCGCTCGTGGGTCACCATCACCACGGTCTGGCCCTCCGCCGCCAGGCCGCGGAACAGCTCGAGGATCGCCGCGGAGGTGCGGGAGTCGAGATTGCCGGTCGGCTCGTCCGCCAGCAGCACGGCGGGCTGGTTGGCCAGGGCCCGCGCGATGGCCACCCGCTGCTGCTGGCCGCCCGAGAGCCGGGGCGGGAACTTGTCGGCCTGATCCGCCACGCCGAGCCGGTCGAGAAGGGCCAGGGCGCGGGTCCTTCGCTCCCGGGCCGGCCAGGTTCCGCAGAAATCCATCGGAAGCATCACGTTCTCGGCGGCGGTGAGGGTGGGCAGCAATTGAAAGAACTGGAACACGATGCCCACCGCGCGGCCCCGCCAGGTGGACATGGCCCGCTCCGACAGCGTGTGCACCGCGGTGTCGCCGACCCGGACCTCGCCTTGGGTCGGACGGTCGATGCCCGACAGCAGGCCCAGCAGGGTGGACTTCCCGCTGCCCGACTGCCCGACGATCACCGCGAATTCGCCCCGGTCGATGGTGCAGCTCACGTCGCTCAGGGCGGTGAAGCCGCCGCCGGCGCCGGGAAAGGTCCGGGTGACGTGCCTGAGTTCGATCAGCGGAGGTGTCATGCGCGAACGGTACGGCGGCGCAGGGCCGGCCGTCTACCGGTGCGGGCACCGTTGGGCGGGCCCAGGGTACCGTTGGGCGACCGGCGCCTGTTCCGGGCCGCCGATCACCCCCATGGTGAACCGGTACCTTACTGGAGAAACCATGTCCCGTAGCACGATGCTGGCGATCCTCGCCCTCGCCGGCGCCCCCGCGGCCGGATGGGCCCAACATGGGGCGGGCGGCGCGCCCCCGTCCCCCACCGCTCCTCCCGAGGCAAAGCAGAACGACTTTCTCGTGGGTCAATGGGAGCTGGTCATCAAGGTCCCCGCCCAGGGCCTCGCCCAGAAGATCCACGGAACGCCCCGCCTGGCCGGGACCTGGAAGGCCTGGCGCGCCTTCGACGGCTTCGGGATCGAGGACGAGCTCAGCATCACGGATGCGGCCGGCAATCCCCTGGCCCTCAGCTATAGCATGCGGATCTTCGATCGCGCGTCGCGCCAGTGGCTCATCACCGGGCTCGACGTGTATCGGGCCAGGTTCCAGGCGGCCACCGCCGAGTGGAAGGACGCCAGCATGAATCAGAGCTCCCGGGGCTCCGATCCGGACGGGAAGCCCTTCCTGACGCGGACCCGGTTCTACGACATCACACCGAACGGCTTCCGCTTCCGGCAGGATCGATCCTACGATGACGGGAAGACCTGGAGTGAGGGGGTGCTCTCCATCGAAGCCAAACGGGTCGCCGCCTCGGCGCCGCGCTGAACGCCGATGCGATGACCCTTGCCGATCCCGGATGGGACCGCCAAGGTTCCTCCATGGCGCGACCCTGGGTCTGGCTGCAGCTGGTGCTTGGGTGGCTGCCGGTCTGGGGCCTGTACATCACCCTGATCCTCACCAACCATCCCGATGTCCGGCTCCAGAGTGCCGCGTTCATCGGGCTCCGCGCCATCGGGTGCGCGGCGCTGCTCGGCCTCCTGGTCCACCGCCTCACCCGGCGGCTCCCGTGGCCCCAGCCGATCCGCCTGGACTTCGTGCTGATCCAGCTGGTGGCGGCGGCGGCGTATGCCGTGGCCTGGCTGGTCCTGACCGGCACGGTGGAAGCCCTCTGGCTGGGCGGCCTTCATCATGGCGAGCTGGTGGTTCTCCGGGTGCAGGCCTCGCGATATCTGGTGCTGGGAGTATGGCTGTACGCGATGGTGGCGGGGGTGTCGTACGCGAATCAGGCGGCGGGGCGGGCGGCGCGCGCCGAGGCGCTGGCGGCGCGGGCCCAGTTGGCCGCGCTCCGGGCACAGCTCAATCCCCACTTCCTGTTCAATGCCCTGCACACCGTCGTGCAGCTCATTCCCCTCGAGCCCCGGCGGGCGGCCCAGGCGGCTGAGCAGCTGGCCGGGCTGCTTCGGACCACCATCGAAGAAGACCGCGACCTGGTGCCGCTGGCCGAGGAGCGGGCCTTCGTGGAGCGATATCTGGAGATCGAGCGGATCCGGTTCGGCGACCGGCTGCGCGTGAGCATTCGCGTTTCGGACGAGGCGGATGACGCTCTGATTCCCTCGTTCTCGCTCCAGACCCTGGTGGAGAACGCGGTGCGGCACGGCGCCGCGCCGCGGGTGGAGCCCACCGACATCGTGATCGAGGGCAGGGTCGCGCGCGGGATGCTGACCCTGTCGGTGATCGATAGCGGCGCCGGCGCCGCCGCCGCGCGGCTGGCCGACGGGCGGGGCACCGGCCTGATCCGGCTCCGCGAGCGGCTCGCTGCGCTGTATGGAAGCGCGGCGCGGCTCGAGGCGGGGCCCGACGCAACCGGAGGCTTTGCCGCTTCGCTCCAGATTCCCCAGCAGAGTCGGGACGCGGCCTGACATGAAGGTGAGCGCCCTGATCGCGGATGACGAACGGGTGGCCCGCGACGGTCTTCGTCACATGCTGGCCCAGGTGCCCTGGATCACCTGCATCGGCGAGGCCGCCAGCGGGCCGGCCGCGGTGGAGGCCATCAATACCCTCACGCCGGAGCTGGTGTTCCTCGACATTCAGATGCCGGGGCTGCTCGGCACCGAGGTCCTCGAGCGGCTCACCCATCAGCCGTTCGTCGTCTTCACCACGGCGTATGCGCAGTACGCGGTCACCGCCTTCGAGCTGGGGGCGCTCGACTACCTGCTCAAGCCCTTCGGTCCCGACCGCCTGGCCGCCACGCTGGAGCGGGTCCGCGCGGCGATGGGCGATTCGTCGGCCCCTCCGCCGCTGGCCCGGCTTCGGGAAGCGCTGGGGAACGGGCCGGTCAGCCGGCTGTTCGTGCGCTCGGCTGGCGGGATCACGCCGATCTCGGTTGCCGGCGTGACCTGGTTCGAGGCCCGGGGCGACTACGTCGCGGCGTACGCCGGGGGCGCCAGGCACCTCCTCCATCTGTCGCTCAATCACCTCGAGCAACGCCTGGACCCGCGGCGCTTCGTGCGCATCCATCGTGCCCACATCGTCAATCTCGACCACGTGAAGGCGTTCAAACCGCACGGCAAGGGACGGCTGCAGGCGGAGCTTTCCGATGGGACCGTGCTTCCGGTGAGCCGGAGCCGGTCCCAGGCGCTTCGGGGGCTCGGTAGCTGACGCGACCCGGGACCCGCGGTATGTTGTCCGCATGGACTTCCGCCGACTCCTCGACCAGGCCCGCTGGGCCGACCGCCTGATCCTCGTCTCGTTCGAAGCCCGCCCCGACGTCCCGGGGCCGGCGTTGCGCGAGCTCAATCACATCATCGGCGCGGGCGAAGTCTGGCTCTCCCGGCTCACCCGGCGGGTCTCGCGGGCGGCGGTATGGCCTGACCTCTCGCTCGCGGACGCGCGAGCCCTGGCCGATTCGGTGCATGGCGGATTCGAGGTCTACCTCGAGGGGCTCGACGCGGCCGGCCTCCGCGCCAAGGTGCCGTACACCAACAGCGCCGGCCAGACGTTCGAGACGCCGGTGGACGAGATCCTGCTCCACGTGGCGCTGCATGGGCAGTACCACCGGGGCAAGATCAATCTCCTGCTTCGGCAGGCTGGGCAGGCCCCGGTCCCGACGGACTACATCGCTTTTGCGCGAGGGGTACCCGCCGCCACGACCCCTCCGACGCCGGGCGCCTGAGCATCGGCAGCGGCGGCGCCGTTCCCGGAGTATTCTACAAGCGCCATCCATCCAATCGATCCGACCCCAGCTCCGGAGCCCCCATGGGACCGACCGGCTTTCGCGCGACCGTGCTGCTCCTCCTGCTCGCGACCCCCGGTGCTCTCGCCGCGCAGCCCAGCACGACCGATACCCGGATGCTCGCCGAGCCCGCGGTGAGCGCGACCCAGATCGCCTTCGCCTATGGCGGCGATCTCTGGACGGCGCGACTCGACGGCAGCGAGGTGCGCCGGCTCACGTCCGCGGACGGCGACGAGAGCAACCCGGTGTTCTCGCCCGACGGCAAGTGGATCGCTTTCGCGGGCAACTACGACGGCAACATCGACGCCTACGTCATTCCCGCGGCGGGCGGGGAGCCGCGCCGGCTCACCTGGCATCCCGGCAACGATTTTCCCCAAGCGTTCACGCCCGACGGCAGCCAGCTGCTCCTTACCTCCGGCCGGGCCGATTTCTCCGGCCGGTACACCCAGCTCTGGACCGTCCCGGTGGCCGGCGGCCCGGAGGCCCGGCTCCCGATTCCCAACGCCGCGCAGGCCGCCTATTCACCGGATGGCCGATACATCGCCTATAACCCGCTGCCCCGCGCGTTCGAACAGTGGAAGGGCTATCGCGGCGGCCGGGTCTCCCAGCTCTGGCTCATCGATACCCGGACCTGGGAGGTCGAGAAGATCCCCCAGCCCGCGGGGCGGTCCAACGACGTCGATCCGATGTGGCTCACGCCGAACACGGTCTGGTTCCGCTCGGACCGGGACGGTGAGTTCAACCTCTACAAGTACGATCGCGGCACCAAGGCGGTCACCCGGGTCACCAATCACACCGACTTTCCGGTGCTGGCCGCGTCGGCCGGCGGCGGGAAGATCGCCTACGAGCAGGCCGGCTATCTCAATCTGCTGGATCCCGCCACGGGGCAGGCCCACAAGCTCACCATCGGGGTGGCCACCGACCTGCGCGAGACCCGCACCCGCTGGGTCAAGGGCGCCGAGTTCGTGCGCAACGTCTCGGTGTCGCCCTCTGGGGCCCGGGCCGCGTTCGAGATGCGCGGAGAGATCGTCACGGTGCCCGCCGAAAAGGGTGATCCCCGCAATCTGACCAACACGCCGGGTGCGCATGAACGGGAGCCGGCCTGGTCGCCCGACGGAAAGCTGATCGCCTACGTCTCGGACGAGGGGGGTGCCTACCGGCTCCACCTCGAGCCCCAGGACGGCAAGGGCGAGCACCGGGTCGTCGATCTGGGCGGGGCCGGATTCTACTTCGGCCTGGAATGGTCGCCCGACAGCAAGCGGATCGCCTACTGGGACAATTCGCAGACCATATATGTATTGGACATCGCCACCGGCCAGCACCGGAAGGTCGGCGGCAACCGGGTGTACACCCCGCTGGTGGGGCTCACGTACAGCTGGTCGCCTGATTCACGCTGGCTGGCCTACACCGTCGAGACCAATCCGCTGGTGAGCTCGCTGTTCCTCTACGACGCCAACGCCGATCACTCCGTGCCGGTGACCGACGGGCTCTCGGAAGTGACCCAGCCGGTGTTCGAGCGGAACGGGAAGTATCTCTATGTCCTCGCCTCCACCGACGCCGGCCCGGCCCTCGACTGGTTTGCCCTGAGCAATGCCGGGCTCACCCGAACCCGCGCCCTGTACGCCATCGCGCTCACCAAGGATGCCCCGAATCCCTTCGGCAAGGAGAGCGACGAGGAGAAGATCGGCCCCGCGGCGCCGGCCCGGCCGGACTCCGCCAAACCCGCCATGCCGGCCGCGCCCCCTGCCGGGACTACCGTGGACCTGGACGGCATCCAGGACCGCATCGTGGCGTTTCCAGTCGCGCCGGCCCAGATCGACGGCATGACCCTGGGCGAAGCCAACCAGGTCTGGTACCTCCGGACGACGGACGGGAAGGGCGTGCTGCACCGCTACGATATCGTGAAGCGGAAGGACGACGTCATCGTGCCGGAGTCGAACGGATTCGCCCTCACCCGGGACGGCAAAAAGCTCCTGTACCGGGCCGGGGGAAACTGGTTCCTGACGCCGGTGGCCGGGCTCCAGCCCGGACAGGGCCGCCTCAACCTCGCCGCGGTGGACCTCCGGATCGAGCCGCGGGCCGAATGGGCTCAGATCTTCGACGAGGCGTGGCGCATCAACCGCGACTACTTCTACGCCACCAACTATCACGGCACCAACTGGGACGCGCAGCGCGCCAAGTACGCGCCGTTCATCCGGGATGCCGCCAGCCGCGCCGACGTGGAGCGGGTGATCCGCTGGCTCCTCTCGGAGCTCCGCGTAGGGCACAGCTACCAGAGTCCCGGGCAGCGCCTGAGCCAGGCGCCCCGGGTCGGCGTTGGACTGCTGGGCGCCGACTACGAGGTGGCCAACGGCCGGTACCGGTTCACCCGGATCTACGGGGGTCTCAACTGGAATCCGACCTTGCGCGCGCCGCTCACCGAACCCGGGGTCGACGTGAAGGCCGGTGAGTATCTGCTCGGCGTGAACGGAGCCGATCTGCGTCCTCCCACCAACCTGTATGCCCCGTTCGAGAACACCGTGGATCGGGCGGTGGAGCTCACGGTCGGCCCTAACCCGGACGGCAGCGGCTCCCGTACCGTGCGGGTGGTGCCGGTCGCCGGGGAAGCCGGGCTCCGGAATCGCGCCTGGATCGAGACCAATCTCCGCAAGGTGGATTCGGCGACCGGCGGCCGGGTGGCGTACGTCTACGTGCCGAACACCGGCGGGCCGGGGTACCAGTCCTTCAAGCGCTACTTCTACCCCCAGGCGCACAAGGACGCGATCATCGTGGACGAGCGCTTCAACGGGGGCGGCGCGCTGGCGGACTACTACATCGACATCCTCCAGCGGCCGGCCCTCTCCTGGTGGGCCATGCGCTACGGCGACGACCTCAAGACGCCGACCGCCTCGATCCAGGGGCCCAAGGCGCTCCTTACCGACGAGACCGCGGGCTCGGGCGGCGACTACTTCCCCTGGATGTTCAAGAAGCTCAAGATCGGGCCGACCATCGGGCAGCGGACCTGGGGAGGGTTGGTGGGCATCCTGGGAACCCCCGTGCTCATGGACGGAGGTTCCATCACCGCTCCGAACCTGGCCATCTGGACCCCGGACAGCGGCTACATCGTCGAGAACGAGGGCGTGCCGCCCGACATTGCGGTGGAACAGACGCCCAGGGAGGTCATCGCCGGGCACGACCCCCAGCTCGAGCGCGCGATCGCCTGGGTGAAGGAGGAGCTGCGGAAGAACCCGCCGGTCACCCCCAAGCGGCCTCCGTTCCCGGTGAAGGTCAAGCCGTGAGCCGGGGCGTCGCCGGGTTCGCGAACCTCGACCATGCCCGAGCTGTGCCACCGCTGATGTAGACCGTCTTCGATCGCTAGCTGGGGCCCGGAGCCCGACGGAGTGGACGACAGCGAGCGCCGAGCTGCGGGCGATGTACGGCGCCCGCCGTTCCTCACTGGCTATCTTACGGTCCACCAACCGCCCGATGCCGGACACCATCGGAGAACCGGCGTGCGCTGCGGGGACGGAAATCCGTCCCCCTGGTGCCACGCCACCACCCAATGAGGGAGTATGAGCGACCCAGCGATGATGGATCAGCTGGCCAAGCTGAACCTGGAGGTCCAGGGGATCGAGGCTCGCTTCGGCCAGGGACAGGTGTCGGTGGCCACCCTCGAGGCCATCAAGTGTGCCCTGGACGAGGTCCGGCTCCGGCTCTGGGGCCTGCTCAAGGCCAACAGCGGCGAGGCCCCGGAGGCCTTCCAGCAGCGCTTCCGCCTGCGGCGGACCGTGGAGCTCTGCGCCCGGCTCACCTCGGACCTCGAGGCCGGAGTGCTCCCGAAGGACCATGCCGAGCTTCCCGACATGCACAAGGCCGCGGCCGATCTGGCGCGCGTCACCGGGTAAATCACATGAAGCCACTCGTACTGGTTGGACTCCTGATTGCCGCCGTCGGCGGCGTCGTCGTGTTCCGCGGCCTGACCTACACCAAGGACAAGAGCGTCCTCGAGGTGGGCGGGCTCAAGGCCTCGGTCGAGGAGAAGCGCACGGTCCCCACCTGGGTGGGCATCGTCGCGCTGGTCGGGGGCCTCGGGCTGGTGGTGGCGGGGGCCGGCAAGAAGGCTGGCTGAATTCCCCACATTGCGCCGGCATCGCACCCTCCACCCTCCGTCGGCGGACGTGCTAGTATTGTCCATCCCGCCGGCTGACCCACCAATCGGAGGCCTCCGCATGTCCCGTCGCAAGATGACCCGCCGTGCATTCGTCGAAGGCGCAGGGCGGGCGGCGCTCGGCGCCGCCATCGTGCCCCGGCGCGTCCTGGGAGGGACCGCGTTCCAGGCGCCGAGCGATACGCTCAACGTGGCCATCGTCGGCGCCGGCGGCATGGGTATGAGCAACGCCGAGGCGCTGGTCACCCAGAACATCGTGGCCCTCTGCGACGTCGACTTCGGGTACGTGGAGCGCTCTCTCGCGAGCCGGCAGAAGGACGACAAGGGCCAGCCGAGGCCCGAGGCCGTCGCCCTGGCCGATCAGTTCACCAAGGCCAGGCGCTACGCCGATTTCCGCGAGATGCTCGACCGGAGCAAGGACATCGAGGGCGTGGTGATCGCGACGCCCGACCACCTGCACGCGGTGATCGCCAAGGCGGCGATGGAGGCGGGCAAGCACGTCTACGTGCAGAAGCCGCTCACCTACTCGGTGCACGAGGCGCGGGTGCTCCGCGAAACCGCCCGGCGCACCGGCCGGGTGACCCAGATGGGCAATCAGGGCCACTCCAGCAACGATGCCCGGCTGATCAACGAGTGGATTCAGGCCGGGCTCATCGGTCCGGTGCGCGAGGTGCACATCTGGACCAACCGCCCGATCTGGCCCCAGGGCATTCCGCGTCCCGCCGCCCCCCCGGCGCCTCCCGCGGGAACGCCGCCGTCGCCGCCCTCCTGGAACATGCGCGCCATCAACGAGCGCACCGCCGCGGCGATGATGGGCGCCTACCCGGTGCCCGACGGGCTGCACTGGGATCTCTATCTCGGGCCGGTGGCGGAGGACATCCCGTATCACCCGGTGTACCACCCGTTCAACTGGCGCGGCTGGACCGACTTCGGGGTCGGCGCCCTGGGTGACATGGGCGCCCATCTCATGGATCACCCGTACTGGGCGCTCGGCCTCGCGGCGCCCACCAGCATCGAGGCGACCTCGACGCCCTGGGGCGGAAGCCGCCAGAAGCCCGTCACCTATCCCCAGGCGATGACGGTCCACTACGAGTTTCCGGCCCGCGGCGCGGCGCCACCGGTCCGGATGAGCTGGTACGATGGCGGCCTCATGCCGCCCCGCCGGCCTGAGCTGCCCGACGACCTGCAGCTCAACCGGGAGGGCGGCGTGATCTTCGTGGGCGACCAGGGGATCCTGATGCACGAGACCTACGGCGCCAAGCCGCGGCTCTATCCCGACGCGCTCATGCAGCAGACCGCGTCGGTTCCCCAGACCATGCCGCGCATCGAGCGGAGCCACGAGCTCAACTGGGTCGCGGCGTGCAAGGGCCAGGCGGCCGCCAGCTCTCCCATCGAGTACGCCGCGCAGCTTACCGAGGTGATGCTGCTCGGCATCGTCGCGCTCCGGACCGGTCAGGGCCGCAAGATCCTCTACGACGCCGAGCGGATGCAGGTCACCAACGTGCCCGAAGCGAACCAGTACCTGACGCGCGAGTACCGCGCCGGCTGGAGCATATGACCATGCGGACCGACACCCGCCTGCTTGTCCTGGCCGCGCTCGCGGCCTGCCACGCGTCGGCCGGAGCGCCGCCGGCACCCGAGAGCGGCGCTCCGAACACGCTCACGGCCGCCGAGCGGAAAGCGGGCTGGCGCCTGCTGTTCGACGGCGCCACCACGCAGGGATGGCGCGGGTACAAGAGCGTCGACATGCCCGCCGGCTGGCGGGTGGTGGACGGCGCCCTCACCCGGGTGGAACGGTCCACCGATATCATCACCACGGAGCAGTTCAGGAATTTCGAGCTCTCGGTGGACTGGAGGCTCACGGTCCCCGGCGGCAACAGCGGCATCTTCTACCGGGCTGCGCTGGGCTCGGATGAGATCTACTTCAGCGCGCCCGAGATGCAGGTGCTCGACGACGACGTCCACCCGGACGGCAAGTCCCAGCTCACCTCGGCTGGTGCCGCTTACGGGCTGTATCCGGCGCCCCGCGGCGCGGTCAAGCCGCTGGGTCAGTGGAACACCGCGCGCATCCTGGTGGACGGCGATCACGTGGTGCAGTGGCTCAACGGGGTCAAGACCGCGGACTATGTGCTGGGCAGTGCCGAGTGGCAGGCCAGGGTGAAGAACAGCAAGTTCTCCAAATGGCCCGAGTATGGTCAGGCGAAGCAGGGCTACATCGGACTGCAGGAGCACGAGAATCCGGTCGCCTTCCGGAACATCAAAATCAGGGTGCTGCCGTAGAGCCTAGCGTCGGTTCTTCCAGTACCGTACCAGTCCCTGCCAGCACGCCTCCGGGCCCGCGCCGTCCAGGAATCGGCGGGCCCGTTCGGCGGCGACCCGCCCCTCGATCCATCCCTCGAGCTGCCGGATGAACCAGCCGGTCCGCTCCTGATCCGTGCCGGTGAGCGAGAGGCTGTCCCGGGCGTACTCCGCCCAGATCAGCAGGGCGGAGCGGAGGTCCTCGAGATGGCGCTCCGGCTCCGCCGAAGGACCATAGTGGGTCAGCACGATTTCCCGCGGCCGCCACATCCGGATCTGGTGGATCGAGGCGAGCCACGCCTCCAGGTCGAACTCGGGCGGCGGCGTGACCGGCAGCACACAGGGCAGCCGCGGGCTCATCAGCCCTCCGGTGTCGCCGACGAACGCCACGCCGGAGGCCGGCTCGAAGTAGCTGACGTGGTGCGCGGCGTGCCCCGGGGTGTAGGCCACCTGGAACTCCCGCCCGCCCAGGCCCAGCCGTTCCCCGCCTCGCAAGGCCTTGATCCGGGCCTCCGGTGTGGCGGCCACCTCGCCCCAGAGCTCGTCCATCCGCTCGCCGTACAACCGGGTGGCGCTCTTCAACAGCTTGGAAGGATCGGCGATGTGCGGCGCTCCCAGCTCATGCACGTACACCGCCAGCCGGGGATTTTCCCGCGCCAGCGTACCGGTGCTGCCGGCATGATCCAGGTGGATGTGGGTGAGCAGCAGGGCGGAGAGATCGCCGACCTCGTACCCGAGCTCGGCGAGCCCGGCCCGGAGCGCGGGCAGCGTCGAGGCCGGACCCGGATCCACGAGCAGCGGTCCGTCCCGGGTCTCGACCACGCACGCGGCGACCGCCTCGGTCCGCCCCATGTGTCGCAGGTCGATGATTCGGTAGGTTGCGCCGGCGTCGGCCATGCCCATAGGATAATCACACCGTGACGGCATACGACGTGGGGATCGTGGGACTCGGCGCCATGGGGAGCATGGCGGCGCTGGAGCTGGCCCGCCGGGGCCAGCGGGTCATCGGCTTCGACCGGTACCGCCCGCCCCACGCGCTCGGATCGTCGCACGGGAAGAGCCGCATCATTCGCGAGGCCTATTTCGAGCACCCGCAGTACGTCCCCTTCGTGCAGCGGGCCTACCGGCAATGGGCCCGCCTGGAGCAGGACAGCGGCCGGCGCCTGCTCGAAACCACCGGCGGGCTCATGCTGGGTCCGCCGGGCGGCGCGCTGGTGGCGGGGGCCAGGACGAGCGCGCTCGAGCATGCCCTCGAGTACGAGGAGCTCTCCGCGGCGGAGGTGAAGCGCCGGTTTCCCGTGTTCGCGCCAGGGCCGGACGAAGTGGGACTGCACGAGCCCCGGGCCGGCGTGCTCGATCCCGAGGCCTGCGTCGCGGCGGCGCTCGACCTGGCCGCGGCGGCGGGTGCCAGGCTCCGCTATGACGAGCCGGTGCTGGAGTGGCGCGAGGGCGCCTCCCTCACCCTGGTCACCCCGCGCGGGACGTACCAGGTCGGCCGCCTGATCGTCGCGGCCGGGGCCTGGATGGCCACCGGTCTCCCGCGCGCCGCGCTGCCGCTCCGGGTCGCGCGACAGCCGCTGTTCTGGTTCGCCGCGGCCGGCGACCCGGCGCTGGTCACGCCCGCGCGCATGCCGATCTTCATCTGGGAGTGGGCGCCGCAGCGCTACTTCTACGGGTTTCCCGACCTCGGCGACGGCGTCAAGGTGGCCACCCATCACGAAGGGGAGCCCGCCTCCGGCGACGGCGTGCGCCGCGAGGTCTCCGCCGAGGACCTGCTCCCGCTCCGCGCCGTCATGGCGGAGCGCACCCCTATGCTGAATGGGCCGCTCCGGTCCAGCGCGGTCTGCCTCTACACCAACACCCCGGACGGCGACTTCGTCATCGACCGGTCTCCCCTCGATCCCCGGGTCATCCTGGCCAGTCCGTGCTCGGGGCACGGGTTCAAGTTCGCGCCGGCCATCGGAGAGGCGCTGGCCGATCTGGTGCTGGACCGGGAGCCGGTGCTCGATCTCAGCCCTTTTTCCCTGGCCCGCTTTCCGGTATAGCGCGCCGCTATTATTCGGGCGTGACTCCCCCCCCGACATCCATCCCGCCCGTGGTTCGCGCCCTGCTGTCCGGGGCGATTGACTACGCCGGTCTCTTCCCCCCCGCGCGCCTGGACATGGCCGCCGCGGTGGCGGAGTACCTGGCGCATCGGGCCTCGCCTGACGCGTGGGCCCTGGGTCGCTTCGTGGTGCCGGTCTCCGGGCTGGAGGCGTTCGCCGCCGAGACCGGGCCGGTCGCCGGAACGGACGGGCGGCTCATTCCGGTGACCGCGCTCATCGGCGCGGCCACCGCGGACGATGTGGAGGTCATCGAGGGCTTCAACCGGGAATGCACGGTCCACGGCGCGCGGGTGGACGCGGTCGAGGTGAAGGCCGCGACCGATAGTGTGGTCCGCTCGGTGCTGGCCGCGATTCCCTCCCGCTGGGCGCGCTACGTGGAGATCGTGGCCCTGGGCTCCGGCACCGCCGCGTCACTGGATGCGATCCGGAGGGGCGCTGCCTTCGCCAAGGTGCGCACCGGCGGCACCACGCCGGAGGCGATCCCGACGCCGGACCGCCTGCTCGATTTTCTCGCCGGCGCGGCCCGGCGCAAGGTTGCCTTCAAGGCGACGGCCGGCCTGCACTACCCGGTGCGCGGACTGCATCCGCTCACCGGATCGGCCGATGGGCCATCGGGCGTCAT
The DNA here is from genome assembly GCA_963762545.1 of uncultured Gemmatimonadales bacterium. Lineage (GTDB taxonomy): Bacteria > Gemmatimonadota > Gemmatimonadetes > Gemmatimonadales > GWC2-71-9 > JABFSM01. Next base: position 135,306 of record CAVXLC010000003.1, on the reverse strand, counting down.
GTACGGCTATCTCAACCTCATGATCGCCGCGGCGATTCTCTGGGGTGGGGGAGACCGGAGCCTGGCCCGCAAAGCCCTGCTCGAATCCGAAATTTCCGCCTTTGCGCTCAACGGCGACGCCCTGCTCTGGCACGACCTCCGGTTCGATGGCGATGCCCTGGGACGGATGCGGAACGACTTCTGCCACGGGTTCGGCTCCTGCTCCTTCCGCGAGCCGCTCGAGGCCCTTCCGGCATGGAGCGGACGGTGAACCAGCGGCTCGATCAGACCCACGACTCGGCGGTCCGGTCCTGGGTGGCGTCGGCCGGACGGCCGGAAACCGACTTTCCGATTCAGAACCTCCCCCTCGGCGTGTTCCGGGTCACTGGGAGTCCCGCACCGGGCTCGATCGGCGTGGCCATCGGCGATGAGATCTTCGACCTGGGCCGCGCCGTCCGGGCCGGCGAGCTGGGTCCCCTGAGTCCCGAGATCACCGATGCGCTCTCCGACCCGGTGCTCAACCGGTTGATGGCGCTGGGCCGTCCCGCGGCACGGCAGCTCCGGCGCGCCGTGCACGCGGCCCTGCGCGCCGATTCGCCGGACCCCCAGCGACTGGCCGCCTATCTGGTGCCCCTGGCCCGGGCGGACCTCCTGCTGCCCTGTGCCATCGGGGACTACACCGATTTCTACGCCTCGATTCACCACGCCACCAACGTCGGGAGCATGTTCCGGCCCGAGCAGCCTCTGATGCCGAACTACAAGTGGATTCCGGTCGGGTATCACGGGCGGGCCTCGTCCGTGGTGCCCAGCGGAACGCCGCTGCGCCGTCCATTGGGTCAGCTCAAGGACGACACGGCGCCCGCTCCGGTGCAGGCGCCCACCCGGGCGCTGGACTACGAATGCGAGGTGGGCGCCTGGGTGGGCGCCGGCAACCCGCTGGGGGAACCGATCCCGATCGCCGACGCGGAGACCCATCTGTTCGGACTCTCGTTGCTCAACGACTGGTCCGCCCGCGACGTGCAGCGCTGGGAGTACCAGCCGCTCGGCCCGTTCCTCGCGAAGAATTTCGCGACCACGGTGTCGCCCTGGGTGATCACCGCGGACGCGCTGGAGCCGTTCCGGGTGCCCCGGACCCCGCGCCCCGAGGGCGATCCGGCGCCGCTCCCCTATCTCGACGCCGAGGCCGATCGCGAGCGTGGCGGATTCGGCATCGAGCTGACCGTCCGGCTCTCGTCGGCACGGATGCGCCGGGAGGCGCTCGAGCCGCTGCGGGTGAGCCGGTGCAGCTTCGCCTCCATGTACTGGACCATGGCCCAGCTGCTCACCCATCACGCCAGCAATGGGTGCAACCTCCGGCCCGGAGACCTGCTGGGGAGCGGGACGGTGTCGGGGCCCGAGAAGGAGAGCCGGGGCTGTCTGCTCGAACGTACCTGGCGGGGCACCGAGCCGCTGGCCCTGCCGGATGGGACGCCGCGGCGATTCCTGGAGGATGGCGACGAGATCGGCCTGACCGGCCGTTGCGAGCGCGCGGGGTTTGCCTCCATCGGGTTCGGTGAATGCCGGGGGGTGGTGCTTCCCGCCGTTCCTCCGCCATGACCGCGGTACGGACCACGTATCTCGAGCTGCCGTCGCCCGCGGCGCTCCGGCCTTCGGTCCGGGTGCCGGCGGACCTGACGCTGGTCAAGGTCGCGCCCCCCGATCCGGAGCTCAGCCGCTCCCTGTATGTGGCGGTCGGTGGCGACTACCAGTGGACCGACCGGCTGCCCTGGACCCGGGCGCAGTGGCTGGAGTGGCTGGCGCGGCCCGCAGTGGAAACCTGGGTGGCCTATCGGGCCGGTGCGCTCGCGGGATATTTCGAGCTGGAGGCCCAGGACGGTGGCAGCGTCGAGATCGTCTATTTTGGGCTGGTGCCTGCCTGCGTCGGTCGGGGAATCGGCGGCTACCTGCTCACCCAGGCGGTGCAGCGGGCCTATGCCATGCATGCGGGGGTGCGCCGGGTGTGGGTCCATACCTGCACGCTCGATCACCCGTCCGCGCTGGCGGGTTACCTGGCGCGGGGTTTCGCCATCTTCAAGGAGGAGGAGACCGAACGATGAGCCTGGCCGACTTGCGGAAGGCGTACGCCCGGGCCGAGCTCGACGAACAATCGGTCGACCGCCAGCCGCTCAAGCAGTTTCTCGCCTGGCTCGACGAGGCCGTCCACGCGGGGCTTCCCGAGCCCAACGCGATGACGCTGGCCACGGCCGCGCCGGACGGACAGCCGTCGGCGCGCATGGTCCTCCTGAAAGGCGCCGACGAGCACGGCCTGGTGTTCTTCACCGACTCACGGAGCCGGAAGGGCGCCGAGCTGGCCGCCAATCCCCGGGCGGCTCTGGTCTTCTGGTGGGCCGAGCTGGAGCGCCAGGTTCGCGTCGTGGGGCGGACCGAACCCATCGCCGCGTCGCAATCGGATGCGTACTTCCGCTCCCGCCCCGTCGGGAGCCGGCTGTCCGCCCTGGTCTCCCGCCAGAGTGAGGTGGTGAGGAGCCGCGGGGAGCTGGAAACCCGCTGGGCCGAAGCCGCCAGCCACCACCCCGACGGCAGCATCGGGCGTCCGCCCTGGTGGGGCGGGGTGCGGGTGATCCCCGACGAATTTGAATTCTGGCAGGGCCGCCCCAACCGGCTGCACGACCGCATCCGCTACCGGCGGAGCGCCGACGGCGGCTGGGTGCGGGACCGCCTGAGTCCCTGACCGCCGCATGAATCGGGGCATCCGGCTGGCGCAGCTCGGGCTCCTGGCCAACGGAGTCCTCGCGCTCGTCAAGCTCGTCGCGGGGGTGCTGGGGAATTCCTACGCTCTGATCGCCGACGCGGTGGAGTCAATCGCCGATCTCATCTCGTCGCTGATCGTCTGGGGCGGGCTCCGGGTCGCCTCGCGAGACGCGGACGATCGGTACCCCTTCGGGTATGGCAAGGCCGAATCGGTCTCGGCCGCTGTGGTGGGGCTCATGCTGGTGGCCGCGGCAATCGTCATCGGCATCGAGGCGGTGCGGGAAATCCGGATTCCCCATCATGCTCCGCAGTCCTTCACGCTCATCGTCCTGGTCGGGGTCGTGGCCGTCAAGGAGACTCTCTTCCGCTTCGTGCTCAGGGGAGCCGCTGAACTCGGGAGCCTGGCCGTCACCGCCGACGCCTGGCATCACCGATCCGACGCCATCACCTCCGCCTTCGCCTTCATCGGCATCACCATCGCGCTGGTTGGCGGCCCCGGGTGGGAGCCCGCCGACGACTGGGCAGCACTCGCCGCCTCCTTCGTCATCCTCTTCAACGGGGTCAAGATCATCCGGCCGGCGCTCGCCGAGCTGATGGACCGTTCTCCCGCGGAGGGGGTCTTTCGCGAGGTGGATACGGCCGCGCACAGCGTGTCCGGCGTGCTCGCCACCGAAAAGCTCAAGATCCGGAAGAGCGGGCCCCGGTATCTCCTCGAGCTCCACGTGCAGGCCGAGCCCTCGCTCTCGCTCCATGAGGCCCACGTCCTGAGCGGCAAGGTGAAGCGGGCCATCCGCTCCGCCGTGCCCAGCGTGCAGGATGTGCTGATTCACATGGAGCCGTTCGAGGGATTGTGACCCTCGAGGAGCGGTTCGACCGGCATCTCGCGTCCCTGCGCCTTCGCCCCGGCGTCACCCTCGTCGCGGTGTCCGGCGGCCCCGACTCGCTGGCGCTGCTCCATCTGCTGGCCGGCTCGCCGGCGGCCTCGGGGCTCGAGCTCCAGGTGGCCCACGCGGATCATGGCATCCATCCCGACAGCGCGGCCGTGGCCGGATCGGTACGCGCGGCGGCCCTCGCGCTCGGGGTGCCGGCGCACACGGCGCGGCTCCAGCTCGGGCCCGACGCCTCGGAGACCCGCGCCCGCGAAGCGCGGTACGACTGGCTCTACCGGCTGGCCTCGGAGGTCGGAGCCGTCCTGATTCTCACCGGCCACCACCAGGACGACCAGGTCGAGACCATTCTCATGCGCGCGCTCAAGGGCTCGGGTCCCGCCGGTCTGGCGGGGATCGCGCCGCGCCGGGGAAAGCTGCTCCGACCACTCCTGCCGTTCCGGCGGGAAGAACTGGCCGAGTACCTGCATCGTCACGGCCTCCAGTGCTGGACCGACCCCGCGAACCAGGACCTCCGGCACCAGCGAACCTGGATCCGGACCCGGCTTCTGCCCATCCTGCGAGAGCGGCAGCCGGACGTCGACCGGCGGCTGCTCACACTCGGACGTCAGGCGGCCGCGGACCGCGCGGCGTGGGACGCCTCGCTGGACCGAATCATGGGACTTGATTTAGTGCACGAAGGGGGAGGGGTTTCCGTTGCTGCCACCCCCCTCAAAGGGTATGATTCGGTCATTGTTCGGGCCCTCCTGGGCGCCTTGGGGCGCCGGTCGGGAATTCAGGTGGGGCTGGCGAGGGCGGCGCGGATCGAGCGGCTGCTCACACGAGGGCGGAGCGGGGCGGTCGCGGAGCTCGGGGCGGGGTGCGCGGCCGAGCTCTCGTTCGGCCGCCTTCGCCTCTTTCGGGGTTCCGCGCATCCTGTCCCCTGGGCGCCGGTTCGGCTCCAGGGTCAGGCCGGAGAGCTCCACGCCGGCGGGTGGCGCTTTTCCTGGCGGCGGGAGCCGGCCCCCGAGCGGTTGGAACGCAACCAGCCGTCGAGCTGGTTCGAGGATGGTGTGTACATCGTGCGGCCCTGGCGCGCCGGAGATCTCCTCCACCCGCTGGGCGGCACCGGAAGGAGACTCGTGGTGCGTTGCATGCAGGACGCCCGGATCGCCCGGAGTCAGCGTGCGGCTTGGCCGGTCCTCGAGGCCGGCGGCCGGATCGTCTGGGTGCCCGGCGTCGGACGTTCGGCCCATGGCATTCCCGCGGCGGGTGCGCCGGCGTTGAGGATCGATGCCCACGTCGGCTGACGTCCTCCGCCGCACCGGTGGTCGCACCGTCAAGTCGATCATCTACGACGAGGCGACGATCGCGGCCAAGGTATCGGAATTGGGCCTCGAGATCACCCGGGCCTATCCCGACGGCGACCTGCTGGTGCTCGGACTGCTCAAAGGAAGCTTCATCTTCCTGGGCGACCTGGTGCGCAAGATCGAGCGGCCGCTCCAGGTCGATTTCCTGGTGGCCAGCTCCTACGGCGCCGGCACGACCTCCTCCGGTCACGTCCGGCTGCTGTACGACCCGGAAACCCGGCTCGAGGGCAAGCATATCGTGCTGGTCGAGGACATCGTGGATACCGGCAACACTCTGCGACGCCTGCTCGGCGTGTTGAAGGACCGGGCGCCGGCGTCATTGTCCATATGCGCGCTGCTCGACAAGGTCGAAATGCACGCACCGATGCCCGAAGTGCGGTTCGTCGGATTTGAAGCCCCGGTCGCATTCCTGGTCGGCTACGGTCTGGATCACGCCGAAGACTTCCGGCATCTTCCCTTTATCGCGGACTTGATGTGATGCAGCAGCGACCGCCTCAGAAGCCCCAGATGCCCAATTGGTCCGGCCTCAGCAAGAATCTCGCGCTGTGGCTGCTCGTCGCCCTGCTCGCGGTGGCGATCGTCCAGTTGATGGGCAAGACCCGGGGAGACTCGGGCCAGCTGAACTACACCGAATTCAGCCAGCAGCTCGACGCCGGCAACATCAAGTCGGTCGAGGTCTACAACGGCAAGGAAGTCAAAGGCGAGTTCCGCCGGGCCGTCCCCGCGGGCACCGTGCAGGTGCACAACTTCACCGTGCTGCTGCCGGTGGCCAACGACGCGGCCATGCTCAAGCGGCTGGAGCAGGCCGGCGTCATCATCACCGCCAAGGAGCCCAAGAGCGGCATCGTCTCGGTCCTGCTCGCCATGCTGCCCTGGATCGTGATCTTCGCCATCTGGTTCGTGCTGATCCGGCAGATGCAGTCGGGCGGCAACCGGGCCTTCTCCTTCGGGAAATCGAAGGCCAAGCTCCTGGCGGGAGATACGCCGAAGATCACCTTCGCCGACGTAGCCGGCGCCGACGAAGCCAAGGTCGAGCTCCAGGAGATCATCGAGTTCCTGAAGGATCCCCAGAAGTTCACCCGCCTCGGCGGCCGGCTCCCCAAGGGCGCGCTGCTGGTCGGTCCGCCCGGCACCGGCAAGACGCTGCTGGCCAAGGCGGTGGCCGGCGAGGCCGGCCGGCCGTTCTTCTCGATGTCGGGCTCCGACTTCGTCGAGATGTTCGTGGGCGTCGGCGCCTCGCGGGTCCGGGACCTGTTCGAGCAGGGCAAGGCGCACGCGCCCTGCATCATCTTCATCGACGAGATCGACGCGGTCGGCCGCCATCGGGGCGCCGGGCTGGGCGGCGGTCACGACGAGCGGGAGCAGACCCTGAATCAGCTCCTGGTGGAAATGGACGGTTTCGAATCCAACGACGGGGTGATCCTGATCGCCGCCACCAACCGGCCCGACGTGCTCGATCCGGCGCTGCTCCGGCCGGGCCGGTTCGACCGGATGATCGTCGTGGATGCGCCGGACGTGCGGGGCCGGGAAGGCATCCTCCGGGTGCATACCCGGAAGATTCCGCTGTCGTCGGACGTGCGCCTCGAGACGCTGGCCAAGGGCACGCCCGGCCTGGCCGGTGCCGATCTGGCCAACCTGGTCAACGAGGCCGCGGTGCTGGCGGCCCGGCGCAACAAGAATCTGGTGGACATGTCGGACTTCGAGGACGCCAAGGACAAGGTGATGCTCGGCGTCGAGCGGCGGAGCCTCCAGCTCACCGACGACGAGCGCAAGCTCACCGCGTATCACGAGGCCGGCCACGCGATCGTGTCGCTCAAGGTTCCCGGCTCCGACCCGCTGCACAAGGTCACGATCATTCCGCGGGGCCGGGCCCTGGGGCTCACCGTGTGGCTGCCCGAGGAGGACCGCCACAACTACACCAAGGACTGGCTCGAGGGCCGGCTGGCCTGCGCGTTCGGCGGCCGGGTGGCCGAGGAGCTGGTGTTCGGGCCCGAAAAGGTCACCACCGGCGCATCCAACGACATCGAGCAGGCCACCGGCATCGCCCGGCGCATGGTGACCCAGTTCGGGATGAGTGACAAGATCGGCGTCATCGCCGTCGGCGACCGCGAGCAGGAAGTCTTCCTGGGCCGGGAAATCGGCCATCGCCGCGATGTGTCCGATTCACTGGCGCAGATGGTGGACTCCGAAGTGAAGCGGATCGTGGACGAGGCCTATGAGCGGGCCCGGGGCATCCTGAGCCAGAACCGCGAGCTGCTCGACCGGTTCTCGGTGGCGCTGCTGGAGCGCGAGACGCTCGACCGCGAGGAAATGTCGCTGCTCAATCGCGGCGAGCCGCTGCCGCCGCGCTCCGCGCCGCCGCCGCCGCTTCCGCCGCCGTCCAAGACGGGGGCCAGCCCGGCCGCGGTCCGCACTCCGATGCTCGGGGCCCCGCCGGCCGAACCCGCCGGCGCGTGAGGGTCGTACCGCTTCCCGGACGGTCCGAAGACGCCGTCCGTGTCGCCCTCCTGTCCCATGGATGGGAGGGCGAATTGTCTCGTACCACCGCGGAGGGGCTGGAGTCCCTCGCGTTTCACTGCACCCAGCTCGAGCCCGTCACCCTCGAGGCCCTGGTCCATCGCGGGTCGCGCCTCGGTCTCGATATCATCACCGGCGACGACTGGGCCCTGCTCACCGGACCGCGCGCCAGGCTGTCCGCCCTGGCGCGGCCCTGGATCTGCCCGCCGCCCCTGGTCGAACTCGCCACCGCGCTGGGCCACGCGCTGCCCTCCGACGATCCGCGTATCTGGCACACCGCGATGGGACCGATCGCGCTCGACCAGCCGGTCGTGGTGGGCATTCTCAACGTCACCCCCGATTCGTTCAGCGACGGCGGTCGCTATACCGCCGTGGACGCCGCCATGCGCCACGCTGAGCGTTTGCGCACCGATGGGGCGACGATTCTCGACATCGGCGGCGAGTCCACTCGCCCCGGCGCCGCCGCGGTGTCCGAGGCCGAGGAGCTGGCGCGGGTCGGTCCGGTGATCGAAGCGGCGCGCCGGTGCTTTCCCGACCTGCCGCTTTCCATCGATACGGTAAAGTCCGGAGTGGCTCGCGCCGCCCTCGACCTCGGCACCGCGATCGTCAACGACGTCTCCGGGCTGCGGCTCGACCCCGGCATGGCCGCGCTCTGCGCCGAACGCCAGGCCGGCGTGGTGCTCATGCATTCCCGCGGGGAGTTCGAGGACCTCGGATCGCTGGCCCATACGGAGTATCCGTTCGGCGTGCTGGCGGGCGTCATCGAAGAGCTGGCCTGGGCCCTGGCTCGGGCCCGGAACGCCGGGCTCCAAGGCGAGCGCATCGTGATCGACCCGGGCCTGGGCTTCGGCAAGACCGGGGAGCAGAACGTCGAGCTCCTCCGCGGCCTCGGTGCGCTCCGGGTGTTCGGGCGGCCGATCCTGGTTGGTCCCTCCCGCAAGCGATTCCTCGGCGCGCTCACCTCGCGTCCGGTGGAGGAACGGGACACCGCCACCGCCGCCGCCTGTGCCCTCGCCTGGGAGGCCGGCGCCCGGTTGTTCCGGGTCCACGAGCCCGGGTCGGCGCGGGACGCCCTCGCGGTGGCGGAGGCCGCCTGCCCCCGATGACCGCCACCGCCGCCGCCCGTCCCCCGGTCCGGCCGCCAGCCGCCGCCCCCGCGAGTCCTGCGGACCGCCCGCCCTATCGCGCGGCCCTCGCCGTCTCGCTCGTGGTCCTGCTCGGTTACCTGGTGTCGCTCGCGCCCTCGGTCACCTTCTGGGACGCCGGCGAGTTCGTCGCGTCGATGAAGATCCTGGGCATACCGCATCCCCCGGGCACGCCGTTGTTCGTCATGATGGGCCATGTCTGGGGCATGCTCTTCCCGGTGGGCGAGTTCGCATTTCGCACCAACCTCCTGAGCGCGCTCTTCAGCTCGGCGGGCGCCGGCTGCTGGTTCCTGGTGCTGCAGGAATCCGCCGGGCGGCATCTCAAGGACATGGAGCCCCGCGGCCGGGCCGTGCTGCGGACCGCCGCCGGTGCGGCCGGGGCGCTGATCGCATCCTTCGGGTTCACCCAATGGCTCAACAGCAACGAGACCGAGGTGTACGCCGTCGCGACCTTCACCATCGCGGCGGTCTGCTGGCTGCTGCTGCGCTGGCGCGCGACGCGTGGTACCGGCCACGCCCCGCGCTTTCTGCTGCTGGTGGGTTTCTTTCTCGGGATCGCGATCGGCAATCACCTGCTCGGACTCCTGGCCGGGCCCGCGGTGATCGCGTTCATGGTGGCCGAGCTGCGCCACCGGCCCTCGGACGACGCAGGGCTGCGCCGGCGCGAGTGGGGCTACGCGGCCTCGATGGCCAGCCTCTGGGGTCTGCTCCTGGGGATCGGACTCGGCAACGGGCCGCTGATCATTCTGGGGGCCGGCGCCTTCCTGGGGGCGCTGGTCTTCGTATCCTCGGGCGATCTGCGCTTCGGGGTGTTGCTGCTGTTCGTCGCGCTGATCGGAGTCACCCCCTACCTGTATCTGTACATCCGCTCGGCCCAGCACCCGATGCTGAACGAGGCGGGACCGGACACCTGGAAGGCGCTCACCGCCGTCATTCGGCGGGAGCAGTACGAGGTCCGGACACCCTGGGATGATCCCACGGTCCGCCACGGGGCGGGGAACCCGGGACGCAGCCTGGTCATCATCGGCCTGCAGCTGGTCAACTATCTCCAGTACTTCGACTGGCAGTGGGCCAAGGCGGTGCCTGGATCCATCCCGCTCCCCGGCGGCGGAATCCCGATTCGTTCCCTCTTCACCGTGCTGTTCTTCGGGTTGGGACTCCTGGGCTTCGGCGCGCAGCGGCGGAGCGACCGGACCGGCGCCTGGCTGCTCGGGACGCTGTGGCTCACCACCGGACTTGGGCTGCTGGTGTACATGAATTTCAAGCCGGGGTTCAGCCTGGGCTACGACCGGTTCCCCAGCGTGGAGCAGCACGAAGTCCGGGAGCGGGACTACTTCTTCGTGGTGAGCTTCGTGGTCTGGGGGCTGTGGGCGGCGCTCGGACTGCTGACCGTGGTCAGAGACTGGGGCCGGAGGCTCTGGGCCGGGACGCAGGCCGAGCTGTCGCTGCGGCCCCGGCTTCGGCAGCTCCTGCCCCTGTCGGTCTTCCTGATGGCCCTGGTCCCCTTCGCGCTGAACTTCCGCGAGGCGGACCGCCAGCACGGCCCGGACGCGCGGCTTCCGGGAGACTTCGCCTACGATCTGCTCAATTCGGTTCCGCCGTATGGTATCCTGTTCACCTACGGAGACAACGACACCTTCCCGCTCTGGTGGGCGCAGGAGGTCGAGGGAATCCGCCAGGACGTCACGGTCGTGTGCCTCGCGCTGGCAGAAACCGACTGGTACATGCGCCAGCTGCGGGACAACCCGGTCCGGCCGTTCGAGGAGGACCAGGCCCCGGCGATCTGGAAGGGACTGCATCCGGTGGCGCCCACCTGGCCGCTGCATACGATGAGCGATCAGGAAATTGCCGAGGCGGTGCCGCAGATCATCGACAAGGCGGTGAGCCTCAAGGTCGGCGCGTACCAGACCGTCATCGATTCCAATACGGTGCTCTACGGGAAGGATTTCCTGGTGCTCCGCGTGATCCAGCAGAACTTCGGCCGTCGGCCAATCGCCTGGGGCCTCACCGCCACCGGGACGAACTTCGGACTCGACCGCTTCCTGGTCCAGCGCGGTCTGGCCATAACGCTGGAGTCGGCCCCCGTGGATTCCACGACGCCGGGGTATGACTTTCGGAGGCTGATGGGCGCTCCACTCGACATTGCCGCCACCGACCGCCTCATGATGGAGACCTACCGCTACGCCGGGCTGCTCACCCGTCCGAAGCGCGAGCTGGAGAACACGGCGGGGGGAATCGCGAGCACCCTGGGTCTGCCGTTCACCCAGCTCGCGTTCGCCATGCAGGACCGGGCCGACTCGGCTCGCATGCTGAGCTACCTCGAACGGGCGGCCCACCTCTCCACCAATCCGGCGGTCCAAGCCGCGCTCGACCAGGTACGGAAGAAGATCCCTTCTGCAAAGCGGTAACTCCCATTAAATTCGTGGGTTATGGATTTCCCGGGGCTGGTCCCGCGGCTGGCCTCGGTCCGTGACCGAATCCGGCTGCATCAGGCTCGCGGCGGCTGGAAGCATCCGGTACGCATCGTGGCCGTCACCAAGACCCATGGGCCGGAAGCGGTCCGGGCGGCGGTGGCTGCCGGACTCGAGGATGTCGGAGAAAACCGGGTTCAGGAAGCGCTGGCCAAGCAGGAGCAACTGGTCGGCGTTCCGGTCCGCTGGCACCTGATCGGGTCGCTGCAGCGCAACAAGGCCCGGCAGGCGGCCGGCCGGTTTGCGCTGATCCACTCGGTGGATCGGGACGACCTGGCCACCGAGCTCGATCGCCGGGTCGCGCCGGGGAGCCGGCAGCCCATCCTGATCGAGGTCAATTGTTCGGGCGAGGCGCAGAAGAGCGGGGTGGATCCCGGCGGGCTCCCCGCCTTGCTGGATCGGATCGCGGCGCTGCCCCGGCTCGACCTCCAGGGGTTGATGACGATGGCGGCGCAAAGCGATGACGAGCGGGTCCAGCGGGGCGCGTTCGCTCGGCTCCGCCAGCTCCGAGACACGATGGAGTCCGCGGGGCACCGATTGCCCGAACTGTCGATGGGCATGTCCGGAGATTTTCCGGCCGCGGTGGAAGAGGGCGCGACGATGGTACGGCTGGGAACCCTGCTCTTCGGAGAACGCCAATGACCGACGACGCGTTCCATCTGACTTCGCACGACGTGCGGGCCCAGGAATTTCAGCGGGTGCTGCGCGGCTACGATCCGGCCCAGGTCGAGGAGTTCAAGCAGCGCATGGCCGAAGAGATCGACCGCCTGGTCCGCGACCGGGTGCAGATGGATGAGCGCATCAAGGGGATGAGCGAGCAGCTCAAGTCCTACCGCGACCGGGACCGCGCCATGAACGACGCGCTGATTTCGGCCCAACAGCTCCGCTCCGAGACCATGGCACAGGTCGAGCGCGAGCGCGAGGTCGTACTCCGCGAATCGCAGGCCGAGGCGGACCAGATGCTGCTCGAGGCCCGCACCGAGGTGGAGCGGCTCCTCCAACAGGCCCGCAACGACGAGCAGCGCCTGGCCCATGGCAACGACTTGGCCCGCCGGCAGTTCCAGGCCTATCTCCAGAGCTATCGCCAGCTGCTCGAGCGGCAGCTGGCCGAGCTGGCGGTGCTCGGCGGTGATACGGGAGACGCCGCCGGGGCGGATGACCTGCTGAAAGCCTACCGCCGCCAGGCATGACCGCACCCGCAGCGCGCTTTCCCGCCTGGCCCGATCAGGGCGCCGACGCCATGGAGCGCGAGCTGCTGGCGCGCTGGAAGGCGGAAGACCTCTTCCACCGGGTGCAGGAGGCCCGGAAGGACGGGACACCCTTCGTCTTCTACGAAGGCCCGCCCACCGCCAACGGCCGCCCCGGAATCCACCACGTCTTCTCCCGCACCATCAAGGACCTGTTCCCCCGGTTCAAGGTGATGCAGGGCCACTCGGTCACCCGCATCGCCGGCTGGGACACCCACGGCCTCCCGGTCGAGATCGAGATCGAGAAGAAGCTGGCGCTCAAGGGCAAGAAGGACATCGAGGCGTACGGCGTGGCCGAATTCAACCGGCTCTGCCGCGAGAGCGTCTTCACCTATGTGAAGGACTGGCAGGAGCTCTCCGACCGGATCGGGTACTGGCTCGACTACGACCATCCCTACATCACCTGCACGCCCCAGTACATCGAATCGGTGTGGTGGCTGCTGAAGCAGCTGCACACCAAAGGGCTGCTGGTCCGGGGCCACCGGGTGCTGCCGTACTGCCCCCGCTGCGGGACGGTGCTCTCGAGCCACGAGCTGGCGCTGGGCTACGAAGAGTCGCACGACAAATCGGTCTACGTCGGCTTCCCGCTGGAAGACGGCAGCGGTCGCGAGCTGGTGGTGTGGACCACCACACCCTGGACGCTGCCGTCGAACGTCGCGGTGGCGGTGGCGCCGGACCTGGAATACGGGACCTTCGAGCTCCCCGCCACGGATGCCGGGACGCCGGGACGCAAGCTGATTCTGGCCACCGCCCGGGCCGAGGCGCTGGCCAAGGTGCTCAACACCGAGCTCCGGCCCATCGGCACGCCGTTCTACGGTCAGTCACTTCAAGGGCTGCGGTACACCCGCCCGCTCGACGTGGTGCCGCTTCCCCCCGGCCGGGCCCATTCGATCGTGGTCACCGGCGACTTCGTCTCCGCGGACGACGGCTCCGGCATCGTCCATCTGGCGCCGGCGTTCGGCGCGGACGACTACGAGGCGGGTCAGCGGCACGGGCTGGCGCTGCTGCGTCCGGTGGCGGCCGACGGGACCTTTGCCGGCACCACCTGGCCGGAGCTGGAAGGGCGGCTGGTGACCGCCGACGAAACCAACGAGCTGATCATCCGCCGGCTCAAGGCCGACGGGCGGCACCTCCGCACCGAGCAGCACCTGCACGAGTATCCGCATTGCTGGCGGTGCAAGAGCAAGCTCATCTACTACGCGCGGGATTCGTGGTTCGTGCGCACGCGCGCGATCAAGGATCGCCTGGTGGAGCTGAATGCCGGCATCGACTGGCACCCCCCCGAGGTGGGCTCCGGCCGCTTCGGAGACTGGCTCAGCAACAATGTCGACTGGGCCTTGTCCCGGGACCGGTACTGGGGCACGCCGCTGCCGGTCTGGGTCTCGGACCGGGATCCCGGTGTGGTCGAAGTGATCGGCAGCTATGCGGAGCTGGCGGCCCGGCTGGGCCGCCCGCTGCCGCCGGACTTCGATCCCCACAAGCCGGGCGTGGATGCGCTGACCTGGCCCGCGCCCGGCGGCGGCACCATGCGCCGGGCGCCCGAGGTGATCGACGCCTGGTTCGATTCGGGATCGATGCCCTACGCGCAGTGGCACTACCCCTTCGAGAACACCGGGGAGTTCGAGCGACACTTTCCCGCCGATTTCATCTGCGAAGGGCTGGACCAGACCCGGGGATGGTTCTATTCGCTGCTGGCGATCAGCACCGGGGTCTTCGACCGCGCGTCGTACCGGCACGTGGTCGTGAACGGCCTGCTGCTCGATGCGCAGGGCCAGAAGATGTCGAAGTCCCGGGGCAACATCGTGGAGCCGTGGGACCTGATCCGGCAGCACGGCGCCGACGTCGCCCGGCTCTATCTGCTGGCGTCGAGCGACGTGTGGGGCGCCAAGCGATACGATGCCGCGGCCATCAACGAGCTGGCCGGCGCGTTCCTGCAGACGCTGAAGAATACCTACACGTTCTTCCAGCTGTACGCCGGCGGGGCGGTTCCGGCGCGCGACGAGGCGGCGGAAACCCCGCTGGACCGCTGGCTCCGGAGCCGGCTGGAGGCCACCGTGGCCGCCACGGTGGCCGCATGGGAGGGGTACGACCCCACCAACGGCGTCCGGCCGATCATCGGGTTCCTGGACGACCTGTCCAACTGGTATGTCCGGCTCTCCCGATCCCGGTTCTGGGCCCCGGACAAGGCCGCCGAGCCGGCGGCGGTGCGCACGCTGCACGATGCGCTCCTTACCGTCAGTCGTCTGCTCGCGCCCGCGGCGCCGTTCGCCAGCGACTGGCTCCACCGCGCGCTCACCGGCGAGTCGGTGCACCTGGCGCGTTTTCCGGTGCCCGGCGGATCGCGGGATCTGGAGCTCGAGGAGGCGATGGCCGCGGTGCGCCGGCTGGCCTCCCTGGCCCGCGCCGCGCGCGAAGAGCAGAGCATCCGGGTGCGGCAGCCGCTCTCCCGGATGCGGGTGGCGATTCCCCGCGCCGCGGATTCCCCCCGGTTCCGGGCGATGCTTCCGCTGCTGGCGCAGGAGGTCAATGTGCGCGCGGTGGAGGTGGTGGCGTCGGACGCGGACCTGGTCCGGCTGCGCGCCCGGCCGAACTTCCGGACGCTGGGCAAGCGGTACGGCAAGCGCACCCCGGAGGCGGCGGCCGCTTCGGCGCGGCTCTCTGCCGATCAGCTCCGGGCGCTCGAGGCCGGCGGACGGGTGCACCTGAACGGCGGCGCCGACGGGTGGGAATACGGACCCGAGGACGTCACCGTCGAGCGCGAAGTGACCACCGACTGGCTGGTGCAGAGCGACGGCGGCTACGTGGCGGCGCTCGATCCGGTGATCACCGACGATTTGCGGAGCGAAGGCGTGGCGCGGGAAGTCGTCAACCGGGTCCAGCGGCTCCGGAAGGACGCGGGCTACGAGTACACCACCCGGATCGAGCTCCAGGTGGACGGACCTCCGGCGTTGCTGGAGGCGGTGCGGGCCCACGCCGAGGCGATTCGCGGCGAGACCCTGGCCCGCTCGATGCATCTCGGCGCCGCCGCCTCGGCGCCGGATCGACAGGAAACGGTGGAGATCGACGGCCACCGCGCCATCATCTCGGTTGCCCGCCATCCGGCGGGAGAAGTCTGAACCGGCTCAACACTCACGGATCGGCCATGAACAAGAAGCAGCTGACGTATCTCGAATCGCGCCTCCTGGACGAGCGGGCCCGGGTCATGAAGGAGCTCGGGTACTACGACGAGTCTTTCAACAACACCCAGCAGTCGTCCGACGGAGACCTCTCCTCCTATTCGTTCCACATGGCGGATCAGGGCACCGACACGATGGAGCGGGAAAAGCAGTTCCTCTTCGCGTCGCAGGAGGGTCGCTATCTCTGGCACGTCAACCAGGCCCTCCGGCGCCTCTACGGCGAGCCCGAAAAGTTCGGCAAGTGCCACCAGTGCGGGCAGGAGATCGCGTTCGAGCGGCTCGATGCGCTGCCCCACGCCCGGCTCTGCATCACCTGCAAGGAAAAGGAAGAGGATGAGAAGCGCCGCTGAGGGCCGCCGGCTGTTCTGGGTGGTCGCCCTGGTCATCCTGGTGCTCGACTTCGCCACCAAGCGGGTGGCGGAGCAGGGGCTCCTGCCGATCCCGTCGGTGGAAGTGCTGGGAGACTGGCTCCAGCTGCGGCTGGTCTACAACGAGGGCGCGGCGTTCGGACTCCATCTGGGGCCGTGGTCGCGCTGGATCTTCCTGGCGGTGGCGGTGGTCGCCATCGTGCTGCTCTACCGGCTGGCCCGATCGAGCCCGCCGCGGGACTGGCTGCGCCAGCTCTCCTGCGGGCTGGTGGCCGGCGGGGCGGCGGGCAACCTGATCGACCGGATCCGTACCGCGCAGGGCGTGGTGGATTTCATCGACGTGGGCGTGGGCGCGCACCGCTGGCCGACCTTCAACGTGGCGGACATGGGCGTGAGCTGCGGCGCGATCCTGCTGGCGGTGTCCCTCTGGCTGGAGGACGCGCGCCGGTCCCGGGCCCATACCGCGCCGACCGCCTGAGCCGCCGCTGCCCCCCGTCACATTCTCCGTGGCCGTCCCCGGCGCCGAACGCATCGACCGATTCCTCGCCGACCAGCTCGCGCTCTCGCGCACACAGGCGGCGCGGATCGTGGCCGCCGGCTCGGTGCGGGTCAACGGAAAAGTGGTGCGCGCGTCCCGGATTCCCGAGTACCGGGACCTGATCGAGGTCGCCTTTCCCGAGGACGAGCCGCCCCGCACGCTGATTCCGAACCCGCTGGCGCTCAACGTCGTCTACGAGGACGAGTACCTCGCGGTGATCGACAAGCCGGCCGGCCTGGTGGTGCATCCCGCCCCGGGGCACTGGGACGACACGCTGGTCAACGCCCTGGTGGCTCGCGGCACCACGCTCTCGGGCGGGGCGGAAGGCCGGCCCGGCATCGTGCACCGGCTGGACCGGGATACCAGCGGGCTCATGGTGGTGGCCAAGACCGACCTGGCCCATCGTCGCCTCAGCGCGGCCCTCGCCGCCCGCCAGGTCAAGCGGGGGTATGCGGCGCTCTCCTGGGGACACTTCGACCAGTCGCCGGTGGTGATCGAGGCGCCGATGGCCCGCAGTCCCACCGACCGGAAGCGGATGATGGTGCGCGAGGACGGCCGTGCCGCCCGCACCGATATCCACGTGCTGGCCCGGTTCGAGGTGTGCGATCTGGTGCGCGCCGAGCTCCACTCCGGCCGCACCCACCAGATCCGGGTGCACCTGGCCCACGCCGGGCATCCGGTGGTGGGCGATCCGGTGTACAGTGGCGGCGGGGCGCGACGGATGGCTGGCCCCGGGCGCCTGCTGGCCGATCGTCTCGAGCGGGCCACGCCGCGGCAGGCGCTCCATGCCGCCGAGCTGGTCTTCAAGCACCCCATCACCGGGGTCCGCATGGCCTTTGCATCGGAATGGCCAGCGGATCTTCGGGAAGCGCTCGAGGTGGCCAGCGCCGCCCCGGGCCAAGTTGCTCCGGCAACGGGACTTACCTATTTTGATTTCTTCAGGTATCGATCCGAATGAGTGACGCCCCGATTGGGCGTGTCGTCGTCTGTCGCGTCGGCACCAGGCGGTTCACAGTCCCCGTCGCGGCGGTTCGTGAAGTCGTCACCGCGCCGGGGGTTGTTCGTATCCCGGGAACGGCGGCGCCGATTCGGGGCGTCGTCAATGTGCGCGGGGTGCTGGTGACGGTGGTCAGCGGCGCCGGCGTGCTGGCGGAGCCCGACAGCGGCGCGAGCGGGTATCTGCTCGTCCTCGCCATGCACGAGGGCCGGGTGGCCATCGAGGTCGACGACGTGGAAGATCTCCATACGCTCGAAACCGCCGACCGCCTTCCGATGCTCGATATCGAAGGCCAGGTCTGGCCGCTGTTCCGGCCCGAAGCGATCAAGGCGTAAATCGAAGGGGGTGCCACCGTGGGCCATACCGTGCTCGTCTGCGACGACGCGATCTTCATGCGGACGATGATTACCGACATTCTCACCCAGGCCGGGTACGAGGTGATCGGCGAAGCGGAGTCCGGCGCCCAGGCGGTGGAGAAGTATCGCCAGCTCAAGCCCGACCTCGTCACCATGGACATTGTCATGCCGGACATGGGCGGCATCGAGGCGGTCCGGGAAATCTGCAAGGACCACCCCGAAGCCAAGATCCTCATGTGCAGCGCCATGGGCCAGCAGGCCCTGGTGGTCGAGGCGATCCAGGCGGGGGCCAAGGATTTCGTGGTCAAGCCCTTCCAGCCGTCGCGGGTGCTTGAAGCGGTGCAGCGATTGCTCGGGTGAGTTGCGGTGGATCTCGCCCGCTATACCGCGCTCTTTCTCTCCGACAGCCGCGACCATCTCCAACGCTGCAACGAGCTGCTCCTTGCGTTCGAGCGTGACCCCGGCTCGTCCCACCCGGTGGCCGAACTGTTCCGCGCGTTCCATTCGATCAAGGGGTCCTCGGCGGCGCTGGGCTACGATCCGGTGTCCGAGCTGGCCCACGCCGCCGAACAGGTCCTGGCGGGCGTCCGGGCCGGGACGATCGAGCCGTCCCGCGCCACCATCGACGGACTCTTCCGGGCGGTGGATGCCGTGGGCGAAGGGGTGGAGGCGGTGGCCCGCGGGGAAACGCCGGTCACCGACCTCGATCTGATCGAGGCGCTCTACCGCCTCGTCCCGGCGGTCGAAATGCGCACCGCCGAGATCCCGATTCCCGAGCGGCGCCGCGATCCCCGGCTGAGCACCGCCGTCACCGCGCCTCCCCGGCCCGCGGCGCGTCAGGTGCGGGTGGATCTGGAGCGCCTCGATTCGCTGGTGAACCACGTCGGAGAGCTGATCGTGGCCCGGAACCGGCTCTCTTCCCTCGCCGACCGGGAGATCGGATCGGAGCTGGAGCAGGTGAGCGGCCGGATCTCCGCGCTGGTGTCGGGCCTCCAGAGCGGCGTGCTCCGGGCCCGGATGGCGCCGGTGGACGAAATCTTCGACCGGTTTCCCCGCATGCTGCGGGACCTGGGCCGCGACCTCGACAAGCAAATCCGGCTCGAGCTCCAGGGGACCGAGATCGAAGTGGACCGCTCCGTCCTGGACGCGCTGACCGAGCCGCTCACGCATCTGATCCGGAACGCCGCGGACCACGGGCTCGAGACACCGGCGGCCCGGGTGGCCGCCGGCAAGGAGGCCGAGGGTACCATCCGGCTCCGGGCTGAGCGGGTGCGGGACCAGGTGACGGTGACCGTGGCCGACGACGGAAGAGGAATCGACCGCGCCGAGGTCCGGGACCGGGCGGTGGAGCGCGGGCTGCTGGAACCCGGCGCCCCCGTCCCCGACGCCGCCGGCCTGCTTCGGCTGCTGGCGCACCCCGGATTCACCACCAAGACGAGTGTGTCGTCCATCTCCGGGCGGGGCGTCGGGATCGACGCGGTGATGACGCGGATCCGCTCCCTGGGCGGCCGGATGGAACTCAAGACGATGCCGGGGCACGGCACCACGTTCCTGATGCACCTCCCGGTGACCCGGGCGATTCTCCGCGCGCTGCTGGTCGGCGTGGAGGACGAGCGCTACGCCATTCCCTTCGGGGTCCTGGCCGAGGCGGCGGTGCATGAGCAGGCAGAGTCCGAGGTTACCTTACGGGGGTCGCCGCTCCCCACGGCGGATCTCCGGGATGTCGTCGGCCTGACCAGAGCGGGCCCGGGTCGCCGGCCGGTCGTGGTGGTGGACGCCGGCGGGGGGCGGGCCGCGCTCGTGGTGGACTCGTTGCTCGGACAGCAGGACGTCGTGGTGGAGCAGCTCGCGGCCCCCGTTGGCCTGCCCGCCTGGGTAGGCGGCGCCACGATTCTGCCCGACGGCGCGCCGGCGCTCATCGTGGATCCGGCCGCACTCTTCTAGGTGGAGGACTCGATGGCAGACCAGCGGATTCTGTCAGACCTGGAACGTGACGCGTTGCGGGAGGTGGCCAACATCGGGGCCGGCCACGCCGCCACGGCACTGTCCCAGATGACCAGCCGCAAGATCATGATCAGCGTGCCCGAGGTCAGCGTCCGCCGGCTCGAGGAAGTCGCCGAGCTGGTGGGGCCGTCGGATTCGGTGATCGCCGGCGTGCTGATGCACGTCATGGGAGATCTGACCGGCCGCACGCTGGTGGTGCTGGACCAGGAATCCGCCTACGCGCTCTGCGAGCTGCTGCTGCGGCGCCCCCGCACCGGCCAGGCCGGGTTCGACGCGATGGAACAGTCCACCATCAAGGAAACCGGGAACATCCTCTGCTCCGCCTACATGAACGCGCTCTCGGATTTTCTCGGCATGATGCTGGTGCCCTCGGTCCCGGCCCTGGTGGTGGACCTGGCCGGCGCGGTGCTCACCACGGCGTACCTGAATTTCGGGCACGAGCGGGATGCGCTGTTCTGCGTCGAAACCACGTTCCGGATCGAAGGCTCCGAACGGACGCTCACCGGGCAGTTCCTCCTGATGCCGGACCCTCCCGCCCTGCAGGCGATCTTCGACTCGATTCGCATCGCGAACTGACCCCATGCCGGCGGCCGCACCGACCGGCCGGGACGCCGACGCTCTCCGCTCGCTGGCCCGGCGCATCGATCCCTCCGATCCCGGCGCCCAGAACAATCTCGGCGTCTTCTACTATGAACGGGGGATGATCCCGGAGGCCATCGCCGCCTTCAGCCGCGCGCTGGAGCTGGATCCGGAGATGCGGGTGGCCCAGGACAACCTGGAGACGGTCCAGCGCGAGTCGGGATACTTCGACACCATCATCGGCGACCTGCGGGAACACCTGGCCCGGGATCCCAATGCCCGGAACGCGCGGGTCGAGCTGGCCCGCGCCTACGTGGCGCTCGGCCAGCAGGATCAGGCGGCGGAACAGTATGAGGAGCTGCTGCGCAGTGACCCCGCCGACGCGACCGCCTTGATCAAGCTCGGCCTGCTGGAGCAGTCCCGGGGGCGCCAGGAGCTGGCCACCGAGTGGTTTCAGCGGGCCTCCGAGGTGGATCCGAAGAGCTCAGTGGCGCGGCTCTGCCTCGGGCGCGCGCTGTATAACCGGGGCCTCAACGACCGCGCGCTGACGGTCCTGACCGAGGCGGTCGCGCTCAATCCCGACCACGCCGAGGTGCACTACATCCTGGGGTTCCTCTATGGAGACCTCGGACACCACGAAGCGGCCCGGTCGGCGACCCGCCGCGCTATCGCCCTCAATCCTTCGCTCGGCACGGCGCAACCCAATCTGCTGATCGGCGCCCAGCGGGGCGCGGCGCCCCGGCGCCCCGCCGGCGGAAGCTCCGCGTCGGTTCCCGGGCGCGAGGCGGCGTCGCTGCAGCCGCACCTCAGCCTCTCGGTGGCGTTCCGCAAGCGCGGGTATCTCACCGAGGCGCTGCGGGAGTGCCGCCTGGCGCTCGAATCCGGCGAAGACGAGGCGACGGCGCTCGAGGCGATGGCGGAGACCCACCTGCTCCGCAAGGATTTCGGCGCCGCGATCGAATTCTACGACCGTCTGCTGGACCGCCAGCCGGGCAATGCCGAGCTCTGGAACGAGCGGGGCGTCTGCCTGCACCAGGCGGGGCGGCGCGAAGAGGCCCGCGGCTCCTACCGCAAGGCGGTGGATGCCGATCCCACCTACGCGCTGGCCTGGAACAACCTCGGGGTCGCGGGCGCGAGCGACAGCGAGACCGGGCCCGCGCTGGACGCCCTCCACGCCGCGCTGCGCGCCCGGCCCGACTTTGCGGGAGCCCGGCGCAACCTGGGCCTGCTGCACCTGCAGCGCCGCGAGCTGAAGCAGTCGCTCGAGGCCTATCGAGCCCTGCTGGCCGAACGCGCCGACGACCCCTCCGCCTGGAACGGCATCGGGCTGGTGCTGATGGAGCTGCGGCGGCACCAGGACGCGCGGAATGCGTTCGCCCGCTCGGTCGAGGCGGATCCCAACAACGCCTCGGCGCGCTACAACCTCGGGTTCGCCTTGAGCCAGCTGGGCGCCTTCGACGACGCGCTGCGGGAAACCCGGCGCGCCCTGGAGCTCGATTCGTTCTACGTCCCGGAATCGTATGCGCTGGCGATCCAGCTCCAGTTCGAGGAATCCCTGTTACCGGTGCCCCCGTCGCTCTCCACCATGCCGGGAGCGCTGGCGTCCACCCCCGGGTTTGCCTTCGACGCCGGGGTGCTCGACGGCCTGTTCGACCAGCTGGTGCCTTCCGCGGCGGGCGCCGAACCGGCCGACACTCGTGACGACGCGTACGCGCTGGCCCGCGATCTCATCGGCAAAGGGCTGCTCGACACCGCCGCGGCCGAGGTGCATCGCGCGGTCCAGCGCGGTGCGTCGCACCCGGCCGGCGCGGCGTTGCTGGGAGACATTTTCGCCAAGCGGGGCCTGTTCGGCGAAGCGCTGGAGCGATACCGGGAGGCCAGCTCGCTGGCGCCGGACAACGTCGACATTCTCCAGGGAGAAGCCGCCACCCTGGTGGCGCTCGGGCGGGGCCCCGATGCGATCGCGGTCGCGGAGCGACTGGCGGCGCTGGCTCCCAATCGCGCCGATGCCCTGGTGACGCGGGCGCGGGCCCGCCAGCTGATCGGCGATCTCGACGGTGCGGCGCAGGATACCCTGCGGGCCGCCTCGCTTGCTCCCGGCCGGCCCGACCTGCTGCTGCTCCGGGGCAGCGTGCTGCGCCAGCAGGGCGACCGGGAAGGGGCGCTGGATGCGTTCACCAGCGCGCTGGAGCTGGACCCCTCGCTGGTGCAGGCCTGGTACGAGAAAGGCGTGGTCGAGGAGGAGCTGCAGCGCCCCGGCGCGGCGCGGGCCGCCTACCAGCGCGCCCTGGACCTCCTCCCGACCTTTCTCGATGCCGGCCTCGCCCTGGGCGATCTGCTCCGCCGCACCGGACTCACCCAGGAGGCCACCCGGCTGCTGGTCGATCTGCTGCTGGCCGAGCCCTACGCCCTGGAGGCGCTGGTGCTCCTCGGCCGGACCCTGGCCGACGAGGGGCGCTCTCACCATGCCATCGCCGCCTTTGACCGGGTGCTCCGCTTTCATCCCGGACATACGACCGCGCTCTTCCATCGCGGGGTGGGACACGCCCGGCTGCGCCGGTTCGGCGCGGCGGTCTTGGATTGGGAGCGGGTCGTGATGCTCGAGCCGACCGGACCGCTCGCCGCGGCGGCGCGGGCCCAGGCGCGCTCGGCCCGAGAGCTGGCCCACATCCTCCAGGTCAGCGGGGCCTGAGATGGCGATTCAGGGGCCGCTCCGCGAGCTGGGCATTCACGACGTCTTCCAGCTGCTCGACCTGGGCCGGAAGACCGGCGCGCTGCTGATCACCTCGGAACTCCGCCAGAACGAGGGAACCATCTGGTTCCACGAGGCGGCGGTGGTGGCCGCCGCGATCCAGTCGAACCCGCACCCCCTCGGGACCGCCCTGCTCCGGGCCGGCAAGATCCGGGAGGAGGATCTGCTCCAGGCCCGCGCCGCCCAGGAGCAGGGCGACCAGCGCCGCATCGGAGAAATCCTGGTGGCTTCCGGCGCGCTCGGCGCCCGGGAGCTGACCACCCAGGTGCGGGCGCACATCGAAGACGTGGTGTTCACGATGCTGGGCTGGTCCGAGGGGTATTTCATTTTCGAGGAGTGCGCCCCGGACGCGATCCCCCGGGAAACCGATCTCCGGATCTCGGTGGAGCACCTGCTGCTCGAGGGCGCCCGGCGGATCGACGAGTGGTCACGGATTCAGTCGCGGGTGGCGCACGTCGGCGTCATTCCCCGGCTGGCCCCGCCGGTGTCCAACGAGACGGGGTCGCTCAGCCTGACGCCGTTCGAGTGGCGAGTCATTTCGGCGGCCGACGGGGAGCGGGACGTGCAGGCTATCGCGCTGTCCCTCGGGGAGCCGGAATTCGACGTGGCCCGCGCGCTCTTCGGCCTCGCCAGCGCCGGCGTTATAGTGCTTCGGGATCCCGCGCTGGAGTCGGCGCGCGCGGCGCCCCGGGCCGACGCGGAGGCGCTGCTGCGCCAGGGCGAGGAACAGCTTCGCGCCGGCAATGGCGAGGCGGCCCGCGCGGCCGCGCGAGCCGCGCTCGACGGCTTTCCCGAGGACCCGCGCACCCACATGCTGGCCGGGGCGATTCTCCTGGCCGAGCGCCGCTATCCCGAGGCGGAGCGCGCCCTGCGCGAGGCGGTGCGACTCGATCCGGGCGGCGCCCGGCCGCTCCGGCTGCTGGCGTGGGCCCTGCTGGGCTCGGGGCGGCTCGACGAGGCGGTGCACACCTTCGAGGCCTGGCTGGCGCTCCCGGCCAAGGCCGCCGAAGAGGAATCGCACGTGGAGGAGGTGAGCGGGGTGGTGCCGGCCGCCCGGCTTCTGGTGGAACGGTTGCGGGGGGCGAAGTGATCACCGACGACATCCAGGCGCTGACCGCGCAGCTCGCGCGGGACCCCTCGAGCCTGGTGTTTCTTCCGCTCGCGGAGGCGCTGCGGCGCCGCGGCCAGTTCGAATCCGCCCTGACCGTGGCGGAGCAGGGCGCCGCGCGCTATCCCGAGATGGCGGGCGCCTACGATCTGCTGGCCCGGATTCGCAGCGACCGGGGCGAGGGGGATCTGGCGTTCGACGCCTGGACCACGGTGCTGCGCCTCGATCCCGATCACCTCGGCGCCCACAAGGGGCTGGCCTTCCTCTGCTATCGCGCCGGCGACCACACCCGCAGCCTGCGCTACCTGGAGCGGGCCGTGGAGCTGGCGCCCGGGGACGCGGCGCTGCGCGGCGCGCTGGACCGGGTTCGGGAGGCCACCGGCGCCCGCCTGGTGCCGGGATTCACCGAGCCGGCGCCGGATCCCGCCCGCGCGCTCGAGCCGGAGCCGGGACAGGCGCTCCTGGTGGATCGCGAGGGCCGGGTGCTGGCCGGCGGCGTGAGCGATCTCCATGGAGCGGATGCCGGCGACGCCGTGGCCGCGGCCCTGGCCGGCGTGACGAAGGAGGCCGAGCGGGCCACTCGGCTGCTCGGGCTCGGCCCCTGGCGGCGAATCGCCCTCGAAGGCGGCCCGGCCCACCTGGAGCTGCGCGCCCCCACCAGCGACTCGGTGCTGCTGGTCATGCGTCCCCGGGCGGTGCCCGCCGGACGGCTGGCGCTGCTGGCCGAGCGCGCCGCCTCCTCGGCCCGGCGCTGGCTGGAGGAGCTGGTCTGATGCTGGCCGACGTGCTCGCCGCGTTGACCCGCATCGCCGGGGTGCGCGGAGTCCTGATCGTCTCGCGCGACGACGGGCTCGTGGTGGCCGATGCGCTCATGGAGGGGGTGGATGGACCGGCGGTGGCGGCGCTCGCCGCGAGCCTCGCGGGGCGCATGCGCGGGGTCACCACGGCGCTGGGCCAGCCCGAGCCCGTGCTGATGCACCTGGCCGGCGCCAGCGGCTCGCTGCTCGCGGCGCCGGGGCGGAACGGCCTGCTCATCGTCGCGGTCGCGGCGCCCGATGTGAACGCCGGCGAGCTCAGGCTGGGGCTCCTCGATGCCGCCGGGCGGGCCGCCTGATGCGGGCACTCGAGGCGTGGGTCGAAGAACCGCTCACCACCTTCCTGGCCGAGTCCGCGGCGCGGGTGACCCTCCTGATGACGTCATCGGGGCAGGTGGTGGCGCAGCACGGCTTCACCCGGGCGCTCGACGTGATGTCGGCGGCGGCGCTCGGCGCCGGCATCATGGCCTCCACCTTCGAGCTGGCCAAGGTGATGGGCACCCGGCCGCTCGGCGCCGTGGTGCATCAGGGATCGCAGGTCGGGGTGTACCTGGCCGCCTTCGAAACCCCCCGGGGCCGGTGGCTCGGGCTGGTGGTGTTCGGGGGAGAGACGTCGCTCGGCCTGGTCCAGCTCTTCTTCGGACGGCTGGCCGCGGATCTGGCCAACGCCGCCCCCGCCGCCGAGCCGCCCCGGCAGGTCCTGGCGGAAGACTTCGAGGCCGAACTCAACAGCAGCCTTCGCGCGCTGTTCGGACGGTGACCCCATGCCGCTGGTAAATTTCACCACGCGCGAAATCACCTGCAAACTGGTCTACTACGGGCCGGGGCGCTGCGGGAAGACGACTAACTTGCTGTACATCCATGGACGGGTCCCCGAAGATCGCCGGGGGAACATGGTCTCGCTCGCCACCCAGTCGGACCGGACCCTGTTCTTCGATTTCCTCCCCCTCGAGCTCGGGATGATCTCCGGCTTCACCACGCGGTTCCAGCTCTATACCGTCCCCGGCCAGGTGTACTACAATGCCACCAGGCGACTGGTGCTGCAGGGGGCCGATGGGGTGGTGTTCGTGGTGGACAGCCAGGCGCGCCGGTTCGACGACAACCTGGAGAGCTTCCAGAACCTCCAGGAAAACCTCCTGGAACAGGGAGTGGACATCCGCCAGCTTCCGCTCGTGCTCCAGTACAACAAGCAGGATCTCCCGCCCGACCTGATTCTGGCGCCGTCCGACCTGGACGATGCCTTCAACTTTCGGGGCGTGCCCAGCCATCCTGCGGACGCGTTGCATGGTGCCGGCGTGTTCGAGACGCTGAAGACCCTGTCGGGCCTGGTGCTGCAGCGCCTGGCCACCAAGCCCCCCACGCTGTGACCGAGGTGCTGACCGCGTCGCCCGACTTCGAGACCTTCGTGCTCGACGCCGCCAACCGGCCGGCCGCCGCGGCCGCGCGCGCCGTGGCGGACGCGAGCGGGGTTCCGTATGCCCCGCTGGTGATCGTCGGGTCCGCCGGCAGCGGCAAGACCGAGCTGCTCCAGGCCATCGCGGGGCGAATCCGGGTGCAGCATCCGACCGCGGTCATCGAGCTGCTGGATCCGGACGGGCTGGCGGAGCGCTATCGCTCGGCGCTGCTGGTGGCCCGGGGCGAGATGTGCCGCGCCGAGCTCCAGTCGGCCGACCTGGTGCTGATCGACGACTTCGAGCACCTGGCGCGGCATCAGGACTGCCAGGGGCTGGTGGCGGACCTGCTGGACGGGCGGCGCGGAGCGGGGCGGGAGGTGGTGGTGGCGACGGCCGTTCCGGTCGAGCGACTGTCCGGACTCGACGCTCGGCTGCTCCGGCGGCTGGCCGAGGGGACGACGGTGCCGCTGTCGCTGCCCGGCGCCGAGGCCCGCTACGCGATCCTCCGGCGCCGGCTTCAGGGGCAGGAGGCCGCGCTCCAGGACGACGTGGTCCGCGCGGTGGCCGAGGCCGAGTTCACCTCGATGCGCGACTACACCGGCGCGCTCTCCCGCCTGGTGGTCTTCCAGGAAGCCAGCGCGCTGCCGCTCTCTCCTCGAGACGCCCTGCTCCTGATCGGCGCGCCGGTGGCGCCGGTGCCGCCGGTGGAGGAGACGCCCGCTCCGGTGTCGCCCGAGGGCGACGAGTTCGGGGCCTTCCTCTCGGAGGTCTCGGCGGGGTTGTCGGAGCAGGTGGACCGCTGGCGCCGGCGCATCGGCGAAGCGCTGCTCCACTGGGGCGGAGAAGGCCTGCGCACCCGGCGCCTCGAGGCGCTGCTGGCCGACGAGGCGCCGGTGGATCCCGAGTCGGTCCTCGCCGCCTACGAAGCCGATGCCAAGGAGGTCCTCGCGCTCGGGGCCAGGGCCGCGGCGCTCGCGCCCGACCTCGCCGGAGCCGAGGTGTTCCGCGATCCCGACCAGGTGGCCGCGGCCCGCGCGCTGGTGACGCAGGCCGGAACCCGCAGCGCCCCGCTCACCGCACCGCTGGCGCACTACCGCTGGGAGGACTTTGCCGAGGGTCCCTCCATGCGGCTCCCGATGATGGCCGCCCGGGATATCATCGCCGAGCCGGGACGGCGCTACTCCCCGCTGGTGGTGATCGGCGCGAGCGGCACCGGCAAGACTCATTACCTCCACGCGCTGGGCAATGCGCTGGCGGCGGGAGGGGTGGCGCCGGTGGCCTGCCTCGGCAGCCACGCCTTCGCAGCCGAGGTGCGGGCGCTGACCGACGCCGACGCGGTGGCTTCGTGGCGGCATCACTATGGCTGGGTCGGGGCGCTCCTGCTCGATGACCTCCACCTGCTGGCGGGCGACTTCGCCGCCCAGGAGGAGCTCATCCTCCTGATCGGCGAGCTGACGGAGGGCCGCCGCCAGATGGTGCTGACCACCAACCGTCCGCTCGAGGAGCTCGAGGGCCTGGACGGCCGGCTCCTGGCCCGGCTGGCGGGGGGCCTCGCGGTCGAGCTGCCGTCCCCGGACCGCGAAGTCCGGCTGGCGGTGATCAAACGGATGCTGGCGGGAACCGCCGCGGGAGCCGACGCGGCCCTGGCGGATTTCCTGGCGGCCCGTCCGGCCGAGTCAGTGCGCGCGGTGCAGGGCATGGTGCAGCGGGTGCTCGGCGAGGCCGCCGCGCAGCAGGTGGAGCCCAGCCCCGCGCTGGCGCGCGAAGTCCTCGACGTCATGGACCTCGGCGCATCGCGCGGGGTCCGGCGCCCCGAGCCGCGGCGCGCGAGCGGTATCCTCACGCCCGGCATGGGGCAGGTCAGAAGCCCGGAAAAGACCGTGATGCACTGGCCCTCGATCGCCGACCGGCTGGTGGCGGAGCTGCGCTGATGGCCATCAAGGGAAGCCTCAAGGAGGCCAGCCTCCCCGACGTGATCCAGCTCCTGTTCCTGGGGCGGCGCACCGGCTGCCTCTCGGTGGCCGATCGCCAGCGACACGGCTCGATCTTCTTCGACGAAGGCTGGATCACCTACGCCGCCATCGTGAATCGCCGCGACCGGCTGGGCGACATGCTGCTCGCCACCGGGACGGTCACCCGGGCCCAGCTCGACCAGGCCCTGGCGCTGCAGGATACCGCGCCCGGCCGCCGGGTCGGCGACCTGCTGGTCAATCTCGGCATCCTGGCGCCGGAAGGGCTCCGGCGCTTCGTACGGCTCCAGATCGAGGAAGCGGTCTACTCTCTGTTCTCCTGGAATACCGGCACCTTCAGCTTCGAGGCCGGGGTCCACCCCGAGTCGGAGGATCTGCTCGAGAAGATCAACCCGGAGTCGCTGCTCCTGGAGGGCGCCCGCCGGGTGGACGAGTGGAGCCTGATCGAGAAGAAGATTCCCAGCTTCGACCTGATCTACGCGGTGCTCGAGGGACAGGTCGAAGGACACCAGTCCGAGTTCACCGAGGCGCAGCGGCGGATCCTCCCGCTGCTGGACGGCCGCCGGGACCTGCGCTCGGTGATCGATGCGTCGGGCCTCAGCGAATTCGAGGCGGGGCAGGCGCTCTACGGTCTGGTGACCGCGGGGCTCGCCCACAAGGTCGGTGCCTCGTCGATGGCGGCGCCCTCCCGGATGCTGGAGGCCCAGATCGAGGAGCACCGCAATCTCGGCGTGGCCTTCTACCGGACCGACATGCTGGACGAGGCGCTGCGGGAATTCCGCCGGGTGGCGGAGCTGCGGCCCTCGGAGGGGAGCGCCCCGTTCTATCTGGGGCTCATCGCCGCGCGGCAGCGGCAGTGGAGCGAGGCCGCGGACCATTTCCGGCAGGCGCTGGACCGGAGCGGACCCCGGCCGGCGCTGCTGCACAATCTCGGCATCGCGCTGGAACACCTCGGCCGGCTCGATCAGGCCGAATCGGTGCTGGCCGAGGCGGCGAGCCGCGCGCCCGAAGATCCGCGGATCCACACCGGCTGGGGCATCCTCGCGCTGGAGCGGCATGACGCCGGGGTGGCGCGCCAGCGCCTGCAGCGGGCCCGGGAGCTCTTCCGGGGCCCGCCCCCCGCGCTGTGGTACTGGGCGGCGACCCGCGCCGCGGCGGGCACCGATGATCTCGAAGTCGCCCTCGGCCTGGCGCGCGAGGGCCACGAACGGCATCCCGAGGATACGGTGCTCCGGAACAATTGCGCGGTGCTGCTGGAAGCGACCGGATCGGTGGCGGACGCCGAAGCCCTGCTGCGCGAGACCATCGCCGACGACGCCTCGCTTCCCCAGCCGTTCAAGAACCTCGGCGATCTCTGTTATCGCTCCGGCCGCTACGAGGACGCGGCCACCCTCTACGAACGCGCCACCGCGCTGGCGCCGGCGCTCGGGGACGACGTGTTCTTCAAGCTGGGCAATCTCGCGTTCCGGGAACGGAATGCCGCCCGGGCGCGCGATTGCTGGGAGCGCGCCGTGGCCCTGAATCCCGGGCACCAGCTGGCCCGGGCCAACCTCGATACCCTGCGGGTATCCTCGTGACCGGGCGGGAAGACGTGGGGCTCGTGGCGGTCATCGACCAGCTGGCCCAGAGCGGCGCGGCCGGGTTCGAGTGGTACAAGGATTCCTGCCTGGTCCGCCGCATCGAGGTGCGCATGCGCGCGCTCCGGGCCGATTCGCTGCTGGCGTACGCGGCCATGCTGCGCGAGGACCCCGGCGAAGTGGATCGGCTCTTGCACACGATTTCGGTGCGGGTCACCGGGTTCTTCCGGAATCCGGACAGCTGGCAGCGGCTCCGCGACGTGCTGGCCACCCAGCGCACCGGTGCCGCCCGCCGGTCGATCGCCGCGTGGAGCATGGGGTGCTCCACCGGCGAGGAGGCCTGGACCCTCGCGATGCTGCTGACCGAGCACGCCGTCCGGCTGGGCGCAATTCCGGTCGGCCGGATCGCGGTCCACGCGTCGGACATGGATCCCCAGGCCCTGTCGCAGGCCGAGGGGGGCCGCTATCTCCCGCCGGCCGCCGTGGCGATCCGCGAGGTCATGGACCGCAACTACGGCACCATTCACGACGGCTGCTTCGAAGTGGACCCGGAGCTGCGCCCCCGGCTCACCTTCCGCCGCGAGGACTTGACCACGGTCGTCAACCCGCCGGAGTCCTGCGATCTGATCTGCTGCCGAAATCTGCTGATCTTCCTGGGACGGGAAGGGCAGCGGCGGGTGCTCGACTCCGCCTTCCGCGCGCTCGCGCCGGATGGGCTCCTGATGCTGGGGCGGACCGAATCGCTGGTGGCCCTGCCGGAGCCGCGGCTGGAGCCGGTAGATATCACTCATCGCATTTATCGGAGGCTGCCGTGACCGCCTCGAGGATCTTCGTCGGGATTTCGGCGATCGAAGTGGCCAAGGCTCCCACCACGCTGACGGCGCTGGCCCTGGGAAGCTGCGTGGCGGTGATCCTGCACGACGCCCAGGCCAAGGTGGGCGGGCTCGCCCACGTGCTGCTGCCGTCCACCAACGTCGGCCGGCCCCGGGCCGACGCGCCGGGCCGTTTTGCCCCGACCGCGGTGGCGCTGCTCAACGAACGGGTCCTGGCGATGGGCGGGGTCTCCCGGCGGCTCACCGCGCGCCTGGTCGGCGGGGCCAGCATGTTCGCGGCCCTCCAGCCGGCGGGCACCATCCAGATGGGAGAGCGGAACGTGCATGCCGCCCGTGAGGTCCTGCATCGGTACGGCATCCAGCTGGTGGGCGAGGCGGTCGGCGGCGACTTCGGGCGCTCGGTGGATTTCGACCTCGAGACCGGCCGGGTGACCGTATCCTCCTACGAACACGGGAAAGTGGAGCTGTGACCGAACCGACCCCCGATCCGCTGGTGGCGGTGCTCCGGGAGGAATTCCGGGCCATCGCCGCGGCTCTCGACGCGTCGCCGGACCGGCTGCAGCGCGAGGAGGTGAAGCGCCGCATCATCGGGTTCTTCAAGCGGGTGGATGGCGCGCTCACCGAGCTCGCCGACCTCAAGGAGGAGATCCGGGGCCTGGTGGAGCGCTACAAGCACGCGGCGAGCGACGCCGGCGCCACGCCGGTGCCGCAGCTGCACCGGGATCACATCGGCGCCTCCACCTACATCGAGAAAGGGTGGAGCCTGATCTCGCTGGGCGATCCGCCGGGCGCGATCCAGGCGCTCAACCGCGCGCTGGAGCTCTCCCCGGGCGACGCCCAGGCGCTGTCGCTGCTCGGCTGGGCCGAGATGCTGGGGGAGCAGTACGACGACGCCCTGGGCACCTTTTCCAAGGTGCTGACCACGGAGCCGGCCAACGCGCTGGCCCGGGTGAACGTCGGGTACATCTGCCTCAAGAAGAAGATCTTCGGCGAGGCCATCGAGCACCTGTCCCGGGTGATCCGGCTCGACAACGACCGCAAGGCCACGCTGTACGCCCACTACTATCTGGGCCTGGTGTACCTGGAACGCGGGATGATGGCCGACGCCGAGTCCTTCCTCAAGAAGGCGCTGGTGCTGGGACCCAATCTCATCGAAGCCTACTACGATCTCGGCCGGGCCCAGTGGTTCGCCGGCCAGCACGATGCGGCGCGGGCCACCTGGGCCCAGGGCGCCGGCGCCAACCGTTTCGCGCCCTGGGCTCGCCGCTGCCAGGAGCTTCTCGAGCGGACCGCGAGGGGCGAGGAGGTGCCGCGCTCCGGATCCTCCTGAGCCTAGCGCTCCTGCAAGGCCTGCCGCCGGGTTACCTGGGCGTGCGGGTTGGCGAGGTGATGGTCACGGCCCGGAAGCCCGATCTCTCGCTCGCCATCGGCCTGGCCGAGGAGGCGGGGACGGCGCGGGTGTGGTACGGGCTGGGCCGCCGCGAGCCGGGACCGCTCCGGCTCATCGTGGTGCGGGGCGGCGCGCCGCTGGATTCGCTGATGCGGGGGCGGGGGCCCTCCTGGGGCGCCGGGTTCGCGCTTCCCGGCTCCCGCACCATCGTGATCCGGGCGGACGCCGGCGATCCCCATCGCATCCTCCGGCACGAGCTGGCCCACTTCGCCCTGCACGACGCGGTGCGGGTGCGGGTGCCGCTCTGGTTCGACGAGGGCTACGCGGCGGTGGCGGCGGGGGAATGGGACCGCCTCGATCTGCTGCAACTCAATCTCACGGTCGCGCGGGGCAGGGTGCCGGGCTTCTTCGAGCTCGACCGGGCGCTCCGTTCCAACGAATCGACCGCGGAAGCGGCCTACGCCCTGGCGGCGTCCGCGGTGGCGATGCTGGCGCGACGGCATCCGGACCATTCGCTCACGCCGCTGCTTTCCCGGCTCGCGGCCGGCGAAGGATTCGACGACGCGGTCCTCGAAACCACCGGCTCACGCCCGGCCCAGTTCGAAGAGGAATGGCAACGGGATGTCAGGAGCCGCTACGGACTGGCGGTCTGGGCCATTGCCGGCGGGTTCTGGCTGATCGTGGCTGGCGGGGTAATTTGGGCGTACTGGTCCCGCCGCCGGCGGGACCGCCCGCGGCGGCTGGCCCTGGACCAGGGGTGGACGGTACCGCAGGAGCCGGAGACCGAGCCGCTTGATGAAGCCGGTCCAGCGCCTTAGTTTTCATAGGCTTATGACCATATCTGAACCGAACGCCAGCGGGCGGCGAGGACTTCTCGCACGCCGGAATGTCGTCGTGCTGATCGCGGCGACGGTCTGCCTCGTGGCGGGGTATGTTACTCTCCAGGCCGGGGCGGCCAGTCTCGCGGCCGTGCTGTTGGTCGCAGGGTATTGCGTGCTCTTCCCTCTGGCTATCGCGCTCTGAAGGGCCGGCGGGCTGCGGCTGTTCGTGCGTGGCTGCTGGCTACACACGTCCCCTATGAACAGTCCGGGGGATCGCGGCGCAGCTCGCCCGGGCGAATAGCTCAGCGGTTCAGAGCGCCTGCCTTACACGCAGGATGTCGGGGGTTCGAATCCCTCTTCGCCCATGCTCTCGCGCTCCGAACGGACGCGGAGCCCTCCGCCCAGCCCTGGGCGGTTCTTTTGGGAGGTTGCTCGGAATGCGCCTGACCCCTCTGGTTATTGCCGCGACCGCGGTCACGCTGCCTCTGGCGCCCGTGGTGGCGCAGCTTCGCTCCAGCCGACCACCGCCGCAGCTCGCCAATCTGCCGCGCTTGCTGGTGGCCAATCCCTTCAGTTTCTCGGGTCAGGATTCCTCGCCGGCGGTGCGCACCGGGACCGGGATGCGGGACAAGATCATCGACGTGTCGGACCGGTGGTACAAGGCCATCACCCGGGAACAGATGAACGAGGCGCTCCAGCAGTACGCCTATCCGGTGGACGCGGTGCTGCCGCCGGTGGTGGCGCGGCAGCTGGCCACATCGCTCAACGCGCGGGCCATGGTCATCTCCACCCTGCTCAAGGGCGAGGGCGGCCGGTACACGGTCGAGGCGCGGCTGGCCGGGCTGACCGATAACGCCGGCCATATCATCCGGGTCACCCAGCTGCCCAATCAGTCCTTCGAGGAATTCGGCCAGCGGGTCGGCGATTCGCTGAACCCGGCGTTCAAGGCCCTGCCCGACGCCCGGAACTGCGAGAACCTCCGCGGCACCAACGTCGCGAAGGCCAAGGAGTCGGCGCTCAAGGCCCTCAAGACCCTTCCCAACGACGGCCTGGCCGAGTGGTGCCTGGCGCAGATCGCCATCAAGGAAAAGGCGCCGCCCGATTCGGTGATCGCCCATCTCAAGGCCTCGACGCTGGGAGACCGGCTCTCCCTCGACACCTGGACCGCGCTCGCGGTGCAGTATCAGGCCAAGGGGGACAGCGCCAAGACCATCGAGACGTTCCAGGAGCTGCTGCGGGTCGCACCCACCAACGAAGCCCTCCGCAAAGAGGCCTTCGGCCTCTTCCAGCGATACGGCCGGCCCGACGCGGCCGAGAATGTGGCCGACGAAGGGCTCAAGCTGGATCCGGCGAACGCGGACTTCTGGGACCTGAAATTCGGCGCGTGTATCGCGCAGGGGAAGCCGGAAAAGAACAAGTGCGCCATCGAGGCACTGGAGCAGGTCTACGCGCTCGACACCACCAAGGCCGATACACTGTTCTACACCAAGATGACGTTCGCGGTCTCTCAGCCGATCGGCAACGCGACGATCACCGTCGATTCGGTGTTCAAGGTCCGGGTGGATTCGGCGGGAACCCAAGTCACCCGGGACAGCACCGTCAAGGTGAGCCGCGAAGTCGTGGTGCTCGACACCGTCAAGTTCCTGAAGTGGGCCCGGATGGGCGCCAACAAGTACCCGACCAACGCGACGTTGCTCGGTCCGCTGTCCGAGATCTACGCCATGGCGGGACCGGTGGACAGCTCGGTGGCCGTCACCAAGCGGCTGATGGCCGTCGACTCGTCGGACGTCACCCCGGTGCTGCGCATCGTCAAGGCGCTGACCGACGCCAACCGGCTCTCGGACGCGCTGTCCCTGGAAGGCTACGTGGAGCGTCTCGGCGATGACGAGGCCAAGACGAACTACGCCAACCTGGTGGCCCGCAAGGCGCTCGGGATGCTGCAGACCGACCTGCCTAACGCGCTGGCGGGCGCCCGGTCTGCCGCGAAGATCGCGCCCAAGGGCACGCCGGTAAACGCGCTCGCGAACTACGTCCTGGGCATCGCGGCGGTGGTCTCGGCCTCTGGATTGGATGCCCAGGCGGTCAGCGGCAAGTCCTGCGACATCGTGAAGCAGATGCAGGCGCTGATCGACGAGGCGGGGCCGGCGCTGGAGCTTGGCAAGGCGATCAGCCCGGACGCGGTGGCCAAGTACCAGGCCGGCGTCACCGGCTACGGTCCGCGCCTCGCCCAGATGACCAAGGTGTATTGCAAGTGACCCCCGGGCCCCTCTAGATTTAGGGGCTTCGCAGCAGGGGCTGTAGCTCAGCTTGGTTAGAGTGCCGCACTGTCACTGCGGAGGTCGCGGGTTCGAGCCCCGTCAGCCCCGCTCCCGACTCACCCCGTCCGGGCACCGGGCGGGGTGAAGTCTTTCAAGGACCGCAGATGACCGACGAGCGCGCAGTGGATCTGACGGCGTCCGAGCCGCCCGCACCGGCGGATCCGGGGTTCCACCGGCCGGTGCTGCTCAAGGCGGTGGTGGACGCCGCGCGCGGCGCCCGCCGGGCGGTCGATGGCACGCTGGGCGACGGCGGCCACGCCGCGGCGCTCCGGGAGGCCGGCCTCGAGCTGCTGGCCATCGACCGGGATCCCGACGCCATCCGGATCGCCCAGGCCCGCCTGGGCGACGCCGGCATTCGCTACCTCAACACCGCCTTCGCGAGCGAACAGGCACTGGCCGAAATCCACGATTTCGAGCCCGATTTCATCCTGCTCGATCTCGGCGTGTCGTCGCGTCAGCTCGACGAAGAGGCCCGGGGATTCACCTTCCGGCCCGGCGCGCCCCTCGACATGCGCATGGGCGCCGACGGCCCCACCGCCGCCGACCTGCTCAACACCGTGGACAAGGACACTCTGCGGGCCTGGCTCGCGGACTGGGCCGACGAGCGCCGGGCCCACCGGCTCGCCGGAGAAATCGTGCGGCGGCGGGAGCACGCGCCCTTTGTGGTGAGCGACGACCTGGTCAACGCCATCCGGGGCGTGCTGGGCCCTCGGTCCGGGCCCGAGGACTTTGCCCGAATCTTCCAGGCCCTGCGGATCGCCGTCAATCAGGAGCTCGAGGGTCTGGTCGATGCGCTCCCCGCGCTCCGCGACGCCCTGGTGCGGGGCGGAGCGCTCGCGGTCATTAGTTATCATTCGGGCGAAGACCGAGTCGTGAAGCACGCCTTCCATGAGTGGAGCCGCGCCTGCATCTGTCCGTCCGAGCAACCCGTCTGCACCTGTCGCGGCCGCCCGTTCGGGGTGGCTGCGCCGCGGAGCGGTGTGGTCCCCGATCCGATGGAAATCGCCGACAATCCGCGCGCCCGGAGCGCCCGGCTCCGGATCTTCCGGACCGCGCATGACGCTTAGAGGCAGGCACTGGCTGGTGCTGTGGCTGCTGCTCTTCCTGGGCGTGGCCGCGGCGGTGGTTACCCGGCAGCGCGAGGCCTTGCTGGTGGCGCAGCACCTGAGCGAGCTCAAGGACCGGAAGACCGAGTTGCTCGGCGCCAGGGCGGACCTGGAGCGTCAGATCAAGCTCGCCACCAGCCGGGCCGTTCTGGTGCCGAAGATGGAGAAGGCCGGCCTCCATCCCCCGAGCGATCTCGAGAACACCTACCTCAAGGTCGACTCGCTCACCGGCGGCGCCGCCCGTCCCCGCTGATGGCCAAGCCGGTCGCTCGCATCCTGGCGCTCCAGGTCACCTTCGGCGCGGGTCTGGCGCTGGTCGTGGCCCGCGCGGGGTGGCTGCAGCTGGTGCGGGGCCGAGAGCTGGCCCGGGAAGCGGCCCACCAGCGCACCAAGCAGGTCGAGCTCACCGCCAGCCGCGGCACCATCTACGATCGCAACGGCACGCCACTGGTCATCTCCCAGCCGAAATACCGGGTGCAGCTGGCCTTGAAGGAGGTCAAGGACACCGTCCTGCTCATTCGCCGGATGGCGGCGGACCTGCTGGTGCCGGCCGACTCGCTCCGCCGGATGTTCCGGCGGGGCACGCCGCTGTACCCGTTCTTCTATGGGCCGTATACCGCGCTCGACGTCGCGCGGCTCCGGAAGATGGCCGGCATTCACCTCCAGACCACCTACAGCCGCGCCTATCCCGGCGGGGTGCTCGCGGGGCCGATCATCGGCGCGGTGTCGGGGGACGGAGGCGCGGGGGAATCGGGACTCGAACGGGCGCTGGACTCGGTGCTGGCCGGGGAGCCGGGGCTCACCGTGGATCTCAAGGACCCCTCGGGGCGGCAATTCGAGTCGCCGGACCGGCTGATCAGGGAGCCGGTGCCGGGACACGACGTGACGCTGACGCTCGACGCCGAGCTGCAGGGCATCGCCGAGAACGCGCTGATCCAGGCGCTCAAGGAGTTCAAGGCCGAAGCCGGAGACGTGGTATTCCTGGATCATCGCACCGGGGAGCTGCTGGCGCTCGCATCCCGTTCCCAGTCGGGGGCCGCGACGACGGCCTCGGTGTTCACCAGCGCCTTTCAGCCCGGCTCGACCGCCAAGCCGTTCACCGCCGCCGCCCTCCTGACCCTGCACCGGGTGGAGAGCACCGAAACCGTGTCCGGCGAGAACGGGGAATGGACCTACGCCACCCCGGGCGGACACACCCGGACGATTCACGACGCCCATCCGGAGCGCGAGCCGCTGACCCTGGCGCGGGCCATCCAGGTGTCCAGCAATATCGCCATGGCCAAGTTCGCCTCCCGCCTGCACGCCGAGGAGCAGTACGAGATGCTGCGGGCCTTCGGCTTCGGCTCTCCCACCGGGGTGGAGTTCCCCTCGGAGGCCGCCGGCTTCCTGGCCCGGCCGCACAAGTGGCGCGAAGGGTACAGCGCCCAGAGCATCGCGATGGGCTACGAGATCCAGGTGACCCCGGTGCAGCTGGCCGCCGCGTACGGCGTCTTCGCGAACGACGGGGTGCTGCTGGCCCCCACGCTGATCAAGGAGATCCGCGACGCCGAGGGACGAGTGCTCTACCGGCACCAGCCCGAGGTGGTGCGCCGGGTCATCTCGCCCGAGGTGGCGGCCACCATTCGTGGCTTCCTGGCCGATGCCGCGAGCGACTCAGGCACCGGGAAGCAGGCGCAGCTCCGGTTCGGCATCCTGGGCAAGACCGGCACCGCCAAGGAGCTGGACAACGGCAGCTACGCCAGCGGGGAGTACCGCGCCTCGTTCGCCGCGATCTTTCCGGCCAAGGATCCCCAGCTCGTGGCGGTGGTGACCATCGACCGGCCCCATGCCGGCGCCTACTACGGAGGGGTGATCGCCGCGCCACTCACCGCCGAGATGCTGCGGCAGGCGCTGGCCGCGCGCCGGAGCGTGATCGACCGCGGCGCCCTGGAGGATGCCGATGTCGAAGGCGCCAACGCCGCCGTCCGGGCCGGGCGGCCCGCGCCGGTCGAAGTCTCCGCGGCCATTCCTTCCTCGGTCCGGGTGCCGCTTCCCCCCGCGGCGCCTCAACAGCAGCCGGTGGTCGTGGTGCCCGAAGTGACCGGGCGCACGGTGCGCTCGGCGGCCTTCGCGCTGCACCAGCGGGGACTCCGGGTCCGGGTGGACGGCAGCGGGGTGGTGATCCGGAGCGTTCCCGCGGCGGGCGACTCGCTGGCGGCGGGGAAGACCGTCGTGCTGCTCGCCAAGCCGGACCAGACGCCGTGACCGACACCGCCTCGTTGATCGCGGCGCTCCGGAAGGAGGGGCTGCTCCGGTTTGCCCCGGACCCGCTGCCGGCGTTCCGCGGGCTCACCACCGACAGCCGCAGCGTGACGCCTGGCGCGCTGTTCGTGGCGGTACGGGGCTCGGAAGCCGACGGGCACCGCTTTGTGGCCGACGCGGTGGCCCGGGGCGCGGCGGCGGTCGTGGTCGAGGCGCCGCTCGAGAGCAAGGCGCCCCAGGTGGTGGTTTCCGACGGCCGCCGCGCCGCGATTGCCCTGGCCCGGGCGTGGTACGCTGATCCGGCCGCCTCCCTCACGCTGGTCGGCATCACCGGCACCAACGGAAAGACCACCACGACCGGCCTGGTGCGGCATCTGTTCAACCGGCAGCAGGACGCCGGCAGCATCGGGACGCTGGGGGCGTTCGACGGGGCGGGGGAGCCGGTGCCTTCCACCGCGGGCTCCCTGACTACACCCGGGCCGGTGGATCTGCAGGCCACCCTCGCGGCGCTGCGGGATCGCGGGGTGCGCGCCGTCGCGATGGAAACCTCGTCGCACAGCCTGGATCAGGGCCGGCTCGACGGCCTGCTGTTTCAGGGGATGGTCTTCACCAACCTGACCCGCGACCATCTCGACTATCACCGCACGATGGAGCACTACCTGGCCGCCAAGCTCAAGCTGCTCACCCTCGCGGCCAAGGACGCGGCGGTGGCCGTCAACGCCGACGATCCGGCCTGGAGGGTCGTTCCCCGCACCGCGGGGATGGTGTCCTTCGGGTTCGATCCGGATGCCGACCTGCGGGCCACCGACCCGGCGCTCGATGCCACCGGCTGCCGATTCCGGCTGGAAGGGAAATTCGGTATCGCCGAGGTGAGCCTGCCGCTGCCGGGGGAGTTCAACGTGGCCAATGCGCTTGGCGCCGCCGCGGTGGCCCTGGGTCTGGGACACTCGCTCGGACGGGTGGTGGAGCGGCTCAACACCGCGCCTCAGGTTCCCGGCCGCATGGAGCGGCTCGCCGCCGAGCCGTTCGTGGTCCTGCGCGACTACGCCCACACGCCCGATGCGCTGGAGCGCGCGCTCATGGCGCTCCGGCCGGTGACCCAGGGGCGGCTCATCGTGGTGTTCGGCTGCGGGGGAGACCGGGACCGCGGCAAGCGACCCATCATGGGGACCATCGCGGGCACGCTGGCCGACCTCGCGGTGGTCACTTCCGACAATCCCCGCACCGAAGACCCCGAGGCCATCATCGCGGACGTGGTCGCCGGACTGCCCCAGGGCGCGCCGCACCTCCGGGTGGCGGACCGGCGCGAGGCCATCCGTCAGACGCTGGAGCAGGCGCGCCCGGGCGACACCGTGCTCCTGGCGGGCAAGGGCCACGAGACCTACCAGGTGATCGGCAAGGAGTACCGTCCCTTCGACGAGAAGGACATCGTCGCCGAGTTTCTCGGCTCGCGGGGCCGGCCGTGAGGTGGACCGATCGGACGGTGCGCGCGGCGCTGGGTCTGGCGGGGCCGGCCACCGACACCGTCTACGCCGGCGTGTCGACCGATACCCGCTCGATCGCTCCGGGGGCCCTCTTCGTGGCGCTCCGGGGCGAACGGTTCGACGCGCACGACTTCCTGGCCGGTGCGCAGGCCGCCGGCGCCACCGGCGCCGTGGTGCGGCGCGGGACCGCTCCGGTGCCCGGCCTGACCTTCTACCCGGTGGACGATACCGGCCGGGCCCTCGGTGACCTGGCCCACGCGCGGCGCAAGACCATCACCGGCCCGGTCGTCGCCATCACCGGCACCAATGGCAAGACGTCGACCAAGGAGATGCTGGCCCACGCGCTTCGGACCCGGTACCGCACCTGGGCCACCCGCATCAATCTCAACAACCTGGTCGGCGTACCGCTCACGATGCTGGAGGCGCCGGCGGATACCGAGGCGCTGGTGGTGGAAGCGGGGGCCAGCCTCGCGGGGGAGATGGCCCGCCATCGCGAAGTGATCGAGCCCAGCATCGCGGTCATCACCAACGTGACGGCCGGGCATCTCGAAGGCTTCGGCGGCGGGGCCGGGGTGATGAACGAGAAGCTCTCCCTGCTGGACGGCGTGCCCCTGGCGATCGTGGGCACCGAGCCGCCCGGGCTGGCGGAACTGGCGCGGCAGCGGGCCCGCAAGGTGATCACCGCGGGACTCCGGGGCGCCGACCGGGTGCCCACCCGGGTGGAAATGACCGCCGACGGTCGTCCGCGGGTGTCCGTGGCGGGCCAGCGGTTTCTGCTGGACGCGCGGGGACAGCACCAGGCCGGCAACGCGATGCTCGCCTGGACGGTGGGCGAGGCGCTGGGGCTGGACCCGGCCGAGGTGGCGCGGAGCCTGGAGTCGCTGTCGCTCCCGGGTGGGCGGGGCGAGCTCACCCAGCACGGTGGGCTCACCGTGCTCCACGACGCCTACAATGCCAACCCGGCCTCGTTCCGCGCGGCGATCGAGCTGGCCCGCTCGCTGCGGGGCAAGCGGCGCCTGGTGTTCGTGGCCGGCACCATGCGCGAGCTGGGCGAGTCCTCCGCGGCGCACCACTCGGAAATCGCGTCGCTGCTGGTGGCGCTGCGGCCCGACCTGCTGGCCGCGGTGGGGGAATTCGTGGCGGCCCTCGAGCCCTACCGCGCGGCGCTGGGCAACCGGCTGCTCACCGCGCCCGACGCCGCGGCGCTCGGCCCCAGGCTCGCGGCCCGGCTCGAGGGCGACGAACTGATCGTCCTCAAGGGCAGCCGGGGCGTTGCATTGGAACGAGTCCTCCCCGATCTTGCGGCACGCTCGTCGTCTCCCACGACCTG
This sequence comes from uncultured Gemmatimonadales bacterium, assembly GCA_963762545.1. Lineage (GTDB taxonomy): Bacteria > Gemmatimonadota > Gemmatimonadetes > Gemmatimonadales > GWC2-71-9 > JABFSM01. Next base: position 93,803 of record CAVXLC010000003.1, on the reverse strand, counting down.
AGGCGCCATGCTGTATCACCTCCTGGCTCCCCTCGCTCGCGAACACATCATCTTCAATCTCTTCAACTACATCAGCTTTCGCGCCGCGGGCGCCATGCTCTCGGCGCTGCTGTTCGCGTTCCTGGTGGGGCCCTCGATCATTCGGCGGCTCCGCGAGAAGAAGATCGGGCAAGTGGTGCGCTCCGAAGGCCTGGCCACCCACCAGGGCAAGCGGGGCACGCCGACGATGGGCGGGCTGATCATCCTGTTCGCCACGATCATTCCGACGCTGCTCTGGGCGCCGCTCAACAACCGGTTCGTGGTGGTGGCGATTCTCGCCACGCTCTGGACCGGCGCGATCGGGTTCCTGGACGACTATCTCAAGATCGTCGAGGGCAAGTCCCGCGGACTGGTGGCCAAGTGGAAGCTGGTGGGCCAGTGCGTGTTCGGGCTGGCCCTGGGATTGTACCTGCTCTCCTACCCGGTGGTGTCCCCCGCGACGCTGCCGGCGGGCGGCACCACGGTCCCGTTCATCAAGTACACGGTGCTGGTCCTGGCCCCGTGGCTCTATGTCGGCTTCGTGACCCTGGTGGTCACCGGCAGCAGCAACGCCGTCAACATGACCGACGGCCTCGACGGCCTCGCCGCCGGGCTCACCGCCATCGCGGCGGCGGCCTTCGCGTTCTTCGCGTATGTGTTCGGCAGGGTGGACACCACCAGCTATCTCCAGTTCTACTACCTGCCCGGTGCCGGCGAGCTCACGGTCTTCTGCGCCGCGCTGATGGGGGCGTCGCTCGGGTTCCTGTGGTTCAACGCCCATCCGGCCCAGGTCTTCATGGGAGACACCGGGAGCCTGGCCATCGGCGGCGGGCTGGGCACGGTCAGCATCCTGCTCAAGGCGGAATTCCTCCTGCTCATCATCGGCGGCGTGTTCGTGGCGGAACAGGTGTCGGTGATGCTCCAGATGGGGGTCTACAAGTGGTTCAAGCGCACCCGGGGCCGGGAATACGCCGATGCGCATCGAGTGTTCCGCATGGCGCCGCTGCACCACCATTTCGAGAAGAAGGGCTGGGCCGAGACCACCGTGGTGATCCGCTTCTACATCCTGGGCATCCTCTGCGCCCTGCTGGCGATGGCCACCCTCAAGCTCAGGTGAAACCGGATCGCATCGCGCCCGAGGGCCGCGAAGTGGCGGTCATCGGGCTGGGCCGCAGCGGGGTGGCCGCCACCCGGCTCCTCCTCCGGGCGGGACGGGCGGTCTATGCCTCCGACGCGGGCAAATTCCCGGCGCTCGAAGAGCTCGCCCGGGGGCTTCGGACGCTGGGGGCCGCGGTGGATCTGGGCGGGCATGATCTGACCCGTATCGCCAACGCGGGGCTCTGCATCGTCTCCCCCGGGGTGCCGCCGGGCGCGCCGCCGCTGGTCGCGGCCCGCCGCGCCGGCGTGCCGGTCCAGGCCGAGGCCGAGCTCGGCCTGGAAGCTCTGGACGGGGTGCCCTACATCGCGGTGACCGGCACCAACGGGAAGACCACGACCACGGCGCTGGTGGCCCATCTGCTCGCCTCGACCGGCTGTCACGCGGAGGCTGCGGGGAACATCGGCACTCCGCTGTCCGAAATCGCCATGGAGCCGGTGCCGCCCGAATGGCTCGCGGTGGAGCTCAGCTCCTTCCAGCTCCACGACATGCGGAGCGTCGAACCGGACGTCGGGGTGCTCACCAACCTGGCCCCCGATCACCTGGACCGCTACGCCGCACTGGGGGAGTATTACGAGGACAAGGGCCGGCTCTTCCAGCGCGCCTCCCCTGATTCGGTCTGGGTCACCAACGCGGACGATGCGGCGTCTCAGGAGCTGGTGCAGGGCGTGGCGGGACGGCACCTGCGCTTTTCCATCGTCGGGAGGGCCGACGGCTGGTACGACCGCGCCGCCGGGCTGCTCCGGATCGGGGACGACGCGCTGCTGCCGCGGACCGAGCTGTCGCTCCTGGGTGACCACAACGTGGCCAACGCGCTGGCCGCGGCCCTCGCGGTGCACGCCACCGGCGTGAGCCTTCCGGAAATCGCCAAGGGTCTGGTCACCTTCGCCGCGCTCCCGCATCGGATGGAACCGGTGCGCGAGGTGGGCGGCGTGCTCTGGATCAACGACTCCAAGGCCACCAACATCGCGTCGACCGAAGTGGCGGTGCGGTCGCTGACCCGGCCGTTCGTGCTGCTGCTGGGAGGCCGTCACAAGGGCGAGCCGTACACCCGGCTCGGGCCGCTCCTGGCGGAGCGGTGCCGCATGGTGATCGCCTACGGGGAAGCGGGCCCCATCATCGAGCGGGATCTGGCCGGATCGGCCACCCCGGTGCTCGCCGGGGGAGACTTCGATGCCGTCATGGCGCGGGCCCGGGGCATGGCCCGGGACGGCGACGCGGTGCTGCTGTCGCCCGCCTGCTCCAGCTACGACATGTTCACCAACTACGAGGCGCGGGGCCGCCGCTTCCGGGAGATCGTGGAATCATGGTGAGCGCGGCGGTGCGCGATCCGGGCGACCTGCGCTGGGAGACCCGGTTGCTGGTGGTGGTCACCGCGGTGCTCACCGTGTTCGGCATCGCGAGCCTCTATGCCGCAGCCACGCTCGAGAAGGGCGCCTTCGGGTTCTTCCTGAAGCAGCTGGCCGGCGCGCTGGCCGGCGCCATCGCCATGATCGTGATGTCCCGGATCGACTACCACAAGTGGCGCGGCCTGGCCTGGCCGGTCATGCTCGGCGCGATGCTGCTGCTGCTGATTCCGCTCCTCCCGTTTCCCAACGCCATCCGCCCGCTTCGCAACGGCGCCCATCGCTGGGTGGCCCTGGGTCCGATCAATCTCCAGCCGTCCGAGGTGGCGCGCTTCGCCGTGGTGGTCTGGGCCGCAATGCTGGCCGCCAAGAAGGGCGAGGCGGTTCGCGGCTTCAAGAAGGGGCTGTTTCCTTTTCTGCTTGTTCTGGGGCTGGTCTCGCTGCTCATTCTGCTCGAGCCGAACCTCTCCATGGCGGTGCTGGTGTCGCTGATCGGCGGCGTGGTGCTGTTCACCGCCGGCGCCAAGATCGGACACTTCCTGCTGCTCGGCGTCGCGGGGGTGTTTGCCGGGATCTCCCTCATCTGGGCGGAGCCGTACCGGCTGACCCGGCTCAAGTGCTTCCTCGAGCCCTGCGGTCAGTCCGACTTCCAGCTCAAGCAGGCGATTCTGGGCTTCGGTTCCGGCGGGGCGCTGGGGGTGGGGTACGGGCACGGGCAGCTCAAGATGCGGTATCTGCCGTACGGCTACTCCGATTTTCTCGCGGCCACCATCGGCGAGGAGTGGGGATTCCTGGGCGTTCTGGTGATCGCCCTGCTGTTCCTGATCTTCTGCTGGCTCGGGTTCCGCATCGCCCGGACCGCCGCCGATCCGTTCGGCCAGTACCTCGCCGCCGGGGTCACGTCCATGGTGGCGCTGGCCGCCCTGCTCCACACCGCGGTGAATCTGGGCCTCATGCCCACGACCGGCCTCGGCCTTCCGTTCATGTCCTACGGCCGCTCCGGCTTGCTGATCACCCTGATGTCGGTCGGCGTGCTGGTCAATATCGGGAGGGCGCGAGGACGGCCGGTGAAGCCGTGAGCGGGGATCGCCCGCGCACGGTTCTCATCGCCGGCGGCGGCACCGGCGGCCACTTCATGCCCGCCCTCGCGATCGCCAACCGGCTCCGGCAGGATCACCCGGCCTGGCGCATCGTGCTGGCCGGTGCCGCTCGAGGGGTCGAGGCGACACTGCTGCCCACCCGGGACTTTCCCTACCAGCTCCTGCCGGCCGAGCCGCTGTACCGGCGCCAATGGTGGAAGAATCTGCGCTGGCCCTTCCTGGTGATTCGCCTCATCCGTGAGGTCGACGCACTGCTGGGCCGGGAGCAGCCCGCCGTGGTGGTCGGCACCGGCGGATACGCCTCGGCTCCGGTGGTCTGGCGGGCCGCGCGGCGAGGGATTCCCACCGCGATCCAGGAGCAGAACGCCTATCCCGGACTCGCTACCCGCCGGCTCGCCGGCAAGGTGCGCGAGGTGTGGCTGGGAGTGCCGGAGGCATCGCGGCACCTGCGCACCGGACCAGGAACCACGGTGCTCGACACCGGCAATCCGATCGCGCCGCCAGAGCCGGCGCGACGGGCGGCGGCGCTCGCCCGCTTCGGGCTCGACCCGTCGCGTCCGGTGGTCCTGATCACCGGTGGAAGCCAGGGCGCACTCTTCATCAACGAGGTGGTGGCCGGCTGGATCGACACCGGCGCCACCGCGGGCGTGCAGATGCTGTGGGCCGCCGGGCGTGCCACGTACCCGCGCTTCAGCGGCCGGCAGGCTCCCCCGGCGGTGCAGGTCTTCGATTTTCTGGACCCGATGGCGGACGCCTATTCGGTCGCGACGCTCGCCATCTCGCGCGCGGGAATGATGACCGTGGCCGAGCTGGCCGCCTGGGGCATTCCTTCCATCCTGATTCCGCTTCCCAGTGCCGCCGCCGATCATCAGACGCCCAACGCGCGGGTCATGGCGGAGGCCGGCGCGGCGATTCTCCTGCCGCAGTCGGAGTTGTCGACGCCGCGGCTCAACCAAATGGTCCGGGGACTCCTCGAATCGTCCGAGAAGCTGGCCTCCATGGCGGCCGCGGCCCGGAGCCGGGGCCGGCCCGACGCCGCCGCCCAGATTTCGGCTCGTATCGGGATTCTTTCGGGGTAGGGGCGGCCTTTCCCAAGTTGCGGTGCTGTTTTAGATTAGACCATCCGCCATGAACCTCTTTCTCCCCTCGGACCCCCGGCCGCTTCACTTCGTCGGGATCGGGGGCGCCGGCATGAGTGCGCTGGCCGCCATCGCGGTGAAGAAGGGGCTCGCGGTCAGCGGGTCGGACCTGGACGTTTCCGGCTGCGGGGAGCTGAGGGCCCAGGGCGCACGGATCTTCCCGGGTCACGATGCTTCTCACGTGGGCAACGCGCGCGCGGTGGTGATCAGCGCGGCCATTCCCGCGGGTCACGTCGAAGTCGAAGCGGCGCGGGCGCGAAACATCCCCGTCATCCCGCGGAAAGAGGCGCTGGCCGGACTGATCGGCGGGGCGCGCTGCGTGGCGGTGGCGGGCACTCACGGGAAGACCACCACCACCGCCATGACCACGGAAGCCGTCTCGGCGGCCGGGTTTGCGGTTACCGGACTGGCTGGCGGACGCGTGGAAGCCTGGGGCGGCAATGCCCGGCTGGGCGGTGACGATCTCTTCGTCGTGGAAGCGGATGAATATGACCAGGCGTTTCTCACACTCCATCCAACCATCGCGGTGGTGAACAACGTCGAAGCCGATCACCTCGAATGCTATGGCTCCCTCGATGCGCTGGAGGGGGCGTTCGTGACCTTCGCGGCTCGCGCCGAACGCGTGCTGGTGGGCAACGACTCGGCTGGCGCCGACCGCGTCGCGGCCCGGTTGCCCCGCGAAAAGGTCTGGCGGTTCGGCCCGGATGCGACGCCCCTCCGACTCGATGCCATCGAGGCCACGCCCCAGGGCACCTCGGCCCTGCTCTCGATCCCGGCTCGCGGCGCGCTCCCGCTTCGGCTCATGGTGCCGGGGGTGCACAATCTCCGCAATGCCACCGCCGCCATCGGCGTAGTGCTCGCGCTGGGCGGCTCTCCCGAGCCCGCCCTGGAGGCGCTGGCGCAATTCCGCGGTGTCGGACGGCGCTTCGAGCGTCTGGGGGAATTCGGCGGTGTGGTGATCGTGGACGACTACGCCCACCACCCGACCGAGCTCCGCGCCACGCTGGCCGCGGCGCGCCAGGCCTATCCCGGCCGCCGGCTGGTGGCGCTCTTCCAGCCGCATCTCTTTTCCCGGACCCAGGAACACCATGAGGCCATGGGCGAGGCGCTGGCCGCGGCGGATCTGACCATCGTGACCGACGTGTACCCGTCGCGCGAGCGGCCCATTCCCGGCGTCACCGGTGAGCTGGTGGCCGAAGTGGTCCGGGCCCACAGCGGCGAGGTGCTGTACGAGCCGGCCCGGAGCACGCTGGGCGTCCGCGTGGCGGCTCAGCTGGTGCGCGGAGACGTGCTGCTGGTCCTCGGCGCCGGCGACATCAACCGGGTCAGCCACGACATTCGCGATCTGCTCGAGGCAGCGTGAAGCGGGCACTCCTGGTCTCCGGCGCGGCGATCCTCCTGGTGCTGGCCGGGGTGGGCGGGTTCAAGCTGCTCCGCCGGATGTCCTTCTTCTCGGTCAAGCGCATCGAGCTGGTGGGCGCCCGGTACCTGACGCCCGCCGGCATGGCGCGCGCGCTCGCGGTGCCCAAGGGCGCCAGCATCTTCGACGGGACCAGAGCGCTGGAGCGGCGGGCGTCCCAGGTGAGCGGCGTGCTGGAAGCCCGGGTGAGCCGGCGGCTGCCGGGAACGATCCGGGTGACGGTACGGGAGGCCGAGCCGGTGGCGCTGGCCGATCGGAGCGGACGGCTGGTGCTGGTGGATCAGGCCGGCCGCGAGCTGCCGTTCGACCCGACCCGTCCCGCCGAAGATCTGCCTCTGGCCGATGCCGATTCCGCGGTCGCGGGGCTGCTGGCCCGGATGCGGGAAACCGAGCCCGATCTCTTCGCGAAGGTGGAACGGGGCGAGCGGGTCAAGCGCGACGTGGCGCTGGATCTGGCGGAGGGGCGGCTCTGGTTCCGCGCCGGCGCCACCAGCGAGGAGATCCGCCATCTGGTGCTGGTGGCCGACTACCTGGCCCGGAAGGGCCGCACCTGGCGCGAGCTGGACGCGCGGTTCGCCTCCCGCATCGTGGTCCGGGGAGCCGGCGCATGAGCAAGCCATCGCCGCTCCTGGTGGCCGGGCTCGATCTGGGCACCACCAAGGTCGTCGCCGTGATCGGCGAGGTCACCGGCGACGTTCGCGACCCGCGGATCCGGGTGCTGGGTGCCGCCACCGAGCGGAGCTCCGGGGTCCGGCGCGGGGTGGTGCGGGACATCGAAGAGACCACCCGCGCCATCGCCAAGGCCATGAAGGACGCCCAGACCATGGCCGGCGTCGAGGTCAGCACGGTGTACTGCGGCGTGGCCGGGGAGCACATCGCGGCCCGCAGCTCGCACGGCGTGGTGTCGGTGACCGGAAGCGAGATCCGCACCAACGACGTGGCGCGGGTGAACGACGTGGCCAGCAACATCTCCTTCGGCCGGGATCACGAGCTGCTGCACGCCATCCCCCAGGACTACCTGATCGACCAGCAGGAGGGCATCACCGAGCCGATCGGCATGTCGGGATCGCGGCTCGAGGCCGAGGTCTATCTGGTTACGGTGCTCTCCAGCGCGGTGCAGAACCTCCGCAAATGCGTCGAGAAGGCGGGATACCACGTGGGCGAGTTCGTCCTGGAGCCGGTGGCCGCGTCCATGGCGGTGCTCACGCCCGACGAGCGGGAGCTGGGGTGCGCCATCGTGGAGCTGGGCGGCGGCTCCACCAACGTCTCGATCTTCCACGCCGGCAAGATCCGCCACACCGCGAGCTCGATGTTCGCGGGCGGACACGTCACCAGCGACCTGGTGGCCGGCCTCCAGGTGACCCAGCTCGACGCCGAGCGCATCAAGGAACGCTTCGGGGCGGCCTACGAGCCGATGGTCCCGGAGACCGATGTCTTCCAGCTTCCGGGCACGCCGGGGCAGGGCGCCCGCTCGGCCCACCGCCGGGTGCTTGCCCATATCATGCACATGCGGCTGCAGGAGCTGCTCGAGCTCGCGCTGGACGAAATTTCCCGGGCGGGCTACCGCCAGCGGCTCGCCGCGGGCATCATCCTTACCGGCGGGGGCGCCCAGGCTCCCGGCATCGTGGAGCTGGCCCGGGAAGTATTCGCCATGCCGGTCCGGGTCGGCACCCCCGGCGAGGGCCTGACGGGATTGGTGGACAGCGTCGAATCCCCCCGGATGGCCGTGCCGGTCGGACTGCTTCGCTATGGTGCAAAACAGGTCATGACCAGCGGCGGGTTTCCCGAGGGCGGCAAGCGCGGCGCCGGGGTCGACAAGTATCTCGCTCCAGTCAAACGATGGCTTCAGGACTTCTTCTGAGAAGGCGAGGGCCCGGCCAATGATTTTTGAGCTCGAAGAGAGCGGTGCTCAGCACGCCCGGATGAAGGTCATCGGCATCGGGGGCGGCGGCGGCAACGCCGTCAACCGGATGATCGAGGAACGCCTGGTCGGCGTGGAGTTCATCTCGGTCAACACCGACGCCCAGGCGCTCACCAAGTCGAAGTCGGATCTCAAGGTCCAGATCGGGAAGAAGCTCACCCGGGGCCTGGGCGCCGGCGCGCGCCCCGAGATCGGCCGCCAGGCCATCGAGGAGAACCGGGACGAGGTGCTGGCCGCCATGCAGGGCGCCGATCTGGTGTTCGTGACCTGCGGCATGGGCGGCGGCACCGGCACCGGGGCCGCGCCGATCATCGCGCAGATGGCGCGGGATATCGGCGCGCTCACCGTGGGCATCGTCACCAAGCCCTTCCTGTTCGAGGGCCAGAAGCGGATGAAGCAGGCCGAGACCGGCATCATGGAAATGCGCCGGGGCGTGGACACCATGATCGTGGTGCCCAACGAGCGGCTCATGGCGGTGGTGGGCAAGGGCTTCAAGTTCGAGGACGCGCTCAAGAAGGCGGACGAGGTGCTGCTCAACGCCACCCAGGGCATCGCCGATCTCATCACCCGCACCGGCCTGATCAACGTGGACTTTGCCGACGTGCGCACGGTCATGCAGAACGGCGGCTCGGCCCTGATGGGCACCGGGAGCGGCATGGGCGAGAACCGCGCCCTCGAGGCCGCCCAGCAGGCCATCGCGAGCCCGCTGCTCGACAACATCTCGATCGCGGGCGCCTCGGGCGTGCTGATCAACATCACCAGCAGCGACATCACCATGGGCGAGGTGACCCAGATCAGCGAGATCATCCACGACGCCGCGGGCGACCAGGCGGAGATCATCTTCGGCTCCTGCACCGACACCACGCTGCAAGGGGAGATTCGCGTCACCGTCATCGCGACCGGCTTCGACCGGGCCATCACCGGGGAGCAGACGCCGGCCCGCGGCGCCGGCGTGCTGCAGTTCCCCGAAAAGAAGCGCGCGGTGGCCGGCGGCGCGCCGCTCGGCGGCGGTCCCCCGGCGGCGCAGGTCACGGCGAGCGGGCCCCGCACCGTGGCACCCCGGGTATCCGCGCCGAGCCGCAGCGCCACGGCGCAGCCCGAAGTGTCCGACATGGAAATCCCGACCTTCATCCGGCGCCAGATGGATTGATGGGGCGGCTCCGGGTTGCCGCGGCGGTCGGGGTCCTGATCGCGGCCGCCGGCCTGGCGCTGAGCGGGCGGTGGCCCTGGGCCCGGCTCACGGTCGCCCGGCCGATCGTCGTCGGGACGGCCTTCAGCGAATCCAGCGATACGCTCCGCCGCGGCGAGACCCTGAGTGATCTGTTCGGTCGCCAGGGACTCGCGGCGGCCAATCTGGTGGGCATGTTCGAACGGGTCGGGCTCGACGCCCGGCGGCTCCCGGCCGGGCTGGTGGTGCTGTTCCGGCGCGAAGCGGGGCAGGACGCTCCCAGCAGCATTTCCCTCCGCACCAGCGATGCCGAGCGACTCGCGGCCCATCGCGACTCCGGGGCCTGGACCGCCGAGCGGCACCCGGTGGCGTGGCGCTCGGAGGTCATCCGGATCGAAGGGCCGATCGAGTCCTCCCTGTACGAGGCGCTGGATGCCCTCATTCCCGACCGCCTGCTCGATGCCGGGAACCGGATCAAGCTGGCCTGGGACCTGGCCGACGTGTACGCCTGGTCGGTGGACTTCAACCGCGACATCCAGCCGGGCGACAGCTTTGCCGTGGTGCTCCAGCGCGAGATCTCGGAAGAGGGCGAGGTGCGCGCCGGCGGCATCCTCGCGGCGGACCTGCTCACCTCCGGCAAGCATCTCAAGGCGTTCCGGTTCGAGCCGGTGGATCATGTGGCGCGGTTCTTCGACGAGGCGGGCAATTCCCTCCGGCGCGCCTTCCTCCGCGCACCGGTGGAATTCCGCCGCATTTCCTCGGCGTTCTCCAAGTCGCGCTTTCATCCGATCCTGGGGATCTGGCGCCGGCACGAAGGGACCGACTACGCGGCCCAGAGCGGCACCCCGGTGCTGGCCGCCGGCGACGGAACCGTGCTCCGGGCCGGGCGGGCCGGCGGCTACGGCAACCTGATCGAGCTCAGACACCGGAACGGGATCACCACGCGATACGGACACCTGAGCGGCTTCGCGCGGGGGCTGCACGCGGGGAGCCGGGTGCACCAGGGCGACGTCATCGGATACGTGGGCGCCACCGGTCTGGCGAGCGCGCCGCACCTGCACTACGAGTTCCGGGTCAACGGCGTGGCGCGAGACGCCCGGCGGGTGGACCTGGGAGCAGGCGAGCCGCTCACGCGGAGCCTGCTGCCCCAATTCCTGGCCGAGCGCACCCGGCTGGAACGCACCCTCGGCGCGGCCGGCCAGGGCCCCGGGATTCTCAAGGCGGAGTAGCGGCCGCCGCCCTCCTATAATTCCCCCATGCCGTATCTGATCGTCCTGATCGCCGCGGCCGCGGCGGTGCTCTCCTATCGCCTGCTGGAAGGGTGGGGCGCGCGGAGCTGGATTCCGGCCGCGTGCCGTGCCGCGGGCTGGGGCGTGCTCTCGGTGCTCCTGCTGAACGTGTCCTGTCCGTCGGTCCGGCCCTCGCTCCGACCGACCGTGCTGCTGGACGCCTCGCTCAGCATGCAGGCGGCCGGCGGCCGGTGGACCGAAGCGCTGTCCCAGGCGCGCGCCGCCGGGGACGTCCACCGGGTCGGGGCGCTCCCGGGAGACACCACGCCGTCGGGAGGGACCTCGCGACTGGCCGCCGCGATTGCCGGCGCGCGAAGCGGGGAGCGCCCGGTTCTGGTGTTCACCGACGGCGAGATCGAAGACGCCGATGCGCTCCCGGCCGATCTGCTGGCGGGCACCACGGTCAAACTGTTCGAGCGCCGGCCGGTGTCGGACGTGGCGCTGGTGCGCGCCTCGGGAACCACCCGGCTGACGCCGGCCGATTCGCTCCGGATCGAAGTGGAAGCGCAGGCGTTCGGTCCCCCGCGCGACTGGCAGCTCGGTCTCACGGTCACCGAAGGGGACCGGGTCTGGCTCCGGGGCCCCCTGGCGCTGGACGCCGGCGGGCGGGGGCGCGCCGTGCTCAGCGGACCGCTTCCGGCGGTGGCGCCCGGCGCACATGTGCTGAGCATCGCCCTGACCGGGGCGCAAGACGCCGAGCCCCGCGACGACGCGCGGACGCTGGTGGTGACGGTGGTCCCGACCCCGGGCATCGTGCTGCTGGCGTCGCCGCCGACCTGGGAGAGCCGGTTCCTGCTGGAAACGCTGCGCGACGTCGCGGCGCTGCCGGTGCGCGGGTACGTGGAAACCGAGCAGGGCCGCTGGCGCCGGGCCGGAGACCTCAAGCCGGTCTCCCCGATCGAGGTGAACGACGCGGCACGCCGGGCCGATGTCCTGGTGTCGTTGGGAGCCGCCGGGACCGCGCCGCGCTCCAGCCGGGCGCGCGGGCGATGGCTCTGGCCGGGGGCCGCCGCACGCCCCGGCAGCGCGGGCGACTGGTACCTCTCGGTCCCGCCGTCCAGCCCGGTCAGCGGGGCGTTCAGCGGGACCGCGGTGGACTCCTTCCCGCCCGGCACCGCCATTTCCGATCTGGTGGCCGCGCCGACGGACTGGACCGGCCTGGCCGCACAGGCCGGACGCCGCGGCATGGTGCATCCGGTGATGCTGGGACGCGATTCGGCCGGGGTGCGACGAATCGTCATGGGCATCGATGGCCTCTGGCGGTGGGCGTTTCGCGGCGGCAGCAGTGAGCAGGGGTATCGCGGCCTGGTGGCGTCGTCGCTGGCCTGGCTCCTGGGCGGCGCCGATTCGGCCGCGGGACGCGCCCGGGTGGTTCACGATGTGGTGCAGCGCGGCCGACCGGTGATCTTCGAATGGAGCGGGGCGGGCGCCGCCGAACCCATTCCGGCGGTGCTGGCCGGCGGGTCCGCCACGCGAACCGATACGCTCGTATTCGACGGGTCGGGGCGCGCCGAGCTGATCCTGCCGCCCGGCACCTGGCACTACCGCCTCACCGGCGGAGGCCAGGGCACGGTCGCGGTGGAGGAGTACTCGGATGAATGGCTCCCGGTGCCGCGTACCCTTGCCGCGCGCGAGGGCGCGGCGCCTGCGGCCGCCGGGCGCGTTCCGGTCCGCTCCTGGTTCTGGCTCTTCGGGCTCGGCGTGGTCGCGTTTGCGGGAGAGTGGTTGGCGAGAAGACGGCTGGGGCTGCGATAATGGCTGATCGTATCACCGAACGGAAGAAGCTCGGGCTGTGGGCCCGCCTCAAACGGGTGGCGCTCACCGACGTCGGCGCGATGGTGCGCGGGTTCAAGGCCGCCGACATCGAGGCCATGGAGCGGCTGCTGCTCGAGTCCGATCTGGGACTCAAGGCCACGATGGACCTGGTCGAGATGCTGGAAGACGGGGTGCGCCGCGGCCGCCTCAAGAGCGAAGACGACCTTCGGGCCGCGCTGGTGGCCAAGCTCACCGAGCTGCTCACCAGTCCCGGAGATCCGGGCGCCATCACCCGCGCCGAGTCGGGGCCCACCATCATCCTGGTCGTCGGGGTGAACGGCGCGGGCAAGACCACCTCGATCGCCAAGCTCGCCCGGCGCTTGTCCCGCCAGGGAGAACGGGTGCTGCTGGGGGCCGCGGACACCTACCGCGCCGGCGCGGTGGCCCAGCTCGAGATCTGGGCCGAGCGACTCGGCCTGCCCTGCGTGTCGGGCGCCGAGGGCGGCGATCCCGCCGCGGTGGCCTTCGACGCGGTCGAGGCGGCCCAGAGGCGCGGCATGACGATGGTCATCATCGACACGGCGGGCCGCTTGCACACCCAGGAAGGGCTGATGGAGGAGCTCCGCAAGGTGGTCCGGGTGATCGCGCGGAAGGCTCCCGGTGCGCCGCAGGAAACCCTCCTGGTGCTCGACGGGAGCGTGGGCCAGAATGCGGTCCAGCAGGGCAAGCTGTTCACCCAGGCGGTGCAACCCACCGGGCTCATCGTCACCAAGCTGGACGGCACCGCGCGGGGCGGCGCGGTGGTGGCGTTGCGCCGCGAGCTCGCGCTCCCGGTGCGGTTCCTCGGTACCGGCGAACAGGCCACCGACCTCGAGGTGTTCGATCCGGCCGCCTTTGCCGAGGAGCTGGCCGGAGGCGGGGAGTAGCGGTGCCGGCCCTCCGCCTCGACACTCCGGCCAAGTTCCTCAAGGGCATCGGCGAGCGTCGCGCGGAAGCCCTCGAGCGGCTCGGCATCTCCACCGCGCAGGATCTGCTCTGGCATCTGCCCCATCGCTACATCGATGCCTCGTCGCTCACCCCCCTGGGTCGCGCCAGGGTGGGGGACGACATCGCCTGCGTGGGACGGGTGGTGGCCAAGGGGGTGCTCCCGACTCGCAAGGGCCTCCGGATCTTCAACGCGGTGCTCCGGGACGAGAGCGGCGCGCTCGAATGCGTCTGGCCCGGCCAGGCCTTCCTCGACCGCACCATCGCGGTGGGCCAGACGCTCCTGGTGGCCGGCCCGATCCGGTTCTATCACGGACGGCAGATGGTGCCGCGGGAGTACATCGTCCTGGCCGAGCCGGACGACACCGGCGACGCCGCCTGGCAGCAGGGCAAGGTGCTCCCGGTCTATCCCGCCACCGCCGGCCTCTCCCACAAGACCATCCGAGCGCTGATCGACCGGCACCTCGACGCCATGGTGGCGTGCTGTCCCGAAATCCTCCCCGCCGAGCTGCGCCGGCGGTTCGACCTGCCCACGCTGCCCGAGGCCCTGCGCGCGGTGCACCGTCCGGCCACGGTCGCCGAGGCGGAGCGGGGCCGCCGCCGCCTGGCGCTGGACGAGCTGTTCGACCTGCAGCTCATGCTGGGCCGGGCGCGGTTCCTCGCCAAGCGGGGGCGGGTGGGGGTGCAGTTCGTGGTGCGCCGGAAGCTCACCAGCGCGCTCCGGGAGTCGCTGCCCTGGGAGCTGACCGCCGATCAGCGCCAGGCCCTGCGCCAGATCACCGCCGACATGGTCGCGCCGCAGCGGATGCACCGGCTGCTCATGGGCGATGTAGGCACCGGCAAGACGGTGGTGGCGCTGTTCGCCATGCTGCTGGCGGTGGAAAACGACTACCAGGCCGCGCTGATGGCGCCCACCGAGCTGCTGGCCGAGCAGCACCAGGCCACGCTGTCCCGGTTGCTGGCCCCGCTGGGCATCGTGCCGGAGCTCCTGACCGGGCGGCTCAGCGCCGCCGAGAAATCCCGGGTGCGCGAGCGATTGCGGAGCGGGGAGGCGCGCGTGGTCCTGGGCACCCACGCGCTGATGCAGGAGGCGGTGGCGTTCCGCCGGCTGGGACTGGTGGTCATCGACGAACAGCACCGGTTCGGGGTGGAGCAACGCGCGGCGCTCATCGGGAAGGGCTCGGCCCCCGACGTGCTCCTGCTCACCGCCACGCCGATCCCCCGTTCCCTGGCGCTCACCCGCTACGGCGACCTCGACATGTCGGTGCTCAGATCCAAGCCGGCGGGGCGCGGCTCGGTGCGCACCGCGGTGCGGAGCGGAAAGCAGCGCGAGCGGGTCCTGGACTTCGTGTTCGAACAGTGCCGGGAGGGGCGCCAGGCGTACGTGGTGCTCCCGGTCATCGAGGAAACCGAGAAGGCCGACCTCCGTGCCGCATCCACCATGGCCGACACCCTCACGGCGCGATGGCCCGAGCTGTCGGTGGGACTGGTGCACGGCAAGCTCAAGCCGGAGGCCCGGGACCGGGTGATGGAGGAATTCCGGGCCGGCACGATTCAGGTGCTCGTCGCGACCACGGTGGTCGAGGTCGGCATCGACGTGCCCAACGCCACGATCATGCTCATCGAGAACCCGGAGCGGTTCGGGCTGGCCCAGCTCCACCAGCTCCGGGGCCGGGTGGGGCGGGGAGCCGAGGCAAGTCATTGCATCCTGCTGGCGGAGCGGGATTCGCCCCGGCTCGCCGCCTTCGCGGCCACCACCGACGGGTTCAAGATCGCCGAGCTGGACCTGGCCGAGCGCAGCCAGGGCGACCTCCTGGGCCAGCGGCAGTCCGGGATGGCGGACATCCGGGTGGCCCGCTTTCCCGACGATACCGACCTGCTGACGGTCTCCCGCGACATGGCGCGCGGCATCCTGGAGGGAGATCCGGGGCTGGAGCGCCCGGCCCACGCGCCGCTCAAGCAACGGGCGCTGTTGCGCTATCCCAGGGCTGAGGCGTTGTTTCGGGTAGGTTAACACGGCACGGCAGGCGCTTGACCCCGGATGCCGGACCCGGGATGTGAGGGCTCCATGATGCTGGTCGGCTCGCGGAGGTCCGCCGCCAGGCGGCTGTGCGGGGGGGTGGCGCTCGCATCGCTGTGCGCCTGCGCGGGCCCCGGCCAGCTCAGGATCCACGTTATCGATAATATCACCGCCGGCAACCCGGTTGGCGGAGCGCAGGTGCATCTCCTCGCCACGACGATGGGGGCGATCACCAACGCCGGCGGCCTGGCCGTGCTCAGCGTGGATCCGGCGGGTCTCTATACGGTGCAGGCCGGCGCGATGGGATACTGCACCAACCAGGTGACGGTCAACGTGGCGGCCGGCGGGTCCACCAGCCTGACGCTGCCGCTCTGCCCCCCGGACGGCGACCATGTCCTCGTGGCGGGGAACACCTCCCCGACGCCCGTCCTGATCCTTCTCGATGGCGATGTGACCAGCGGCTGCTGGAACGATGCGTTTCTCCAGGGGGCCGCGGGATCGCCGGTCGGCGCCAACGCCGTCCCGCCGCCTTCCGCCGGGATGTGCGCTCCGTCGCTCTACGCCTTCGCGGCCAAGAATGGCCCGGTCCGTCTCGCCGGCACCGCCGAGCTGCCGTGGACGTCCGCGAACACCGACGTGGTCACGGTGCCGCTCCCTCCCAGCCGCACCCCGCTCCCGATCAAGTTCTGGATCAGTCTCGACGCGGCGGCCGGGGGACCCACCGACGCCGAGGTCATCAGCGACCTGACGACGCTGCACTACCCCGCGCTCCAGACCATCCTGGAGGCGAATCGCACCGGCATCGAGGTGCCGGCCGCCCCCGATATCACCAGCATCGGGACGCTGGCCACCAGCCCGGCGGACGACGCGGCGCTGCGGTCCACCATCGGGCACTCCTGCGCCTCGGCGCGCGCCATCATGGCCGAGCCCCGGATCTTTGATCCGGCCCGGCTCAACGTCTACTACACGACCTCGGTGCAGGACCCATCCGGCGGCGGCCGGGAGGGGACATTCTGTTATCAACAGGGCGCCCCGGGCGTCCTCTTCGTCCGCGCGAACACCGCCGAAGCCCACATGCTCGCGCATGAGGTGGGACACGCCCTCGGGCTGATCGAGCCCTGGGACGGCCATACCGATCAGATGCCGCACATCGATGGATGGATGACGAACCCCATGTCGTACGACGTGGTGAGTCCGACCGAGCTGACCGTGGGGCAGGTGTTCCGGATGAGCTACTCGCCCTATTCCTGGCTCAATCGCCCGGTGGGAGGTTCATCGCCACGGGCCGACTGGCTGGCCCTGGTCGGGGCCGCGCCGGTGGCGCCGGTGAGCTGCCCCTGCGATCCCCGGATGCCGTCTCCTCCCGAGTGCCCGGCGCTCGAATTCAACCTGACGGCGCCGAGCGCGGCGCCGTCCTATCCGTATGCCTGCAGCATGACCGGGCTCCCGCCGACGCTCGCGTTGAGCTGTCCCACGGCGCAGCTGAAGACGGTAAGCTTCATGACCACGGGCGGCGCCCTGCCGGCCTATGGCGAAGCGGCCACCGATATCGACAATCCAGCGGTCGTCTCCGTCTCGATCGCCTCCGCGACGCCGAAAACGGCCACCATCAAGTTGATCCCCCATGCCAACGGCACCGCCAATCTCACCGTGTACGCGGGTGGGCCGAGCGCCAGCCAGCACGCCACGGTGACGGTGTCGGGATGCCCATGAAACGGTTCCCTCGCGCGATGGCGGGGCTGGCGCTGGCGCTCGGGTGCAGCGCCTCGTCCGACCTCACCGTGAAGGCGGTGCACCAGTACATGGAGTGCATCGAGTGCGTCGCGGGAGAACAGGCTCGGGTCGTCGCGCTGGCGCCGGAATCGGTCCTCCTGCTGGGCGACTTTCTGCTCCACGGTCCCCCGGTGGGCGCGGTGAAGCTGCGCCGGGATTACCTGCGGGAGCTGCAGCGCAAGCAGTATCCCCCGGCGGCCGGCGTGGTGGATTCGCTGCGGCCGCCCTTCCGCCGCGCCCTGGAAAACTACGACGCGAAGTACCGGCTCCGCGCGATCGACGCGCTCGCGCTGATCAAATCGCCGGCCGCGGTGGTGGCGTTGTGCGACGCGAGCCTCGCCACGCATCGCAGCGACGTCGATCTCGCGCTCCACCGTGCCATCACCCAGATCGGGGCGGTCTGTTGATCGAAGCGGCATGATCCCAGAGCCTTCATCGGAAGGGCCGGCCACCGCGGAATCGGTCCGGGCCGGATTCCCCGGGCCCCTGGGGGAACGGTACCTCCTGGGCGATGAGCTGGGCCGCGGCGGCATGGCGTTCGTGTTCCGGGCCCGGGACCTGCGGGACAACCGCGACGTCGCCGTCAAGATCCTCCGTCCCGAAGTCGCCACCGCCATCGGCAGCGCACGCTTCCTGCGCGAGATCGCGATCGAGCGCCGGCTGTCCCACCCGGGCGTCGTCCCGGTGCTGGATGCCGGAGACGCGGGCGGACTGCCCTATTACGTCATGCCCCTGGTGGACGGAGAATCGCTCCGGGCCCGTATCGAGCGGGAACACGAGCTGCCGCTTCCCGAGGCGGTCCGGATCGCCTCGGCGATGGCCCGCGCCCTGGAGGAAGCCCACCGCCAGGGAATCATCCATCGGGACATCAAGCCCGAGAACGTCCTGTTGTCCGGTGGCTCGGTGCTGGTGGCGGATTTCGGCATCGCGCGCGCGGTGACCCAGGCCGGCGGGGAACGGCTGACCGACAGCGGGATGGCGGTGGGCACGCCGTCCTACATGAGTCCGGAGCAGGGTAGCGGCGACAGTCGCCTCGATGCCCGAACCGATGTGTACGCCCTCGGCTGCGTGCTCTACGAAATGGTGGCCGGCGAGCCGCCCTTCACCGGCCCGAGCGGACAGGCCATCGTCGCGCGGCACATGCAGGAGCGGCCGCGCGCCCTGTATGTGGTCCGTCCCACGGTGCCGGCGGCCCTCGAGACGCTGGTGCTCAAGTGTCTCGCCAAGGTGCCCGCCGATCGCTACGCCAGTGCCGGCGAGGTGGCTCGCGCCCTCTCGGCCATCGACCTCACGAGGCCCTCGGCGGCCGGGCTGGCGCCACGCCGCAGGAGGCGGCGCATCGCGCTCGGGGTCGTGGGGCTGGGGGCGGCGGCTCTCGCGGCCTGGGCCATCTTCCGCGAGACCGCGGCGCTCGACCCGGATCGCATCGTGGTGTTTCCGCTGGTCGCGGCCGAATCGAGCGCGGTGGACCGGGAGGAAGGGGCGCGGGCCGGGCTCATGATCAGCCAGCTCCTGGAGCATACCGAGCCGATGAAGTGGCTGGACGGCCGGTCCCTGGTGGATCCGGCGCGGCGCGACCAGGCCGATGGCATCGCGGCGGGGGCGGCGGGTACGATCGCCCGGGCCCAGCGGGCCCGCTATTTCGTGGATGGAACCATCGCGCGGGGAGATTCGCTCCGGGTGACCCTGCGGCTCCACGATGCGGAAACGGACGCTCCACTGGCGCAGGAGACCGCCGCGGGGGGCGAAACGGACGAAGTCTCGCGGCTGGTGCTCGATGCGCTGGTGCGACTGCTCCCCCGGATCACCCGGATGGAGCGCGGGGTCAACGTCTCCATGCTGGGCAACCGGCAGCCGGCGGCGGTGGCCAACTGGCTGCAGGGCGAGCGGGAGTTCCGCCGCTCCCGCTTCGACTCCGCGCTGGTGCTGCTGCGCCGCGCGGTGGACGCCGACTCGGCCCTGGCGCCGGCGGCGCTTCGGGGCGCCGAGGCGGCGAGCTGGCTGAACCGCGCGGATGAGGCCCGAAGCCTGGTGGCCGTGGCGCTCCGGCAGGAGCATCTCCTGGCGCCGACCCAGCGCTGGTTCGCCCATGCCCTGGACCGGTACGTTGCCGGAGACGCGAATGCCGCGATCGTCGAGCTGCGTCCGGCCCTGGCCGCCGATCCGGACTTTCGCGATGGGTGGATGCTGCTGGGAGAGATCCATCTCCACCTGCTTCCCGATATCGTCCTCGACTCGATGCAATTCCGGCAGCTGCCCGAGCCGCTCACCTCGCCGGCCGATTCCCTGGCGGCCGCCGCCTTCGAGCGGGTGGCCGCGCTCGATCCGAATTTCGCGCCCGCGCTGGAACATCTCATCGAGATCGAGGCCCGTCGCGGGCGGCTCGAGGCGGCGGAGCGGTACCTGGGCCGGTTCCGCACGGTCCAGCCCGATTCGGTGCGCAAGCACACGGCGGCCCTGGTCGTGGCGTGCGCCGGGAGTGGTCCCGATGCGGTCAACTGGACCCGCGAGATGCAGCGGAAGGCCCAGGGCGTGGTGATGCTGGGCGCGGTGCTGATGGCTTCGCCCACCGCAAGCGCTCGCAGCTGCGCGATGCGGGCATTCCGAGCGGTGCTCGATGCCAAGGCCGGATCCGAGGGGGATCAATGGGCCGCCCTGCTGGGGGCCCAGAGCATGCTGGTGGCCGGGGGCCAGCAGCAACAGGCGCTGGCGCTGGTGGATTCGGCGGTCGTGGCGGGCATGACTCCAGCGCCCGGCCTGTTCGTACTGGACGCCGCGGCGGGTGTGGACGTGGGCGCACGCGCCGGCACATTCGTGAATCAGCTGGGTGCCGAATTCCTGAAACGGGGAACCCAGACACTCTGGCTGGTGGGAAGCTGGGCCGCCCGGACCGGCGACACGGCCAGGGTGGCCCAGGTGGCGCGGGAGCTCGCCCAGCGGAAGGCCGAGGGGCGAGGGCGGCTGGATTCGCTCATGGCCGATGCCTTCGCGGCCCGCGTCATGCTGGCGCGCGGGGATTCGGCCGGGGCGCTCCGCCGGCTCGAAGCGATCCACCCGACCGCGCCGCGCGAGGACCTGGCGTGGTCCCTGTGGGAGCCGCTCGCGGGTGAGCGGCTGTTGCTGGCCCGGCTGCTGATGGCCTCGCGGCAGTTTGCCCGGGCCCACCGGATCGCGGGGGAGTTCGACCGTCCCGATATCATTGTGTTCCAGCTCTATCTCCGGCAGAGCCTGGCGCTTCGGGCCGAAGCGGCGGAATCGCTGGGGCGTGCCGATATTGCCCGGGGGCACCGTGAGCGCCTCCGGCAGCTCGACCTGGCGTCGCGCGCGCGATAGCCGGAGGTCCTCCTCCACTCGAACCCGGAGAACACCATGGCGAAGCCGAAGAAGCGGAAGAAGCTCCCGGTCCCGCGTGACTGCAAAGGCAAGGAATGGAATTTCGAGGAGCTGTGCGCCTATCTGACGGCGCTGCAGCAGTGGACTCTCGACATCTGGGCCGACTACATGGACGTCCGGATCGCCCTGTGCAACGTCGAGAAGCAGGCCTTCTTCGCGAACGGGAAGCTGGCCAAGCGCTTCTGTCAGAGTGGCGGACCCCTCGGGGACCCGACGCCGCCGCCCAAACCGCCGAAGTGGACGTGACCCAGCCGGTGTAGCGGGGCCACCGGTGCGCCCGGACCGGGCGCCCGGCGGCCCCTGCCCCCGGGCCTGGCACCGGAGCTCAACCCGAACACCAACCTGCAGCGGGACGGCGACCGCGGAGCGATGCCGCGGCCGGCTCGATGCGCACGACCGGAGGGACGAGTGGCGGCTCGACGAGGATTGACGCCGGTCATCGGCGGCACGGTGGCGGTGGCCGTGGCGTACGGCTCGGCGTTCCTGCCGGGCGGAGCGCCCCGGTGGGCGCCGTGGTTCATGGTGGCGGGCATCGCCCTGACCTGCGTGGGATCCATGGCGCTGGGCGCGGCTCGGCCGGGCCGACGCCTCGGTCCGATGGCGTGGGCCCTGGCCTTTACCTTCGTCGTGCTGATCGGCGGCTTTGGCGCCGCCCTCCTGCTCCCGGCGAGCGAAGGGCCGGGTGCGCGGCTTCTGCTGGGCCTTCCGCTCCGCGCGGCCCTGGTGATCTACGGCATCGGCTGGCTGCCCGCGCTCCTGCTGCCGGTGGTCTATGCCCGGACCTTCCGGCATTTCACGCTCGACGACACCGATCTCGAGCGGATTCGCGCCGCCCGTCGGGCCGGCGAGGTGCCATGATCCTGCTGGTCTCGCTGGTCTATTTCGTGGTGGTGGCCCTGATCGCCGGGTGGGCCAGCCGGCGGACCCGGACCGCCCGGGATTTCTTCGTCGCGGGCGACGGCATCGGAATCTGGACCCTGGCCGTCGCGGCGATGACCGCTACCCTCTCGGGCTTTGCCTTCATCGGCGGGCCGGGGCTGCTCTACACCCAGGGGCTGGGCGCGATGTTCATCGTCCTGCCCGCGTCCCTCACGAATTCCATGGGTGCCTGGGTCCTGGCCAAACGCATGCGCCTCCTGGCGGAGCTGCGCGGGCTCATCACGGTGCCCGATGCCATCGGCGCCCGGTACCGCTCTCCCGCGGCCCAGGGCCTCGCCGCCATCGCGATCCTCATCGCGATCGTGGGATACATGGGGACCAATCTCCTGGCCCTCGGCATCGTGATCGACGTGGTGTTCCACACCGGGTTCGGGTGGGGCGTGTGGCTGGGTACCGCGACCGTGCTCGCCTACTCGGTATCGGGCGGCATGCTCGCGGGGGTATACACCGACCTGTTCCAGGGGTTGATCAAGGCACTCGCGTCGGTGCTGGTCTTTGCCTACGTGCTGCGCCTCGGCGGAGGCGTCGGCGGGCTCTCCCGCACCATCCTGGCCCACGACCCCACCTTCCTGGCTCCCTGGGGCACCCTGACGCCGCTGGCCGCGCTCTCGTTCTTCTTCGTCTTCGGCATGGGCGCGCTGGGCCAGCCCCACGTGATCAGCAAGTTCTACATGCTGCGGGATCCGCTGCGCCTCAAGTGGTACCCGGCCCTGACCACGGGCGCGCTCATGGTGACCCTGCTGCTGTATTTCGGCATCGGCGTGGCGGTGAAGGCCGAAGTGGCGCGGGGCGCTCTGCAACCGCTGGCGCGAGCCGACGATGCCACGCCGCAATTCCTGCTGCACTATACCCCGGTCCTCCTGGCCGGGATCGTCTTCGCGGGGGTCGCGGCCGCCATCATGGGCACGGTCAACGCGTTCATGAACGTGGGCGCCGCGGCCATCACCCACGACATCCCGGTGGCGCTGGGCCGGCGGGTGACCAACGAGCTGTTCTGGGGACGGGTGTCCACGGTGGTGCTCACCGCCATAGCCGCCACGGTGGCGCGGTACTCGGGCTCGCTGGTGGCGTTTCTGGGGATCTTCGGCTGGGGACTGTTCGCGTCGACGCTGGTGCCGGCACTGGCCATCGGGCTCAACTGGCCCGGCGCCACTCGGGCCGGGGCCATTGCGTCCATTCTGACCGGACTGCTCGTGACGCTGGGCTTCGAAACCGCGGCCTTCTTCCGGCTCTACAGCTTCCCGGCGGGGGTGACGGTGTCGGGGCTTTCCCTGGTGCTGTCGCTGCTGGTGTTCTTCGGGGTATCCGCCCTCACCCGTCACCAGGCCGCCGATGTCGACCCGGACATCAGCCTGGCCATGGAAATCTGAGGTCCTCTGGACACTCGGCCAGCCAATCCGCAGGTTGGGGGACGCGCAGGAGATTCCCATCCTGCATCCTCGACCCGGTTCCCGATGCCCCAGGCTTTCCGCGTCCGGTGAAGACCATGACACCTGAACCAACGCCCCGGTGGACATTCTACACGCGCGCGCTGCTTTTCCTCATGGCCATCCTGGTCCTGGGGGAATTGGCGGCCAAGCTGACAATCGTCAAGGTCCTGGGTATCAAGGCGAGGAGCTACTATGACTACTACCAGAACGATCCTGACCGCCATCTGCTCACCTGGATGGATGCCTACGAACCGCACCCCTATTTCGGGTACGTGAACCCGGGGCCACATCAGCACGCCGTCACCACCCTCGACGCGCGCACCGGCGACGACTATGTCATAGGGATCTTCGGTGGCTCAGTCGCTCAGAGATTCGCTGATTTCCTGTTGCATCGTCCCGACTATCAGGCTCGATTCAGGGACGCGATTCCCGCGGTGGGCGATCGGAACATCCGGCTCGTGAATCTGGCGGAAGGGGGCTACAAACAGCCCCAACAGTTTGTCGTCGCGAGTTTCTATCGTGGACAAGGTCGATTGTCTTCTCACGCTGGACGGGTTCAACGATGTGACCGCGCAGGACTTTTCTCCGCTTTATCCGATGGAATATCCAACACTGAGCCTCCGGTGGTATGAGCACCGGGCGGGCCCAGCGGCATGGCGCGGCCTCGGCAACACGTTGAAATGGTTGTATACGCTGATGGATGCGGTACCGCTTGCGATTCCCGGCCTCTCTCGAAGTAATCTGTATTTTCTGTTCTGGGGTGCGGTGCATCCGCGCCTGTTCGGCTCGATTCAATTTGTGCAGAGTCGCTTCTACGCATCCGCGGTGGGGAGGGAACTCACGAAAGAGGCTGCCCTGGCCTCATCCCCGCAGAAATTGGCCATCTGGAAGAGGTTCACGCTGCTGCAATCCCGGCTCGCCGAGGCTGTTGGAAAACCGGCGCTGTTCTTTGTGCAACCGAATCAATATCTCAGCCAGTCGAAACCCTTGTCGGAAGAGGAACGGCGCCGCGCGTTTAATCCCGCGATGGCCGAGGTTCGCGACCTGGCCATGAGGCTGGTGCGCGATGCCGTGCCGGAATTGAGGGGGAGCGGGGTGCCGATCTTCGACATGACCAATGCGTTCGCCGGCACCAAGGAGACCTTGTATCAGGATGACTGCTGTCACTTCAACGCGCGCGGAAACGAAATCCTCGCGGATGCCGTCCTGGCCATACTCGCCCAGCAGACCAGCGACCTGTGGGCGCCGAGGAGGGTGACCGGGCTCAGGCATTCAAGCGCTCCGGCAGCTCGGCCCTGAACGCCCTCCCCGCGCGCCGGGGCTTCGGGGGTCCGCGCCGGGTCAGGCGGTGGCCCGTTCCGCTTCCTGCACCCGCGGCGCGGAAAACTCGAAATGGGCGGCCTGCACCGTCTCGAAGTCGCGCTGGGTCTTGAGGCGCGCGATGCGCCGCCCGAAGATGTCCACCCGCCGCACGGTGACGCCGGGAAAGATCGGCGAGACGTCGTACCAGACACCCGCGCTGAGTCGCGGATACCGAAGGCTGAACTCGGGCTTGAGACGGGCTTTCATGTCAGGCATATAGTCACCTCGGAAGCGAGTGCGATGGGGTAGCTAGTATTGGCAATCACCCTACCTACTGCAAGATTCGAGAAACCTGACACCGTTCGATTCCTTGCCACCGGCCGCCCCCCGATGGTCCCCTATGATGAACCCGCGTTGACCCTTCTCTCCCCCAAGGCTACAATCAGGCCTCTGCATAGCGTTTTCCTCATCATTCACGAGCGCTTCCGCCGATGGCGTCGGTCTACATCAACGAGCTGGGTCAGCACGCCGGGCAGACTGCCACGGTTCGGGGCTGGGTGGTCACCACCCGGTCCAGCGGGAAAATCGCCTTCCTGGTGGTCCGCGACGGCACCGGGTACCTCCAGGCGGTCTTCCCCCGGAAAGAGGTCTCCGAGGCGGTCTGGGAGACCTTCGGCACCCTGACCCAGGAGACGTCGGTGGCCGTGACCGGACAGGTCCGGGAGGATGCCCGGGCGCCCGGGGGGTACGAGCTGACGGCCGCCGGGCTCACGGTCATCGGGCCCAGCGTGGATTTTCCGATCACGCCCAAGGAGCACGGCACCCAGTTCCTGTTCGAGCACCGTCATCTCTGGCTCCGGAGCCGGCGGCAAGCGGCTATCGCCAGAGTCCGGCACGTCGTGGAGCAGGCCATTCACGACTTCTTCGACCAGCGCGGCTTCACCCATGTGGACACCCCGATCCTCACCGGCTCGATCGGAGAGCAGGCCGGCGAGCTCTTCGCCACCGACTACTTCGACCTCGGCAAGGCCTACCTGGCCCAGACCGGCCAGCTCTACGTGGAGGCCGCGGCGGCGGCGCTGGGCAAGGTGTACTGCTTCGGCCCCACCTTCCGGGCCGAAAAGTCGAAGACCCGGCGGCACCTCACCGAGTTCTGGATGGTGGAACCGGAGGTCGCGTTCAACGACTCCGAGGACAACATGCGGCTCCAGGAGGACTTCCTGAGCTTCCTGGTAGCGCGCGCGCTGGAGCGGGCCGCCGAGCCGCTCAAGGAGCTGGAGCGCGACACCGCCCGGCTGGAGACGATCACGCCGCCGTTCCCCCGCATCAGCTACACCGACGCCATTGCCCGCCTGAACGCGCTCGGCATCGACAAGCAGTGGGGCGACGATCTCGGCGCCGAGGACGAGACGCTGTTGTCGAAGGACTCCGAGAAGCCGCTCTTCGTGATGAACTATCCCAAGGAGATCAAGGCGTTCTACATGAAGGAGAACCCCGCCGATCCCCGGACCGTCCTGGGCAACGATTGCCTGGCGCCCGAAGGGTATGGCGAGATCATCGGCGGCTCCCAGCGGGAGGACGACCACGACAAGCTGCTGGCCCGGATCATCGCGCAGGGGCTCGATCCCGAGGCCTACCGCTGGTACCTGGATCTCCGGAAGTACGGCACCTTTCCCCACTCGGGGTTCGGTCTGGGCCTCGAGCGCACCGTCGCGTGGATTTCCGGGATCCAGCACATCCGGGAGGCGATCGCGTTCCCGAGGCAGATTCACCGGCTGTATCCGTGAGGACGGGGGCGGCAGGACGGGAGGACGGGAGGCATTGCTGACACTGACGACCGTGGGGACGCTCTTCGCGGTGGCGAGCCTTGCCGGGGCCGGGCTCCAGGCGCAGGCCACCCAGCAACCGCCCACCGTCGTGCCGCGACCGGGGCTCGTCATCACCGGCTCGGCGCGGATCGCGCCGGGCTCCTACCGTCTCCCGGCGCCCGGCTCGCTCGATTCGTCGGTCATCACGATCCGGGGCCACGACCTCACGGTGGACTTTGCCGGCGTCACCCTGGAAGGGCAGGCGCCGCTGGAGGATCCCGACCGGGCCCGGGGCGTGGCCGTGCGGGTCGACGGAGGCCGCAATATCCGGATTGTGAACGCGACGATCCGGGGCTACCGGATCGCGGTCTATGCCCGAGGCACCCAGGGCCTCGATCTCGTCAACAACGACGGGAGCTACAACTGGAAGCCCCGGCTCTACAGTCTGATCGAGCACGAGAGCCTGGTGGACTGGCTGTCCTTCCATCACAACGAGCAGGACGAATGGCTGCGCTACGCCGGCGCGTTCTTCCTGGTCGACGTCACGGGCGGAACGGTGCGCGGCAACCGCGCGCGCTCGGGCATGAACGGGCTGATGCTCACCCGGAGCGACAGCCTTCGGATCGAGAACAACGACTTCTCCTTCAATTCCGGCCTGGGCATCGGGCTCTACCGCTCCAGCGACAACACGATCGTCCGCAACCGGATCGACTTCGACGTGCGGGGCTACAGCCACCGGTTCTACCGGCGGGGCCAGGATTCCGCCGGCCTGCTGCTGTACGAGCAGAGCAACCGGAACCTCGTGGCCTACAATTCCGCGACGCACGGCGGCGACGGCCTGTTTCTCTGGGCCGGGCAGAGCACGATGGACAGCGGCGCCGGCGGCGCCAACGACAACGTGTTCGCCGGGAACGATTTCAGCTTCGCCCCCGCCAACGCGATGGAGGCCACCTTCAGCCGCAACACGTTCATCGGCAATCGTGCCGAAGGGAGCGACTACGGGCTGTGGGGCGGGTACAGCTTCGAATCGAAGGTGCTGGGGAATTGCTTCGTCCGGAATCGCGTCGGCGTGGCGATCGAGCATGGTCAGGACAACCGGATCGCGGCGAACCGCTTTCACGGCGACTCCCTGGCCATCAGCCTCTGGGCCAACCCGATCGAGCCGTCCGACTGGGGCTATCCCAAGCACCGCGACACCCGGAGCCGGGACACCCGGATCGAGCGCAACGTCTTCGCGGGCAATCACCAGACGATCGTGGAGAAGAACACCACCGGCACGGTGGCCGCCGGCAACGATTCGCTTTCCGACGCCGAGGGGGTCTGTCTCCCGCCGACGCTGGAGAGCGCCGATTCGGTCCTGCTGCCGAGCCTGCCGGGTGTGGAGCCGGCCCCGCCGGCGAGCGAGCCGGCCCGGCGGGATCGATCGGCGATCGTGGTGGACGACTGGGGCCCCTACGACTGGCGCTCCCCCCGGCTCTGGCCGGTGGACAGCAGCCGGGCCGACCCGCTCCATCTCGCGGTGCTGGGTCCCCGGGGAAGCTGGCGGGTGGTGAGCCGCCACGGTGTCGCGGCGCTCTCCAAGACTGCGGGAAGAGTGGGGGACACCATCCGGGTTACGCCGGGCGGAGCCACCCCCGGCGAGTGGGACCTGACGCTGGAGTACCGCGGCGGGGAAACCGTCTCGCCCCGGGGCGAACGGCGCGCGGCGGGGCGTCCCTACCGCTTCTCGTACTCTCGCTCGGAGCCGGCGGCCGACTGGGCGCTCCGCTTCTATGCCTGGACCGACAGCACCGATCTCCGGAAAGGGCCGGAGGCGTTCGACGCCCTGCTTCGGGGCCAGCCGCTGCTGGCCCGGCAGGCCTCGCGGCTCGACTACGAATGGTACCGGCCGTCGGTGGCCGGGCTGCCCCTGGAACGCTGGGCGCTCGACGCCACCGCCACGATCGCGCTTCCGCCGGGCGAGTACACCGTCCGCACCATCAGCGATGACGGCATCCAGGTGTGGGTCAACCAGCGGCGGATCATCGACCACTGGGCCCCGCACGAGTCGGCGGTCGATACCGCGACCATTGCCGGCGGGACCCACCGGTTCACGGTGCGCTACTACCAGGCCGACGGCTGGACCGAGCTCAGACTGGAGATTCTCCGCCGGTCTCCGCCTTAGCCTCGTCCCACAGCCGGTCCAGCGCGTCGAGCCCCGCGGCATGGATATCGATGCCGCGCTCGCGGGCCAGCCGCTCCACCACGCCGAATCGCTCCCGGAACCGGTGGTTGGCGCGCCCGAGCGCGGGACCGGGATGGACTCCCGATTTTCGCGCCAGATTCACCACTGAAAAGAGCAGATCACCGATCTCGTGATCGAGCCGCGCCGCCGCCGGCGCGGCGGCCCCGAGCTCGGCCTCGACCTCGGCGAGCTCCTCGCGCACCTTGGCGGCCGGCCCCGCAGTGTCGGGCCAGTCGAACCCCACCCCGGCCGCGCGTTCCTGGAGCCGATGGGCCATGAGAAGATCGGGCAGGGTGGGCGGCAAGCCGTCGAGCAGGCCGGTCCGCTGGCCCTGCTGGTTCCGCTCCTGTCGCTTGAGCGTTTCCCAACGCTCCCGCGGTCCCCGGTCGAAGAGATGCGGATGGCGCCGCTTCATCTTCGCTTCCAGGTCGTCCGCGGCTTCGTCGGCGGTGAACTCCGACAGCTCCTCGGCCAGCACCAGCTGCCAGGCCAGGTGGAGCAGCAGATCGGCCACCTCGTTCCGGATGGCGGTGCGGTCTCCCGAGCCGATGGCGTGGTCCAGCTCGTGGACCTCCTCGACCAGGTACGGTCGCAGGGTGTCGCGGGTCTGGACCCGATCCCAGGCGCACCGATTCCTGAGGTCACGAACCATTGCCATCGAGCGTCCAAGCGCTGAATTCTCTTGCATTTACCCTCCCGGGCCGGTATTCTACCCCGTGCCGTGACCAAGTCAAATCCGGAGGCCCCGGACCGAGCCTGGCTCGACGTAAATCTCGGGGCGATCATCCGCAATGCGCGCCGCTTCCAGGAGCTGATCGGCGCTCCCCTCCTCCCGATGGTGAAGGCCGACGGCTATGGCCTGGGTGCCGTGGCCGTGGCGCGCGCGCTCGAGGCGGTCGAGCCGTGGGGGTACGGCGTCGCCACCCCCGAGGAAGGGACCCTCCTCCGCGGCGCCGGCATCGCGCGCCCGCTGCTGGTCTTCTCGCCCCTGGGCAGCGAGCAGGTCGAACAGTTTCGCGCCGATCGGCTGCGCCCCGTCATTGGTGACCTGCCCGCGCTCGACGCCTGGCTGGCGGCCGAGGCCGGCCCCTTCCATATCGAGATCGATACCGGCATGAGCCGGTCCGGGTTCCGGTGGCACGACGCGCCGGCCGTTTCCGCGCTGCGCGAGCGGCTGCGTGGCGCCGTGGGGTGGGAAGGCGTCTTTACCCACTTTCATTCCGCCGATTCCGACGAGAACGCCACCCGGGACCAGGCCCAGCGCTTCGCGCAGGTCGTCTCGGGGTTCGATTCCCGGCCACCGCTGATCCACCTGGCGAGCAGCGCGGCCGCGCAACTGGGCAATCAGTTCGGCGCCGATCTGGCCCGCCCGGGCATCTATCTGTACGGCGCCCGTGCCGGGAGCCTCGAACCCGAACCCGTTGCCAGGCTCTTCGCCCGCGTCGTGGCACTGCGCCGCCTCCGACCAGGCGATACGGTGAGCTATGGCGCGGAGGCGGAGGTCGAAACCGACACGACGATCGCGACGATCGGTATCGGCTACGGTGACGGGGTGCCCCGGGCGCTGGGCGGACGCGGATTCGTCGAGCTCAACGAGGCCATCGTTCCGATCGTCGGCCGGGTCACCATGGACATGGTGATGGTCGACGTCGAAGATATGCCGGTGGCGCTCGGCGACATCGCGACCCTGTTCGGCGGCCTCGTCTCGCTCGACGATCAGGCCGGGCTCGCGGGAACCATTTCCTACGAGCTGCTCACCCTGCTCACGCCGAGAGTGGCTCGGCGGTATCGGAACGATCCATGAACCCGCATTTCGCTTCGCTCGTCCTCGGCCTGGCGCAGCAGGCCGAGTCCGCCCTGGCGGGCCAGCTTCCTCCCGGCGCCGAGGCGCTGGGCGGCAAGGCGAGCCCACGGCAGATCGCGCAGACGCTCATCGACACGCTGGTGATGCTCGAGACCAAGACCCAGGGGCAGCTCGACGACGATGAGCGGCAGCTGCTGACCCAGGCGCTCACCGCGCTGCGGTTCCGCTTCGTGCAGGCCGGCGGGCACTGACATGGCCCGCCGGGCGGCGATCATCGTGCTGGACGGCGTCGGCATCGGGCCGGCGCACGACACCGCGGCCTATGGGGACCAGGGCAGCGACACGCTGGGCAACACCCTCCGCGCGGCCCGGGACATCGAGCTGCCCAATCTCGCCCGGCTGGGCCTGGGGAATTGCGCGCCGCTTCCGGGCGTGACGCCGGCGGTGCGGCCGTCCGGCGCGTGGGGCACCGCCCAGCCCGCCAGCGCGGGCAAGGACAGCACTACCGGCCACTGGGAGATGTGCGGGGTGATCCTGGAGCGGCCGTTCCCGACCTATCCCGCCGGCTTCCCGCCGGAGGTCATCGCGGAGTTCTCCCGGCGCACCGGTCGCGGGGTGCTGGGCAACACGGCCGCCTCGGGCACCGCCATCATCGCGGAGTTCGGGGCGGAGCATCAGGCTACCGGCAAATGGATCGTCTATACCTCCGCCGACAGCGTCTTCCAGGTGGCAGCGCACGAGGGCAGCGTCCCGCTGACCGAGCTCTACGCCGCCTGCCGGACGGCGCGGGAGATGCTCCGCGGCCCCGACGGCGTCTCGCGGGTCATCGCGCGGCCGTTCACCGGAGCACCGGGCGGTTACACCCGTACCGCCAATCGCCGGGACTTCAGTCTCCCGCCGCCGGGGACGACCCTGCTCGACGGCCTGGCGGCGGCGGGAATTCCCCGGGTGGGCGTCGGCAAGGTGGATGACCTCTTCGCGGGACGGGGCATCACCAGCACGCATACCCCCACCAACGCCGATGCCTACCGGCTCACCCGGGACGCGCTCAGCAGCATGGACTCGGGGTTCCTGTTCGTGAATGTCATCGAGTTCGACCAGAGCTGGGGCCACCGCAATGACGTCCCGGGATTTCTGGGCGGGCTCCGGGAGCTGGACCAGGCCCTTCCCGGGCTGCTCCAGGCGGCGCAAGAGGAAGACCTGATTATCTTTACAGCCGATCACGGGAACGACCCGACCACCCCGTCGACCGACCATTCGAGGGAACGGGTGCCGGTCCTGGTGTATGGGCCGAAGGTCCGGGCCGTCTCCCTCGGCGAGCGCCGCACCTTTGCCGATATGGGGGCCACGGTCGCGGAGTTCCTGGGTGTCGCTCCGCTCGCGGCCGGCAGGTCTTTTCTCCGTGAGGTCCGGGGTGGCTGATCACTTGGTGGTGGCCGCGCGCGGCATGCAGGAGCGCGCCTACTGTCCCTACTCGAAGTACCGGGTCGGGGCCGCGCTCGAGGCCGAGGACGGCGCCATTTTCCTGGGCTGCAACGTGGAAAACGCCTCGTACGGCCTCACCGTCTGCGCCGAGCGGGCGGCGGTATTCGCCGCGGTGAGCGCGGGGGCGCGGCGGTTCCGGCGCATCGTCATCGCCACGGACTCGGAGCCACCGGCTCCGCCGTGTGGCGCCTGCCGGCAGGTGCTGGCCGAATTCGGATCGGAGCTCGAAGTGGAATCGGTAGGTCCAACCCAATCGAAACGCTGGCGCCTCCGCGACTTGTTGCCGGACGCCTTCGGCAAGGAGTTGCTCGCGTGAGGCGTCCTGGCTCGACCACGGTGTTCCTGCTGGGCCTGGGCGTCCTGGCCGGTTGCCAGGAGCGGCTCTCCTCCCCGGCGGAATGCCCCCAGCTCTGCCCGGGCACCAGCCTGGTCATTCGCGACACGGTGCTCACCGCCGTCACCGGAGCGGACAGCTCGTTCACCGGCTTCATCGGCGCCGACGACGTCCCGGCGCTGCTGGTGTCCGACGGAATCAGCGCCGGCGAAGCGCGCGCCTACGCGACCTTTCCCGGCCGGTCCGATTCCGTGCTGGTCGGGGGCACCCAGACGTTCGTGGCCATCGACTCGGTGGCCATCAACACCCAGCTCCTCGCGCGCGATTCCACGGTCCTCGGGCTCACGCTGTTCTACTATCGCATCACGCCGGACCTCGACAGCACCGTGACCCTGGCGGCGGTGGACGCCATGATGACGCCGGATGCGCTGATCGATTCGCTGATCGTGCCCGATACGCTGCGGCGCGGCACCATGCGCCTGGTGATTCCCGCCGACAAGCTCGACCGGCTGGTCGGCTCCGAGGCGGACAGCGGGCGATTCGGCCTGGGATACCGGATCAAGGCCTCGGAGGCCACCGGCCTCCGGCTCGGGTCCACGTTTTCGAACGAGGGCGGCCCGGTGTTCATCGCGTACGGCCGGGCGGCCACGACCGACACCTCGCAGCAGAAACAGACTCTGACCATTCCCGCCGAGAAGTCGAACTACGTGATCGACCCGCCCACGCTGGCCGGGGACAATCTGCTGGTCGGCGGGAAGTTCGGCACCCGGAGCATCCTCCGGTTCGCGCTGCCGAGGCTCATTCGTGACTCGGCCAGTGTGCTCCGGGCCACGCTCGAGCTCACGCCGGCGGCGCCGGTCCCGGGATTGCGCAACGATCCGGTGCAGGTCCAGGTTCGCGGGGTGCTGGTGGACCTGGGCGCCAAGTCGCCCTCGCTCTCGTCGCTGGTGGCGACCGGTCTTCTCAAGGCCGATGCCACCGACCAGCAGAACATCGAGATCTTCACCATCGTGTCGGCCTGGTTCGGCCCCGGCAACAATTCGCCCACCACGCTGCTCATGGGGGTGGCGCCGGAGGGCGGAAGCTTCGGGCTTCCGGGGTTTGTGTCCTCGCGGGATCCCGTGAACGGTCCCCGGCTCCGCATCACCTACGCGCTTCCCTCGCGACCGGGACACCCCTGATGCGATGCTCGACCCTGGTGGTTCTCGGTTGTTTCGCGGCCGCGCCGCTGGCGGCGCAGTCCTCCCAGTTCGGGACCCGCGGCCTCGGCCTCCCGCTCAGTCCGATCTCGGTCCGGGCCACCGGCACCGGTGGGGGGTTCGGGTTGTTCGACGCGGAGTCGGCCCTCAACCCGGCGTCCATCGGCCAGGTGCTGTTCCTCAACGCGAGCTTCCAGACGGTGCAGAGCTGGCGCCACTCCGAGAGCCCGGCGGGCTCGGCCAGCATCCGCGACAACCGGTATCCCGGGGTGTTCGTGGCCGGGCCGATCAGCGGCACCCGGCTGTCCGTCTCGCTCAGCGCGAGCGGGTATACCGACCGGAACTTCGTGCTCGCCTCCCGTGACACGCTCACGCTCCGGGGCCAGCCGGTCGAGGCGTTCGACACGCTCTCCTCGCAGGGGGGCCTGAGCGATCTCCGCCTGGCCGTGGCGTGGCGGCAGTCGCGGGCGGTGCAGTGGGGCGTGGGGCTGCACATGATCCCCGGGTCCAACCGGATCGTGAGCCATCGGGCCTTCACCGATACCACCTATTCCGGAGCGAGCGAGCGGTTCACCTACTCGTACCTCGGCTTCGGCGTGTCGGCCGGCGTCGTGGCCCGCCTCGGGAAGTACGTCACGCTCGCCGGCATGGTCCGGGCCGACGACCGGGTCCGGGTGGAGCTCGATACCGCGGCGCTGGGCAACGCCAAGCTGCCGCTCACCATCTCCGGCGGGGCCCGGATTCAGCTGGGAGACCGGATGCTCGTGGCGGGGAGCGGACTCTACCGGAACTGGTCGACCTCCAGTGCGGACCTGGTGAGACTGGGCGGGATCGGGAGCGTCAACACCACCGAATTCACCGCCGGGGTCGAGTACTACACCGACCGGAGACGGATCTCGAACCGCCCGTTGCGGCTGGGCGTGCGCCACGCGACGCTGCCGTTCCCGCTCCGCCTGGGAGACAAGACCAGCGAGACCGCGGTCTCGATCGGCACGTCCTTCCGGTTCGTGGCGGAGCGCGCGGGAGTGGACATCGCCATGCAGCGGCTCTGGCGAAACGGCGGGCCGGGGTTCACCGAGCACGCCACGCTGCTTACCCTGGGCATCTCGGTCCGGCCGTGAAGCGGGTCTACCTCGAGACCTACGGCTGCCAGATGAACGTGGCCGACTCCGAGCTCATGCTCGGCGTGCTGGGCCGCGCCGGGTACGCGCCCACCGACGCCCCGGACCAGGCGGACGTCCTGCTGGTGAATACCTGCGCGGTACGGGACAACGCCGAGCAGCGGGTCATCGGCCGGATGGGCGAGCTGCAACGCCACAAGCGTCCGGGGACGGTGCTGGGCGTGGTGGGGTGCATGGCCCAGCGACTCGGCCCGCTCCTGCTGGAGCGGGTCCCGCGGGTGGACCTGGTGGTGGGCCCCGATGCGTACCGCAACCTGCCCGAGCTGATCCGTCACGCCCGGGGCGGGGAACGAATCGCCGACACCGAGTTCCGCGGCTGGGAGCACTACGAAGACGTCCCGGCGGTCCGGGTGCCCGGGCCGACCCAGTTCGTCACGGTACAGCGCGGGTGCGATTATCGCTGCACCTTCTGCGTGGTTCCGTACACGCGCGGCCCGGAGCGCAGCCGTAAACTGGACGACGTCGTCGGCGAGGTGCGGCTCCTGGCGGAGGCCGGTACCGGTGAGGTCACGCTGCTGGGCCAGACGGTCAACTCGTGGAACGACGGCACCCACGATTTTGCCGATCTGCTCCGCGCGGTGGGCACGGTGGAGGGCATTCGCCGGATCCGGTTCACCAGCCCGTATCCCACGGACTTCACCGACCGCGTCATCGAGGCCATGGCCGCGACCCCGGCGGTGTGCGAGCATGTGCACCTTCCGGTGCAGAGCGGGTCGAACGCGGTGCTCCGCCGCATGCTGCGGCGGTACACCCGGGAGGTCTACCTCGAGGTCGTGGCCCGGCTCCGCAGCGCCATGCCGGACATGACGTTCAGCACCGACATCATCGTGGGCTTCCCCGGAGAGACCGAGGCGCAGTTCCAGGAGACGATTTCCCTCGTGCGGGACGCCGGGTTCGACGAAGCGTACACCTTCGCCTACTCGGTCCGAGATGGCACCCCGGCGGTCAAGCTTCCGGGCCACATTCCCCCCGAAGTGGCGTCGGAGCGCCTGGGCAGGCTTATTGAAGTGGTCCGGGGTCAGGCTCGAGCACGCAATATCCTGCGCCTGGGCACGGTGCACGAGGTCCTGGTGGAACGGCAGGCGCGGCGCGGCAGTCTGATGCTGGCACGCACCCGTGGCAACCATCTCGTGCTGGTGGATGTGCCCGCTAGCGCCATCGGCGAGTACCCCATGGTGCGTCTCACGGGAACGACGGGATCGACCTTCACCGGGGCGGTGGTTGCCCCACAACTGGCGCTCCTATGATCCAGAACAAAGTGGAAGCTCACGTCACCGAAGCCTATGACGCCTTGCGGGAGCATTTCCCGGAATTCTGCGGCTGCGAGGTGTGCCGGGCCGATGTTCTGGTGTATGCGCTCAACCGACTGCCGGCCCGCTACGTGGCCAGCGTCGAGGGCACCGTCATCACCGAGCTCAGCCTCGACAAGCAGCAGAATCGGGCCTCGATCGAGGTGGCGGTAATGGATGGCGTCCGCCGGGTCATGGAGTCCCCCCGATGCAAGCTGGCCGGGCGGCGGGCGGTCACGCCCTGAGGGGCGCCGCGGGGCCATGAGGCCCCGGCCCGTCCTGCTCCTGGTCCTGGTGTTCGAGGCCGGTCTCGCGACCGGCCTCTCGCGTTTTCTGGACCCCGCACTCGCGATTGGGGTCCTCGCCGGACTGCTGGTGTTTTCCTTCGGGCGCCCGCTGGGATGGCTCGCCGGGGCGGCAGCGGCCGGGTTCTGCCTGGGCGCGGTCAGTCGCGCCGCCGCCCAGACCAGCTGCGCCGCCCGGATGCCCGCCGCGCAGGTGACCGTCACCGTTCGGCTGCTCGAGCCGGCCCAGGACGGCGTGGTGGCGGCCGCGGTGCTCGGGGGTGGTTGCCGCGGCGCCGTGACGCTCCGGGTGCGGGAGCAGCACCTGCTCGCGGCCGGCACCCGCTGGCGGGCCCTGGGCCGGTGGATCGGCGCGCCCCGGTTTGGCGGACGGCCCGATGGAATCCTGGTGGTGGCCCGGCTGGATCCCCTGCCGGGCACCCCCGGACCGGGCGACCGGCTCCGCACCTGGATCTCGAAGACGGTGGCGGGGCTCTATGGCGCGCGCGCCGGCCTGGTGGAGGCTCTCCTGGTCGGGCGGCGCGGGGGCATCGACCCCACGATGAATGCGGAGTTCGCCCGGTCGGGCCTGGTGCATCTGCTTTCGATCAGCGGATTCCACGTCGGCGTCGTGTTCGGATGGACCACGCTGATCCTCCGGGCCCTCCGATTCCGGCGGGGTCAGGCGGCGGCCGCGGCGGCGGGTCTGGTCTTCCTGTACGTCGCGTTCCTGGGCTGGCCCGCCCCGGCGGCGCGGGCCGCGCTGCTCTGCGGGCTGGGAAGCTGGAGCACCGGCCGCCAGCGCATGCCGGCGGCCGTCCCGCTGCTCGCGGTCACCTGTCTCGGCGTCACGCTGATCGACCCGTGGGCGCTGTTCGACCTGGGAGGATGGCTTTCGGCGGCGGCCTTCTGGGGCGCGCTCGCCTTCACCCGCTGGAGCGACCGCGCCCTCGGCCCGCGCGCGGGGTGGCGCATGCTGTTCGCTTCGGTCGGCGCCACGCTGGCCACCGCGCCACTCACCGCGATGGCATTCGGCTCGGTGGCGCTCGCCGGGATCGGGCTCAACTTCGTGGCGGTGCCGCTGGCCGCGCTGGCGGTTCCGGCGGTGCTGGCCAGCGTGGTGGTGGCGCCGCTCCTCGCTCCGGCGGCGCGGGTCCTGGCCGAGGGCGGAGGGCTCGGGCTGGCCGCCATCGAGGCGCTGGCGCGGGCGGGGAGCGCGCTGCCGTTCGGCGCGGTGCAATCCACCCCGGAGCCGGCGGCGGCGCTGCCCTGGATCCTGCTGTTGGCCTCGGCCATCTGGTCCCTCGGACGGCGCAACACCTCGCGCCGGGCCGGGCTCCGCGCGGGATGGCTGGCGGGAGTGGTCGGCGGGGCGGCCCTGCTGCCGATCCGGGGCTGGTTCTCGGCTGACGATGGCGGCGGGCTCACGCTACATTTCCTGAGTGTCGGACAGGGAGATGCCGCCCTGATCCGGACGCCCGCGGGCCGGTGGATCCTGGTGGACGCCGGGCCGGCGGACGAGCGGAAGGACGCCGGCCGGGACGTGATTCTCCCGTTCCTGGTGCGTCACGGCGTGAGGCGGCTGGCCGCGTTCGTGCTTTCGCACGCACACCTCGACCATGTCGGCGGGGCGCCGGCGGTGCTCCGGCAGGTCCCGGCCGATCTCATCCTCGAGCCGGCCGAGCCGGTGGCCGAGCCGCACTATCTCGACCTGCTGGATCTGGCGGCCCGGCGGGGATACGCCTGGCGCCCCGCCCGGGCCGGCGATTCGCTCCTGATCGACGGGGTCGTGCTCAAGGTGCTTCACCCCGACACCACCTGGCCGCGCTGGCATGACGATCTGAACGACGACTCGGCGGTGCTGCTGCTGCGCGCGGGTTCGTTCGAGGCGCTGCTCGCGGGAGACCTCGGCGTCCGCGCCGAATCCTTGCTGGCGGGGCGGGTGGGCCGGGTGGACCTGCTCAAGGTGGGCCATCACGGCTCCCGCGGGTCCAGCGGCCTGCCGTGGCTCGAGGAGCTCGCGCCCCGGGCCGCGGTGGTGAGCGTGGGCCCGAACCGGTACGGACATCCGGCGCCCGAGACCCTCACGCGCCTGGCGGAAGCGCACGTCGACGTGTGGCGGACCGACCGCGACGGGACCGTCACGGTGTCCGTCGCCGAATCAAGCATGACGGTGCGGGGCCGCCGCCCGGCCCGGACTTATTCCATCCGTCCCTGAGGAGACCGCATGGCGTTTCCCGAGACCTCGGTCATCACCATCGAGCGGTACATCATGGAGCAGGAGCGCCGTCACCCCGAGGCCACCGGCGAGCTCTCCAACCTGCTCTACGACATCGCGCTGGGGGCCAAGATCATCGCCTCCGCGGTGCGGCGCGCCGGGATCATCAACATTCTGGGCTCGGCCCAGGCCACCAACATCCAGGGCGAGGAGCAGCAGAAGCTCGACATCTTCGCCAACGATGCCCTCAAGAACTCGATGTGCTACACCGGGCGGGTCTGCGTGATGGCGTCGGAGGAAGACGAGGAAGTGATCCCCATCGCCGAGGACATTCCCCACGGGAAGTACGCGGTGCTGTTCGATCCGCTCGACGGCTCCTCCAACATCGACAACAACAACCCGGTCGGCACGATCTTCAGCGTCTACCGCCGGCTGTCCATGGAGGGGCACGGCACCATGGAAGACGTGCTCCAGCCGGGCCGCCAGCAGATCGCCGCGGGGTACGTCATGTACGGCTCCAGCGTCATGCTGGTCTACAGTACCGGGCAGGGGGTCCACGGCTTCACCCTGGATCCCACCATCGGCGAATTCGTGCTCTCGCACCGCAACATCCGGATCCCCGAGAACGGGAAGTACTACAGCGTCAACGAGAGCTACTTCGGGCGGTGGTCCCGGGGCATGCAGCGCGCCGTGCGGGGCTTCCACGGCGACTGGCCCGACCGGATCAAGGGCAAGAACAGCCGCTACATCGGCGCGCTGGTCGCGGATTTCCATCGCAACCTCATCTCGGGCGGCATCTTCCTCTATCCGGGGGAAATCGGGCGGCCCCAGGGCAAGCTCCGGCTCTGCTACGAGGCCAGTCCGCTGGCCATGATCGTGGAGCAGGCCGGCGGGGCGGCCACCGATGGCGTCCACCGGATTCTGGACCTGACCCCGACCAAGCTGCACCAGCGCACGCCGCTGGTCATCGGATCGAAGCACGACGTGGAGTTCGTGGCCGAGATGCTGCAGGACGAGGCGTGATGAGCGAGCCCGGCGGCGGGAACCCGGCGCTGCTGCCGGTCAAGCCGCTCTACGGACCGGCGGATTGGCAGGGC
The DNA here is from genome assembly GCA_963762545.1 of uncultured Gemmatimonadales bacterium. GTDB lineage: Bacteria > Gemmatimonadota > Gemmatimonadetes > Gemmatimonadales > GWC2-71-9 > JABFSM01. The sequence continues at coordinate 54,727 of CAVXLC010000003.1, read as the reverse complement.
ACGCCGGGGGAGCCGGGCGCCTGGCCGTATCTGCGCGGCATCCAGCGCTCGATGTATACCGGCCGGCGGTGGACCATGCGGCAGTACGCCGGATTCGGCACGGCGGAAGAGACCAACCGCCGGTTCCGCACCCTGCTCGCGGCGGGACAGACCGGCCTCTCCACCGCCTTCGATCTCCCGACCCAGATGGGCTTCGACTCGGACCATCCGATGGCGGCCGGCGAGGTCGGGCGGGTGGGCGTGGCCATCGACACGGTGGACGACCTGGCGGCGCTGTTCGAGGGCATCCCGCTCGACCGGGTGTCCACCTCGATGACCATCAACGCCACGGCGGGCATCCTCCTCGCGATGTACGTGGTGGCCGGCGAAGAGAGCGGGGTGCCCCGTGCGCGGCTCTCGGGGACGATCCAGAACGACATCCTGAAGGAGTATATCGCGCGGGGCACCTACATCTTCCCGGCCGAGCCGTCGCTCCGGCTCATCGCCGACATCTTCCGGTTCGTCGCCGACGAGGGCATGAGCATCAACCCGATCTCGATCAGCGGATATCACATGCGCGAGGCGGGGGCCACGGCGGTCCAGGAAGTGGCCTTCACCCTCGCCAACGCCTGCGAGTACGTCGGCCGCGCGCTGGCCCTCGGGCTCACCATCGGGCAGTTCGGGCCCCGGCTGTCGTTCTTCTTTGCCGCCCACAACGATCTCTTCGAGGAGGCGGCCAAGTTCCGCGCCGCGCGCCGGCTCTGGGCCCGGCTGGCCCGGGAGCGGTTCGGCGCCGACGATGCCACCTGCAAGCTCCGCTTTCACACCCAGACCGGCGGGGTGACGCTCCAGGCCCAGCAGCCGCTCAACAACGTGGTGCGGGTGGCCATGCAGGCGCTGGCGGCGACGCTGGGCGGTACCCAGTCGCTCCACACCAACGGCTATGACGAGGCGCTCGCCCTGCCGTCCGCGGAGGCGGCCACGCTGGCGCTCCGGACCCAGCAGATTCTGGCCTTCGAGAGCGGGCTCGACCGGACGGTGGACCCGCTGGCGGGGAGCTACTTCGTCGAAGCGCTGACCGACCGGATCGAGGCGGAGGCGCGGGCCCTGATCGAGCAGGTGGACGCGCTGGGCGGCGCGGCCCGCGCCATCGAGCAGGGGTTCTTCCAGAAACAGATCGCGGAGAGCGCCTACGCGGTCCAGAAGGCGGTGGAGGCGGGAGCGGTGACCATCGTAGGGGTCAACCGGTTCACCACCGACGAGCCTCCTTCGACGATCGAGATTCCCGACTACGCCGGGCTCGAGGCCCGGCAAAAGGCCCGGCTCGCGGAGGCCCGGTCGCGCCGGAACGCCGCGGCGGTGAAGGCGGCACTGGCCGCGCTGGAGGCCGCGGCGGCCGGCACCGCGCCGCTGATGCCCCCGATCGTGGAGGCGGTCCGGGCCCGGGCCAGTCTGGGAGAAATCAGCGATGTGCTGCGCGGCGTCTGGGGCCGCTACGCGGCGTGACGCCGGTCTCCCATCACATCACGGTGCCGCGCACCGCGCGGTATCTCACCCTGGGTGAGATCGAGAGCGCCTCGGAAGTCTGGTTCGTGCTGCACGGCTACAGCATGCTGGCCGCCCCGTTCCTGCGCTGGTTCGAGCCGGTGGCCCGGCCGGGCCGGCTCCTGGTGGCCCCGGAAGCGCTGTCCCGCGCGTATTTCGAGGAGAAGGGCGCCCGCCGGGTCGGCGCATCGTGGATGACCAAGGAAGACCGGGACGCGGAAATCGAGGACTACGTCCGGTACCTGGACCTGATGGCCGGGCGGGTGCTGGCGGGTGTTCCGGGCCAGCCGCGCATCGAGGTTCACGGCTTCTCGCAGGGCACCGCCACCGCCTGCCGCTGGGTGGCGTTCGGCAATCACGCCGCGGCCCGCCTGATGCTGTGGAGCGGGCTGCTGCCGCCGGATCTCCCGCTGGACCGCTACGGGCCGGTGCTCAACCGGGCCGGCCTCGAGCTGGCGTTCGGCAGCCGGGACCAGTTCATCCATGCCGCCGACGTGGACCGGGAGCAGGCCCGGCTGGCCGCGGCCGGCCTCACGCCCCACATTCACCGGTTCGACGGCGGGCACCGGGTGGACCGCCTCACGCTGGTGTCTCTCACCCAGGAGGCCGAATGACGACCCAGAGCGCCGCGATCGGCGGCATCATGGTGCGCGAGCTCACCAGCCTGCGCCAGGAGGTCGAGGCGTACCCCACCGACGCCGATCTCTGGAAAGTGGTGCCGGGCATTGCCAATCCGGGTGGAACCCTGGCCCTGCACCTGGCCGGCAACCTCCAGCACTTCGTGGGGGCGATCCTCGGCAAGAGCGCCTACGTGCGGAACCGCGACGCCGAATTTGCCACCCGCGGCCTGTCCCGCGCCGAGGTGGTGCGCCGGGTGGACGACGCCATCAAGGCGGTGCAGCTCACCTTCCGGGCCCTGGGTCCGGCCGATCTCAGCGCCGAATATCCCGAGCCGGTGGCCAAGGTCCGGCTCAACACCGGCGACTTCCTGACCCATCTGGCCAGCCACCTGGCCTACCACCTGGGGCAGGTGGACTATCACCGCCGCATCGTGACCGGCAGTCCGGCGACGGTCGGCACCGTGGCGCCGGGCAAGCTCGCCTCGGCGCGGCCGGTGGAGTAGGCCGCCGGGCGGGTTAGATTCCCTCATCATCCATTCACACGGCCGGAGGCGATATGACGGCTCATGACGGCATCGAACGGCGCGGGTTCCTGGCGCGCGCCGCGGCGGGGTTGGCCGCGCTGGGCGTCCTTCCGGGCGTGGCAGGAGCGGCTACGCGCGTCGGCTCCGGCTCGGGGATCCAGGGCGGCTGGGACATGTCCTGGCTCGACGGCCTCACCGGGAAGCACAAGCAGGTGTTCGATTTCGGCGACATGGACATCGGGCTCATCGTGGTCAGGAACTGGCTCGACGGGCACCAGACGGTGTATGGCCTGAGCGGCAAGGACCTGAACGCGGTGGTGGGGATCGGCGGGCACACCTTCCCGGTCAACGCCTCGGACGCCCTCTACCAGAAGTTTCCCATCGGCGAGCTCTGGAAGGTGAACGACCCCGACACCGGCAAGCCGGCCATGCGCAACATCTTCCTCGACGGGGGCAAGGTGCCGCCGTCCCTCGGCGCGGGGGTGCGCCCCCTGCAGGCGCGGGGCGTCCTCTTCTGGCAATGCAACAACGCGCTCCACGGAGTGGCCGCCCGGATCGGCGCCGCCGTGAAGCGCCCGGAGCCCGAGATCTACGCGGAGCTCAAGCCTGCGCTCAATCCCGGCGTCATCCTGGTGCCGGCGCACACCATGCTCATCGGCCTGTGCCAGGAGCGAGGCTGCTCCTACGAATCTCTTTAAGGAGGGCCCCATGCAAGCTCGATTCGCAGCAGTCCTGATCCTCGCCGCGGCGGCGCCCCTGGCCGCCCAGGTACCCCCGCGCGCGCAGCAGATCACGGCGGCGGTGCTGGCGCTGCCTCCCGGCCTCCGGGCCGATGCCACGGTGATGGGGTACGGAGCCGACGGCAAGCTGATCGTGCTCCGGGAGGGCAAGGGTCAGATGATCTGCCTGGCCAATGACCCCAAGGGCGAGGAGTTCCACATCGCCTGCTATCACAACAGCATGGAGCCGTTCATGGCGCGCGGGCGCGCGCTGCGCGCCTCCGGGGTGACCGGCGACCAGGTGGACACGGTGCGGTTCCGGGAAGTGCGGGACGGGAAGCTGCTCATGCCGAGATCCCCTGCCATTCTCTACCAGCTGTTCGGCGGGACCTATGATCCCGTCAAGAAGGAAGTGGCCGGGGCCAAGGCACTCTACGTGGTGTACATCCCGTTCGCCACCACCGCCTCGACCGGGCTCTCCGACAAGCCGTCCGGGACGCTGCCGTGGCTCATGTTCCCGGGCACTCCCAAGGCGCACATCATGTTCACGCCGGCCATGTGAGGGTGGCCCGGATCATGATGGACGCCCCACCGGGTCGAACCGGTCAGTGCACCCTGATACCGGACGATGTCACCGTTGGCAGGGTGCCCGAGCTGAACTTGATGGTGTACGCGACGAGGCTCGATCGGCTGATCTGAAGATTGGTGAACGTCGCCAGTCCGGCGGCATCGGTGACGATGGTGAGGGTCCCGCTCAGCTTGCCGTTGCTGATGTTGGGGTTGATGGTCGCCTTCACGGAGGCCCCGGACACTCCGTTGCCGGCGGCATCGGCCACCTGCAAGATCGGCTGCCGGGAAAACGGGATGCCGTGGGTCGCGGTGTCCGAGGGCTGCTGGATGATCACCAGCTGGGCCGCGGGGCCGGCGATCAGATCGACCGTATTCGACGTCGCTGCCGGAATGCCCGACGCCGTGAAGCCGAGCGTGCGCGAGCCGATCGTGCCGCTGATCGAGAGGTTCGTAAACGCGGCCATTCCGTTCGCAGTGGACGTCGCGGTGCTGGTCCCGCCCAGCGTCCCGCCGCCGGTGGCAATCGCCGCCGTCACCACCACCCCGCTCACCGGATTTCCCGAGACATCGGCGACTCGAACGACCGGCTGCTGCGGAAACGCGACGCCGCTCTGCGCCGTGGACGCGGGCTGGGTCGCGAGGATCAATTGACTCGCCGCCCCGGCGCTCAAGGCAATCGAGCTCGACGCAACCGGCCCGACGCCCGGCGCGGTGAAGCTCAGCGTATGCCCCCCCGCCAGGCCGGTGATCGCGAGACCGGAAAACGCCGCCACGCCGTTCCCATCGGTGGTGGCGATGGTGGTGCCGCCGAGGCTGCCGCCGCCCGAGGCGATCGCCGCGGTCACCTGCGCTCCGCTCACCGGGTTCCCGGAGGCATCCTGCACCTGCACCACCGGTTGCCGCGCGAAGGGCTCGCCATTGCTGGCCGCCGGCGAGGGCTGGGTGGTGATGGCGAGCTGGGCGGCCAGCCCCGCAGCGAGGGCGATCGCAGCGGAGGAGGTGCCGGCCAGGCCGGGGGCGGAGAACGCCAGGGTGTAGTTGCCGGCCTTTCCCGTGATCGAGAGCCCGGTGAACGCCGCCCGGCCCGATGCGTCGGTGTTGACGGTCGCGACTCCCCCCAGCGTGGCGGCGTCTCCGGCGACCGCCACCGACACCGGCACTCCGGCCTGGCTCACCGGGTTGCCCGACACGTCCTGGAGCTGAATGACCGGTTGCTGGGGAAAGGCCACCCCGTCCTGAACCGACGCGGACGGCTGGCCGGTGACGGCGAGCTGGGTCGCGGGGCCGGCTCCGACCGTCACGGTGCCCGAGACCACCGATACGTAACCCGCCGAGGCGAACAGCAGGGTCCGGTCGCCGGTCTGGCCGGTGATGGCGAGATTGGCGAAGACGGCGACGCCCGCGGCATCGGTCGCGACGGCCGCGCCGCCGCCGAGCTGCCCGCCGCCGGTCTGAATGGAGGCCGCGACCAGCACGCCGGCCTGGGCCACCGGATTCCCGGCGGCGTCCCGGAGCTGGACCGCCGGTTGCTGGGGGAACACCGACGCGTTCACCACCTGCGCGGAGGGTTGGGTCCGGAGGCTCAGACTCACGCCGACCCCGGCGCCCAGCACCACGGGAGCCGAAGTGGCGGCCGGCAGGGCGCCGCTCCCGAAGCCCAGCAGGTAGCTCCCGGCCGGTCCGGTGAGTGCAAGGCCGGTAAAGGCCGCGACGCCGTTGCCGTCCGTGGAAGCGACCACCGAGCCGCCGAGCGATCCGCCGGCCGGGCCGGACGCGATGGACCCGGTGATGGCGACGCCGGATTGCAGCACCGTGTTGCCGTGGCCGTCCAGCAGACGTACCATCGGCTGCCGGGCCAGTGGAACGCCGCTCTGCGCAGTCGCCGACGGCTGGGTGACGATGTCCAGCTTGGCGGGGACGCCCGCGCTCAGCGCAATGGTTCCGGAGGTGACCGGGGCGATATCCGGCGCACTGAACGAAAGGGTGAAGGCGCCGACGGTGCCGACGATCGAGAGGTTCGGGAAGGTCGCGGTCCCGGAGGCATTGGTAGTCACGGCGACCGTGCCGCCCAGCGTCCCGTTCCCCGAGGCGATCGCGGCGGTAACGAGTACGCCCGATTGGCTCACCGGGTTGTTCGACCCATCGCGGATCTGCACCACTGGATGGGTTCCAAACGCGACGCCACTCCGGGCCGTCGCCGGCGGGGGCGTGGTCAGTGCCAGCTTGTTGGCCGCGCCCGCGATCACGGTGAACGGCGCACTGATCGCCGAGGTGAGCCCCGGGGCGGTGGCCACCAGGGTGTAGCCGCTGCCGGCGCGATCGAGCACGAGGTTGGCAAAGGTCGCGACCCCGTTGACCGCGGCAACGGTCCGGGTGCCGGAGAGGGTGCCGCCGGCGGAATTCCCGGCGAGCGCGATCGTCACCGGGTCCACCGCGTCGGTCACGGTTCCCAGGAGATCGTCCTGGACCAGTACGATGACGGCCGGGGTCAGGGGAATGCCGGCGATGGTCTGCCCCGGCTGCTGCCCGAACCCGAGCCGCGCCGCGGGCCGGCGCGACACCGTAACGGATGCGCTCCCGGCTTTCCCCTCGGCGTTTGCCGTGATGGTTACCGGTCCACCCTGCGCCATTCCCAGGGCCAGTCCGGTCGAGGTGATCGCGGCAATCGACGAGGCGTCGGAGGACCAGATGAACGTGCGACCGGAGAGGACCGCACCGTTCGAATCATAGGCGGTGGCGGTGAGCTGGGCCGCCTGGCCGACGAGAATCGCATTCTGGCCGGGCGTCACGGTCACGTGATGCACCGGCAGGGGCACCACGGTGATCCGGGTTTCACCGGTCACACCATCCAGGGTGGCGCGAATCCGGACCGGGCCGCCGATCGCAAGGCCCGTGACGATGCCAGCTGACGTTACGGTGGCGATGGTGTTATCGGTGGAGGACCAGACCACATCGTCGGCGGGGAGGGGAATGCCGCCCTCGGTCTTCGGGGTTGCGGTGAGCTGCAGGGTCTGCCCTGGTACCACTGAGCCGCTCGGCGGGGAGACTTCGACGATGGACACCACCAGCACCGAGGCCACACCCGCGTCCTGCGAGCAGCCGGCCGCCAGGAGCAGCCACGCGAGTCCGAGCAGCGCATGGGTTCCCCCACCCCGGAGCGACTGCAGGTGCGAAGGCTTCATGGCTCGACGCGCTGGCGGCTGATTCACAGGCGCTCGATCTCGATTTCGTTGACCTGGCCACACCCGGATGCTGGTCCCCGGGCCGGCTCTTGGATTGGAGACGTTCAGCAGGGCGGGGAGCAGCACCCCGCTGGAGGGAGCCCGGGTGGGGTCAGATCAAAAGCTAGCGGGTCTGCCCCGACCGCGATAGAGAATCCCATGTTCTGGACGTTGTCGGCAACCCGCACCGCGGACATCCGGAGTCTAATGGGTGCAATCCATTGCGTCAGTGACGGGGGTCAGCGGCTGATTCGAGGCGGGCCCGCGCGGGCCAACAAGGTCTGACGGTGCTGCGCGGTTCCATGGTCGGCAAGCGACGGCAAAGTGCGCACCACGCCGAGGTCATCTCTTAGGGGATGTTGACTATGTTCGAAATCACGGGTGTGAGGCTTGGAGCCGAAAAACTCAGCGTGTGATCGCCAGATCCGGCCCCGTTGATGATGATGTTGGAAAACGTGGCTGTTCCATCCCCGGCGGTAGTGGCGGTAAGAGTACCCGCTAACACACCGGCCCCGCTTGCCTTGGTAACGGTCACGAGCACGCCGCCTACCGCATTGTTATGTGCATCCAGCACCGTGATCACCGTCGGGGGCGATAGCGCAACCCCGTCTGATCCGCTAGCTGGCGGCTGTGTCGTGATGCTCATCTGGGTTGCGGTGCCCGCTGTCAGTGCTATGGGATTCGACGCAAGGCTCGTCACTGCCCCAGCAGTGAACGTAAGTGTGTAGCTCCCGACCGGACCCCCGAGGCCAAGCCCAACGAACGTGGCAAGACCCGATGAACTGGTCGTGGCAGTGGCGGTCCCTCCGAGCGACACTCCGGCCGGCGCGCCGGTAATGGTCGCCGTCACCACGATGCCACTCACCGGGTTATTCGCGGCGTCGCGTAGCAGCATGACGGGCTGCTGAGAGAATGCGGCGTCGCTTGAACTGGTCGCAGGCGGCTGCGTGTTGTAGGTGAGCTGGGTTGCCGTACCCGCGCCGAGCGCGATGGCGTTCGACGCCGCGCTGGTGACGGCTCCAGCCGTGAACGTCAGGGTGTAGCTGCCGGCGGGGCCGCTGAGTCCCAGACCGGCGAAGGTGGCGAGACCGGACCCGGTGGTCGTGGCTGTGGCGGTCCCCACGAAGGACACTCCGGCCGGCGCGCCGGTGATCGTGGCGGTGACCAGAACGCTAGCGACCGGATTGTTCCCGTTGTCACGCAAGAGCAGGACCGGTTGCTGCGCGAATACCCCACCGCTGGCGACCGTGGTCGAGGGTTGCGTGTTGTAGGTGAGCTGGGTCGCCGCTCCAGCCGAAAGGGCGATGCTGTTCGACGCCGCGCTGGTGACCGCGCCGGCCGTGAAGGTCAGGCTATAGCTGCCGGCCGGCCCATTCAGCCCGAGCCCGGTGAAGGTGGCGAGGCCCGACCCATTGGTTGTGGCGGTGGCAGTTCCATGGAACGACACCCCGGCCGGCGCGCCGGTGATCGTCGCCGTCACGGTGGTCGCGCCCACGGGATTGTTGGCGGCATCACGCAGCAACATCACGGGCACCTGGGCAAAGGCGGCACCGCTGCTGGCAGTACTCGAGGGCTGGGTGTTGTACGTGAGCTGGGTTGCTGTGCCCGCACCGAGCGCGATGGCGTTCGACGCCGCGCTGGTGACGGCTCCAGCCGTGAACGTCAGGGTGTAGCTGCCGGCGGGGCCGCTGAGTCCCAGACCGGCGAAGGTCGCGAGACCGGACCCGGTGGTCGTGGCCGTGGCGGTCCCCACGAAGGCCACTCCGGCCGGCGCGCCGGTGATCGTCGCTGTCACGGTGGTCGCGCCCACGGGATTGTTGGCGGCATCACGCAGCAACATCACGGGCACCTGGGCAAAGGCGGCACCGCTGCTGGCAGTACTCGAGGGCTGGGTATTGTACGTGAGTTGGGTTGCCGTGCCCGCGCCGAGCGCGATGGCGTTCGACGCCGCGCTGGTGACGGCTCCAGCCGTGAACGTCAGGGTGTAGCTGCCGGCGGGGCCGCTGAGTCCCAGGCCGGCGAAGGTGGCGAGACCGGACCCGGTGGTCGTGGCTGTGGCGGTCCCCACGAAGGACACTCCGGCCGGCGCGCCGGTGATCGTGGCGGTGACCAGAACGCTAGCGACCGGATTGTTCCCGTTGTCACGCAAGAGCAGGACCGGTTGCTGCGCGAATACCCCACCGCTCGCGACCGTGGTCGAGGGTTGCGTGTTGTAGGTGAGCTGGGTCGCCGCTCCAGCCGAAGGGCGATGGCGTTCGACGCCGCGCTGGTGACCGCGCCGGCCGTGAAGGTCAGGCTATAGCTGCCGGCCGGCGGCCATTCAGCCCGAGCCCGGTGAAGGTGGCGAGGCCCGACCCATTGGTTGTGGCGGTGGCAGTTCCATGGAACGACACCCCGGCCGGCGCGCCGGTGATCGTCGCCGTCACGGTGGTCGCGCCCACGGGATTGTTGGCGGCATCACGCAGCAACATCACGGGCACCTGGGCAAAGGCGGCACCGCTGCTGGCAGTACTCGAGGGCTGGGTGTTGTACGTGAGCTGGGTTGCTGTGCCCGCACCGAGCGCGATGGCGTTCGACGCCGCGCTGGTGACGGCTCCAGCCGTGAACGTCAGGGTGTAGCTGCCGGCGGGGCCGCTGAGTCCCAGACCGGCGAAGGTCGCGAGACCGGACCCGGTGGTCGTGGCCGTGGCGGTCCCCACGAAGGCCACTCCGGCCGGCGCGCCGGTGATCGTCGCCGTCACGGTGGTCGCGCCCACGGGATTGTTGGCGGCATCACGCAGCAACATCACGGGCACCTGGGCAAAGGCGGCACCGCTGCTGGCAGTACTCGAGGGCTGGGTATTGTACGTGAGTTGGGTTGCCGTGCCCGCGCCGAGCGCGATGGCGTTCGACGCCGCGCTGGTGACGGCTCCAGCCGTGAACGTCAGGGTGTAGCTGCCGGCGGGGCCGCTGAGTCCCAGACCGGCGAAGGTCGGCGAGACCGGACCCGGTGGTCGTGGCTGTGGCGGTCCCCACGAAGGACACTCCGGCCGGCGCGCCGGTGATCGTGGCGGTGACCAGAACGCTAGCGACCGGATTGTTCCCGTTGTCACGCAAGAGCAGGACCGGTTGCTGCGCGAATACCCCACCGCTCGCGACCGTGGTCGAGGGTTGCGTGTTGTAGGTGAGCTGGGTCGCCGTACCCGCGCCGAGCGCGATGGCGTTCGACGCCGCGCTGGTGACGGCTCCAGCCGTGAACGTCAGGGTGTAGCTGCCGGCGGGGCCATTCAGCCCGAGCCCGGTGAAGGTGGCGAGGCCCGACCCATTGGTTGTGGCGGTGGCAGTTCCATGGAACGACACCCCGGCCGGCGCGCCGGTGATCGTCGCCGTCACGGTGGTCGCGCCCACGGGATTGTTGGCGGCATCACGCAGCAACATCACGGGCACCTGGGCAAAGGCGGCACCGCTGCTGGCAGTACTCGAGGGCTGGGTGTTGTACGTGAGCTGGGTTGCCGTGCCCGCCGTCAAGGCGATCGAATTGGAGGCGGCGCTGCTCGCCGCTCCGGACGTGAAGGTGAGGGTATAGTTGCCCGCTGATCCACTCAAGCCCAGGCCGCTAAATGTCGCTACGCCGCTGCCGTTCGTGATCGCGGTCGGTGTGCCGACGAAGCTCACGCCCGCCGGCGCTCCCGTGATCGTGGCCGTGACCAAGGTGCCGGCAACCGGGTTGTTTCCGCTGTCACGCAGCAGCAGCGCAGGCTGCTGGGGGAACACCGCGCCGCTCGCGACCGTGGACGAAGGTTGGGTGTTATAGGAAAGCTGAGTCGCCGCACCGACGGAAAGCGCGATTGTGTTCGATGCGACACTGGTGACCGCGCCCGCGGTGAACGTGAGCGTATAGTTGCCGGTGGGGCCGCTGATGCCGAGTCCACTGAAGGTAGCGAGCCCGGAGGCGCTGGTTGTCGCGGTCGTTCCACCGACCAGCGAGGCGCCGGCGGGCGATCCGGTGATCGTCGCCGTCACAACAACGCCGCTCACCAGATTGTTCGCGGCGTCGCGTAGCAGCAGAATGGGTTGGGTGCTAAATGCCGCGCCACTGTTGGCCGTGGTTGAAGGCTGGGTGCTGTAGGTGAGTTGCGTCGCCGTGCCCGCACCAAGCGCAATGGTGTTGGACGCTAGGCTGGTGACAGCTCCGGCGCTGAATGTCAGGGTGTAGCTGCCGATGGGCCCGGTGAGCCCCAGGCCGCTGAACGTGGCCAAGCCTGACCCACTGGTCGTGGCCGTAGCAGTACCGACGAACGACACTCCCGCCGGCGAGCCAGTGATCGTCGCCGTCACGACCGTGCTCCCAATCGGGTTGTTGGCGGCATCGCGCAGCAACAGGACCGGCTGAGTGGCGAAGGCCTGACCGCTGGTCGCAGTAGTCGAAGGCTGCGTATTGTAGGTCAGCTGGGTCGGCGAACCGGGCGAGAGCGCAATGGCGTTCGATGCCGAGCTGCTAACCGCACCCGTCGTGAATGTCAGAGTGTAGTTGCCCACGGGGCCGGAGAGGCCAAGGCCGCTACCCACGAAGGTCGCGAGGCCGGAAGCGTTCGTCGTGGCAGTCGTGAGGCCGATCAGCGAAACACCAGCCGGGGCACCGGTGATTGTCGCTGTCACCACGGCTCCGCTGATCGGATTGTTGGACGCGTCGCGCAGCAGCAGGATTGGCTGTGTAAGGAGGGCCTGACCGCTATTTGCGGTGACCGACGGCTGCTGGTTGTAGGTGAGCTGGTTCGCCCCACCCGCGGAGAGCGCAATTGTGTTGGACGTCGGACTGGCAAGCGCGCCCGCCGTGAAGGTCAGGCTGTAGCTTCCGGCGGGCCCGCTCAGGCCCAGGCCGCTGAAGGTGACTTGTCCCGAAGCGTTGGTCGAGACAGCGGTTGTGCCGACGAACGAGACGCCTGCAGGAGCTCCGGTGATGGTGGCGGTAACTGACGTGACCTGAGAAACAGCATTGTTCGCTGCGTCTCGGAGCTGCAGTACCGGCTGCTGAGCGAAGGCCACGCCACTCTGCGCCGAAATGGAAGGCTGCTGGCTATAAGTGAGCTGTGTCGCGACGCCGGCACCCAGGGTGATGGTGCTCGATGCCACACTCGTGGCGGCGCCCGACGTGAATGTGAGCGTATAGCTTCCGACCGAGCCCGAGAGGCCGAGTCCGGCGAAGGTGGCCAGGCCGGAGGCGTTGGTAGTGGCGGTAGGAGACCCGAGTAGTGAAACGCCAGCCGGCGACCCCGTGATCGTCGCGGTGACGACCGTGCTCCCGACCGGGTTATTGGATGCGTCGCGCAGCAGCAGTACCGGCTGGGTTCCGAATGCCTGACCGCTGGATGCGATGGTCGACGGTTGGACGTTGTAGGTAAGCTGAGTGCCGCCCCCGGCGGCCAGCGTGATGCCATTTGAGGCCGGGCTGCTGAGGGCTCCCGCCGCAAATGTAAGCGTATAGCTGCCGGCTGGGCCGGACAAGCCCAATCCGCCGAAGGTCGCCAGGCCCGAGGCATTTGTGGTGGCCGTTGTGGTCCCGACGAACGAGACGCCGGCAGGAGAGCCGGTGATCGCAGCGGTCACGACCGTGCCACTGACCGGATTATTCGCCGCATCGCGGAGCAAGAGTACCGGCTGGGTGGCGAACGCCACTCCGCTGATCGCCGACGCCGAAGGCTGGATACTGTAGCTGAGCTGAGTCGCAGTGCCGGCACTCAACGTTATGACGTTCGAGGCCGCACTCGACACGGAACCCCGCGTGAAGGTCAGGGTATAGGATCCTGCGGGACCGCTCAAGCCCAACCCCGCGAACGTAGCGACACCCGAGCCGTTGGTCGTCGCGGTGGCGGGTCCTAGAAGGGCCACGCCCGCGGGAGCGCCGGTAATAGTGGCTGTCACCACCGTGGCGCCTACCGGGTTGTTCGCTGCGTCACGCAGCAAGAGGATCGGTTGCTGCCCGAATGTCTGACCGCTGCTTGCTAACGTAGAGGGCTGCTGGTTGTAAGTGAGTTGGGTGGCGGTACCGGCCGATAGCGAGACGCCGTTCGACGCCACACTCGTCAACGCCCCAGACGTGAACGTCAGGGTGTAACTGCCCACCGGCCCACTCAGCCCGAGTCCGGTAAAGGTGGCGAGGCCCGAGGGGTTCGTGGTCGCAGTCGGGCTCCCAACCAGAGTGACACCCACCGGCGCGCCGGTGACTGTAGCGGTGACGACCGTGCTCCCCACCGGATTATTCGCTGCGTCCCTGAGCAGCAGGACCGGTGGCGTTGCGAAGGGAGCTCCGCTGCTGGCGCTGCTCGAAGGCTGCGTGTTATACGTCAGCTGGGTCGCCGAGCCGGCGCTAAGTGTGATGGCATTGGAGGCCGGACTCGCAGCCGCACCAGAGGTGAATGTCAGGGTGTAGTTGCCTGAAGGTCCGCTGAGGCCGAGTCCGCTGAACGTTGCGAGACCTGCCGGGTTCGTGGTCGCGATGGTCGTACCGACAAGGGCCACTCCGGGCGGCACCCCGGTGATAGTCGCCGTGACGACGGTGCTCCCCACCGGATTGTTGGAGGCGTCCTTCAGCAGGAGAATCGGCTGTTGGGCAAACACGACTCCGCTTGTGGCCACCGTAGAGGGCTGCTGGGAATAGCTGAGCTGAGTCGGCGTGCCAGCCGATAGCACGATAACGTTGCTTGGGCCACTGCCAATTGCACCCGACACAAACGTGAGAGTATAGGAACCGGAAGGTCCGAGCAGGCCCAACCCGGTGAACGTGGCGATGCCCGATGCATCGGTCGTCGCCGTAGTCGCACCGATCAACGTGACTCCCGCGGGAGCTCCGGTGATCGAGACCGTTACGACCGAGCCCACAACCGGGTTACTCGCCGCGTCGCTGAGCAGTGCGCTGGGTTGTTGCCCAAATGGAATTCCGCTCTGCGCAGCGGCCGACGGTTGGGTGAAGATAGCGAGCGTCGTCGCGGCACCGGCTCCCAGCGTTACCGGATTGGACGTCGTCCCCGCGAACCCGGTCGCGCTGAAGCGCAGCGTATAGGCCCCCGAGGGCCCCGTGATCTTGAGATCGCTGAACCCGGCGGTCCCGGTCCCATTCGTGAGTACACTGAGCGTCCCCCCCAGCGTACCCCCGGCCGGCCCGGACGCGATGCTCGCGACCACCGAGACCCCGGCGGTTCCCACCGGGTTTCCCACCGCGTCCTGCACCTGCACCACCGGCTGCTGAACAAACACCACCCCACTCTGGGCTCCCGGAGACGGCTGGGTCGACAGCGCCAGCTGGGCCGGTGCCCCGGCGTTCAGGGTGATCTGGTCCGACGTGGCCAGCCCGAGCCCCGGCGAGGAGGGCGAGGAGAAGGTGAGGGTGTAGGTGCCGACAAGGCCGGACAGCGCCAGACCGGTGAACGCCACGCCGCCGCTGCTGTTGGTGACTGCCGTCGTCGTGCCCAGGACGCTGGCGCCGATCGAGGCCGAAACGGTGATGCTGATCCCCGGGACCGCCACGGGGTTGTTGCTCACATCGCGAAGCTCGACCGACGGTTGTTGCGCGAACGGCACGCCCGCCTGCGCGGTGGACGATGGCTGGACGACGACCGCGATATGGGTCGGTGTCCCGGCGCCGAGCGTCACCGGACCCGACACCGCCGGCACCAGGTTGGCTGCGGCGAAGCGAAGGGTATAGGTGCCCGCGCCGCCGTTGATCGCCAGGCTCGCGAACGTCGCCAGGCCGGTCGGATCGGTGCTGACGCTGGTCGCGCCACCCAGCGACCCGGTGCCGCTCGCGACCGACGCGAGCACGATCAGGCCGCCGAGCGCGACCGGATTGCCCGCCGCGTCGCGGACCTGCACCGTGGGCTGCTGGGCCAGCGGAAATGCGTTCTGCGCCGTGCTGCTGGGTTGGGTGACGACCGCCAGCGCCGACGCAGGCCCCGCCGCGAGCGCGATGGGGCCCGAGGTGGCGCCGGCGACGCCGGGGGAGCCGAAGCTCAGGGTGTAGGTGCCCGCCAGGCCGGAGACCGAGAGGTCGGCGAAGGTCGCCGCCCCCGATGCGTTGGTCGTGGCGGTGACGGTGCCGCCCAGGGTGCCGGTGCCCGAGGCGAGCGTCGCGGTGACCACCACACCGGGCTGACGCACGTCGTTGCCGCTCCCGTCCCGGAGCTGGACCACCGGCTGGGGGGTGAGCGCCACGCCGCTCCGCGCGGCGCCGGGGGGCGGGGTCGTAAGCACGAGGGCGCCCGCGGCGCCCGCGACGATGTCGAACGGCGAGCTGATCGCGGAGGTGAGCAGCGGCGAGGTGACCACGAAGGTGTAGCCGGTACCCTCGCGGTTGAGCGAGAGGTTGCCAAAGGTCGCGATGCCGTTCACCGCGTCGACCGTCGTGGTGCCCGAGAGCGTGGCCCCGCCGGGGTTCGCGGCCAGCGCGAGGGTGACCGGGTTGGTGGCCGTGAGCACCGTCGCGAGCAGGTTGTCCTGCACCGCCACCCTGATCTGGGGATTGAACGGTGCGCCCGCCGTGGAGGTGGTGGGCTGCTGGGCAAAGGCGAGCCGGTCGGCGGGGCGGGAGGTGACCGTGACGGTGGCGGTCCCCGACTTGCCCTCGCTCGTGGCGGTGATGGTCACCGGGCCGCCGGGGGTGACCGCCAGCACCATCCCGGTGGTAGTCACCTCGGCGATGGCCGGATTGCTCGACTCCCAGAGGAAGCTCCGGCCGGTGAGCGTCGCTCCGCCGGCGTCGAAGGCGGTGGCGGTGAGCTGAACCGAGCCGCCGGCCGTCAGCGGGTTCGTGCCGGGAGAAACCGTCACCCGGCTCACCGGCACCGCGTTCACCGTCACCAGCGCGTCTCCCGGCACGCCGTCCACCGTGGCCCGGATCGTCACCGGCCCGCCGACGCTCTGGCCGGTGACCAGCCCGGTGGCCGACACCGTCGCGATGGCGGGACTCAGCGAGGCCCAGCTCACAGTCCGCCCGGGCACCACAATGCCGCTCGCGGTCTTGGGGGCGGCGGCGAGCTGGGCGGTGGTGCCGACCACGACGCTGTTGATGCCCGGGGTAACCTCGACGACCGCCACCACCAGCACGCCCGCGACGCCGCCCTTGTCGGTGGCGCAGCCGAGCGACGCGGCGAGCGCGGTAAGGATGGCGAGCCTGGCGCGGGCGTTCATGGAGAGAGCCGGATTCCGCTCGGGCGGGAGGCGCTACAGGCCGATGCCAAGACCGAGCCGGGCCATCGCGTACCCGGAAGAGAGCGTGCCGTCCACCTGGAAGAACTGGGCACCGGCGTCGGCGGAGAGCCGCTTGCTCAGCCGGAAGAGCAGGCCGCCGCCGCCGCCGTAGGCGATATTGGTGCCCCCGGTATTGCACTGACCGCTCTGGCTGCACACCAGCTTGCCGACGCCGACCCGTCCCGCCAGGTACAGCGCCACGCCGCCGCCCGCCGTCACCACGTACCGCGGCTCGATGAACCCGAGCGACAGCGCCATCCGGAGTGCGTTGCCCTTGAACGCGAAGACGGTGCTGCGCTGGTATCCCGCGCCGAAGGACCAGCGTCCGAAGGTGTACCGCATCTGCCCCTCGAAGCCCAGCCGGGTCTTCGAATCGAAGTCGGGGTCCTTCTTGGTCGCAAAGAGCGCCGCACCGGACCCCTGCAGCGACAGGCGCTGCAGCGATTGGGCCGCGGCGCGGGGGGCCAGCGCCACGAGCGCCGACAGCAACAGCGCGGAGGCACGGAGAGGTGCACTCATCGGACCAGTCCTCGGGAGAGTCCCGCTAAGGTATCGCATCGAGCAGCCGGGCGCCTTCGAACCGCCACTCCGCGCCGTCTCGGCGCGCGACCGCCAGCAGGCGGCCGGTCTTCTTCTTGTCCACCCCAAAATCGCCGCGCCACGCCAAGGCGATGGAGATTCGTGCCTCACCGCGATCGTCCGTGACGGTGGCCGCCTCGACGCCGCCGAGCGAGGCCCTGGGTCCGTACTCCCTGATCAGCTTGAGAAACCGCTCCCGCCGGCCGAGATCTCCCGCCATCGCTTCCGGCAGCATGAGGGCCACGTCGGTCTCCCGCTTGCCATTGATCGCGGCCACGAGGCGCGCCGCCGCCGCTTCCAAACGGCCCTGGGCCCGGGCGCGTTCCGCCTCGGGATCCCGCGCCGGAGCCGCAGCGTCGGCCGGCGGCGCCGGTGGCGGAGCCGGTGGCGGCGACGGGTCCGGGCTGGGAGACGGCAGAACCGGCTCCACCGCCACATCCCGTCGCGCGGTGTCTCTCTGCGCCGGCGCCGAATCCGCCCGTCGGGCCCCGGGCTGGGTTACCGGCGGGAGAGGCCGGGGCGGGGTGAGCGCCAGCGCCGTGGAATTCCGGGCCTCGCGAGCGCTGTCGGCCCGGACCATGGCCGTGGCCGCCGAATCCCCACCGATCGAGGCGTCCGGTGCCGCGAGCGTCGTGTCGGCCGGCGCCCGCACCACCCGCACCGACGGATCCGAAGAATCGATGAAGATGAACTCCGGCACTTGACCCACGACCGGCTTGGTTCCGAGCACCCACGCCGCGCTCAAGCCGGTAAGCGCCAGCGAGCCGATCGTCGCCCGGAGCAGCCGCCGCTTGCGCGCCTTGAGCAGTTCCCGCTGGAGGCGGTCGGTTTCCTCCAGCTCCGCGTCGTATTTGAGCGATGGCTGGTCCGGTCCGCCCCCGCCCAGCGCCTTGCCGTAGGGCCCCGCCTCGGGCATGAGCCAGAGCGGCGGTGCCACCGCGTAGCGCCGCTCCGCAAGGTGGGCTCGCCGGAACAGGACCACGAGCAAGGCGAGGGCGAGCCCGGAGCCCAGAACCACGATCACCGGCAGCAGCGGGCGCCCGTCGGTGCGATCGCGATCCACCTCCTCCAGCAGGAGCGTGCCGGCCACGATCTGGTCTGGGGCCACCTTGGCGCGCAGCCGGAACGAGCCGCCGTCGATCGGCACCCGTTCGGTGCGCACCAGCACGCCCACCGGATCGCTCGCATCGGTGAGGCGGTAGTAGCCGCGCCGCGCGGCCGGCGAGGTGGAGCGCACATCCGCGACCTCGCCCTCGAGCCGCACCTCCTGGCCCAGGAGCGCGCTCCGGCGCGCCTTGATATCCGCGATCCAGGCATGCGTGGGACCGGACGGGGGCGCGACGGCGAGAACCGCAATCCCGAGGTGACTCAAGAATGAGGCGGACATCATCGTCTCAAACCTACCATACAGTCTACCGCCATCCCAAGGCCGCCGCGAGCTTGAACCCCTTGCCCCGGGCGGCTAAGTTTCTGATTCTACGCTGCTTAGCTCACTTGGACGAACATGCCGACTTACGAGTACCGTTGCCCCGAGGGGCACGAATTCGAGCTGATGCAGAAGATGAGCGACCGGCCCCGGGCCAAGTGCCCGGTGTGCGGGCGCCCGGCCGCGCGGCAGATTTCCGGCGGGGCGGGGCTCATTTTCAAGGGCAGCGGCTTCTATATCACCGATTACGGCAAGGACGGAAAGGGCCCCCGCGTAGAAAAGGACACCGAGGCCAAGCCCCCGGTGGCCGGAGCCCCCGCGGACGAGTCCGCACCCAAGGCGGACAAGGCGGACAAGGCGGACAAGACGGAGAAACCGGCCGCGTCCGAGAAACCGAACCAGCCCCAGGTCGCCTCGAAGTCGGCCCGGAAAAAGTCCAAGTCGTGAGCGAGGTGATTCGCGCCGAGCTCGCCCGCGTGGCGCGCGTCATGGGTGCCGCGGATGCGCCGTTCGTGCTGGAGCGCCCCCGGGACGCCGGCCACGGCGACCTCGCCACGAATCTGGCCCTCCTGATGGCCAAGCGCCGCCGGATCAATCCGCGGAGCATGGCCGAGGAAGTCGTGGCCGCGCTTTCCTTTCCCGAACGGGTCGTCTCCAGGGTCGAGATCGCGGGTCCCGGGTTCATCAATTTCTGGCTCGCGGAGGATCAGCTCTCGGCCGCGCTCACCGGCATCATCGCCGCGGGGGCGGGCTACGGCCGGGCGGAGTTCGGTCGCGGGCACCGGATCAACGTGGAGTTCGTGTCGGCCAATCCCACCGGCCCCCTGCACGTGGGACACGGGCGGGGCGCGGCGCTCGGGGACGGCATCGCCGCGCTGCTGGAGTGGACCGGGCATACCGTCACCCGCGAGTTCTATATCAACGATGCCGGGGTGCAGATCGACCGGCTGGTCGAGAGCCTGTGGGCCCGGATCCAGGACCAACGGGGCCGGGCAACGCCGGTTCCCGAGGGCGGATACCACGGGGAATACCTGGTCGAGGCGGCCGAACGCGCGGTGGCCGAGCTCGAGCCCGGCCTGGTGGACGGCACCCTGGAGGCGGCGGCGCCCGCGCTCCGCCGCTACGTCCTGGCCCTGCAGCGCGCCGAGCAGGACGCGCTGCTCCGGGACTTCGGGGTGCGCTTCGACGTGCTCTCCTCGGAACAATCGATGTACGACAGCGGCCAGCTCGACGAGACGCTCGAGGAGCTGGCCGGGAAGCGCCTGACCTACGAAAAGGACGGGGCGCTCTGGCTCGAGACCGAGAAATTCGGCGACGACAAGGACCGGGTGCTCCGGAAGAGCGACGGCACCTTCACCTACCTGGTGCCGGACATCGCCTATCACCGGGACAAGCACGACCGGGGCTTCGAGCGGGTGATCGACGTCTGGGGCGCGGACCACCACGGCTACATCCCCCGGATGCGCGCGGTGCTCCTCGCGCTGGGCTACCCGGCCGATTTCTTCGAGGTGGCGCTGGTGCAGCTCGTGAAGGTGATGCGCGGGGGAGAGGAAGTCCGCATGTCGAAGCGTGCGGGAGACTTCGTGACCCTGCGGGATCTGCTGGACTGGGTCGGGGTGGACGCGGCGCGGTACTTCTTCCTGATGCGGAAGGGCGAGACGCCGTTCGTCTTCGACGTGGACCTGGCCCGCAAGCAGACCGATGAGAATCCGGTGTTCTACGTCCAGATGGCGCATGCCCGGATGACCGGCATCTTCCGGGTGGCCGGGATCGAGCCCGACGCCGCGGGAGAGACCGCCGCCCTCGACGGGTTGCCCGCGCCGGAGGACGCCGAGCTGCTGAAGCTGCTGACCCGGTTCCCCGACGTGGTGACGGTGGCCGCGCGGAGCCGCGAGCCGCACCGGGTCACCGGGTACCTCGAGGACCTGGCCCGCAGCGCGCACCACTGGTACCACCAGTGCCGCGTGCTGGGCGAGCCCGCGCCGATCGAGCGGGCCCGCCTGGTCCTGGCCCGCGCCGCCCGCATCGTGCTCGCCAACGGTCTCACGCTGCTTGGCCTCCACGCCCCCGACCGGATGTGATGTCATGACCCTGCTCGTCGTCGGCAGCGTGGCGCTCGACTCGATCTTCACGCCGTTCGGCCAGACCGCCGACGCGCTGGGCGGATCGGCGGTCTACTTCAGCGTGGCCGCCTCGCTGCTGCACCCGGTGCGGGTGGTGGGCGTGGTCGGGAGCGACTACCCGGTGGCGGCGCTGGACCAGCTGTCGGCGCGCGGCATCGACTGGGCCGGCGTGGAGCGGGCCGAGGGAGAGAGCTTCCGGTGGAAGGGCAAGTACTCCTACGACCTGCAGAGCCGCGAGACCCTGGAAACCCGCCTCGGCGTCTTTGCCTCGTTCGAGCCGAAGCTCCCGGCCGCCTGGCAGGACGCGAAGTACATCTTCCTGGGCAACATCGATCCGGTGCTGCAGCTCAACGTGCTGGCCCAGATGAAGTCGCCCCGGCTGGTGGTGTGCGACACCATGAACTACTGGATCCAGAGCAAGAAGGCCGACCTGCTGGCCCTGCTGGAGCAGGTGGATATGCTGCTGGTCAACGACGGAGAAGCCCGCGAGCTCTCCGGCGACTGGAACATCCATCGGGCCGGCCGCTGGATCCTGGCCCACGGCCCCAAGCGGGTGGTGATCAAGCAGGGCGAGCACGGCGCGCTGCTGATCGAGGCGGACCGCACCTTCTACGTACCGGCCTACCCGCTCGAGGAGGTGTTCGATCCCACCGGCGCGGGAGACGCCTTTGCCGGCGGCTTCATGGGATACCTGGCGCGGGTGGACTCGGTGGCGCCGGCCCAGCTCCGCCGCGCCATGGTGTACGGCGCCGCGATGGGGAGCTTCGCGGTTCAGGGGTTCGGCGTCAAAGGGTTCGACGACGTCGGCTACGATACGGTGCAGCAGCGCGTCGAGACCTTCGTGGATCTGACCAGCATTCCCGCCGCGGAGCCCTTGCCGTGAGCGATTCCCGCTACGCCGCCGCGGGCGTCGACCTCGCCGGCGCCGAGGCCGCCAAGGAACGGATCGGGCACTCGGTGCGGAGCGCCCGGACCCGGTACTCGGTCGGTCACATCGGCGCCTTCGGGGGCATGGTGCGGGTCCCGGAGGGATATCGCTCGCCGGTGCTGGTGATGAGCACCGACGGGGTGGGCACCAAGGTGATGGTGGCGCGGGACGCCGGCCGGTTCGACACCGTAGGCGAGGACCTGGTCAACCACAGCGTCAACGACATCCTGGTGCACGGCGCCCGCCCGCTGGCGTTTCTCGACTACGTGGCCGGGGCGGGGCTCACGGTGGAGCAGATCGCCGGCATCGTGGAGGGTGTGGCGCGGGGGTGCCGGGCCCACGACATGGCGCTCGCCGGCGGCGAGACCGCCCAGATGCCGGGCCTCTACCAGCACGGAGACTTCGACCTGGCCGGGACGATCGTGGGCGTGGTGGAAGAAGCGGAGGCCATGCACGGCGACGCGATCGTGGCGGGAGACCTGCTCGTGGCGCTCGCCTCCACCGGCCTGCACACCAACGGATATACGCTGGCCCGGAGCATCCTCTTCGACCGGCTCAAGCTCCAGGCGGATTCGCTGGTGCCCGGCATGGCCGGCACCGTCGCCGATGTCCTGCTGGCCGTGCACCGGAGCTACTGGAAGGCGCTGGCGCCGGTGCTCCCGAGCCTGCACGGCCTGGCCCATATCACCGGAGGCGGTATCCCCGGCAACCTGGTGCGGGTCCTGCCCGAGGGCGTCGAGGCGGTGATCGATGCCGGCTCCTGGCAGCTGCCGCCGCTGTTCGAGCTGCTCCAGCGCGCCGGCGCGGTATCCACCGGCGAGATGCGCGACGTCTTCAACCTCGGCGTCGGGATGATCGCCGCGGTGCCGGCGGATCGGGTGGAGGCGGTGCGGGCCTCGGCCACCGCGGCGGACGTCGGCACCTGGGTCCTGGGGCGGGTGCGCGCCGGGCCGCGGGGAGTCCGCTTCGGGTGACCGAGCTCGAGGCCATGCGCCGCGCCCTCTCCCTGGCGCGGCGGGGGTGGGGCCGGGTGCATCCCAATCCGATGGTCGGCGCGGTCGTCCTGGACGGCGCGGACCTCGCGGGCGAAGGGTTCCACGCCGAATTCGGCCGCGAGCACGCCGAGGTCCTGGCCCTGCGCGAGGCCGGCGGCCGGGCCCGCGGCTCGACGCTGGTGGTGACCCTCGAGCCCTGCGGGCACACCGGGAAACAACCGCCCTGCGTCGAGGCCATCATCGCGGCGGGCGTCCGGCGGGTCGTGGTGGCGGCCTCGGACCCGAGCCCCGACGCCGGCGGCGGAGCCGAACGCCTGCGCGCCGCCGGCATCGAGGTCGAGGCGGGGCTCCTCCGCTGCACCGCCGAACAGCAGAACGCCGCCTTCTTTCATCGCCACCGGCACGCGGGGCAACCGTGGGTGGCGCTCAAGCTCGCCACGTCGCTCGATTTCAGGATCGCGGACGGCTCCGGGGAATCGAAGTGGATTTCCGGAACGCCGGCGCGGGAATTCGTGCAGGCGCTCCGCGCCGGGTTCGATGCCATCGCGGTGGGCGGCCGGACCGCCCTGCGGGACGATCCGCGGCTCACCGCGCGCGGCGCGATCCGGCCGCGGGTGACGCCGACCCGCGTGGTCTTCGAGGGCGCCGCGGTGCTGCCCCCGAGCCTGGCGCTGTTCTCCCGGGAGGCCGAAACGATCGTGGTCACCGCGCGGGTGCGGGCCGCCGACGCCCGCAACCGGCTGCGCGACACCGGCGCCGCGATTCTCCCGGTCGACACGATGTTCGAGGCCCTCACCGCGCTCCGGGATGCCGGCGTGGCCTCGCTGCTGGTGGAAGGGGGCGGGCGGATGGCGGGCTGGCTGCTCCGCGAGGGGCTGGTGGACCGCTTCTACTGGCTCCAGAGCCCGCTCTGGCTGGGCGATGCCGGAACGCCGGCGGCCGCCGGGTGGCAGGCGCCGCCGTTGTCTCGGGCGGAGCGGTGGACCGTGGTCGAGCGCCGCGCGCTGGGCGGCGACACCCTGCTGGTCCTGGATCGGGAGCCGTGTTCACCGGCCTCGTGACCGCGGTGGGGCAGGTTCGGAGCGTCGAGCCGCGGGACGGCGGACTCGACCTCCGGATCGCGGCCCCCTACCGGGACGTCGCGGCGGGCGAGAGCATCGCGGTGGCCGGGGCGTGCCTGACCGTCACCGCCATTGGCGACGGCTGGTTTTCGGTGCACGCCGTCGCGACGACGCTACCGCGCACCCGCTTCGCGGCGCTCGCCCCCGGCGCGCCGGTCAATCTCGAGCGCGCGGTCCTGGCGGGCAGCCCGCTGGGCGGCCACCTGGTGCAGGGGCACGTGGATGGCGTCGGCACCGTGACGGCGGTCCGGCAGGCCCAGGACACCCGGGTGATCGACGTCCGGGTGCCCGCCGAGGTCGAGCGGGGGTCCATCCCGCTCGGCTCCATCACGGTGGAAGGCGTGAGTCTCACGGTCAACGCGATGCCCGGTCATGGTATCATTCAGCTCGCGCTGGTGCCGTACACCGTGGAGCATACCACGCTGGGACGGCTCGCGGCCGGAGATCCGGTGCATCTGGAGGGGGACGTGATCGGGAAGTACGTGCGCGCGTTCGTTGAGAGGAGGCAGGATTGAGGATTGAGGATCGAGGAGTGAGGATCGAGGATCGAGGATTGAGGATCGAGGATCGAGGATCGAGGATCGAGGATTGAGGAACCCCTCCCAATCCTCAATCCTCAATCCTCAATCCTGACCATCATGCCATTCGGAACCATCGCCCAGGCCATCGCCGACGTTCGCAACGGCAAGCTCGTCGTCGTGGCCGATGACGAGGATCGCGAGAACGAGGGCGACCTCATCTGCGCGGCGCAGATGGTCACCCCCGATCTGGTGAACTTCATGACCCTCCACGGCCGCGGCCTGCTCTGCCTCGCGCTCACCGCCGAGCGCTGCGAGGAGCTGGAGCTGTCGCAGCAGGTGGACCGGAACACCGACGAGCACGGGACCGCGTTCACGGTCACTATCGATGCCGACCGGCGCTTCGGGGTCACCACCGGCATCTCGGCGGCCGACCGCGCCGCCACGATCCACGTGGCGATCAATCCCGCCACCCGCCCCGACGATCTGCGCCGCCCGGGCCACATTCCACCGCTGCGGGCCCGGGCCGGCGGGGTGCTGCAGCGGGTCGGCCACACCGAGGCGGCGGTGGACCTCGCGCGCCTGGCCGGGCTGTATCCGGCCGGGGTGATCTGCGAGATCCTCAACCGCGACGGCACCATGGCCCGGGTGCCCGAGCTCCACGCCTTCGCGGAGCGGCACGGCCTCACCTTCATCACGGTGGCGCAGCTGGTGGCCGAGCGGCTGCGCACCGAGCGGCTGGTGCACCGGGTGGCGGAGGCGGCGCTGCCCACCGAATTCGGCGAGTTCACGGTGGTGGGCTACCGGAACGACGTCGACGACGCGGAGCATGTGGCGCTCACCTACGGCGAGGTCGCGGGGGCCGCCGACGTCCTGGTGCGGATGCACTCCAAGTGCCTGACCGGAGACGTGTTCCATTCGCTCCGCTGCGATTGCGGCCCCCAGCTCGCCGCGGCGATGAAGCTCATCGTCGCGGCGGGACGGGGCGCGGTGGTGTACCTCGACCAGGAGGGCCGCGGCATCGGGCTGCTCAACAAGCTTCGGGCCTACGCGCTCCAGGATCAGGGCAACGACACGGTGGAGGCGAACGAGCGGCTGGGCTTCGCGCCGGACCTCCGCAACTACGGGATCGGGGCGCAGATTCTCCGCGACCTGGGCCTCACCACCATCCGCCTGATGACCAACAATCCCCGCAAGGTCGTGGGCCTCGACGCCTACGGCCTCACCATCGTGGAGCGGGTGCCCCTGGCGACCGACCCGACCAGCCACAACCGCTCCTACCTCGACGCCAAGCGCGACAAGCTCGGCCACTTCCTCTTCCACTGAGCGACGCCGTGGCGGAGATCAGCGGGCACCTGACCCCGGTGGGGCGCATCGGCATCGTGGTGAGCCGGTACCACGAGCGTGTCACCACGCGCCTGCTCGAGGGCGCCCGCCGGTGCATCGCCGAGGCGGGCATCGCCGCGGCCGATGTCGAGGTGGTGTGGGTGCCGGGCGCCTTCGAGCTGGGCAGCGCGGCCGCGGCCCTGGCGGGGACGGGACGCTACGCCGCGCTGGTGGCCCTGGGCGTCGTGGTGCGCGGCGAGACCCCGCACTTCGATTTCGTCGCCGGGGAAGCGTCGCGCGCGCTGGGCACGCTGGCGGCGACGCACGCGCTCCCGATCGGGTTCGGCCTGCTCACGGTGGATACGATGGAGCAGGCGCTGGCCCGGGCCGGCGGCGCCGCCGGCGACAAGGGGTTCGAGGCGGCCGAGGCGGCCATCCGCACCGCCGACGTCCTGCGGCAGATCCGGCGCGGATGACCATCCGACCGGAAACCCGGGCCCGGGCCCGCGCGCTGCAGCTGCTCTACGCCTGGGAAACCGACGGACGGCCTTCACTGGATTCACTGCTGCCCGGGCTGGCCCGGCTCACCCGGCCGGGGCCGGTGGTGCTGGAGCAGGCGGTGGCCCTGGCCGGCGGGGTGATCGACCGCTGCGACGAGCTGGACGCGACCTACGCCGAGTCGGCCCGGCACTGGCGGCTGGAACGGCTGGCCGTGGTGGACCGGAACATCCTGCGGCTGGCCGTGTCGGAGCTGCTGGACCGGCGGGTGCCGCCCAAGGTGGCGATCGACGAGGCGCTCTGGCTGGCGCACCGCTTCGGGAGCCCGCAATCGGCGGCCTTCGTCAACGGCGTGCTCGATGCCGTGGCCCGCTCGCTGGGACGCCTGTGAAGATCCTGGCGGTGAACTGGCAGGACCTCGAGAACCCGCACGCGGGGGGCGCGGAGCTGCACCTGTTCGAGCTGTTGCGGCGCCTGGCGGACCGGGGGCACACCGTGCACCTGATCTGCTCCGGCTGGCCCGGGGCCCCCGGGACGGCGACGGTGCAGGGCGTGTCGGTCGAGCGGCACGGCGGGCGCTACAGCTTTGCCGCGCGGGGGCGCGGCGCGGTCCGGGCCGCGCTCGCGCGGGAGCCGTGGGACCTGGTGCTCGAGGACATCAACAAGCTGCCCCTCTACCTTGCCGGCATGACCCGGCTCCCGTTCTGCGCCGTCGTTCCCCATCTCTTCGGGACCACCGCCTTCCAGGAGGCGCCGTTTCCGGTCGCGGCGATCGTGGCGCTGGCGGAGCGGCCGATTCCGCGGGTGTACCGGCGGGCCGGGTTCCACGCCATCAGCGAGAGCACCCGGGACGACCTGGTGGCGCGCGGCGTCCCGGCCGGCCGGATCCGGGTCATCCATCCCGGCATCGACTGCGGCTCGTACCCGCCGGCCTCCGGGCTTGACCGGGCCCTGTCGCCGACCTTCTTATATGTTGGTCGTCTGAAGCGCTACAAGGGGGTCGAGGTGGCGCTGCGGGCCCTGGCGCTGGCCCGCCGGGAGCGGCCCGAGCTCTCGCTGGACATCGCCGGCTCGGGAGACGACGCGCCCCGGCTGACCCGGCTGGCGGAAGCGCTTGGCCTGGCCGCCGCGGTGCGGTTCCACGGATTCGTGTCCGAGGCGCGGAAGCGGGACCTGTTCCGGAGCGCCTGGGCCAATCTGTTCCCCAGCCCGAAGGAAGGCTGGGGGCTCACGGTGATCGAGGCGGCGGCGTGCGGGACTCCGTCGCTCGCGTCGAACAGCCCGGGTCTCCGCGATTCGGTGCGGGACGGCGCTCACCGGGTACCTGGTGCCGCACGGCGATGCGCCGGCGCTGGCGGCGCGCATGCTGGAGCTGGCCGGCGCTCCGGCTCTGGTGGCCCGCCTCGGCCAGGCGGCGCGGGCCCATGCCTGCGCCTGGAGCTGGGACGACGCCGCGGCGGCCACCGAGGCCCATCTCGTCGAACTCATCGCGGGTTAACCCGCGTCACGTCTTCCGGAGAATGCGATGCAGATCACCATCAGCGCCCGGCACTGCGAGGTCACCGAGAACCTGCGGGAGCGGGCCCTGGCGGTGGCCGGGCGCCTGGAGAAGATGTCGCCCCACACGCTCGCCGCCACCGTGCTGTTCGAGACCGACGCCCGGCCCGGCACCTATCAGGTCGAGATTCGCCTCCAGGCCCGGGGCCGCAAGGTGCTGATCGGCCTCGGCGAAGGCCCCGATCACCGGACCGCGCTGGACCGCGCCGAAGCGAAGCTCCGGCCCCAGCTCGCGAAGGCGGCCCGCCCCCGGGTCCGCGCCCGCCGGGCCTCCACGCGGGATACCTGAGCCTGCGCCCCCGCGACCTGCTGGCCCGGCGAGGCGACCCGCTCCAGCTCGAATCGCTCACCGGAGAGCAGGGCCTGGACCGGCCGCTCCCCGAACCGGACGTCGCGAGCCCCGGCCTGGTCCTGGCCGGCTATACCGGCCGGTTCGTGCCGGGCCGGCTGCACGTGCTGGGCGAGACCGAAGTGTCCTACCTCCACTCCCTCGACGAGGACGCCCGCCAGCGCGCCCTCGAGACCTTCTTCAGCTTCGAGCTGCCCTGCGTGTTCATCACCAAGGGGCAGGAGGTGCCGCCCCGGCTGATCGAGCTGGCGCGGCAGCGCAGCGTCCCGGTCCTGCGCACCAAGCTCAAGACCGCGGAGTTCTACCGGCGGATCAAGCCGATCCTGGAAGACGCGTTCGCGCCGCGGACCACCCTGCACGGCTCGCTCGCCGACGTGTACGGGGTGGGCCTGCTGTTCACCGGGCGGTCCGGCATCGGCAAGAGCGAATGCGTGCTCGACCTGGTGGAGCGGGGCCACCGGCTCGTCGCGGACGACCTGGTGCTGGTGGCCCGCAAGGGCAACGACGTGCTGATCGGCCAGGGGCACGAGCTGGCGGCCCACCACATGGAAATCCGGGGCATCGGCCTGATCGACGTGAAGGCGCTCTTCGGGGTCCGCTCGGTGC
Organism: uncultured Gemmatimonadales bacterium; assembly: GCA_963762545.1. Classification (GTDB taxonomy): domain Bacteria; phylum Gemmatimonadota; class Gemmatimonadetes; order Gemmatimonadales; family GWC2-71-9; genus JABFSM01. The sequence goes on along the minus strand of CAVXLC010000003.1, from coordinate 26,301 downwards.
GGCAACAGAAGCGCATCGAGGTGGTGGTGCAGCTCGAGGACTGGGAAAAGGCCAAGGACGTGGAGCGCACCGGGCTGGTGCGCCAGGAGGCCTCCATCCTCGACGTCGTGGTGCCCAAGGTGATCGTGGGGCTCAACCCGGGCAAGAATCTCACCGTGATCTCCGAAGTCGTGGCGATGGCGCACCTGCTCCGCATGACGGGGCTGGACGTCGCGACCGCGTTCAACGACCGGCTGATCAAGCGGATGATGGAGCAGCGGGGACTCCGGGAATACCTGCAGGAAGACTACGAATGAGCGGCGAGCTGCGCGGCGTGGTGGTGGGCCATGGCGGGGTCGGCGCCGCCCTGGTGGCCGCCGCGGAGGAGATCACCGGCATCCACGGCGTGCTGGCGGCGGTCTCGAACGCCGGCGCCGACCGCGACGGGCTCGAGGAGCGGGTGGTGGACGCGGTGGGAGACCGGGCCGCCATCGTGTTCGTGGACATGCCGAGCGGGAGCTGCATGATCGCCGCGATGCGGCGGCTGGCCCTGCGGCCGGACATCAAGGTGGTGACCGGCGTCAACCTGGCCATGCTGCTCGACTTTCTGTTCCACCGCGACGAGCCCGTGGCCGAGGTGGCCCGGCGGGTCGCGGAATCGGGCGCCAAGTCGATCGCCCAGCGCTGATGCCGATCGTGCTTTGCCGGGTGGACGATCGCCTGGTGCATGGGCAGGTGGTGGTGGGGTGGGGCCGGCCGCTCGATCTCAACCGGATCGTGCTGGTGGACGACGAGGTGCGCCAGAGTCCGTGGGAACAGGAGCTGTACCGCATGGCTGCGCCGCCGGAAATCGCCATGGAGTTCGTCAACGCGGTGGAAGCCGCGCCCCGGCTGCCGGCGTGGGAGGCGGGCCGCGAGCGGGTGCTGGTGCTGGTGGGCACCATCGGCACGGCGGCCGAGCTGCTCCGGCGCGCGCCGGGCGGGCTCCGGCGGCTCAATCTGGGCGGCATCCACGCGGGGCCGGGGCGGCGGGAGCGGCTCCGCTACCTCTATCTCTCCGACGAGGAGCTCTCGCTGCTGGAGCGCATGGCGGAACGGGGTCTCGAGGTCAGCGCGCAGGATGTGCCCACCTCGCGCCCGGTGCCGCTCAAGGATCTGGGATGAGCGACCCGACCCTCACGGCGCTGGTGCTCTGGGCCATCGTGGCCGGGCTGGATCTGGCCAGCGTGCTCCAGGCGCTGCTCAACCGGCCGCTGGTGGCGGGCGCGGTGGCGGGAGTCATCCTGGGCGATCCCGGCGCGGGGCTCCGGGTCGGCGCCGCGCTCGAGCTCTTCGCGCTCGATGTGCTGCCGATCGGCGCCTCGCGCTACCCCGACTACGGGGCGGCCAGCGTCGCGGCGGCGGTCATGGCGGCCCACCAGCCGTGGGTCACCGCGCTGGGACCGGCGGTGCTGCTCGGCCTGCTGCTGGCCCAGGTCGGCGGCGTGAGCGTGGTGGCGCACCGCCGGGTGACGGCGTGGGCCCTGCGCCGCACGGCGCCGGCGCTGGACCGGGGCGACGCCGGCGTGGCGCGGCGGGTCCATCTGGCCGGCCTGATCGCCGACCTGCTGCGCAGCGGCGCCCTCGCCGCGCTGGGGATCGGGGTCGCGACCGCGCTCGCCCGGGTGCCGCACTTCGACCTGGCCACGGCGCGGGCGCTCACCATCGTGACCATCGCGGGCGGGTTCGTCGCCGCGATCGGCGGCGCGCTGCGGCGGGCCGGCACCGTCCGGCGGATCGCCTGGTTCGCGGGGGGCATGGCGCTGGGCGTGCTCGTGCTGGCGCTGCGATGATCGGACGGGCGCGGGCCCTGCTGCGCCTGGCGGCGCTCCAGGCGTCGTGGACCTACGAGCGGATGCAGGGGATCGGGATCGCGGTGGCCATGGAGCCGCTGCTGGAGCCGCTGGCGCCGTATCCCGAGCGGGCCCGGGCGGCCCGGGCCCGCTCGGCGCAGTATTTCAACGCCCACCCGTTCCTGGCGGGCGCCGCGGTCGGCGCGCTGGCCCGGGCGGAGCTGGACGAGGAGCCCGGCGAGCGGATCCTCCGGCTCCGGACGGCGCTCTCCGGACCGCTGGGCGCGCTGGGGGATCAGCTCTTCTGGGCCGGCATCGTGCCGGCCACGATGGGCCTGGCCCTGATCGCGCTGGCGCTGGGCGGCGGGTTAGGCGCGGTGGCGCTCTGCGTGGCGGGCTACAACGTGCTGCGGGTGCTGGTCACCTGGTGGGGCCTCACGGTGGGGCTGGCCCACGGCCTCCGGGTGGCCCACGCGATCAGCGAATCGTGGCTGCCCCGCGCGGCGCCCCGGGCCGGCGACGTGGCCGCGGTGCTGGTGGGCGCGGCGGTCCCGCTGGTGGCGGCCTGGCTGCTCCGGGGCACCGGCCAGCCGCTCCGCGCCACCGTCCTGGTGGTGGCCGGCGCGGCCCTGCTGGGCGCGCTCACCATCCGGCGGCCGCTGTCGGCGCCGGCGCTCACCGTGGGCGCCGCCGTGCTCACTCTCCTCTGGCGATGGAGTGCCGCGTGATCGAGTGCGAGGCGAAGGTGGTCAACTCGCTCGGGCTCCATGCCCGCCCCGCGGCGCAGCTGGTGCGGCTGGCCAGCAACTTCGAGTCCGAGATCCACCTGGTCAAGGACGGCGTCCCGGTCAACGGCAAGAGCATCATGGGCGTGATGATGCTCGCGGCCGAGTGCGGCAGCACCATCGGGGTGCGGGCCGACGGCGCCGACGAGGAATCCGCCCTGGCGGCCATCGTGGAGCTCATCGCCACCGGATTCGGGGAAACGTGACCGCGCACCGCACCCTGCGCGGCGTGGGCGTCTCGCCCGGCCTGGCCTATGCGCCCGCGGTGGTGCTGGACTGGAAGTTTCCCTCGGTGGCGGATCGCTGGGTCAAGCCCGACGAGACCGACGCCGAGGTGGCCCGGCTCCACGAGGCGGTGGGCGCGGTGGTGGATTCGCTGGACCGGCTGCGGGAGCGGGTGCTGGAGCGGGCCGGCCTGGAGGAGAGCCGGATCTTCGAGGCCCAGATCATGATGGTGCAGGACCCCGAGTTCCTGGCCGAAGTCGTCAGCCTCATCCGCAACAACTACTTCAGCGCCGAAACGGCCTACGAGTTCAAGGCCCTCGAGCTGCGGGCCAAGTGGGGCGGCACCGGCAACACGCGGCTGCGGGAGCGGCTGTCCGACCTGCTCGCCACCCAGCTGCGGGTGCTGCGCCACCTGGTCGGGCACCCCGACGACGAGCTCTTCGGCATGCCCGATCACCGCCACGTCATCATCGTGGCGCACGAGCTGTTCCCCGGCCTCACGGTGCAGCTCGACCGGGACCAGCTGGTCGGCCTGCTGAGCGAAGAGGGCACCCGCACCTCGCACGCCGCCATCCTGGCCCACTCGCTGGGCATTCCCTGCGTCATGGGGGTGTCGGGCGCCGTCGCGGCGATCCGCGACGGCGACGTGGTGCTGCTGGACGGCAGCACCGGCACCATCGTCATCGAGCCGACCGTCGCGGAGCTGGAGCTGGCGCAGGTCACCGCCAATCGCCGGCACAAGCTGGACCTGGAGCTGGAGAGCGCGGTCCGGCAGCCCAGCGTCACGCCCGACGGTCAGGCGGTGACCCTGATGGGCAACGTCGATCTCCCCGACGAGATCGACATGGCGGTGCGCTACGGCGCGCAGGGCGTCGGCCTGCTCCGCACCGAGTTCATGGTCACCGGGCGGAGCCACCTGCCCGGCGAAGACGAACAGGTGGAATACTTCCGCCGGGTGACCGCCGCCTTCGGCGACCAGACGGTGGTGATCCGCACCTACGATCTCGGCGGAGACAAGTTCCCCGCCGCGTTCGCCGCGCCCTCCGAGGCCAATCCGTTCCTGGGCTGGCGCTCGATCCGGGTCTGCCTCGACCAGCCGGAAATCTTCCGGCCCCAGCTCCGGGCCATCCTCCGCGCCGCGGCGGAGAAGAAGGTGCAGATCATGCTGCCGCTGATCACCCGGGTCGAGGAAGTGGAGCGGGCCCGGGAGATGCTGCGCGAGGAGGCGCGGGACCTCGAGCGCGCCGGCATCCGCGCGGCCCGGGACCTGCCGGTCGGCGCCATGGTGGAGACGCCCGCGGCGGTGATCATCGCCGACCGGCTGGCCCGGGTCAGCTCCTTCTTCAGCATCGGCACCAACGACCTGACCCAGTACACCCTCGCGGTCGACCGCGGCAACGCCCACCTCGCGTCCCGCTTCACGCCGCACGATCCCGCCATCCTCCGGATGCTCCGGGACGTCCTGGCCGCGGGCCGCGCCGCGAACATCCCGGTCAGCATCTGCGGCGAGATGGCCTCGGAGCCCCTCTTCGCGGTGCTGCTGCTGGGCATGGGGTTCACCACGCTCTCGATCTCGCCGCCCACGCTGCCCCTGATCAAGTGGCTGGTGCGCAAGGTGCCGCTGGCGCTGGCCCGCGAGGCGGCGACGGCGGCGCTCGACGCGCCCGGTCCGGACGAGGTCGCCGCGATTCTGCGCGAGGCGGTGCGACCGGTCATCGATCTCCGCCTGATCGACCCGCAGGGCACGTTGCCGGGGCGAAGCAGCGGGGCTAGTTTGACCCCATAACTCTCACTCTCCAGAGCCTTCATGGCCGTCAAGCGGCACGTTTTTACATCCGAATCCGTCACCGAAGGCCATCCCGACAAGGTCGCCGACCAGATCTCCGACGCGGTACTCGACGCGATCCTCGCGCGGGACCCGGCCGGGCGCGTCGCGTGTGAAACGCTGGTCACCACCGGCATGGCGATCGTCGCCGGCGAAATCACGACCACGACCTACGTGCACATTCCGGACATCGTGCGGGAGACGGTGGCGGGCATCGGCTATACCGACGCCTCCTACGGCTTCGACGGGCGGACCATCGCGGTGCTCACCTCGATCGACCGGCAGTCGCCCGACATCGCCCGGGGCGTCAATGCAAACAAGTCGAAGGAGCAGGGCGCCGGCGACCAGGGCATGATGTTCGGCTACGCCACCCGGGAAACCCGGGAGCGGATGCCGCTGCCCATCGTGCTGGCGCACCGGATGGCCGAGCGGCTCGCCGCGGTGCGCAAGGGGCGGTTCGGGCCGGCCATCGAGTGGCTCCGTCCCGACGGCAAGACCCAGGTGTCGGTGGAATACGAGGGCGACCGGCCGGTGGCGGTGCGCACCGTGGTGCTCTCGACCCAGCACGCCGAGCGGGTGGGGCGCCGCGAGCTGAAACAGGGCACCATCAAGGCCACCATGGTGTCCGAGGTGATCCGCCCGGTTCTCGAGGCCATGGGCTTCGAATCGCGGCGCACCAAGTTCCTGGTCAATCCCACCGGACGCTTCGTCATCGGCGGGCCCCACGGCGACGCGGGACTCACCGGCCGGAAGATCATCGTGGATACCTACGGCGGCATGGCGCGGCACGGCGGCGGGGCGTTCAGCGGCAAGGACCCGTCCAAGGTGGACCGCTCGGCGGCCTACGCCGCGCGCTGGGTGGCCAAGAACATCGTCGAGGCCCGGCTGGCCCGCCGCTGCGAGGTGCAGGTGGCCTACGCGATCGGCGTCGCCGAGCCGGTCTCGATCATGGTGGATACGTTCGGGACCGGCGTCATCAAGGACGCCCGGCTCGAGGAGGTGGTGCGCGAGGTGTTCGACCTGACGCCCAAGGGCATCATCGACGCGCTGCACCTGAAGCGCCCGCTCTACAGCCCCACCGCGGCGTACGGGCATTTCGGGCGGAAGCCCCGGCGGGCCCGGGTGTTCGGGCGCACGGTCCAGCTCTTTCCCTGGGAAGAGACCTCGCGGGTTCGCGCGCTCGTGACCGCGGCGAAGCTCTGAGAGGGGACCGGGCCGATGGTGCGCATGAAGGTGGCCCACCTCGGGCTCGACCGTACCTCCAACACGCCGGTGGTGGTGCTCAAGGAGGAAGCGGGCGAGCGCACCCTGCCGATCTGGATCGGCGCGCCCGAAGCCAACGCCATCGCGATGGAGCTCCAGGGGGTCAAGCCGGAGCGGCCGCTCTCCCACGATCTCATGAAGCTGCTGGTGACCGGGCTGGGCGGTGAGCTCAGGCGGGTGGTGATTTCCAGCCTGCACGAGAACACCTACGTCGCCGAGCTGCTGATCTACCGGGATGGCCAGGTGTTCGAAGTGGATGCCCGGCCCTCGGACAGCATCGCCCTGGCGCTCCGGATGCACGCCCCCATCTTCAGCAACGAAGACCTCCTGGACCGGAGCGCGCCCGACGCCGAGGCGCCCGCGCCGGAACCGGGCGCCGATCCCGACGCGCTCAAGCGGTTTCTCTCCAAGCTCGATCCCGAGGACCTGGGACGATTCCAGCCGTGAGCCGGTGATGGTCGCGTCCCGGATCGCCCTGGCGCTCCTGGCCGCGGCGCCGCTCGCCGCGCAGGCCCAGAGCCGGGTGGCGGGGCGGGTGGTGCGCGTGGCCGGATCGGACACCCTTCCGGTCGGCGGCATCGCGGTGGTGCTGCACCAGGTGGGGCAACGGGCCCAGGGTCCCATCGACACCGCGACGGCCGGCCCCGGAGGCCGCTTCTCCTTCCGCTTCGCGGCCGACACCACGGCCGCCTACCTGCTCAGCGCGCGCTACGGCGGCATCGAGTACTTCTCCCAGCCGGTCGCGACCAATCCCGCCCGGCCCGATACCGCGGTGGTGGTGATCGTGGCGGACACCTCGAGCACCGCGCCGGTGCTGGTCAAGCAACGCACCATCCTGGTGAGCGCGGCCGACGAATCGGGCACCCGCACGGTGCTCGACTGGTTCGTGCTGTCGAATCCCGGCCAGCTGACCCGGGTGGCACCGGATACGCTCCACGGGGCCTGGGGCACGCCGCTGCCTCCCGAGGCCCAGAACGTCGAGCTGGCCGACAACCGGATGAGCCAGTTCTCTCCGGAGGCGCTGGTGTTCCGGCAGGACAGCGTGCTGGTCTTTGCCCCGCTGTCCCCGGGCGACAAGGAGCTGATGCTCCAGTACCGGATTCCCGGCACGCTGCGGCGGTTCCTGGTCCCCGCCGAGCGGGTGGAGGATTCGGTGTTCGTCATGGTGGAGGAGCGCGGCGGGCGCGTCGCCACGAGCGGCTTCGCCGCGGCCGACAGCCAGATGCTGGACGGCCGCGCCTTCCGGCGCTGGGCGGGCATCCACCGGCAGCCGGGAGACGTGGAGATCGTCCTCCCCGCGGCGGCGCTCTCGTCCCGCCAGCTCCTGGCGCTGCTGGTGATCACGATCGGGGCGGCGTTTGCGCTGCTCGCCTTCGTCATCGTCAAGCGGCGCCGCCGGGCGCCGGCCCGGGCGGTGCTTCCCGATCCCGCGTTTCTCTCCGATGGCATCGCCCGGCTCGACCAGCGCTACCAGGGGCGCGAAGCCGAGACCCCGCCCGACGAGTGGGTCCGCTATCAGGCCGAGCGCGCCCGGTTGCTGGCGCTGCTGTCGTCCGCTCTTGCTCGGCGGGGCCCCCGCTCCTAACTTCGCCGGTCCATATCACGACGCGGATGCTCGGAAGCCGGTGCAAATCCGGCGCGGCCCCGCCACTGTCAGGGGCGCTTCATCCCCCGCTCACCACGCCACTGGGAAACCGGGAAGGCGAGCGGGAGCCCCAAGCCAGGAGACCTCCGCGGTCGTGTCACCCGCTGTTCCCTCGGGGGAGGGTCAGGGTGCCTCGCGTCTTCCGCGCGCTCGCGCTGCTTTGCATTCCCGGTTGCCAGCAGGCCCCGCCGTCCGCCACCGGCCCGCTGGTCGACGACGCCGGCGTGCCGGTGTCCCTGGCGGCACCGCCCGCCCGGGTCGTGTCGCTGGTGCCCGCCACCACCGAGCTGGTCTTCGCGCTGGGCGCGGGCGGGACGCTGGTGGGGCGCACCACCTGGTGCGACTATCCCGCCGCGGCCGCCGCGGTCCCCGACCTCGGGAACGGCATCGACCCCAACGTCGAGGCGGTCGTCGCCGCCAAACCCGACCTGGTGCTGCTGTACAAGTCGGGCGCCAATCGCGCCGCGGCGGAACGCTTCCGCGGGCTCGGCATCCCGACGCTGGAGCTGGCCACCGACCGGATGGAGGACTTCGACCGGATCGCCCGGCTGCTGGGCGCGGCGCTGTCGCGGCGCGAGGCGGCCGAATCGCTGGTGGCGCGCACCCGGCGCGACCTCGCGGCGGCCTCCCGTCCTCCCGTCCTCCCGTCGTCCCGCCGTCCCTCCGTCTTCATCCTGGCCTGGGACCGTCCCGCCATGACGCTGGGGCGGGGGAGCTTCCTCTCGGAAATCGTCGAGCACGCCGGCGCGCGCAACGTCTTCGACGATCTGGCCACCTCCTCGGCACCGGTCTCGATCGAAGCGGTGGCGGCGCGCGACCCCGATTTCATCCTGGTGTCCACCGACGGCGAGCCGGCGATCGCGGGCCGCCCCGAGTGGCAGGTGGTGAGGGCGGTGCGGGAGCGGCGATTCCTGCGGGTGCGCGGCAGCGAGTTCAACCGGCCCAGCCCGCGGATCGGCAGCGCGGTGCGCCAGCTGGCCGCGGCGCTGGATTCGCTGTCCCGATGAAGGCCATCGCCGGCATCGCCCTCGTGGCGCTGGCCGCGTGCTTCATCGGGCTCGCGATCGGCGCCACGCCGGTCTCGCTCCAGGCGCTGCTCGCCGCGCTGGGGTCCCCCGATGCGCCCGCCGCCGCCATCGTCCGCGACATCCGCCTCCCGCGGGTCCTGCTGGCGTTCACCGTGGGCGGCTGCCTCGGCGTCACCGGTGCGGCGCTCCAGGCCCTGGTGCGGAATCCGCTCGCCGATCCCTACCTCCTGGGGATTTCCGGCGGGGCCGGCGTCGCGGCGGTGGTGGCCATCGCGCTGGGTCTCGGCGGCGCCTGGGGCATTCCGGCGGCGGCGTTCGCCGGCGGCATCGGCGCGGTGGCCCTGGTCTACCGGCTCAGCACCGTGGCGGGACGGCGGCTCGACCCGCACGTCCTGGTCCTGGCCGGCGTGGTGGTGAGCGCGTTCACCGGCGCGCTGATCAGCGCGGTCCTCACCCTCTCGCCGGCCGAGCAGCTTCGCAACGTGTTCCTGTGGCTGCTGGGCGGATTCTCGGGCGCCTCCTGGCGAACCCTGGCGGTGTTCTCCGCCTATGCCGGGCTTCCGCTGCTGGCGCTGTTCGCGGCGGCGCGCTCGCTCGACCTGCTGTCGCTGGGCGGCGAGACGGCCCAGTCGCTGGGGCTCGACGCCCCGCGCGCGCGGCGGCTGGTGTACATCGCCACGTCGCTCCTCACCGCCGCGAGCGTCGCGGTCTGCGGCGTCGTCGGGTTCGTGGGCCTGGTGGCGCCCCACGCGCTCCGCGGCCTGCTCGGCCCGGGGCACCGGCGGCTCCTCCCCGCGGTCTTCCTGGGCAGCGGCGGCTTCCTGGTGCTGGCCGACGCGGTGGCGCGCACGGTGGTCCGGCCCATCGAGCTGCCGGTGGGCGTGGTGACCGCCCTGGTGGGCGTGCCGCTCTTTGCCGTGCTGCTGCGGAGGTCGCTGCGATGATCCTCGCGGCGAAGGCCGTCCAGGTGCGCTACCGGGGCGCGGCGGAGCCGGCGGTGCGCGGCGTGGATCTGACCATCGGACCGGGCGAGCTGGTGGCGCTGGTCGGGCCCAACGGCTGCGGCAAGACCTCGCTGGTGCACGGCCTGCTGGGACTGGTGCCCCTCGCCGGCGGCACGGTGACGCTGGATCAGCGGCCCATCGGGGAGTGGAGCCGGCCCGAGCTGGCGCAGCGCATCGCGCTGGTGCCCCAGCGCGAGGATACACCCTTCTCGTGGCGGGTGGAGGAGATGGTGGGGTTCGGCCGCTACGCGCGGCTGGGGCCGCTCAGTCCAATGACCGACGAGGATCGCCGCGCGGTGACCCGGGCGCTGGAGCGCTGCGACATCACCGCCTTCCGCCGCCGCACCGTGGAGACCCTGTCCGGCGGCGAATGGCAGCGGGTCCGGATCGCCCGGGCGCTCGCCCAGGAGCCGGCGCTGCTGGTCCTGGACGAGCCGACCGCCTCGCTGGACCTGGGGCACGAAATGGAGCTCTTCGAGCTGGTGGCCCAGCTCGTCGCGGAAGGCCTGTCGGCGCTGGTGGTCACCCACCATCTCAACCTCGCGGCGCGCTATGCCGGCCGCATGGTCCTGCTGGAAGGCGGCCGGGTGGCCGCGGCCGGGACTCCCGCCCAGGTGATGCGGCCGGAATTGCTGTCCAGCGTGTTCCGCTGGCCGGTTGGCGTGGTCGCTCTCGAGGGTGCCCCCCACGTCGTTCCCGAGAGGCGGGATGCCGGCCAGCCTCGTTAACTTCGAAGCCATGCGGGACCGATGCAGGAGACCAAACCGGGTGTGGCGTCTGGGCGCTCCACTGCTGGCGGCGGCGGCCGCCGCGGGCTGCGCGGCCACGACGCCCTCGACCCCGCTGTCCCAGGAAAATCTCGTCGTCCTCAATGCCGGCGACGCGCACCCTGTCGGTCTTTCCGCTCTCCGATCTGGATACCCCGCGGCAGATTCTGCTGGGAAGCATCGGCGGCCCTCCGCTGGCGCTCGCGGCCCGGAACAGCGCGGGGCTGGTCACCAGCGGTGCGGGCAGCAGCGTGGCGGTGGTGGATCTCTCCGCGGCCGGCTCGGTGCTGGTGTACCCGCTGGCCGCGGGCGGAGGCGCCGGCGGCGCCGCGTTCGTCAACGATACGCTCGCGTACATCACCAATCCGCTGAACGACCGCGCCACCCGGCTCAACTTGCGGACCGGAGACACGGTGAGCGTCGCGGTGGGCCGCGCGCCCAGCGCGGTCACCGTCACCCGGGGGCGGGTCTACGTCGCCAACGCGAACCTCGAGGCCGCCTGCGCCGGCCCGCTGCCGTGCGTCCAGGGGCCGAGCTGGCTCACCGTGCTCGATCCGGAACGCAACATCGTGCTGGACTCGATCGCGCTCCCCGGACCGGGGAATGCCTCGGCGATCCTGGTGGGCCCCGACGGCTTGATCTACGTCATGAACGCGGGGCCCGGCGGCAGCGAACCGGGCCGGCTCAGCATCGTGGATCCGGTGCTGCGCCAGGAGGTCGGCAGCTTCGGCGGGTTCGGCGTCCTCCCCGGCCGGATGGCGAGCGACGGGCGCGAGCGGCTCTTCATCACCTCGGCGGAACAGGGCCTCATGGAATTCAACACCCGCACCCGCCGGGTGGTGCGCGGCGCGGGCGCGGGGATTCCCCTGGTGAACGGGGTCGCGGCGGCGGTGGATGCCAGCGCCCTGGTCTACGCGGTCGAATCGGGAACCTGCGCTCCCGGCTACCGCGGGCGGCTCCGGGTCTTTCGCCCGGATCTCACCGAGGCGCGGGTGGTGCCGGCGGGGCCATGCTCGGCCGACGCCGCCGTCGTCAGCCTCCCGCCGCCGCCGTGAGCCCGGGGCGATGCCCCCGATCTCCACGCCCGCCATCGTCCTCACCACCATCCGCTACGGTGAGACGTCGAAGATCGCCCGGCTCGCCACCCGCGATCTCGGGGTGCAGAGCGCGATCGCCAAGGGCGCGCTGCGCCCCCGCAGCAAGTTCGGCACGGCCCTCCACCTGCTGAGCGAAGGACAGGCCACGCTGCTGCCGGCCCGGAGCGGCGATCTCCACACCCTGACGCAGTTCGATCCCCGCCACGTCTGGACCGGGCTCGGCGCGCGGATGGACCGGTTCGCGGCGGCCTCGCTCCTGTCCGAGCTGATGCTCCGGTTCGCTCCGGCGAGCCCGCATCCCGAGAGCTACGACCTGTTCCGCGACGCGCTGGCCGTGCTGGAGGCGGCGCCCGAGGCGGCGGTGGAACCGCTCGGGCTCCGCGCGCTCTGGCGGCTGGTGGCGGTGCTGGGATTCGCCCCGTCGCTGTCGGTCTGCGCCCGGGACGGCGCTCCGCTGCCCGACGACGCGGCGGCCTGCTTCTCGGCGCAGGACGGGGGCATGCTCTGCACCTCGTGCGCGCGCGGGACGGTGGGCTCCCAGCTCAAGCCGGCCGACCGCGCCGACCTCACCGCGTTTCTCGACCCGGACGCCGAGCTTCCCTCGGTCGACGACCGGCACCTGGCGTCGCACCGCCGCCTGCTCGACCGCTACATCCGCCACCACCTGGCCGAGGGCGCCGCGCTGCCCGCGCTGGCCTTCTGGCTGGACCGGAGCTGGACCGCCGCATGATCATCGGGACCGCCGGCCACATCGATCACGGCAAGTCGGCGCTGGTGAGCGCGCTCACCGGCCGCCCGATGGACCGGCTCGCCGAGGAGCGCCGCCGCGGCATCACCATCGACCTCAACTTCGCGCCGCTGGTGTTCGACGGGCTCGAGCCCGCCGGCATCGTGGACGTGCCCGGCCACGAAGACTTCGTGCGCACCATGGTGGCGGGCGCCTCGGGGATCGATCTGGTGCTGCTCGTGGTGGACGCCGCGCAGGGCCCCCAGCCCCAGACCTGGGAGCATCTGGCCATCGTGGAGCAACTCCGGATTCCGCGCGGCATTCCGGTGATCACCAAGGCCGACCTCGCGGAGCCGGAATGGCTCGAGCTGGTGATCGCGGAGGTCGCCGGCCGGCTCGAGGCATCGCCGGTCGGGTTCGAGCCGCCGGCCGTGGTGTCCGCCGTCACCGGGCAGGGCATCGCGGCGCTGTCCGCCCGGCTCCGCGAGCTGGTGGCCGCCGGCTCGAGCGGGAAGGCCCCGACCGACGGCTTCCGCATGCCGATCGACCGCGCCTTCTCCATCGCCGGTGTCGGCACCGTGATCACCGGCACCCCCTGGTCGGGCACCATTCACATCGGGGACGCCGTCACCATCCTGCCGTCCGGCCTGACCGCGCGGGTGCGCTCCCTGGAGGCGTACGGTCACGCGGTGGACACCGGCCGGCCCGGGGCCCGGACCGCGGTGGGCCTGGTGGGTGTGGACCGGACCGCGGTGGGGCGGGGCGACACGCTGGTCGGGCCCGAGCCGTGGTGGCAACCGACGTCCGCCGTGGACGTGGCCATCGAGCTGTTGCCCGATGCGCCGCCGCTCAAGCGCCGAGCCAGGCTCCGGCTGCACCTGGGCACCGCGGAGGTGCTGGGCCGGGTGTATCCCCGAGGCGAGATCCCGCCCGGCGGGACCGGCGTGGCGCGGCTCGCGCTCGAATCGCCGCTGCTGGCGCGGGGGAACGACCGCTTCGTGCTGCGGAGCTACTCGCCCGTGGCGACGATCGGCGGGGGACGGATTCTCGATCCGCTGCCGCCGCGCCGGGCGGTCTGGCCGGAGGCGCTCACCTCCGCCGACCCCGGCGACCGGGTCGGCGCGCTGGTGGGGCGCCGTCCCGGCGGGGTCCCGAGCGCGGAGCTGCCGCTGCTGCTGGGCGTGCCTCCGGAGGAGGGTCGGGCGATCGCGGCGGCCCGGAAGGATCTCTCGACCGTCGGGGGGCGCCTCGTCGCCCGGACGGCAACCGCGGCCCTGCGACAAGCCGCGCTGGCCCAGGTCGAGGCCTTCCACCGGCGCGAGCCCGCCGAGCGGGGGCTCTCCCTCGAGACCCTGCGGCGCATGCTCAAGGGTCCGGCCGAGGTGACCGACGGCGTCCTCGATGGCCTGATCCGGCGGGGCGAGCTCACGCTGTCCGAGGGACTGGTGGCCACGCCCGGCTTCGTGCCCCGGCTCGGGTCCGGCACCGCCCTGCTGGAGCGGGCACTCGCCGCCCTGGAGGAAGCCGGGCTCACGCCCCCCACGGTTGCCGAACTGGAACGGGAATTGGGGGGATCGGACCTGCTGACCGGGCTCCGATTCGCGGCGCAACAGGGACGGGTGATTGCGGTGGAACGGGATCGGTATTTTTCGAATACCAGCCTGAACCGATTTCGCGATACCATACGAGAACTCGCTGCCATCAGTCCGGTTACGCCTACGCTGCTCCGCGAGCGGCTGGGCCTCTCCCGCAAGTTCCTGATCCCGCTTCTGGAGTGGTCCGACCGCACCGGGATCACTCGCCGGGTGGGGGATGCGCGAGTTGCGATCTGAACAAGCCCTGCCAATTCGGCATATTTTCGGGGTACGCCCGTTGCTCCTCCCCACAGGCATCGCACTCGACAGACAACGCCGTTGGGCTTCGTGCACCGAGGCCCATCGGCATGATGTGGCTATTCGACCCGGAGGGAACCCGTGATTCGCTCAGACCGCCTCACCATCAAGGCCCAGGAGGCCTTTCGCGACGCCGCCCAGCTCGCCGTGGCCCGGGGCAACCCGGTCGTCAACGACGCCCATCTGTTCATGGCACTCCTCGACCAGGACGAGGGGGTGATCCAGCCGCTGCTCCAGAAGGCGAGTGTCAACGTCACCGCGCTGCGGGAGTCCACCGAGCGGGAGATCGCCAAGTTCCCGACCCAGGAGGGAGGCGGGGAGCCGACCTACAGCCGGGAGCTGAACAAGGTCTTCGACCGCGCCGAAAAGGAGGCCAAGGACCTGGGCGACGCCTACATCTCCACCGAGCACCTGATGATCGCGCTGGTGGAGGAGAAGGGCACCACGGCGCGGGCCCTGCTGAGCGGGCTCGGTCTGGCGGGGGCGGACCTCCGCACCGCGCTCGAGGCGATCCGCGGCTCCCACCGGGTCACCGACCAGTCGCCCGAGGAGAAGTACCAGTCCCTGGAGCGGTTCACCCGCAATCTCACCGACCAGGCCCGGACCGGGAAACTGGATCCGGTGATCGGCCGGGACGAGGAGGTCCGCCGGGTGATGCAGGTGCTGTCCCGCCGGACCAAGAACAACCCGGTGCTGATCGGCGAGCCCGGCGTCGGCAAGACCGCCATCGTGGAGGGCCTGGCCCAGCGGATCGTGAACGGAGACGTTCCCGAATCCCTGCGGGACAAGGAGATCATCGCGCTCGACATCGGCCTGCTGCTGGCGGGCGCCAAGTACCGGGGCGAGTTCGAGGAGCGGCTCAAGGCGGTGGTCAAGGAGCTGACCGAGGCCGAGGGCCACTTCATCGTCTTCATCGACGAGCTGCACACCATCGTGGGCGCCGGGGCGGCGGAAGGAGCGGTGGACGCCAGCAACATGCTGAAGCCGGCGCTGGCGCGGGGTGAGCTCCACGTGGTGGGCGCCACCACGCTGGACGAGTACCGCAAGCACGTCGAGAAGGATCCCGCGCTGGAGCGGCGCTTCCAGCCGGTGCTGGTCGGCGCACCCAGCGTCGAAGACACCATCGCGATTCTGCGCGGGCTCAAGGAGAAGTACGAGGTACACCACGGGGTCCGGATCACCGACAACGCCCTGATCGCCGCGGCGCAGCTCTCCGACCGCTACATCGGCGACCGGTTCCTCCCCGACAAGGCGATCGACCTGGTGGACGAGGCGGCCAGCCGGCTCCGGATCGAAATCGATTCGCTCCCCCAGGAAATCGACGAGGTGGAGCGGCGGGTCATCCAGCTCGAGATCCAGCGGCAGGCGCTGCTCAAGGAGAAGGACAAGGCGGGCAAGGAGCGCCTCAAGCTGGTGCAGCAGGAGATCTCCGAGCTCAAGGAGAAGTCCGGCGGCATGAAGGCGCAGTGGCAGGCGGAGAAGACCGCCATTCACAAGCTCCAGGCCATGAAGGCCGAGATCGAATCGGTGAAGCAGGAAATCGATCAGGCCACCCGGAAGGGCGATCTCCAGAAGGCCGCCGAGCTGCGTTACGGGAAGATCCCCCAGCTCGAGAAGTCCATCGCCGAGGAGGAGGCCCGGCTCGCCGAAGTCCAGAAGCAGGCCCAGTACCTGAAGGAAGAGGTGGACGCCGAGGACATCGCGGAGATCGTGGCCAAGTGGACCGGCATCCCGGTGTCCAAGATGCTGGAGTCGGACCGGGAGCGGCTCACCCGGCTGGAGGCCGAGCTGGGCAAGCGGGTGGTGGGGCAGGCGGAAGCGGCGGCCGCGGTGGCCAACGCGGTCCGGCGCAGCCGGGCGGGGCTCCAGGATCCCAACCGGCCCACCGGATCCTTCATCTTCCTGGGACCCACCGGGGTCGGCAAGACCGAAACCGCCCGGGCGCTGGCCGAGTTCCTCTTCGACGACGAGCGCGCGATGGTGCGGCTCGACATGTCGGAGTACATGGAAAAGCACTCGGTGTCCCGAATGATCGGCGCGCCCCCGGGTTATGTGGGGTACGACGAGGGCGGGCAGCTCACCGAGGCGGTGCGGCGGCGGCCCTACAGCGTGGTCCTGTTCGACGAAATCGAGAAGGCTCACCCCGACGTCTTCAACGTGCTGCTCCAGATTCTCGACGACGGCCGGCTGACCGACAGCCAGGGCCGGATGGTGGACTTCCGGAACACCGTGCTCATCATGACCTCGAATCTCGGCAGCCACATCATCGTCGAGGCGGGGGAGACGACGTCCGGGCCGGCCTGGGACCTGGTGGAAGAGCGGGTCCGCGGGGAGTTGCGCAACCATTTCCGTCCCGAGTTCCTGAACCGGGTGGACGATGTCGTGGTGTTCCGGCCGCTCACCCGGGAGCACATCGACCGGATCGTGGACCTCCAGCTGGCGAAGCTGGACCAGCTGCTGGCCGAGAAGCAGCTCACGCTGACCCTCACGCCGGAAGCCCGGCAGCTCATCGCGGAGCGCGGCTACGACCCGGTGTACGGCGCTCGGCCGCTCAAGCGGGTCATTCAGCGGCTGGTGCAGAACCCGGTGGCGATGACGCTGCTGGAGGGCGGGTACCTCCCGGGCGATACCATTCTCGCCGGCCGGGAAGGGGAGCACCTCGGGTTCAAGCGACAGCCGGCCGCCGCGATGAAGAGTGCATAGCCCTCCGGTCTCGGAGCAGGACCTCGACGGGATGCGCGCCGCGCTGGCCCTGGCCGGGCAGGGCGGCGCGCGGGGTGAGGTACCGGTCGGGGCGGTGGTACGGCAGGGCGGACGGACCCTCGGCTCGGCCCACAACGAGACCGTGGCGCGGCGGGATCCCACCGCGCACGCCGAGCTGCTGGCGGTGCAGCAGGCGCTACGGGCCGCGGGCACCGACCGGCTGCCCGAGGCGACCCTCTACGTGACGCTGGAGCCCTGCGCGCAATGCGCCGGCGCCATCGTCCTCGCCAAGGTGGGGCGGGTGGTGTTCGGGGCGAGGGATCCCAAGGCGGGGATGGCGGGGTCGGTGGGGGACCTGCTGCGCCACCCCAGCCTCAATCACCGGGTCGAGGTGTGGGGCGGGGTGATGGAAGAGGAGTGCGGCTGCCTCTTGAGGAGCTTTTTCGCGGCACCTACCCCATGGTCGGAGCGCCAACCGCACGATTGACGGCCTGTGACGGGCTCGTGACGAGCGACCAGTATTCTCCTGCCGGGTTCTTCATACTGCCAGCCAGCAAGAATTAGTGGTATACTTCATTACGTATATTTGAGGTCGAGGCCCCACTGCCGATACGTCCACTCTTCCGGGCGCTCATGGCGACCGCCTGGATTCTCGCGGCCGCCCTTCGTCCCGCCGCGGCACAGGAACCGCCGGTTCGGGCACCGGAGCGGGCGAGCCTGGTCCTCCGCCCCGGCGACCGGGTGCGGCTGAAGGTCTGGCGCGAGCCCGACCTCTCGGGCGAATTCGTCATCGACGAAGACGGCATCGTGGTCTTCCCCAAGGTGGGCCGTCTCGACGTCCTCACAATCTCCACCGATTCTCTGAAGTCCCTGCTGATCAGCCCGCTACGCCGAGAGCCTCCGGAGTCCCTCGGTGGAGGTGACGGTGCTGCGCCGAGTGAACGTCCTCGGCTCAGTCAGGAATCCGGGACTCTACTACGTCGACCCGACCACCACCGTGGCCGACGCCCTGGCGCTGGCCGGGGGCGTGAACCCGGACGGGAAGCAGAACAGTTTCGAGCTGCTGCGGGACGGCAAGCGCCTCCCGGTCGAGCTATCCCGGGACTCCCGCCTGGCCGACTCGCCGTTGCAGCCCGGCGACCAGCTCCGCGTCCCCCAGCGGAGCTGGCTGTCCCGCAACACGGCGGTGGTCGCGGCCGCGCTCACCTCGGCGGCGATCCTCCTCGCCGCGAAGATTCACTGACGGTTCCGTGGCCATGCTGCCGGTCCGACCCGACCGCTACCCGGTGGAGCGCCGGGCTCCACCGCCGGTGGACCCGCCGGAGCCCACCCTCCGCGATCTGACCGTGGCGCTGCTCCGGCACCGGCTGCTCATCTTCCTGTGCGTGCTGGTCGCGGCCGGCCTGGGCGTGGCCTATACCCTCCAGCGCCCGGCCGGTGTACCAGGCCACCAGCGTGGTCCGCTTCGAGGTGGACCGGGTGGACCTCCCCCAGCTGGTGCAGCTGGACCCTTCCGCGAATCTCATCAGCACCGAGCTGGAAGTGCTGGGCGGGCGGAGCGCCGCCCTGGCGGTGGTGGATTCCCTGGGGCTCAGGGCCAGGCTGCTGGCTCCCCGGCGCGGCCGGAAGGCCGAGATCTTTGCAGCCCTTCGGGTCTCGCCCACGGCGGACAGCGGGACCCTGGTCTTCTCCGACCGGGGAGACTCGGGATTCGCCATCCGGCGCCCCGACTCGGCCCGGATCATCGCTTCGGTTCGCATCGGTGACACCGCGACGGTGGCGGGCGTACTGCTGGCGCTGTCCCCCGCGGCCCGGGGCCTGCCCGACCTGCGGCTCCGGATCGATCTGCCGGACGACGCCGTCAAGCGGTTGCAGTCCGGCCTCAAGGTGGCCCGGCCGGCCCGGGACGCGGACCTGATCTCCATCCGGGTCCGGGCCGGGGACCCGCAGGAGGCGGCCGCCACGGCCAACCTCCTGGCCAGCAACCTCATCTCGGGGCGCCAGGCATTCCGGCGGGGGCGCACCAGCGGCGCCACGGTCTTTCTCCAGGAGCAGGCCGATACCCTGCGCCGGCAGCTGCGCGACGCCGAGGACAGCCTGCGGGCCTACCAGGAGCGGGAACATGTGGTGGATGCCCCGGAGCAGGCCCGCTCCCAGGTGGCCCGGCTGGCCGGGCTCCAGGCCGACCTGGCGGTGATCCGGGCCGACCGCGATGCCTTTGCCCGGCTGATCGCGCAGCTCCGCGCGGACGCCGCCGGGCAAGCCCCCGGCGGCCAGTCGCCGTCGCGCCGGTTCATGGCATTCCCGTCGCTGCTCCAGGACCAGTCGGCCGCGGTGCTGCTGGGGTCGCTGGCCCAGGTCGAAGGCCAGCGGGCCGAGCTGCTGATCCGGCGCACGCCGGCGGACTCGGACGTGCAGGTGCTCACGGCGCGGATCAAGGAGATCGAGACCCAGCTCCAGGGCATCGCCGAGTCCTTCCAGCAGAGTCTGGCCAACCAGGTCGCCGCGCGCGAAGCCGAGGCGGCCCGCTTCGGGTCGCAGCTCGACGCGCTGCCGGCAAAGGAGCTGCAGTCGGCCCGCCGGGAGCGCGACGCCCGGGTGCTGAACGACCTGTGGGTCCTGGTGCAGACCCGCCTCAAGGAGGCGGAGATCACCGGCGCGGTGGGTGATTCGCCGGTCCGCCTGGTGGATGCCGCCGTGCCACCGCTTCGGCCGGTCCGTCCCAGCCTGCCGATCAATCTCGCGCTGTCGCTGGTGCTGGGCACCCTGGTCGGCGTCACGCTGTCGCTGGCTCGCGACTATGGCGACCGCTCGGTCCGGTCCCGGGCCGACGCGCTGGCCGCGGCCGGGCTCCCGGTGCTGGGGGCGATTCCCCGGGTGGGCCGACGGAGATTCGCGGCGCTGCTGGGCCGGCGGTCACACCCGGACGGGGGCCTCGCGTCGCTGCTGGTCACCCGGCCCGGCTTCCCGTCCGCCTACATCGAATCGTTCAATCAGCTCTTCGCGAACCTGGCGCTGGCCTATCGGGAGCGCCCCCTCAAGGTGGTGGTGTTCACCAGCCCGCTGCCCGGGGAAGGGAAGACGCTCTCGGCGATCAACTTTGCCCTGATCGGGGCCTCCCGGGGCCTCCGGATGCTGCTGATCGATGCCGACCTCCGGTGCGGCGTCGTCGGCAGCGTGCTGGGCTGCGGCCGGGGGCCGGGCTTTGCCGAGCTGCTGGCCGGGACGGCCCAGGCCGGCGATGTGCTGCGCCAGGATCCGCTGGGCGAGCAGGCGTCGCTGACCGTCATGCCGTCGGGGGCGCTGCCCAAGGTGCCGGGGCGGGTGCTCACCGTCGAGCGGGTGCAGGCGGTGCTCGACGCGCTGGCCCCCCAGTTCGACTTCGTGGTGATCGACACGCCCCCGGTGAATCTGCTGGCCGACGCGGCGCTGCTCGGCTCGGCGGCCGATGCGGTGCTGCTGGTGGTGCGAGCCGGGTACACCGAAAGCGAGGCCCTCCGGTACGCCATGGACCAGCTGGAGACCGCGCGCGCGCCGGTGCTGGGCACCCTGCTCAACGACATCGATCTCCGGCGGAACGCACGGGACGACGGCTCGTATCGCTACCTCGCCGACGCGGGACGGTACCATGTCAGCGCCGGCTGAAACCCGTCCCGGTCGAGACCGGGTGAGCGAGGCGGCAGCGGATCCGCTCCAGGGCGCCGGGCGCTGGGGCTTTCCGCTGGGCCGCTGGCGGAGGCGCCAACCGACCGGGTGGCGGATCGCCGATGCGGTTCTGGCCATCGGCCTGCTCGCGGGGGTGGTGATCGTGACCAATCTCGATCACATGCCGCAGGGATTGGCCGGCTTCCTGGCCATCCGGCTCTCGGTCAAGAATGCCCTGCTCATCACGGCGTTTGGGTGGGCCTGGCCGTGGGTACTGGCCCTCTGCGGTCTGTACTCCCCGAGCCGCCTGCGCACCGGGAAGGGAGAGCTGGTCCGGCTGCTGGTTGCCGGAGCGATCGGCGGCGTGGTGGCGCTGGTCTTCCCGCTCACCAGTCGCAGCGGCATGGTGACCCCGCTGGCACGCCCTGCTGTTCGGCGCGGCCGTCGTGCCGGCCGCCGGCCTGCTCCGGGCCTCGGTCCGGTCCGCGGAGCGAAACCGCCGCCGCGCGCGGCCGCGCCAGGTCGTGCTGGTCGGCAGCGGCCCGCTGGCGGCGCGGCTGTTCCGGCAGGTCCTGTCGGATCCGCTCCAGAGCATCACCGTCGTCGGCTTCGTGGACACGGCACCGCACGCCGCCCTGGCGGGAACCGGTACGGCGCACCTGGGCGGGGTCGAGGACCTCGAACGGGTGCTGATGCATCGGGTGGTGGACGACGTCGTGATCGGGCTCCCGGTCAAGTCCTGCTACGACGAGATCCGGCAGGCCCTCGCGGCGTGCGCCCGGGTCGGGGTGCCGGCCAGCTACTCGGCCGATCTGTTCGGAGGCGGCTCCGCCCATCCGAGTCCGGCCGGGTCGGGTTGCCCCGGTCCTGTCGCTGTCGGCAACGCCGAGCCCCGAGCTGCTGGCCGTCAAGCGGGCGATGGACCTGGCCGGTGCGGTGGTGCTGCTGGTGGTCCTGGCTCCGGTGATGCTCGGGGTGGCCGTCGCCATCAAGCTGACCAGCCGGGGCCCGGTGCTGTTCACCCAGTACCGCTACGGGTACATGAAGCGGCTGTTCCGGATGCACAAGTTCCGGACGATGGTGGCGGATGCGGAGCAATTGCACGCCGGGCTCGAGGGGCACAACGAGGCTTCCGGCCCGGTATTCAAGATCCGCAACGATCCGCGGGTCACGCCGATCGGGCGCTTCCTCCGGCGGACCTCGCTCGACGAGCTGCCGCAGATCTGGCACGTGCTTACCGGGGAGATGTCGCTGGTGGGACCGCGGCCCACTGCCGACCCGGGACGTGAGCCTGTTTCCCGAGCCGTGGCTGATGCGGCGGTTCAGCGTGCGGCCCGGGCTGACCTGCCTCTGGCAGATCAGCGGGCGGAGCAACGTCGGCTTCGATCGATGGATCGCGCTCGACCTGGAGTACATCGACAATTGGTCATTGTCGCTCGATCTGAAGATCCTGATCCGGACCCTTCCCGCGATCGTTCGCGGAACGGGAGCGATGTGAGATTGTTGACCGCGCCGTCGCACTGCATTTGGTTCCGGCGGCCAGGTATCGTGGCAGGAGCACCGTCGTGGCGACTGCCGACCTTCGTGCACGACTCGACTTGGCCGATGACTGACAGCGGTGGACGATCGGTCGACTTGGTGCCGTTGAACTCACGGCTCATTCTCGGCATGCGCACTGACGCCACCAGCTATGCGGATGCAGCCACGAGGGTACTGGACTGGGCTTCTACCAGCGGAGTCGCGCTACGTCTGTGTCTGCGAACGTGCACATGTCACGATGGAATCATACGACTCTGCCGAGTTCCGCGCGATCGTGAACGGCGCCGACTTGGTGACTCCGGACGGAATGCCCCTGGTGTGGGCCTTGCGCCTGTTCGGTGCTGCCTGAAGCGACACGAGGTCCGAGGACCGACGCTGACGTAGCACTGATCGAGCGCGCGGCTGCCGCGAATGTCCCGGTCGGGTTCTATGGTGCTAGCCCTGAGGTATTGACGCTCGCTCTTGGACGCGTGCCAGCGACGTTTTCCCGGGTCTGCGCGTGGTATACGCCCACGCCCCGCCGTTCCGGCAGCTCACCGCTGAAGAGGATGCCGCGATCGTACGGGAGATCAACGAATCGGGAGCGCGCATCCTTTTTGTCGGCCTCGGCTGTCCGAAGCAGGAGCGGTGGATGGCCTCGCACAAGGGATCTGTGAACGCTGTCATGCTCGGCGTCGGCGCTGCGTTCGACTTTCTTGCGGGAGTGAAACCCGAGGCCCCCGCGTGGATGCAGCGCGCGGGACTCGAGTGGTTGTTCCGACTGGCCACGGAGCCACGGCGGCTGTGGTGGCGGTACGCCTACCACAATCCTCGCTTCGTCGTGTTGCTTGCCGGACAATACCTCAAATCGGTGACCTCATGACGGACCGGCGGGAAAAGCGCGCACTAGTCACCGGCATTACCGGACAGGACGGGTCGTATCTGGCCGAACTGCTGCTCGCCAAGGGGTACGAAGTGCACGGCGTGATCCGTCGTGCCTCGACCTTCAATACCGAGCGGATCGACCACCTCTACGCCGATCCGCATGAGTCCCCTGCGCTGCATCTGCACTACGGCGATCTGAGCGAAGGGCGCGTCATCCGCCAGATCCTCGAACGGTACGAGCCGCAGGAGATCTACAACCTCGGCGCGCAGTCGCACGTGCGCGTTTCGTTCGATCAGCCCGAATACACGGCGGATGTGGTAGGCGCTCGGCACGTTGCGCGTGCTGGAGGCCGTGCGCGAGTACAGCGCGCGATCGAACGTCGCGGGTAAAGGTGTATCAGGCCGGCTCCTCGGAGATGTATCGGGGCCGCGCCGCCGCCGCAGAACGAGGAGACGCCGTTCCATCCGCGCAGTCCGTACGCAGTGAGCAAGGTCGCGGCCCATTGGTTCGCCCGGAACTATCGCGAGGCGTACGGGCTGTTCATCGCCAATGGCATTCTCTTCAATCACGAATCGCCGCGTCGCGGCGAGACCTTCGTCACCCGCAAGATCACCCGTGCCGTCGGGCGCATCAAGGAAGGGCTGCAGCAGACGCTGTACCTGGGCAACCTGGACGCATGCCGCGATTGGGGATTTGCCGGCGACTACGTCGAGGCGATGTGGCTGATGCTGCAGCAGGACGAGCCCGACGACTACGTGGTGGCGACGGGTGAGTCGCATTCCGTGCGCGAGTTCCTCGAGGAGGCGTTCGGCTACGCCGGGCTCGACTGGCGGGAGCATGTCGAGATCGACCCGCGCTATTTCCGGCCGAGTGAAGTCGACCACCTGCAGGGCGACGCGTCCAAGGCGCGCGCAAAGCTCGGGTGGACTCCGAAGGTCTCGTTCACGGAGCTGGTGCGGATGATGGTGGACCGGGACCGGGACCTGGCGCGGCGGGAACGCACGCTCTCTGACTCGGGATACCACGTCGCCAAGTCGAGTGCGGTGGCACGATGACCCGGAGCGACCGCGTGTCTTCGCTGGCGAAGGGGCACGGACACATTTCACGACGTCAACCCAACAACGGAGCGCGGTCATGAAGAGGGCATTGGTCTGCGGTGCCGGCGGCTTCATTGGAAGCCATCTGGTCAAGCGGCTCAAGCAGGAGGGCTACTGGGTGCGCGGCGCCGATCAGAAGTCGCCGGAGTTCTCCCCCACTGCCGCGGATGACTTCCTGCAGGTCGACCTGCGCGAGCGGGACGCCTGCCAGGCCGCGCTGACGCTTCCGTCAGGTACCTTCGACGAGGTCTACCAGCTCGCCGCAGACATGGGCGGCATGGGGTTCATCCACTCCGCCGAGTGCGAGATCATGCGCAACAGCGCGCTGATCAATATCAACATGATCGACGCGGCGGCGCGAGGCGGCATCGGGCGATACTTCTTCTCTTCCTCGGTGTGCATCTACCGCGACATGGAGCCCGGCGAGCCGGAGCTCACCGAGGAGCAGGCCTTCCCGGCGCATGCCGGACAACGAGTACGGGTGGGAGAAGCTGTATGCCGAGCGGATGGCCCTCGCGTATGGCCGGCGGTTCGGCATGCAGGTGCGGATTGCACGCTTCCAGAACTGCTACGGCCCCGAGGGAACCTGGACCGGCGGGCGCGAGAAGGCGCCCGCGGCAATCTGCCGCAAGGTTGCTGAGGCGCAGGATGGCGGCACGATCGAGGTCTGGGGAGACGGCAGCGCGATCCGCTCCTACACCTATGTCGACGACATGGTGGATGGCATCTACCGGCTGACACACTCCGACCTCGACCGTGCCGACGAATATCGGCTGCCCCGAATACGTCTCCGTCGATGAGCTCGTCCGGACCGTCGCCGACGTCGCCGGAAAGCGGATCCGCATCGTGCACGTCGAAGGTCCGGTCGGCGTTCGCTCGCGCAACTTCAGCAACGAGCGGATCTACTCAACCGGGTGGCGCTCCCGTTTCTCCCTGCGCGACGGGATTCGCGCGCACGTATCCGTGGGTGAGATGCAGGCCAAGGCCGGCGTGGGAGCCTTGTGACGAAGCCTGTCTCTCCTTGGCAAGGTACGACGAAAGACGGATCGATGCGTTATGGGTATTCACAAGATTTATCGGATGTTCCAGATGCGATTCCGGCCTCTTCGCATGAAGGCGATTCGTGACATGTTTCCGTTACTTGAGCAAGACGGTACGGTCGTCGATCTTGGCGGCACCGCTCAATGGTGGAGTGACATGCGGGCCAAGACTACGCGGATTACGATCGTCAATCTAGACGAGCGACTCAAAGACGAAGTTGTGAATGCAGGTTACGTGTTTCGTGTCGCCAACGCTTGTCAACTTCCCTATGGCGATGGCAGCCTCGAACTGGCTTTCTCGAACTCGGTGGTCGAGCATGTCGGTGGGTGGTATGACCAGGTTTGTTTTGCCAAGGAGATGCTTCGTTGCGGCAAACAGGTATATCTCCAAACGCCCAACAAGTGGTTCCCTGTTGAACCCCATTTGATCACCATCTTCATTCACTGGCTACCGTTCTCCGTTCAACGCCACTTGGTGCGGTGGTTTTCCATATTGGGTCTAGTCAATCGTCCTGATCAGAAACGAATTGATGATTTCATACACAGCATCAAGACTATTGAGCAGGTCTGAGGTCGAGAAGTTGCTTCCTGGTTGCCAAATCCGGTGCGAGCGAGTGCTCGATTACCAAAGTCTTTCATCGTCACCAAGCGCTGAGCCGCAATGCGTTGTTCCAACACAAGCACGCCGCCGGCCTCCGCCAGATCCGACCAAGATCCGTTGGGCATGTCCGTGGTTGCAGGCGATTGGGCAGTGACCGACTGTGAAATGGACGGACAAATTGGTCTCATGTAGCCAATCAGGGCCCGGCCGGGTCCCCCGCCGGAAACCGCGCTGCCAGCGCCGCCGCCAATCTCCGGTGGGCCTCGGCCTTCGGATGCGGGTCCCCTCGGAAGTGCCAGCCCCTTCCATTCGCCTCGCGGGATGACATCCGACACCAGCATGAGATGAAGGGCGGTCTTGCGCAGTCGCGCCGAACCCGCCGGCTCGGCTCGTTGTCGTCGTCCCAATAGACCACCGTGAACCCGGCGCCGTACTTCTCGCGCGCGAGCTGGGCCGCCCGCTCCAGGATGCGGGCGTAGCGCTCGATGTCGTCATCGCTCGGATCCAAGCGAAACAGGGTGCGGTCGAGCACGAAGCTCAAGAGGTCGCTCTTCATGAGGACCTTCAACGCGAAGCCAATGAAGCGGCCGTGGAACGGTCCGCTGTACCTTACGCCATTCCTGCTAGGAGATAGGACGGGCCGTAGAAGTCCCAGTCATCGTGACCTGCCGCACGCCAGGGGTGGTCCCAAATGCCTTCGTAGATAACCTGTTCACAAGCCCGTGAAGGAGAGGGCGTCCCG
>CAVXLC010000002.1:1250000-1467165 GCA_963762545.1 uncultured Gemmatimonadales bacterium | reverse complement strand
GGTCACCGAATGGAGCAGGAGGGCATTTCAGGCGCGTTATCCCGCCGAGCCTCCTTCGAAGTTCATTCTGATATCAAATGGCTGTGATTTAGAGGAGTTTGGCGAGCCGATCCCGCCGGCACTTCCATCGGCACACGGCAAGTTCACGATCGTGTACACGGGTTCGCTGAACGAATCGAAGGTGTGGGGGCGCAGCCTGCTCTGGTTTCTTTCAGGCTGTGCAAAGACTCCTGTGCGAGCATCCCGAGCTGAAAGATGAGCTCGATCTTGTGTTCACAGGTTACTTCCCGGGAGAAGTGCAAACGTTGGTCGAGGCGATGGGAATATCTGATGTCGTCCGGATGCTTGGGAACGTGCCGTACCGCGAGGTGCCCCCGTTGACCAAGTCCGCGGACCTCCTGCTCGCCATGAACTACGAAGGCTGGGCGACGCTGATCCCTGGGAAGATCTATGAATACTGGGCGGCGGGGGGAGCGCCTATTCTGTTGCTCAGTTGCGCGGGTGCTGCATCGGAACTCGTGGAGAGGCACAAACTTGGCTTCACGGTAGACCCTCACGATGTGGACGGTATCTGTCGGGCGATCCTCGACGTCTTTCATCGGAGCAAAACGGGCATGCCGCTGCGCGTGAGCAGAACGGGTGTTGAGGCCTATGATCGCCAAGCCCTGACCTCAAGACTTGGCGAGGTGCTGTCAGGCGTGTGCCAGGATAGTACTGAAGTGCCGGGCGCGAGTATTGGGCACACGGGAGCGTGAAATGCGCATCCTGATCATCGCCGACTATCTGCCGTATCCCCTGGTGGGCGGGGACCGTATCCGCGTCTATAACCTGCTGCGCCGCGTGGCCAGACGCCATGACGTGTCATTGGTCGCGTTCTTGGAAACGCCCGGGGACTCAGAGGGCATACCTCATTTGGAGCAGTTATGCGCCAACGTGGAAGTGGTTCCGCTGCATCGGCTGCAGCGGCGCAATCGCCTTGTGAAGCTCGCCGCGATGCTCCGCTTCGGACTTGCAGGCAGACCCATGGAGTTGAGCCATCTGTGTTCCGAAGAACTGGGGGCGAAGATCAGAGCCCTGGCGTCGACGGTGGATTTTGACATCGTGCAAATCGAGCATTCTCAGATGGGACTGTATCTCGAGGCGCTTCCGAGAGTCTGGCGCGGCAAGAGCATCCTCATGTTGCACAATGTCACATCGCAACAACGTCAGCGCATCTCACGGGTGGAGCAGCGCTGGAGTAGAAAGCTGAGAATATGGGCCAGCAGTGTAGCCATGCGGACGTGGGAGCCCAGATACGCGGGGAACTTTGATCGCTGCGCAACGGTGTCAGAGGATGACCGACAGTTGCTCCAGCGCGCGAACCCACGCCTGCGGGTCGAGGTCATCCCGAACGGCGTAGACATCGAGTCATATCAAGTGCTCCCGGCGCCCCAGGAGCGCGCGGCGGCTTCTCTAGTGTTCGTTGGGAACATGGGATACTGGCCCTGTGCTGATGCCATGCTCTATTTCTGCAGCGACATCTACCCCCTCATCTGTCAGGAGATTGGGGCAGTCGATCTGTGGATCGTGGGGCGCGACCCTGGGCCCGAGGTCCTTGCGCTCCGTGGAAGCAGTCGTGCATGTCACGGGGCGGGTCCGCGACGTGGTGCCTTACTATCAACGGAGCGCCGTCTGTGTCGTACCATTGCGCGCGGGGGGCGGGACACGGCTCAAGATTCTCGAGGCCATGGCGCTTGGCCGACCCGTCGTGTCGACCACCATCGGCGCCGAGGGCCTGGATGTGACTAATGACGAGCATCTGTTGATCGCCGATACTGCTGAGGAGTTTGCCGAGAAGACAGTACGGCTGCTCCGTGAGCGTGAACTGTACCAACGCATCACCGCCGCTGGCCGGGAATTTGTGGAGGCGCGGCACGGGTGGGACGGGATCGCCGACCGATTGATGACTGTGTACGAAGAGATGGCCGCTCTACCAACCGGGGGCACGCGGGAAGATGACCGTCTATCCAACCAGTGCTAGGTCGCGCCACGATGCCGTGCCGGCCGGCCCACGTGCGGATTGACATCTGTATCGCGACATTCCGGCGGCCTGCCTTGCTCGAGCGGCTGCTCCGGGACCTGTCAGCGCAGCAGCTACCGGAGGGCGTAACGACGCACATCATCGTGGCGGACAACGATGTGCGGGAGTCGGCGCGCTCCGTGGTGACAGCGTTTCAAGCCTCCGGTGCGTCAGTGGAGTACCTCACGCAGCCCGAACAGAATATCGCGCTGACCCGCAATCGTGCCCTCCATCACTCTCAGGGCGACCTCATTGCGTTCATTGATGACGATGAGTCGGCGCCGAAGGACTGGTTGGCGGCACTGCTGACGACGATGGAGCAATGCACAGCCGACGTCGTACTTGGGCCGGTGAATGGCGTGCTGCCCCTGAATGCACCGGACTGGTTGGTTAAGGGGCGGTTCTTCGAGCGGCCCGAGCGAGAGACGGGGCTTCGGGTCAAAGCCATGGTGGGCGGCACTGGCAACGCGCTGGTAAGGGCGTCCACGGTGCGAGGCAGGTTTGCGTTCAACCCACGCTTCGGGTTGTCTGGCGGCGAGGACACGGACTTCTTCCACCGATTGTGGCGCAGCGGCGCTGTCGTGGTCTGGTGTCAGGAAGCGGGCCTGACGGAATCCGTGCCAGAGGAACGAATGACGGTGCGTTGGCTCTTGCGACGAGCCGTAAGGACTGGCCAAATGTATACCGAGATTCTAAATCGACCAGAGGGCGGTCTGCGGTTCGCGGGATGGTTTGCCACGCGGGTTGTGGCTGTTCCAGCAGCGGCCGTGCTGGCCGTAGCTGCCTTCCCGATTAGTAGGTCGATAGCAATGTATTTCGCGATCAAGTGCGCCTCAAATATCGGGCAACTGAGCTGGCTTGGTTCACATCGTCTTCTCGACTATAGGCAGTAGCATGATGACAGCTTGTGAACGAGGCTTCCTGTAGGCGCGGCATATCCCTGCCATTGCGCCGGTGCTCTGTACGCGGCCGCGTGATACATGCCAAGGCGTCCGACGGCGTTGACGGTGCGCTATGTATGATACCACCCTAGTTCGAGCCTTCGCTGTTGGTCGGAGGTATTCCGATGTGGCCGAGCTCTGCGCGCGACGAAGATGCCGCGGGGCGAGGCAGGTACAATATGCGGATTTGAATGAAGAAGCCTGTGTGACGAACGACCAGAGTCGGGTGACTCTAAGGAGCGCAGGCCATGTGGGGCATTAACGGAATAGTGCTGCTTGCGTAGCCCGGCGGAACGGCTGCCGGAAGGCTTGGCGCCGACATCGCTGCCATGAATAATGCCGTAGCTCATCGCAGCCCTGATGGGAGTGGACGATTTGTCGGCGAGGGCGTCGCACTTGGACACGGCCGACTTGCTGTGCTTGATCTGACCGATGCGGCAGCCCAGCCCATGTACAATGCCGACGGCAACATGATATTGGTATTCAACGACGAAATCTATAACTATTTGGAGTTGATCCCGGAGCTGCGCGCCCTGGGCTACAAGTTCCAGTCGCGCTGCGACAGCGAGGTCATCCTGCACGCCTACGCCGCGTGGGGTGATGCCTGTGTAGAGCGGTTCAACGGCATGTGGGCGTTTGCGATCTGGGATGCGCGCCTCCGGCGCCTCTTTGCGTCGCGCGACCGCCTTGGCGTCAAGCCGTTCGTGTATCTGGAGCGTGCGGGCGAGTTCCTGTCCTCGAGTGAAATCGCCGGCATCCTCGCCGCACGTCCGGTGCATGAGGCGAATCGTGGCAAGGTGCACGACTATCTTGTCTACGGATATCGTTCCAATTACGGCGAAACATTCTTTGCGGGCATCGAGGAGCTTCTCCCCGCGCACAATCTGGTCATCGAGGGCGGAACGATGCGGCAGTTGCGCTACTGGCCGCTGCCCTCGCAGGCCGCGGGCGTTGGCGGTGAAGAGGAGCTCAGCGAGTGCTTTCGTGCCCTGTTGCTGGATGCGGTGATGCTGCGGTTCCGCAGTGACGTGCCCGTTGCTCTACTGCAGAGCGGCGGGCTTGATGCCTCGGTTATCTGCAGTAGTGTCGACGATGCCATAGGGACCGGTGTGCTTGCCATCGACTCCGTAACCGCCTTCACCTCCGTGTACCCGGGTGGGCGGTTTGACGAAAGTGAGGCGGTCCGAGAATTGATGGCGGAGTGTCAGCATGTGCGATCCGTCAAATCATGCCGGACGGCGCAAGCTTGGCGAGTGCGCTGCCGCAGTTTGTCAAAGCCATGGGCGAGCCTGTGTACAGCACAACAGCATTCGCGCACTGGCGTCTGATGCAGGCGATTCGTCAGCACGGCTCAAAGGTGGTCATGAACGGCCAGGGCGCCGACGAGGCCTTTGCAGGTTATTCGCGACATGTATTTGGATACGGCCTGCTAGACCTGCTGCTCTCTAGCCCGCATGTGGTGCTCGCGGAGTGCCGAGCGCTTCAGCGCAATATGGAAGAGAGAAAGTGCGTTGATCGCCTTGCGCGAGGCCTCTTGCCATGGTCATAACTGCGCCCTGTCGCATTTGGACGTGTGAACCAATGGGCCTTAACTTGGGACAGTCGTGAAAGATCTGTTTCTTGCGTTCCTCCGGCGGCGTCGGACTCAGTTGGCCGTATTTAACAAAGGTCGCTTTCTCGATGTGGGCCACGACCTGCACGTCGGAAAGGGGGCCAGGCTGTTTGCCCCCAAGCGGCTTACTATTGGGGACCACGTCTATATCGGCAAGTACGTGCACATCGAGGCCAACTGTGAGATCGGGGACTTCTGCCTACTCGCCAATCGAGTAGCGATCATCGGCCGGCATGATCATGACTTTGCGGCCATCGGCTACCCCATGCGCTATGCGCCCTGGATCGGCAGTACGCGCATTCCGAGTCGGCATCTAGACGAGCAGGCCGTGATCGAACGCGACGTTTGGCTGGGGTACGGCGTCATCGTCCTGACGGGTGTGACAGTAGGGAAGGGTTCGATTGTCGCGGCGGGGAGCGTGGTTTCGATGAGCATTCCTCCCTATTCGATCGCGGTCGGTGTCCCGGCCCGGGTGATCGCCCAGCGTTTTGCGAGCGCGGCAGACATCGCCCGGCACGAGCAGGCAATCGCCGATGGACGATTTGCGTTGTCCGAACGGGGCTACGATCACTGCCTTATCGAGCCGGGGTTTCCACCGGCCGATGCCGGCGTATGATGAAGGTCGCCATCCTGCAGCACCGTCTACTGCACTATCGGACGGCCTTGTTCGAGCAGCTTCGGGCCGCCTGCGCCGGCCGCGGCATCGAGCTTCATCTCGTGCACGGCCAGGCGACCCGGCGTGAACGACCGAGGAAGGACGAAGGCGAGCTGCCGTGGAGTCACAGGGTCGAGAACCGAGTGTGGGAGGTCGGCCAACGTGACTGGATATGGCAACCGTTTCCGCGGCGTCTCCGCGATGCGGACCTCGTGGTGATTATCCAGGAAAGCCGCATACTGTCGAACTATCCCTTCCTACTGACACGCCGATTTAACCGCCAGAAGGTGGCCTACTGGGGTCATGGGGCTAATTTGCAGAGTGATGCCCCCAACGGACTGCGCGAGAGCTGGAAGCGATTCCTGCTGACCCGCGTGGACTGGTGGTTTGCCTATACGCAGTCAGCGGTGGAGCTTCTGCGGGCCGCGGCCTTTCCGGCGGAACGAATCACCCGCCTGGACAACGCCATCGACACCAGCCGCTTCGAGGGTGACTTGGCAGCCGTCGTCGACGCGGACTTGGCAGTGGCAAGGCAGGCGCTCGGGATCGGCATGGACGCGCCGGTGGGTCTCTATTGCGGCTCCCTGTATCCGGACAAACGGCTGGATCTGCTCGTGGAGGCCACGGATCGGATCCATGCCCAAGCGCCGGGGTTCCACTGTGTGATTATCGGTGACGGGCCCTCTATGTCGTACCTGCGCGAATCATCGGCAAGTCGCCCCTGGTTGCACCTCCTCGGTGCCCGGGAGGCCGGGACAAGGCACTGTACTTCCGCTTGGCCGACATCATGCTGAATCCAGGAGCCGTCGGGTTGCACATTGTTGATGCCTTTTGCGCCGGGCTGGTCCTCGTGACGACAGCCAACGCTCGGCATGGCCCGGAGATCGCGTACCTCCGGCACGGAGACAACGGCTTTGCGACTAGCGACAGCGCCAAGGAATACGCCGGGACCGTACTGGGATTGCTCAGCGATCTGTCACGCTTGGGCCGGGTTAAGGCAGCGGCCTTGGCCGATGCGGAACGCTATACATTAGACAACATGGTCCGGAACTTCACCGATGGAATCGTCCGGTGTCTCGCCGTGCCGAAGAGGGCGTGAGATGATCGTCTGTCCTCCAGTGCCCGTGCTGCTCTACCATTCGATTGGCCCTGGCCGCCTTCCGACGCGCACCTCACCGGCGCGATTTCTGTCCCACATGCGCTATCTCACAGTCCATGGGTACAAGACGCTCACGTGTGCGGAGTACGAAGCGTGGGCACGCGGGGCCGGCGATCCGGGCACCAAGCCGGTTCTGATCACGTTTGACGACGGCGTCGCGAGTCAGTTCACGCATGCTCTGCCAATCCTCCAACGCTTCGGCCTGCACGCGGTCACTTTTGTCATCACCGAGAAGGTGAATGGACCCGCAGCGAATCCGGCTGATCAATCTGCGTGCGGGACAGCAGAGGCCTACCTGCGCTGGCACGAGATCGACAGAATGGTCGCGAGCGGGGTATGCGAAGTGCACTCCCATAGTCACACGCATGTGCGCTGGGATGCTCTCCATCCGGACGCCGCCGGTCTCGCGCGTGCGCTGGAGGTGGACCTAGCGGCCTCACGGGCGCTGCTGTTGGACCGAGTCGGATCAACTGACCTCGGCCATCTCGCGTGGCCGTGGGGGCGATCCAGCGACGAGATGCGCGCCTTGGCCCGGCGCAAAGGGTTTCGCTTCCAGTACACGGTGAAGTATGACTTCAACACACCGGCGACGCCGCTCGACCAGATCAACCGCTTGTGCATGGATGGCAAGTCGCTAGTGGCGTTTGCGGCGATCCTCGAGTTCTTCCGCACCTCGTTGCTTAGCCGCGTGTATTCGCCGCTTCTGCGCCAGTATGACAGCATGAAGGGTAGGATTGCGGAAAGGAAGTAGGTCGCGTGGCCCGGATCCGGAAGCGTTCACCTCGGTCCACGCGATAGGCAGGCAAGGTCGATGACGCCTAGGGGATGTCTCAACGGGACCTATCGCCGCTCAGTCTGGACCTTCGGTATGCGAGACTAGCGTGCCCAAAGGTCTTCCGCCTTCTCGAGCTTACCGAAGCGCCCGAGCTGCTCGGAGGCACTAATGCGAGTTGCGGTTACCTAACGAGTTGCATAGCGCTGTCCGTGTTCGCAGCAGTTGCGAACCCGCAAATAATACCATAGAACCCGTAACCATAGGGCAGGGCTGTTCAATCAGTCCCCGCGACTCGGGAGATCAAATAAGCACACCTTAGATGAAGCGTCCCCCAAACTGAGTATAGTTCACACGTGCCATCCACACAGCTACAGCTTTGTCATCCAGAAGCTACTTGAAAAATAGTTGTCTTGAATGCCCAATCCGGCAGGAGGAGGAAATGCCGCAATCAATCGGTCTTGGTGTTTGTGGTAGATGAAACTGCCGCACCATAAGACCTTGAAGCCCGTCGTAAATGTCAGGAACGCTTGGAGCAGATACTGCTCATTCCAGAAGCGGCGTTTGTCGACGACCCACGATTTCGGGTAATTGAAAGGAAAGAAAATGTCGTGGATGTGCACGATCACGCCCTTCTTTAGCCTGGGCAAGACTTCCAGATAAAGGTAATTGACGTCACTCCCAGCGCGCGCTACGTGACTTGAATAGATGAACAGAATGTCTCCCGCATCTAGCTGCGCAAAATACTCGACGTCGATGCTCGACTTTGCTGGCAATGTGTTCCGTCAGCCCGGGGAAGCCCTTGCAGAG
Source organism: uncultured Gemmatimonadales bacterium (assembly GCA_963762545.1). Classification (GTDB taxonomy): domain Bacteria; phylum Gemmatimonadota; class Gemmatimonadetes; order Gemmatimonadales; family GWC2-71-9; genus JABFSM01. The sequence continues at coordinate 1,459,157 of CAVXLC010000002.1, read as the reverse complement.
AGTCTGGTTTGGAAATGGTTCTATTGAAAGCAGCTTTGTGGCCTGCCCATTGTGTGCATTCATCAAGCTGGCTCTGGCCGAGATATAGGTTGAATTCCCGGACCCTACTTCGATAATTGTCTTAGGGAGAAAATGCCGAATCATGCAATGCAGGGTAATGGCCGAGATGTACCCAAATGCGCCATTGCCTACATAGTATTCGCTTGGGTTAGATGTCTTCGAAAGCGGAAATGCGAGTTCATTGCGAAATGTCGTAAAGACATTGTCCAGCATGTCCAATGCTTCTGGCGTATTCAAGTCAACGCCAACGAGAGCAGATTCTGTTGTCCATAGGACTTCGTTGCGCGCAAGAGCCATGGTGTCGGGTATCGGGCTATAGAAGTGCTTGGGCATAAGATGGATGCCATGGGATTGGAAAAACGCGAAAGCCCTCTGTGAAAAGAATATTCTATTCGCCAGCTTCTTCGCATATGACATTGTTGAACCCTCGTGATTGGCTCGCGGATTGTTGACGGAAGGGTCTGGCGTATCGGTGATGTCGTAAGCTTACCCCACCGGAACCACAGGAAGTTAGACTGTCTCGCCCGCTGACGTTGGTCCCGTTTGCAGTAAACCCTGGGGTAGAATCAAGCGGCTTCGGCAGTCGGGTCGTCGTGACACTGTGAGGCCTATTCCCACGGAGTCAGGTGCCCGAGGGACCATGGGGGCGTGCTGCATTGGGATCGATCCGCCGGCGTTCCAGCTTCACCCGTGCGTCGGCCAGCGGCATGAAATGCTGCACGTTCAAGCCCTGGTCGCGGAGGTTCCTGCTAAACGACTCGAGATAGGTGTTAGCGTAGGTGTTTCTGGGACGCCGTCAGATCTTGGGAGAGCGAACCCGAAAGGCCTTGGTGTCGACCTTATTGTCCCTCAAGGGCGCAGTCGCGAGCACGTCTGCGTAGACTTGTCGTGTGGCATCCCCGGCCGTGCTCAAGCTCCGCAAGCCGGCCCACTGCAGAGCTGCCGCTCGCATAGTGCCACATGTCCGCTCATGTTCCTGAGTAGCCCTCAAGAGCACTAAGCGGATGCCCGGGCTGCCCTCAGCCTCAATCTAGCTCATCGCCGCACCGTCCGCGGCTTTACTTCTTGCAGCGAGAGATGGAATCAACACCGGAACACCAACTTTGGGTGCAGGGACTACTGAGTCGGAGTTGATAGTTGATTGAAGGGGAATACCGCGAAGCTAGCGTCAGAAGACCGGCGGCGAAGTTCCTCAACCGACGAAGACCACCGCGGTCACATCCGAGTCAAGGCCCAGTACGTGTCTTGCAGCAAGCCCTTCTGGCACCTTAGTCCCTAAAGAACGTCGCTGCCTCGCGCAAGCTCTGACGGGACTACGGGTACACCATGCACGGCACGTTACTGAGCAGCCCCGTAATCATCACGTTGCTGCAAGCGATGAGCGCGCCACGCACGGGAAAGTCGGTTCCAAGCTGGAACTGGAAGCCGTAAGGTATCGACGTGCCTCGTTGCGCTCGCCAGTTGTCCCGGAGGTCAATCCGGTTGCGAGTCATGATGTTGCCGGACATCGCTCTCGTGACGGGCCTAATGAACGAGACAGCGTGGATATCGCCGAATTGGAAGAAGTTCGAGTCGACGATCACAGCATTCGCAATTATGGCGACGAGCGAACCGGTGCCGGGGCCATATACGGAGCCCGTCCCATCGAAGAAATTCCCACGGATTATGGTGCGATCCGCACCCTCCTTAACATCTATTGCTTCCGCCCGGACGTTTGGCCCGAAGTGATTGTTGAGCACCTGGTTGTCAGTTACTGCAAAATCGAGCGGACGTCCCGGATCACCTGAACTGCCGATATACACACCTTCACCGTACTGCGCAACTCGAATGCCCGTATCGTGGAAAAGGGAGTTCTGAATGATGTTGTGGTGGCTCCCGTTCTTGAATGCCATGGCTTCCTGCTGGCTGTGGTCGATCTCGAGTCTATCGAAGACCACGCCGGTGACACCGCGCAGCCAGAAGCCTACGCTCCCGAGATTGGTGATCCGAAGCGAGCGGATCTGGAAGTAGCTGGCATCCAGGTAGAACTGCTGCTGGTTCACGTCGATGATCGTGCTGCTCCCCGCGCCCGACAACACGACCGGCGCGGCCGACGAACCTCCTCTGGTGATCGTCGTAATTGCAGGTGAGGGGAGTAAGTAGGTCCCAGGGGCCATGACGATGCAGTCGCCCGCGAGCGCGGCTGAGAGTGCGGCCGTGAGGGTACCCGTGGTCTCCACGTTCACCGTGCGCAGGCAACTGCCGGCTGAGACGATGGTGACGGCCGACGTATCCGCCTTCGTCCCGCCGACATGCATCGCAATCACCGCGAACGTTCCAGGAGAATGTCCCGCGGAGAACAAGCCGTTGGCAGTGACCGTCCCGCCAGTAGCCGAGTAAGTCACGGCTGGCGCGGAAGTGGAACCATCACTCCAGTATCCCGTAACCGTCAACTGTTGGGTTGCTCCCGGCTCCAACGTGAGCGAGGCCGGATTGAGCACCAATTGCGTCAACGTCGGCGGCGGAACCAAGACCGTCACCGCGGACGTATCCGCCCTGGTCCCGCCCTGGTGCGTCGCGATGACTCGGAAAATGCCCGGCGTAGCACCCACGGTGTACAGCCCGCCAGCCGTGATCGTCCCGCCAGTGGCCGAATAGGTCACGGCCGGCGCTGCGTTCGAGCCGTCGCTCCACGACCCCGACACCGTGAATTGCTGGCTTTCACCCGGTAGCAGGGTCGACGTGGCGGGACTCAGGACCAGCTGCGAGAGCGTGGGCGGCGGCACCGTGATCGTCACAGTGGACGTGTCCGCCTTGGTGCCTCCCTGGTGCGTCGCGATAACTCGGAAGGCGCCTGGCGTTACGCCGGCCGTGTAGAGCCCGCCCGCGGTGATCGTGCCGCCCGTCGCCGAATAGGTCGCGGGAGGCGTCGAGCTCGAGCCGTCGCTCCACGATCCCGACACCGTGAACTGCTGGCTTCGCCTGGCGCTAGCGTTGACGAGGCCGGGCTCAGCACCACCTGCGAGAGCGTGGGCGGCGGAACCATGATCGTCACGGCGGACGTATCCGCCTTGGTGCCGCCTTGGTGAGTCGCGATGACCCGGAAGACCCCTGGCGTACCGCCCGCGGTGTACTGCCCGCCTGCGGTGATCGTGCCGCCGGTGGCTGAGTAAGTCACGGGCGGCAGGGAGGATGAGCCATCGCTCCACGTGGCGGCCAGGGTGAATTGCTGCATCGCTCCGGTCGCCAGGGTGACCGACGAGGGACTCAACACCAACTGGACAGCGTGGCCGGCGGCAGCCGAGATCGTCACGGAGGAGGTGTCCGCCTTGGTCCCGCCCTGGTGCGTCGCGATGATCCGGAAGCTGCCCGGCGTCGCGACCGGCGGTGTACAGTCCGCCCGGGGTGATCGAGCCCCCCGTGGCCGAGTAGATCACTGCCGGCGCGGAGGACGAGCCGTCGCTCCACGAGCCCGAGACCGCTCAATTGCTGGGTCGCGCCCGGCGTCAGCGCGAGCGACGCAGGACTGAGCACCAGTTGCAGCAGGGTGGCTATGGGAGCCGCGATCGTCACGCTTGAAGTATCCGCCTTGGTTCCGCCCTGTTGGGTCACGATGACTCGGAAGCTGCCCGGCGCAGCGCCCGCCGTGTACAGGCCACTCGCCGTGATCGTCCCGCCGGTGGCGGAATACGTCACCGAGGGAACCGTCGCCGAACCGTCGCTCCAGGTCCCCGCGACCGCGAACTGGCGGCTGGCACCCGGAGCCAAAGCTACCGCCGCAGGCGTCAGGATGACGCCCGTGAGGCTGGGCGGCGGCGGCGAGACACTCACCACGGACGTATCCGCCCGATCACCCGCGGCCGAGGCGACGATGACCCGGTACGTCCCGTCGGCCTGCCCCGCCGTGTAAAGCCCCGACGGCGACACGGTGCCCCCGGTGGCCGACCAGGTCAGCGGCGGCAGGGTAGCCGAGCCGTCACTCCACGATGCTGCTACGGCAAACTGGCGGATCTCCCCCGTCGCCCAGGGAAACCGTGGTCGGGTTGAGCACCAGGTAGTCCAGCGACGGAGGGCCCAGGATCAGCGCCGGCGGTGCCCGAGGGTGTGCGCCCCGCAATCCGGGCAGTGACGAAATAGGTAGCCGGCTGCCCGGTGGCGGTGAACAACCCGGTCGGGCTGATCGTCCCTCCGGTCGAGCTCCAGCTGACGACCGGATCGACCTCACTGAGGTCGGGGAGGATCGCCTGCGCGAGGAACTGAATCGAATGGCCGCTGGGGAGGGTCGCCGCCTGGGGCGTGATCCGGACGATGGCCAGGTCGAGCGGATTCACCACATCGAGGGTCGCGGCGTCCGAAAGCGCCGGCTGGACCCTGGACACCGCGAGGATGGTGTCGGGGCCCTCCTGCATGGCGCGGTACCACCCCGCGTCCGAGATCGCCCCGGTTCGGGAGCTCCAGGTGGCCGCCACCGCGGCGCTGTCGCCATTGCTGAAATGCCCGTACGCGACGCAGCTCGACACTGTCGCCCAGGACGAGCCGGGCCGACCGTGGGACCACCGACAATCGCACCAGGGCGGGCGAGGTTGCCCCGGGGTTGGGCCCGAGAAAGTCCCGGGTGACACCCTTGCTGCAGGCCTGTACCGCGATGAGCAGACCCACCAGCGGGAGCCACCGACAGGATCGGATCAATTGGGAAAGGCGTGTCATTGCACCCGGAACGGATTGCAATAGTCACACCCTCCAAACGACCAATAGCGTGATAGCTGCATCGGATTGCGATGCAGGATGTAACGCCTTGTACAGTATGTCGTTAGGGTGTAATTAGAAAAACAGAATCAACCCATATGAACGATTATCGTACGGCACCAATCGCCGAGTCGCCCGAGGCACCGCGCTTTTCGGTACTTATGAAAAGTTCAGTTGTGATCCAGCAGCAGCTCCAGCTTGTGCCGCAGGTCTCCCAGCGTCTTCGACTTGAACGCGCTCTTGGTCTCCTCCAGCACGTCCACCGTCTCCTTCACCGCCGCGTAGAGCTGGGACCCTCTCGGACAGTTGATCAGCTGGCAGGGATGCTCACTGACCCCGTCCCGGGTCAGTGCCTGGCCCAGCTGCTCCAGGTCGGTGAGCGACCCCATCACATTGCGCAGGGTCAGCGCCAGAAAGCCGTCCACGCCCGGCATGGCCGGCCCGGTGCGGCCGGCGGCCGCCACCGCCGCGATGTTGCGATAGTCCTCCTGCCACTTCTGGAGCCGCTCCTCGGCCCGGCGCATGGCCTGGTAGCTCTGGAACCGGGTCACCGACGTCTGCGACCCGCGCCAGCAGGTCCGGGAAGGCGACCGGCTTGAGCAGATAGGCCGCCACCGGCAGCTCGATGGACGCGATGGCCGACTGGGCGCTGGGGAAGCCGGTGATGATGATGATGGGCAGCCCTCCCGCCACCTCGGCGATCCGCCGCACCAGGTCGAGGTCCGCGTTGCCCGGCATTTCGAGGTCGCTGATCACCAGGTCGTAGCTGGCGGTACGCACCCGCTCCAGGGCGGTGTCGCCGTCGCGCACCGTCTCCACCTCGAAGCCTTCGCGCCGGAGCAGATCGGCGGTGGCCATCAGGTAGGTTTCCTCGTCGTCGGCAATCAACACGCGTCCGAGGGTCATACGCCTCCTATCGAGTTCACCTGAGTGGTATGGCGACCCGGAACTCCACCCCGCCGCCGTCCGGGTCGTGCAGGTCGATCCGGCCGCCGAGCGCCAGCACCGAGCGCTTCACCAGGGAGAGTCCCAGACCCATGCCGCCGGTCCGGAGCCCGTTCCTGGTGGTGACGAACGGCTCGAAGATGCGGGCGCGGAAGTCTTCGGGAACCCCGGGTCCCTGGTCGGTCACCGAGAGCCAGAAGGTATGGTCCGCGAGCCAGGCCCGCACCCACACGGTTCCCCCGGGAGGGGATGCCTCCACCGCATGCTGCGCCAGATTGTACACCGCCTGGCGCAGCAGCGCGCCCGGCAGGGGCAGCACCGGCGGCGCGCCCGAGGTGTCCACTTCGATCCGGATCCCGGTGCCCTGGTTGACCTGCTGGAGCATGGTCACGGCGTCGGAGATCAGGACCGGAATCGAGGCCGCTTCGCGGCCGTCGCCATCGGGCCGGTAGGTTTCGTAGAGCTGACGGGTGATCGCCGCCATGCGGGCGATCTCGCGCTCGATCGCTCCGACGTAGGCGTAGTAGGGATGGTCCGGCGGAATCGCCCCCTTGATGAGCAGGAACGAATTCTGGATGCCGGCGAGCGGGTTGTTGATCTCGTGCGCCACTCGCGCGGCAAACCGGCCCATGGTGTTCAGGGTATCGAGCTCCCGCAAGGTGTTTTCCGCGCGCTGGCGCTCACTGATATCGCGGCTCTCGGCGGCGGCCCCGGGCCCCGCGGTACCGGAGCTCCGCGTCAACTTCAGCGTGATCGTCACCAGGACGATCACGGCGGCGCCGAGCACCACGACCAGCCCCACCAGCAGGGTGCCGGCATCGAGGACCCGGGGCAGGGGATCGAGCGAGGCGATTATCGGCGCACCGCGTCGTTGAAGACGATGGTCTGAATGCCGCGGGGTCTCGCCCCCACGATCACCAGGGTATAGGCCCGGCCCGCCATGAGGGTCATGGTCTTGAGCCGGAGGGGTACCGTGACATGGGGCGGGTCCCCCAGCCGGAATTCCACGGTCGCCGTGGCCGGCGCCACGTCCTTGTAGCCGGCATCACCTCCGTACTTCACGTGGTTGAACACCAGGTCGTGCTGGCCGCTCAGGGCAACGTCTACCGCGGAGAGCTCCGGCGCCGCCTGGATCAGCCGGATGCGCGCCTTGCCCGAATCGGGAACCAGCTCGTCCCGGATCACCCGGACGCTCAGGGTCCCCGCCTCGGTGGGCATGGCGATCACCGTATAGCGTGAGCCATCCACCATGGTCTCGGTGTTCGATGCCAGAACGCTGTCGCCGTCGTTGGCGCGGATCCGGAACTTGACCAGATTGTCGCCGATCTCGGTGTACGGGGTGACCTCCATGAACGGCACGTTGACGAAGGTGGCCCGATCCTCGGTGGTGAGATCGAGCGACTGATCCGGCACCGCGTTGACGAACCGCACCAGGGACTTGCCGCGCTTGCTCGCCGAGTCGCCGGATTCAGAGGTCGTCTTGCCCTGCCCACTCGAGCTGACCACCGGTTCCCTGGTCCTGGCTCCCGCGCATCCGATCAACGCCGAGAGGGCGAGGCAGTATCCCACCGATTCCCATCGCATGCGGTCCTCCCGCGCAGGATTTCCCGGTCTGAAACGGCGGGAGGCGTGACGTCGGCCCCGGAGGACCTGGGTCACGCCTCCATCCTGGGAGCCTGGCACGCCCCCATGATAAGGTGGCCGCCCTGAACGCGGCCCGGTTGTGAAAATAACGTAATACTCGCTTCCCGACGCCGCAACGGTGTGAATTCAGCTCGGTGCGACCAGACAAATCGCCGCGCGAGTGCGGCGGGAGGATCCCATGAACGTGGCCGGCATCGTGCTCACCAACGCCGACCGGGTGCTCTACCCGGATCAGGGCCTCACCAAGCACGACCTGGCGGCGTACTACGATGCGATCGCGCCGCTCATGCTGCCCCATGTGGCGGACCGGCCGCTCGCGCTGGTCCGCTGCCCGGAGGGCACCGGGAAGGCCTGCTTCTTTCAGAAGCACTGGGCCAGGCAGCTCCCGGCGGCGGTGGACACCGTGGACATCCGGGAGGAGAGCGGAGCCTGGAAGCCGTATGCCGTGGTCCATGATGCCGCGGGACTGGTTTCCCTGGTGCAGCACGGCGTGCTCGAGTTCCACCTCTGGGGAGTCCGGGCCGACAATGTCGAGGCGCCCGACCGGATCGTGTTCGACCTGGACCCGGGGCCCGGCCTGTCATGGACCAGGGTGCAGGAGGGGGCCCGGGCCATCCGGACCATCCTGGAGGAGGTGGGGCTCGACAGCTGGATCAAGACCACGGGGGGCAAGGGCCTCCACGTCGTGGTGCCGATCGCCCGCCGGGCGAGCTGGGCCGAGGTGTCGGCCTTTGCCCGGGGGGTGGCGCGCCGGATGGAGCGGACCGAGCCGGCGCGCTACCTCGCCAGGGCCAGCAAGGCGGCGCGCAAGGGCAAGATGTTCGTGGATTGGATCCGTAACACGCGGGGCGCCACCTGGGTGGCCCCCTGGTCGACCCGGGCGCGGGCCGGTGCGCCGATTTCGGTGCCGCTGGCCTGGGAGGAGCTGGGCCGGCTCACGAGCGGGGACCAATACCACGTGGCGGACCGGTCGGCCCTGCTGTCCCGGCGCCGGGAGGATCCCTGGCGCGGCGTATTGACGTCCAGACAACGGCTCACCGCCGCCATGACCGCGCGGCTCGACGCCTGACGGCGAGCCAATTCGCTTGTCGCTGGTCCGGGCGGCAAGGTATGTTTCTCCCCGCATTGGACAGGTGTCCGAGTGGCTGAAGGAGCCGGTCTCGAAAACCGGTGGGCCCGCAAGGGTCTCGTGGGTTCGAATCCCACCCTGTCCGTCTTCCCGTCTTCCCGTCTTCCCGTCTTCCCGTCTTCCCGTCTTCCGTGCTACGCGCGGTCCTTGAGCTCGCGCCGTCCGCTCTCGGTGGCGCAATGCGCGCAGCAGTAGAAGGTGCCGTCGGCCTCCCCACCGTGCCCGATGATGCGGCAGCCGCAGTGGGCACAGGTGGGGGCGAGCGCGTGAATCGCGCACTCGAAGCAATCGAAGGTGTACGATTGCCCGCCGAAACGGATCTCGAACGTCTTGTCGTACTCGTTCCCGCAGTTATCGCACTGCCCCATCCGGACCTCCCGCTCAGGTCAGAGTCCGCCGGCTGGCGGTGAGCCCGAATACCAGCGAGACCAGGAACACCACCAGGAAGACGTAGAACAGGGTCTTGGCGATGCCCGCCGACGTCGCCGCGAGTCCGCCGAAGCCGAACAGTGCGGCCACCAGGGCCAGCACGAAGAACGCGAGTGCCCAGCGCAACATGGAATCCTCCTTTGCGATGTGAACTGCCCCTTCAGGTCTGCATCCCCATTTCCAGCCTGACCGATCGGTAGAGCGCCTCGAGCTGCCCGACCAGCTGGTCTCGGCGGGCGGCGAGGAAGTCGAGGTCGTGGTCGGTCAGGGACTCCAGCCACTCCTCGACTCGCTGCTGGAACCGTCGTCCCGTTGGTTGAATGCTGATTCGCCCCATGGCCCGGTTCCTTTCCGGCTGATTGACGCAGCCAAGTCCCCAAAATGCGAAAGCGCCCCGCCGCGAGATTCCGCGCTGGAGGCGCCTTCGACTGACGGAGCCTGCGCTCCATCCGACAAGGGTGGCGCCCTCACCTCCGGCGCCGTTCGCACGCACATTACAATATTGTGAGAATCCGCGCAAGGCCCCCGGGCTCCGCCCCTACTGGGGCTTGAGGTTCTTCCGGAGCGCGGCCAGGTCCAGCAACGGCGTGCCGCCTTCGGTCGGGACCAGCACGACCAGGTTGTTGGACGTCCGCATGTCGTGCAGCACCTCGAGGTACTGCTTCATCAGGGCTTCCGGCGTCAGCGTCTGATTCAGGAAACGCTGCTGGTCGGACTGGAGCCGGGCCACTTCCACCTTGTGTTTCTCGGTCTCGATCTGCTGGTCCGCGGCAATCTTGTTGTTGATGGCGGCGACGACCTGCTCCGGCGGCTCCAGGTTCCGCAGGTAGAACGCCGTGATCTTGGCGATCCGGAACGGCTCGCCCCCGATCCGGGGCCGGGTCAGCAGCGCGCTGTCCACCTGGAACTCCATCGCGTTGGCGATGGCGTTGCGCTTGGCGATGTCGTTGATCGAGAACTGGACCATGCCGTCGCGGACGCCCTTGCGGATCGCGTTGACGACCACGTTCTTGATCTGCTGCTCGACGCCGATTTCGGTGAAGATGTGCGGCGCCTCCATCGGATCGATCTGCCAGCGCACCGCCGCGTCCACCTTCATGCTCATCTGCTCGTTGGAGAGCGCGTCCATCGTCTCCACCGAGTCGGTCTGGGCCGGCCACTGCTCCTCCCGGGTCGAGTACTTCTCCACCGAGGACCAGGGCGAGACGAACCGCACGCCGGGAAGGAGCGGCGCCGGATCCACCTTGCCGAAGGCGTGCCGCACGCCGACCTGACCGGCGTCGATGACCACCACGCTCGACCCGAGCAGCACGATGATGCCGAACACGACCAGGATCAGGCTCACCAGGTTGACCATGGCGCCCGACATCTTGCTCCCGGCGGCGCGGAGACCGGCCCCCGCGCTCTTCACGACGACCGCGACCAGCAGGATCACCACGCCCAGGATGATGGTACCCATGTACGGCTCCGGCCATGAGAGGAAACGGGAAACATACGTCGGCGCCGCGCTTCTCCGCCGAGCGGTGTTTCCGGCGGGCCGGCGGCGGGCCCGGCCGAGCCGGATGCGTCCAAGTGGTTCTGCCGGCGCGAGATCGGTAGCGGTTCAGCGGGACGACGATGGTGGATTGGAGCGGTGACGGCGACATGCCGGGGCGCGCCCGCAATTGACAGCGGGGCGGGGGGGATGGTACTAAGTTAGCCCGAGCCCTGAAGGAGCGTCGACAACCACACAAAGGATTTCATGGCGTCGCTGGTCATCGTCGAATCGCCCACCAAAGCCCGCACCATCCGGGACTTCCTTCCCAAGGGCTACGTCGTCGCGGCCTCCATGGGGCACATCCGGGATCTGCCCGACAAGGCGGCGGATATCCCCGCCAAGTATAAAGGAGAAGAGTGGGCCCGCCTCGGCGTCAACGTCGCCAACGACTTCGAGCCGCTCTACGTGGTGCCCGCCGACAAGCGGAAGGTGGTCAAGGAGCTGAAGGACGCACTCAAGGGCGCGGACGAGCTGATCCTGGCCACCGACGAGGACCGCGAGGGAGAGAGCATCTCCTGGCACCTGGCCCAGGTGCTGGCCCCCCGGATGAAGGTCAAGCGGATGGTGTTCCACGAGATCACCCGGGAAGCCATCCGGGAGGCGCTCCAAAGCACCCGCACGGTGGACGACCGGCTGGTGCGGGCCCAGGAAACCCGCCGGATTCTGGATCGTCTCTACGGCTACACGCTCTCGCCGCTGCTCTGGAAGAAGATCGCGTACGGGCTGTCGGCAGGCCGAGTGCAGTCGGTGGCGGTACGACTGCTGGTGCTGCGTGAACGGGAGCGTCGCGCGTTCCGGGCCGCGGTGTACTGGGACCTGAAGGCCCGGCTTTCCCACGCCAAGCAGGAATTCGATGCCGAGCTGGTGGCCCTCAAGGGCAGCCGCATCGCCACCGGCAAGGACTTCGACGAGAAGACCGGGAAGCTCCTGTCCGGCAAGGACGTGGTGCTCCTCGACCAGGATGCCGCGAGCCAGCTCCGGGCCCGCCTGCTCAAGAAGCCCTGGACCGTCTCGGCCAGCGAGGAAAAGCCCGGGGTGCGGCGGCCGGCGCCACCGTTCACCACGTCCACCCTGCAGCAGGAGGCCAACCGGAAACTCCGGCTCTCCGCGCGGGACACGATGCGGGTGGCCCAGAGTCTCTACGAGAACGGCTACATCACCTACATGCGGACCGACTCGGTCAACCTGTCCACCCAGGCCATCACCGCGGCCCGCGAATGCGTCCAACGGCTCTACGGCAAGACCTATCTCACCGACAAGCCGCGCCACTACAGCGCCAAGAACGTGCATGCCCAGGAGGCGCACGAGGCCATTCGCCCCGCCGGCGCCCATTTCCGCACCCCGGACGAGACCAAGCTCACCGGTCGCGAGTACGACGTCTACGATCTGATCTGGAAGCGCACCGTGGCGTCGCAGATGCCCGACGCCCGGATCACCAGCCTGGTGGTGACGCTGAGCGTCGACGACGCCACGTTTCGGGCCTCGGGCAAACGGATCGACTTCCCCGGCTTCCTGCGCGCCTACGTCGAAGGCAGCGACGATCCCGAGGCCGCGCTGGAAGACCAGGAAGTGCTGCTGCCCCATCTCGAGGTGGGAGACCGGCCGGCCTGTCTCGGCCTCGACGCGCTCTCCCATGAAACCCAGCCGCCGCCCCGGTTCACCGAGGCCAGCCTGGTCCGGGAGCTGGAAGCGGACGGCATCGGCCGTCCCAGCACCTACGCCAGCATCATCGGCACCATCGTCGAGCGCGGCTACGTGCAGAAGCAGGGGCAGGCCCTGGTGCCGACCTTCACCGCGTTCGCGGTGACCGGGCTCCTGGAACACCACTTTCCCCGGCTGGTGGACCTCAAATTCACCGCCAAGATGGAAGAGCAGCTCGACGAAATTGCCGAGGGTACGGCGGAGTGGCTCCCCTACCTGAAGCAGTTCTACCTCGGCAAGGACGGTCTCCAGAAACAGGTCGAGACCCAGGAAAAGAAGATCGACCCCGCCGAGGCGCGCACCGTTCCGGTGGGCGGTCTGGAGGATGCCATCATCCGCATTGGACGGTTCGGTCCCTACGTGGAGGTGGAGCGCGACGGGGAAACCCTGCGCGCCTCGCTCCCCAAGGACGGCGCGCCCGCCGACCTCACCATGGAAACGATCGAAGAAGTCCTGCGCCAGAAGCGGGAAGGCCCCGAGGTCCTCGGCCACCATCCCGATACCGGCGAGCCGATCATGGTGCTCACCGGGCAATACGGGCCCTATGTGCAGCTCGGCGCGGTGAGTGACGAGAACCCCAAGCCGAAGCGCTCGAGCCTGCCCAAGGGGATGAAGCCCGAAGACGTGACGATGGACATCGCGGTCGGGCTGCTGGCGCTTCCCCGCCTCCTCGGCACCCACGCCGAAACCGGAGCCAGGATCTTCGCGGGGCAGGGGCGGTTCGGTCCGTATATCGTGCTCGACAAGGGAAAGGAGGGCAAAGACTACCGGTCACTCAAAGGAGAGGATCACGTCCTTACCGTAACGCTCCCCCGGGCGCTCGAGCTGCTGGCCCAGCCCAAGATGGGCCGGGGGCGGCGGGCCGCCCCGACGCCGCTCAAGGAGCTGGGGCCCCACCCGGACGACGCGGCACCGGTCGCCCTCTACGACGGACAATACGGACCGTACGTAAAGCACGGCACGATAAGCGCTTCGATTCCCAAGGGGAAAGACCCCCAGAGTGTGACCCTGGCCGAGGCGGTGGAGCTGATTGCCGCCCGGAAGGAGCGAGGCCCGGCCAAGAAACCCGCCCGAGCCGCGCGGGCCACCGCTCGCAGGCGCTGACTTCCGACGTATTCCTCTCTGGTGTGAAAGCATCCCCGCCGCTATTGTGAAGAGCAAATAATAATTCCTCCCGCTGGCCGTCTGGCCACGGTCGCCGATGAACGCACTCAAGCATTGGCTGGATCGCTCTCTGGGGCGCCGAATCGGCGTGCTCGTATCGGTCCTGGTGCTGTTCCTGGGCGGTACCGTCTCCTCGATTTCCTATTTCCAGGTTCGCTCGATCGCGCGGGAGAGCGCCGAGACCCGGCTTCGGCTGGTGGGCCGGCAATTGGCGGATCTGCTCGGACGCGGACCGATGGCCAGCGCCGCGGCTCTCGGCAAGGCCACCGCGGATACCTCATTCTCCCGGGCGCTCCTCGGTCCCGGCCATCCCGACACCGCCGCGGCCGGTCGGATGCTGCGCCCGCTGTTCGCCGCCAATGTCCGGGTCGTGATGGAGGTCATGGATTCGACCGGCGCGCCGGTGCTGCGGGTCGGGGCGCCGGGACAGCCGGCCTGGTTCGGGCCTCCGGAGGTGGCGATACCGCCGGGCGACAAGGTAGGGCCGTTCGTTCGGTTGACCGACACCACGATCTACTACGACCTGCGGGTTCCCCTGCCGGGAGCGGCCGAGCCCGGCAGCATCGTCGAGCGGACCCGGCTCAACATCTCCCCGACCAGTGCCGACGCCCTCAACGCCCTGGTGGGCCCGGGCACCCAGATCCTGGTCGGGAGTCCCTCCACCGGCGCATGGACCGATCTGGCGCGGGTGGTGGCCGGGCCGCCTCCCGGGGTCGTCCGCTTCGATACGGCCACCAGCTTCACGCAGGCGGGCGATCGTCGCCTCGGCATCGGGCGGGAGATTCCCGGGATGCCCTGGGTGGTCCTGGTCTCGGTGTCGCAATCGGTGGTGGACGCGCCGTCCCACGCCTATCTGCGGCGGTCCATGCTGCTCGCGGCGCTCGCGATCATCGTCGGCACGCTGGGCGCCGCCGGGCTGGGACACCGCCTGAGCGGCCCGATTCGGGAGATCACCGAAGTCACCGAGCGGCTCGCGTCGGGTGATCTGCAGCGGCGCGCCAACGAGAATTCCGCGGGAGAAACCGGCCGGCTGGCCCGGTCCTTCAATGCGATGCTGGAGCAGGTGTCCAGTACGACGGATCGCCTCCGGGAGAACGAGACCAGCCTGCGCGCCTTCGTCTCGCATGCCCGGCACGGCATCTGGCACCTGACCTTCGATCCGCCGCTGGAGACCTCGGGGCCGCCGGAACAGCAGATCGAGCGGTGGTATCGGGGCCCCGGCCGCGCCGAATGCAACCCGGCGCTGGCCCGCATGGTGGGCATCGAGCCGACCAGCGAGCTGACCGAGGTTCCCCTGGACCGGCTGTTCCCCGGCACGGACGCCCGGTGCCAGACCCTGCTTCGGGACTTCATCACGCAGGGATTCGCGGCCTCGCACGTCGAATCCGACGGCGACCACGGCGGGGAGGTGAAGCGGATCTTCGTCAACGATCTCATCGGCCTGGTGGAGGACGGCCGGCTGCGGAGAATCTGGGGCACCCGCCACGACGTCACGATGGAACGGATGCTGGACGAGCGGCTGGCCCAGTCGCAGCGGCTGGAGGCGATCGGCCGGCTCGCCGGGGGCGTGGCCCACGACTTCAACAATCTGCTCACGGTGATTCTGGCGCATTCGGAGCTGCTGCTGGAGCGGCTTCCCGAGGGCTCACCCGACCGCGCGGCCATCGAGGAGGTTCGCCAGACCGCGGCCCGCGCGGCCCAGCTGACGCGCCAGCTCCTGCTCTTCAGCCGGGGGCAGGTGGCCCAGCCCGGGGTGCTGGACCTGAACCAGGTGACCGCGTCGGTGGAGGCAATGCTGCGGCGGGTGATCGGCGAAGACATCGCGCTCACCATCCGGCTCGCGCCCGACCTGAGCCTGGTGCGCGCCGACCCGGGACAGATCGAGCAGGTCCTGATGAACCTGGTGGTCAATGCGCGCGACGCGATGCCCGAGGGAGGCACCCTGGAGCTCAGGACCGGGGAAGTGGTGCTCGACGAGGAGTACGTGAAGCTTCGGCCGACGCTGCAGCCGGGACGGTACGTCATGCTGGCCGTGACCGACACCGGGGTCGGGATGCCGGCCGAGGTACAGCACCACGCCTTCGAGCCGTTCTTCACCACCAAGGCGAAGGGGCGGGGCACCGGACTCGGCCTCGCGACCGTCTACGGGATCGTGCGCCAGAGCGGCGGCGACGTGGTGATCTACTCGGAGGTCGGGCGGGGCACCACGGTCAAGGTGTTCCTGCCGGCCCGCTCGGGCGGCGTCCTTCCCGACACCGATGGGGCCCGCGGGTCGGCGCCCAGCCTGGCCGGCCATGAGACCATTCTGCTGATCGAGGACGAGCCGGCGCTCCGCGACATGGTGCGCCGGGCGCTGGCCGCCACCGGATACAGCGTGGTGGCCGCGGGTGACGGGGCGGAAGCGATCCGGCTGATGGAGGAACGGAAGGATCCGGTGGATCTGGTGCTGACCGACATGATCCTTCCCGGGATGAGCGGGCGCGAGCTGTCGGTGGAGTTCCGCCGCCGCCGCCCGGGGATGCCGATCATCATCATGTCGGGGTACACCGGGGAGACCTATCCCGCGCTCGAGGCCCTGCCGCCCGGCGTCGGCTACCTCGAAAAACCCTTTTCCCTGTCGGACCTCCGGGCCCAGGTCCGGGACACTCTGGACGCGCCGGTCGGCTGATCAGAGCAGGGTGCCGTGCAGCATCAGCGCCGCGACGCTGAAGTAGATCACGATCCCGGTGACGTCCACCAGGGTGGCCACGAAGGGAGCCGAGGCGCTGGCGGGGTCGAACCCCATGCGCCGCAGGGCGAAGGGCAGCATGGATCCGGTCAGCGAGCCGAAGGTCACCACACCCAGCAGGGAACAGCCCACCGTCGCCGCCACCAGTCCGTAGTGCTCGCCGTAGTTGTACCACCCCATCACTTGCCAGAGCAGGATGCGGAGGATACCGATGCCGCCGAGGATGGCGCCGAGCGCCGCGCCCGCGGGCAGCTCGCGCGCGGCGACCCGCCACCAGTCCTTCACGGTCACCTCGCGAAGGGCCAGGGCCCGGATGATGAGCGAGGTGGCCTGGGATCCCGAGTTGCCGCCGGAGCTGATGATCAGGGGAATGAACAGCGCCAGCACCACCGCCCGCTCGATCTCGTGCTCGAATCGTCCCATGGCGGTGGCGGTGAACATCTCGCCGATGAAGAGGGCGCAGAGCCAGCCGGCGCGCTTCTTCACCATCGCGCCGAAGCTGATCGTGGTGTAGGGCTCGTCGAGCGCCTCCATGCCGCCGAATTTCTGCACATCCTCGGTCTCCTCCTGCACCAGGGCGTCGATCACGTCGTCGACCGTCACGATGCCGAGGAGGTGCTGCCGGTCATCCACCACCGGAATGGCGAGGAGGTTGTACTTGCTGATCAGGCGGGCCACCTCTTCCCGGTCCACTTCCGGCCCCACCGTGAGCGGGGTGCGGTCGGTGCCGATGTTGATCACCGGGGTGGCCGGGTCCGCCATCACCAGCTCGCGCAGCGAAATGACGTGGATCAGCGCCTGGGTGCCGGGATCGGTCACGTAGATCGCGTAGACGGTTTCCTTCCGGCCGCCGACCTGCCGGACGTAGCTCAGCGCCTGATCGGCGGTCCAGTTGGCCGGCACGCTGACGAACTCCGTCGTCATGATGCCGCCCGCGGTATCGGCGGGATACTGGAGGAGGAGCCTGAGAGATTCCCTGGTTTCGTGGGCGACCGTCTGGAGCAGCCGGGTCCGGTTGGCCGGCTCGAGCTCGCGGAAGAGGTCGGCCTGCTGGTCGGCCGACATCGCGTCCACCAGGTCGGCGGCGTCGCGCGGGGTCATGCTGGCCACGATGGCGGCCCGATGCTGCACCAGCTCCGGCTCGTCGAAGATCTGGACCGCCAGATCGAACGGGACCGCCGAGAGCACCTTGGCCGCGGCGGCGGGCTCGAGGGAACGGAGCGCTTCCGCGATATCGGGCGGCTGCATGCTCCCCAGGACGGCGGACAGCTCCACCGGATCGCCGCACAGGAGGTAGAGCAGCTCGGGCGTCGGCTTGTCGGTCTGTTCCAGGGCTGGCGTCATGGCGATGTCCGGCGGGGGGCAAAGTCGGCCGTCTCGCCTCAAAGTAAGGCCAAACCGAGATTCGATCAGCCCCCTGCGTTGACGGGTCGGCGGCGGCGCGGATATGTTGTCGCCGCCGGGACGGGTGCTCGAGTGGTTTAAGAGGCACGCCTGGAAAGCGTGTAAACCTGAAAGGGTTTCGCGGGTTCGAATCCCGCCCTGTCCGTTGAGTGCAGGATTGAGGATTGAGGATCGAGGATCGAGGATTGAGGATCGAGGGAGGGGTCGAGGGCCTCGATCCTCACCTCATCCTCGATCCTCGATCCTCAATCCTGAAATGGCACCCCCCCCGCCTGCGCGACGTTATTAGGTTGGTAGACGTCACCAGGAGGAGGACAGGATGCTTATCAGGCGACCACCGGACATACCCAGCAGCGAGATCACCGACGAGCGGCTCTTCTGGAACCGCCGGGAATGGCTGGCGTCCGTGGGCCTGGGCCTGGCCGGTGCGATGGCCTTGCCGCGGCTCGGTCTGGCTCAGGACGCCCTCAAGCCCGATTCCTGGGACATCATCACCAGCTACAACAATTTCTACGAGTTCGGCACCGAGAAGGACGATCCCAAGGCCAACGCCCATACCCTCAAGCCGCGGCCCTGGTCCATCGCGGTGGAAGGTGATGTCAAGAAGCCCGCGGTCTACGCCTTCGACGATTTCTTCAAGGGGATGACGCCTCAGGAACGGATCTACCGGCACCGCTGCGTCGAGGCCTGGTCGATGGTGGCTCCCTGGCTGGGGTACCCGCTCCGGGACATCATCAAGCGGTTGGAGCCGGGCACCAAGGCCAAGTACGTGGAATTCGTCACCCTGCTCGATCCGGTCCAGATGCCGGGCCAGCGGCGGGCGGTGCTGGAGTGGCCCTATGTGGAGGGGCTCCGCATGGACGAGGCGATGCACCCGCTCACGCTGCTCACGGTCGGGATCTACGGGAAGACGATCCCCAACCAGAACGGCGCGCCGGTCCGCCTCACGGTGCCCTGGAAGTACGGATTCAAGAGCATCAAGTCGATCGTCAAGATCCGGTTCGTCGAAACCCGGCCGGTCAACACGTGGCAGATCGCCGCGCCGAACGAGTACGGGTTCTACGCCAACGTCAATCCGAACGTGGACCACCCGCGGTGGAGCCAGGCCAAGGAACGGCCGCTGGGGCAGTTCTTCAAGAAGCCCACCCTGATGTTCAACGGGTACGCCGACCAGGTGGCCTCGATGTATTCGGGGATGGACCTGCGCGCCAACTTCTGACCCCGGGATGACCGAGGCCCAATTCATCCGGCGGGTCGTCAAACCGATCCTCTGGATCGCGGGGCTGGTTCCGCTCGGCTGGCAGGTCTATGCGTTCCTGACCGGCCACCTCGAGGCCGAGCCGGTGAAGGGCATGGAGCACTTCACCGGCCGGACCGCGCTGGTCATCCTCTTCATCACGCTGGCCGTCACGCCGCTCCGCCGGCTCACCGGCTGGAACGGTCTGGTGAAGGTCCGGCGCCTCATCGGACTCTTCGCGTTCTTCTACGCGCTGGTCCATTTCAGCATCTTCCTGGTCTTCGATCTGGAGCTTTCCTTCGGCGACCTCACCCGCGAGATCGTGAAGCGGCCGTACATCACCGTCGGATTTTCGGTGCTGGTGATCCTCACGACCCTGGCCGTCACCTCCCCGCAGGCGATGGTTCGCCGACTGGGCGGCAAGCGCTGGCAGGCGATTCACCGGCTGATCTACCTGGCGGCCATCCTCGGCGTCCTGCATTTCACCTGGGCCCAGAAGAAGGACATCCGGCTTCCGCTGATCTATGCCGCCATCCTGGCCGTGCTGCTGGGGGTCCGGCTGGTGGCGGCGGCGCGCCGGAAACCGGTCGTCGGTGGGCGGGACCGGCCCCGGCGCGCGGCGGCCGGCCCGGCGGGATGACCCCCGTGCCGGCCCCAGGGCGTGGATTCCCGGGGCGCGCGCCGGTATTATCCCCTTGATGCTGCCTGCCTTGTTGCGCCGCTCCCGGCTCGTCGCCGGCCTCCTGATCGCCGCCTCCCCGGCCATCGGGGGCACGGTGCTGCCGGCGATCCACCCCTGTCCGGTGGATGCGCCGTGGCTGGCCCATCACGAGGCGGGGGCTCACGCCGCGCATCACGCCGGCCACGGCACGCCGGCCACGGGCCACCACCACGAAACCTGCCACTGCATCGGGAGCTGCCTCTCCGGCGCGGCGATCGCGCCGCCCCAGACGCCGGCGCTCGCGCGGCAGGCATTGACGCTCTTCGCGCCGCCCTGGATCCCCACCGGGGATTCCACGCTCGAGCTGGATCCCCCCGCCGCACTCCTTCCACCCGCAACGGCTCCGCCACTCGTCTGAGCAGCGGGCGCTTTCGCGCCCGGTATCGAACCCGTCCCGCCGGAAAGGGCGGGCGCGCGCTCATCCGTGGACCCCATGCCACGGGTTTCCTCGAGTGGAGAGACATGATGAAACGGATACTGTTCCCCGCGCTCCAGGCGGCGGCACTCCTGACCCTGGCGGGTCGAGGCGCCGCGCAGCAGCCTGCCGCCGCCGACACAACCGCACCCAAGCCATCGCGGATCGACGACATCACCGTGACCGCCGCGCCGGCCCGGCGCAGCGACCCGGCCTCGACCGTGAGTATCCCCCGCCTGTTGTTCCGCTCGGCCCCGGCCAGCAACTCGTACGATCGGCTCCGCCAGGTGGCCGGCCTCGAGGTCCACGACCAGGGGCAGGGCCCCGGCTTCGCGTCGAACGCGTCGCTTCGGGGATTCTCCTCGGACCACTCCACCGACATCGCACTGTGGATCGACGGTGTGCCGATCAACGAGCCGGTGAACGGACACGCCGAGGGGTACAACGACTGGAGCCTGATGTTTCCCCAGGCGGTGCAGAGCATCGAGATCTTCAAGGGTCCGACCAGTCCGCTCTACGGGAACTTCGCGATGGCCGGCGTGGTGAACGTCCGCACCCTGGAGCGCACCGGTCATACCGAATTCCAGGCCTCGGGCGGCTCCTACGGCCAGGTCGATGCCTCCCTGCTTTCCGGCTGGGACCGGGAGCATTCCGGCGGCGTCGTGGCGCTGCGCGGCATGCGCGAGGATGGCTGGCGGCCCAACAGCGGCTACACGCTGGGGCAGGGGCACCTGCGCGGTGTGCGCGACCTGTCCGCCTCGACCACGCTCGACGCCGGAATCGAGCTCTACGCCGCCGGCTGGGATTCACCCGGCTTCCTGACCACCGACCAGTTCGCGGCGCGGGAGTTTTCGCACATCTCCGACCCGACCGACGGCGGATACAAGCACCGCGCCCAGGAGCGGGTCAGCCTCCGGGTGCTGTCCGGCTCCATGATATCGCGGACCACGGTCTATGCGACCCAGGGCCGCTGGCAGCTCTTTCTCACCACCCCGCCCGAAGGAGGCACCACGGAGGGCTCCGGAAGCCAGACGGAAGAAGAGGATCGGCGCTACGGATTCGGCGCCACCACCGCGCTCTCATGGGTCGGGGCGAGCAACGAGCTGACCGTCGGTGCCGAAGGCCGGTGGGACCACTCCAGGTACGAGAACTGGCTCACGACTCACCGGGAGCGGGACGAGGCCCAGGACCAGGTGGGGGCGTCCCAGGCCTCGGGCGCGCTGTTTCTCCAATCCACCGCGTCTCTGACCTCCTGGCTCCGGCTCAGCGCCGGCGGCCGCGCCGATGTCCTACACGCGCACGTCGCGCCGGACGGTGTCCAGAGCGGCTCGGCCACGCGCTCCCTGGTTTCCCCCAAGGTCGGCCTCCTCGCGCGCCTCCGGTTGCTCGACCTCTACGCCAATGTCTCCCGCGGCTTCCGGCAGACCGACGGGGTCATTCGCGATCCGAACCTGCCGTTCATCACCGCCTGGAACTACGAAGCCGGTCTCAAGCTGGACCGCGAGCGGTTGAGCGCATCCGCCGCGGTGTTCAGGATGGACGTGAGTAACGAGCAGACCTTCGACCCGATCACCCTCACCTCCGTCAGCGGCGGAGCCAGCCGGCGCCAGGGGGTCGAGGTGTCCTTGCAGTCGGCCCTGGGTTCGGTCGCCTCATTCTCGACCAGCTGGACCTTCGTCGATGCGAAGTACCGGAAGCTGGTTACCGAGGACGGGGACACACTCTCAGGGGCCCGGGTGTTCAATACCGCCAAATACGTCGGATCCGTCGTTCTCAACCTCAAGCCGAAGGGCCCCCGGTGGCACGCCCATCTCGGCAGCAATGTCGTGGGACCCTACACCCCCTTCGACGCCCCGGGCGAGTCCGAGCCGGCGTATGCCCTGTTCCACGCCGGGGCCGGACTCATGGTCGGCCGGGCCGAGCTGTCCCTGGGGATCAACAATCTCCTCGACCGGCGTTATCTGGAGCTTCGGGCCGGAGACTTCATCGTGCCGGGCCAGCCGAGGACCGTCACCGTCGGCTTGAGTTACACCATGCCGTGATGTAGCTTGCCCCCTCGAGATGCCCTCGGTCACCCGGCTCCTCGATGGCCCCGCCATGGCGCGCTCCCTCGAGCGTATTGCCGGTGAGGTCGTTGAGAAATGCGGGGGGACCAAGGGCATGGTTTTGGTGGGTATCCAGCGCCGCGGTGTGGAGCTGGCCGCCCGGCTCGCCGCCCTGATCTCCAAGGGCGGCCCCGCGGTTCCCCTGGGCAAGCTGGATATCACACTCTACCGCGACGATCTCTCCACCGTCGGCCCGGTGCCCCGGGTCGGGGTGACCAGTCTCCCCGGCGAGCTGGAGGGGCGCACGGTCGTCATCGTCGACGACGTGCTCCATACCGGCCGAACCATCCGCGCCGCCCTCGATGAGCTCGCCGACTTCGGCCGCCCGCGCCGCATCCTGCTGGTCGTCCTGGTAGACCGGGGTGGCCGCGAGCTCCCCATCCAGGCCGATTTCACGGGCCTGACCATCGAGACCGGGACCCACGACCGGGTCGATGTGGCCGTGAGCGAGCTCGATGGACGGGATTCGGTGGAGCTGGTGCGCGGGGGCCCGCTGTGAGCGCGCCCGGGCTCGGCAAGGATCTGGTCGGCCTCGAATACCTCACGCCCGAGCAGATCCTCCTCATCCTGGACACCGCCGAGCCGTTCAAGGAAGTGAGCGAGCGCCCCATCAAGAAGGTGCCGGCGCTCCGGGGCAAGACCATCGTCAACCTCTTCTTCGAAGCCTCCACCCGGACCCGGATTTCCTTCGAGTTCGCCGAGAAGCGCCTGTCCGCCGACACCGTCAACGTGGCGACCAACGGGTCCTCGGTCTCCAAGGGAGAAACCCTGGTGGACACGGCGCGCAATCTGGAGGCGATGCGGATCGACATGGTGGTGATCCGGCACCCGTCGAGCGGCGCCGCCGAGTTTCTGGGAAACCGGATCCGTTCCAACGTCATCAACGCCGGCGACGGCCGGCACGAGCATCCCACCCAGGCGCTGCTCGATCTGCTCACGCTGCGGGACCGGTTCGGCCGGATCGCGGGACTCAAGGTGGCCATCTGCGGAGACGTGCTGCACAGCCGGGTGGCCCGCAGCAACATCTGGGGGCTGCTCAAGCTCGGCGCCGAGGTGGCCATCTGCGGCCCGGCCACGCTGATTCCCCGCGAGTTCGCCGAGCTGGGGGTGAAGATCATTCCGAGAATCGAAGCGGCCATCGAGTGGGCCGACGCGCTGAACGTGCTCCGCCTCCAGCTCGAGCGGATGTCCTCGGGCTTCATCCCCTCGCTCCGCGAGTACAACCGGGTCTTCGGGGTCACCCGTGAGCGGCTGGCCCGGGCCGGCCGCGACGTGGTGATCCTCCACCCCGGCCCGATGAACCGCGGGGTCGAGATCGACAGCGACGTGGCCGACGGACCCGCGAGCGTGATCCTGCCCCAGGTCACCAACGGCGTCGCGATCCGGATGGCGGTCCTCTATCTGCTGGCGGGCGGCGCGCCGGACTGGCGCTCGGCGCCCGCGCCTTCGGAGGACCGATGAGCGAGCTGCTGATTCGTGGGGGGCGGGTGATCGACCCGTCCCGGGGCACCGACGGGGTGGCCGATCTCTATATCAAGGACGGCCGCATCGAGGCGGTGGGCCGGAACATTGCCGTCGACCCGGGCATCGGCGTGGTGGACGCGACCGGGAAAGTCGTGGCGCCCGGCCTGATCGATCTTCATGTGCACCTGCGAGAGCCGGGCTTCGAGCACGCCGAGACCATCGCGAGCGGCGCGCTGTCGGCGGCGGCGGGAGGGTTCACCGCGGTCTGCGCCATGCCCAATACCGACCCGGTCACCGACAGCCAGGCCACCGTCGGGTTCGTGGTCCGCCAGGCCATCCGCGCCGGCAAGGCGCGGGTCTATCCGATCGGCGCGGTGTCGCTGGGGCAGAAGGGGGAACAGCTCACCGAGTTCGGCGAGATGGTGCAGGCCGGCGCGGTGGCGGTGAGCGACGACGGCAAGCCGGTGGCGACCAGCCATCTCATGCGGACCGCGCTCGAGTACGCCCGCAGCTTCGGCATCCCGGTGGCCGACCACTGCGAGGACATGTCGCTCGCCGCCGGCGGCGCGATGCACGAGGGCGTCATCGCCGCGCGGCTCGGGCTCAAGGGCATTCCGTCGGCCGCGGAAGAGATCATGGTGGCCCGGGACATCATCCTGGCCGAGCTGACCGGCGGCCACGTGCATCTCTGTCACATGTCCACCCGCGGCTCGGTCGAGCTGATTCGCTGGGCCAAGGCCAAGGGGCTGAACGTGACCGCGGAGGCCACGCCGCATCACTTCACCCTGACCCATGAGCGCTGCCTGGGGTACGACACCAACGCGAAGATGAATCCGCCGCTCCGCGAGGCCACCGACCGCGAGGCGATCCGCCAGGGCCTCCACGACGGCACCATCGACTGCATCGCGTCGGACCATGCGCCGCACCACTACGATACCAAGGAACGGGAATTCGACGACGCGCCCAACGGCATCGTCGGGCTCGAAACCGCGCTGGGGCTCGCCGTGCGGGAGCTGGTCGAGCCGGGGCTGCTTTCGCTGCCGGATCTGATCGCGCGGATGAGCACCGTACCGGCACGAATATTCCATCTGCCGGGCGGTACGCTCGCCGTCGGCGCGCCGGCCGACGTCGTAGTGTTCGATGCCACAAGGCGATGGGCGGTGCGGCGCGAAGACCTGCACTCCAAGAGCACCAACTCCCCCTTCCTGGGCGAAACGCTGGTAGGACAGGCGGATCTGACGATTGTGGGTGGGCGGGTGGTCTTTAATCGGCCAGATTGTCCGATTTTTTGACGGTGAGGAAGCGTACATGTTTCGCGATTGCGCTTATTCATTACATTGGAACGACTTGGGGGAGTCTCATCCAGTGCATTGCCGGGGGTCCGCATGAGTGATCAGAAATCCCATAACATCGCCGAAATCGAGAGCCTGCTCGGCTCCCGGCAGCAGCTGACCGGGTGGCTGGACCGCCTCGATGCGGCGGGCTCGCGCGCGCCGGAGTCGGTGCGAGCCAAAGTGCGGGCCGACTATCGGGCCCGGCTCGCCCAGGTCGTCACCCAGCTCGGGACCCACGCCGATCTCATCTCGTCCACGCTCGACGGCCTCAAGGCGCAGGCCCGGGAGTTCGGCCAGCTGCGCTCCGAGGAGCTCGAGGTCCGGGCCGAAGCCGAGCTGCGGCACTCGGTGGGTGAGTACACCGACGACGAATGGCAGCTGGTGGAGCTCGAAAGCTCCGGCAAGATCGAGGGCTTCGACCAGGAGCTGGACCGGCTGTCCGGCGAGATCGGGCGGCTCGAGGAGGTCCAGTCGCTGATTCAGCCGGCCGCCCACCCGACGCCGCCCGCGCCGGCCCACCCGGCGCATCCGGCGCACCAGCCGGAGATCCTGGTGACCCACGGCACCGAGATGCCGCCGATGCACGAGGAGCCGATGGACCAGCCGTCCCTCACGCTGGTCAAGGACGCAGCGGCTCCGCTGCCGCGCCCCGAAGCGCCGCGGTTCGTCCCGCGGGGCGGCATGCCGAAGCCGCGCGAGTCGGGCGCCAACCGGGCCATTCCGTTTCCGCAGTCGACCCCGCCGGCGCCGTCGGCGACCCCGGCGCAGCCGGACGAGCTGGCCTTCCTTCGCTCGGTGACGCTGGACGCGCCGACCGGCGGCCGGTCGACGCCGAGCGCCACGCCGACCGCGGTGAGTCCGCTCGACCGCGAAGAGCGGCCCAGCACCACCGTCGCCAAGACGCTCAAGTGCGGCGAGTGCGGCTCGCTCAACCGGCCCACCGAGTGGTACTGCGAGCGTTGCGGGGCGGAGCTGGCGGCGTTGTAGCAGGATTGAGGATTGAGGATTGAGGATTGAGGATCGAGGATCGAGGGGTGAGGATTGAGGATCGAGGGGTGAGGATTGAGGGGAAGAACGAGAAGGCCCGCGATAGAGCTATCGCGGGCCTTCGTTTTACTACCTCTCAATCCTCGATCCTCGATCCTACTTCTTATTCGCCGCCTTGGCCAGCCGGCTCTTGATCCGCGCCGCGGTATTCGGATGAATGAGACGCTTGCGGCCGGAACGATCCAGCAGCTTGACGGCCTGGGCGCGGTCGGCGGCATTGCCGGATCCCTTGACCTTCTTGATGGCCGAGCGAAGCTCACTGCGCTGGGCCCGATTGCGGGCGGTGTGGCTCTTGGCCTGCCGCATCTGCTTCTTGGCGGATTTGGTTCTCGGCACTGCGATTCCTCGTCGGTCGGAAGCGGGGCATGGGGCAAGCGGCTCGGGCCTGCCAACGAAGGGCTAAGTATAGTCCCGGCAATATCTTGACGCAAGGGAGCGAGTTGACGTCCGGCCCCTGATGGAACATCTTTCTGGCATGACCGCCTCGGCCCCGCTGACCGCCCCGCCTCTCGACACCAGAGAGACCGGGCCGACGCCGTCCTCTCCCGAGGCGGCGGCGATCCTGGGGAGCCTGGGCTTCGTCGTGCGTCTCGACGCGTTCTCCGGTCCGCTCGATCTGCTGCTGCATCTGCTGCGCGAAGAACAAATCGACATCGCCGACATTCCGATTGCGCGTATCGCCGATCAGTTCCTCGCGGCGATCAAGCACCTCGGGCTCAATCAGGCCGCCGACTATCTCGAAATGGCGAGTCGCCTGGTCCGTCTCAAGGTGCAGATGCTGCTGCCGCGCAATCAGGACGGCGAGGAGTGGGAGGATCCTCGCGCGGAGCTGGTGCGGCGGCTGCTGGAATACCAGCAGATTCGCGAGATCGCGCACTGGATGGCGGGCGCCGCCGACCGGCGGGCGCTGCGGTTTTCCCGGGGATATCTGCCGCCGCCGCCGGAGCTGCCCCCGCCGCCGCTCACCCTCGACCTGCTCGATCTGCTCGGCGCGGTGGAACGGGTGATCTCCTCGATTCTCCACCCGGTGCTCCACAGCGTGGTGGCGCGCCCGCTCAACGTCGAGGGCGCCGCGCTCCGGGTCCAGGAGCTGCTGGCCGACCGCACCGAATTCGTGTGGACCGAGGCGCTGGGCCCCTTGCCCACCATCACCGATGTGCTCTCGCTGCTCCTGGCACTGCTCGAGCTCGCCAGGCGCGGCCAGTGCTTCATGACCCAAGCCGCGGTCTTTGCGCCGCTCGTGATTCGCCGTGAATCCTCTCGCTCAGCTGATTGAAGCCGCGCTCTTCGCGGCGGCGCGTCCGGTCACCGCCGAAGAGCTGGTGACCCTGGATCCCGATACCTCGCTCGACGAGGTGAAGGCCGCGCTCGAGCAGCTGCGGGAGCACTACGACTTCGACGGTCACGGCGTGGAGCTGGCCGAGCTGGGCGGCGGCTACCAGATCCTCTCGCGGCCGGCCTTCGCCGCCGCCATCGAGCGGGCCCAGCTCGGCGGGCGGCAGCCCCGGCTCACCGCCGCGATGCTGGAGACGCTGGCGGTCATCGCCTACCGGCAGCCGGTGGGCCGCGCCGAGATCGAGGAGATCCGCGGCGTGTCGGCCAGCGGGGTGCTGCGGTCGCTGCAGGAGCGCGGGCTCATCGAGGTGACCGGGCGGAGCGAGGGATTGGGCCGGCCGCTGCTCTACGGCACCACGCCGCTCTTCCTCGAGCTGCTGGGGCTGCCGGACCTGGCCAATCTTCCCCGGGCCGAAGAGCTCACCATCGCGCTGCAGCCCTACAAGACGGAAACCGCGGGCCCCGACGACGACTCGGCGGCGTACGTCGCGGCGGACCAGTGACCCAGATGCGGGTGCAGCGGGCGCTGGCGCGGGCCGGGATCGCGTCCCGCCGCGCCGCCGAAGTGCTCATCGAGAACGGGGTGGTCCGGGTGGACGGGGAAGTGGCCACGCTGGGGTCGAAGGTCGATCCCGACGCGCAGGTGATCACGGTCCGGGGCAAGCGGGTCAGCCAGAAGCCGAAGAAATGGATCATGTTCCACAAGCCCCTGGGCGTGGTGACGACCGCCCAGGACGAAGAGGGCCGCCGCACCGTCTTCGATTTCGTGCCCAAGGGTCAGGGACTGGCCTACGTCGGGCGCCTCGACGTGATGACCACGGGTCTCCTGCTGCTCACCACCGACGGCGACGCGGTCCAGCGGCTGAGCCATCCCAAGTATCACGTCCCCCGTCGCTATACCGCGCTGGTGCACGGACGCCCGACCGGCGAGATCGCCGCCGCGGCCAAGGGCCGGGTGGTGGTGGAGGGGCGGCCGGTGCAACCCCTGGCGGTCCGGGTTCGTCCGGGTGTGGAGGGACGCAGCATCGTGGACGTCACCCTCGCGGAGGGTCGCAAGCACATCGTGCGGCGCTGGGCCGAGCAGCTGGGGCTCAAGGTGGAGCGGCTGGCCCGCCTGTCCTACGGGCCGATCCGTCTGGGTGACCTGCCGGTCGGCAAGTGGCGCGCGCTCACGCCCGCCGAAGAGAAGGCGATCTACCGGGCGATCAAGTAACTCCCCGTTCTTCACCCCGAGGTTCGTGATGGCGCAGCCCGTTCTCCGCTCAGACCAGCCGGTGGCCGAGTCGATTCCCCTTCGCCATGTGACGGAGGAAGTCGGGCGGCGCCTGGTGGGCCAGACGGTCATGGTGGAGCGGCTGATGATCGGCCTGCTCACCGGCGGGCACGTGCTGCTGGAGGGGGTTCCCGGCCTGGCCAAGACCCTGGCGGTGCGGACCCTGGCCGAAGTGCTGCACGCCACCTTCTCGCGGATCCAGTTCACCCCCGATCTCCTCCCGGCCGACGTGGTCGGCACGATGGTCTTCGATCCGAAGAATCAGGAGTTCTACCCCAAGAAGGGTCCGCTCTTCGCGCACATCGTGCTGGCGGACGAGATCAACCGCGCGCCGGCCAAGGTGCAGTCCGCGCTGCTGGAGGCGATGCAGGAGCACCAGGTGACCATCGGGGGCACCACCTATCCGCTGCCGGAGCCGTTCCTGGTGCTCGCCACCCAGAATCCGATCGAGCAGGAGGGCACCTATCCGCTGCCCGAGGCGCAGCTGGACCGCTTCCTGTTCAAGGTGCGGGTGGAGTATCCCAGCCGGCTCGAAGAGCGGGAGGTGCTGGTCCGGATGAGCGGCGGCGATCCGATCCCGGTCAAGCGGGTGCTGGACCCCGAGGGGATTCTCACCGCCCGCAAGGCCATCGCGGGCATCCACCTGGATCAGCGCCTGGTGGACTACATCGTGGATCTGGTGCGCTCGACCCGGGATCCCGCGAGCGTCGGGTTGCCCGCGCTGGCGCCGCTCATCGCCTTCGGCGCCTCGCCCCGCGCGTCGATCTCGTTCGCGCAGGCCTCCCGGGCCTACGCCTTTCTCCAGGGCCGCAGCTTCGTGGTGCCCGAGGACATCCGGGCGCTGGCCGCCGACGTGCTGCGGCACCGCCTGGTGCTCACTTTCGAGGCGGAAGCGGAAGACGTCACCTCCGATGCGGTCATCGCGCAGCTCCTCGGGGCGGTAAAGGCCCCCTGACGTGAGGACGGTGAGGACAGTGAGGACGGTGAGGTCGGCTCCGCGCGGCATCCACCGTCCTCACCATCCTCGCTGATCCCACCGTCCATCCATGCCCGTCCCCGCCGAGCTCCTCAAGCAGGTCAAGGGCATCGCGCTGCGCACCCGCGGCGTCGTGGATTCGCTCTTCTCGGGCGAGTTCCGCAGCGTCTTTCGGGGGCAGGGGATGGAATTCGCCGAGGTGCGCGCCTACGAGCAGGGCGACGATTTCCGCGCCATCGACTGGAACGTCTCGGCGCGGCTCGGCTCGCCGCACGTCAAGATCTTCACCGAGGAGCGCGAGCTCACCCTGCTGCTGGTGGTGGACCAGTCGGCCTCGACCCGGGTGGGGTCGCCGGTCACCAAGGCGGCGCGCTCGGCGGAGGTCGCCGCGGTCCTGGCGCTCGCGGGGGCGCGGGAGCAGGACCGGGTCGGCGCGCTGCTGTTCAGCGACCGGGTGGAACACGTGGTGCGGCCGGGCAAGGGCCGCCGTCACGCCCTTCGGCTGATCCGGGACCTCCTGGCCTTCGCGAGTGAACGGCGCGGCACCAATCTGATCCAGGCGATTCACTACGCGTCCAACGTGCTGGGGCACCGGAGCGTGGTGGTGATCCTGTCGGATTTCCTCGCCGAGGGATGGGAGCGGGCGCTCCGCGAGCTGGCCGCGCGACACGAGGTCATCGCGATCACGATCGACGATCCCCGCGAGCTGGCGCCGCCGCGGGCCGGGTGGATCGAGATGGAAGACGCCGAGAACGGCCGGCGGGCGCTGGTGAATACCGGCAGCGGCGCGGCGATGCGCCGCTGGCGGGCCGCGGCCGAGGCGCGCCGGGCCCAGCGAACCGAGCGGCTCCGGGGGGCCGGGGTGCAGCAGATCTCCCTCGACGTGGACAGCGACTACGGGCTGGCGTTGCGGCGGGCGTTCGGTTCGCGCCGCCGCCGGCGGGGAGGCCGGCGCCGATGATCGCGAGCCTGCTGCTGCTGGTTCAAGCCGGCCTGCCCAGCGTCGGCGACACGGTGTGGGTGGAGCGCACCATCACCAACGCGGGCGCCGGCGTGCTCCGGCCGCAGCCCTGGTCGCTCGGCGCGGTGGGGCAGCAACTGGGGCCGGCGATCGTGCAGCTCCAGAGCAGCGGAGCGGTGGTGCGCTATCCCCTGGTGTTCTGGTATGCCGGCGAACACCAGCTCATCATGCCCGGGCCGGTGCTGGTGCGCCGGGACGGGAGCTCGGACACCCTCCCCGCGTCGCCGGTCAAGGTGCGGGTGGCCAGCGTCCTCCCGGCCGGGGTCAGCCGCGCGCGGCTCGAGCCGCGCCCGGCCCGGGTGCTTCTGCCGCTCGAAGCCGTCACGCTGCTTCCCGTCGCGGTGCTCGTCCTCGTGGTGCTCCTGGCCACCGGACTGGTGGCGCTGCGGTGGCGGCGGCAGGGCCGGCTCCCCCGGCACGGCCACGCCGCGGCCGGGGCCGCTCCGCTGGCCACGTTCGAGCGGTGGGCCGCGAGCGGGGAGTATCGCGCCGCGCTCCACGAGCTGGCGTGGCTGCTGGCGGAGCGGCTGCGCATGAGCCAGGATCTCGCCCAGACCGCCGAGCTGCAGAACGTGCTGGATCAGATCTCGTTCGGCAGTTTCTCTCCCCGCGCGGAGGGAGAGCTGGTCGAGTTGTACCAGCGCGCCGCGAGGCTCGCCGCCGCATGAGCTTCGCCCGCCCCTTCCTGCTGGTGCTGCTGGCGGTCCCGCTGGTGCTCCTGCTGCTCCGGCGGCGGGGCGGCGCGGTGACCGTGGGGGACGGCGCTCTGGCCGGCGCGGCGGCCGGCCGCTCCTGGCTGCTGTGGATTCCCCGGGCGCTGTGGGCCCTGGCGTTCGCGGGATGGATCGTGGCCGCGGCCGGGCCCCGGCTGCCCGGTGGACCCACCACCATCCGGAAGGACGGCATCGGGATCGTCATCGCGATCGATGTCTCCAGCAGCATGCTGGCCGAAGACTTCGCGCCGTCCAACCGGCTGGAAGTCGCCAAGCGCCAGGCGGTGGCGTTCATCCGGGGCCGCGACGCCGACCGGATCGGACTGGTGGCCTTCGCCGGCGAGGCCCTGACCCAGATTCCGGTGACGCTCGACTACGCGGTGCTGGAGCAGGCGATCGGCGCGCTCCGGGTGGGCACCCTGGAAGACGGGACCGCCATCGGCAGCGGCCTCGCCACCGCGGTCAATCGTCTGCGCCGCATTCCCGCGCGCTCCAGGGTGGTGCTGCTGCTGACCGACGGCGTGAACAACCGGGGCGCCATCGATCCGCGCACGGCGGCGGACGCGGCCGCGGCGTTCGGGGTCAAGGTGTATACCGTCGGGGTCGGCACCCAGGGAGAGGCCCGGATTCCCACCGGCCGGGGCCTGTCCGGATTCCGCTACGAGATGCTGCCGGTCGAAATCGACGAAGACCTGCTCCGGGACATCGCGGCCAAGACCGGCGGCCAGTATTTCCGCGCCACCGACAGCGAGTCGCTGAGCCGGATCTTCCAGCAGATCGATCACCTGGAGCGAAGCCGGGTCGAGGCCCGGCAGTATCGCGCCGCGGACGAGACGCCCGGGCCCGTTTCTGCTCGCCGGGCTCGGCGCGATGGGCGTGGCCCTGCTGCTGGGCTCCACGGTCCTGGTGCGGTCTCCGTGACCATCGACTCGGTGCTGCTGCTCGCCCTCGCGCCGCTCATCGCGCTGGCCGCGGGCCTGCTGGCGGGGCGGGCCCGGCGGGCCCGGATTCGCGCGGCGCTGCTCTGGGCGCCGGAGCAGCGGGTCGATCGCAGCGGCCGGGCCGGTCCCTGGCTGCTGGGCGCCGCCTGCCTGGTGGCCGGCGTGGGCGCGGCGGGTCCGCGCTGGGGCACGACCGAAACCGAGATGGAAGGCCGCGCGCTCAACCTCGCCATCGGCATCGACATCAGCCGTTCGATGCTGGCGGAGGACGCCGCGCCCAACCGGCTGCAGCGCGCCATCCGGGAATCGCGCCGGCTGGTGCAGGACGCCCGCGGCGACCGCCTGGCGCTGCTGGCCTTCGCGGGGCGGAGCTACATCCTGACGCCGCTCACCCTGGATGACGGCGCGGTGTCGCTCCAGCTCGACGCGCTCGACCCGGACATCGCGAGCGAGGGGGGCACCGATCTGGCCGCGGTGCTGGTGCAGGGCCGCGGCCTGCTCACCGCGGCCGCGGAAGGCGGCGCGCGGGCGCTGGTGGTCTTCACGGACGGAGAAACCCAGGACTCGGTGGATGCCGCGATCGAGGCGGCGCGCACGCTCCGCTCCGCCGGGGTGACGCTGATCCTGGTGGGCCAGGGCGACAGCGCGGGAGCGCGGATTCCGCTCCGCGACGATCAGGGCCAGCTCAAGGGCTTCAAGACCGACGCGGACGGGCGCATCGTGGTGACGGCGCGCCGGGACGATGTCCTGCGCGCCGTCACCGACGCGGCGGGCGGCATCCTGGTTCCCGGCGACGCCGCGGACCAGGCCGGCGCGGTGCGCGGCGTGCTGGCGGGCCTGGAACGGCGGGCCACCCGCGAGCGGCGCCGGGAGGATCTCACCCCGCGAGCCTGGCTCTTTGCGCTGGCCGCGATCGGACTGCTGGGCCTCCAGGCGGTGTTGCGCCGGGGTCCGACGCTCGCCGTCCTGCTGCTCATGGCCGGCTCGGGTCGCGCGATGGCCCAGCGACCGTCGGCGGGAGACCGCCTGCTGCGCCGCGGAGATACCACCGGGGCCATCGTGGCCTACACCCGGGACGCGGTGGGTCGGCTGGGGAAGGACACCGCGCTGTTCAACGCCGGCACCGCGGCGCTGGCCCGGCGGCAGTTTGCCGCGGCGCGCCAGCTGCTGACCCCGGCCGCCAAGTCGCTCGACCCCGAGCTTCGGTTCCGGGCGCTCTACAATCTCGGCCTGTCCGACATGCTGGAGGCGCGGGCCGACACCAGCAAGCGCGCCGAGCTGGAGCAGAGCGCCGCCGAGGAATTCCGGGAGGCGCTGTTGCTGGCGCCGCGGTCCCAGGAAACCAAGTGGAATCTCGAGCTGGTGGAGCAGCCCAAGCCGCCGCCCAGCGGAGGCGGTGGCGGCACCCCGCCGCCCCGGCCCCAGCCCAGCGCTCCGCCCACGCCGAGCCCGAAGGGCGGCGGGGTGTTGTCGCAGGCGGAGGCGGAACAGATCCTGAATTCGGTGGAGCGCACCGAGCGCGACGTGCGGGCCGACCAGGCGCGCCGGCGGCGGGTGGCGCAGAGCTCCACCGGCAAGGACTGGTGATGCTCCCGCTGCTGGCCTTCCTCGCGCTGCAGGCGCAGGGGCTCGACGTCACCGCGGCGGTGGACCGGGAGCGGATCGCGGTCGGCGAGACGGTGATCCTCACGGTCAAGGCCACCGGCCATTCCACCGCGGCGTTCCGGGTGGAGCTTCCTCCGCTGGACGGGTTTGCGCTGGTGGAGCGCCGGGAGCGCACCGACGTGGCGATCGCGCGCGAGGTGACGCGGGAATACACCCTCGAGCTGGAGCTGCGCGCCGAGCTGGTGGGTACCTGGCAGCTCGGGCCCGTGAGAGTCGAGCAGGGGGACCTCACCGCTTTTTCGCCGGCGGCCACCGTCACGGTCGTCAACGCGGCGGCGGGCGCGTCTCCCGGACTCGAGTCCGACATGCTGGCGCTGATCCCGCGGGTGCCCGCGCCCCGGCCCGGCGGCCCGTCGGTGTTCGTGCTGACGTCGGACGAGGTGGTGTTTGCCGGAGATCAGGTCAACGTGCTCACCGCCGCGTGGCTACCGCGCGGCCTCCGGCTCCGACTGCGGCAACCGCCCTCGCTCACGCCGCCGGCGTTGCCCGGGGTGTTCTCCACGCCGCGCGCGTCGGTGCCGGGCGCGGTGGCCAGCCGGGTGGTGGACGGCGAGACCTACGATCTGTTCGTCGGATTCCAGACGGTCTATCCGCTCAACCCGGGTCCGCTCACCATTCCGGCGGCGCGGCTCAGCTGGGTGCAGCCCGGCGGGCGGATCTCGAGCGACGATCGCCGCCAGAGCGTCGAGAGCGATCCCACCGCGCTCATGGTGCGGGACCTGCCCGCCGGGGGACGCCCTCCGGCCTTCGATGGCCCGGTGGCCCGCGATCTGACGGTGGCCTACCGGCTGGCCCAGGGCTCGGCCCGTGCGGGGGCGGAGCTGCAGGTGGACATCATGGTGAGCGGCGTCGGCAACCTGCCGCTCTGGCCCGCGCCCAAGGTGCCGTGGCCGGCCGACGCGCGGGTCTACGAAGAGGGCACCGACGGCGCGCTCCACGCCATGGGCCAGCGACTGGGCGGGAGCAAACGGTTCCGGTTTGCGGTGGTACCGGATTCCGCCGGCAGCCTGTCGCTCCCGGCGCTCGACTATCCCTATTTCGATCCGGGCTCGGGCATGTACAAATCGGCCCGGGCGCCGGGCATCCTGGTGCCGGTGCTGGAGGCGGCTCCGGTGGGTGAGCGCGGTACGCCGATCCCCATCGAGCAGCCGGGCGCGCTCCCGCTGGCGGAGCGGCTCAGCGGACTCGAGCCCGCGCTGCTGGCCGGACTCATCGCGGTGCCGCTGCTGGTCATGGCCCTCGCGGCGTGGATCAGGAAACGGCCACGGAAGCGCAAGGCGCCGGCTCCCGCCGAGGATTCCGCGGCGCGGCTGGCTCGCCTGGTCGGCTCGCTGGCGCTGACGGCGGGAGAGTCCTCCCCGCGCGCGCTGATCGCCGCGCTGCGCGAGGCGGGCGTCGAGCGCGAGGAGGCGGAGCGGTTGATCGCGCTGCACTCGAGCATCGAGGCGGAACGGTTCGGCCCGGCCGGTA
The DNA here is from genome assembly GCA_963762545.1 of uncultured Gemmatimonadales bacterium. Taxonomy (GTDB): domain Bacteria; phylum Gemmatimonadota; class Gemmatimonadetes; order Gemmatimonadales; family GWC2-71-9; genus JABFSM01. Next base: position 1,423,974 of record CAVXLC010000002.1, on the reverse strand, counting down.
CCGGCCGCGCGACACCGGAGCTGCTGCATGCCATCGACGGGCTGCTGGCGCGGATGCCCCACGCGCTACGGCGGCTGGGCGGGGTCGGCGCGCTGCTGCTCCTGGTGCAGGGCGGGGCCGCGACCCATCCCGCGCGGCTGGCGGCGCAATCGGGGACCCAGCTCTACCTCCGGGGGGAGTATCCCGCCGCGGCCTCGGCGTTCCGGCGGGAGGTCAGCAGTCGCGGCCCCGCCGCGCGCTGGTACGATCTGGCCGCGGCGGAATACATGGCGCACCACGACCCCCAGGCGGTCGCGGCGCTGCTGGTGGCGCGGGAGCGGGCTCCCCGGAATCGTCACGTCGAGGCGCTGTGGAACGCCCTGGCCCGGGAGCACGAGCAGCTGCGCAGCGCCGGCCCGCACTGGCCGGTGAGCGCGGCGGAATGCCTGGCCGCGGCGCTTCTGCTGCTCTGGCTGGGCGGGTCGCTGTTCGTGCTGGCCGGCCGGAACCGCGCGCTCTGGATCGGGGTGCTGCTGCTGTCGGCAACCGCCGCCGTCACGGGATGGTCTCTTCGGGCCGCGCACGCGGAGCCCCGCGCGGTGCTGGTGGGGGGCTCCAGCCTCAGGGTCTCGCCCCACGGGCTCGCGCCGGAGCGGGGCACCGTGCTCCCGTTCAGCGTGGTGCGGCTGGACCGGCGACAGGGAGGATGGTGGCTGATCGAGACCTCCGACGGGGCCATCGGCTGGGTGCCGGCCGACATCCTCGCTCCAGTCCCCGCGTTAGATTGACGCGATGGCTTCTACCGCCGCGCCCCGCATCGCTATCCTGCCCGACGCCGTCGCGAATCAGATCGCGGCGGGCGAGGTGGTCGAGCGGCCGGCCTCGGTCGTCAAGGAGCTGGTGGAGAATTCCATCGACGCCGGCGCGCAGCACATCCGGATCGAGCTGGAGCAGGGGGGCAAGACCCTGATCGCGGTGAGCGACGACGGCTCCGGGATGAGCCGCGAGGATGCGGTGCTCGCGCTGGAGCGCCACGCCACCAGCAAGATCACCAGCGCCGCCGATCTCGTGGGCGTCGCGACCTTCGGGTTCCGGGGCGAGGCCCTCCCGGCCATCGCGTCGGTCTCCCGCTTCACCCTGATCACCTCCGACGGCGGCGATGCCACCGAGATCACCGTCACCGGCGGGCGTCTCGACGCGGTGTCCCCCGGGGTGCGGCAGCGCGGCACCTCGATTTCCGTCCGCGCCCTCTTCTTCAACACGCCCGCCCGGCGCAAGTTCCTCCGCTCGGTGCCGAGCGAGACCCGCGCCGCCTCCGAAGCGGTGGCGACGCTGGCCCTGGCCCATTCGGCGGTGGGGTTCGAGCTGATGGTGGACGGCATCACCCGGCTGCACGTACCCCCGGGACAGACCGAGTCGGAACGGCTCGCCGGCGTGTGGGGGCCGGATCTGGCCGGCACGCTGCTCCCGGTGGCGTACGCGTCGGGACCGCTCCGGGTGGTTGGGTTTACCCAGCGCCCCGGCGACGCCGCGCCGACCGGCCGGAGGGCCCAGCTCTTCGTCAACGGCCGCCCGTTTCGCGATTCGTTCCTGGTGCGCGCCGGCGAGGCGGGGTATCGCTCGGCGATTCACCCCGGGGACCGTCCCAGCCTCCTGCTCCGGCTCGAAGTGGATCCGGCCGACGTCGACGTCAACGTGCATCCCGCCAAGCTCGAGGTCCGCTTCCGGGACCGGATCGCGGTGGAGCGGGTGGTGGAGGAAGCGGTGCGTCACGCGCTGGGCGGGCTCGAGGCCGCCGCACCGGTCGGCGAGTGGCGGCCGATGCCGGCCGGAGCGCCGCAGCGCGAGGCCGGCCTGCCGCCGTCGTTCTTCGAGCCGCTGGAAGGACGGGAGGGACGGGAAGGACGGGAAGACGGGAGGACGGGAAGACGGGAGGACGGGAGGACGGGAGACTTCGCCGCGCCGCTCAGCCAGCTCTTCAATACCTACATCGTGTTCGAAGGGCCCGACTCCCTGGTGATGGTGGACCAGCACTCGGCGCACGAACGGGTGCTGTTCGAGGAAGTGATGGCGCAGCTGGGCGGCCGGGGCGCCGCGAGCCAGCGGATGCTGCTGCCCGAAACGATCGAGCTGACCGACGAGGAGCTCGACGCGCTGGAGCGCCACCGGGAGACCATCGAGGCGGTGGGCTATCAGGTCGAGCCGTTCGGCGGGCGGTCGGTGGTGCTGCACGCGGTGCCGGCGCCACACCGCCGGTTCGACGCCATTGCCTGCTTCCGCGAGATGATGGCCGACCTGGCGCGGGGCCGCTTCGGGGGCTGGGCCAACCGGCTGGAGCGGTTCGCCGCCACCTACGCCTGCCGCGCCGCGGTCAAGGGCGGCACGCCGCTCGGCGAGGACGAGATGCGCGCCCTGCTGTTCCGGCTGTTCGAGACCCGGCTCGCGCCCCACGATGTCCACGGCCGCAGCACCATCGTGCAGCTTCCCCGCGAGGAGCTGGAGCGCCGGTTTGGACGACGCTAGGCTTCCGGTGATCGTGGGACCCACCGCCATCGGCAAGACCGCGGTGGCCATGGCGCTCGCCGCGATGCTGCCGATCGAGGTGATCTCGGCCGACTCGCGCCAGGTGTATCGGCGGCTCGACGTGGGGACCGCCAAGCCGGGCGCCCGGGAGCGGCGCAAGGTGCCGCACCACGGGGTGGACGTCGCCGAGCCGGGCGAGCGCTTCAGCGCCGGCCGCTTCGCGCGGGAGGCGGCCCGATGGATCGAGGACGTCCGGAGGCGCCGGCGGCTGCCGGTCATCGTCGGGGGGACCGGGCTCTACATTCGCGGGCTGGTGGAGGGGTTGTTCATCGAGCCGCCGCTCGATCCCGACAAGCGCCGCGAGCTGGAGCACTGGGTGGGCGGGCTGCACCCGAGCGACCTGGTGCGCTGGGCCGCGCGACTCGATCCCGGCTTCGCGGGCGGGGGCCGCCAGCGCGCCTCCCGCGCGATCGAGATCGCACTGCTCACCGGGCATCCGCTCTCCGAGTGGCATCTCCGGGCGCGGGGGCAAGGCACCGTGGCGCCCTGGTACGTCCGGCTCACCGCCCCGCGTCCGGTGCTGCACCAGCGAATCAAGGTGCGGGCCGAGGAAATGGTGCGGCGCGGGCTGATCGAAGAGGTGGCCGCGGTCCTGAGCGAGGGACACCCGCCCGACGCGCACGGCCTGGACGGCGTCGGCATCCGGGAGGCGGTCCAGTACCTCCACGGGCAGCGGACCCGGGAGAGCGTCGCGGAGGCGATCACCGTCAGCACCCGGCAGTACGCCAAGCGCCAGGAGACCTGGTTCCGCCACCAGCTCCGCGGGCCGGTGCTGACGCTGGACGCGACGCGCCCGGTGGACGTGCTGGCGCAGGAGATTGCGGAGGCGTGGGCCAACAAGGAACTCAAATGAAAATCGGCATTACCTGCTACCCCACGTACGGCGGCTCCGGCGCCCTCGCCACCGAGCTGGGCCTCGATCTGGCCCGGCGGGGACACGAAGTCCATTTCATCACCTACGCGATGCCGTTCCGGCTCCGCGGGTACACCGAGGGCGTCTACTTTCACGAAGTGGACACCTCGGCCCGCTACCCGCTGTTCGAGCACTTTCCGTATACCCTGGCGCTCGCGTCCAAGCAGCACGAGGTGGCGCTCGCGGTCGGGCTGGAGGTGCTCCATGTGCACTACGCCATTCCCCATGCCACCACGGCCTGGCTCGCGCGGGAAATGCTGCCGGCCGGGCACAAGGTCAAGGTGATCACCACCCTCCACGGCACCGACATCACCCTGGTGGGCCAGGAGGAGAGCTTCCACACCATCACCAAGTTCTCGATCGAGCGCTCCGACGCGGTCACCGCCGTCTCGGCGTTCCTCAAGGACGAAACCATCCGGACCTTCGGATGCGCCCAGTGCCGGATCGGCGTCATTCCCAATTTCGTGAACCTGAGCGAGTATCGCCCGGTCGAGACCCGCGAGAAGGACGGCCTCTGCCCGCCCGACCACAAGCTGGTGAGCCACATCTCGAACTTTCGCGAGGTGAAGCGGGTCAAGGATGTGATTCGGGTGTTCGCGCGGATCCGGAAGGCCATGCCGGCCACCCTGCTGATGATCGGCGACGGGCCCGAGCGCGACGACGCCGAGAAGGAGGCCCGCGAGCTCAAGGTGGCGGGCGACGTGCGCTTCCTGGGCCGGCTCGACTCGGTGGCGGAGCTGCTCCAGCAATCCGACCTCTTCGTCCTGCCCACCCAGAGCGAATCGTTCGGACTCGCCGCGCTCGAGGCGATGGCCTGCGGCGCCCCGGTGGTCGGCAGCCGGGCCGGCGGGCTGCCGGAAGTCGTGGAGGACGGCGTGAGCGGCATCCTGGAGCCGCCGGGGTCGGTCGAGGCCATGGGCCGCCGCTCGGTGGAGCTGCTGCGGGATCCGGCCCGGCATTCCGCCATGTCCATCGCGGCCGCCGAACGGGCCCAGCAGTTCGACGCGGACCGCATCGTCCCGATGTACGAGACCCTCTACCGCGAAGTGGCCGGCTGATGCTCCCCTGGTGGCAGGGCGTGCTCCTCGGGCTGGTGCAGGGCCTCACCGAGTTCCTCCCGGTCTCGAGCTCGGGGCACCTGGTGCTGGCCGAGCATCTGCTCGGCTACCAGCCGCCGGGGGTGTTCTTCGAGGTCTCGCTGCACGTCGCCACGCTCCTCTCGGTGGTGGTGGCGTACCGGGCGCGGATCGTGGAGCTCATCAAGGGCCTGGTCACGGCGCAGGCCGGCGCCTGGCGCTATACCGGGCTGCTGTTCATCGCGTCGGTTCCCGCCGCGGTGGCGGGCATCGCCCTCAAGGCATATTTCGAGGCCTCGTTCCACTCGATGCCGGCCCTGGGCTGGCAGTTCCTGATCACCGCGCTGGTGCTGTGGAGCACCAAGTACGCGCTGGCCCGGGCCACGCTCCGCGAGGTGACGCTGCCGCAGTCCATGCTGATCGGCATCGGGCAGGCCATCGCCATCGTGCCCGCCATCTCCCGCTCGGGCATGACCATCGCGGCGGCGCTCTGGAGCGGGCTCGAGGCGGAGGCCGCCGCGGAGTTCTCCTTCATGATGTCCATCATCGTGATCGCGGGCTCGGGATTGCTCGAGGCCCGGCACATTCCCCCCGGCGAACAGGGCCTGTCGGTCGGGCTGCTCTGCGGCTTCATCGTGGCCGCGGCCTCCGGCATCTTCGCCATCCGCTTCCTGGTCAGCCTGCTCAAGCACAAGAAGTTCCACCTCTTCGCTCCCTACTGCGCCGGGCTCGGCGTGATCTGTCTGGTGTGGTTCGGACTGCTGGGCAAGTGACCGCCGCACCGCTCCAGTGGCACGACGCGCTGGCCTCGACCCAGGACGAGGCCCACCGCCTGGCGGCTGCCGGCGCGGCGCACGGCAGCGCGGTCGCGGCGCGGGTGCAGACGGATGGCCGCGGCACCCGGGGCCGGGCCTGGAGCTCGGGTGAGGGCGGACTCTGGCTCTCGGTGGTCTGCCGTCCCGGCCCGGGTGCCGCCACCGAGGTCGTCGGGCTCCGGGTGGGGCTCGCCCTGGCGGACCTGCTGGACCGGCGGCTGCCGCCGCCGCACCGCATCGCCCTCAAGTGGCCCAACGATCTCTATCTCGGTCCGAAGAAGCTGGGCGGCATCCTGGTCGAGGCGCGCTGGCAGGGAGAGGTGCTCGGCTGGATGGTGATCGGCGTGGGCATCAACCTGCGGAACCAGATTCCCCTGGAGCTGACGGCGACCTCGATCCGCCTGGCCGATGTGGGCCTGCCGGCCGACGCGGAGTCGCTGGCTCTCCCGGTGGCCCACGCGGTGGCCGAGGCCGCCCGCCACGCCGCGCCGCTCTCGACCGCCGAAGTACGCGCGTTCGAGTCCCGCGACTGGCTCCGGGGCCGCGAAGTGGTACTGCCCGAGCCGGGCGTCGCGGAGGGCATCACCGCGGGCGGCCGGCTCCGGGTGCGGGGCGCCGGGGGCACCGTCACCGAGATCATGGCGCCGGTGCAGCTCGCGGGGCCGCCGTGAGCGATCGCCGCGCGTGGGGATACCGGCGGTTCGGCCGCGGCTTCGACTACCTGCTGCACCTCCGTCCCGCCGAGTGGCCGATCATGTTCGTCCACCTGCTCACCGGGAGCGCGCTCAGCATCGGACTGGCCGGGCTCATCGCGGGGCAGGGCGGTCTCACGCTGCTCGCCGGATCGCTGGCGTTCGTGGTGGGGCTCAACGGCGGCACCCTGGCGCTCAATTCCGCGTTCGACCGGGACGAAGGGGACATCGCCTACCTCAAGCGTCCCCCGCCGCCCCCGCCCGGTCTCGCGGTGTTCGGGTTCACGCTGATGGTCGCGGGTCTCCTGGTCGCCTACGAGCTGCCCAGACTCTTCACCTACGCCTACGCCCTGTGCGCGGTGCTGTCGGTGCTCTACTCGGTGCCGCCCATCCGGCTCAAGGCCGTGCCGGGGGTGGACTGGCTGGTGAACATGGTGGGATTCGGCCTGCTCACACCGTACGCGGGCTGGGCCATGACCGGCCGCGAGGTCGCGGGGCCGGGACGAATCGTGCTGATCGCCTTTGCGCTGCTGTTCGGCTCCCTGTATCCGCTCACCCAGATCTATCAGCTCGACGAAGACCGCCGCCGGGGAGACCGCACCCTCGCGTCGGCGCTGGGGCTCGACCGGAGCCTCGCGCTGGCGATCGTGATGGCCGCGCTCGCGTTCCTGGGCCTTGCCGTGGCCGGCGCGGCGAGCGCGTGGGGTGGCGGGGTGCACGGATGGTCCCGCTGGGCCGGCCTCGCGTCGGCGGCGGCGGCGTGGGCCGTGGTGCTGCTGCCGTGGTGGCGCTGGCGCAGGACGCTCGACTCGGCCGCGCACCAGGCCGGCATGCACCGGGCCCTCGCCGCCTGGGCGATTACCGACATGGCGGTCCTTTTCGCCTGGGCGCGATGAGATTCCCGCTCTTGGCCCGCCCCATGGGGCCGGGCTACCTTTCGGCTCACCCGCACGCCCCGGAGCTGCGATGACGTCGGCGCTTTCGATGGACGCCTCTCGCGATCAGACCGATCTTCCCACCGTCCTGCGCGGCGGGGTCCGGCTCGGCCTGCTCTACTCGGTCCTGGTCGCCCTGTTTGGCGTGCTACAGGTGCGGCTCGAGGGCCCAGCCGAGCTGGTGGTCTGCGGCATCATCCTGGTGATCGGCATCGCGGCGCTGATCGTGCTGCCGGGGCAGTGGACCCGGGCCCGGACCATCGAGGGCATCGCCGGCGCCGCGGGCATCGGGCTCGCGTCGGTCTTCGTCTTCCTGATCGTGGATGTGGCGCTGTTTCAGCCGCTCCACCTCTACACCAACCGCTGGCTCGAGATCGGCGGCGGCAGCAACTGGTGGTACCACCCGGTCTGGTGGATGATGTGCACCTACGTCACCTGGATGGGCGCCTGGATTCAGGCCCACCAGGCCGCCAAGACCGGCTCGGCGAGCCCCGCCGCGCTGGTGGCGGGCACCGTCGGGCTCGGCCTGGTGGTGCTGGCCATCGCCAAGGTGGTCGGGGTGCCGCACGCCGGGTGGAACCTCGGGAGCTTTGCCGTCGCCGTGCTCCCGGCGCTGGCGCTCTACACGCTGATCAGCTCCTTCGGCGTCACGCGCCGTTAGAGGCGGCGATGGTCCGCGTGCTGGTCCGGATCCTGGGGTGGCTGCTCACGCCGCTGGTGGCGTGGGCAGCGTCGTTTCTGGGGGCCTGGTTCGGCGCCGCGATTTCGGGCGGCATGGCCAACCCGATGACGACCTTCTGGGTGACGGCCGTGTGCGGCGCCGTTGCGGCGCTGACGGCCGCATGGGGCTGGCTCCGGTACCTCCGGAACCACCCCAGAGCTACAGCGGAGCCTGGCCGTGGCGGCGGACGGCACCCCGCTCATCGCGCTCGAGCACCACGCTCCCGACATCACGAAATGAACCGGAACTTCCTTCGTACCGGCGCCGCCCTGGTGCTGCTGGCCGGGTGCGGCGCCCGCGGGGAACCCGCGCCCGGCGCTCTGCCGGAAGTGGACCAGGGGCCGCCCAAGCTCACCGATACGCTGGTGCTCGCGATGCCCGGGGGAGCCGGCGTGTGGCTCGCCGAGGGGCGCCGGGCCCGCGATTCCGCCGGCATGCCGTGCGTGGAGCGCAGCGTGGAAATTCGCCGGGACAGCGTCAAGCTCAAGGTGCCGCTCATGTTCACGGCCGCGATCCCCACCCGGCTGGACGACACCACGATCCGGGCCGAGCTCTACCAGGATTGCCGGCCTTCGGCGGCGTACAAGGTCGGCGTGCGGGACGGCCTGCCGCACCGGATCAAGCCATGACGCGCCGCTCCGCCGGGCTGATCGCCCTCCTGGCCGTTCCGGGCGCGCTCTCCGCCCAGAGCGTGACGGTCGGCGCGTCGCGCTGGCTCAACTCGCCCCATGCTTCCGAATACCGGGTCGGCGTCGGCGGCTTCGGCAGGGGCGTGGTCCGGCTGGTGTACTCGGCGCAGTACCTCAAGCAGTCGGGAAGCAGCAAGGCGCACTGGTACGGCGTCGGGGGCGACGTGATCCTCCGGCCCATCACCTCGGCGCAGCCGTACTTCGTGTTCGGCGGCGCGGTGGGCGCGGGGCGGGGTCCCACCGGCGGCGGGGAGGAGCCGGGCGTCGGCGCCTGGGGCGGCGTGGGGGTCGAGATCGTCACGGTGGGTCCGCTCGCGCTCCAGGCCGAGGGGCTCTATCAGTGGCGGAGCGGGGTGCATCTCTCCGGCGCCTCGATCGGGCTCCGGCTCGGCACACCGTTCGGCCACCGCCCGGTCGGCACGCCGACGCCGACCAGCGACATCCCGAAGGCCAGTCCGTCCGACGAGGAAACCATCCGCCTGGCCACCGCGGCGCGGAGCAGCAACGCGCCGGCGGGAGAGATCGTGGCCACCGCGCTCACGGTCATGGGCACGCCGTACAAATGGGGCGGCACCGACACGCTGGGCTTCGACTGCTCCGGGCTGATTCGCTACGCCTACGCCCAGCACGGCGTGACGCTGCCCCGGATGGCCGCCGACCAGGCCCGCACCGGAAGCGAAGTCGGGCGGGCGCTGGAGCAGCTCATGCCGGGAGACATCCTGACGTTCGCGGAACAGCCCGGCGGCGCGGTGACCCACGTGGGTCTCTACATCGGCGACGGGCAGTTCATCCACAGCGCGCGAGGCGGCGTGCAGGTCAGCGCCCTCAGCGCATCGGACCCGATCGGCAAATGGTGGTTCGCGCGGTGGGCCGGCGCGCGGCGGCTGCTGTAAACCAGGAAGGAGGGAGGAGGGAGGAGGGAGGAGGGAGGAGGGGGAGGAGAGCGCTGCCTCCACCCTCCACCCTCCTCCCTCCTCCCTCCTCAGTTCACTGACACGTCGCGTAATTCAGCGGCGTCGCGCTCAGCGTCATACTGTACACCAGCGGTTGCAGGTGCATGGTGTCCGGGGCAGCCTCAGGGTGCGCAGGTGGCGAACTGCAACGGCGTGGTGCTCTGGGTGAACTTGAAGACCACCTGCTGGATGTGCATGGTGTCCGCCACGAAGGGGCCATACGCGGATCCCGCGCTGGCTACCAGCGGCCACATCTGAACCTGGGGCGGGTATCCGTTCTCCAGGAGCGCGAACAGCGCGTGGTACATTCCCATTCCCGTGTCGAAGTGGGCCACGTTGAGCGGCGCCGAGCCGGGACGGCTCGGGTCGGCCGTCTCCAACGCGACCCAGCTCCCCGATCCGACCTTGATCCGCCCCCCGTACATCGCCGCGTCCGGCACGAGAGACGCCTTGAAGCATCCGGCCCAGGCGATCGAGTTCGGCCCCGAGGCCGTGCGCCAGTATCCACCCATGATCGTGTCCACGCCGTGGTGGGGCGGCGGGTCGCGGCGATACCAGGGGAAGTTGACGCTGCCCTGCGTCGCGCTGGTGGCCACCACCATGTACCAGGTGGGGGCTTCGCGGTCCGCGAATCTATCCACGATGGACATGTTGCCGTCCGGCTTGAGGGCCGGAATCCCGGTGACGTAGCCGGGCTGGTAGCCCCCGGGGAAAGTGGCCGGATCGATCGGCGCGCGGCGGACCACGTAGCTGACCGGCTCGGGAACCGCCGTGTGCACCGGCGGCCATGAGAGCGTGACCCAGGTATAGGGGCCGGTGGCCGTGACGGGCGTGGGGCGCAGCGCCAGCGGCGGAGCCATCGTGAGCGGGGCCCCGGACAGGGCCCGGGTGGAGACCGGCGCGCTCGATATCGGCGCGCCGGCCGCCGGAGGGAACGCCACCGGCACGCTCGCCCCCTGGGTCCCGTCTCCATAGACCGCCACCACGCTGTAGTAGACGGTCGTTCCCGGGGCGACCTCCGGGTCGGTGTACGAGGTCATATCCGCGGCGAGCGGCTTGGTGAGGTCCTGGCCCGGCTTCCTGGGATCGGTGCCCTTGAGCACCCGGTAGGAGACGCTGGCGTCCGCGATGCCGCGCCACGAAATGACCGCCCCGCCCTTCAAACCCGTGACGGTGACGTTGCTGGGGCCGGGGCGCTGGGCGGCGAGGGGCGTGGCCTCCAGAGCGGCTGTGGTGGCGGCGATGGCGACGAACGCGGCGATCAGACGACCTGCGAGCATGGGGGGTCCCCGTTGGAGTCGGGGGCCAGTATACCCGGGGCCGATCAGGGCCCCTTCAGGCCCCGATCATCTCCGGATCACGCCGCCTAAGGTATTGCCGCGCCTTACCGTACCGTCGCGGCCCTCGTCGCGGGGCCGGCGGTCTCGCCGCGGGCTCGCGGTCTCGCCGCGGTGCTCGTCGCGGTGCTCGGGCGGAGGGATCTCCTTCGGGGCCTGCACCCGCCGTCTCATGACCGATGGTCATAACTCGTTTGGGCGGTCGGGTGACGCCCCCTCAGGAGACCCTCCGCCCTGTGCGCCGCCCGCCTTCGAGGCGCGAGGCCCTTCGGGTCGCGGCCCTGAACTCCGGCGGCAGCTCGGACGGGCCCCAGACCTTGGACCGGTGCGGTCGTGGTCGGCGGCGCGGAGGGCGGGGTGTCCCCGGAGGGGGCGTCAGTGCGCTCTCAAACGAATTGCGACCACCGCCAATGCAGTAGCGCACTGCAGGCCCCGAAGGGGATACCCCGCCCGAGCACCGCGGACGACGCGCCCAGCACCGCGGAGCGACGCGCCCGAGCACCGCGGAGCGACCGCGGGACTAGTGGTGGTGGTGCGCCCCGCCCCCCATCTCGTCGAGATACGCCAGGTCGTCCTGCAGCGTCTCGTCGGTCAGGTCCAGCTTGGGCCACTTGGCGTAGTCGTCCGGCACGTAGAGCCCCACCATGTGCGCCATCGCGCCGGCCTTGATGAGCTGCCCGGTGGGGTTCTCGTAGACGCCCACCACCCGGTACTTGTGCCCCGCCTTGAGCCGGAGTCCCTGGCCCGACACGCCGAAGAGCTTCCGGCCGATCTTGGTGACCTTGCCGTCCGGGGTGCGGGTCGAGTTGATCTGGGTCAGCACCTTCCCGGTCTCCGCGTCCTCCAGGCGCACCGAGGCGCCGTAGTCGTGCACGTGTCCCCCGACGCCGAGCAGGCGCCCGCTCACCGGCGGGCTGAATTCCCAGGACTTCTCGCTGTGACCGGGCGGCACGTCGAATTCGTTGCCCTTGCCCACGGTCAGGTTCACGTCCATATAAATTGGAAGCGCGTCGAGGGGGCGGGGGTTGAGATTGGTGGGGCTGTAGGCCAGCCGCAGCCTGACCACCACGCCCTCCAGGTCCTTGCCGGTCTCGTTGGCCCAGGCCAGATACATCCCCATCCTGGTGCCGGCCTTCATCGGCACGCCGATGGACTTGGGCACGTAGGCGTCTTCGGTTTCCTGCCCGGCGCCGAAGATCCGCTCGTAGGAGGGATAGAGCAGCTGGCGCCGGTCGAAGTTGATGGCAATGAGGTGGTGCACCAGGCGCCGGTTCACCGGCTGGCCCTTGCCGTCGACGATCTCGATCGCAAAGCCCCGGAACCACCCGTCCACCGGCCACTCGAACCGGATGACCGGCGTGTTGTGATCGTCCATCATGTCCATCTGATCGTGGGTCATTCCCGGGGGCATGGCCATGACGTTGAACGGACCCGCCGACACCACGACCTCCTTGCGGGAGGCGTCGAGGCGGACCTGGGCGACCGGGGTGGAATCCGGATGGACCGTCAGCGCCAGCGCGGACACCAGCAGAACGGACAGCATGGGAGCTCCCTGCGTAGTCGTGAGACAGCCGTCGCCGATCAAACTAAGCTTTCCGTCCACGCGCTACAACACCGTGGCGTATTTGGCGTTAACAATGGTCGGGATTGCGATTGGGGCCGTGCCGGCCGCGGCCCAGGGCCGCTCCATTCCGCTCCCCAACGACATCGCCCCGTTCGAATTTCCCCTCGCCTCGGCGCGCACCAGCGCGATGGTGGGCCGGATATTCTACGCCACTCACGGTGAGTCCAGATTCGGCGCCGAGGCGGAGGCGGAGGCGGGGCTGGGGGAGATCTTCCCCATCCTGGCGGTGCACCGGGGCCGGGTGCCGCTGACGCTCCACTTCGGCGCCGAGGCCTATGGGCGCTTTTCCCTGAAGGACGCCGCCTCGGCGCTGATCAGCAACGACTGGCACGTCAACGCGATCCTCACGGCGGATTTCCGGCGGCTCCGGCTGGCCGCCGAGGCGTACCATGAGAGCAGCCATCTGGGCGACGAGTACCGGGACCGCTTCCAGGTGGCGCGGGTCAACTGGTCCCGGGAGATCGTGGGCGTCTGGGCCCAGTACCGGGCCGGGCTGCTCAAGCTCCACGTCAACGCCTCGTACGCCGGGATCGACGCCATCAACGTGGGGCGGGGCGCCTTCGCCGCTTCGGTGGACTACCAGGGCAAGCCGGGGGGCATGCTGGGCGGCTCGGCCAAGACCATCTGGGCGGTGAACGCCGACGCGCAGGAATACACCGACTGGAAGGTGACCTGGTCGGGCCGGGCGGGGGCGCGGTTTGCCGACCCGCAGGGGCGGCGGGGCTTCGCGCTGCTGCTGACGTTCCTGGACGGGTACAGCTCGCAGCGGCAGTTCTTCCGGGAGAAGTCGCGGTACTATGGGGTCGAGGTGCGGTTTGATCTCTAGGCGGTGGCTGAAGCGGGACTTCGCCTCCCTGGTGGAGAAGACCCGATGACCCTCTCCCGCCGTGAGGCGCTGGCCCGCCTGGGCGGGCTCGGCGTGTTAGGGGTGGTGCCGGGCCTCGGCGCCTCGGCGTTGCGCGCGCCAGGGCAGGGGCTGGCCACGGCGGGAGACTTTGCCATTCCGGAGGGCGTCACCTACCTCAACAGCGCCTACACCCACCCGATGCCGGTGGCCGCGCTCGACGCGCTCAGGGCGTGGGCCGAGTACCGGGCCCGGCCCGCCGCGGTCTCGGCGCCCAAGCCGCTGATCAATATCAAGGCGGAGTTCGCGGCGCTGATCAATGCGAAGGAATCGGAAGTGTGCTTCGTGCCCAACACCAGCACCGGCGAGAACCTGGTGGTCAACGGGCTGGGCATCGACTACGCCACCGACAACGTGGTCACCGACGCGCTGCACTTCGAGGGCGCGCTGCTGCACCTCCTCGCCCTCAAGGCCAGCCAGGGGCTCGACCTCCGGATCGTCAAGCCCCGGGACTGGCGCATCGATCTCGAGGATATGGAAAAGCTGGTGGACCGGAAGACCAGGCTCATCGAGGTCTCCGCCGTGGCCATGGACACCGGCTTCGAGCACGACCTCAAGGCGGTGTGCGACCTGGCCCACGCCCACGGCGCCGTTGTGTATGCCGACATCGTCCAGGCCGCGGGAAATACGCCCATCGACGTCAAGGCCAGCGGAGTGGACTTCTGCGCCTGCTCCAGCTTCAAGTGGCTGATGGGAGACTTCGGCCTGGGCTTCCTGTACGTGAAGGAGGCGCTGCTGGACCGCGTCATCCATCGGACCCAGTACGGGTACTACCAGGCCGCGGCGCTGGAGTCCCACTATCTGCCGGGAGACGCGCCGGGCGGGTTCCCCTATTCCTGGGAGCTGGCGTCCAGCGCCACCGGCCATTTCGAGGTGGGGACCCAGGCGATCGGCGCGGCCCACGTGCTGGCGCAGTCGCTGCCGTACCTGCGCAAGATGGGCCCGGAGAACATCCGGGCCCATCGGGTGCCGCTGCTCCGCCGGCTTCACGCCGAGCTGCCCCGGCTGGGCTATCCGGCGCTGACGCCGGAGGAATCCACCTCCGCGATCATCAGCTTTACGGTCAAGGATCCGGCCCCGGTGCGCGAGCGGCTGGCTCGCGCCAAGGTCAATGTCCGGGTGTCGGAGCGGTACATCCGGATCTCGCCGTCGGTGTTCAATGACCTGAAGGACGTCGAACGGCTGCTGGAGGCGCTCACATGAACAGCGCGCTCTTCGGCATGCTGCTGAGCATACCTCGACGTACGGCGTCACCCCCTGCTACGGCAGCTTCACCGTGAACGTCGCGTGGCCATACTGCTGCTGATACAGGTTCTGCCGGAAGGTGATCGACGACGCGAGCTGCGCGCACCCTCCATCCATCGGCACACCGTAGAAGGTGCCCCCGTCAAAGATATCCATGAACGAGCCGGTGTTGGTCGTGCCGGTCACCACCCTGTGGTAGCCGGAGGCCCCGAAGGCCGAACTGGGGTCGATACCGGTGACGTCCAGCTGGTAGGAGGTCACGCCGGGCTCCTTCAGGACGTTGGCGACGGCCGCCACGCAGGAGCCGCCCCCGGATGGCGTGGTGCGGACCGTGAACGAGGCGAGATCGGTCTTCGGCGCGACTTCGACGAACGCGTTGGCGCTCCCCGATTTGACGTCCCACTTATTCGCGAAACCGTCATGCACGCGCTGGTCCTGGATACCAATGTTGAAGATTGGAATGGTGTATCCCGGGACGATATGAAAGAGCTCCTGCACGTAGCCGATGTAGAAGTCGACGGTGATCTCGTCGATGCGCGGGGCCCTGGGCAGCGACAAGCCAACGGTTCGTGCGGTATAGGTGCCATGGGTCACGTCGGTCTGATGGTTCGGGTTCGCGATGTCGAGCGTGCCGGCATTACTGCTCGAGGTCCAGACGTGGAGCGTGGCCAGGGACGTCGGCGGGTTATAAATGCCGCCGGTCGAGTTTCTGATCGAGGCGTCGAGGCCCTTGGTTCCGGCGAAGGGGATCTGGGAGTCGTCCGGATTTACCTCGTAGGTGAACTGCAGGCTCGCGTCGACCGAAGCGTCCGCGCTGGACTGCGGCACAAAGACGGTGGGCGTGGTGGGATCCATGTTCGCGCTCACCTGGACGGTCACCACATCGAGCGTCTTCGGCGGGGCATTGAAATTGGTCCAGGTGTACTGGCCTTCATTCTGGAAGAGGCCGCCCACGCCGCCGTTGACCCCGGTTGTCGTCCAGGTGTATTGGAGCCCGGCGGTACTGGGATGCCCCGGGATGATGGCTTGGAATTGCGCCGAGATCTGATGGAGATTCACCTGGCCGTTCGCGGGGGTGACGGTCACCGGCGGGAGTACGGCGGCGGCCCCATATGGGCTGAAACTGGTGGACGTCGCGGTGATCGTGTGGGCCACCGGGTCGACCACGAGGTTGGGAAGCTTCTCCCAGGCGGTTCCGTTGTGGTGCAGCAGCGCGATGTCACCCGGAGTCACCCAGGCGGGCAGCTTGGCCGGATCGTACTTGAGTGTGACGGTGATCGGCGCCGAGAAGGTGGTTCCCTCGGGGCCCAGGGTGAAGTTGGTCCCGGGGAGAATGAATACCGTCGCCCCCTTCATATCCGGGAGAGCCGGCGGGTTGGCGTTGGGGGTGACGGTCACCGCCACCGGTGCGGTGACCGCGCCGGCCGGAATGACGATCTGCACCGCGCCTCCCGCCCCGGTGACCGTTCCGCCGGTGGTGGTGACCTGGCCGCCATCCGCCACCGTGATGAGCGCCGTGCCGTTCTTCCCTTCGCTGGTGGCCGTGATGGTGGCGCTGCCGGCGCCCGCGGCGGTCACCAGACCCGAGGTGCTCACCGTGGCCACGGCCGGAGCGCTGGTGCTCCAGGTGACGGTCCGGCCGGACAGGGTGTTGCCCGAGGCGTCCAGCGTGGTGGCCGTCAGGGCCTGGGTCTGCTGGGGCACCAGGTTGGCCGTGGGCGGGGTGACCTGGACGGTGGCCACCGGGGCCGGGGGGGGCGGGGGAGGCGGCGGCGGATTCGGGTTGGGCGAGGTGCCGCCGCCCCCACCGCAGGCGGCCAGGGTCAGGAGGACGAGGGCGGTCGGGAGACGGGTCGTGAGGCGGCGCATGCCGGGAGGCCTGTAAGGGGACACCCTAAAAGCGTGAAAACGGGGCGAAACGGCTCATCGCTCCCACGCCCTGAGGACATAGCTGCCAGAACGGCACAAAATCGGGGCACGGACGATGCAAAACCGTGACTCGGACCAACTTGACAAGCCGCTCGCGCGGCTTAACTTAAGCCCCGGAACTGGCACTCCGTCTCAATGAGTGCTAAAACGTTGTTCAGAAGTGAGTTAGCGCCCACCTTACCACCCGTTTGGAGAGAGCAGCTATGGCTACGATGACCAAGTCCAAGCCCAAGATCGCGTTCATTCCGTTCGAGGATCGGGTCGTGATCCTGCCGAGCGAAGAGACCGAGACGATGCGGGGCGGGTTGTACATCCCCGACACCGCCAAGGAAAAGCCCACCCAGGGAGAAGTGATCGCCGTCGGCCCCGGCCGGGTCGAAAAGGGGGTGCGGGTCCCGATGGAAGTGCGGGTCGGAGATCGCGTCATCTACGGCAAGTACAGCGGGCAGAACGTCACCATCGATGGCACCGACGTCGTGATCATCAAGGTCACCGACCTCTACGGCAAGCTCGCGTAACCCACCAGGAGATACACAGATGGCAGCCAAGGAACTGATGTTCAACACCGACGCCCGCGCCAAGCTCAAGAAGGGCGTGGACGCGCTCGCCGAGGCGGTGAAGGTCACGCTCGGCCCGAAGGGGCGGAATGTCGTCATCGACAAGAAGTTCGGCTCCCCCACGATCACCAAGGACGGCGTCACCGTCGCCAAGGAGATCGAGCTCTCCGATCCGATCGAGAACATGGGCGCCCAGATGGTGAAGGAAGTCGCCACCAAGACCAGTCGACCTGGCGGGCGACGGCACCACCACCGCCACCGTGCTGGCCCAGGCGATCTATCGCGAGGGCCTCAAGAACGTCACCGCCGGCGCCAATCCGATGGAGCTGAAGCGGGGCATCGAGAAGGCGGTGGAGGCGGTGGTCGAGGAGCTCAAGCGGATCTCCACCAAGACCACCGGCCGCAAGGAGATCGCCCAGGTCGGCGCCATCTCCGCCAACAACGACAAGGAAATCGGCGAGCTGATCGCCGACGCGATGGAGAAGGTCGGCAAGGACGGGGTCATCACCGTCGAGGAGGCCCGCGGCCTGGAGACCACGCTGGAGACGGTCGAGGGCATGCAGTTCGACCGGGGCTACCTGTCGCCCTACTTCATCACCGATCCCGAGAAGATGGAGGCGGTGCTGGAGACCCCCTACATCCTGATCCACGACAAGAAGATCTCGGCCATGAAGGACCTGCTCCCGGTGCTGGAGAAGGCGGCCCAGTCGGGCAAGCCGCTCCTGATCATCGCGGAGGACGTCGAGGGCGAGGCGCTGGCCACGCTGGTGGTCAACAAGCTGCGCGGCACCATCAAGGTGAGCGCGGTCAAGGCGCCGGGCTTCGGCGATCGCCGGAAGGAAATGCTCAACGACATCGCGGTGCTGACCGGCGGCAAGGTCATCTCCGAGGAGCTGGGCTTCAAGCTGGAGAACACCGTGCTGGCCGACCTGGGCCAGGCCAAGCGGGTGGTGATCGACAAGGACAACACCACCGTGGTGGACGGCAAGGGCAAGCCGGACAGCATCAAGGGCCGGATCGCCGAGATCAAGGTCGCGATCGACAAGAGCACCAGCGACTATGACCGGGAGAAGCTCCAGGAGCGGCTGGCCAAGCTCTCCGGCGGCGTTGCCGTGGTGCACGTCGGCGCGGCCACCGAGACCGAGATGAAGGAGAAGAAGGCCCGGGTCGAGGACGCGCTGCACGCCACGCGCGCCGCGATCGAAGAGGGCATCGTGCCGGGCGGCGGCGTGGCGCTGGTGCGCGCGCAGTCGGTGCTGGCCAAGATCAAGGGCACCGACGACGAGAAGATCGGCGTGGACATCGTGCGGAAGTCGCTCGAGGAGCCGCTCCGGATGATCGCGCAGAACGCCGGGGCCGAGGGCAGCATCGTGCTGGCCAAGGTGCGGGAGTCGGCCGACAAGAACTTCGGCTACAACGCGCTGACCGACGTGTACGAGGACCTGGTCAAGAGCGGGGTCATCGATCCGACCAAGGTGACGCGGACGGCGCTCCAGAACGCGGCGAGCATCGCCGGGCTGCTGCTGACCACCGAGTGCGTGGTGGTGGAGAAGAAGGAAGAGAAGTCTCCGCCGATGGGCGGACCCCCGGGTGGTGGCGGGATGGGGGGGATGTACTAGTCGCTACGCGCTAGCGAGTACGAAGTAGCGAGTAGGGAATTCATGCGAGGGCCCCGCGGAAGCGGGGCCCTCGCAGTTTCTGTGCGGGCCCTGGAGCAGGGAAGAGATCTCCTGCCCTCTGGACTCCTGGAGATGGGCCTGGTCGAGGGGCCACTGAGCAGTGGCCCCTCGTAAAGCGCTATCGCCCGTTCGAGCTGACCGGCTCGGAGCGCTTCGTCGAATTCGCGGAGATCGGATTCGATGACCAACGGGTTGAGTCGCAGGGTGGTTGAGCCCTCAATCACCTCATCGGCGCCGAGATCGCGCCGGAGCGCGAATACCGTCTGACTCAGCGCGTTCCTGGCCCGGGCCTCGTCGGCGTCCGGCCAGAGATAAGCGAGCAGCTGTTCCCGCGACAGCCCCCGGTCGCCGGCCACAGCGAGGAGTCCCAGCAAGGCCAGGCGCTTGGGTTGTGCGGCCGCAGGACCCAGCGGCAGGCTGCCATTCAGGACCGAGGCACCCCCGAGGACCCGCAACCTCAACCGGGCCATTCGCTTCCTTTCGCCGCCGCCGCCACCGGTGGTGTTAACCGAACAGGCTCTTGTTCGCTACCCCTTCGGTCGAGTCAGGCGCCGGAAGACCGGATCGTCGCGAATCGTCTCGAAGTCCGGGTCGATCGATACGCTCGCGTCCCAACCGATCTCCATCGCCTTGTTAAGAAGGAACAACGCTCGCCCGCGCTGACCCAGGGTGGCGGCAATCTTCGCCCGAGCGATAAGGAGAGGCCGTTGAAACCGCTCCCGTACGGAATCGCTGGTGGAATCGAGCCACCGGTCCAGCGATTGCGCAGCCGCGGTGTCACCCAGGCGCGCGGCAAGACTCCCGCGTCTTCCCTGCAGTAACCCGACAGTGACCCACGCCGAATCCCTGACGTACCGTGCCAAATCGCGGATGGCTGCGCTGTCGAACAGAACCCGAGCGGTTCTCCAGTCTCGTTTCCAAAAGGCCATCGGTGCGCGCCAGCTCAAATCCCTTGGATTGATACCTCGAGATTCCTGATCCGAATGCGCGATTTCGCTTTCACCGATCGCCAGGCCGCGGAGCGCCAGATCACCCCGTCCCGTACTGTAGAAATGGGGCGCCAGAAGCCGGGCCAAATCATTGGCAGCATATTGCGAATCGATCTTGCCGGACGCGATCCCCTCGAGAATAGCCACCGCCTCCTCGGGGCGGCCGAGGTGAATGAGCGCGATAGCCTTGCGTCGAGGAATCGCGCGTCGGTAATCCGGCGGGGCCTCGGCCTCCGCGATGGGGAGATCCGAAAGCAGTCCCGACCAGTCTTCTGACAAGAGACGTGACTCGAGCCGCCAGTTCCAGTACGGCCAGCCCCCGAGGAGCTTGCGCCAGCCGGCGTCAGCCGGAAGGTCCACCAGTAGCCGCACCGCCTCGTGGGGATAGCCGGCATTCGCGGCAGCGGTGGCAGCCCAGTAGTTCCACTCGGAAGACGGGCTCTCCTCCACAAGGCGGCGGGAGCTCTGATACGCAGCCCATGGCGATGCGCTCAGGAAGAATTCCGCCATTTCGAAGAGCGTCGCTTCGAGCCGCGGCAATGAGGCATATCGAGGTTCCAGGCGTTTGAGTATGCTGTCGGCTGCCGCCACGTTACCTGGGAACTGTATGTAAAGATTCCAGATTTGCGGAAGCGTGAACGATGAGTCGGCCGCACTTGCCTGCTCGAACAGTTGTCTGGCCTCGTCCACCAATCCGGTTCGGAGAAAGAGGTCTCGTCCCGCCGAGAAAGCCCGATAGGATTCCCACGAAGCGGGCTGGCTGAACTGTGGGCTCGATGCCCCGCCGCCGCTCTCCAATTGTGGAAGGAGCACGGCGAGGGCGCCGCTGCGGAGCTGGTTCAGCGCTGCCGTCAGGTCTCCGTGCACCGGCCCCGTCGCCCGAGCCTGCCCAAGGATCTCACCGCTCCCGGGGCTGACGGCGCGCGAGGAGAACCGAAGCGAGTCTGCGACTACCTTCGTCGCAAGAGTCAGGACGACGTCAGCGCGGGACTTTCTCCCACGATCGGCCAATTCAGCTGGGGTGAGCGATCCTGGGTCGGGATCAGTTTGGAGAATGGGTTCAACTCGCCGGGTCAGGGAGAGGCCCCCGAGTATCCAGTCCGCCCCGGCGAGCGCCGCCTGGCGGCCGAGCGAGTCGCTCGATGCGCCCGAGGGCGTGATGATCAGAAGCCTCGATGGACTGAGCCCCGGAGCAGGTTTCGTGAGAAGCCCAACGACCACCAGAGTGGCGAGCACACCGAAGGCAACAATCAGGACTCTCTTGCCACGGCGCGTCGGGTTCGGAGTCTCAAGCGAACGTCGCGGAGAGTCGACCGACGCCGGTGGCGATTCAGTCAGCGCGGCGGAATCCACGGCGATGCCATTCGCGGCGACTGGAGGCCTGGCGAGCTCCTTCCGGATCTGGTCGGCCGCCGCAAGAAGGGATGGATCGGGCTCCAATTCGAGATCGCGTCGCAGCCGCGCGGCGTACCCCTCGATTGCCCGGAGTGCGCTCGGCAGGTCGCCCTGCTGTCGCCGGGTGTTGGCGAGGGTGCGCACGACGTCGGCGCTGTAGGGATCTGCCTCCACCAGGTGCTGCAGCCAGCGGATCTGCCCTTCCGAGTCTCCGCTCCGTTCCGATGCCTTGGCGAGCTGTGCAAGAGCGTCGCGCTGGCGCCCGCCGAGGATCGTTCGATGCTGGTCCACCCAGCGTTCGAAGTCCGGGGCGTCACGAACATGGAGGCCACTGAGCAGTGGCCCCTCGTAGAGTTCTATCGCCCGTTCGAGCTGACCGGCTCGGAGCGCTTCGTCGAATTCGCGGAGATCGGATTCGATGACCAACGGGTTGAGTCGCAGGGTGGTTGAGCCCTCAATCACCTCATCGGCGCCGAGATCGCGCCGGAGCGCGAATACCGTCTGACTCAGCGCGTTCCTGGCCCGGGCCTCGTCGGCATCCGGCCAGAGATAAGCGAGCAGCTGTTCCCGCGACAGCCCCCGGTCGCCGGCCACAGCGAGGAGTCCCAGCAAGGCCAGGCGCTTGGGTTGTGCGGCCGCAGGACCCAACGGCTGGCCGCTGTTCAGGACCGAGGCACCCCCAAGGATCCGCAACCTCAACCGGGCCATTCGCTTCCTTTCGTCTCAAATCCGGCCAGGTAAGACCTCTGTAAGACCTGGATAAGGTACCGTCGTTATTGGTGAAGGGCCAAAGAGACGTCGCCAATTAGCCAACGGAGCGCCGATGCCTTCCTGCCGTCGCATGCCTCGGTTCGCAGTCCTTGTTTGCTGTGTTCTCGCGGGGGCCTGCCGCACCGGCGAACCGCTCCCCACGACGCCCAACCTTCTGATTTCGGATGCGAATCACAACAGCGGGAACGCACACTTCTTCTTTCTCCCCCCGGTCGTCTCCCAGCCCCATCCGACCGGCGTCTTCGACGGCTCCCTCGAACCGGTGGTCGAGATCTGCGAATACACCACCCAATGTGGCGTCATCGTTGGTCGGTTTACCCGGCGGACGAGGGACCAGGCGGGGCGCGGCCACGGCGACGGCGACGACGACGCGGACGATGACGACGGGTATTGGGTGGTCAAGAAGGCCGGCCAGCACTACAGCTTCAACTGGAACACGAAAGGGTGTGCTACGGGCCCGTGCAGCCTGAATCCGGCCAAGACCTACCGGATTCGCATCCTGGTGGCGGGGGTGGAGCTGGGCTTCGCGGATGTGGACCTGGTGCCCAAGAAAGACTCGCTGCGCAATGTGAACACCAACGATTACATCGGCCTGGTCAACGGCAAGTCGATGACGATCAAGTTCCGGATCGAGGCCGGGGCAATTCATGTGGTTCCGCCGGCTGGAGGAGGCACCCCGGTGACGCCCTCGGAGGGCGGTACCGTGGCGACCGCGGACGGTCGGGTGTCGCTCGTGATTCCCGCCGGCGCCCTCGCGCCGTCGGGCACGCCGACCACGATCACCGTGGCGCCGGTGGCCTCGCCGCCGGCCGACTCGGCATTGGTGCCGGGCACCGCGGTGGATTTCGGCCCGAACGGCACCCAGTTCAGTCAGCCCGTGACAGTCAAGCTGGCCTACGATCCGGCGGTTCTGCCGGCCGGTGCGGCCGAGGTCCGGCTACGGCTGTTCACCTATGCGGGTGGCGGGTGGCAACTGGTATCGGGGAGCCGGGTCGATCCGCTCACCCACACGGTGTCGGGCTCCGTCTCCCATTTCAGTGAATACGCGATTCTGAGCCTTCCGCCCGGAGTACAGACCATCGTACGCAACGCCTATTCCACGAGCGGAACCTTCCAACTCGTTTGGGGCGGCTACGTCACGAGTCCCATCGCGTGGAACGCTTCGGCGGCCACGATCCAGGCGAGTCTACGGGCGATTCCGCCTCTGGCCCAGGCGCTGGTCACGGGCGGCTTTCCTTCGCGCCTGTTCACGGTGGACGTGAGCCCCTATGCGGAAGTCCTCTGGGTGAGATGGGACGGCACCTATCAGGATTGCTACAACTTTGCCATCATGAATGGGGATACCCAGTCGACGCCAGGGAATGTCGCGGCCGCCTGCAACGCCGCGACCGGCCCCAGCAACACCGTACTCATTCAAGATGTGGGGGCCGGGGGCGCGGCTACCCAGGTTTTTTCCTTCGACCGAGCGCCGACCTTCGGTTCGTTCCAGTTCGTGTTTGGTGGCTATCTCTCCGCGCCGGTGCCATGGAATGCCACGGCGGCGGAGATCCAGGCCATTCTTGGCGCCATTCCCACGCTGGCTCAGGTGGTTGTCACCGGAAGCATTGCGTCGCAGACCATCACGATCGCGTACGTCAACTACTTCGGGCCCTACGCACGACTGACCGCGGGCCCGAACTACCAGGAATGCTATGATACCAGCACGCAGAGCGAGGATGGCACCAATGCGGACGCGACCACCAGTGACACCGCCTGCACGGACCAAGCAAGTAACTTTTCTCTTGTGGCCCCGGGGGGCGTCGCGAGCTATAGCCAATTTCAGACCTTCGGGCTCAGTGCGGTACCCCAGAGTGGCTCGTTCCAGATTACCTGGGCCGGCTACAACACGGCACCGATCCCGTGGGACGCGACTGCGGCTCAGATCCAGACGGCGCTACAGGCGATTGCCATGGTTTACGGGTTCAACAACGTCGCGGTGACCGGCAGCTTTGCCTCGCAGGTCCTTGCGTTCGGCGGGACAGCCTTCCCAGTGTCCATCGCCACGAGCGCCAGCGGCGCGAGCTATACCACCTGCTACAACAACAGTCTTGCGAGCTACCAACCGCCCACCTACCCACACGGGGACGCCACGAATTCCGCCGCCGCTTGCTCCAGCGCCGGTACAAACTACTCGCTTGCGGGACCGGGTGGTCCGATCGTCTTTACGCCGTGGTACCCGGTCGTCGTGACGATGCATTGAGCACTCCGCGGCCGGCGGCACGTCACCGAGCCTTGCCGCTAGGAGGGGATCTCCGCGTTGACCCGGGCGTGACTCGCCGCTATCACGGGTAAGCTCCCCCGTCACGTAGACAGAGCATAAGGGGACTCGAGGATGCTGGTTGGCCTCGGCAGAAGCGTCAGGAACACCGGGTCATCGGACGTCACGAACGCCTCAACGTAGACAGCAGGGCCGGCCTGGATACCACCAGCGTCCTGTACTATGTCCCCCGCTGCGGCCCGGGGAGCAGCTCCTGTATCCTGGCGGCCGCTCACGCCCAACCCGGACCTCAGAGCCTCACGATCCCGACGGTTGATCCTGTTCCCGGCGGGATACCACGGTGTCCTTCGCGCTGATTCCCGTCCGACCGTTGGTACCGGACACGGTAATCGTCGTGACCGGGCGGTCTTAGAAGTACCTGAGCACCAGCCCGACATCCGCACCGCAGGTCACGTCAGCGGTCGTGCCGATGAAAGGATCCACCGCCCGGGCCTTGATCTCGCAACGAACGGCGGTGGTGGCCTGAGACTGGTCGGGACAATTGCCGTCGAACTTGCTCCACCGCATCCCAACTTAGGGACTGAATGATCGACGAGTCCTGACATGATGCCGGGGGCTTCGCTCAACGCTCACTCCCGGCCTCACCTACCATCTTCGGCACCCGACAAGCTCCGGCCCGGTGCCGTGACCTTCACCACGACGCCGCTAGGATGTTCCAGCGGCCCGGCATAGCTTTCAGCATGAGAAACATCCTCGCCGCCTGCGCCGCCGTCGCCGGCCTCGCCTGTGGCACGCCCTCACCCGGAACGCCTGCCCCCCAGGGCGCCACCTCGGCCGACATCACCGAGGCCGACCTCAGGCACCGCCTGTTCCTCATCGCCGACGATTCGATGCTGGGCCGGGAGTCGGGATCGCTGGGCGCGTCGAAGACCGCGGACTACGTGGCCGCCGAGTTCCGGCGCCTGGGCCTCGAGCCGGCCGGAGAGAACGGGGGCTGGTTCCAGGTGCTGCCGCTCTGGACCGCCGCCGTGGACCCGCGCTCCCGCATCGACGCCGGCGGGACCACGCTGGTGGTCGGCCGGGACTTCGTGCCGTCGTCCATCAACGCCCCGCCGGTGACGCTCGACGGCGTGTCGGTCATCTACGGCGGCCCGGTGCGCGACAGCTCCCGCTGGATTTCCGCGGCGGAGGCCGCCGGGAAGCTGGTGGTGCTGTACGCTCCGCCCGGCACGCCGCTGCGCGGGCTCGCCCTGGGAGGCCGCTGGGGCCAGTCGAAGGGCATCGCGCTCACCATCCTCGAGAGCATCGGCCCGGAGAACGTGGCCCGCCTGATCACCGGGCGTCCCGTCCCCGACAGCGTCCGCCCCGCCGGGCGCCCTCCCGATTCTCTGGGTGACCCAGCAGGCCGCCGCGACGCTCCTGGGCGCCGCTCCCGAGTCGCTCGCCCCCGGAGCCACCGGCGCCACGCTGCGGGGCCGGTTCGATATTTCCCGCACCCCGGTTCCGTTCCCGGCCCGCAACGTCGTCGCCATCCTGCGCGGCAGCGATCCGGCGCTCCGGGGCCAGTACGTGTCGCTCAGCGCCCACAACGACCACGTGGGCTTCGACCGGTTCCCGGTGGACCACGACTCGCTCCGCGCCTTCAACCGGGTGATCCGGCCGATGGGCGCCGACTCGCCCCAGCGGCCCCCGACGGCCGAGGAGTGGACGGCCATCCGCCGCATCCTGGACAGCCTGCGCCGGGTGAACCGGCCGAGGCTCGACTCGATCCGGAACGGCGCCGATGACGACGGCACCGGCACCGTCGCCCTGCTGGAGATCGCGGAGGCGATGAGCCGGGCCGCAGCACGCCCTCGGCGCTCCATCCTGTTCGTGAATCACACCGGCGAGGAGGCCGGCCTGCTGGGCTCGCGCTGGTTCACCGATCACCCCACCGTCCCGCTGGATTCGATCGTCGCCGAGATCGACGAGGACATGATCGGGCGGGGGCGGAGCGACGACTTCCCGCGGGGCGGGACCGGGGCCGGCAGTCCCACCTATCTGGAGGTCGTGGGCGCCAAGCGGATCTCCCGGGAGTTCGGCGACACGGTCGAGGCGGCGAACGCGCGGCAGCCGCTGCCGTTCGTGTTCGACTATACCTACGATGCCCCCGGCCACCCGCTCCAGTATTACTGCCGGGCCGACCACTACAGCTACGCGCGGTACGGGATTCCGGCGCTGGCGCTCTCGCGGGGGGAGCACCTCGACTACCACCAGGTGACCGACGAGGCGCAGTACATCGACTACCCGGATATGGCCCGGGTGGTCCGGATGGTCCACACTGCGGCACTCGCCCTGGCCAACATGTCCAGGCCGCCGGTGCACGATGTGCCGAAGCCGGCCGATCCCCACGGGGGGTGTCGGCAGTAGGTATATTTTCCCCTCATGACTCCGGCCGACACCATCTACCTGAACATTCAGCGAGGCCTGAGCGGGGCCGCTCGTCTCCAGGTGGCCTCGGACATGAGTACCGCCGCCCGGGAGCTCGCCCTGGCCGGCCTTCGCCAGCGTCATCCTGAATGGCCCGACCGACGGCTCCGCCAGGAGCTCGCCCACAACGCGGTCCTCACCCAATTGGCCGCTCCGCCGTCCGCATGACGGCGGAAGAGGTCTTCCGCCGGATTATCGCCGCGCTGGATCGCTCGGAGATCCCCTACATGGTGACCGGCTCCTTCGCGAGCGCGTTCCATGGCGTTCCTCGAGCCACCCAGGATATCGATCTCGTCATCGCCCCCTCGGCGGACCGCCTGGGGAAGTTCGTCGACTCGCTCTCTCCGGAGCAGTATTACGTCGACCGCGGTACCGCGCTCGAAGCGCAGCGCACCGAGTCACAATTCAACGTGATCGACCTCGAAGGCGGGTGGAAGGTCGATCTCATCGTTCGGAAGGGGCGAGCCTTCAGTCGCGCAGAGTTCGACCGCCGGCTGACCACCGAGGTCTGGGGACTCAGGTTGGCCGTGGCGTCACTGGAAGATGTGATTCTTGCGAAGCTCGAATGGGCCAAGCTCGGCGGATCGGAGCGCCAGCTCGACGACGTGGCGGCGCTGCTCAGGCTGCGGAGCGGCGACCTCGATCGGTCCTACTTGAGTCGATGGATTGGGGAGTTGGGCGTCGAGGCGGAATGGGTGAAGGCCGGGCAACGCGCAGGCCCACCATGACCACCCGACGCGACTTTCTCGAGCATTCCGGCCTCGCCGCCCTCGGCCTGTCGCTCCCCCTGACGAGACGGCTGGTGCAACGAACTCAGCTCGATCTCCACCGCCCACCCGACGCCGTCTTCGCCGAAACCCCCTCAGGCCTCCAGCCGCTCGCACCCAAAGCCAACCACCGCTGGGCCGCCGAATCCATCACCGTCACCACCGAGCCGGTCGCCGGCGCGGTCCGCATCGCGCTCTCCGCACCCTCGACGCCTGTCCGTAGGCTCCACCTCCGCTGGCGCGGCACCATCGCCGGCAACCCCCTCATCCTGGGCGACGCGTGGGAGCGCGGCTACGGCGACCTCGAGTGGCGCGGCTGGGTGCCCGATCGCGTGATGCCCTGGTACGTCGCGACCCACGACGGCGCGCTCACCCATTGCTACGGCGTGCAAACCGGGCCCGCCGCGCTCTGCTTCTGGCAGGTCGACCCGCACGGCTTGAGCCTCTGGGCCGATGTCCGGAGCGGCACGGTAGGCGTGGAGCTGGGGTCACGCGAGCTGGAGCTGTGCAGCGTGATAAGCCGGCCCGGACGCGCCGGCGAAACGGCGTTCGCCGCCATCCACGCCTTCTGCCGCCAGATGTGCCCAGCGCCTCGGCTCCCGGCGCTCCCGGTTTACGGCAGCAACGACTGGTACTGGGCCTACGGGAACAACAGTGCCGCATCGGCCCTGGCGGATGCCCGGAGCGTGGTCGAGCTCTCGCCCCCGGGACCCAACCGGCCCTTCGCGGTGATCGACGACGGGTGGCAACCGGGACGGGGCGCAGGAGGCGCTGGGTGCCGAGCAGCGGCGCGACCTCACGGCGGCGCTCGCCATCGCGGCGGAACCGCAGCCGCTCGCGGAGCCGCTCGACTGGCAGCACACGGTGTACCCGGCGCGATGGCGGTCGATGGGCCGCGAGCGAGTCTACGACTGGGTGGGTCCCGACGGCGCGGGAGGGTGAGGATGCGATGAATCGTGCCTCGAACGCGATTCTGGCACTCGGTCTTCTCGGCGCCGCCTGCGCTTCGGACAGGCTGACGGCTCCCAGCGGCGAGCCGATCCAGGTGGCCTGGGTCACGCCCGAGCTTCGCTCGTCGATTGGCCCCGATGGGCGGTTCATCTACCCGCCGCGGATGGGCGATCCGGGTGAGATCTCGCCGGCGGCCCTGGACCTCATGCTCCCGGCTCTAGATCACCTCGTAAAGACTTCGGTGGGCAATCTGCGCGAGGCGCTCGAAGAGGACCGTGGTGCACCGATCCGATGGGATGCCGTGCACCACTGCGGCAGGCCATTCATCGCGGACGGGCTGTACCAGCACCTGCCGGATGTCCCGGTGCTCGCCACCTTCCGGAATGCCTGGGACTCCAGATGGGAAGTCCAATTTTGTGAGGGGGACTCCGCCCCGGTCGCGAACGTCGAGGTGGCGGCTCGGTCCGGCCTTCACGTCGAGGACGGCAAGCTCCAGTTCGAGTGCTACGGAACCATCTCCAAGATCTGCGTCGGCAACGAGCTCTACTACTTCGGGATCACGGCCGGTCCCCACGTTGGTGACTTGACTCCCGAGTTTGCCGCCGCGCGGATCTACTATGCGAGCGGAGTCCCGGTGGCCGACCTGCCGGTGGCGGAGAAGTTCGTGGAGGCCACGGGTCCATTCCAGCCGACCATCGGACACCGCTGGCGGATTCGGTTGGCTCGTCCCGTCACGATTCAGCGCGCGAGAAGAAGCGGCCTGGATACGACCAGCGTCCTGTACTATGTCCCCCGGTGCGGGCCGGGGAGCAGCTCGTGCATCCTGGCGGCCGCTCACATCCAACCCGGGCCCCAGAGCTTCACGCTCGACGTGGTCGATCCCACTTCACGACGGGATACCACGGTGTCCTTTTCGCTGATTCCGGTTCGCCCCTTGGTTCTGGACACGGTGGTCGTCGTTCGGTGAATCGTTCTCGGAAATATGCCTCCGACGGCATATGTCCCCAGAGTCATATTTTGTGAAATGGACTTAGGAAGGAAACCGCAGCCAGGAGCTATCATGTCCGCCGAAATGGGAACGTTCCGCATCGATATTGAAATCGAGAACCCGGCTCGCCCGGGCGTCCGCGAAACTGTGCGCGGCGTCCTGGTGGACACCGGCTCCGAGCTATCGTGGGTTCCGGGCGGGATACTCGAGTCCCTCGGCACGGAGCGACGCAAGATGCTGCGGTTCAGACACGCCAGCGGAACTGTGCTCGAGCGGTGGGTCGGGTGGGGAGTGGTCTACGCCGCGGGAACGTCGACGAGTGACGACGTCGTGTTTGGAGAACCCGGAGACATGGTGCTGCTCGGCGCGCGCACGCTGGAGGGACTGAACCTTCGGGTCGATCCGGTCACCAAAACGCTCGTGGATGCGGGCCCCGCCCCCGCGGCAGTTGCAAACTGACGCTACTTCGGCACCCCCCGAAAGAGTGACTGGACGTCGATCTCCGCCTCCCGTCCCCCCGGCGTGCGCCAGGTCACCGTGCGATCGTGCGCCACGTCCGTCTGTCCCCCCGCCCGCGACACCAGCACCACCTCGAGGTCCAGGTCCACGATCCACACTTCCTTGACCCCGATGCCGAGGTAGCCGTCCCGCTTGTAGTCGCGATCGTAGACCCGCGAGCCGGTGCCGGAGACCTCCACCGCAAGCCAATGGTCCTGCACCGCGTCCCAGCGGGGCACGATGGGCATGTTGCCGATGAGTATGTCGGGCTCGAGGTGGATGTGGGGGCGGATCTCGACGGCTCCCGGCGCACAGATCTGGACCTGGGGCTCGTCGTTGATGAACGAGCCGAGCAGGAGTGCCAGCCTGGTCGCGACGATCTGGTGCGGCAGGCCGGCCTGGGGCGTCACCAGCAGGACGCCGTAGAGCAGCTCGTAGCGGTTCCCGTCGGCGGGGAAGGCCTCCAGCTCCTCGACGGTGAACTGACGCAGCGCGGGCATGGCCATAATCTGGGGACTCGGCGAGAGGGGGCGCAACTCGGCATCTCCCATCATGGAAGACCGACCACCGAAACTCTGTACCATTTTCCCGCTCCCCGCTCCCCAAAATGAGACCGGGGGCTCGCAACCTCGCTCACCCCCGGCCTCACCGACCATCCTCGGCACCCGACAACCTCCGGCCCGGTGCCGTCACTCCGGCCTTCATGCCGCCGGGGCGATACCGCCCGGTGTCGTGGGGCTGCTTCGGTCGCTCTGCTCCCTCGCAGTGACACCAGGAGTCGGTTTCCCCGCGCGATCGAAGTCGATGGGCCGAGGAGGTGGCGTGCTTTATGCAGGTCAGTTTAGCATCGAGCGAGAAAGTGTCCTGACGCCGATGCCTCGCCCCACGCGCCTCCGTGGTTTGTCGCCGCGCTCCTCTTCCTCCCCGCCCGCGGTTCGGCGCAGGCGTGCTACATGGTCCGGGACCATGAGGACACCTGGGTCGCCTCGGACCCCCTGACGACCGTCGAGTTCCCCTCCGGCGGACAGTTCATCCGGGTGCACTGGCACGGCACCACGACCACCACCGACATCGACGTCCACCCCGGGTTTCCGACCCAGATGTTCCTCTGCCCGGGGCATCCGATGGCGTATGATCTCGCCTTCGATTCTCCCCCGCCGCGGCGGGGGATCTCGTTCCAGTGGTGGTTGGGCGACGCGCGGATGCCGGTGCCCCACGGCGGGCCCCAGGATGGCGCCGTGCGCGCCTGGATCCTCTCGACCGCCGGATTCAAGACGCTTCCTCGCCACGATCAGCCGCAGGCGGAACACCCCAACGTGATGCTGCCCTACACCGGACTCGAATACGAGCTCCTGAGTGGTGACACACTCCGTCTCGGCACCACCGTACGGGTGGCATACGGCAAGGAGGATGTTCTCGTCGCGATGACCTGGACGCTCGCCCGCGCACCGGCAAAGATCGCGGTGGCGCCCCCGCCCAAGCCCGCCGACCCCTGCGGCGGGGACGCGGCCGCTCCGCTCATCCGCGCGGATCGTCCCTCGCTGCAATCGGTCGGGTCCTCGGAGGCGAGCGGCGGTGCGGCGCGGGTTGAACCTCCCCGGCAGACCAACCGGGTCCGCCTGACGGAGCTGCTGGCCTGCTACCCCGAGGCGCTGCCGCTCCTACGGGCCTTCTACCACAACGGGGTGCTCACCAGCGGGGTCGACGACCGGCTCGCCGAGCAGCTCCTCGTCGCCATCGGGCGCCGCGGCACCACCTCCGCCGATCAGCAGGCCCAGCTGCTCACGCTGCACGAGAGCCTCCTCGCCAATGCCGACGCGGGCAAGGTGGCGCGCGAGCTCTTCGCCGAACCGATCGGGGCCGTGGTACCCCTGGCGCGACTCGAGGCCGAAGTGGTCCCGATCATCTGGCGGGCGCCCACCTGGACTGAAGCGCTCCGGCACATGGATCGCCACCTCAAGACCGGCGCGTCCGACGCGATGGTCGAGGCGCGCACCGAGGCGACGCTCTTCCTCTTCTCGCGCCGCGGAGAGTGGTCCAACGTCCGGATCGTGCAGGCGATCGCCGCCTTCGCGCCACCCCTGGTCGGCACCGCGGCCGGGATGGCCGCGCCGCTCTTCGATGACCTTCCCGCCGCCAAGACGCCACGCCGGCCGTTCGACGAGGCGGCCCCGGGTTACGTCGACTATGTCCTCGACAAGACGAAGCAGGTGCTCGGGTTGCTCGATCTCCTCGGCGTCCCGGGGGCGAAGGATGTGGCGGCCAGCACCGGACGCATCAAGTCAGGCGTGAAGATGGCGACCGGCCGGGCGACGCTGCTCGACGGGCTCTCGGAGGCGCTCGACGCCCTGCCGCAGGACGATGCCGTCAAGGCCGCCAAGGGAAGTCTCGGGAATCTCACCACGGCCTACGCCCAGCTCGCCTCCATCGCGGCGGAGCCCGACCGGCTCATCAGCAACGCGCGGTACGAGACGGCGCTCCAGCATTTCGCCGAGCGGACCGCGAGCCTCCCCCAGATCCAGGGTTGGATCGCTGCCGCGGGCGACGAGACCAGGCGCACCACTCTGGCGATCATGGCGCGGCGCGACACCATTGCCCAGCTGCGCACCGGCGTCGAACGACGCTTCGGGCGGGCGTACGAGCAGATGGCGGTGGAGTGCACCCCGAACCTCGACTGCTTCTCCCCCTTTGCCGACTACAAGGTGCGCCTGGAGGAGCAGCAGTACCACATCGCCCATCTGGTCGACGAGCGGGCCGCGAATCTGATCGAACAGCGCTCCCTCTGCTGGCGCCTCGGGCAAAGGGGTGGCACGGACTCGGCCTGCCCGGCTCCCCGGAAATAGCGGGTGCCCCGCCGGGCGTCATCCATCAATAGTCGGGCACCCATTCGTCGCATTGCCCGACGGAAGCTTGAACCGCCCGGTGAGCAGATCCGCATCGCCTGACACAGTCGGCTCCGGTTCGGCCCTGGAGACGATATACTTCCTGAATGCCACGCTGTGCCCGGCTGGTGTGTGTCCTGTCCCTCCTCGCCGCCTCCGCGCACGCCCAAGACCCTACACCCCTGGTCACGATTGGCGGCGAATCCGATCAGGGCGGTCCGTTGGAAAACCCCTGGGCCCTGACCGTGCTCCCGGGCCTGATCGTGGTGCTGGAGCGGGGCGCCCCGTTCCTCAAGCTCTTCGGCACCGACGGCCGGCTCCGGCAACAGACGGTGCGGCAAGGGGCGGGACCCGGGGAGTTCCGGGAGCCACATGCGATGGCGTTCGACCCGGTCACCCGTCGCCTGGTGGTCTTCGATCCTCCGAACGGCCGCGCCGACTATTTCATACTGGACGACACCCTCAGGTACGAGACCTCCCGCCGGACGGCAATCAACCCGTTCGCCGCCTGCTTCATACACGGCAGGCTCTACGCATTCGATCTCCAGGCCGGTCGGATCATCCACGAGCTGGCGGGGCAGGGTGCCGAGCTGAGCATCACGCGCTCACTGGGCGCCCCGCGCTCGAGTCACCCACTCGCTGCGCACGAGATGTTCCAGGAGACGCTGGCGCAGGGACCCATGCTGTGCGACGAGGCGGGGAACCGGATTGTGGCAGCCTCGAGGGGTGTGGGTACCATCCAGGTGGTCAGCCTGGGGTCGGAGCCGCAGCGCACGGTCCAGCCGCCCGGGTTCATCCCCCTCAACTACTCCGCCACGGCGACCAGTCTGACGATGGGGTTCCCGCCAGGGGGAGAGAGCGATCTGGTCGCCGGCATCCGGCCCGACGCGGATGGCTTCCGCATCATCGCAGGTCGCGCGAACCGGGAGCATCGCGGGCTGGGAGAGTATGCGTACTACCGCGAATTCGTCGTGACCGCCACGGGAGTGCGCCCCAACCCGGCGGTTACCCATTGGGCGGAGATTGGAATGGACGGGAGACGAGTGGTCTGCTATCAGGGATCGCCGTACCCCACCGTGGCGATCTTCGCCGCGTCCCGGTGCCCTTAAGGGCGGCGGGAACTCAGCAGGTTGGCGGCCCCCGGCGAGCTGATGGAAAGCTCGAGGTCAGGCGGCTACCAGTGCCTTGGCCACGTCTCGAGGGGTGGCTCCAAGCACCAGGAGTCCCCTGAGTAACAGCTCGATGGAGACCGATCCGTGACCGGCCTCCATCTTGGCGACCCGAGACTGACTCGACCCGAGCCGTTTGGCGAAGGCTTCCTGGGAGATCGCGGAGGCAACGCGCCGTCTCCTCAAGGCCAGGCTCAGCCCAAGCTTCATCTCCACCAGCGCAGCCTCTTCCGGGCTCAGCCCCAGGAATTCGGGGCTCGAGCCGACCCGCCATCCGTGCGCCTCTAGTTTCTTCCGCTTGGTTCGATTCATGTCAGATCCTCCTCGATCGCCCGGTCGTAGGCTCGCAGACGACGAATGCACGCCGTGATGACCCACGGAGGTGTGGCCCGGCTCTGCTTCTGGAACACTTCCACCACCACAACCGCGTCCGAATCCAAGCGGTAGACGATGCGCCAACTGACGTTCGCGTCCTGAACCCGGAGCTCGTGGACCCACGGCCCGATCCGCGGCATCGGACGGGAAGACGGCAAAGTCAACTTCTTGCCCACCTGCAACCGCCGCAGAAGGCCACCAGCCTCCATGCGAGCCTACCTCGCCGTGACGCCATACCAGCGGCCGGTCAGATGGCACGCGAAAGGTATGTCAGATATGACATAGCCACAAGAGCAGGGACCGGACGGCGGGGGAACTTTGCATCCGTCCATGATGGGGCGGTGGCTCTGACGACAGCTAACCAATGTGACGCGAGAATGGAGCACAATCTCGAGGGGATGAGGGCCCCGGGACGAGCCGGTACGTGGACTCGACGATCCCGTTTACCTTGCGCCGACGGTTGACCTCGAGCATCCCGGCCCGCGCCAGTGCCCGCACGCTCACGCACGCTCACGCACGCTCACGCACGCTCACGCCCGCTCAGGGCGCTGAGGATGCGGAGGCGGACGGGATGCACAAGCGGAGCACCGATACTTCTCATTTCAGCTAACGTCCACTTCTGATACTGTCAGGCAGGGCGGCTTGCCCGCGCCGGGCACCAGCGCCAACGTTGCACACGTGAAACACTCCTGCGCTACGTCCTATTGCGCGATCCGCCGCCCCTCACTAGGCTCCTATTGGTATCCCATAGGACACGTCCCGCGGATGTCGACGTGCGCCGTGAGGCACTCGATCGGGCGCTCCAGAACGGCTCCGGCGAGCGGCGGATCCCCGGGGGAGCAGAGGCGGCTACCGGGACATGCGCCGCGTCGGTACGCACCAGAAACCTGTTGTGGCGCTCGCGATGGTTCGAGTCAGGCGGGCCCGGCTGATAGCCAGCTGAACGGCTGAGCGCCGCGGGTGGTGTGGGTCGGAAGCGTCAGCCATGGTGCTGACGGCGACATGTCTCTCACTCGGAGTCCGCGGTGCCTACTTCACTCGCAGCGTTCCTGGTGGGGCAGGGTGCAACGGTCGTGTCGCATTTGAACCGAGTCTGGTGTGACCCATCAGGGTCTCGCCGTCCAGAGGGCTGCCGTTGACCGCCTTGGAAAGGGATCACGCATGACGATGGCCCGCGCTTCCGGTATTCGCCTCGCTGCGCTGCTTCTCGCCGCATCGCTCGCCAATTCCTGCATTTCTGGGCCCGAATGCGACTGTGTGCTACCTCTATCCGTGACCGGATCCTATGGCGCCACGCGCATGCGCTTTACTCAGACCGGACTGGCGACGGTCGATGCCTTGAGCGCGGGTGCTTCGATTACGCTGACATTGCTGGAGAACGGGACCACCAGCGGCTCTCTTGTCATACCGGCATCATTGAACAATGGGGTGGCTGAAACTCTCGACCTCACCGGGACCTTTCAGAACATCGAGAACGTGGTGACCTTCTCGCACACCGCAGACACCTTCATACGCGATATCCCGTGGGCCGCGGGGACGAACACGCTGGAGACGACCGCGGCGGCTGGTGGTATCCAATACGATGTCATTCTCACTCGGCACTAACCGCAGAGCAACCTGACCAGCGCTTGCTGCTGGCGGTCCGCGGCGGCCGGCCGCCGGATGAGTAGCTTCCCTGGCGAGGCCGCCGCGCCTCCGCACCCCCTGGTCCCATCACCCGTGCCGAATGACGTGGACTTGTCTGTTGGCGCGGGAATTGTGATCGCCGGCGCCAACATGTCGGGGAAGAGCACATACCTTCGGACGATCGGCATCGCGGCGGTATTGGCCAGGGCACTCAACACCTGTCCGGCGGCGGGGCTGGCGGCGGCCTCCCCAGGCCTCCCAGCAGATACGCAGGCAGCTAGGCATTATCCACACACACGAGGAACCCGGCAACTCATGCCTACGATTCGCCGCTGCCGCCTTGATGAGCAGGAGACCATCCTCGCCATCGTCAACGCCGCCGCCGCACGCTACCGAGGAGTGATTCCCGCCGACTGTTGGCATGAGCCCTACATGCAGACGGCCGACCTGGCGCGTGAGATCGCGCATGGTGTGGGCTTTTGGGGCGTGGAGGAGCCCGATACGCAACTCGCAGGTGTGATGGGGATTCAGTCGGTGAAAGACGTGACGCTCGTCCGGCATGCCTACGTGCGCCCAGCGCACCAAGGCAAGGGACTCGGCCGTCTCCTGCTGCAACACCTGGAGACACTGACGGATCGGCGCATTCTGATCGGAACCTGGGCGGACGCGACGTGGGCGATTGGTTTTTACGAGGCCCACGGGTACGCGCTGATGCCGCGGCACGAGACAGCAGCATTGCTCGCCACATACTGGAGAATCCCGCCGCGTCAGGTTGAAACCTCTGTCGTCCTGGCGAAGGCTCCCCGACGGGGCGTGTTGAGCAATCGTTCGGAACCCATGATGTCGAACGAACGCTGAAACCGACAGGCGATGGTCTGATTGCGGCGGCGCTTCTTTGTGGCTGGCGTGCAGCGTAGCGGGGGCGTTGAGTGCCACATCCGAAAGTGATACCTGCATGGCAATGACGTCCTCCGTCTCCAGACTGTCCAGGTCACGCAACCTGAGTGTTGCTTTGGCTGTCGTTGGCCTGGTTGTGGGCGGGGAATATTTCTTCCGCCACTATGTTCTATTCTGGTTGCCCGTCTTCGGGACTTTAGTGGTCAATGACATGCTTTCTCTGTTCCTGGTCTATCTACTCCTGGCCGTCGGCTCAGGTTCGTTTATGCACGTCAACTGGCAACAGGAGCTCGCAGGCATCGTGCAGTCTCTGCGGGAGGGCCTGACAAGCTGGACTTTTACATTCTGGGTAGTGGCCCTAGTGTTAGGCGTGTGGGCATTGTCCATGGTGGATCGACTACTATGGCGCCATGTCGAGTTGCCAATGATGGTCAGTTCGTATCACAACGCGACTGTATGGTTGGCCAATCGCGCTTCTATGTTGAAGGTGGTGTCTCTCACTCTGGTGAATGGTCTTTTCGTGCCAATCGCAGAGGAATACCTATGGCGCGGTCTGGTTCAAGTGCGCCTGATTCGCATTCTTCCCACGGGGTTGGCCATTGGTCTGACGGCAGTTCTTTTTTCGCTGAAACATGCGATAGTGGATGCATCCCTGGGGCGGTTGCTGGCCTTGATCGCCTTTGGAGTTATTTGTGGGGTGGTCGCTCAGCGAGACAGTTGGAGACGCTCGGCAGCCCTACACATGGTCGCTAACACGGTTGTCACGGTCATCGGACTGATCGTCGGGGTGACGTGAAACGAGAAGTGGCTCCGCAATTGTGAACCGGTCGGGTAGTTGGCTAGGCGGGGTTCACGGACGATCTTTTGTCCCTCGAGTCGCTGTGAATCCCCCGCCGCAAGACCGCAGCGTAGTCAGTCGGGCGTTCCCGTAGTCCATGCAGGGCAGTACTTTCCTCAATGCATCGGATCCTCGTGGCCGGCTGCCTGGTCTTCGTCTTCTGGCCGCTCGTCCCCCCCGCCCAGGCTCAGACGCCCCACACCGCAGCACGCGCACGCTGCGATGGCCGCCATGGGACCGGTGGTCATCCCCAACGGCGCGCTCTACACCGAAGCCGACGTCCGCTTCATGCAGGGCATGATCGCCCACCACGCCCAGGCCATCTACATGTCCCGCATGGCCGCGGCGCACCAGGCCGGCCCGCGGCTCCTCCGCTTTGCCCAGAAGATCGATCAGTCCCAGGTCGCCGAAATCCGCCTGATGCAGGAGTGGCTCCGCGTCAACCGGCAGGCGGTGCCGGACACCGCATCCTGGCGCACCATGCCGATGCCCGGGATGCTGACCGCCGAGCAGCTCGCCAGCCTCGACGCCGGCCAGGGCGCCGAGTTCGACGTCCGGTTCCTGACCCTGATGATACAGCACCACCAGGGCGCGCTCCAGATGGTGGCCGACCTCCTCGCCTCCCCGCGCGCCGCCCAGGATGTGGACGTGTCGACGATGGCCAGCGACATTCAGGTCGTCCAGACCGCCGAGATCGGGGTCATGCGGCAGATGTTGTCGGATATCCAACCGTAGCCCGAACGGAGCTCACCTGATGCGTCTCGTCCCCGTCGTCTTCCTCCTCGCGGCCCCCACGCTGCTCGCCCAGACCTACCCCAAGGGCAACGATCCCCGCGACGCCTTGAAGCCCGGCATGTACGACGCCGGCACGGCGGCCAGCGGCATGCGCCTGGTCTCGTTCTCCCGGAAGGGCGCGGCGCTCGATTCGGTGAGCGGGTTGACCTTCATCAACTCCGACCTCGCCTTCCGCGACCACTACGTCTACCAGGGCAACTTCGCCGGGTTCATGATCTGGGACGTGAAGAACCCCCGGAAACCGGTGCGGCTCGCGACGGTGTCCTGCATCACCTCCCAGGGCGACCCCTCCATCGTCGGGAACCTGCTCTTCCTGTCGGCCGAAGGGGGCGGGAACCGGAACGACTGCGCCAAGGGCGGGGTCCAGAATCCCGCCGACCACATGACGGGGGTCCGGATCTACGACGTCTCCAACCCGCGCGCCCCCCGGCTCGTGAAAAACGTGCAGACCTGCAAAGGGTCCCACACCCACACCGTGATCCCGAGTCCGACCGATCCGGGTGTCGTCTACCTCTATGTCTCGGGCAATCGCGAGGCTCGGCCCGAAACGGAGCTGGCCGGCTGCAAGAACGGCACCGACCCCGCCGATGAGACCAATTCGCTCTACCGTCTCGACGTCATCAAGGTCCCGCTGGCGCACCCGGAACAGGCCGAGGTCGTGACCGGCGCGCGGATCTTCACCGGTCTCGAGCCCGCCGCCATGAGCGCGGTACGGGCGGCGACCCAGGCGGAACGCCAGGCGCGAGACACGACCACCCGCGCGCCGGTCATGCGGACCGGCCCGCGCAACTGCCACGACGTGACGGCCTATCCCGCGATCCACCTGCTCGCCGGCGCCTGCGCCAGCTATGGGTTGCTGGTGGACATCAGCGACCCGGAGCATCCGGTGCGGCTCGATGCGCGAGCAGACACCAACTTTTCGCTCTGGCACACCGCCGTCTTCAGCAATGACGGCCGGAAGGTGGTGTTCACCGACGAGTGGGGCGGCGGCACCCAGCCGATGTGCCAGGCGACCAGCATGATGGAGATGGGCGGGAACACCACACTCACGATCGGCGCGGACCGGAAATACACCCAGCACGCCTACTTCAAGATCCCGACGGCGCAGACCGTGCAGGAGAACTGCGTCTCCCACAACGGCGGCCTGGTGCCGGTGCCGGGCCGCGACATCATGGTGCAGGGCTGGTATCAGGGCGGGATCAGCCTGATCGACTTCACCGATCCCGATCATCCCTTCGAGATCGGATACTTCGATCGCGGCCCCGCCGATGCTCCGCCTGCCCCCGGCGACACCGCGGCGAGCCGGAGCCGAGGGACCATCGGCGGATCGTGGGGCGCGTACTACTGGAACGGCTACGTCTATTCCTCGGAGCTGGCGCGGGGGTTCGACGTCCTCGAGCTGTTGCCCAGCGACCAGCTCTCGGCCAACGAGCTGGCCGCGGCGAAGCTGGTCACCATGACGGAGTACAATCCGCAGAGCCAGCCCCGGCTCGAGTGGCCGGCCGGGTATCCGGTGGTGCGGTCGTATCTCGATCAGCTGAGCCGCAACCACGGGCTCTCGAGCGAGCGGATCACCGCCATTGCGAACATGCTGGCCCAATCCGAGGGACAGCACGCGGCAGACCGGCGCGCGACGCTCACGAAGTTGGCGGGACAGGTGGATGGCGACGTGTCCGGAGCGGGCGATCCGGCCCGGGTGCGCGCCGCGGCGGCCGCCATCCGGGCGCTGGCCGGTCGCTAGAGTCCTGCAACCGGAACCGAGACGCTCTCGTAGGAGATAGTATCTTCAGGCCATTCCGCCCCCCCCAATGGAGACAGCTACGATGAAGATCGCCGGCCTCACGATCGCCCTGGCATTTCCGGTAGTACTTGCCGCGCAGCAGCCCGCGCCCGCCCCCGTGGCCAACCCGATCACGGCAGCATTCAAGGCCCGGATCACGGGGCTGCACCGGAACATCGCGCAGGCCTTCGATTCGATTCCCGAATCGAAGTTCGGCTACAAGCCGACCCCGGCGCAGCTGAGCATCGGGTTCATCGCGCAGCACGTGGCGTTCGACAACTATTTCTTCTGCGATCAGTTCGGAGCGAAGAAGTCCAGCCTGCCGGAGAAAGACACCGCAACGCCGGATTCGATCAAGGCGACCTGGCCCAAGGACACCCTGGTGGCCAAGCTCAAGGCCTCGTTTGCGTTTTGTCAGGACGCCATCGCGCAGCTCGAGGACGGGAAGCTCGCGGATCAGGTCACCTTGACCTTCGGGGGTCGGTCCCGCGACGTGCCGCGGATCAGCATGGTCCTGGGTCATGCCCTCGACCTCGCGGACCACTACAGCCAGCTGGCGAATTACATGCGGCTGATCGGGATGCTCCCCCCGTCGGCGCTGCCGAGGCCGAAGCCGGGGTCATGAGGCAAAGAAGTCGGCTCGGGGCGGTTCTTTGGGGCGTCGGGCGTAATTCAGGTTACCGTGGTTTTCCAAGGGCATCGAAGTTGGGGCCATGGCGGCCCAATTCTTCGACATCGTCGGGGAAATCACGGAGATAAGCACCATTGTTGCGGGCCGACGTATTCATCGTTTGGAAACGCTGGTCTCTCGCTACGGCGAGGGTCGGTGGTTGAAGCGAAAGGGAACTGCCACCATTCGCCTGAGCGATGGCTCAGTGTTCCTTGCTGAGCTACATTGGAATGAGGCACATGGAATTGGGAGAAGACACGTGAAGATCAAGCGTTTTCTATGACAGCGAGGCGGTTTGCAGTGTGCGTGGGTTCTGGCCAGGAAGAGATCGACCTCGAGCGCTGGAAGATCTACGAGGTAGTGCAGGATGCTTCCGCCGAATCCCGGGGACACTATCGCGTCGTGGATGAATCCGGAGAAGACTACCTGTACCCGCAGGAGTACTTCCGCCTGATCGAGCTCCCCATCGGCCTGGCGGAGCTCTATTCGAAGGCAAATCGCGTCTGAGCCGCCACATCCGCCTCTGCATCCTGTCCCTGCTGACTGTGGGCGGGTGCAAACGCGACGCCGACTGGCCGGTCTATCAGGGCAGCGACAACCACGACCACTACGTCACGCTGTCCCAGATCACCCCGGCCAACGTGGCGCAGCTCCAGGTGGCCTGGACCTACGATACCAAGGACGCCTTCGACGGGTCGGAGATGCAGTCCAACCCGGTGATCCAGGCCGGCGTGCTGTACGCGATGTCGCCCAAGCAGCGCGCCTTTGCCCTGGACGCCGCCACCGGCAAGGAGCTCTGGAGCTTCGACCCGACCGGCGGCAAGTTCACCGGCCCGCGGATCCGCTACCGCGGCATCGTGGTGCACGACGGCCGGGTGTACTTCAACTATCGCTACCGGCTCTTTTCGCTGGATGCCCGGACGGGCCTCAAGGCGCCGGGGTGGGGCAACGACAGCGGGTGGGTGGACCTGCGGGCCGGGCTGGATCGGCCGGTCGAAGGGCTGTCGGTGAGCGCCAGCACGCCGGGCGTGGTGTACCACGACATGCTGATCATCGGCACCGCGGTCCCCGAGGCCCTGCCGAGCGCGCCGGGAGACATCCGGGCCTACGACGTCAAGACCGGCGCCATCCGCTGGACCTTCCACACCATTCCGCATCCCGGCGAATTCGGCTACGAGACCTGGCCACCGGAGGCGTGGAAGATCGCCGGCGGGGTGAATGCCTGGTCGGGGGTGACGGTGGACCAGAAGCGCGGCCTGGTGTTCTTCGCCACCGGATCGGCGTCGTTCGATTTCTACGGCGCCAATCGGGTGGGGGACGATCTCTTCGCCAACTCCATCGTGGCCCTGGACGCCAACACCGGCCGCCGGGTCTGGCATTTCCAGGGACTGAAGCACGATCTCTGGGACCGGGATTTTCCGGCGGCGCCCGCGCTGGTGACTGTAGAGCGCGATGGCAAGCCGGTGGATGCGGTGGCGCAGATCACCAAGACCGGACATGTGTGGCTGCTGGACCGCGAGACGGGGCGAGAGCTCTTCCCGAGCGAGTGGCGGCCGGATGCCTAAGGGAATCCTCCCCGGCGAGGTGACCGCCGACTCGCAGCGCTTCCCGATGCTGCCCAAGCCGTTCGTGCGGCAGCGACTCACCGAGGCCGACCTCACCGACCGGACGCCCGAGGCGCACGCGGCGGCGCTCAAGATCTTCCGGGAGAACCCGACCCCCGATCCCTTCACCCCGCCCAACGAGAAGGGGATCATCATCTTTCCGGGGGTGGATGGGGGAGGCGAGTACGGCGGACCGGCCTTCGATCCGGAGACCGGCCTGCTGTACGTGAACGCCAACGAGATGGGCTGGGTGCTCAAGATCGTGCCGCGGGAGGAGAAATCCCTGTTCGGGGCCTACTGCGCCGAGTGCCACGGGGCGAAGACCACGCCGCTGGCGCCGACCCTGACGGGGTAGGCCGAGCGACTCTCCCGGGAACAGATCGTGAAGACGATCCGGGGCGGCACCGGGCGGATGCCGGCGTTCGCCGCCGCGCTCAATGACTCGGCGATTGCCGAGCTGGCGGAGTACGTGCGGGGCGGCAGCGAAGCCGACGCAGATGCCACGCAACGTCCCGACCTTCGTCAAGTATCGTAACTCGGCGTTCGACATCTTCCTGGACCAGGAGGGCTATCCGGCCATCAAGCCGCCCTGGGGTACGCTCACCGCCATCGATCTCAACAGCGGCGCGACCAAGTGGGCAATTCCCTTCGGCGAGTATCCCAAACTGGCGGCGCAGGAGATGAAGAATACCGGATCGGACAACTACGGCGGGGCGATCGTCACGCGGAACGGGCTGCTCATCATCGCCGCGACGACCTACGACAACCGGATCCGCGCCTTCGACAAGTCCAGCGGCAAGCTGCTCTGGGAGGCGCCGCTGCCCGCCGCGGGGAACACGACGCCGGCCACCTACATGGTGAGCGGGCGCCAGTACATCGTGATCGCCTGCGGGGGCGGGAAGAACGGGGCGCCCAGCGGCGGCAGCTACGTGGCGTTCGCGCTCCCGGAGCGCCACTGAAGGTATTTACTGCTGCGGCTTGCTCTTCCTGAACTGGGTCAGCTTGTACCTGAGGTATCGGGTGAGCTTGAGCGTCGTGTCCGGGGGGAGCCTGGCGATCAGGCCGTCGATCTGGGGTACGCTCAGTGACCCTGTGGGGTCGCCCGGGGTCTGACGCCCTGAGGTGGGGTCGGCCGCCGCCGGGACCTGCTTGG
This sequence comes from uncultured Gemmatimonadales bacterium, assembly GCA_963762545.1. GTDB lineage: Bacteria > Gemmatimonadota > Gemmatimonadetes > Gemmatimonadales > GWC2-71-9 > JABFSM01. Next base: position 1,380,469 of record CAVXLC010000002.1, on the reverse strand, counting down.
GAGTGTTTGGCGGTTCGAGACTGACTTCGGCGATCGCCGAGACTATGAACATCGCCACTGCCATGGCCGCCTGGCCACCCTCCGTGATGCCCTGGACGATGCTGTTCAGGTCCTGGTCGTCGACCGGGATTCCGGCCTTGGCGAGCGCCGCGGCCAGCTGTTGGGCCAGAGCCTGCTCCTGGGCACTGGGCGCGGCCGGCGTGACGGGAACACGGCGTGTCTGGGACGCCTTGGGGGCGGGAATGGTGTCCGCGGCCTCGCCCAACGCAGGTTGAGCGTTTCCCAGCACCAGACCGGCCACCGCCAGCGCGCAGAGTCCGAGTCGGCGTCTCATCCAGAAGAAGGAAACCAACCGGGTCCCCTGGCGCAAGAACGCGCTGCTGGCTGAGGACCCACCGCCTCGTGGTGCCCGACGCGCTGGTGGACACCGGGAGCGAGTACACCTGGGTGCCGCGTCAGGTGCTCGAGTCGCTCGGGATCCGCACCGAGCGGACCCTGGCTTTCATCGTCGCCGACGGCACCGAAGCCCCGGATCTCGTCGTTTTCGCGGAGCCGGGAGACCTCATCCTGCTCGGCGCGCATTCCCTCGAAGGGCTCAACCTCAAGGTGGATCCGCTCCGGAAGCAGCTGGTTCCAGCGGGGCCGGTCATCACGGCGGGCGCCGGTACCTTGTTCACGCGCCCTGCCCGCGGCTCCCCGCTTCCCGCCCCCCGCAACTGAGACCGGAGGCTACCAGGCTCAGATCCGGTAGGTCCCTGTCTTGACCCGACTCCGTTTTCGGTATATCTTCGGCAGCCCTATGTCATAGCGCCCCATAGCCTTCCGGCATCAGGTGCCGGACGCCGGGGCACTGACCGCCCAACTCGCGGAATAGCCATGGCCCTGTCCGTCTGGTCCGACGCGAAGTATTCGGTCCGCTCCCTCGCCCGGAGACCCCTCTTCACCGCGGTGATCCTGCTGACCCTGGCGCTGGGTATCGGCAGCAACGTGGCGATCTTCAGCGTGGCCAACGCGGTGCTGTTCCGCGCCCTGCCGTTCCGGGACCCCGGCGAGCTGGTGTTCGTATGGAACCGGCTCCCGGCGACCAACGTCGCGCGGGCACTGGTCTCCGGGCCCGACTTCCGGGACTACCAGCAAGGCGCCACGATGTTCCAGGGCTTTGCCGGCGCGATCGCGGTCCCCGGCACGCTCACCGGTGACGGGCCCCCCGAGCGGGTCACCAACGCGTATGTCACCGCGAACCTCTTCTCCCTGCTGGGGGTGCGGCCGGTGCTCGGCCGGACCCCCGTCGCGGACGACGCGTTTCCCATCGACCCGAAATCCTTCGGCAGTCCCAACCCCGATCTGCCGCCCGGCAAGGTGGTCCTGAGCTACGGGCTGTGGCAGCGCCGGTTCGGCGGGGATCGCGCCGTCATCGGCAAGACCATCCAGATGGACGGCTGGGGCTCGATCGTGGTCGGCGTACTCCCGGCGGACTTTCACATCTACCTCCCGCCCGATGCCGGCATGCCGACCAACATCGACGCCTGGGGCGTCCTGCCGAGCAACATCGGAGACTTCGCCCGCGATGCGCCCTGGCTCACGGTGGTGGCGCGGCTCAAGCCCGGCGTCACCGTGGAGCAGGGACAGCGGGACATGGACCGGGTGGCGGCGCGCCTGCGGGAGAACTTTCAGTTCCACAAGACCCAGAATCTCCAGATCGTGGTGAACGGGATGCACCGGGACGTGGTGAATCACGCCCGGCCCGCGCTGCTGGCCCTGCTCGGCGCGGTCGGCTTCGTGCTGCTGATCGCCTGCGCCAACATCGCGAACCTGCTCCTGGTCCGGGCCTCCGAGCGGGGCCGCGAGATTGCCGTACGGGCGGCGGTGGGGAGCGGGCGCGGCCGGATCGTGGCCCAGATGCTCACCGAGAGCGTGCTGCTGGCCGGCGCCGGCGCGGTCCTGGGCCTGCTGCTCGCGTGGCAGGGCATCGGGGTCATCAAGGCCCTGAGCCCGGCCAACCTGCCCCGGATCGAGAGCGTGGCGATCGACGCGCGGGCCCTGGGCTTCGCCGCCGGGGTGAGCCTCCTGGCCGCCGTCGTGTTCGGGCTGGCGCCGGCGCTGCGGGCCGTCCGCGGCAACCTGATCGACGGCCTTCGGGACCGGGGGAGCGACAGCGGCGGGGTCCGCGCCAACAAGCTCAGGACCGCGCTGGTGGTGAGCGAGGTGGCGCTCTCCCTCGTGCTGCTGATCGGCGCCGGGTTGATGGTTCGCAGCTTCGCCCGGCTCCAGCAGGTCGATCCCGGGTTCGACGCGAAGAACGTGGTGACGTTCAACGCGCCGCTCAGCTTCCTCAAGTACCTGACCAGCCAGTCGCGGGCGACCTTCGTCAACCAGCTGGGCGAGCGGCTGGCCACGATCCCCGGGGTCGAAGCGGTGGGCGGTGCCACGCCCTTGCCGCTGGCCGGCGGTGACCAGTACGCGGTGGGCTCCTACGGGAAGATCGGCGACGCGGACGAGGTCTACCGGGCCAACACGGCGGACTTCAAGGGGGTGCTGCCGGGCTACTTCGAGGCGATGAAGATCAGGCTGGTGTCCGGCCGCACCTTCGTGCGGGGGGACAACGAGGAGCAGGCCCTCGATGTCGCCGTGATCGACCAGAAATTTGCCAAGCGGGTCTTCGGCGACGCGAACCCGCTGGGTGCGCAGCTCATGGTCGACCATGTCAACGAGAAGACCTTCTCGCTGGAGCGGCTCCCGGTGACCATCGTGGGCGTGGTGGCGAACGTCAAATCCACCTCGCTGGCCGCCGAGGGGCGCGAGACGGTCTACCTGCCGTACGTGTTCAGCTCGTTCCTGCCGCTCACCTTCGTGGTGCGCACCGCGGTGGATCCGGCCGGCCTGATCAGCCGCATCCGCGCCGAGGTGAGCGCCATGGACAAGGACGTGCCGGTCGCCGAGCTGACGACGCTGGAGTCCTGGGTCACCAAGGCGATGGCCCAGACCAGGTTCCTGCTCGCCCTCAACGGGACCTTTGCCGGCCTGGCGCTGGTGCTCGCGTCGCTCGGCCTCTACGGCGTGATCTCGTACTCGGCGCGGCAGCGCACCCGGGAGATCGGCGTGCGGGTGGCGCTGGGCGCGAGCAACCGGGACGTGCTGCGGCTGATCCTGGGGCAGGGCATGATCCTGGCGGCGATCGGCATCGTGCTCGGGCTGGCCGCGTCCCTGGCGCTGACCCGGGTAGTGAGCAGCTACCTGGTGGGTGTGAGCAGCAGGGACCTGGTGACGTTCGTCGGGGTGCCGGCGGTCCTGCTCGGCGTCGCGGCGGTGGCGTCCTATCTCCCGGCCCGGCGGGCGAGCCTGATCGATCCCTCCCACGCGCTGCGGGACGAGTAGGGCTACCTCGGCACTCCCCGAGAATGTCCGCGACCAGGCCGGCCGAATGACGATCCGGAGCCGAAGCCGCGGCCTTCACCGGAGCACCAGCATGGGCTATCGCTACTACACCTGCGACGTCTTCACCGACACCCGCTTCGGCGGCAACCAGCTCGCCGTCCTCCCCGAGGCGGCGGGCCTCGTGGAGCGGGAGATGCAGCAGATCGCCCGGGAGTTCAATTACTCGGAGACCGCCTTCGTGCTGCCGCCGGAGTGGGGCCGGGCCCGGGTATTCACTCCAGTCGAAGATGCCGCGACCGGCAGCGCGAACTGTGCGCTGGTGGGCCTGCTCAGCCATTGCGGCGCTGCCGCGGACGGCACCGTCGCCTTCCGGATCGCGCAGGGTGAGGACATGGGGCGGCCGAGCCTCCTCGAGGGTCGTGCCGAGAAGCTCGGGGGCGCCGTGGTCGCCACCCGGATCGGTGGGTCGAGCGTGATGGTGAGCGAGGGGACCATCACTCCATGACCGACTCGTATCCCTCTGCCACCCATGTCGCTATCGCGAATCACACCCGGTTCTGACGTCTTCGATCCGCATGGCCGACGGCAGCCCGCTGAAGTACACGGTCAGCGGCCATTGGCCACACCGCTTCAGTCCCTTCGCGTCGAAGGTCACCTCGGCCCGATCGTGGTTGTGTCGGCTCCCCGAAGCGTGGAGGCCCGCCTCCAGGGCCTTGAGCAGCCCGGGATCGGTCCGGCTCCGGTCGAGGACCCACCGCAGCGCGGTGGGGGAGATGTCCATTCGAGCCAGCGCCGGCGAATCCCGGGCCAGTCCGGCATGGAGAAGCGCCAGTGTGGGCTGCTCGAATTGGCCGGAGTGATCGGTCATCGAATACATGGACAGGAAGGACCAGCCCGACAGCGCGACCGCGATGCCGAGGCCAATGCCGAGGACGAGCTTGGGCGCGCTCAGGCCGCCACCGCCGCCGGCATCGGCCCCGCCGAGACCAGCCGCTTCGCCCCGGCGGGCCAGCCCCTCGATTGCGAGGTCGGTTCTGAGGAGACCGATATCATCGGACATCACAGGGCGTCCGGCAGATTACTGCTTGACGAACGTCATCATCGGCCCGTACGAGGTGCTCTGGTAGGCGCCATTCACAAACTTCAGGACCATCGGCCGGTCGATCCGGTCCACATAGACCAAATCGCCCTCGGCCCGGAAGGTGCCCACCTGCGAATTGCCAATGTTGATGATTGGCAGAAAGTCCAGGGTGACGGCGTTGCCCGGGCCGAAGGTGAGCCGGTAGGTGTAGTCCGTCATGGTGGCGACCCAGATGCCGGTCGGGGCCGCGGGTACGCCTGGCGGAGAGGATGGCATGAACTGGCCCTCGGGGCATAGGTGAGGTGGGAGGATTCGGAGCGGTCCTATTATAGCCCGGACCCTCGCGACCGCCAGCAGCGGCCGAGGTTGCGAGGCCACAGCGGGATAGACCGGATGATCGGGACGTGATGGAGGCCTGAGACCGCCGTGATGGGAGCGCCGTATTCTTGGCGCCGAATTTCACCCCCCACGGAGGAGACCGTCACATGCGTCCCCGCTTCGCCCTTTCCCTTGGTCTGTTGCTGGCCCCCGCGTTGCTCCCGGCTCAGCTCCGGCAGCCCAAGCAACTCGTCACGCCGCTCCTCACGTCGACCGTCGCCGCCACCGTTACGGTTCCGGCCCTGAGCTTTCACGGACCCCTGGGCGGGGCGTCCATCGACCTGGCCTACTCCCGGGCCAATATCGGGGCCGGGGGCTCGTATCTGGATCTGATCGGTCCGACCAGCAACTCCCTGGCCGGCTCGGTCATCGTTTCCGCCACCGGCGCGCTGCCCAACGGCTCCTACTCGGTGCGGTTCGACTTCGTCAATGTCGGCGCCGCCACCCAGCTTGCCGTGACCGGGCCGACCGGCACCACCCTGACCACCTGCAGCCTCAACGCGGTGCCGGGATATAACAACGTCCAGTCCTGCGCCGTTTCATTGAGCATCACCAACGGCAGCCTGCTCATCAGCATCCAGCCGACGTCCGGCGTCTCGATGACGTTCAAGCAGGTGACGGTCACCCGGTACCAGTGACCGGCGCGCTGTATATTCCGCCAACCCCAACCGTGACCCCATGCCCCGATCCATCTCTCTCGTCGCGCTGGGCGTTGCGGGGCTGGTCGCCTCCGGCTCGCCCCTCGCCGCCCAGACCCGCCGTCCCGCCACGCCCCGGACGCCGGCGCCCGCGCCGTTCTCGGTGGTGGAAGCCGGCATCGCCGAGCTGCGCACCGCGCTCCAGCAGGGCCGCACCACCTCCCGCGCGATCGTCGAGCAGTATCTGCTCCGGATCGCGACCTACGAGGACCGGCTCAACGCGATCATTACCGTCAACCCCAACGCGCTGGCGATCGCCGATTCCCTCGACCGGCTCCGGGCCCGGGGGGTGATCCTGGGCCCGCTGCACGGTATTCCGGTCGCCCTCAAGGACAACATCCACGACGTCGAGATGCCGACCACCGGGGGCGCGCTGGCCTTTGCCGACCTGGTGCCTCCCTACGATGCGACCCTGACAAAAAACCTCAAGGCCGCGGGCGCCATCATCCTGGCCAAGACCCAGCTGACCGAGCTGGCCAACTGGATCGCCAGCGGGATGCCGGGCAACTACACCGGGCTGTCGGGCTACGGGATGAACCCGTGGGACCCGCGGCGCGACCCGCGCGACGCCTTCTTCGACGGGCGGCCGGTGCTGACCACCGGAGGGTCCAGCTCGGGGGTGGGAACCAACGTCAGCTTCTGGGCCGGCAACGTCGGCACCGAGACCTCCGGCTCGATCCTGAGCCCGGCCAACCAGAACATGCTCGCCGCGATCAAGCCGACGGTGGGGCGGGTGAGCCGGTATGGCGTCATCCCGATCACCGCCGATCAGGACACCCCGGGCCCGATCACCCGCACGGTGAGCGACGCGGCGATCCTGCTCGGCGTTTTGGAGAGCGCGACGCCGGATTCGAACGACGCCGCGACGAAGACAGTGCCCGCCGCCGCCGGCCCGCGACTACACCAGGTTCCTGAACCCGAACGGGCTCAGCGGGGCCCGAATCGGGATTCCGCGCGCCTTCTTCTACGACCGCACGGCGGCCGGGAACCCGCGCGGGACCCCGCGCGGCGGCTTGAACGACGCGCAGCGCGCGGTGATGGACAGCGCGATCGCGGTGCTCAAGGCGAAGGGCGCGGTGATCGTGGACCCCGCCGACATTCCCAGCGTGATCGACACGGTGCCGGCGAACAACTTCCTCAACTGGAATCCCTGCGGCGGGCTCGACAACGCCAAGGGGCGCGACGCCGACTGCACGATCGCCTTCAAGTACGGGATGAAGCGGGACTTCAATGCCTGGCTCAAATCGCTGGGGAGCAGCGCGCCGGTCAAGACCCTGGCCGACCTCCGGGCGTGGAACATCGCCCACCAGCGCGCCGGGGCGATCAAGTATGGCCAGGCCAACCTGGACATCTCCGACGAGATGGACCTTCAGGCGGACCGGGCGCGCTATGAGGCCGACCGGCGGAAGGACATCCTGCTGTCGGCGACCAACGGCATCGATGCGGCGCTCAAGGCCAACCGGCTCGACGCGCTGCTGTTTCCCTCGGTCAGCAGCGCGAACATCGGGGCCCGGCCCGGCTACCCCACGGTCACGGTACCCTTTGGCTTCGTGCCGGCAGGCCCAGCAACCGGCGCCAACGCGTTTCCGGCCGGGTTCGACCCCAAGCCGTCGCCCTTCAACGTGAGCTTCACGGGCACGGCGTGCTCGGAGCCCCGGCTCATCGAGCTGGCCTATGGGTTCGAGCAGGCCACCAAGAAGCGGAGGGCGCCGCCGCAGTTTCCCTGAGGACGCCGGATTTGTCGCAACGGCGACGATCGGCCCGGCGATCCACGCACTTTCCTGCATCGCGATTGTCAGGTGGAGGACACTGCCGCGATTCCCGGTACCTTCCCGGAGTTGACGGAGTTTGCTATTCTTGAGACAGCGGCTGGATCATCGAACCTGTGACAGGAATCACACTGGCGCACTGACCGATTGGTGGCGCCGGCCAGGTCTCGAGAGAGTACCCGCGCACGGAATCAACACAACAACAGGGAACCGGGAATGCGTTACATGTCCCAATTGGACGGGCTGCGAGCCCTCGCGGTCAGTCTTGTTCTCCTGAGCCACTTCTGGACGTATCCCGCGGGATATCCGCTTCTGAACCATCTGGCCTCGGCGGGCTGGGTGGGCGTGGACCTGTTCTTTGTGCTGAGCGGGTATCTCATCACCCGCATCCTGGTGGAGTCGCGGGATAACCCGCGCTACTTCCGTGACTTCTACGCTCGTCGCAGCTTGCGCATCTTCCCGCCCTACTTCGCGCTCCTGGCGGTGGTACTGATCGCCCTGCCGCGCGTCTCTCACTCACAGGCGCTGGACACCGTGCGAGGGGATGCGTGGATGTACATGCTTTATCTCGCGAACGTCGCCATCGCCTCGGGTGGCTGGGCGCTGTTCGCCACCGACATCACGTGGAGCCTGAGCGTGGAGGAGCAGTTCTACCTGGTCTGGCCGGCGCTGGTCCGGGCGACGCGGGATCTGGTGCCGATCTGCCTTGGGCTCATCGTACTCCTGCCGCTCATCCGTACGGCCCTGTGGCTGACGGGGGTCGACTGGGTGTGGCTCTACACCATGATGCCGCTGCGGGCCGATGCGTTTGCCATGGGGGCTATTCTCACGGTGCTTCACCATCACAAGCTCCTGGGGTCGCGACGCCTGCTGCCGCTGACGTTGGGGCTCTCGGCCCTGTTGCTCGGCCTCATCGCCACGGGGCGCTTCCTCCGCGAGTCCATGCTGGTGAACACGTTCGGCTTCACGCTCACCGGCCTGTGCGCGGCTTGCCTCATTGCCTGTGCGCTGGAGCGGCGCGCCTTCGCGAACCTGCTCTCGTGGCAGCCGGTCGCCTACATGGGGAGGGTGAGCTACGGGGTGTATCTCTATCACCCTCTGTGTCTCATGGGGGCGTCGCTGGTGCTGCCACAATTGCCAGGCGTCACTGGCGGGATGGTGCAGTTTGCCGGCGTGTCCGCGCTTACCGTGTGCGTGGCGAGCGCGTCCTACCACCTCTATGAGCGGCCGTTCCTGAAACTGAAAGACCGCTTCACTGCAGGAAACGCCCTTGCCCCTTTCCGCCGCGTGGAGCGTTCCGATGCCGAGCCGGTCGGCGAGTAAGCTCAGCGCCTGACCGCCAGCACGTTTCCGAAGTCATGATGCGCGTCGAACCACTGCTCGGGTTCGAAGCCACTGACCCTGAGGGTTGCCGTGAGCGACCGCCGGTTCCAGAAGTTGGCGTCACGGGGCGCACCGGGGAGGGTCTTGACGAGCCGCAGCGTCCGGCGGAGCGCCTCCTTTGCCCGGATGACAGAACCTTCGGCCATCGGCCCGCGGACCAGGAGTTGACCCCCGGGCCTCATCCATTTCCCAATCTTCTGGAGCATCTTCATCGGTTCGGCGATATGCTCCAATGTGTCCATGAGCACCACGACGTCCAGGTCCTTCCAGTAGTCGTCGGCCAGGTACTCCAGCCGCTGACAGACCACCGCGACGCCGTACCGGTCGCGCGCGTGGCTCGCCATCTTCTGGTTCAGCTCGATGCCATAGACCGGCCCGTGTCCCGCCGTCCTGGCCTCGTCGAGAAACGTGCCACCGGCGCAGCCGACGTCAAGAACGGAACCCTTCACCGACAGAAATCCGAGCACCTTGCGGGCTTCCTCTCGCAGCCGGGCTTCGGAGTCTTCGTAGCGGTCCTCGAAGAGCTGGCCGACCCAGGTCCCATCCTCGAAGTACTCGTCGTTATAGAGGATAGCCAACTCGGCATCGGTCAGGAACGGAAAGACGAATTGGTGGGTGCAGGCCGGGCAACGGCGCACCCAGAACTCATGCCCGTTCCACTCGTAGCGGAAAGGCTCCCTGCTTGTGTCCGGTGCGCCGCACGCGGTACAGGGAATCACAGCGCCTCCAGTTCGGGACGGAGGAATCGCATGACGTGCTGGAGGCCTACTGTCCGTCCAGCGAGAAGGTGAGGATGGCCCGGCCCGCCGCGATGGTCACCTGCTGGCGCCCGTCGCTGAGGTAGGTGACCGGGGCGGCGCTGATCTCCGCGCCGACCATGAACCTCCACAATTCGTGACCGTTCTGGCTGTCGAGGGCCATCAAGTAGAACTGATCGCCTCCCAGCACGAGTCCGCCATTGGTCGAGAGCAACCCGCCCATGACCGGCCCACCTCGTCGAGGCGGGAAGTGGTATTCCCAGCGGAGGGTACCGGTGGATGCATCCAGGGCGCGCACCGAGGCCGCGCTGGGCTCACCAGGCAGGTCCACTCCCGCCGAGCCGCGGTAGGTTCCGTCCAGGGACCGAAGCGGCGCACCCTTGGTGAAGATCCCGGGCCCTTCCATGGTCGGGACGTACATCGTGTTCGACGCCGAGTCGTAGGACGGCGACCACCAGTTGGTCGCACCGTGCAGTGCCGGCGCCACGAGGGTGCCGTCGGTCGTGGGATCGGTTCCCGGCTTCACGATGGGCACTCCGGTCGAGTCGATCCCGACGGCCCAGGTCTGCTGCGCGAAGGGCTGGGCATGCAGATACTGCCCGGTCTCGCGGTCGAGGACATAATAGAAGGCGTTGCGGTTGGCCCAGTACATCAGCTTGCGGGGCTTCCCCTGGTACAGCGCGTCCGCGAGGACGGGGATCTGCGCCGCGTCCCAGTCGTGGACATCATGCGGGGTAAACTGGTAGTGCCAGCGCAGTCGGCCTGTCCTGGCATCGAGCGCGATGACGCTGCAGGTGTAGAGATTGGTTCCCGGGCGAATATCGCCGAGGAAGTCGGGGCCGGGGTTTCCGACGCCCCAGTAGACCAGGTCGAGCGCGGGATCGTAGGACCCCGTCAACCAGGTCGGCCCTCCGCCCTCCTTCCACGAGTCTCCACTATCCCAGGTCTCGTGCCCAGGCTCACCCGGTGCGGGGACGGTGTAGAAGCGCCAGGCCCGCTCACCCGTGGTGACCGAATAAGCGTCGAGGAACCCACGGATGGCATACTCACCACCGGCGACGCCCACGATTACCCTGTCGCGAACGACCAGCGGAGCGCTGGTAATCGAGTACGCGTCGTTCGCATCGGCGACCTTGACATCCCAGATCAGCTTGCCGGTCTGGGCGTTGAGCGCCACCAGGTGGGCATCCATCGTTCCAAGCAGGACCGTGTTTCCGGAAATTGCCACTCCGCGATTCTGGTGGTTCGACGCCTTGATCGTGGCGGGCGTCGGTCCGGACCACGTCCAGCGCACTTCGCCGGTTCGGGCATCCAGCGCCCACAGGTTGTTGGGCGGCAGGGTCACGAACATGGTATTACCGACGACGAGCGGCGTGGTTTCCGCCGAATGCACGGAGTGGATCGGGAACTGAAACATCCATTTCAACCGAAGCCGGGCGACGTTGTCTCGGCTGATCTGCGAGAGCCGGCTGTGCCGCTGGCCGTCATAGGAACCGGAGTACATCAGCCATTCGGCCGAGTCGCGACCGGCGGAGGCGAGCTGCTCCGGGGTGACGTTGAACGGAGTCGCGCTCGCGAGGCGGGTGAGCGGTTGGCCCGGGCTGCCCGCCGCACCCGCGACATTCGCCGCCGTGGCGCTGCGCAGGAACGCGATCAGCTGTCCGACCGTCTCCGGCGGGATGTTTCGCGGCAGCATCTCGGTATTCGGCACACCCTGGGTGATGGTGCGGAACAGCGCGGAATCGCTGTCCCCATGCTGGAACTGTCCGCGGGTGAGGTCCGGGCCGGTCCCTCCACGGGCATCGGGACCGTGGCAGGTCGAGCACTGGTGCAGGAAGAACTCTCGTCCCGCCTGGACACTCGCATCGGAGGCATTGCTGGCCACGAGCTTTGGAGACGGCTTGGCCGGCATGCCGCCGGTCGGCACCTGGCTCCCCTTCGACAGGACCAGTTGTACCGTTTCTTTCCAGGAGAGATAGGGAGTCTTTCCCACCAGCTTCATGGCAATGAACTGGACGCGCCAGCGGATGCGAAATTCCCGCATGGCAACGACGGACACCAGGGCGACAATAGCCACGGTCGTGAGCAGGAGCTTCGAGCGCATTCTCATGTTTCGAACTCTCCGGACCGGCGCGGGGCTCCGAGCTGACGGGCAACACCATTATCATACTGCACGGTGGCATTAGCAACACCATTACCGCATGAATCACACCACGATGTGACGTGACGCGCCAGCGCCGCCGCATGGCGGAGGGCGCTCTCGATCGTCGCGAAGCCGTGGGCTGGGATTATTCCTCTCCAGGCATATGCCACCGCAGGAATAGTTCTCAAAGGAGCGCCTCGAGCGATACCCCAGGCCTCCCACCCCTCTCCATGCCCGCGGTTACGGCCCCGGCGGCGCCGTATTAGATTGGTTGCTCTCCCCAGTCATTACGAAGCCGCGCACCCTCGACGTCACCCGTCGCTCCCGAGGCCGTCCATGCTCCGATCGATCCGTTCCGCCGCCCTCGTCTCCTGCGCCGTATTCGTCACCGGATCGGGGCGCACCGCCGGGCCCGAGACGATCCAGCCCAACGACAACCGCCACGCCGCCGGCACGCTCGCCAACGGGGTGCTCACGGTGGCGCTGGAAACCCGGACCGGAACCTGGCAGCCCGACGGCGAAGGCGGCAAGGCGCTCGACAGCCTCGCCGCCTTTGCCGAAGTCGGGCAGCCGCTCTTCACCCCGGGTCCGTTGATCCGGGTGCCGGTCGGCACCGAGGTCCGCGGTACCCTCCACAACACCCTGGGCCGCGCCCTCACCGTCGGGGGGCTGGGGACCACGAGGAGCTTGAGCGACACCCTGGTCGTGCCAGCGGGCGCCACGGTCCCGTTCCGGTTCACGGCGTCCGCGGCGGGAACCTATCTCTACAACGCCCGCAGCCGCCCGGATCCGGAGCTCGGCCGGCCCTCGGACGAGATGCAGCTCAACGGCGCCATCGTGGTGGACGCCCCGCAGACTCCTCCCGACCGGGTCATGGCCATCACCTGGTACTTCACCCGCGACCCGAAGAGTCCCAGCGGGTTCGGCCGGGGCGTCATGGCCATCAACGGGCGGTCGTGGCCCCACACCGAACGCCTGGAGTACACCCAGGGCGACTCGATCCACTGGCGGGTGGTCAACTTCACCGAAGCCGACCACCCGATGCACCTCCACGGCTTCTATTTCCGGGTGGATGACCTGGGGAACCCCGCGGACACCTCGGCGCACCCGCACATGGCGGTGACCCAGGTGGTGGTTCCGCTGTCGGCCTTCAGGATCTCCTGGAAGGCGGACCGGCCCGGCAACTGGATCTTCCACTGCCACTACGCCGCCCACCTCTCCAAGGTGGTCGAGCTGGATACCGACCGCGGGGTGCTCGACCCGATGGCGATGGAACATCACCAGTCGGACCGGCCCCACCAGATGTTCGGCCTGGTGATGGGGATCAGCGTGGCCCCCAAGGGGCCGGCGCCGGTGTACCCCGCGCCGGAGCGGGTGATCCGGATCGTGCAGCGGGAAAAGCCCCGGGTCTACGGCGAGCAGCCGGGGATGTCCTACGTGATGGAGGACAACACCCACCGGGCGGATCCCGGGCGCCATGCCGGTGCCGGGGCCGACGCTGATCCTGGAGCGGGGCAAGCGGGTGCAGGTGACCATCGTCAACCAGTCGGAAGACCACGCCGCGGTCCACTGGCACGGGATCGAGCTGGAGAGCTATCCCGACGGGGTGCCGGGATGGAGTGGGTCGGGCGGCAACATCTTCAAGCCGATCCCGCCCCACGATTCGCTGACGGTGCGCTGGACCCCGCCGCGGGCCGGGTCGTTCATGTATCACTCGCATTTCAGCGAGCTACAGCAGATGGGCTCGGGGCTCTACGGCCCGATCATCGTGCTGGCGCCGGGCGAGACGTTCGACCCCGAGACCGACCGGGTGCTGTTCTTCGGCACCGCGGGGGCAGGGGTCAACTTCTTCGACGGGCCATTTCCCAAAGTCATCCTCAACGGGAGCGCCGAGCCGGCGCCGATGGAGCTCAAGGCGGGGACGCGGTACCGGTTCCGGCTCTTCAACCTGGCGGGCGACAGCCCCACGCAGGTGTCGCTCAACCAGGACGGCACGCCGGTCACGTGGCGCGCGGTGGCCAAGGACGGCTATCCGCTGCCGGCGCTGCTGGCGGTGTCCCAGCCGTCGGTGCTGGTGTTCGATCCGGGCGAGATCTACGACTTCGAATTCACGCCGGCCCGGGCGGGGGAGCTCACCCTCAAGTTCGGGGTCCCGGACTTTCTGCTCAGCCGCCCCCGCCCAAGCCGGGGGATCCGCCGCCGCCCCCGTCGCCGTTCCCGCCGACGGTGACGGTGCTGGTGCACGTGCGGTGAGAAGACCGCCTACTGCTTGACGAACCGCATCGGGAGCCCGAACGACGTGCTCTCGTAGGCGTCGTTCACGAACTTGAGCGTTAGCGGCTCCCCTTGAGCCAGGGTGATTTGGACCACGTCCCCCTCCACCTGGTACGTGCCGGAGCGGGTGTCGGCCGCGCCACTCTGCGGGGTGGCCGTCAGGGTGACGGTATTGCCCGTTCCGAAGTCGAGCTTGAACTGGCCGTCCGCATTGGAGGCCAGCCAGGTGCCGGTCGGGGCCGTGGGCACCGTTCGGGTCGAGACGTTGGACCCCTCTCCCGCCTTCCCACCCTTGCAGAGCTTGCCGAAGACACTCTGGGGATCCTCGAGGCAGTCGCCGTTTCGGATCAGGGTGTGCGCCTGCCCGCTCACGGTGACGATGATCTTCTCCCCGTCCACGACATAGGTTCCCTGCGAGGACCCGACCCCGGCCGCGGTCATGAGGACGCCCCCTCCGGAGGACAGCTCCATGGTCAAGGAGTTGTCTTCGACCGAGGTGTACTTGCCGCTGGGTCCCGATCCGGAGCCCCCGCAGGCCGACAGGAGCAGGGTGCCGAGGGTGAGCGCGACGGCGCGGGAACGAGCGGAGGGCATCATGGGATCGCTTCCTGGATGAAGGCCGTCACGTCCCGGTGGAGCTTCTCCCGGGACTTCTTTTCGATGTACATCATGTGGCCGGCCTCGTAGTAGGCGAAGCCCAGGTTCTTGCGGATGGCCGGCTCCAGTCCCATGTGGGAGACGGTCTGTTCGATTCCGTTGAACGGAGTCGCCACATCGTAGTAGCCGGCCGCCACCAGCACCCGGAGCTTGCCCTGCTGGGTCATCGCCGATCGCAGCGCTTCGGCCGGCTCGCCGGGCTGTCCCTGATCCCAGGGGCGGACGTTGGCGCTCAAGGTGTAGTACATCTGGCTGTTCCACTTGAGCTCGCGGTGCACGTAGTCCTGGAACACGGCGACGAAGGCGCCGTCATACGAGGCGAGGCTCGGATCGTACTCGTCGCGCTCGCCGGCGGCATCCGCATCCATGCCGGTAAACCGGGCGTCGATCCGTCCCACGGTCAGGCGCTTGTCGCGGAGCAGCTCCTTGAACCACCGCTGGGGGTTCACCCGCAGATTGGTCTGTTCCAGGTAGCGGGGCGAGAGTCCGGTGAACCGGGCCAGCTTGCCGACGATCTGCTGGTGCTCGGCGGCCGGGAGCTGGTCTCCCTTCTCGAGCGCGGCAGCATACTCGCCGTGGGCAAATTCCCGGGCCTGCTCCGCCACCTCCGCCACCCCGAGCTTCTGGAGGTCGGGAGCCAGCACCTTGTGGTACCAGGCCGAGGCCACCAGGGTGGGAAGGAAGAAGATGGTCCGGTCGTCGGCGCCCCAGCTCCCGAATCCGACCGTCGAGACGAGGACGATGCCGTTGAGGTAGATCTGGTGCCGCCGCTGGAGGGTCTGGGAGAGCTGGGCCGAACGGGTGGTGCCGTAGCTCTCGCCGATCAGGAACTTGGGCGAGGTCCAGCGATCGGTCCGGGTCAGGTACTCGTAAATGAAATCCGAGAAGATGTCGGCGTCCTGGGTGAGGCCGTAGAACTGGGCCGGGTTCTGGCCCGGGGCCGGGCGGCTGTACCCGGTGGACACCGCGTCCACGAACACCAGATCGGTGGCGTCGAGGAACGAGTCGTTGTTCTCGACCGTGGTATAGGGCGCCGGCATGCCGAAGCCGTCGTCGGTCAGCACGGTGCGGCGGGGTCCCAACCCCATGTGGGTATAGCTCGACGCGGAGCCGGGGCCGCCGTTGTAGACGAAGGCCACGGGGCGATGGGTCGGGTCGGCGTCGTCCTTGGTGTAGGCGACGAAGAAGAACACCGCCTTGGGGGTGCCGTCGTCGGCCCGAATGATGTAGGTGGCGGCCGTCGCGGTGTAGGCGATCTGCTGGCCGCCGATCCGGGCGGTGTGGTGGGTGACCGAGCTCTTTTCCTCCGGGGGCGGCGCCGGCCGCTGCGGCGGGGCGGTGACCTGAGCCTGGGAGTCGGTGGGGGCGGTGCGCCGCTGCTGGCCGGGAGGGTTGCCCTGGGCCTGGGCGCTGGAGCCGGCGAGCACGATGGACAGCAGGAGTATGGATGTGGTTTTCATGGGGCGAATGTACCGCCCGCGGGGTACGCGCGCGAGGCGCCCCTGGCAGGTAGCTTACCGGCATGGAAACCCACGCCATCCTCGGCGCCGGCGGCGTCGGCGGCTTCGTCGGCGCCGTGCTGGCCTTCGCCGGCGCGCGGGTCATCGTCCTGCTCCGGCCCGAGAGCTTTCCGGGATACCCGCACGCTCTCACGCTCGAGAGTCCGCTCGGGAACCTGAGCGCGCCGGTCGTTCCGGCCCTCACACTCGAGGAGCCGGTGGACGTGCTCTGGGTGACCCCCAAGGCGACCCAGCTCGGCGCATCCCTGGGCGCGGTGCCCGATCCCGGACTGGTCCGGATGGTGGTGCCGCTGCTCAACGGGGTGGACCACGTCGCGCTGCTCCGCTCCCGGTTCACGCCGGAGCGGGTGGTGCCGGGCACCATCGCCTGCGAAGTGGAGCGGGTCGCGCCGGGGCGGATCGTGCACCGGTCCTCCTTTGCCAGGCTCGCCTTCGCGGCGGCCGGAGAGACCGGCCTCAGATGGGCCGCCGGCAGAGCTCACCCGGTTCGGCTGCGACTGCCGGTTCGAGCCGGACGAGCTCACCCTGCTCTGGCGGAAGCTGGTCATGCTGGCCCCCATGGCGCTCAACACCACCGCGGCCGGGTTGACGGTGGGTGAGCTGTGGGCCAGGCCGGAGCTGGCCGGGCAGTTCGAGGCGGTAGCGCGGGAGGCGTGCGCGGTGGCCCGGGCCCTCGGGGCCAACGTCGACGCCGAGGAGACCGTGCGGCTGCTGCGCGGCATGCCGGCGGGCTTGCGCAGCTCGATGCAGAAGGACGTGGCGGCGGGCCGGCCGCCCGAGCTCGACGCCATTGCCGGTCCGATCCTCCGGGGCGGGCGCGACCACGGGATTCCGGTGCCGGTCACCGACCGGCTCGCGGCGGCGATCGCGCGGGGGTAGGGCGCATTCCCCGCCGCGGCCGCTTGCCCGATGCCGCCCCCCGAAGCCATTATCCGAGTCCAGCACGTGGCATGACCGTCCCCACCGGATCCAGGAGAACCAATGCGCCCTCTGTCCGTCTTCGCCGTCCTTTGCCTGTCCGCGACTGCGCTCCGGGCGCAGGATCCGGGCATGACCGCTCCCCAGCCTGATCAGAAGCACGGCGGCACCGAAAAGGTGCATGCCCTGGAGCATGTGGCGAACAACCCCGGCCCCTGGAAGGCGGCCGACGTGGAAATCGAGCAGGACCGCGGCCGGCCCTACGTGTACGTGTCCGGGTTCGTCAATTTCAATGCCCAGATCTGGGACATCCGGAACCCCGCCAGGCCGGTCAAGATCTATCAGTGGACCATCGAGAACCCCGAGCTGCACCGGGGGATCGGCGCGATGGACGGGAAGTATTTCAAGATCGGGGATCGTTACTACTACGAGCAGTCCTTCCAGTTCCAGCAGGGCACGCCCGATGCCGACCTGGGCGCCGTGATCTTCGACGTGACCGGGCTGCCCGACACCTCCAAGGTGAAGATCGTGGCGCGGATCCGGTATGCCCAGGCGCCGGGCGGCTTCCACAATACGTTCGCCTACAAGCACTCGGACGGCCGGGCGCTGCTGTTCGTCACCGTCAACGCCCAGAAGGCGCTGATCTACGATCTCGCCAAGGTCGTCTCGGGGGCCGACAGCTCCACCTGGCTGATCGGCAATGTGCCCAACCCGACCCCCTTCAAGCAGATCGGCGCGGGCGGCTACCACGATTTCTACGTCGGGTTCGACCCGGCCACCAATCAAGACAAGTTCTACGGCGCAGGGCTGGGCGGGTACTCGGTCTGGAACGTCACCAGCCCCGAGGTGCCCAAGCAGATGTTCACGATCACCAGCCTCGGCATGGACATCGCCCACACGTTCACGCCCTCGCCCGACGGCCGCTACGCGGTGACCGAAACGGAATACCAGTACACGCCGCTCCGGATCTGGGATCTCGAGCCCGGCCAGGAAGGCAAGACGCCCAACATCGATCAGCCGATCAGCGCCTGGACGGCCGACTGGCAGGACCTGTCGCACAACCACGAAGTCCGCTGGCCCTATGTCTTCGTGTCGGCCTACGAGGACGGGCTCCAGATCTTCGATCTCACGGACCCCAAGCATCCCAAGACGGTGGGCGGCTTCTACTCCTGCGAGTGCGAGCACGAGCATGGGTTCGGCGGCTCGCCCGAGAACGGCTGGCAGAGCACCACCAGTGTCGAACAGGGCGCGTTCGGGGTGGATATTCGAAACTACGACGGGCTGGTGGTGCTTTCCGACATGCGCACCGGGCTGTGGGTCTTCAAGGTCGACGGCTTCACCGGCTGGAACGGCCATGACCACGGGATGCCGAACATCTCGAGCGTGCAGGACTGGGACCACGGACCGGAGCGCGCGTCCAAGCCGATTCCGTGAAGACCCTTCTGGCGGCCGCGCTGCTCCTGGCCGGAGCAGCCGGCCCGTTCGACATCGCGCTCCTTTCCACCCCTGCCGCGCCCGACGCCCGGGGCTCCGCCCGGCTAGTCTACTCGGCTTCGCCGTTCGGTATCGCCGTCACGGCGGAGGGGGTCTCCTCCTACGACGTCCAGCTCGACCTCTCCGGGCTCCCCGAGCCCGCGAGCCTGGGCGCCTATTCGACCTACGTGGCGTGGGCCGCGACGCCCGATCTGAGCCGGTGGTACCGGCTGGGGACGGTGGCGAACGGGGTGTCCAGGATCGGGCGGATCCAGCTCGACAAGTTCCTGTTCGTGATCACCGCGGAGGCGGACTCCGCGCCGGCATCGCGCGCGGGGCCCACGGTGCTGCACGGGATCTCGCCCAGCGCGTGGCTGCAGTCGTTCGTTTCCCATCCGCTATTCCGGGGTATCCCGCCCGAATGAGCCGGACCGCTATGGTCCTGGTGACGCTGGGACTGACGCTGGCGGCGCCGGCTGCCGCGCAGCGGCCGCCGGCACCGAAGAAGCCGGTCAGGCCCGACACGGCCATGACAATGGAGGGCATGGAGCACGGCGCGATGGAAGCTGGACCGGGGATGCCGATCCCGATGCCCAAGGGCATGCCGATGATGCCCGGACTGGTGGGCGAGCGGCCGCCGGTGGAATCGTTCCTGCCCGGCGCTGGCCTGGATATCCTGCGCCTGCCGCCGGCCCAGCCGAGCCGTACGGTACGGCTCACGACCGGGGACACGCTCGACCTGACGGCGATGCTGGTCCGGCGGACCATCCGGGGGCACGCCTTTGCGGCGTACGGGTTCAACGGCCAGGTGCCGGGCCCCATGATCCGGGTCGGCCAAGGCGCAACCATCGTGGTCCGGTTCCACAACCGCATCGATCTCCCCAGCACGGTGCACTGGCACGGGGTCCGGCTCGACAACCGCTTCGACGGGGTGCCCGACCTGACCCAGATTCCGGTGGCGCCCGGCGGGAGCTTCACCTACCGGGTCCACTTTCCCGACGCGGGGGTCTACTGGTACCACCCCCATGTGCGGGAGGACATCGAGCAGGCGATGGGCCTGTTCGGCAACATGCTGGTGGACGCGCCGGAGCCAGACTACTACTCGCCGGTCAACCGGGAGCTGTCCCTGGTCCTGAGCGACCTGCTGGTGAACGCCGATACGCTGA
Source organism: uncultured Gemmatimonadales bacterium (assembly GCA_963762545.1). Lineage (GTDB taxonomy): Bacteria > Gemmatimonadota > Gemmatimonadetes > Gemmatimonadales > GWC2-71-9 > JABFSM01. Next base: position 1,360,876 of record CAVXLC010000002.1, on the reverse strand, counting down.
TCCCGTTCGGGAGGGAGAGCGTGGACTTCGCGCTGATGGGCCGGGTGGGCAACGTGCTGCTGGTCAACGGGGAGCCGGGCTGGGCCCAGACCGTGAAGCGGGGCGAGGTCGTGCGGTTCTATCTGACCAACGCCGCGAGCTCACGCACCTGGAACCTCTCGCTGGGGGACGTTCCGCTCAAGGTCGTGGCGTCGGACGTGAGCCGATTCGAGCGGGAGGAGATGGTCCGGAGCGTGGTGCTGGCTCCCGCCGAGCGGTACGTGGTCGAGGCGCGCTTCGACAAACCGGGCCGCTATGCGCTGGTCAACGCGGTGCACGCGATCAATCACTTTGCCGGTGAGTTCGATCCCCAGGTGGACACCCTCGGCGTGGTCACCGTGGGCGCCGTCGCGGCGACGCCGAATTACGCCCCGCAGTTCGCCACCCTGCGGCGCAACGCCGCGGTGACCCACGACATCGATCGCTACCGAAGCGAGTTCGATCGCGCGCCGGACCTCCGCCTGACTCTGACGGTCAAGACGACCGCCCTTCCGCTGGCCACGGTGCAGTTCATGAATGTGGACACGGCCTACTACGCGCCGGTCGAATGGGTGGACGGAATGCCCGACATGAACTGGCTGTCGACCGCGAAGCAGGTACGCTGGATTCTTCGCGACGACGCGACCGGCCGCGAAAACATGGACATCGAGTGGCGGGTGCCCCAGGGCTCGGTGGTGAAGCTCCGGATCTTCAACGACCCGAAGTCGTTCCACCCGATGCAGCACCCGATCCACCTGCACGGTCAACGGATGCTGGTCGTGGCGCGCGACGGGGTCCCGACCGGCAACCTGGTCTGGAAGGACACCGCGCTGATTCCGGTCGGATCGACGGTGGATCTCCTGATCGACGCTTCCAATCCGGGGGCCTGGATGCTGCACTGCCACATCGCCGAGCACCTGGGCTCGGGGATGATGGCGGTGATGCGGGTGGATCCGCCCGGGGTGCACTGAGGCAGATCGCGCCCGCCGGAGAAACGGGTATCTTTCCGACGGATGGCTGAACCGCTCAGGACCAGCTCGATGGGACCCGGCGGGTGCCGATTCTGCGGCGCCGCGCTGTCCCATACGTTCGTCGACCTGGGCATGTCCCCCCTCTGCGAGAGCTACCTGTCAGCCGATCGGCTCGACGAGCCGGAGCCAGTCTATCCGCTCCGGGCGTTCGTGTGCGACCGCTGTTTTCTGGTGCAGCTCCCGGCCCATGTGGGTGGTGAAGAGATCTTCACCGAATACGCCTACTTCTCCTCGTATTCCGACAGCTGGCTCGCCCACGCCGAGCGATATACCGACGCGATGATCGCGCGGTTCGGGCTCGATGGAACGAGCCAGGTGGTGGAAGTGGCGAGCAACGACGGTTATCTGCTCCAGTACTTCGTCCGCCGGGGCATTCCGTCGCTGGGCATCGAGCCGGCCGCCAACGTCGCGGCGGTGGCCGCGGCGAAGGGGATCCCCACGCTGGTGGAATTCTTCGGAAGGACATCGGCCGCCCGGCTGGTGGCCCGGGGCATCCAGGCCGACCTGATCGCGGGCAACAACGTGCTGGCGCAGGTTCCCGATGTGAACGACTTCGTCGCGGGGCTGGCCATGGTGCTCCGGACCGGCGCGGTGCTGACGCTGGAGTTTCCCCACCTGATGCGGCTGGTCGAGGAAAACCAGTTCGACACCATCTACCACGAGCATTACTCCTATTTCTCGTTGCTGACGGTGGAGGCCATTCTCGGCGCCCACGGCATGGCCGTCTTCGACGTCGAGACGCTCCCGACCCACGGGGCTCGCTCCGGATCTTCGCCTGCCACGCGGGAGATCCGGCGCATCCGGTCAATAGCCAATCCCCGAATTCAGCGCCCCGTCTATGATCGGCGTACCGGTCTTCAACGGCGCGAAGACGCTGGAAGCGAGCGTGCGGGCGCTGCTGGACCAGTCGTTCTCCGATTTCGAGCTCATCATTTCCGACAACGCCTCGACCGATGACACCGAGCGGATCGGGCGGGCCTTCGCGGGCGCGGACCCGCGGGTGCGCTACGAGCGCAACGCCACCAACATCGGCCTCGCCGGGAATTTCAACCGGGTCTTCCGGATGGCCCGGGGCGAGCTGTTCAAATGGGCCGCCGCCGACGATGTGTGCCTGCCGGGATACCTCGCCGCCTGCATCGCGGTGCTGGACGCCCACCCCGACGTGGTGCTGGCCTACGGCAAGGCGGAATTCGTCGACGCCGAGAACCATGCGCTGCCGATCAGCGATCCAGGGTGGCACCTGCCGCAGGAGTCCTCGGTGGAACGGTTCCGGCAGGTGGTTGCGTCGGGGCATTGGGTGAATTCCCTCGTCGGCGTGATCCGGAGCCAGTCCCTGGCCCGCACCGAGACTCCTCCCGAACTACCCGGGCGGCGACTACATCCTGCTGGGCGAGCTGAGCTTGCAGGGCAAGCTGTTCGAGGTGCCCGACGTGCTGTTCCGCCGCCGGCTCCACGCGGGCTCCTTCAGTCAGCACGGCCGGGAGCCGGAATGGATCGCCCGGTATTGGGGCAGCCGCGCCTCGGCCTCGATGCCGCTGTGGGCCCGATCGCGTGGCCACCTGAGCTCAATCCTCCATGCGGATCTGCCCCTTCGACGAAAGGCCGGTCTCGTGATGAGCACCTTGAACCTGATGCGGCGGGGGAGAGATCGGTTCTGGAAGGAGATTCGCGAGGGGCTGGACTCGCACCGGTCCCGGCCATGAAAGTCGTCCTGTTCTGCGGCGGCCTCGGCCTGCGACTGCGCACGTCTCCGGACAATGTGCCCAAGCCGATGGTACCGATCGGATCCCGGCCGATCATCTGGCATCTCATGCGGTATTATGCCCACCACGGCATCAAGGACTTCATCCTCTGTCTCGGGTACCGGGGAGAGGTGATCAGGAACTACATGCGCGACCACTGCGCGGACTGGTCGGTCACGTTCGTGGACAGCGGGGTCGAGGCCAATATCGGGGAGCGGCTGGCGGCGACCGAGCCGTTCCTGGCGGGGGAGGAGGTCTTCTGCGCCAACTATGCGGATGGTCTCACCGATCTGCCGTTGGGCGACCAGTTGGCCCACTTTCTCCGGCACGACCGGGTGGCCAGCTTCCTGAGTGTGCGGCCCAACCTGAGCTATCACGCGGTGGTATCGGGGCCGGATGGCCTGGTCACCGGATTCCACGGGATCGGAGCGACGGATCTCCGGGTCAACGGGGGCTTCTTCATCTTCAAGCGCGAGATCTTCCGTTACCTGCGCCCGGGAGAGGAACTCGTCGAGGAGCCGTTTCGGCGGCTCATCCAGGCGCGACAGCTGGTCTCGTATCGGTACGATGGGTTCTGGCAGGCGGTGGACACCGCGAAGGACAAGCAGCGAGTGGACGAATTGCATGCGAGCGGTAAGCCGCCCTGGATGATATGGGCCACCGGATCCCGCGAGCTCAGTCGGATCTGATCATGCTGCCACTGGCCTTCCCCTCGCGGCCGCTCACGCTTCTGTGTCTCGGCGCCCACGCCGATGACATCGAGATCGGGTGCGGCGGGAGCGTGCTTCGCCTGCTCGATGCGCATCCCGGCAGTACCGTCTGGTGGGTGGTCTTCAGCGCGACCCCGGCACGGAACCGCGAAGCCAGGGAGAGTGCGGCGGGGATGCTGGCGGGAGCGGGCGCATCCCGGGTCTTCGTGCACGATCTGCGGGACGGCTGCCTGCCCGCGGCCCGTCCCGAGCTCAAGGATCTGTTCGAGCAGCTCAAGCGCGAGGTCGCGCCCGGGCCGGATGTCATCTTCACGCACTACCGCGAGGACCGTCACCAGGATCACCGGATCATTTCCGACATCACCTGGGAAACGTTTCGCAATCACGTCGTGCTGGAATACGAAGTGCCGAAGTACGATGGCGACTTCGGCTCTCCCAACACCTTCATCTCCCTGTCGGACGACCTCCGCCGCCGGAAGGTGGCGCACCTGATGGCCGCTTTTCCGTCCCAGCACGACAAGCGGGCCTTCGCCGAGGACATCTTCATGGCGCATCTGCGGCTCCGGGGCCTGGAATGCGCGGCCGCGGAGGGTCATGCGGAAGGGTTCCACGCCCGCAAGCTGGTGCTGGGCGCCGCCCGCTGACCGGCTCGGTCAGCGGGCCGAATTCGTAGCCTCCTTCGCCTAGAACGGGCTGTACTCCGGCGGCGTGACGTGGTTGAGCCGGAGATAGGGCACGGTCTGGCCCAGGGTCCAGGGGAAATGGTCCAGCAGCTCCATCAGCGCCCGGGCCCGGGTCACCTTGTGACCGAACTGGGTGATCTCCTCCATCATCGCGGCGTCGCTCACGCCCCGAAGCATCTGGATGGTGTGGTCCAGGGCCGCCACCGCGTAGGCCTTGAGCGCCGCCTTGTTGTGGAGGTAGACGGCGGAATCGCCCAGCGAGGGGACCTTCATGGAGCCCGTGATCGCCAGATGGGCGATGAGCGCGTCGCTTCCGGCGGCGTGTTCGATCTGCTCGGCGAAGTTCCGGACCCCCGGCGTGGGCCGGAATCCGAGCATGGAATCGGGGGCGGCGTCGATATAGCGGATGATGGAGGCCTTGTGGGTCTCCACCACCTCGATCAGCGCCGAGGTGGGAATGAATTTCTGGGCGACCAGGGGCGTGGCGGCGAGCGGCAGCAGGGCCAGGGTGGCGACGATCTTCAACGGACGCATGGGACCTCGCGGGGGATAGGTTGCCCGCAAAATACGCTCCGCAGGGCGGTCCGGAAACCTCCCCCGGAAACTGCGGGTCAGGAATGGGGACGCCGGGTCAGCTGCTCGAGCCCCCGCGCCGCGTCCGACTCGAGCACCGCCCAGGCCTCGAGGTCTCCGGCCGCAAACGCATCCGGGGTGAGCAGGCGGCGATAGAGGGACTCCGCGCGCTCGGTCTGACCCAAAGCGGCGCGGGCATCGGCCTCGAGCAGTGCCGCCGGCGCGAGCGATCGGCCGTGGAACATCCCCTGCCGCGCCGCCTCGGCAAAATGGGCGGCGGTCCGCATGTCACCCTGGACGTACGCGGCGGCGGCATCCACGGTAAGGAGCGCGAGCCGGTAGCTGAACAATCCTCGGCCGCGATCCCGTCGCTCGATCAATCGGCGGGCCGCCTGAATGACGACGGCGTCCCCGGCCCGGGCGGCCAGCTCGACGGTTCGCTCGGTGAGCCGGGAGATGGCGGGCGCGGACAGGTCTCCGGCTTCGACCCAGGCCTGGATCTTCCGCGCGGCGGCGCTGGCAACCCGGCGCGATCCGCCTCGCGCGACCTCGACCCGCGCCTGGGCCCAGATGGCCCGCGGCGCGAACTGGTGGGTGGGCCAGTTCCGGACCACCACCGGCACGATCTGCGCCGCCTCGGTCACCCGCCCGCTCAGGAGCAGCGCCAGATGGTGGTAGGGGTCGAACGGCGGCCTTTGCCGTCCCACGACGGTCGGGGTGGTGTCCGGGAACGCGGCCAGGGCACGCCGCCAGTCGCGGGCTCGCAGGGCAGTCTGGTAGGTCGCCTGCGCCAGGAGCCACGGCACCGTTGAGGGACACGGCCCTGGCGTGGCGCAGCGCGGCGGCGGTGTCTCCGGCCTCGATCAGCGCGTACACCTCGTTGGTGATGCTGGGCGCGAAGGTCGTGGAGTCGAGCTGGAGCGCCGAGTCGGCGACGGCGGCCGCTTCCCGGTATCGGCCCATGGCGCGGTAGGTCCAGGCCATGCCCTCGTACGCCTGGCCGTCGTCGGGATATGCGGCGTGGAGCCGTTCCCAGTACACCAGCGCGCTGTCGGAGCGGTCGGCCACCAGCTGCTCGTAGCGGGCCCGCACCAGGAGCCGCTCCTTCGGGGGGAGGCGGTCGGTGAGCGCCAGCGCGCGCGACAGGTGGAGCTCGCAGTCGCGCTGGTGGTCGTAGAACCAGTCCAGATCGGCGACGACGTAGTGCGCCATCGGGAAGAGGCTGTCCTGCTCCAGCGCCGCCTCGGCGAACCGCAGCGCATCGAGCCGGTCGAACCGGGCCAAGGCCTGCCGGGCCAGGGCATAGTCCTGCAGCGCGTCGAGGGAGGACGTCATCACCTGGGGGAGCGCCGGGAGCCCCGCTTCGCGGCGCACGCCCAGGGCCTCCTGCCGGAGCCGCTCGCCTGCCCGCGCGATGGCCGCGACGGCGCGGTCCGCCGACGCGGGGTGCTCCGAGATGGTGAGGAGGGCGTCGCCGCTGCGGGGATCCAGCACCTCCACCACGATCTGGAGCCCGCTCCCCACCGGAATCACCGAGCCCACCACGGCGAGGCCCGCCCCACCGCGCAATGCCACTTCGGCGGCGAGGGGACCGGTGAGCCGCGCGTCGGCGGGCCGGGCCATGAGGCGCAACAGCTCCCGGGTGCGGGCTAATCCCATCACCCGAATGCCGGGCTCGTTCTCGAGCCCCGAGAGGAGCGCCTCCCGGACCGCGAGGGTCAGATTGGAATCGGGTCCCTCGATGACCCCCAGCACCACGAACCGCGGGCCGGGCGGCACTGCGCGACGCTCCCGAGCCCGGACCACCATGGCCGAGACGATGGCGAGGAAGGCGGTCGCCACCGCGACCGTCATCAGGCGCCTCCGCCCCCACCGTGCTCGCGGGACTGCCGGGACTGCCGGGACCGCCGGGGCCGCCGGGGCCGCCGAGACCGGCGCCGTCGGCGGCGCGGGTGGCGAGGCCAATGGTGCGGGGGGCGCCTGACGCAGCTCCCGCGCGAGCGCCTCGACCGCCGGATCGGCCGGCGCTTCGAGCTCGGAGCGCATCAGCGTCGCGTGAATGGCGGCATGACGGATGGCGCCGGGCCGGTCGCCCGCGGCGGCGAGCGCCCTCATGAGCTCCATGGCCACCCGGGCATCGAGCGGATCCAGCGCCGCGCGCCGGCGCCAGGCCTGCACCGCCTCGGCGGTCGGGCCGTTGCGCGACGCGGTGCCCGCCAGTCCCTCCAGGGCCAGCGCATAGCGGTGCATCAGGCGGGCCCGGGTCTCCTCGATCCAGCGTTCGAAGTCCGGGGCGTCGGGAAGGAAGAACCCATCGAGAAAGGGGCCGCCATAGAGGGCGACGGCGGCTTCGAGCTCACCCCGGTCGAGGGCGGCCTCGAATTCGGCGACATCGGCCCAGAGGACGGCGGGATTGGTTCGGAGATCGTCGGGTCCGCTCTGCAGCACATCGTCCCGCAGCTCCTGGCGAATCCCGTAGGCCAGCTGGGCCAGGGAGTGGCGGGCCTCCTCCGGGCTCCGCTCCGGCCAGAAGTACAGGAGGAGCTTTTCGCGGCTGACCGCCCGGTGGCGGTGCGCCGCCAGCAGCGCGAGGAGGGCCAGGCGGCGGCGCTGGCCCGCGCGACCCCCGGCGTCGGCGGTGCCGCCCTCCAGCGAGAGTGCTCCGAAGGTCTTCAGGCGCAACACGTTGAGCCGATCTGGATCGAATGGGATTTGCAGATGATCCCGATTCCTATCTTACGGCCGCTGTATCCCCACCAGCAAGCGCGGGGACAAGGCGGGGCGCATCTGAGCTCCGGGAGGCTGTGAAATGCGCGAGAGGCGATGGCTAGCCGAGGTAGGGATTGGGGTCATTCTGGCCGGAGTGCTGATGGGATCGGCAGGTGCGACGCCGGTTTCGGCACAGCGCCCGGGATCCCGCCGGCCGAGCGGACCGGTGACGACTCCGGCCGGAACCCAGGCGTCCGAGAAGGGGATCTGGGAGCTGGTGAACTACAAACAGGATCTCAAGCTGACTGACGTGTTCTTCGTCAGCCAAAGCACCGGGTGGGTTACCGGCGAGCACGGGACCCTGCTCAGAACCACCGACGGCGGCGAAACCTGGACGGCGACCCTGGGCGGCGACCCCGCGGCGACCGAGGACCCGATCGACCAGCTGCGGTTCATTGACGCCACCCACGGGTGGGCGGTCCAGGGGCGAAGCAATCTGTTGCGCACGACCGACGGTGAGAATTGGGAGCAGATCGGAAAACTCGGGGAACAGTTCGGCTTCTTCAACGACTACGTCATTCCTGACGATCGGGTCGGTATCCAAATCGTAAAGGAGCACAACGAGCTCGCCCGCACCCAGGACGGCGGCAAGACCTGGAAGAAGGTCTTCGACCTGCGTGCTCAAGGTGGAGGTGGAGGGCCTCACCCGAGACCGCCCACTGCGAAGTCGCGGTGTTTCCTTCCCCTCGCCGTCGGTGGGCTACGGCATCGGTGCCACGAATTCCGGCGCGAAGGGCTGTTCGTCTTCAGACCGAAGACGGCGGCGTCAGCCTGGACCGGCGCGCTCGCCGTTCCCGACGTGGCCAACGGGCGCGAAGCGTATTTCTTCATCACCAACGAGAAGACCGGCTACATCTGCACCTCGGGCGGGGATCTGCTCGGCACCGACGACGGGGGCCAGACCTGGTCCGGTCTTCCCGGCGCCGCGTGCGCGGGGAAGGCGGACTTCCTGTTCGCCGACCCGGAGGTGGGGTGGACGTTCCGCTACTCCGATCTCACCTGGACGACGGACGGCGGACGCGAGTGGACCGCGCGCAAGATCCCGTTGCCGGCCCCGGTCCGCGGCTTCTCGCTGCCGCGGCGCGATCGGGCCTACGCCGTCGGCGATCACGGGATGGCCTACCGCTATCGGGTGGTCCCGGTCGAGACCGTGGTGGCCAAGGCGGTGGACGCGCCGGTGATGCCGGGCTTTCCGATGACGCTTGCGACGAATGTGGAGCAGCTGGACGGGCAGTTCGCCGCGCTGGATGGCTTCGTGCAGTCGGCGGCCGACGCGCCGGCCCCCGCCGGCGGGGCGGCGAGCGGGGCCGCGGGCGCGGGCGGGGACTTTGCGCAGTCCCCGCCTTCGGCGTTCGTGACCGGCTGTTGCGGCAAACGGCTGGGTGCCCTCGAGCTGGTGCTCAAGGCGGTGGGCGGCATCGTGCCGGACTTCATCTCCAAGTACAAGAACCTGAATCTGCTGGCGCAGGGTCTGCGCACCGCGGCGGCCTTGCCGGAGATGAACGACAGCCTGCGCAACGCATTCCGATCATTCCGCTCGGCCCCTGACCGGGCGACCGCCATGACGGCGCTCTCGGGAGTGAAGAACGTCCTCGCGACTCTCAAGGCCGCAGTCGATACCGCCCTGCAAAAACCGGCTGGACCGCCCGGAGGTCCGCAATGACGTCACGCTGGAGGGCAACCATGCGCACTCTGTTGGTTCTTGGTGCGGCACTCACCATGGCGTCGGGCCAGAGCGCCGCGCAAACGCCCCCCCCGTGCTGTACCATCACCGCCATCAACACCGGCACGGGCATCGTGTCCGCAAAGGTCACCGCCACTGGAAACATCTTCCAGTTCAAGGTGGTCAATGGGGCGACGCTGGCTTCGCTCCGGGTTGGCCAGGGGGTGTATGCCAACCTCACGACGCGCCAGGTGTCGCTCGACGGGCGGTCGGCGTGTTGCGCCATCACCAGTGGACCGCAGGCCCCTGGCGCCATTCCGGCGCCGACCCGGTTGCCCGCTGCTCAGCCCCCGCCGGCCCCCGCGCCGGCCCCGGCGCCGGCACCCGCGCCGGCTCCGGTGAGCCGGGTTCCCGTGCCGGGCGCGGTGGCGCCGAGCCCGCCGGCGGCCCCGGTCCTGGGTGCCGTACCGAAGGGCACCGTGAATCAGTTTGCCTTGCCCACGATTTCGTACGGCACGCCCCACCCGCCCAGCGCCATCCGCGAAGTGGTCCTGCCGCGGTTCGGGGGACGGCAGATCTCGGCCTCGATCGGAGGGAAGACGGTCACGGCCGCCGTGCTGCACCTGCGCGGACTGAAGGCGATCGAGCAAGCGCCGGGCCTGCCCGACGGCGTGCGAAGGCTGCTCGAGATGCACGTGAAAACGATTCCGCCTGGGGGACCGGATCACTACATCGTAAACACCCAGCTGGCCCAGGAGTGGGTCGCGGCGCACCCGGTGCCGGACTATGTGCAGCCGACGCAGGACGAGAGTGGGGCAAGTTGCGGCCACTGGTACGACTCGTTCGATTGCGCCGGGCAGGCGGTCACCGACGAATGGCGGAGGAACTGGGACAAGGCGGTCCAGGCGTGGGACCATGTGTCCGGGGAGCTGGCCCACGACTGGAACATGGCCCAGGGCTGCTTTGCCGACCACACCCTGCCGCTCCCGAACATTCCGGTGCAGTTCTCCATCACACCCCAGATGACGGTGCACCTGGAGCAATCGGGGTCGCAGAACCTGGGCGGCGGCGGGGCGGCCTCGGGCACGGTGCAAGGCACCGTCGGCCTGGGCTTCCCGATCCAGTCGGATTTCAAGTCCGAACTGGATCTGTTCTACATCCCCTGCCTGCCGTTCGTGGTCCGTCCCAAGAGTCTGGCCGGGAACGGCACGCTGACCGTCGGCGAACGACTCACCGGGACGGTCTCGGCCACCGGAAGCTTCCACAAGATCTTCGCGATCCCGCCCACCGGCGGGCCGCAGATTCCCATCGAGGTGATCCCGATCGTGGTCGGCGGCGTGCCGGTGGCGGAGCTGGACGTCAGCGCCTACATCGAAGGGGACATCGGCGTCGGCGGCCAGGGCAAGGCGGAGGGACACTTCGAGATCGACAATCCGCACAAGGCCGCGTTCGATTTCAGCTGCAGCGGCGCCGGCTGCCACGCGAGCTCCCACGGGATTCCCGATCCTACCACCGCGAGTGAAGGCGCCTCGATCCAGGGGCAGGTCTACGTCAAGCCGTCGATCTACACCGCGCTGCAGCTGGACTTCGATGTGGACGCGCTGAGCGCGCGAGTCGGCCCCCAGCCGTACCTGCTCGGCACCGCGAGCGGCTGCGAGGCGGCGGCCGGCTCCCAGACCATCGGCGGCGGGTCCAGCAGCCAGGAGAATCACCTCCTCGCGGCCGATCTGGACTGGGGCGTGGACCTGCGGGCGGAGGCATTGGTCCTCCGCAAGGTCATCGGGCAGCCCTTCGTGCACTCGGTGACGGGTGACAAACACCTCTGGTTCCGCGATCTGGCGCCGGGAGGCTCGAACGCGCTGGTGGCCGAGGTGAACGGGGCCAGGCAAGCGACCACGGGGAAGGCCGCGGTGTACAAGGTGCGAATGCCCTCGTGCTATCCCTATACGAATCCCGTGCTCTACCGGGTGAGCTGGACCGGCAACGCGACACCCGGCGCCACGCCGCAATGCCAATGGCAGGCGGGGAAGGGCACCTGCACCTTCGATCCGACCAAGGATCTGGTTATCGGCTTCACCTGGTCCACGGCGGGCAGCAACACCCTGACCGTGGTGCCGGTGAGTGACGATCACCACCGGACTTTTCTCCCGGCGCCCCCGCCGACTCAGGTGCCGATTGCGGTGGCGGCCGCCGGTGGAGGCGGGCCGGAATGAGCCGGGGCCGCCGCGCCCTCACGGTCGCACTGGCTTTCCCCGCATGGGCAGCCCCACTCCGGGGCCAGGTTCTCCCGCGACCGGTCGTACCGCTCACGACGCAACCGTCCAGTCCGGCCTACTGCACCGACGCGGTACGGAAGTGGTGGGCTCACGTCGGGCTGGGCGGTCAGCTCACCTGCGCGCGGGATCCGGCCCGACCGGCGATCCTCCTGGTGCACGGCCTGCACCAGAGTCTCCTGACCTGGACCGCGCCGTCCACGGTCGGCTACTCCTACGACATCGCGCACGATCCCGGTGCGCAACGGATCGGAGACTCCCACTCGACGCCGGGAGTCGGGGTCTACAAGCTGGGCACCTCGGAATGGCTCTATGGCGGGGATGCGGCCGCCTGGGACCGGGCTCACAACTGGTTCGACTATCTGGCGGGGCTGGGATTCACCGTGGCGACATGGAGTCAGCCGGGGCTCGCCTTCGAGGAAGCGGTTCCGTCGGCACTGGTGGCCTTCGACTCGCTGCTGGCGCAGACTCGGGCCCGAAGCCCGGCGGCGCCCCCGTCGGTCGCCCTGGTCGGGCATAGCCGGGGTGGCCTGCTGATTCGGCGGATCCTGAAGGAGCGGAAGGCGAGCGGTGACATCGCGAGGGTCAAGTGGGTGGTGACCATCCATTCTCCCCATCAGGGGAGTGAGCTGGGCCAGTGGCCCGGGCGGCTGGCGAGCGAGACGGCAGACCTGGTGGACTGTTGCGCCCCGTCGGTCATTTCGGTGCCGCTCAAGGCCGAGCTGCGGAATCTGGTCACCGAGGCGATGCGCCCCATGACCAAGCTGCTGGTGGACTTCGAGAGCCGGGAGCTCACTCCGGACAGTCCGATGCTGCGGTCGCTGGCCAACGGAGAAACCGCGCTCCCCGGCGTCAAGTACTACACCTTCGGCGGCGTCAACCCGAGTTATTTCCGGCTGTATGCGTGGACCTTCGACGCGACGAGCGCCGTCCCGCAGTACAAGGGGTTGAGCCAGTACTTCGTCTGGCGGGTGAACCCCGCGGTGCTCGCACCCATTTCACCGGTGTTCGACAAGATCCGCCCGTTCGTGGCGGAGGTGAAGGCCGGCTTCGGCGACGGCCTGGTGAGCGACGCGCGGGCTCGGCTACCCTGGTCCACCCATTTCACCGATCACCTCAATCATGCCGAGGTGCTGTGGGATCGGGCCCTGCAAACCCAGGTGGCGCAGCTGATCGACCCTTCGCTCGGAAGGGGAGTCAAGCCGGGCCCGCGGCCGTAAGGAGGCGATCGCCATGCGTCGGCCAATCCTCGTTGTCCTGTCCGCCCTGATCGCTCCCGCGCTGGCGGCGCAGCGGCCGCCCGTCGGATCGCCCGGCCTCACTCTGCCGGGCAAGGGGGTCCCGGTCACCCCGGTCGACGGGATGGATCTCCTCCCGATGGGGATCGGGCTCGACCCCTCCAATCACGTCACCTACACGATGGTCAATGCCGGGCGCAGCGCGATTCCCCAGCCCTTTGTCGCGGACATCTACCTGGGCGGGGTGCGCCGGGACACCTACAAGCACACCCCGATGGCGGCTCAGGCACAGACCCAGGTGGTCTCGCAGCTGGCCCGGGTGGACAGCTGCGCCACGGTGGAGATCAAGATCGTGGCCGACGCGCAGCAGGTGATTGCCGAAGCCCGCGAGACGAACAACACCCAGGCGCTGAGCCTCACGCCGAAGTGCCCCGATCTGACGGTGACGGCGATCAAGCAGGACTGGCAGGATCTCAACGTCCGGTACCGGATCCAGATCACGGTCCAGAACCAGGGCAACCTCGCGACACCCCACCTGGTGATTGCCCGCGCCTGGGGCGGCCCGTCGGGGGTGCTGGCCGGGCTGGATCCGGCGGCATGGCCGATCCTGCAGGACACCCAGATCGATCCGCTCGCGCCGGGCGGTTCCACCACCTTTCACCTCTCCGGGGTCTACCTCGGCACCGACAAGGTGCTCGTCAAGGTCTACCTCGATTTCTTCCACCAGATCGTCGAGAAGCGAACCGACAACAACCTCGGGACCAAGCAGTTCGGCCCCGGCTGACGATTCGTGCTCACCCCGACGATTCACGCGCTCCGGCTGATGGCGACCCTCGGCGTTCCCGCCGATACGGTCACGGTCGACGCGTGTACCCTGGTCCCGATGGAGCAGCTGCAATTCGTGGTGACCGCCGGATTGGGCCGAGCGTTTCCGATCCGGGAGAGCCGCGAAGGCACCACGGTGACGCTCACGGATCCGAAGGTCGTGACCGCGACCTGTCCGGATCTGAAGGTCGAGCTGACCGTCCGGCTGCGGGAGGAGGCTCCCGCGGGGGCACCGCCCGTGACGATCGCGGGGACGGTACGCCTGGCGCTCACGCTCTCCACCACCGCGGCGTTTGCCGCCACGCCGGGCAAGCCGGCGCACTCCGCCGCGGCGCTGGTCGATGCCGCGCTCTGCGTCCGGCGGATGGAGCCGACGGGCCTCGACGTGAAGGGCGCGTCCCCCTGGCTCACGCCGGCGTGGCTGGGCAGCCGGCTGGGCTCGGATCTCATCGGCCGGGCCTGCTTCGACGTCACCTCCCTGGTGTACGTGTTCCTCCAGCGGGGCGGCACCATGGGCTCACCCAGTCCGGTGGAATAGCCGCCACCCTCCCCGTCCTCCTCCCGGCGGGGTAGCTTCCGGACGTCCCCAGACATCCCATCCGGAGCTACTCATGCGCACCCCCCTGCGTGTCGCGCTCGCGCTCGGCATCCTGACCCTCGCGGCCCCGGGACGCCGAGCCTCGGCCCAAGTGCCGGCTCCGCGGCCGGTCGCCCCGGCGGTCCTCGATTCGCTCCACTGGCGGTTCATCGGCCCGGAGGGGAATCGCTTCAGCGCGGTGGTCGGCGTGCCGGGCAACACCCGCGTCTACTACGCCGGCGCGGCGTCAGGTGGCGTCTACAAGACCAGCGACGGCGGGATCCACTGGTCCAGCGTCTTCGACGATCAGCCGGTGCAGTCCATCGGCTCCCTGGCGGTTGCCGAGAGCGACCCGAACATCGTGTGGGCCGGCACCGGCGAGGGCCACATCCGGAGTCACGTCTCGGTGGGGCAAGGGGTGTACAAGTCCTCCGACGCCGGCACCACCTGGAGGCTGATGGGGCTGGAGAAGACCGGCCGCATCCCCCGCACCATCATCCATCCCACCAATCCCGACATCGTGTACGTTTGCGCCCTGGGCCATGCCTACGGCGACCAGCCGGAGCGCGGGGTGTACCGCACCACCGACGGCGGCGCCACCTGGACGCTGGTGCTCTTCGTGGACCAGAAGACCGGCTGCTCCGACCTGGCCATGGACCCCTCCAACCCGCGGGTGCTCTTTGCCGGTATGTGGCAGTTCGAAATCCACACCTGGGGACGCCGAAGCGGGGGCCCGGGGGGCGGCCTGTTCGTGTCGCGCGACGGTGGCACCACCTGGACCCGCCTGGTGGGCAACGGCCTTCCGGCCAGCCCGGTCGGGAAGGTGGCGGTGGCCATCGCGCGGTCCAATCCGCAGCGGGTCTACGCCATGATCGAGACCGGCGACGGCATTCCGTGGGAAGGCCAGCCCACCGGCACCGGCGAGCTCTGGCGCTCCGACGACGGCGGCCGCAAGTGGACGATGGTCAACCCGGACCGGAACGTGATGGGCCGGGCGCACTACTACTCCCGCATGGCGGTGTCGCCCGCGGACGAGGATGAGACCTACTTCCTGACCGCCTCCTACTCGAAGTCCATCGACGGCGGCGTCACGCTGGTGCAGCAGACCGGGGAACGGGCTCCCGGCGGCGATCACCACGACATCTGGATCGACCCCACCAACGCCGACCGGATGATCGTGGGCCACGACCAGGGCCTGTCGATCACCGAGAACCGGGGCCGCACCTGGCTCCGCCAGCGGCTCACCAACGCGCAGATCTACCACGTCACGGTGGACAACGAGATCCCCTACAACGTGCTGGGCAACAAGCAGGACGAGCCCAGCTATCGCGGCCCCAGCAACAGCCGGGTGCAGGGCGGACGGAGCGCGGGGATCAGCCGGGGGATGTGGCACTCGGTGGGCGGCGGCGAGAGCGGCTGGGCCACCCCCGATCCGACCGACGCCAACGTGGTCTGGTCCACCGCGTCGGGGTCCGGGATGGTGGGCGGGATCGTGGTCCGGTTCGAGGAGGACCGCCGCCAGCTCCGGAACGTCGAGGTGTGGCCCCAGCAATCCAACGGGCCGGCCGAAGGGGTGAAGTACCGCTTCGTCTGGGACGCGCCGCTGCATATCTCCCCGCACGATCACAACACCATTTATGTCGGGAGCCAGTTCGTGCACCGCACCCAGGACGGGGGGCAGAGCTGGCAGGTGATCAGCCCCGACCTCACCCTCAACGACAAGAGCCGCCAGGGCAGCTCGGGGGGACTCACGCCGGACAATATCGGGGTCGAGTACGCCGGCGTGGTGTACAGCATCGCCGAGAGCCCCAAGGAGAAGGGGGTGATCTGGGCCGGCACCAACGACGGGCAGGTGCAGCTCACCCGGGACAACGGCGGAACCTGGACCAACCTGACCAGGAACCTTCCGATGCTTCCGGCCTGGGGCTCGGTGCGGTCCATCGCGCCGTCGCGCTACGACGGCGGCACCGCGTACCTCACGGTGGATGCCCACCAGGAGAACAACCGGGATCCCTGGGTGTACAAGACCACCGACTACGGGAAGACCTTCCGGCTCATCGTGAACGGCCTGCCCAGGAACATGGTGAGCTACGCCAAGGTGATCACCGAAGACCCGGTGCGCCGGGGACTGCTCTATCTGGGCACCGAGAACTCGATCTACGTCTCGTTCAACGGGGGAGACAGCTGGCTCCCACTCCAGAGCAATCTGCCCCACGTGCCGGTGTCGGGCATCGTGGTGCAGGAGCACTTCAACGATCTGGTGATCTCGACCTACGGCCGGGGCTTCTGGATCATGGATGACATCACCCCGCTGCAGCAGCTCACCGACGAGGTGACCGGCCAGAGCGCCCACCTCTTTACGCTGCGGCCGGCCTACCGGTTCCGGCCGATCACCGCCCCGTCCACCGCGTACGACGATCCCACGGCGGGCTCCGATCCGGAATACGGCGCGTCGATCAACTATCTCCTCGGGACGCCGGCCAAGGCCGCTCCGGTGGTGACCATCCTCGACGCCGCCGGACAGGTCGTCCGCACCCTCACCGGCCCCAATGCCGCGGGGCTCAACCGGGTGACCTGGGACCTTCGCGGTACTCCCAGCACCGAGGTGCGGCTGTTCACCAGCCCGATGTACGCGTCCTATATCAAGGCAGGTCCCGAGGGCCGGGTGGCGCCGGGCACCGGCCGGATCACGATTCTGTCTCCGCCGGGCACCTATACGGTCAGGCTCACGGTGGATGGGGTGAGCCAGACCCAGCCGCTGGTGGTGCTCAAGGATCCCCATTCGGCGGGGAGCGAGGCGGACATCGCGGCGCAGACCCAGGTGGTGAGCGCACTGCGCGACCAGCTCAACACCGCGGCGGGCGCGGTCCGGCGGATCGAGACGGCGCGGGTCCAGCTCGAGGGGTTGCCGAGGCTCACGACCGACACGACGATGCGGCGCGCCGCGGCAGCCATGAACCAGAAGCTCATCGACCTGGAGATGAACCTGGTGGATTTGCGGCAGACCGGGGCGGGGCAGGATGGGGTGCGCTTCGGAGCCAAGCTGATCTCGATGATCGGGTATCTCGCCAACGGCATGACCGCCGCCGATTTCAAGCCGACCAACCAGCACCTGGAGGTACAGAAGATCCTCACCGACCAGCTCGGCACCCAGCTGCGGGCGCTCGACGCGCTGATGGCGGGCGACCTGGCGGGGCTGAACGACCAGCTGCGGGCGAAGAACTTGCCGACCGTCGCGGACCGGGGGGCCGCGGCGCGGCTGGTGCCGTAGCGGCGCAGGATCAGTGTCCGCCGTCCTCATTCCCCTCGTACACGCCACCAGCCCCCGCCGGGTGGGGCTGGTCTTCGTCATGGCCGAGGCTCGGGGCCGGCATTAGACTACCGGACCGCCCGTCATCGCAGCCCGGAGACTCTCATGCGCATCCGCCTCGGCCTTTCGTTGCTGCTGGTCTCCACCGGCCAGGCCCAGCAAGCACCCAAGCCCGCCTTCAGCTTCGAAGAGGTGATGATCCCGATGCGGGACGGGGTGCACCTCCAGACGGTCATCCTCCGGCCGGCGGATCAGAGCGGCCCGTTGCCGATCCTGTTCCGCCGCACCCCGTATGGCGTGCCGGACGGGCCGCTCCCGCAGGTGCCCACCAACTTCAAGGAGCTGGCGCAGGACGGCTACATCTACGTGATCCAGAACCTCCGGGGCCGGTTCAAGTCGGAGGGGGTGTTCAAACTGACCTCGCAGGTGAACCTGGCCGACTCCACGTCGACCAACGAGACCACCGACGCATACGACAGCATCGAGTGGCTGATTCATCATGTGGCCAACAACAGCGGCAAGGTCGGCATGTTCGGGGTGTCCTACGACGGGCTCACCACGGCGCTGGCGCTGCTGCACCCGCATCCCGCGCTCAAGGCCATGAGCGAGCAGGCGTCTCCGGTGGATCAGTGGATGAACGACGACGACCACCGCTACGGCGCGCTCAGGGAGAGCTACGCCTTCGAGTACGCCGTCCTGGAGCAGGCCGACAAGAACAGCAACACCCACTTCGGCTTCGAGACCTACGACGGGTACTCCTGGTATCTGAGCCTGGGCCCGCTGTCCAACATCAACTCCAAGCTACCTCAAGGGCTCCATCCCGTACTGGAACGACGTGGTGGCCCACCCCGACTACGACGACTTCTGGAAGAAGGAGGCCTGGGTCCGGCAGCTCCACGCGTCCACGGTGCCCAATCTCAACGTGGCGGGCTTCTGGGACCAGGAGGACCCGTGGGGGCCGTGGGAGATCTTCCGCCACGCGGGCGAGAAGGACCCCGACCACACCAACTTCATGGTGGCGGGGCCGTGGTACCACGGTGGCTGGCGGGCGCCCCGGGGCGACAGCATCGGGATGATCCCGCTGGGCGGCCACGAGACGGCGCGGGAATTCCGCGAGACGATCGAAGCTCCGTTTTTCCGCTACTACCTCCACGGCCGGGGCGAGAAGCCGGCCTGGCAGGCGACGACCTTCCAAACCGGCGCGAACCGATGGCGCACCTATCCGGTCTGGCCGCCCAGGGAGGCCAGCCCCACCAGCCTCTATCTCCACGCCGACGGCAGCCTCTCATTCGACCCGCCCAAGGCCACGAAGCCGGGCCCGGGCTACCGGGAGTACCTGTCGGATCCCGGCAGTCCGGTCCCGTACCGGCAGCGGCCGATCTCGCCGACCTACCCCGCCGGCGATTGGCGCCTGTGGGAAGTAGCGGATCAGCGATTCATCGATGGGCGCCCCGACGTCCTGAGCTTCGTCAGCGCGCCGCTCGATCACGACCTCACCGTCTCCGGTCCGGTGGCGGCCGATCTGTTCGCCTCGACGTCCGGGACCGACGCGGACTTCGTGGTCAAGCTGATCGACGTCTTTCCCGAGAACGCCCAGCCCAACGGATGGGACGCGGAGGGAGGGCCGGCGCCAGGCCAGTATGCCCGGTCGCTCAACGGGTACGAGCTGCCGATCGCGATGGAGATTCGTCGGGGCCGCTACCTGGCCAGCGACGAGCACCCGACCCCGCTGGTGGCCAACCGGCCGGTGGAGTGGAAGATTCCCCTCCGCGACCGGGATCACGTCTTCCTCAAGGGGCACCGGCTGATGGTCCAGGTCCAGTCCACCTGGTTTCCGCTGATCGATCGTAACCCGCAGAAGTTCGTACCCAGCATCTACCAGGCGGTCGGGTCCGACTTTGCCAAGGCGACGCAGCGGGTGTACGCCACCCCGGCGCTGCCGTCGCGCATCGTGTTGCCGGTGGTGCCGTAGGGCGGGCCGGGCCCGCCTCAGGGCTTCGCGACGGGCTTCGGCGTCGGTGAAGGCGGCAGGGCGAGCAAGCGGCGACGAAAGGTCTGAAACGCCGGCGCGTCCTTGGTCAATCGCTGGAGCTGGCTTGCCGGATAGGTGGCGATCTGGGCCTCGGTGGCCGTGATGCGATCCTCCTCCAACGGATGGCTCGCGAAGAACGCATCCACCGCACCGGGATTCGTCTGGCGCTCGGCCAGGAGGGTCCGGAACATCGCCGGAATGCCGTTCGGGGAAATGCCCGCCTTGATCGTGGTCGCCACGCCTTCCGCGTCCGCCTCCGCCTCATCGGCGCGACTGAACTTCGCGAACAGCGCGCTCCCACCGATACCGATGGCGGCCTGGGCGCCCCCGCTCTCGCACACCTTCGTGAGGGTGCACAACAGGGACACCCCGACGTTGGCCCCTTGCGCCTGCTCCATCTGCTGCACGGCATGACGCTTGGTCACATGCCCGATCTCATGGCCGATGACTCCGGCCAGCTGGCTCATGTCGGTGGCTCGCTCGATGAGGCCGCGATTGACGTAGACCCAGCCGCCGGGCAACGCGAAGGCGTTGACTTCCTTGCTATCCACGACGGTAAAGTGCCAGGCCAGGCCACGGGTGTCGGTCACCTGGGCGAGCTTGTTGCCGAGCGTGGTGATGTAGCTCACGACGCCGGCATCCTGAATGAGTGGGAGCTGCGCGCTGACCTCTGCGGCCGACGAGGCGCCGAGCTGGACCTCCTGTTGCTGGGTCACGCTACAGGAGGCGACCAGACCCGCCGACAGGCACGCGAGGATACCATGGCGCGGTGGGCGCAGGTTCGCAACGAACGGTTGCATCGGGGTGTTCCTATGATGGGACGCGGAAGAAGCTATCCAAGGCGCTACGCCGAGGGTATCAATCCTTGGAGGGATATCCGAGGGGGGTAGGCCTTCATCCGGCGCTCACGCTGGCTTCATGCGCCCGCTGCTTGATTGGAGCCATCGCCCCTGGGAGGCGGGTCTTCATGGCGGGTTGGCGTGCTGGCGCAGTGTCCCTGCTGGGTATCCTGCTCTCGGCGTCCCTGGTGCATCCGGGGACGCCGCCGGCAAGCCTGGCCGCCAGCGAGCATTGCGCCGACATGCCTTCTCACGCCAGCGGCGCCATGCCTCATGGCGCGCCGCCCGGGCCGGCCTGCCATCAGTCCAATCCCTGTTCCGATTGCGGCGCCACGCCCTGCCGGGCCGCCGCCCACTGTGCCGGACCGACGGTCCTCGCGGTGACGTCGGTCGCTTCCCGCCGGGCGCTCGACTTCGGGCTCGGCGATCGACCGGCCCCGCGGTCCGCGCGAATCGTCACCCGGACTACCTCCCCTCCAACCCCGCCTCCCATCGCGCTCCTCTGATCGCGTAAGCCGCCCCGCGATTGTCGCGGGAACGGCGGTCGTTCGACTCATGAGGAGCCTATGTATTCGCTCGTTCCGTTCCTGCTGGCCGCCGCCTTCGGCGCGCGCGCCGACACGCTGCCGTCTCCCTGGCGGCTGACCGATCTCCTCGCGGCGGTCGAGGCCCGGAGCCCCGAGCTCTCGGCCGCGCGCGGCGAGCAGCTCGCCGCCGAGGCGCGGATCGGTCCGGTCAGCCGGCTGCCCGACCCCCGCCTGCAGGTTGGCCTGATGAATCGGTCGCTGCCCAGCCTGGGCCGGCGATCGGTCCTCGCGATGGATCAGATCCAGCTGGTTCAGACGATCCCGGTTCCCGGTAGGCTCCGCGCCGAGGCTGGAGTGGCCCGCGCCGGCGCACGGGCCGCCGCCGCGGGGGTGGACGAGCGCCGGCTGGCGGTGCGGCTCGGCGCGGCCGACGATTTCCTGGAAATCGACCGGGTGGACCGATCGGTGGCCGCGCTGGAGCAGACCGGGTCACTGCTCCGGGAAATCGAGGGGGTTGCCCGCGCGATGTACAGCGTCGGCACCGGAAGCCAGTCCGACGTGCTCCGCGCCCAGGTCGAGCTGGCGAAGCTGGAGGAGGAGCTGACCGGGATGACCGCGATGCGGGCTGGAGCGGTGGCGCGGCTCAACGCGCTGCTGGTGCGGCCGGCCGGACTCACGATCGGCGCGGTCATCTCGCCCGCGCTGCCCGATTCACTGCCTCCGGTGGCCACACTGCTGGACGCGGCGCTCCAGGGCGGGCCGGCGCTCCAGGCGGCGCGGGCGCGGCTCGATGGCGCCGAGGCCGGGCGCCGGGTGGCGAGGCTCGCGCGGTGGCCCGACTTCGAGCTCGGGGTGGTCTACGCTCAGCAACCGATGGCGGACCGGACCGGCACCGAGCGGATGGCCTCGTTCATGGTGGGCGCCACGATTCCGATCTGGGCCGGAAGCCGGCAAGGCGCGATGCGGCGGGAGGCCGCCGCCATGGCCCAATCCGCCGGTGCGTCGGTCCGGGTCGCCGAGGCGGATGTCCAGGGCCGCATCGGAGAGCTGGTCGCGGAATTCGATCGGGCCCGGCGGCTTCGCGCGCTGTACCGCGGCACCATCCTGCCCGAGGCGAGGGCCGGCACCGCGGCGTCACTGGCCGCCTACCGGACCGGCAAGGTGACGCTCGATCGAGTGCTCGAGGGCTATCTCACGATAGTCGAATACCAGATGGAGGAGATCCGCCTCGATCGTGACCAGGCCCGCGCCGTGATCGGCCTCGAGGCCATTACCACGCTCCCGCTCATGCAGCCGACGCCAGGAGGCTCCCGATGACCGCCCCGTCTCCGTTCGAATCCAGCCGCTCCCGCCGACCGCTCCGGATCGTCGGGCTGCTGGCCGCCATCCTGGTCACGGCCGCGTTGCTGTGGCGGTTCGTTCCCTCGAGCGCCCGGAGCCCAGGGTCTTCGAGCGTCGCTTCAACGACGGCGGGCGGCGGCGCTTCCGGCGCCGGGCCGGCGCAAGTCACCCTCGGCCCGCCGGAGCAGCGGGCGATCGGCATCACCTTCGCCCCGGTGGTGCACGGCCCGCTCGAGCAGGTGACCCGGAGCGTCGGCATCGTCGCCTACGACGAGTCCCGCCTGGCCACGATCACCAGCAAGGTCGAGGGGTGGGTGGAGGCGCTCACGGTGGACTTCACCGGGCAGGCGGTGCGGCGGGGCCAGCCGGTACTGACGCTCTACGCGCCCGAGATCGTGACCGCGCAGGAGGAGCTCCTGCTGGGGCTGCGCCTGCTCGGCGAGCTCCGGAACGGAAGCGACGACGCCCGGCGCTCGGCGGAGGAGATGGTGGCCGCTTCCCGTCGGAAGCTGGAGAACTGGGACGTGTCGGCCTCGGAGATCGCGGCGCTGGAGGCGGGCGGCGTACCGAGCCGCACCGTCACCCTGCGGGCCCGCAGCTCCGGATTCGCGGTGGAAAAGACGGTGCAGGCGGGACAGCGCGTCATGCCGGGCGACCCGCTCTACCGCATCGCCGACCTCCGGGTGGTCTGGGTGGAGGGTGAAGTCTATGAGCGGGACCTGCCGCTCCTCCGGCTGGGCGGAGGGGTCCGGGCCGGATTCGCGGCGCTGCCCGGCGTCGAACGCCGGGGCAGGGTCGGCTACATCTATCCCACCGTCAACGCCGACACCCGGACCGTCCGGGTCCGGATCGAGCTCGACAATGGCGACCAGACCCTTCGGCCCGGCATGTACGCCACGCTGGAGTTCGAGGGGCCGGGCCGAACCACCTTGAGCATTCCGCGCTCGGCCGCGCTGGTCACCGGCAAACGGAGCCTGGTCTTCCTCAAGCGTCCCGGCGGGCGCCTCGAGCCCCGGGAAGTGACCCTCGGCGCCGGCACCGACGACCGGTACGAGGTGCTGAGCGGTCTGGCCCTGGGCGATACCGTCGTCGCCTCGGGCACCTTCCTGCTGGACGCGGAATCGAACCTCGGCACGATGCTGGGCGGGATGGGCGGCATGCCCGGGATGGACATGACACCGGCGCCGGCCGTCCCGCGCGCCGCTCCGAAGACCCCCTCACATCCTCACGGGTGACCGCCATGCTGCGCCGAATCATCGAATGGTCCGCGGCGAATCGCCTGCTGGTGGGGCTGGGCGTGCTGGGCGTCGCACTGGGCGGGGTAGTGGCGATTCGCCGCACGCCGCTGGAAGCGCTGCCCGATCTGAGCGACGTCCAGGTCATCGTGCAGGCCGACTTCGCCCAGCAAGCGCCCCGGATCGTGGAAGACCAGGTGACCTATCCCATCGCGGCGGAGATGCTCAAGGTCCCGGGCTCCCGGGTGGTCCGCGGATATTCCTTCTTCGGGGTGTCGTTCGTCTACGTGCTCTTTGCCGACGGCACCGACCTCTACTGGGCCCGGACCCGGGTGCTGGAATACCTGAGCGGCATCAAGAGCAGGCTGCCGGAGGCGGTCACGCCGACCCTGGGCCCGGACGCCACCGGGTTAGGCTGGGTCTTCCAGTACGCGATAGAGGACACCACCGGCCGCCTGGACCTGGCCGCGCTGCGGGGCATCCAGGACTGGCAGCTGCGCTACGCGCTGACCGCGGTGCCGGGGGTGGCCGAGGTGGCGACGGTCGGCGGGTTCGAGAAGCAGTATCAGGTGGACCTCGACCCGGCCCGGCTCCAGGCCTACGGGCTGTCGATCACCAAGGTGATGGAGGCGATCCGCAACGCCAACGCCGATGTCGGGGCGATGGTCGTGGAGCTGGCCGAGCGCGAGTACATGGTGCGCGGGCTGGGCTACCTCAAGTCCATGGCGGACATCGAGAACGTGGTGGTGTCCGCCACCACGGGCGGGACGCCGGTCCGGGTAGCCGAGCTCGGGCGGGTGACGGTGGGCCCGGCGGTGCGGCGCGGGGTGGCGGACCTGGACGGCCGGGGCGACGCGGTGGGCGGCATCGTGGTGATGCGCTCCGGCGAGAACGCCCTCCGCACCATCGAAGGGGTCAAGGCCCGGCTGGCGGAGGTGCAGGGGAGCCTGCCGCGCGGCGTGATCGTCACGCCGGTGTACGACCGCAGCGAGCTGATCCACCGCTCGATCCGGACATTGACCGAAAAGCTGGTGGAGGAGAGCATCGTGGTGGCGGCGGTGTGCCTGCTGTTCCTGCTGCACGCCCGCTCCGCCCTGGTGGCCGTGGTGACGCTTCCGCTGGGGATTCTGCTGGCGTTCATCGGGATGCGGGTCGTGGGGGTCGGATCCGACATCATGTCCCTGGGTGGCATCGCGATCGCCATCGGGGCCATGATCGACGCCGCGATCGTGATGATCGAGAACCTGCACAAGCATCTGGAGCGGGCCCTGGCCGCCAAGGGCTCCGGACCCGCCATGATGCACACGCGAGACCTCACCACCGCCGAGCGATGGGCGGCGGTAGTGGCCGCCAGCCGCGAGGTGGGGCCGGCGCTGTTCATCTCCCTCCTGATCATCACCGTCTCGTTCGTTCCGGTGTTCGTGCTCCAGGGCCAGGAGGGGCGGCTGTTCCGGCCGCTCGCGTTCACCAAGACGTTCGCGATGGCCGCCGCCAGCCTGCTCTCCATCACCGTGGTGCCGGTGGCGATGGGACTGTTCGTGCGGGGGCGGATTCGCCCCGAAGGGGAGAATCCGGTCAGCCGGCTGCTCATGCGGGGGTACCGGCCGGTGATCGAGGCGGTGCTCAGGCACCGGGGCGCGGTGATCGCCGCCGCCGTCCTGGTGACGGCGCTCACGGCGATCCCGTGGAGCCGGATGGGCAGCGAGTTCATGCCGACGCTCGACGAGGGCACGCTCCTCTTCATGCCTTCCACGCTGCCCGGCGTGAGCGTGGCGCGGGCGCGGGAAATCCTGCGGATCCAGGATCAGCGGATCAAGGGATTTCCCGAAGTGGCCAGCGTCTGGGGGAAGGCGGGCCGGGCCGGAACCGCGACCGATCCGGCCGGGCTCGACATGTTCGAGACCACCGTGGTGCTCAAGCCGGAGTCCGCGTGGCGGCCGGGGCTGACGATGGACCGGCTGGTCGCGGAGCTGGACAGCGCCACCCGGATGCCGGGGGTCACCAACGCCTGGACCATGCCGATCAAGGGCAGGATCGACATGCTGGCCACCGGGATCCGGACCCCGGTGGGGATCAAGATCTTCGGGCCGGACCTGGCCGAGCTGGAGCGGCTGGGCCGGGAAGTCGAAGAGGTGGTGCGCACGGTGCCGGGCACCCGCAGCGCCTTCGCCGAGCGGGCCGAGTCGGGGTACTACCTGGATATCACGATCGACCGCGAGGCCGCCGCGCGGCACGGCCTGAACGTGGGCGACGTTCAGCAGGTGATCGCGACGGCCGTCGGCGGGATGACGATCACCCAGACGGTGGAGGGCCGGGAACGGTACGGGGTGCGGCTGCGCTACCCGCAGGAGCTCCGCGACAACCCGGAGCGGCTGGCGGCCGTGCTGGTTCCGGCGGCCCACGCCGCCGGGAATCAGATGTTCGTGCCGCTGGGCCAGGTCGCCCGCATCGAGCAGGTCTCGGGCCCCATGGTGGTGCGGACGGAGGGCGCCGTCCCCACCGCGTGGGTCTATGTGGACGTGGCCGGGCGGGACATCGGGAGCTACGTCGCGGATGCCAAGCCGCTGGTGGAACGCAGCGTCTCGCTCCCGCCGGGGTACCGGATCGCGTGGAGCGGGCAGTACGAGTACATGGTGCGCGCCCGGGAGCGGATGACCCTGGTGGTGCCCGCGGTGCTGCTCATCATCTTCCTCCTGCTCTATCTCAATTTCCGCAGCGTCGGCGAGACCCTGATCGTCATGCTGTCGCTGCCGTTCGCGCTGGTCGGGGGACTCTGGTTCATCTGGCTGCTGGGATACAACTGGTCGGTGGCGGTGGCGGTCGGGTTCATCGCGCTGGGCGGCGTGGCCGCGGAGACCGGCGTCGTGATGCTGATCTACCTCGATCACGCCTGGCGGGCGCGCGAGGCGGCCGGCGGAAGGCCGTCGCTCAGGGATCTCTACGAGGCCATCGTCGAGGGCGCGGTCGAGCGGGTCCGGCCCAAGCTCATGACGGTGACGGCCATTACGGCGGGGCTGCTTCCGATCCTCTGGGGGAACGGCACCGGCGCCAGCGTGATGAAGCGAATCGCCGCGCCGATGGTGGGCGGCATGGTGTCGAGCACGGTGCTGACGCTGGTGGTCATTCCGGCGATCTACGCGCTGTGGCGGGAGCGGGGGCTTCGGCCGGCCGTGTCCCAAAACGTCGTAAACCGGCCCTTTGAGTACTCCCCCGGGAGCCGTTAGCATTCTCGCCGGGGAGGGGCCATGACGCCACGACGCATCGGCATTCTGGGGTACGACGGGATCCAGGCGCTCGACCTGGTCGGGCCGGCGGAGGCGCTGGCCGCGGTCCGCGCGCCGGAGGACGGGAACGGCGGCACCGCGCCGGCCTACGAGGTGGTGATCATCGGGCTCACCGGCAAGCGGTTTGTCGCGGAGACCGGGCTCCGGTTGCTGGCGGACACGACGGCGGCGGCGCCGCCGCGGCTGGACACGCTGATCGTGCCCGGCGGCTGCGCGATGCGGGAATCCGGCACCGCCCGGAGGACGGCCGACTGGGTAGCCGCCCACGCGGGCCAGATTCGCCGCATCGCCTCGATCTGCACCGGTATCTACGGCCTCGCGCCCACCGGCCTCCTGGATGGCCGGCGGGTCACCACCCATTGGCGCTTCGCCCGCGACCTGGCGCAGCGGTACCCGAAGCTCCGGGTCGAGTCGGACGCGCTCTATATAAAGGACGGCCCGTTCTACACCTCGGCGGGCATCACCGCCGGGATCGACCTCGCCCTCGCGCTGATCGAGGAGGATCATGGCCCCAGTCAGGCGCTCGCCGTCGCCCGGGAGCTGGTGGTGTACCTCAAGCGGCCCGGGGGCCAGGACCAGTTCTCCGAGCCGCTCCAGTTCCAGCTCCAGTCGGCCGACCGATTCGCGGACCTCACCGCGTGGATGGCGGGGCATCTGAACGCGGACCTGTCGGTGGAGGCGATGGCGGCCCGGACGTTCCTCTGCGCGCGGCAGTTCTCCCGGGTGTTCCGGAAGACCTACGGCACCAGCCCGGCGGCGTTCGTGGAGGAGCTGCGGCTGGGCGAGGCCAGCCGGCGGCTCTCCTCGCGGCGGGTCAATGTGGACTCGGTGGCACGGTCGGTGGGCTATCAGAGCGTGGACGTGTTTCGCCGCGCCTTCGAACGGCGCTTCGGGGTGTCGCCCAGCAGCTACCGGAGCCGGTTTGCGCTCAGGTCCGCGGGGCGACCGGCGACCCGGGGCCGCCTCGCCCGGCCCGCCCGGGCCCCGTAGATTGGAGCCATGCGCATCCTGTTCGCCGAGGACGATGATCAGCTCCGCGCCTCCATCGCCCGAGGACTCCGGGAGGCGTCCTACGCGGTGGACGAAGCCGCCAACGGCATCCAGGCCCTGCAGCTCGCCGGCACCAACGCGTATGACGCCATCATCCTCGACGTGCTCCTGCCGGGCAAGAACGGCAAATTGGTCTGCCGGGCCATCCGGGAGCGGGGCAGCCGGGTCCCGATTCTCATGCTCACCGCGCTCGACGGCGTGGATCAACGGATTGCCGGGCTCGACGCGGGGGCCGACGACTACCTGACCAAGCCATTCGATTTCGGCGAGCTGCTGGCGCGGCTTCGGGCGCTCACCCGGCGGCGGGGCGAGGTGCAGGGATCGCCGCTGGTGGTGGGAGACCTGGTCATCGATACGCTGCGCCACGCGGTCCGCCGCAACCGCCGGGAGATCACGCTCACCGCCAAGGAATTCGCCTTCCTGCTGCACCTGGCCCGGAACGCCGGCCGGGTGGTCAGCCGGGCCGAGCTCATGGCGCACGTCTGGGACGACACCCGGAACACCTTCTCGAACATCATCGACGTGTACGCCAGCCGGCTGCGCCGGAAGATCGACGACGGGGAGCGGGTGGCGCTCCTTACCACGCTCCGGGGCAGCGGTTTCCTGCTCGAGGCACCGCCGCCGCCCAAGCCGGCCAGCCGGCCCCCCCGAAAACGAGCCGCCCGGCGACGGGAGTAGCCGCATGCCCCGGTGGCCGACCTCGCTGCGGGCCCGTCTCACCCTCTGGTACACGGCGCTCCTCGGCCTGCCCCTGATTCTCTTCGCGATCGGCAGCTACCTGCTCTTCGCGCGGGCGCTCCAGCAGCGCACCGACCGGTTCATCGGCGACGCGCTGACGGCCTTTTCCCGGGAGCTCACCGCGGAGCGGCGGACCGCGCTGGGCGTGGAGCAGGCGATGCGCAGCACCATCGACGAAGTGCAGTTCCGGGACCTGGACATCGCCATTCTCGATACGGCGGGGCGCGCCGTCACGATGACCGCGCTCCCGGATTCCGGGGAGGGCGCCCGGGTCGTCGCCGCGCTCGCGGGGCGGGACCTCTCGGCGCCGCTGGCGCTGACGTTGCCGGGGCGCGACGGGAGCTACCGGGTGAACGCCCGCCCGCTCGCGGTGGGCGGCCAGCGCTTCAGCCTGACCGGCACCTACTCCCTCCACGACATCGAGGAGCTGCTGGCGCAGGTGCGCCGGATGTTCCTGGTGGCGATTCCGCTGCTGGTCCTCTGCGCGGCCACCGGAGGATCCTTCCTCGCCAAACGCAGCCTCGCCCCGGTCGCGTCCATGGCGGCGCAGGCCGCCGCGATCGGCGCCAGCAATCTCGGCGAGCGGCTTCCGGTCGGGGGAGGCGATGAGCTGGTCGGCCTGGCCCGGGTGCTGAACGACCTGCTGGACCGGCTGGAGGGCGCCTTCGCGCAGCAGCGCCGCTTCGTCGCCGACGCCTCCCACGAGCTCCGCACCCCGACCGCCATCCTGCGCACCGAGGCGGACATCACGCTGGCGCGGGAGCACCGGAGCGAGGACGAGTACCGCGCCTCCTTGGGGGTGATGCAGGACGCCGGCCGCCGCCTCACCCGCATCGTGGACGATCTATTCCTCCTGGCCCGGGCCGACTCGGGCCACCTCCAGCCCCAGCTCGAGCCGCTCTACCTGGAGGACGTGGTGGACGAGGCGGTCCGGGCCATGCGCTCGGTGGCCGACCGGCGCGGCGTGGGGATCGAGCTGACCGCGCTGGTCGAGGCCCCCTCCCGGGGCGACGCCGACCTGCTGGGCCGGCTCCTGCTCAACCTGCTCGACAACGCGATCAAGTATTCGCCGCGGGGAGGACGGGTCGAGGTGGGGATGGCGCGGGCCCACGGGAACTGCGAGATCCTGGTGACGGACCAGGGGTCGGGGATTCCACCCGAGGCGCGCGAGCGGGTGTTCGAGCGATTCTTCCGGGTGGATGCGGCGCGCTCCCGGAGCGAAGACAGCGCCACCAGTGGCGCCGGCCTGGGACTCGCGATCGCCCGCCGCATCGCCGAGCTGCACGGCGGGCGCCTCGACCTGGCGGAGTCCCGGCCCGGGCGCACCGTCTTCCGCCTGACCCTGCCGGTCGTGCCGGGGCCCTCGGAGGGGCCCCCGGTGATCTAGTAGCTCAGCACCACGCCGGCCCGCACCGAGCGGGCCGGCATCCGGTAGTACTGGGCATCCCCGAATTCGCTTTCCGACACCGCGTCCCGGCGGTCACTCAGGTTGCGCCCGTCCACCCGGATCTCCGCGCGACGGAACCGGTAGCCGATGCCGGCGTCGAAGGTGGTGAACGCCGTGGCCAGCGCGGTATTCCGCATGTTGAGATACCGGCTGCCGGTGTAGTTGAGGTTGGCGGTGGCGATGAAGCCGGTGCCCGGCGACAGCGTGAGTCCCGCCGAGAAGAGATGGCGCGCCGACATCTCGACCCGGTTGCCGGCCAGCTGGGTCAGGGTGCCGTCGAAGTCCTGCACGAAGTCCACGAACTTGCCGTCGTGAAAGCTGTAGGTGGCCCGCGCGAACACCGAGTGGGGCAACTGGAGGTCGGAGGCCACCTCGATACCCTGGAACCGGGTCTTCCCGGAATTGATGAGCGCCGGCAGGTTGTTGATGATCGTGGCGGTGACCAGGTTCTCGAAGTCCATCCGGAAAGCACTGGCCTCGACGTCGAGCCGGCCGTCCGCCACCCGGGCCTTGAGGCCGCCCTCCACGCTGTGCGACGTTTCCGGCTTGAGAATCCCCTCGTTTTCCGCCAGGCCGAAGTCGAACGCCGCGGGCTTGAAGGTGTTGCGGTAGTTGACGAAGGCCCGCAGGTGATTCACTCCATTCTCGACCAGCCCGACCATGGCGCCGACACTGCCGCTCAGCCTGGTGTTGTTGGCGCTCGGGCTGGTTTCGGCGCGCCGCTCGGAGGTGAGGTTGAGCCGGAGGCCGGCGCTCAGGGTGAACCGGTCCACCGGCTGCCACTCGGCCGAGCCGTAGGCCCCGCCGAAGATCCGGCGGTTCTCCGCGTCCCGGTCCAGCACCGTGGGCTGGGGCACCGCGGTGGCGGTGGCGCCGTTCAGGGGCGCCGTGTAGTCGAACACCGCGCCCTTGGCGTCGCCCTGCGCGAACAGCAGGTCCGCGCCGGTGAGGAAGCGGACCTTCGACCGCGACCCCCAGAGGATGTGGCTATCGGCGTAGATGTCGTTGATGTCGATATTCTCCTTGAACCCGGTGGCGTTCGACGGATTGTTGGAGATGTCGGTGAGGAAGCCCCGGAAGATGTTCTGGGTCGAGTGGGTGAACGAAAACATCGAGCCCCAGGTCGAGCCGGAGAACACCGGACGCTGCCAGCCGCCCGAGGCCACGAAGCGGTTCTCGTTCAGGAACGCGTCCCGGGGGTTGTGGTTGGCGTCGAGGGGCACCGCGTCCGACAAGGCGGCCCCTTCCCGGGGATGCGGGCTGGCCGGCTCCTGGCGCAGGAGCGTCACGTCGGCGGTGAGCCAGGTGCTCCGGTCGTCGGCGCCGGTCTTCGCGATCCGGAACGCGGCGTGGCCGTTCTTGTACGAGGTCCGGTCGTCCGTGAACCCCTGGCGGGCGCCCTCGACGCTGAGCCGGGACTTCCAGGCTCCGGTGGACACCGGCAGATCGGCGGCGAGCCCGCCGGTGCTGTAGCTGCCCCCGTGCGCGGCCAGGGTCCGGGAGGTGGCCGCGGCGGCGTTGTGGACCACGTGGATCACCCCGACGAAGGACGTGGCGCCATAGGTGACCGGGGCCGGCCCGCGGAGGATCTCGATGCGCTCGACGTCGCGCAGGTTGAGGGTGGCGAGCGCCGGATTGAGCGCGCCGCCCCACGGAATGCCGTCCACCACGAGCAGGAACGCGTCGAATTCCCGGAGCCCCCAGAACTCGGGTACCGAGCTCGCGGGTCCGCCGTCGCCTCCCGGAGCGATCGCCACCCCCGCGGCCAGGGCCAGGGCATCCCGGAGCGAGGTGGCCCCGCGGGCCCGCAGGTCGGCGCCGCTGATCACCTCGATCGAGGCCGGGACCGCATGGGTGGCTTCGGGACGCCGGGTGGCGACCACTTCGAGCGGCGGCAGGACGGCGGGTTTCTGCGGCTGGGCCTGGGCGGCGGCTTCGGTGGCGATGGTGAGGAAGCCGATCAGGAGCACGCGTCCACTCTGCATGGTGCCGGTTCCTCGCGAGCGTGGGAAGGGGGACTTGAACCATGAATAGTTCATTAACGGACAAACTACTCGCGACGCCGGAGGGCGGCAAGTAGACCGTGCGACGCAACGGGCGGCCCGCTGCCTGAGGCAGCGGCAAACCGGCCAAATCGGGTCACCCGGGCCGAGCCAGGGTCGCCTAGTAGTACTACTAGGTCCGCAATCGCCAGGAACCGGCTATCCTCCCAGGCATCCTGCCGTTGCGCTTCCGGCCCGATTCGCGGCCCGGCGAAGTCGAGCCCTTTTTCCGAACACGGTCGTCGCCGTGGCGCAGTTCCGAACATCGAAGGGCGGCACCGCGGAGGAGGTGTGTTGCTGGTTCATGCCATGAGCCCGTGGTGACCTCCCCGGTCCTGGTCCTCGGTGCGAGCGCGCTGGCGGTCGTCGTCCTGATCGGCGCGGCCGCGCTCATCCGGCGGGAGTTCGGCCGGCGCCGTCGCGACGAGGCTCGATTCCGGGCCGTGGTGGATTCGGTGCCCGGCGGCCTCATCATGGTGGCTCGGGACGGGACCATCGCGCTGGTCAACCGGGAGATCGAGCGGCTCTTCGGCTATTCGCGCGGCGAGCTGCTGGGGCAGTCCATTGAGCGGCTGGTTCCCCAGCGACTCCGCGACCGGCATTCGGGCATGCGTGACGGGTTCGCCAGTCCGGACACCCGCCCCATGGGCGCAGGGCGGGATCTCTTCGGCATTCGCAAGGACGGCACCGAGATACCGGTCGAGATCGGGCTCAATTCGGTCGAAACCGATGCGGGAGAATTCGTCCTCGCTTCGGTGGTGGACATCAGCGTGCGCAAGCGGGCCGAGGCCCGGCTCCGCGCGGTGGTGGAGTCGACGCCCAGCGGCATGATCATGGTGGATCGGGCCGGCCGCATCACGCTGGTCAACCGCGAGACCGAGCGCCTGTTCGGGTATTCCCGGGAGGAGCTGCTCGGGAAGTCCATCGAGGAGCTGGTTCCCCTGCGCCTTCGCGAGCAGCACCCCGGCTTCCGGCACGACTTCTTCGTCCTCCCCCAGACCCGGGCCATGGGGGTGGGGCGGGACCTCTTCGGGGTTCGCAAGGACGGCACCGAAGTTCCGGTCGAGATCGGGCTCAACCCCATCGACACCGACGAGGGGCTGTCGGTGCTGGCCTCCGTGGTGGACATCACGGCGCGCAAGCAGGCCGAGGGCGAGCTGCGCCGCTCCAACGAAGAGCTGGAGCGGTTCGCCTACGTGGCGTCGCACGATCTGCAGGAGCCGCTTCGCATGGTCGGGAGCTACGTCCAGCTGCTCGGCAAGCGCTACCGCGGGCGGCTGGACGCCGATGCCGATGTGTTCATCGGCTACGCCCTGGATGGCGCCCTGCGGATGCAGCGGCTCATCGAGGATCTCCTGACCTATTCCCGGCTCGGCACCCGGGGCGCCGCCTTCGAGGTCACCGACGCCACGGCGGCGCTGGAGCGAGCGGTCTCCAACCTGCGGCTCAGCATCGAGGAATCGGGCGCCGCGGTCGACTCCGACCCGCTTCCGGCGGTGCAGGCGGACCCGGGGCAGCTGGAGCACCTGTTTCTCAACCTGGTCTCCAACGCCCTCAAGTTCCACGGTGCCGAGCCACCCCGGGTGCACGTCTCGGCCTCCCGCGACGGCGGCTGGTGCCAGTTCGATGTGCGGGACAACGGGATCGGCATCGACCCGCAATACTTCGAACGGATCTTCGTGATCTTCCAGCGGCTGCACCGTCGCGAGGAATACCCGGGGACCGGCATCGGCCTCGCGATCGCCAAGAAGATCGTCGAGCGTCACGGCGGCCGGATCTGGGTGGACTCCATCGAGGGAACCGGCACCACCTTTCACTTCACGCTGCCGGCCGGGAAGGAAGCGGCTCAATGACCGTCAACCCGCCCAAACCCATCGAGATTCTGCTGGTGGAGGACAATCCCGGGGACGTCCGGCTGACCCGGGAGGCGCTGCGGGACGCCAAGGTGCGCAACCATCTGAGCGTGGCGGTGGACGGCGCCGAGGCGATGGCCATGCTGCGCCGGGAAGGCAAGTACCGGGACTCGGTGCGGCCCGATCTGATCGTGCTCGATCTCAACCTGCCGCGCAAGAGCGGCCGGGAGGTGCTCGATGAGATCAAGAACGACGAGCACCTGAAGCATATCCCGGTGGTCATCCTCACCACCTCGCAGGTGGAGCAGGACATCCTGGCGTCCTACCGGATGCGGGCCAACGCCTTCGTGACCAAGCCGGTGGAATTCGAGCAGTTCCTCAAGGTGGTGCAGTCCATCGAGCAATTCTGGCTCGAGATCGTCAAGCTGCCATGACCGTCGCCGGGGGGACGCGGCCGATCCGGGTGCTCCTGGTCGAGGACAACCCCGGGGATGCCCGGCTGATCCTGGAGCTGCTGCGCGACGTCGAGACCGACTTCGAGCTGGAGCGCCTCGATCGGCTGGAGCCGGCGCTCGAGCGCCTGAAACACGCCGGCGTGGACGTGGTGCTCCTCGACCTCGGCCTGCCGGACAGCCAGGGCATCGACACGTTTGCGCGCGCGCGGCTGGAAGCGCCGAGGCAACCGATCGTGGTGATCTCCGGACTCGACGATGAAGCGGTCGCGCTGGAGGCGATGCGGCGGGGGGCGCAGGACTATCTGGTCAAGGGCCGTATCGAAGGCCGGCTCCTGGCCCGGGTCATCCAGTACGCCATCGAGCG
Source organism: uncultured Gemmatimonadales bacterium (assembly GCA_963762545.1). Lineage (GTDB taxonomy): Bacteria > Gemmatimonadota > Gemmatimonadetes > Gemmatimonadales > GWC2-71-9 > JABFSM01. The sequence goes on along the minus strand of CAVXLC010000002.1, from coordinate 1,326,257 downwards.
CAAGCGGGCCGAGGAGCTGCTGCGCAGCGAAGAGGAACGGTTCCGGCAGCTGGCGGACAATATCTCCGAGGTGTTCTTCATCACGGACATCCGGCTCGGGGAAACGCTCTACATCAACCCCGCGTACGAGGAGGTCTGGGGCCGGAGCTGCCAGAGCATCTATGAGCGTCCGCGCTCCTTTTTCGAGGCGGTGGCGCCGGAGGACCAGGGCCGGCTCGGCGAATACATCGCCCGGGTGCAACAGGGCGAGAGTCCGGGCAGGATCGAATTCCGGGTGGTCCGCCCCGACGGCACGGTCCGATCGGTGCTGTCACACGCGGTGCCGATCCGGAACGAGCGGGGCGAAGTCTACCGGCAGGCGGGCACCGCGCTGGACATCACCGAGCGGAAGCAGGCGGAAGAGGCGCTTCGCACCAGCGAGCTGCGGGCCCGGACCCTGTTCGATACGGTCCACCTGGTCGTGCTGGGACTCGACGCCGAGGGAAGGGTCGACTACGTCAATCCGTTCTTCCTGGAGCTCACCGGCTACACCCGCGAGGAGGCGCTGGGCCAGTTCTGGCTCGAGCGGTTCATTCCCGAGGCACAGCGGCCGGCCATGCTCGGCGCGTTCCGCGAGCTGCTCGAGCGGGGCCTCCACGCGCACTATCAGAACGCGATCGTCACCAAGGGCGGGGAAGAGCGACTGATCGCCTGGAACAACACCACGCTGCGAGACTCGGGAGGCCGGCCGATCGGCACCCTGAGCATCGGCGAGGACATCACCCAGCACCAGCGGCTCGAGGAGCAACTCCGCCAGGCCCAGAAGATGGAGGCCGTGGGGCGCCTCGCGGGCGGGGTCGCGCACGACTTCAACAACCTTCTGACCGCCATCCTCGGTCACGCCGAGCTGCTGCTCGATGACCTGCCGTCCATCAGCACCCACCGCGGCGACGTCGATGAGATCCGGATGGCCGCGGAGCGCGCGGCCGGGCTCACGCGCCAGCTGCTCGCCTTCAGCCGGCAGCAGGTGCTCCAGCCGACGATCCTCGACGTCAACGACGTGGTGGAGAACCTTCAGAAGCTGCTGCGCCGGCTCATCGGAGAGGACGTCACGTTACGCGTGGTGCTGGCGCCCAGCGCCGGCCACGTGAAGGCCGATGCGGGCCAGCTGGAGCAGGTGATCGTGAATCTGGCGGTCAACTCGCGCGACGCGATGCCCGGGGGCGGCACCCTCACCATCGAAACCGGGCTCGCCGACCTGACCGATGAGTACATGGAGGCCCACCGCCCGGTCCTCCCCGGCTCGTATGTGATGCTCGCGGTGTCGGACACCGGCCAGGGGATCCGGCCCGAGGACCGGAGCCGGATCTTCGAGCCGTTCTTCACCACCAAGGAGCCGGGGAAGGGCACCGGGCTCGGACTGTCCACGGTCTACGGCATCATCAAGCAATCCGGCGGCTACGTCTGGGTGTACAGCGAGCCGGGGGTCGGCACCACCTTCAAGATCTATCTCCCGCGGGTGGACGCCCCGGTGCAGACGCTGGAGCCCGCTCGCCCGAGCGGGACCGTCGCAGGAGGCTCGGAGACGATTCTCCTGGCCGAGGACGATGAACAGCTCCGCACGCTGGCCCAGGGATGCCTCGAGCGCATGGGCTACCGGGTGATGGTCGCCGCGAACGGCGAAGAGGCCCGGGCGCTCGCCGTCGCACACGAGGGGACCATCCACCTGCTCGTCACCGACATGGTGATGCCGGGAGAGAGCGGTCGCCAGCTGGCGGACCGCCTCATCGTGATGCAGCCCGGCATACGATGCCTCTTCATGTCAGGGTATACGGACCGGACCATCGTGGATCAGGGAATCCTGGAACGCGGATTCCGGTACCTGCAGAAACCGTTCACGCCGACGATACTGGCCCGCATGGTGCGCGACGTACTCGACGGGGCCTGAGCCATGCCGAGAATCCTCGAAGGACTCAACGTCGTCATCACCGGCGGAGACGGTGCGCTGGGCCACGCGGTGGTGCAGGCGTTCGTGGCCGAGGGGGCCGTCTGCCACCTCCCGATCCTCGGGCCGGCGACCGCTCCGCCCGCGCCGGGCGTGCGGGTGAGCGGGACGGTCAACCTGACCGACGAAGGCGCCGTGCGGGCCTTCTTTGCCGGCGTGCCGCCGCTCTGGGCATCGGTGCATCTGGCCGGCGGCTTCCAGGCCAAGCCCATCGCCGACACTTCCCGCGCCGACCTCGACCGGCAGCTCGAGATCAACCTGGTCACCGCCTTCCTCTGTTGCCGCGAGGCGGTCACCGCACTGCGCAGGAGCGGCGGGGGCCGGATCGTGAACGTCGGCGCCCGGGTGGTGGAGGCGCCGGTGGGCGGCTCGATCGCGTACTCGGTGTCCAAGGCCGGGGTCGCCGCGCTGACGCGCGCGCTGGCGGCCGAGGTGCGGGGCGAGGGCATTCTGGTCAACGCGATCCTCCCGTCCATCATCGACACGCCGGCCAACCGGGCCGCGATGCCCACCGCGGACGCCGGCAAGTGGCCCAAACCCGATCAGCTGGCCCGCGCCATTCTCTGGCTGGCCTCGCCGGAAAATCAGCTGACCTCCGGGGCGCTGGTGCCGGTGTACGGCCTGGGATAGGTGGCGCGTCGCTGCGATCGCCGGGTTTTCGTTATATATTCTGCGCTCACCCAATCACGCTGACTCGCAGGCTGGCCTCGCCGGGAGATTGATCGGCTTGATTTCATTTCGCGCCCCCAGGATGGCCGCGGTGGTGCTGGCCGCCGCCATCGCGGGCTGCAGTCACAGCACCACCGCCGGAGCAGTGCACACCTCCCCCAGCCCGGCCTCCGGGGCTCCGGTCTCCAGTTCCGATCTCGACGCCATCGCCAAGGCCAGGGCCGACAGCGCCCGCTATCCCTACACCGCGGCCGATGTGCATTTCATGTCGGGGATGATCGCGCACCACGCGCAGGCGATCAAAATGGCGCGCTGGGCGCCCAGCCACGGAGCCGGCCCGTCGGTGCAGACGCTGTGCGACCGGATCATCAACGCCCAGCAGGACGAAATCGTCACCATGCAGCGCTGGCTCAGGGATCGCCGCCAGCCGGTGCCGGAGGCGTCGCCCGACGGCATGCGGATGATGATGGGCGACATGTCCCATGTGATGCTGATGCCGGGGATGCTCACCCCGGAACAGATGCAGCAGCTCGACGCGGCGCGGGGCAAGGAGTTCGACCGGCTGTTCCTCACCTTCATGATCCAGCATCACCAGGGCGCGGTGGCCATGGTGAAGGAACTGTTCGGGACCTACGGCGCCGGGCAGGACGAGCTGGTGTTCAAGTTCGCATCGGACGTGAATATCGATCAGACGACCGAGATCGCCCGGATGGAACAGATGCTTACCGCTCTCATTCTTTCGCCCCAATAGAGGAAATCAGTCATGGCATCCGTGCAGAAAACGCTTGCGATTGCGCTGCTGTCCGCGGCGGCGTGCGCCCACTCCACGTCGGGCGGCACCGGCGCCCCGGCCCCGGCGACCATGTCCGCCATGGCCCCGAGCCCGGACCCCCGGGTCGGCCTCAAGGCCGGGAAGATGGATGCCGGCGAGGCCGCGTGGAACCTGAACGTCCTCTCCAAGACGCCGCCCTCGGGCAAGTTCCTGGGGAGCACCAATTCCGACCTGGCGTTCACGGGGCACTACGTCATTCAGGGCAACTACAACGGCTACCAGATCTGGGACATCTCCAATCCCCGGCAGCCGGTCCTGCGGGTCGGGAACTACTGTCCGGCTTCCCAGAGCGACGTGTCGGTGTACAAGAACCTGCTGTTCGTGTCGGCCGAGGGAAACACCGGCCGCATCGACTGCGGCGACCAGGGCGTCAAGGACACGGTGAGCACCGAGCGGATCCGGGGCCTCCGCATCTTCGACATCTCCGACATCGAGCATCCCCGGAACCTGACCAACGTGCAGACCTGCCGCGGGTCCCATACCCACTCGGTGCTGGTGGACCCCAAGGATCCGAACAACGTCTACGTCTACATCTCGGGCTCGGCGCCGTCCCGCTCGCCGACCGAGATGCCCGGCTGCATCTCCGATCCGGACGATCCCAACACCGCGCGGTTCCGCATCGAGGTGATCAAGGTGCCGCTGGCCCACCCGGAGCAGGCCGCCATTGTGAGCTCGCCGCGGATCTTCAATGACCTGGCCATGGTGAAGTCGCACGGCATGGCGCCGGCGGACCTCGCCGCACTGGCCGAGGCGAAGGCCAAGGGCGCGTTCGTGGTGACCATCTTCGGGAACGAAACGGTGCTGCCGAACGGGATGACCCAGCCGATGCTGGACAGCATCGCGAAGTCCCACGGCGGGACCACCGTGACGGCAGCGGACAGCGCGGCGCTCCGCGCCGGACTGCCGGCCTGGATCGCGGCGCGGATCGGCACCCAGCAGGCGCCGAACCCGAACCGTCCCGGCGTCACCAGCTGCCACGACATCACGCTCTACCCCGGCATCGGCATGGCCGGCGGGGCCTGTGAAGGGTACGGCCTGCTGATCGACATCAAGGATCCGGCCCATCCGGTCCGGGTCGGGGCGGTGGCGGACTCCAACTTCTCCTACTGGCACTCGGCCACCTTCAACAACGACGGTACCAAGATCCTGTTCAGCGACGAGTGGGGCGGGGGCGGGCAGCCGAAGTGCCGCGCCAGCGACCCGCACCAGTGGGGCGCGGACGCGCTGTTCGACATCGTCGACGGGAAGATGGTGTTCCAGGGCTATTACAAGATGCCGGCGGCGCAGACCTCGCTGGAAAACTGCGTGGCCCACAACGGCTCGCTGATCCCGATCCCCGGGCGCGACGTGATGGTGCAGGCCTGGTACCAGGGGGGCATCTCGGTGTTCGACTGGACCGACGCGGCCCACCCCAAGGAAATCGCCTTCTTCGACCGCGGCCCGGTGGATTCCACCCGGTTCTCCATGGGCGGCTCGTGGTCGGTGTACTGGTACAACGGGGTGATGGTGAGCTCGGAGATCGCCCGGGGGCTCGACATCGTCGAGCTCAAGCCCAGCGGGTTCATCTCGCAGAACGAGATCGATGCCGCGAAGTCGGTGCACCTGGACTACCTCAACACCCAGGGGCAGCCGATGTTCGTATGGCCGGCCAGCTTCGCGCTGGCGCGGGCCTACGTCGATCAGCTGGAGCGGAACGGCGGGATGGCCGCGGACAAGATCGCGGCCGCGCGCCGCTCGCTGGCAGCGGCGGAAGGCGCCTCGGGCGCGGCGCGGCGCGATGGGCTCAGCCAGCTGGCGTCCCAGCTCGACCGGGATGCGAGCGGCGCTCGCGACGGAGCCAAGGTGCGGAAGCTGTCCGGCGCGGTGCGGGAACTGGCCGGCAAATAAGCTCCGAGGGCGCCTCGGAGGGCGCCTCGAGGGCGGGACAGGAAGGGCGGGGTCGGGCCGGAAGGCGGTCCGACCCCGCTCATTTTTCCCCGTTTCGCCAATTTTCGGCCAGAATTGGCGCGAATTCAGAGAATTTCGCGCTGTTTCACGCAGATTCGCGACGAATTGGCGGCATTTCGCGCAATTTCGACGGCATTGGACTGATTTCGCGACAGCTTCGACGGAATTCGAGCGGTATTCGCCGAATATTGCCGAAAATGCCCGAATTCTGGGGGTCCAGCGGGTTTTTCAGGCGAAATCGAGGTTCTCGGTGATCCGGGTGCCGTCCCGGGCGAACGTCTCGGTCAGCCGGCGAATGCGGCGGCGGGCCTCCGCCAGGTCGGGGCTGCCCAGGGTGATGTTGAGCAGGTCGATGTACCAGGGGAGCTTGGCCGGGGCGGCCAGGTAGGTCGCGACGATCTCCCGGGCGATGGGCAGCGTGGTGCTCTTGGAGCCGGCGTGCACGTCCCGGTCGCCGGCGCGCAGCAGCTTGTCGTATTCCTCCTCCAGCAGCCGGGCGCATCGCTCCGCAGTGAACCGCTCGGCGGCCTCGGACCCCTCGGCCTCGGTCAGCGAGGCGGCCTTGTGGATCCATTCCCAGAGAATGCTGAGCCGGATCTCCCCGGTGGCCATGTCTTCCATCAGGTACAGCACGTCGTCGTTCCCGAAGCAGTCGGCCGGTTTGAGCGCCACCGCCTGGAGGCCCTGCCCGAACGCATTGCCGTATTGCAGGGCCACGCTCAGGAGATCCCGGGCGCCCCGGACGGTGCGCGGCGCCGGTTCCAGGAGTCTCAGGCCATCGGCATCGGCGGCGGTGTAGGTGAGGGGAGGGAAGGACCGTCCCGCCTGGTTGTCCCGGCCGGCCCGCTCCCACACCGGGCGGACGATGTGCACCATCTTCCAGTGCGCGACCCACTTCCCGCTGGCGCCTTCGCGCTGCTCGCGCTCCGCGCCCGCCACCGCGCGCTCCATCCCGTGGCGTACGCCTTCCGCCGATCCCACCGGAATGTTGGGCTCCATGCCGCCCTGCCAGAGCGCGGAGCGCCCGAGCCGGTCCGGGGTATTCACCGCGCGGCGCACCCGGTCTTCGTAGTTCCGCATGTAGCCGTACGTCATGGTGATGGCGTCGATGTTCGGATTGACGAACTCGGGGTCCCAGGCCAGAGCGTCGGAGACGCTGTTGATGTAGTCCCAGCGGCCGGTATTGAAGCCGAGAAAGCGCTCGCCGAGGACCGCCCGGATTTCCATGAGCTGGAAACATGCCTCCAGCTGCTCGACCAGCACGTAGACCTTGATGCCGCCCGGCGCGAGACCCAGCTGCCGCTCCAGCGCGGTGAGCAGCTCGTGCCAGAGCGCGGCTTCCTCCGCGGTCTGGATCTTGGGGAGATAGAGCGCCAGTGAGGCGCCGGTGTCCGACAGGCGCCGGTGATTGTTGGCCACGTAGAGGGTGGCGTCGACGATGGACGCCGAGAATCCGGTGCCGTCGGCGTGGCGCAGGTGGCGATCGTCCAGGTGGAGCCCGCGGGGCCGGTAGAGCGTCGTCGTGACGCCGAGCTGGTCCCTCCAGCTCTCGATGATGGTCCGGCCCAGGAAGCCCCGGGCCCACCGATTCATCTCCAGGGCCACCGCTTCGGCCACGTCGAGGAACACCCGATCACGATGAATGGCCAGCCGCAGGTTGCGCAGGTTGTCCAGCGACATGGCGGACACCTGGCCCAGGGCGTCCTCTCCATCGAACATCCAGCCGTCGGCGCCGGAGAGCAGCGCGTAGGCCGCGTTGCGGAGACCCTGTGCGATGGGAGCACCGGGGCGGGTGGCCGGCCCGGTGCCCTGAATCCATTGCCGGGTGAGATCGCGGGGAATGGCGCTCCCGGTAAAGCGGCCGGCCCGGGCGTCTCGAACCAGGATGCCGGTTCCCGGAATTTTCTCGTCGGGGTCGAGGAACCCGATCGGCCGGCGCTCCCGGAAGCGGGCAGCGCGGCGCTCGATGCGGGCGCGCATGAGGGCTTTCCGGTGCCGGTCCAGCGGCGCCAGCGCGTCGAGGGCGCGGAGCGACTCGGGAGTGAGGATGTCCGGGTATTCGGTGGCCAGGCCGCGCCGGAGCTCCAGGGCAGCCGGCATCAGGCCGTGGTGTGAAGCGTCAGGTCCGGCACGCCGAGGCCGGCCACCGACGCGGTCCACGATTCCCCGGGCGCGAGGAACTGATTGTCCGTCATGGCCCCGGTGGCGATCAGCTCGCCGGCGGCGAGCGGCTCGGCGCCAGGCTGCCGGGCGATTCCCGCGGCCAGCTCACCCAGGCAGAGCGCCGGGCTCCCGAGCACGTTGGCGCCGCTGCCCTCCGCAACCAGCCGCCCGTCCCGGAGCAACCGGACCGGGGCCGTGGCCAGCCGGGCGACGAGAGACGGGATCGTGTCCGGCTTTACCGGCATGGGCTCACCCACGATCAACGCGGCGTGCAGCCCGAACGCGGCGACAAAGTCGGCCGGCTGAAACCGCCAGTCCGGGAAGGGGCAATCGACCACCTCGAATCCGAGCGCCAGCCATTCCACGGCCTCGAGCACGACGGCGGGATCGGTGAGGTCTCCCCGGGGAGCTCGCGCGAGCCGGAAGATGATCTCCGGCTCGATCTTGGGCGCGATCATCCCGCCCAGACTCAACGTCGCGGCCCCGTTGGCCGCGTGATGCACCGTGTCGTGGTACATGCGGGCCCAGAGGACCGAGTCGAGCTTGAACTTCCGCCAGAGCGCGCGGCTGGCGAAGCCGACCTTGCGTCCGGCGGTCCGGGCGCCATCGGCGCGGCGAAGCCGCACCAGCTCCGCCTCGACGGCGTAGGCGGCCGGGAGGTCGAAGGCCGGATCTCGGGCGGATGGGGGAACCGCGAGGATTGCGCGAGCGGCCCGGGCGGCGACCAGCTCCCGGGCCAGCGCCAGGGGCTCGAGGGTCAACGGCCTACTTCACCTCGGCCGGGACCGGAATGGCCAGCCCGCGGCTCCGCCGCACCGATCCACGGAGCCGGAGGGCGAGGAATGCCGCCGCCAGGGCCATGATCGCGCTGCCGATGAATCCGAACGACCAGGTCCCGGTCTGTTCGTACAGGAAGGCGCCGAACCACGCGCCGATGATCGAGGCGAGCCCCTTGGCGGTGTACAGTATGGCGTAGTTCGAGGTGGCGTTCCGGGTGCCGAAGTAATCGGCGACCGCGCTGGGGAAGAGCGAGAAGATCTCGCCCCAGGTGAAGTAGACCAGCACCAGCGTCGCGGCGAACCAGGTGCCGGAGCGCTCGCCGACGAGCACCACCATGCAGAGACAGGCGGCCTGGAGCAGGAAGGCGACGAACATGGCCGTCTCCCGGCCGATCCGGTCCGACACCCAGCCCCAGAAGATTCTGCTGGTGCCGTTGGCGACCGGGCTCAGGGTGGCGGCGATGGTGAGCGCCCCCGCCGTCAAGCCCCACGACCGGGCGATGGGGCCCGCGCTGGCGGTGACCAGGAGTCCGCCGGTGGCCATGAGCACGAACATCGCGTACATCATGTAGAAGCGCGGGGTGCGCAGCATTTCGGGCGTGGTGAGCTGCTTCCGCCCCTGGGGCACCGGCGCCGCGCCCGGCGCGGGGACCGTCTCGGCCTCGGCGTCGGGGTGCCTCAGGAATTGCGCCACCAGGAGGATCACCAGCCCCTGCACCAGGCCGGTCGAGACGAAGGCGGCGCGGTATCCGCTGTGCGCGATGAGGGAGGAGATCAGCGGAATGAAGAGCGCGGTGCCGCCGCCGAATCCCGCCGCCATGATGCCCGAGGCCAGTCCGCGGCGCCCCTTGAACCACTTGAGCGCCGAACCCATCGACGCGCTGTACACGAAGGCCGCGCCGGTACCGGCCACGCAGTAGAGGGCATAGAGCGCCGGGAGCGAGGTCGCGTATCCCATGCCCGCCCAGCCGAAGCCGCACAGCAGGCCCGCGGCGCTGATGAAGCCGCGGGGACCCAGTTTGTCGATGAGCCAGCCGTCGAACGGCTGCACCCAGGTCTGAAACAGAATGAACAGCGTGAAGGCGAACTGAATGTCGGACAGCTTCCAGCTGGTGCCGGTCTGGAGCGGTTTGACGAACAGGGTCCAGGCATACTGCAGATTCGCGATCATGATCATGCAGATCAGCGCCGCGACGAGCTGGAACCACTTGTTGTAGACTCTCATGTCCGCCCCCGCCGATCGCGATGCTGGTCGAGGAGCTTGACGCATCCATACACCGTTCGCGTTGCCGGCATGGCCACCCCCAGTCGATCGCCCAGTTCGACCACCGCGCCCACCACCGCCTCGATTTCCATCGGCCGTCCGGCCTCGTGGTCCTGCAGCATTGACGTCTTGTGGGCGCCCACCTTTTCGGCGCCGGCCATCCGCTGGTCCATCGAGATCGGCAGCTCGATGCCGAGCCGGGCGGCCACGCCCTCGGTTTCGGTCATCACCGCCCGCACCACGCCGGCGACCTCGGGATGGCGCACCATCTCCTCGAGGGTGGCCCCGGTCAGCGCGCTGATCGGATTGAACGCGACGTTCCCCAGCAATTTGACCCAGATCTCATGCCGGATGCGAGTGGTGGCGGGTGCCCGGAGCCCTGCGGCGATCAGCGCCGCCGCAATCCGCCGGACCCGCTCCGAGCGCTCTCCGCCGGGCTCGCCCAGACTGATCCGGTTGCCCTCGGTATGGTGGATGACCCCGGGAGCCGCCAGGTCGGTCGAAAAATACGCCAGCGATCCTACCACCCGCCGCGGCTCGATGGCCGCGGCGATCACCCCGCCCGGATCCACCCGCGCCAGAACGAGCCCGTCCAGCTCGCCGCCGGATCCCTGGAAGTACCACCACGGCACGCCGTTCTGGGTGCTGACCACCACGGTGTCGGGGCCGAACAGCGGCCGCAGCGAGGGTGCCAGCGCCGTCAGGCTGTGGGCCTTGACGCCGAGGAACACCACGTCGGCCGGGCCGAGCGAGGCCAGGTCGGCGGTGACCCTGGGGCGGACTTCGAAGTCTCCCTCGGGGCTGGTGACCCGGAGCCCGCGCTCCTGCATCGCCGCGAGGTGGGGGCCCCGCGCGTGGAGCACCACGTCGGCGCCGGCCCGGGTGAGTTTCGCTCCGATGTAGCCGCCGATCGCACCGGCGCCCGCGATGACGATCCTCACGAACCCTTGGGGCCGAACGCCTGCGCGACGACGCGCCGCTGAATCTTGCCGGTTGCGGTCCGGGGAATCGCGTCCGTGATGTGAATCTGCTTGGGACGCTTGTAGTCGGCCAGGCGCTCGCGGCAATAGCCCAGCAGCTCGGCCTCGGTCGCGTCGCCGTGGAGCACGACCGCGGCGGATACCTCTTCCCCCCAGGTCGGATGGGGCACGCCGAAGCACACCGCCTCGGCGATGGCCGGATGTCCCAGCAGCACCTCGTCGATTTCCCGGGGGGAGATCTTCTCGCCGCCCCGGTTGATCAGCTCCTTGAGCCGGCCCACCAGGGTCAGATAGCCGTCGGGATTCAGGAATCCCTGGTCGCCGGTGCGGAACCAGCCGTCCACGAAGGAGGTCGCGTTGGCCTCCGGATTGTTCTCATAGCCCCGGATGACGTTGGGCCCCTGGATCACCACCTCGCCCCGCTCACCGGTAGGCAGGTGCCGGCCCCGCTCGTCCATGATGCCGATGCGCACGTCGGTGCCCCGGCCGACCGACCCGGGCAGGCGGATGCCGGGAGGCAGGGGATTGGACGCCATCTGGTGGGCGGCCTCGGTCATGCCGTAGGCCTCGAGCACCGGAGCGCCGAACGCCGCCTCGAGATCGTGCATCACCTGCGGCGGGAGCGACGCGCTGCACGACCGGATGAAGCGGAGGTTTTCGGCGCCCTCCGGCCGCGCGGCCCCGTGGCCCTTCGCGGCCCGGGCCAGGAGGAGCTGATGCAGCGTGGGCACCGCCGAGTACCAGGTGACTCCATGGTCCCGGACGACGCGCCAGAAGGAGAGGGGATTGAACTTGCCCGGCACCACCACGGTGCCGCCGGTGGCGAAGGTCGCCAGCGTCGAGGCGACCAGCCCGTGCACGTGAAAGAGCGGCATCACGCAGAGCGAGACGTCGGCCTCGGTCAGCGCGTAGCTCCGGGCCACGTTCCCCGCCGAGATGGACAGGTTGGCGTGACTCAGGGGAACCCGTTTGGGCCGGCCGGTACTGCCGCTGGTGTGGAGGATCAGCGCGACGTCGTCCACGGTGGGCGGCTCGACGGGCCGCCCCGGTCCCGCGCCGGCGAGGCGGACCGTGCCCGCGGCGTCCATCTCGACCGCCAGCACCGGCACCCGGCCGGCCGCGGCGCGCCGGGCCTCGGCGGCGCCTTCGGGAGGGAGCAGCAGCAGCCGCGCGTTGGTGTCCTCGAGGTAGAAGCGGAACTCCTCTTCCTTGTATCCGGGATTGAGCGGCGCCGCCGTCCCGGCCACGGAGGCGGCCAGAAACGACACGATGGTCGGAATCCCGTTGGGGAGCGCCATGCCGACCCGGTCGCCACGCCCGATGCCGGCGCCGGCCAGCGCTTCCGCGACCGACTGCACCTGCCGCCGGAGCGCGTCGTAGGTGAGCCGGACGTGCTGCTCCGGATCGATCACCGCGATGCGATCGCCGGGAATCGAGTGCAGGAGGTCCAGGAGCGATGTCGGAGCGGTGAGGCGTGGGGGCATGATCGACGGAATGTCGCCCCGGACCCAGGGGCCGTCAACCGCGAACGCCGTGTCGGACGAAGCAGGTTCCCGGACCCACGCGTTCACGGTCATCCGGTCGTGATTCCCGTTAGATTGTCGGTCATGCGATTGATCCCGGTTCTTCTGGTCCTGGCCATTTTCCGTCCGGTGCCGGCTCAGCAGCCGTCAGGCGCGACGCTGTCGGGGCTCTGGCAACTGGAGAAGGGTAAAGTGAAGGGGGACGGACCGAAGACGGTCATGATCCGTTCCGATTCCAGCGCTTCCTGGGGAAAAGAGACAGTTCGCTGGAGACTCAAACCAGGTCAGATCATGATTGCCCTGGGCGGCGAGTGGGAGACCTATCAGCTGAAGCTGAAAGGAGAGCGGCTGACCCTCTCCGGCGGGGACCTGACCGACGCCATCACCCTCAAGCGGGTCGGTCCAGCCACTCCGCGTCCCGCCAACGTTCCGGTGCCGCCGGACCCCGACACCGAACCGCTGACCCGGTAGCTCGGCCTAGCCCCGGGACCGCTGCGCCAGCCGAGTCGCCACCCCCACCATTCGCAGGAATGGCCCCGCGATCGGGGCGATCCACCGCTTGAACGGCCGGAGCAGGGCCTGGGCCCACTCCAGGGGCCGTCCGCGGGGCGACTCGGGCCGGGAGGCGGCCTCGATGGTCTCGGGGCGGAAGGTGACCGCCACCGGCGGCCCCGAATCGGTCTCCCGGTCCACCGCCTCCCAGGCGTCCTTGAACCGATCGAAGAAGCACTCCCGCGTCTCGTCGCGCATGGGCCAGACCTCCCGAGGCCCGGCCCCTTTCTCCGGGTCAAATCCGCGCCCGATCGTGGCGTTGAGATTGATCTCCCAGGTCTGCACCCGCCCATCCTTCATCGAATAGTCGATCCGGCCGTACTGCACTCCCGCGATGGCGAAGATCTCGGCCAGCTCGCGCTGATGCGGATTGCCGAAGACGTAGTCGTGCTCCTCCAGCACCAGGGGCCGGGTGAAACGCGCGCTCTCGAACTTGAGCATCCAGTGGGTGCCGTGTTCCAGGCACCGGCCCTGGACCCGGTCGCCCACGATGAAGGCCGAGTACTTCCGGAAGAGTCCATCGGGGCACCGCGTCGAACAAAATTCCACCACCAGCAGGTCGTCGAAGGCGTGACCCCGGACCAGCGCCAGGCCGATGGCCCGTTCCACGTCGCGCGCGGAATGCAGCAGCGGAGAGATCGCGCCATTGTGCGACCGCTCCCCGCGCAGGAACACCGGATAGCGGAGGCCGGCGAGGCTCGAGCCGGCCCGAACGGCGCGGAAGTCGTTGCGGCCCCGGGCGTGGAGGGTGTGCAGCAGGTCGAAGCGGCGGAGGGACCGCGCGGGGTGGTTGAGAATGCGGACGCCATGGGTCGCGGCCAGCCGCGCATGGAGCTCGGTCACCAGGGAGAGTTGCGCGGCGTTGAGCTGATCGAGCCCCGCCAGCACGTAGGTGCCGCGGGGAAACTGGGTCAGCGACGGGAGGGTCTCGTAGTGGAGCACCCGGAATCGGGCGGCGATGGCCGGCCGGTCGACCGCGAGGTACTCGTCGACCGTGAAGGCGTAGGCGGCGGAGACCAGGAAGTGGATCACGGCGCCGGGGCTGATCCCAGGCGCGCCGAGAGAATCGTCGTGGCGCTCAGCTGTCCGGTCACGTTGGCGAGGGTGTCGAAGATGTCCGGGATCGTGTCCACGGCCGCCAGGATGATCACGCCCTCGAGCGGAATTCCGGCGGCGAGAAAGACCGGCACCGTGCGGAACCCGATTCCTCCGCCGCTGTTCGGCGTGCCGGTCTCGGTGAAGCTGAAGATCATGATCGTCACGATGAACGAGACCACCGCCGCGGGCTGGAGCGCCACGCCGTAGACGTGGGCCAGGAAGACCAGCTTCACCGGGTTGGTGATGACCTCGCTGATCCGGAACAGGGAGACGCTGAGCGGCAGCATGAAGTCGGCCGCCGCCGGCGGGAGCCGGAGATGGGCCCGGCTTCCCGAGATGAGGGCAGGGAGCGCGGCGAGGGAGGAGCGGGTGCTCACCGCCACGATCTGCGCCGGGGCCGCCGCGCGGGCCAATGCCGCCGGGGAGACCCGCCCCAGCACCGTGGTCACGAGAAAGAGCAGCGCCAGGCAGAACAGGGTGACGCCCGGCTGGATCACGAGGTAGGTGCCCAGCAGGCCGGCCAGCGACCCACCGGTCCGCAGCGTGATGACGTAGCTCAACGCGAAGACGCCGATCGGCGTGACCGCCAGGAGCCACCCCACCACCACCATCATCGCGGAGGAGGCCGCCTGGAAGACCCCGATCAGCGCCGCGCGATGCGGATCCGGCAGCCGCGTGACGGCGACGGCGAACAGAATGGTGAACAGCAGGAGCGGAAACACCTGGCCCTGGGCGGCGGCCCCGAAGACGTTGCGGGGAATCAACTGGTCGATCCAGGATCCCGCCGAGGCCGGCAGCTGTCGCACCGCCTCGGGGACGTGCACGCCGGCGTTCAGCGCCGCGACGGCGGCGGGGTCCACCCCATAACCCGCCACCAGCGCCGAGGTCACGGACAGGGTCAGGGCGGCGAGGGCCACGAGGACGATGAGGTACAGCGCGATGGCCCGGATGCCCAGGGCGCCCACCGACTCGGCGCGGGCCGAGCCGATGGCGGAGAGCGTCAGCACCAGGACCAGGGGCAGCGCGACCATCTGCAGCGCCGCGATCCACACCTCGCCGATCAGCTGCGCGGCGGCGGCGACGCTGGAGAATGCCGCGAGGCCGGTGAGGTGCCCGACGAGCCCCAGCGCAATGCCGCCGGCGAGTGCGGCCAGGGACCACCACGTCAGCGGGGCGAGGCGTGGCATGCCGGCGACCCGGTCTAGACGGCGGCCCAGAGATCCGGCAGCGCGTTCGGGGAGACGGTGATGCGGATCGGCGCGAGCGGCGCATCCTGCTCGGCCACGTACAGCTCGCCGGTGAACCCGGACCGCCGGAGCATCGGCTCCACCGCGGCCCGGGCCACCGCGGGCGTATTGCAGCGCTGGCTCAGGTGGGCCAGGACGACGGTCGCCAGGCCGGCGTGATGCACCTCGGTCAGGAACTGGGCGGTGGCCCGGTTGGACAGGTGCCCGCCGCTTCCGGCGATCCGGTGCTGGACCGAGGCGGGGTACTGGCTGGTCCGGAGCATCACCTCGTCGTAGTTGGCCTCCAGCACGATCGCGTGGAGCTCGCGGAAGTGATAGCGCAGCGACTGGGTGGCGCGGCCGAAGTCGTAGGCCACGCCGAGGCACAGTCCGTCGAAGGTGGTGACCGTGAGCGCGAGCGGTTCCCGGGCGTCGTGGAGCAGGGAACACCCGGCCAGCGTGAATGGCCCGCACTCGGTCCGGGTGGTGGCGCGGAGCGGCCGGAACTCGACGTCGGCCGGGGCGCCCAGCGCGGTCCAGGTGCCGGGCGAGGCGAGCACCGGGACCCGGTGCCGCCGGGCGAGCCGGATGGCTCCCTGCGCGTGATCGCCGTGCTCGTGGGTGAGGGCGATGCCGCACAACCCGTCGAGGCCGAGGCCGGCCCGCTCGGCGCGGCGGAGAATTTCCCGGGCGCTGAAGCCGGCGTCGAGCAGGATCGTCGCCCCGCCCGCGGAGAGCGCGCAGGCGTTGCCGTGCGAGCCCGAGCCCAGCATAGTGAGCGTGGTCATCGGGCGAGCCGGGCGTGGAGGGCGCGGAGCGAGGCCTCGATCGGCGGGGTCACCTCCACATTGCGCCGGGGCATGACCCGCTTCGCGACCCGCACGAACCCGTCGGCATCCAGGGAATCCTCGCCGGACCCGCCCCAGGAGAAGGGCGGCACCCACTTGGGCGCCGCGCCGCCCACCACGTTCGCGCCGGCGCCGATCACGCAGCCGGTCGGCAGCATCGTTCCGATGGCGGTCTTGGCGTGATCGCCGAAGAGGGTGCCGAGATTCATGCGCCCGGTGGCCAGGCGCCCGCCGGGGAGAGCGAGCCGCACCTCGCCATAGGTGTTCTTGAGATTGGAGGTGATGGTGCCCGCGCCCAGGTTGACCCACTGGCCGATCAGGCTGTGGCCCACGAAACCGTCGTGGCTCTTGTTGGCATAGCCGAGCATGACGGTGGTGGACATCTCTCCCTGGACCCGGCAGCGCGGGCCGATGGCGGAATGCCGGATCGCGCCGCCCAGCAGCACGCTGCCCGGCCCGGCGAAGAGCGGGCCCTCCAGGCGGGTGCCGGAGCGGACCTGGACGCCTTCCTCGAGGACCACGGCCCCATGGCGGACGTCGAAGACCACCCCCGGCTCGACCGACGCGCCGAAGCAGCCGACATCGCCCGCGTCTCCCAGGACGATCGCGCCGTCGGGAACCGGATCGGGCCCGGCGGCCAGCGCGTCGGAACAATCGGCGCGCAGCAGGTGCTCGAGGGCGGTGATCAGGTCCCCGGCGCCCTGGAGCAACAGCCCGTCCACCGGGACGGCGGCCCCCTCCTCGAGGGGCCCCTCCCAGGTCTCGTCCGCCGGGACGATCCAGGCCACCGTCGTATCCCGGGCGGTGAGCCGGCGCACGCCGGCGGCGAGCGCGAAGCCGCGGCCGGAGGGCGCGAAATCGGAGCGCACGACCACCGCGGGCCCCGACACCGGCCCGTGGGGAATGACCGGCGCGGAATCCACGTCGGCAAACTGCGCCACGTGATTGCCCATGACGACGGTCGCCTCGAGTCCGAGCAGGCCGGCCCAGCGATCCCGAATGCGCCAGGCCCCGGCGCGCAGCTCGGCGATCGGGCGCGCGCCGGCAACGGGCTGCCACGCCGGGCCGGGACTCGCGGGCTCGAGACAGACCAGACGGGTCACGGAATGTCCCGGACGTCGGGGGGCAGGGCGCCGAGGGTGCGCTTGAGATCCGCGGCGTCCGATCGCGCGAGCACCAGCACCCGCCCGTTGGCCGCCACCACGATCACGTCGCGCATGCCGCTCACCACGACGGCGGGCCCGTCGCTCCAGGCGATGCAATCGCTGGACTCGAACATCGTCACCGGGCCGACCACGACGTTGCCGCGCTGGTCACGCGGGCGGACCCGGGCCAGCGCTTCCCAGGTCCCGATGTCGTCCCAGTCGAAGTGTCCCGGGACCACGGCCACCGCCTCGCTGCGCTCCAGCACGCCGACATCGATGGTGATCGGCGTCACCGCCTCGAAGAACCCGGGCACGTTGCCTTCCGCGAGGTGAATGAGCTGCGGGGCGATCTCGGGCGTGTGGGCGCGCACCTCGGCGAGGAGGCGCGGCGCGGTCCAGGCAAAGAGTCCGCTGTTCCAGAGCGCGCCCTGCGCCATCAGGTCGAGCGCGGTGGCGGCGTCGGGCTTCTCGGTAAATCGGGCGACCGTCCGGGCCTCAGCGTCGAGCGGCGGGCCCGGAATGATGTATCCGTATCCGGTTTCCGGCCGACTCGGCACGATACCGACCGTCACCAGCCGGTCGTGGTTCCGGGCGGCAAACAGCGCCGACTCCGCGGTCCGGATGAAGCCCTCGCGATCGCCTACCGCCCAGTCGGCGTGGAGCGCCAGCACCGCTGCCGAGGGATCGCGGCGCAGAATTTCCGCGGTGGCCCAGACCAGCGCCGGCCCCGTCGACGCCGCGCGCGGCTCGACCAGCACGTTGGCCGGATCGAGGCGCAGGTGCTCAATCATCATCGGGGCGAGCCGGGCACCGGTGACCACCAGCGTGCGCGATGGCGGAATCAGCCCCTCCAGCCGGTCCAGGGTTTCCTGCGCGGTAGAGCGTGCGCCCGCGAGCGGCAGGAGCTGCTTGGGCCGGGACGGTGACGAGAGCGGCCAGAAGCGGGTCCCGGAGCCTCCGGCGATGATGACGGCCCAATCCATCGCTAGAGCAGACCGGTGAGGGAGGAATGCCGGGTGCGGATCTCGAAGAGCAGGGGCCCCAGGTCGCGCCCCGGCCGGGCCAGCACGACCAGCGTGGCGGAGGTACCGAGGGCGGTGAGGATGGCGGGCCCCTCGCCGAAATCGAGCACCGCGGTCCGCAGCGGGCCGCAGCGGCCCGCGCCGCCGAATTGCTCGGCGTGCCGCATGGTGGTCACGGCGAGCGCGGCCACCGCATCGCCGTCGGCTTCGGCGTTCAAGGCGTCATGGATGACCAGGCCATCCTCGCTGATGATGGCCGCTCCGCGCACCGAGTCGCCTGCGTCGAAGCCCTGGATGATCTCGCGCAAGCCTCCCATGGCGCCTCTTTGGTTTTTTGGGGGGGTCAGGAGGTGGCGGAAGGTTAGGAGACGACATGACCGAAGTCAAGAAAACACTTTGAGTTGACCCCACTTGGGTCCCCCCTTAAACTTGGGGTCCTAGCATGCGTTCGATCGGTCGGTCTTCCGCCTTCTGCGCCCTCCTGGCCGCGGCGGCCCTGTCGGGCTGCGGCGACCCGCTCAGCCTCCTCCCGGCGCAGATCGAAAATCGCGAGGATACCGTCACGGTGTGGGCGGCCACCAACACGGCCATCAACCTTCCCTCCGGGTACAACATCCTGGGGCGGCAGCGGGTCCGGCTGGACCAGGTCTCGACCTTCGACTTCATCTACGATGTCGATCCCGCGGGCCGGACCATCCTGCTGCCGCTCGGCGCGGTGGTGAACACCGGCACCAGCGGCGGGATTCCCGGCTTCCAGGAAACGCCCACGCCATTCGATCAGATCACCATCGCCCAGCAGCTCGGCTACGTCACCAAGGACACGGTGCCGGCCGGCGTCGGCAAGGTGTACTACGTGCGCGCCCTCCAGGATGGGAGCTGCTCGCTGGGCGTCCCCTACTACGCCAAAATGGAAGTGCTCGCCATCGACGCGCCCACCCGGTCGATGACGTTTCGGATCGTCACGGATATCAACTGCGGGTACCGCGGGCTCGAGCTCGGAATTCCCAAGAAGTGATCGACGTCAAACTGCTCAGGCAGGATCCCGCCGGTGTGCGGGCGGCTCTCTTGCGCCGCGAGGATGACACGGTCGCCGCGGCGCTGGAGGAGGTGCTGGCCCTCGACCGCCGGTGGCGCGAGCGCATCACCGAGGCCGAGCAGCTCAAGGCCCAGCGCAACGCGGCCACCGAGGAGGTGGCCCGCCGCAAGCGCGCCAGGGAACCCGCCGACGAGCTCCTCGCGTCGCTGAAGCTCTCCTCCGACCGGGTCAAGGCGCTCGACGCCGAAACCCGGGAGCTGGACGAGCGGCTGCATCAGGAGCTGCTCCGGCTCCCCAACCTGCCGCACCCCGCGACGCCCACCGGTTCCGCCGCCGCCAACCGGGTGGTGCGGGAGTGGGGAGCCCGGCCCCAGTTCGCCTTCGCGCCGAAGCCGCACTGGGAGCTGGGCGAACAGCTGGGCCTCCTCGACCTGGCCCGGGGCGCCAAGCTCTCCGGTTCGGGGTTCCCGGTCTTCATCGGCGCCGGAGCGCGGCTGGTTCGCGCGCTCGCGAACTTCATGCTCGACCTGCACACCCGCGAGCACGGCTACCTGGAAGTGGCGCCTCCGCTGGTGGTGAACCGCGCTTCCCTCACCGGCACCGGCCAGCTTCCCAAGTTCGAGGACGATCTCTACGCGCTGCCGCGGGACGATCTCTTCCTCATTCCGACCGCCGAGGTGCCGGTGACCAATCTCCACCGGGACGAGATTCTCGACGCGGCCGACCTCCCCAGGGCCTTCGTGGCCTTCACCCCCTGCTTCCGGCGCGAGGCGGGCGCGGCGGGCAAGGATACCCGCGGGCTGCTCCGGGTCCACCAGTTCGACAAGGTGGAGCTGGTCCGCCTGACCCGCCCCGAGACGAGCGAGTCGGAGCACCAGCTCCTGACCGGACACGCAGAATCGGTGCTGCAGCGGCTCGAGCTGCCGTACCGCGTGGTGGAGCTCGCCACCGGCGACACCGGATTCAGCGCCGCCCGGACCTACGACCTCGAGGTCTGGGCCGCCGGCGTGGGCGCCTGGCTCGAGTGCAGCAGCGCGAGCACGTTCACCGATTTCCAGGCCCGCCGCGCCAACATCCGGTTCCGGCCCGCGCCCGGCGCCAAGCCGGAGTTCGTCCACACCCTCAACGCCTCCGGCGTCGCCTTTGCGCGGACCATTGCCGCGCTGCTGGAGAACCACCAGGCCGCCGACGGATCGGTCCGGATCCCGGCCGCCCTGGCCTCCTACCTCGGCGCCGAGCGGCTGCTCCCTGGCTGAGATGACGGCCGGACCGCCCGGCAGGGACTGGGCCCGGACCCTGAACCCCGAACAGCGGGAGGCCGTGGCGCACGTGTCGGGGCCGCTCCTGGTCCTGGCCGGCGCCGGCTCCGGCAAGACCCGGGTGCTGACGACCCGCATCGCCGTGCTGATGGACGAGCACGGGGTGCCGCCGGAGCGGATCTTCGCGGTGACGTTCACCAACAAGGCCGCCGCCGAGATGAAGCAGCGGATCGCGACCCTCCTGGCGCGCGACCCGGCCGGCCTCTGGATCGGGACCTTTCACAGCCTGTCGGCGCGGCTGCTGCGACGCGAAGCCGAGCGGCTGGGGTTCTCCCGCCAGTTCACCATCTTCGACGAAGACGACCGTCTGGCGCTGATTCGCCGGCTGCTCGAAGAGCGGAACATCGCCGCCAAGCTCTTTCCGCCCCGTGCCGTCCAGGCCGTGATCTCCTCGGCCAAGAACCGGATGATGTCGGCCGATCAGCTCGCCGAGGCCGCCGGGTTCGATCGGCTCACCCAGATCGCCGCCGAGCTGATGGATCCCCTGGCGGCCGCGCTCAAGCGGCAGAACGCCATGGATTTCGACGATCTGATGCTCCATCCGCTCACCCTGTTCCGGGAGCACCCCGATCGCCTGGCGTGGTGGCGGGATCGCTTTGCCTTCGTGATGGTCGACGAATTCCAGGACACCAACCGGGCCCAGTACGAGCTGGTGCGCCACCTGGGCGGCCACGGCAACGTCTTCGCGGTGGGAGACGATGATCAGTCCATCTACGGCTGGCGCGGCGCCGAAGTGCGGAACATGCTCGACTTCCAGAAGGACTTCGCCGGTGTGCGCGTGGTCCGCCTCGAGGAGAACTACCGGTCTACCCACATCATCCTGGACGCGGCCAATGCCGCCATCGCGAGAAACACCGGACGCCTCGGCAAGACCCTGCGGACCCGGCGGGCCGGCGGCGAGTCGGTGACCGTGGTGGCCGCGGCGGACGAACGGGACGAGGCCGAGTACATCGCGCGCGAGCTGGCCAAGCGCAGCTCCGCCGGCGAATGGGCCCTGGAAGACATGGCGGTGCTCTATCGCACCAACTCCCAGTCCCGCGCGATGGAGGAATCCTTCCGCCGCGCCGGCGTGGCCTACCGGGTCGTCGGCGCCATCAGCTTCTACGAGCGCCGCGAGGTCAAGGACCTGCTCGGTTATCTGCGGCTGGTGGCCAATCCCTCGGATGACGAGGCCTTCCTGCGCGCCATCGCCGTGCCGCGGCGCGGCATCGGCGACGCGAGCCTGGAGACCTTCCGCACCGCCGCCACCGGCTGGGGCAAGACCCTGCTGGAAACCGCGCGGATCGCCGATCGCATCACCGGGCTCCGGCCCAACGTGCGCGAGGGCCTGCAGCGCTTCGCCGGGCTGATCGACGACTTGCGGGTCCGGAGCGCCGCGGCGGCGCCGGTGCTGATTCTCGAGGAGCTGATCCGGGCCATCGACTACGAGGCGGTGCTCCTGGCCGAGGGCCCGGACGGCGCCGACCGCTGGGAGAATGTGCGGGAGCTGGTGGCCGGCGCCGCCGAGTGGTCCGAGGTCGTGACCGAGGAGGACGGGAGCACGCCCCTGGAACGCTATCTCACCGAGGCGGCGCTGCTCTCGGCGGTCGACAAGAGCGACGGCGACGACGGCGTGACCCTCATGACCCTGCACACCGCCAAGGGGCTGGAATGGCCGGTGGTGGTGCTGGCGGGGCTGGAGGACGGACTCTTCCCGCTGGCCCGGGCGATGGACACCCAGGCGGGTCTCGAGGAGGAGCGCCGCCTGTTCTACGTCGGGCTTACCCGCGCCAAGGACAAGCTGTATCTCAGCTGGGCCCGGGCCCGGCGCCGCGGCGGCGAGCTCCGGCCCGGCATGGTCTCGCGGTTCGTGGAGTCGGTCCCCGCCGAGCTGCTCGAGGAGCGCAGCACCGCGTCGCTCTGGGCGCCCAAGCGCACCTCGGGCGGGTGGCTCGCGCCGTGGGAAGTGACCAGCGTGCCCCGGGCCACCCCGGTCCGGCTCTACGCCATTCAGGAAGACCAGCAGAACCAGGACGCGCCCCGTCTGGTCAAGGGCGAGCGGGTCCGCCATCGCAAGTTCGGCAGCGGCACGGTGCAGGGCCTGTCCGGGCTCGGCAAGGACCTCAAGGTCGGCGTCCTGTTCGACGACCCCGACGTGGGACTGAAGCAGCTGCTGGTGGCGTTCGCCGGGCTGGAGCGGGACTGGGGAGAGGGCGCATGAGCGTTTCGGTCGAGGACGTGAGGCACGTGGCCCGGCTGGCCGAGCTGGCCGTGGACGACGCCGATCTGCCGGCCCTCACCGCGCAGCTGGACCGGATCGTGGGCTTCGTGGCCCAGCTCGCGGACGCCGGCCCCACGGCCGCGGACCTGACATTTCAGCCCGGGCCGGACCACACGCCGCTCCGTGCCGACGTCGTGAATCCGGTGCCGCTGGCCCGGCCGCCGGCCGCGTTCGCGCCGGAATTCATCGACGGGTTCTTCGTGGTGCCGAAGCTGGGAGTCCTGGACGAGCCATGAGCCTGCGCGCGGTGGCGCACGATGTCGGCGAGCGGCTGACCGCCGCCCGCGACCTCAACGCCACCCTGGCCTGGTCGCCAGCGGCCCTCGACGCGGAAGCGGACCGGGTCGACGCGATGGCCGCGCGGGGGCCGCTGCACGGCATCCCGGTCGCCGTCAAGGACAACATCGTCACCACGGACCAGCCCACCACCTGCGCGTCGCGGATCCTCGCGGGTTACGTCTCCCCCTTCAATGCCACCGTCATCGACCGGCTCCGGACCGCCGGGGCGCTGGTGGCCTGCAAGACCAACCTGGACGAGTTCGCGATGGGCTCCTCCACCGAGCACTCGGCCTACGGACGGGTGCGCCACCCGCTGGATCCGGCCCGGGTGCCGGGCGGCTCGTCGGGCGGCTCGGCCGCGCTGGTGGCGGCGGGGGTGGTGCCCGCCGCGCTGGGCTCGGAAACGGGAGGCTCGGTGCGGCAGCCGGCCAGCTTCTGCGGCGTGGTCGGCGTCAAGCCGACCTACGGACGGGTGAGCCGCCACGGGCTGGTGGCGTTCGGCTCCTCGCTGGACTGCGTGTCGGTGTTGGGCCGCACCGTGGCCGACGCGGAACGGGTGCTGGCCGCCATCGCGGGCCTGGATCCGCTGGACCCGACCACCGCGGACCGCCCTCCGCTCGGTCCCCTCGCGGCGCCCGTCTCGTTCGAGGGAAAGACCGTGGGCCTGCCCCGGGAGTATTTCCCCGCCGACCTCCACCCCGGCGTGAAGGCGGGATGCGCCGCGGCCATCGCGCGCATGAGGGCGCTCGGCGCCCGCGTCGTGGAGGTGTCGCTCCCCCACGCCCGCTATGCGGTGCCGACCTACTACATCATCGCGCCGGCGGAAGCCGCGGCGAACCTGGCCCGCTTCGACGGCGCCCGCTACGGCGCGCGGGTCGCCGCGGAGGGAGATGTCCGGGCCCTGTACCGCGCCACCCGCGGCCGGGGCTTCGGACCCGAGGTCCGCCGCCGGATCCTGACCGGCACCTACGTGCTCAGCGCGGGTTACCACGACGCGTACTACAACCGGGCCCAGGCGGTGCGGGCCCGGATCGCCGGCGACTTCGCCACCGTGTTTGGGTCCGGCGTGGATCTCCTCTTCACCCCGACCACCCCGACTCCGGCGTTCCGGGCCGGCGAGAAGACCGCCGATCCGGTCGCGATGTACCTCGCGGACATCTTCGTCTGCTCGGCCAACCTGGCCGGATTGCCGGCGGTGAGCATCCCGATCGGCCGGTTCGAAGGACTGCCCCTGGGCGGCCAGCTCATGGCGCCGCATTTCGAGGAGTCCGGCATGCTGGCGTATGCCGCCACGCTGGAGCGGCACCTCGATGCCGCCGGCGAGGTGGCCGCGTGAGCTGGGAAACCGTGATCGGGCTGGAGGTCCACGTCCAGCTGGGCACCCGCTCGAAGATGTTCTGCGGTTGCTCCACCGCCTTCGGCGACGCGCCGAACACCAACGTATGCCCCCTCTGTCTGGGCCTGCCCGGAGCGCTGCCGGTGCCCAATGCGGAAGCCGTGCGCCTGGCGGCCCGCGCCGCGCTGGCGCTGGGCTGCACCGTGCAGGAGCGGAGCGTCTTTGCCCGGAAGAACTACTTCTATCCCGACCTGCCCAAGGGGTATCAGATCTCGCAGTTCGACCGGCCGCTCGCCACGAATGGACGCCTCGCCATCGAATCGCCCGAACGCGGCCCGATCGAGGTGACCATCGAGCGGCTCCACCTCGAGGAGGACGCCGGCAAGTCGCTTCACGACCGGATCCCCGGCAAGACCGCGGTGGACCTGAACCGGGCCGGGGTCCCGCTGGCGGAGATCGTGGGCGGGCCCGATTTGCGCTCGCCCGCCGAGGCGCGCGCCTACCTTACCACCTTGCGGCAGCTGCTGGTCTACGCCGGGGTGAGCGAATGCAGCATGGAGAAGGGAAGCCTCCGGGTGGACGCCAATGTCTCGGTGCGCCCCGCCGGTCAGCGGGCGCTGGGCACCAAGGCCGAGATCAAGAACCTCAACAGCTTCGCCAACGTGGTGCGGGCCCTCGAGGCCGAGCGGACTCGGCAGCGTACTATCCTCGACGCGGGCGGCAGGGTGGCGCAGGTCTCGCTTGCCTTCAGCGCGGCCTCCGGCCAGGTCCGGCCGATGCGCTCGAAGGAGGAGAGTCGCGACTACCGGTATTTTCCCGATCCCGACCTTCCGCCGCTGGTCCTTTCACCGGAATGGATCGCGTCGGTGCAGGCGGAGCTCCCCGAGCTGCCCGCGGCCCGGCGGCACCGGTTCGCGACGGCGCTGGGGCTCTCCGCCCATGATGCGGGTGTGCTCACCGGCGAGCGGGTCATCGCCGACTACTTCGAAGCGGTGACCCGGGCGGGCGTCGAACCCAAGACGGCGGCCAACTGGGTCATGGGTGAGGGGATGGCCGGCTACCACGAGACCGGCGCCTTTGCCGTCGCGCCGGACCGGCTGGCCGGCCTCATCGCGCTGGTGCGGGACGGCACCGTGAGCCATCTGGCCGCGAAGCGGGTGTACGTCGAGATGGCCGCCTCGGGCCGCGACGCGGGCGCGGTCGCCGAGCGGCTGGGGCTGGTGCAGGTGCGCGACGAATCCGCCCTGTCCCGCTGGGTGGACGAGGTGCTCGCCGCGCATCCCTCGGAGGTGGCGCGCTATCGCGCCGGGGAGACCAGGCTGATGACATTCCTGACCGGGCAAGTCATGAAGCGGAGCCGGGGCACCGCGGACCCGAAAGGGGTCCAGCCGGTGCTGGCGCGAAAGCTGGGTGGACCATGACCGTCACGGGCGCGGTGGGCGCGGTGGCCGGCGTCGACGCGATCCGGCAGAGGTTTCCCGCGCTGGAGCGGAGCCATCGAGGGCAATCGGTGGCCTATTTCGACGGGCCGGGAGGCACCCAGGTCCCGACGGCGGTGGTGGACGCCATGACGGACTACCTCTTTCATCACAATGCCAACACCCACTGGGCCTATCCGACCAGCATCGAGACCGACGCGATGCTGGCCGCGGCGCGGTCGGCGCTGTCCGATTTCCTGAACGCGACCGCCGACGAGATCGCCTTCGGACTCAACATGACGACGCTGACCTTCCACCTGGCCCGCGCGCTGGGGCGCGAATGGTCGGCGGGAGACGAAGTCATCGTCACCGAGCTGGACCATCACGGCAACGTGGCCCCGTGGCAGGCGCTGGCGCGGGAGCGGGGCATCGTGCTCCGCACCATTCCGCTCCGGGTGGAGGACGGGACCCTCGACCTGGGCGTGCTCCCCAAGCTGCTCGGGCCCCGAACCAGGCTCCTCGCCATCGGCGCGGCATCCAACGTCCTCGGCACCATCAC
Organism: uncultured Gemmatimonadales bacterium; assembly: GCA_963762545.1. Taxonomy (GTDB): domain Bacteria; phylum Gemmatimonadota; class Gemmatimonadetes; order Gemmatimonadales; family GWC2-71-9; genus JABFSM01. Next base: position 1,300,018 of record CAVXLC010000002.1, on the reverse strand, counting down.
CGATGTGAGCGCCGCCTGTTCCATGGCGCGGCAGGCCGGGGTGCTCTCGTTCGTGGACGCGGTGCACGCCGCGCCCCACGTGCTGCTGGACGTGCAGGCCATCGGGTGCGACTTCCTGGGGTGCTCGGCGTACAAGTTCTACGGTCCCCACGTGGGGGTCCTCTACGGACGCAAGGCGCGGATCGAGGCCCTCGACCTGCCCCGGCTGCTCCCGGCCCCCGACCACGCGCCCGAGCGGCTGGAGACCGGCACCCAGAACCACGAGGGCATCGTGGGCGCGGGCGCGGCGGTGGACTTCATGGCCGGACTGGGCACCGGGGTCACCCGGCGCTCGCGGCTCGCGTCGGCGTTCTCCGAGCTGCACGATCGCGGGGCCCGGCTCTTCGCGATGCTGTGGGAGGCGCTGTCGGCCGAGCGGCGCATCCGGCTCTACGGCCCGCCCCCCGATGCGCGGCGGACCGCGACCCTGTCCTTCACGGTCGCGGGCATGGACGCGGAAACGGTGTCGCGGCGGCTGGCGGAGCGGGGCGTGTTCGTGAGCCACGGCGACTTCTACGCGCCGACGATCCTGGAACGGCTCGGCGTGCTGGAGACCGGATTGGTTCGGGCGGGATGCGCCTGCTATACCACGGAGAGCGAAGTGGACCGGTTGATCGGCGGGGTGCGCGGCCTACTCGTTCGGTGAGCCGATCAGGGGGCGCCGCTTTTCCTTCGGCTCGGGAGACGGGTCCAGCCAGGGCCGCTCCACCTCGGAGCGGGCCCAGTACCCCAGGCTGCGCGAGCGCACCCCGAAGTTCTCCTCCGCCAGCTCCAGCAACCGCGCGGGCGAGCCCAGGGTGCCGGCGTCCAGCGCCCGCTTGCGCAGCCGCTTGGCCGCCTTGAGCGCGTGCATCCCGTTGGGGTCGAGCCCCCGGGCCGTGAGATGCTCCAGGCTCCCGTCTTCCGCCGCCGCCAGCATTTCCACCGTCACGTCGTACGCCACCCCGAGGTGCTGCTCCACATCCAGGTCGGTCAGCAGCCAGCGGCTGGCGTCCCGCGCCGCCTGCATGGCGCGATGCCAGCTCTTGGTATGGGCCAGGTGCACCATGCCCCGGAACAACCGGCGGTTGGTCTTCACGCTGAAGATCGTGGGCGAGATGATCCGCTCGAGGTGCCGGTCCGCCGCCGACTGATCCAGCAGGATGATCTCCCGGGCCCGCCGGGCGTAGCGCCCGGTCAGATGGGTGTCGATCCGGGTTTCCCAGTAGGTATGGCCCATCGAGCGGGTGCTGGTCGTGAGCACCAGCTGGCGCGGCACGAAGTAATTGTGGGCGATGGTGTCGGCGGCCAGGTGCGACAGGTAGCCCAGCCCGAAGGCGCGCAGCGCGTCGTTGGGAGCCCGGTCCAGGGTCTCCTGGCCCACGTTCCAGAAATGCGAATGCCGCCCCGCCGGAACGTACTTCTTGGCGATGGAGGTGTCGGGGGCGATGGTGCCGTAGAGAAAATCGAAGGGGAAGGCCTGGAGCAGGGTCGCCGTATGGGGCGGCAGCAGGCGCAGGTTGGCGAGGATCGTCTCGCCCAGATAGATGTGGGTGCCCGGGGTCCAGGCGTGCGCCAGCGCGGGGTGGATCAGGATCCAGAGGCCAACCAGGACGAGTGCGGCGGCCAGACGGCTTCCCGTCAACGGCGCACCAGCCAGCGGCGAATGCGGCCCACCATGCCCGCGCCGTTCCGGACCGTGCGCAGCCCGGCGGCCACGTCGAGAGCGGTGTCCTCCACCTCCTCGTGCACCACTTCGTAGAGCGCGTCCAGGTCGGAGAGCTTCCGCTTGACCCGGCGCACGCCGCGCTCCAGGTCCTTCCGGACGTCCCGGCTCACCACCAGATACTGGTTCACTTCCTCGCGGATATCGCCCGACAGATCGGCGCCGGCATCGGCCACCCGCCGGAGCGCCCCCAGGGCGGGGGAGATCTCCCCCCGCAGCTTGGCCAGCTCCTCGGAGAGCTCGCCGATCTCGGTCGAGGCCTTGCGGGCGATCATCACCGCGGCCGTGGCGATGGCCGCGAACGACAGCGCGATGACCACCAGCGCGATGGCCGATGTGGGTCCCACCCATCCAGGCATAGTGCCTCCCATCACTCAAAGATATCCGTTCCGCTTGACGGGCGCAGCGGCACCCGGCGAGGTTTGCGCCATGCCTCCCCGGTTCCAGGTGCACGGCGGCCGCCCCCTGAGCGGCACGATTCGCCCCGCCGGCAACAAGAACGCCGCGCTGCCGATCCTCGCCGCCACCCTGCTGGCGGACGGGCCGGTGGTTCTCAGCAACGTCCCCCGCATTCGCGACGTCGAGTCGATGGCGGCGCTGCTGGCCGATCTCGGTGCCGCGGTGAGCTGGACCGGCCCCAATACCCTGAGGGTCGACGCCGCCGGCGCCACCAGCAAGCCGCTCGATCCCGCGCTGTGCGCCCGGATCCGCGCCTCCATTCTCTTTGCCGCCCCGCTCCTGGCCCGCTTCGGCAAGGTGGTGCTCCCTCCGCCCGGAGGGGACGTCATCGGCCGGCGGCGGGTGGACACCCACTTCCTCGCGCTGGAAGCGCTGGGCGCGGCGGTGCTGGTGGGCGATCGCTACGAGATCGAGGCCAAGCACCTGGTCGGCGCGGACATCTTCCTCGACGAGCCCAGCGTCACCGGCACCGAGAACGCGCTCATGGCGGCGGTGGCCGCCCGGGGCCGCACCGTCCTGCGCAACGCCGCCGCCGAGCCGCACGTGCAGGACCTGGCCAACTGCCTGGTGGCGATGGGCGCCAGCATTCAGGGCATCGGCTCCAACCAGTACGTGATCGAGGGAGGCCGGCGGCTGCACGGCTGCCAGTTCGAGATCGGCCCCGATCACATCGAGATCGCGAGCTTCATCGGCCTGGCCGCGGTGACCAATGGCGCGATCGCCATCGATCCGGTCCGCCCCGAGGAGCTCCGCAGCATCCTGTTCGGGTTCGATCGCCTGGGCATCCGCCCCCGGGTGGTGGGGAACAGCCTGGTCGTGGACAAGGACCAGGAGCGGCGGGTCCGGCCCGACCTGGGCGGCCATATCCCCAAGCTCGAGGACGGGCCCTGGCCGGCGTTTCCCGCCGACGTCATGTCGATCGCGATCGTCACCGCGACCCAGTGCGCCGGGCTCCTGCTGGTGTTCGAGAAGATGTTCGAGTCCCGGATGTTTTTCGTGGACAAGCTGATCGGCATGGGCGCCCGGATCGTCCTGTGCGACCCCCACCGCGCCGTGATCGCCGGACCCTCCCCGCTCCACGGCGGCACCGTGGAGTCCCCCGACATCCGGGCCGGGATGGCCATGCTCCTCGCGGCGCTCGCCGCCGAGGGCCGCAGCGTGATTCACAACATCGGCCAGATCGAGCGGGGCTACGAGAACATCGACGCCCGGCTCATCGCCCTGGGCGCGGGGATCGAGCGAGCCGAGGGGTGACCGAGCGCCCGGTGCCCGGGCCGGTGCCCCGGTTCGAGCTGGCCGAATGGCGGGAGCGGTACGATCTCGTGGCCGGCATCACCGGACGCGGGGCCGCGGTGCCTCCTTTCGACCTCGGCCTGGCCGGCACGACGGCGCCGGTCGGGCAGGTCCTCCAGCGCTGGCACGACCTCGAGGCCGCTGTGCCCGGCTGCCGGGGTCTGGTCGTCTCCCGCCAGGTGCACGGGACCCGCGTGGCATGGCACGACTCGCTGCGCGGGCTCACGATCCTGCAGGGGTTCGACGGTCACGCCACCGCCACCCCGGGCGCCTATCTGGCCGTCTCCGCCGCCGATTGCGTCCCCGTCTACGTCGCCGATCCGGTCCGCCGCACGGTGGCGCTGCTGCACGCGGGCTGGCGGGGCACCGCCGGGAAGATCCTGACCCGGGGCCTGGCCGAGCTGACCGGGCGGGGGAGTCGGGTCGAGGACCTCGTGGTGCATTGCGGCGTCGGCATTTGCGGCCGGTGCTATGAAGTGGGACCTGAGGTGTTTGCCGGCTGTGGTGCGGCGGCGCCTGCGGGTGGACGAGGCGGGCTCGACCTCCGGGAGCTGTTGGCGGCCGAGGCCCGGGCAGCCGGTGTGGAAACTGTTTCCACATCACAATTCTGTTCTGCGCACGACTCCGGCCTCTTCTTCAGCCACCGCGCCTCCCACGGCGCCGACGGCCGGATGGTGGCGTACCTCGGGATCATGGCCTAAAATGCAGGAAAGGAAACGACGCATGCTCTCGATCCGCTCCCTCTCGCTCGCGGCCCTTGGCCTGACCCTCGGCGCCTGCAGTCTGGGTAGCGGCCCAGGCTCCGACGGGTCGTCCCCGCAGATCAGTATCGATGCGCCGGCCGCCAACGCCACCGTGGCCGGCCAGGTGCCCATCGATATCACCGCCACCGACGACTTCGGGGTCGACAAGGTCCGGGTCCTGATCGACGGCGTGCTGCTGGTGGAAATGTTCACGCCGCCCTTTCACACCATCTGGAATTCCCAGTCGGTCACCAACAATAGCAATCACGTGATCCGGGTCGAGGCCCTCGATGTGGCCAAGAACCTCAGCAGCAGGGAAATCACCGTGATGGTGGTGAACGGCGTTCAGGCGCCCCCGGCCAACCCCCGATAATTGCCGGCCGGACACTGGGGCGGCTGGCTTACAGGCCAATAGGTTAGCCCGCCTTCGGGGATTTGACTCGGGACTCCCGGGCTGGTATCTTTTCGCCGCTTGAGTGGGTTGGGACTGGGAGCGGTCCGCTGGACCTTGATGTGGGGTGCTCCCCCACATTTTTGTTTTCGGCCTGTCGCGTCACCCCCGATTCCCACGGTCCCCCCTTCTTATTCCGGTTCCATCCGGCTCCTCCGGAGCGATCCCGGTATCCAAACGTGTAGGGAGCATGCATGGCGGGTTCAGCCGAGATGTTGGCCGCGTTTCGCGAGCTGACGACGACAAAACAACTGGATCGCTCCGATCTGCTGGAGTTGCTCCGGGACGGCATTCACGCCGCCCTGGCCCGGAAGTTCGGCCCCAACGTCCGCTTCGAGCTGGACGTGGACGAGCTCCAGGGCAGTGTGCGCGTGATGCGGCTCCGCACCGTCGTTGAGACGGTGGAGGACTCGAGTGCCCAGGTCTCCCTCGAAGACGCCCGGTTCGAGGATCCCGAGTTTCAGGTCGGGGACGTGCTCGAGGAGGAGATCCCCTTTACCGACTTCGGCCGGCTCGCGGTGCAGGCCGCCAAGCAGCGCATCATCCAGCGGGTGCGCGAAGGCGAGCGCACCAAGATCCGCGAGGAGTTCGGGGACAAGGTGGGCGAGCTCCTCTCCGGCGAGGTCCAGCAGATCGAGCGGGGCAAGCTGGTGCTCATGCTGAACAAGTTCCGGGAAGCGGAGGCCATCATCCCCTACCGGGAGCAGAACCACCGGGAGCACTTCCACCAGGGCGACACCATCCGCGCGGTGCTCAAGCGCCTGGAAGAAACTCCCAAGGGTCCCCGGCTCGTACTCTCGCGGGGCGATCCGATGTTCGTGGCGGCGCTCTTCAAGCTCGAGGTGCCGGAAATCGCCCAGGCGGTTGTCGAGATCCGCGCCATTGCGCGGGAAGTCGGCAGCCGCACCAAGGTGGCCGTCATCTCGAAGGACGATGCCATCGATCCGGTCGGCGCCTGCGTCGGACTCAAGGGCTCCCGGGTGCAGGCGGTGGTGAACGAGCTGGGCGGCGAGCGCATCGACATCGTGCCCTGGTCGCCCGATCCGGAGCGGTTTGCCCGGCTGTCGCTGGCGCCCGCGCGGGTGGCCAAGGTGTTCTCCGATCCGGAGAGCAAGACCATCCAGGCCGTGGTGGACGAAGACCAGCTCTCGCTCGCCATCGGGCGCAACGGGCAGAACGTGCGGCTGGCGTCGGAGCTCACCGGCTGGAAGATCGACCTGTACTCCAGCCGCGAATGGCTGGAGCGCGGCGGCGAGGGCCCCTTGTTCACCCTGGCCCCGCTCGAGGAAGAGGAAGCCTCCTCGAACGCGGCCAAGGTGGCGCTCTCGGAGCTCAAGGGTCTCTCGCCCGAGGTGCTGTCCATCCTCGACCAGGCGGGCTACCGGACGCTCAATGACATCCTGGACCTGGAGCGCGAGGACATCGACAAGGTGCCGGGCATGACGACTCCCGTCGCGGAAGAGCTGATGGCCTTCCTCGCCGATCTCACGGCCGAGGAGTCCGGGGAGGACGAGAAGCCGGCTTCATGAGCGGCGTGCTGGGATTGCTCGGCCTCGGGATCCGGGCCGGGAACGTGGTGGTCGGCGTGGACGCGGTGCGGCGCAGTCTCCAGGCGCGGGAGTGCCGGTGCCTGGTCGTCGCGAAGGATGCCAGCCAGCGGGCCCGCGAGAAGGTGGTGCGGCTCGCGACGGCGCTGGGCGTACCGCAGGTGGAGGGGCCGGAAGCCGCGGTGCTGGGCGCCCGGCTGGGCAAGCCCCCGGTGATGGTGGCCGGGGTTCGGGATGCCGCGCTCGCGGACGGGATCGTCCGGGCCGGGGCGGCTGGGCAGGGTTGACGGAGGATTGAGTGGTCAAGACGAAAGTGCAGGATCTCGCTGGCGAGCTGGGCGTGCCGACCGAGCAGCTGATGACGCTGCTCAAGGAATTGCACGTGCAGGCGCGCGGGCCGCAGTCCTCCCTCGACGACGATCAGGTCGCCGCGCTTCGGGTGCGCTGGGAGCGGGAAAAGCGCAAGAAGGCGCCGGAGCCGGCCAAGAAGCCGAAGCGCAAGGTCGCCAAGGCCGTTGAGGCCGAGCCGGCGCCCCCGCCCGCGGACACCGCCGCCAAGCCCTCCAAGCGCCGCCGGACCGCCGCCGAGGTGGCCGAAGTCGAAGCCGTGCTGGAGGCGGAGCGCCAGGCCGAAGCGGCCGCCAGCGCCGCGTTCGAGCTCCAGCGTCCCACCCTCGAGAAGCTCGAGCTGCCGGAGCTCTCCGGCCAGCCGATGCCCACCATCGAGGAGCGGGCCCGCGCGCTCTTCAAGGATCTGCCGCCGCTCCCCGCCGAGCCGGAGGCCGTCGCCGAGCCGGTGGAAGAAGCCCCGGTGGAAGCACCGGCGCGCCCCGAGCGGGTGACGCCACCGCCTCGCGTGGCGCCGGTGTCCGAAGGGCCGGCCGTGGTGCACCGCGCCCCGTTCATCCCGCCTCGCGTTCCCCGCCCGGCGCCGGGTGGGGATGCCGGCCGCCAGCAGGGACGCGGCGGGCCGCGCCCGGTCTTCAGCAGCAGCCCGGGCGCTCCCGGCTCCACCGCGCCGGCCCGTCCGGGCAGCCGTCCGGGAGGTCGTTCCGATGGCCCCAATCGGTCCGGGGCGCCCAGCCGGCCCGGCGGTCCTCCCGGCCGATCGGGCCCCGGAGGGCCCCCCAGCCGCTTCGCCCCGCCGTCGTCGGGCGCGCCGCCGGTCCGCACCTTCGGGCCGGACGCCAAGCCCGCGGGCAGCGGAGACCGCAAGAAAGGCAAGAAGAGCCGCAAGAACTACGTGGACCAGGATCAGGTGCAGGCCAACATCCTGAAGACGCTGCAGGGCATGAAGGGCGGCGCCCGCGGCAAGCGGCGCTCCGACGAGCCCAGCTACCGGGACCTGATCGCCAGCCGCACCGCCGAGGAGCGGGAGCGGGAAAAGACCCGCATCCGGGTCAACGAGTTCATCTCGGTGGCCGAGCTGGCCGAGCAGATGAAGATCCCCGGCAACCAGATCGTCCAGTTCGCCTTCAAGGAGCTGGGCCTGATGGTGACGGTCAATCAGCGGCTCGACTTCGACCAGATCGAGCTGATCGCCTCGGAGTTCGGCTTCCAGGCGGTGCGGGAGGACGAATACGCCGCCGAGCTCACCAGCGCGCCGATCGTGGACAAGGCGGAGGATCTGACGCCGCGGCCCCCGATCGTCACGATCATGGGCCACGTGGACCACGGCAAGACCTCCTTGCTCGACTACATCCGCAAGGCCAACGTGGTGGCCGGCGAGGCCGGCGGCATCACCCAGCACATCGGCGCCTACCACGTGTCGTTGCCGGGCGGCAAGGAAATCACCTTCCTCGATACCCCGGGCCACGAGGCGTTCACCGCCATGCGGGCCCGCGGCGCCCAGGTCACCGACCTCGTGGTGCTGGTGATCGCGGCGGACGACCAGGTCATGCCGCAGACGGTGGAGGCCATCAGCCACGCCCGGAACGCCGGCGTGCCGCTGGTCGTGGCCATCAACAAGATCGATCTGCCCACGGCCAACATCGCCAAGGTCAAGCAGGACCTGCTCCAGCACAACGTGGTGCTGGAGGAGTTCGGCGGGAACATTCTCTCGACCCAGATCTCGGCCAAGAAGGGCACCGGGGTCGATGAGCTCCTGGAAAAGATCCTGCTGCAGGCCGAGGTCCTGGACCTCAAGGCCAACGCCGCCGGGCCCTGCCACGGCACCGTGCTGGAGGCCACGCTCGACCCCGGCAAGGGGCCGCTCGCGACGGTGCTGGTCCAGCGCGGCACGCTCCAGCTCGGCGACAACTTCATCTGCGGCAAGTTCTCCGGCCGGGTCCGCGCGATGAGCGACGAGCGCGGCAAGCCGGTCAAGGAGGTCGGGCCGTCGATGCCGGTGCAGATTCTCGGCTTCGAGGGCGTGCCGGCGGCCGGCGACACCTTCCTGGTCGTGGCCGACGCCAACGAGGCGCGGGAAATCGCCCAGAAGCGCCAGCGGCTCGAGCGCGAGGCGCAGAACCGCCGCGGCGCGCGGGGCGGCACGCTGGAAGACTTCAGCCGGGCCCTCAAGGAGGGCCAGGTCACCCAGCTCAAGATCATCATCAAGGCGGATCAGGGCGGTCCCGCGGAAGCGCTCGCCGACGCGCTGGCCCAGCTCAGCAACGCCGAGGTCCGGGTGGACGTGATCCATCGCGGTGTCGGCGCCATCACCGAGAGCGACGTGCTCCTCGCCAAGGCGTCGGGCGCCATCATCCTGGGCTTCCACGTCCGGCCCGACGCCAACGCGCGGGCCACCGCGGAGCGGGAGTCGGTGGACGTCCGGACCTACCGGATCATCTACGAGGCGGTCGAGGACGTGCGCGCGGCGCTGGAAGGCCTGCTCAAGCCGGAGCAGCGCGAATCGGTGCTGGGCGACGCCGAAGTGCTGCAGGTCTTCAAGGTGAGCAAGGTCGGCACCATCGCGGGCTGCACCGTCCGCTCCGGTGTCATCCAGCGCACCGCGAAGGTGCGGGTGGTCCGGGACGGCACCCTGATCTACACCGGCGGCATCTCGAGCCTCAAGCGCTTCAAGGACGACGTCAAGGAAGTCCGCGAAGGCCTGGAGTGCGGCATCGGCATCGAGAACTTCAACGATCTCAAGGTCGGCGACCGGATCGAGGCCTTCCGGATCGAGGAGATCAAGCGGACCCTGCAGCCCGCCGCCGGCGCGACGGGCTGAGGCGGCGGGGCCATGGGAAAAGGCGGGTCGCGGCGCCGTCCGGAGCAGGTCGGCGAGATCGTGCGCCAGGTGCTGGCCGAGGCCATCGCCCGCGAGGTGCGCGATCCCCGGATCGGCTTCGTCACCGTCACCCGCGTCGTGGTGAGCGGTGACCTGTCCCACGCCGACGTGTACGTCATGGCGCAGGGCGAGGAGCCGGAGCGGCTGAAGGCGCTCGAGGGACTCAAGAGCGCCGCGGGGTTCCTGCGCGGCCGCGTCGCCAAGGCGCTGGCCACCCGCACCATCCCCGAGCTGCACTTCTCGCTCGACCGAGGCCTGGAGCACGCCGCCCGGATCAACGCGGTGCTGGCCGACCTCAAGCGGGAGTCGGGGGACTGAACGGGGCGGTGCTGGTGGACAAGCCGCAGGGTCCCACCTCGCACGATGTCGTGGCCCGCGCCCGGCGGCTCTTTCGCACCAGGGCGGTGGGGCATACCGGAACCCTCGACCCATTCGCCACCGGGCTCCTGATCCTGGTGTTCGGCGGGGCCACCCGGCTGGCCCGATGGGTGGAGCGGCACCGCAAGGTCTACCGCGCCGAGGTGCGGCTGGGCGTCACGACCGACACCGACGACCGGACCGGCGCGGTGCTCGCCGAGCAGGCGCCCGACGCCTGGCCGGCCCGGAGCGAGGTGGAGGCCGCGATCGCGGGGCTGCGGGGCGTCATTCGCCAGCGGCCGCCCGCCTACTCGGCCAAGCGGATCGAGGGAGAGCGCAGCCACCGGGTGGCACGACGGGGCGGCACACCGCAGCCGGAACCGGTGGAGGTGACGGTGTTCTCCCTCGAGCTCCTGGAGTATGCGCCGCCGATGCTGTCGTTTCGGGCGGAGGTGAGCCCGGGCACCTACATCCGCGCGCTGGGGCGCGACCTCGGCCGGCACCTCGGCGTGGGGGCGCACCTCACCGAGCTGCGCCGCGAGCGGATCGGCCCCTGGACCGTGGAGCAGGCCACGCCGCTCGCGGAGCTCACCGGCCGCGAAGCGCCGCTGCCCGCCCGGGCCCTGGTGGGCGAGCTGCCGCCGGTCGAGCTCAGCCCGGACGAGGTGACCGCCGTCGGCCATGGCCGGATCGTGTTCCGGGACGGGCCCACCGAGGGCGAGGCGGCGCTGCTCGACGGAAGCCGGCTCCTGGCGGTGGCCCGCGCGGTACCGGGCGGGTGGCATCCCGTGGTGGTGCTGGCATGAGCGGGTCGGGGTGGCTGTTTCCCGACGGCAGCGTGGTGACGGTCGGCTCCTTCGACGGGGTGCACCTCGGGCATCAGGCCATCATCGCCCGGGTGACCGAGCGCGCCAGGGCGCGGGGCGCCGCCCCGGTCCTGGTGACCTTCGAGCCGCATCCCGCGTCGGTCCTGGCCCGGGGGGGCGCGCCGGCCCGGCTCACCCTGCCGGTCGAGCGGCTCGAGATGGTGACCGAGCTGGGGCTCGAGCGGGTGGTGGTGCTCCGGTTCGACGCGGCGCTGGCCGCCCTCCCCGCCGAGGACTTCGTGACCAGCGTGCTGCTGGCGCGCTGCGGGATGAAGGAGCTGGTGCTGGGCGCCGATCACGCCTTCGGGCACGGCCGCGGCGCCGACCGCCAGAACCTGCCGGCGCTGGGCCAGCGGCTGGGGTTCGCGGTGTCGGTCGTGGATCCGGTGCCCGATGCGCGGGGCGATGCCATCTCGAGCACCCGGATTCGTACCGCGCTCGGGGCCGGGGATCTGGACCGGGTGACCGAGTGGCTGGGCCGCCCCTACCGGATCACGGCCCGGGTGGTTGCCGGAGCGGGGCGGGGGCGCGCGATCGGCATGCCGACGGTCAACCTCGAGGGTCCGCCGCCGGAGAAGGCCTTGCCGCCGGACGGCGTCTACGCGGCGCTGGTGGAGTGGGGCGGCGGCACCGCCGGCGCAATGCTCAATCAGGGGCCCCGGCCCACCGTGGGTGATCCCCGGCGGTCCGTCGAGGCGCACCTGTTCGGGGTGCAGCAGGACCTGTACGGCCGGATGGTGCGGGTGCAGTGGGTGGAGCGGCTGCGCGACGTCCAGCGGTTTCCCTCGCTGGATGCCCTGCGCGCGCAGCTCGCGCTGGATCGGGACGCGGCGCTCAGGATTCTGGCGCGGGTCCCGCTGACCTCAACCGTGCGCCCCTCCGCGGCGCGATGAGCGAACGATGTTCGGATCGATCCGGAACCGGCTGATTCTGATCGGGGTGCTGGTCGCCACCTCGCTCTTCTATCTCTACCCTCGCCAGATCACCCTGCGGGAGCGGGGCGACAATGGCGTGATGCGGGATTCCCTGGTCACCCAGGTGCCCCTCAAGCTCGGCCTCGACCTCCAGGGCGGCATGCACCTCGCGCTCGAGCTCGACCAGGCCAAGAAGGTCTCCGCCGATCCCAAGGCAGATATCGAAAAGGCGCTCCAGGTCCTCCGGAAGCGGCTCGACGAATTCGGCGTGACCGAGCCGCTCATCCAGCAGGAGGGATGCTGCCGCATCGTGGTCGAGCTCGCCGGCATCCGCGATCCGGCCCGCGCCAAGGGCATCGTCCAGCGCAGCGCCTATCTGGAATTCCGGATCACCGACAAGGCCGGGTCGTTCGAGCGGGTCCTGCCCTCGATGGACCGGACCCTGCGCTCGCTCGGCGTGGCCGCGCCGGCCGGCGCGCCCAAGCCGTCGGCGGTGCAACAGCTCCTCGGCGGCGATACCTCGAAGGCGGCCGCCGACACCGCCGCGGTGGTCGGCGGCGTGCTGGCAGGGCTGATCCAGCCGGCCAATGCCGCCGGCATCCAGGCCACGCCCGGCGAATTCGTCGTGGCCGAGGGCGCCTACCCCCGGGTGGACAGCCTGCTGAACCTGCCCCAGATCAAGGCGCTGTGGCCCCGGAACATCCAGTTCCTCTGGGCCGGCCAGCCGACCAGCCTCGGCGTCAACCAGTACCGGCTGCTCTACGCCGTGGACGAGAAGCCGATCATCACCGGCGAGCAGCTCATCAACGCCACCGCCGCGATCGACCCCCTGACCAACGGCCCCATCGTCCGGTTCGAGCTCAACAATTCCGGCGGCCGGATCTTCGGCAAGGAAACCGCCCGGCACCTCGGCGATTTCATGGCGATCGTGCTCGATGGACGGGTCCAGGGCCGGCCCCCGGTGATCCAGGGACAGATCACCCGGAGCGGGCAGATCACCATGGGGAACCGGTCGCTCCAGGAAGCCCAGGACCTGGCGCTCACGCTGCGGGCCGGCTCGCTGCCGGTGCCGCTCAAGATCGTCGAGGAGCGCCAGGTCGGCGCCTCGCTGGGCGCGGACTCGATCAAGGGCGGCATCCTGGCCGGCATCGTGGGCACCGCGCTGGTGATCCTGATCATGCTGGGCTACTACGCCTTGAGCGGCGTGCTGGCGGTCGTCGCCCTGGCGTTCTACGTGCTCTTCGCGCTGGGCGGCCTGGCCATGATGGAAGCCACGCTGACGCTGCCCGGCATCGCGGGCCTGGTGCTGTCGATCAGCATCGCGGTGGACGCCAACGTGCTGATCTTCGAGCGGATCCGCGAGGAGCTGGTCCACGGCAAGACGGTGCGCCTGGCGGTGGACGAGGGCTTCAAGCACGCCATGCCCGCCATCATCGACTCCAACCTGGCCACCGTGCTCACGGCGCTCTTCCTCTTCCAGTTCGGCACCGGGCCGGTCAAGGGGTTTGCGGTCACCCTCATCATGGGTATCGCGGCCTCGATGATCTCCGCGGTGTTCATCACCCGAACCCTCTACATGTTCTGGCAGAAGCGGCGTCCCGACGCCGCCACGCTCAGCGTCGGCAAGGTCCGGCTGTTCAAGGACGCGCACTACGATTTCATCGGCGTGCGGAAGTACGCCTACGGGCTCACCGCGGTCATCCTGGGCATCGGGCTGGCGTTCCTGCTGCTCCGGGGCGTCAACTACAGCATCGAGTTCACCGGTGGCACCAAGATCCAGATCAAGACGTCGGCCGCGCTGAACGACGCCCAGCTCCGCGCGGCGCTCGACGGCAGCGGGCTCCGGGGCTCCGAGATCCAGCCCTTCGGGGGGCCGGGGGAGTGGGTGGTGCGGGCCCGGTCCAGCGTCACCGGCGACGCCAACGACACCCAGGCCACCTCGGCACTGGTCGGGAAGGCGCTCGACAACGTGATCGGCGCGGGGAAGTACACCACCTCCGGCATCGAGGCGGTGGGACCCAAGGTCGGCGGCGAGCTCCGCCAGCGCGCCCTGCTGGCGATTCTGCTCTCCTTCCTCGCGGTGCTGGCGTACCTGGCCTATCGCTTCGAATGGCGCTTCGGCCTCGCGGCCGTCGCGGCCACGGCGCACGACATCCTGGCCACGATCGGCTTCATCGCGGTGATCCACCTCGAGGTGAGCCTGGTCGTGGTGGCCGGCGTGCTGACGATGGTGGGCTATTCGCTCAACGACACCATCATCATCTTCGACCGGGCCCGGGAAAACCTGAAGAAGCACCCCAAGGAGTCGTTCTACGACGTCCTGAATCGCTCGATCAACGAGACCCTGCCGCGGAGCATCCTGACCCACGGTACCACGCTCTCGACCCTGATGGCGCTGGCGCTCTTCGGCGGCGAGGTGATCCGCCCCTTCGCGCTGGTCATGTTCTTCGGGGTGTTCACCGGCACCTTCTCCTCGATCTACATCGCGGCGCCGGTGCTCATGTACATCGAAACCCGGTGGCCCGGCGCCCACGCGCGGGGCGTGCGCGCGCCGGCGCCGAGCCGCGCGCCGATCCCGGCCCCCAGCCCGCGGAAGGCCTGAGCCGCGGCCCGTCGTGCTGGTCGACACCCACTGCCACCTCGCGGACGCCGCCTTCGCCGGTGACGCCCGCGCGGCGGTGGACCGGGCCGCGGCGGCGGGCGTGGCGCACCTGGTGGTGGTGGGAGAATCCCGGGAGGCTGCCGACCGGGCCCTCGCGCTGGCGACGGACGACCCGCGGATCTCCGCCACCGCCGGGGTGCACCCCCACGGCGCGAGCGCCTGGGACGCCGCCGCCGCCGAGTGGCTCCGCCAGCGGCTCACCGACGAGCGGGTGGTGGCGGCCGGCGAGATGGGGCTGGACTATCACTACGACTATGCGCCCCGGGACCGCCAGCGGGTCGCGTTCGACGCCCAGATGGACCTCGCCGCGGCGGCGGGCAAGCCCGCGGTCATCCACGCGCGGGAGGCCGATGACGACGTCGCCGCGGTGCTCCGGAATCACCCGGACACCGTGGCGGTGCTGCACTCGTTCAGCAGCGGGCCGGCGCTGCTGGACGCGGGGCTGGTGCTCGGCCACTACGTCTCCTTCAGCGGCATGATCACCTTCAAGAACTGGCGCCAGGACGACGCCATCCGCCGGGTGCCGCCCGAGCGGCTGCTGGTGGAGACCGACGCGCCCTACCTGGCCCCGGTGCCGCATCGCGGCGCCCGGAACGAGCCGGCGCTGGTGGTGCACGTCGCCGCGCGGCTGGCCGCGGTGCTCGGCCTCTCGCCGGAGGAAGTGGCAGGGATCACCACCGCCAACGCTCGCCGCCTCTTCGGACGGCGCATCGCGGCCTAGAACGGGAGATCCGACGTGAGTCCCACGGTTCCATCCGATATCGACATCGCCCAGGCCGCCAGGCCGAGACCGATCGCCGACGTCGCCGCCGACGTGGGCCTCTCGCCCGCCGAAATCCTGCCGTACGGCCACACCAAGGCCAAGATCACCATGGCGGCGATCCGGGCCCGGAAGCCCGCCGGCCGCCTCGTCCTGGTGACCGGCATCAGCCCCACGCCGGCGGGCGAGGGCAAGTCCACGGTGACCGTGGGCGTGAGCCAGGCGCTCCGCCGGCTCGGCAAGAAGGTGGTGGTCTGCATCCGGGAGCCGTCGCTCGGGCCGGTGTTCGGGGTCAAGGGCGGCGCGGCCGGCGGGGGCTACGCCCAGGTCATCCCGATGGACGAGATCAACCTGCACTTCACCGGGGATTTTCACGCCATCACCTCGGCGCACAATCTCCTCTCCGCGATGCTCGACAACCACCTGCATCACGGGAACGCGCTGGGGCTGGACACCCGCCGGATCACCTGGCCCCGCACCATCGACATGAACGATCGGGCGCTGCGCTCGATCATCACCGGGCTGGGCGGCCTCAACGGCGGCCCCACCCGGGAAGACCGGTTCGTGATCGTGCCGGGCAGCGAGATCATGGCGATTCTCTGTCTCGCCTCCGACCTCACGGACCTGGAAGCCCGGCTCGGCCGGATCATCGTGGGCCTGACCCGCGACAAGAAGCCGGTGACCGCGGCGGAGCTCAAGGCCTCCGGCGCCATGACCCTGCTCCTGCGGGATGCGATTCTCCCGAATCTGGTGCAGACCCTGGAGGGCGGACCCGCGCTGGTGCACGGCGGTCCGTTCGGCAACATCGCGCACGGCTGCAATTCGCTGATGGCCACCAGGCTGGGACTCTCCCTCGCCGACATCGTGATGACCGAGGCCGGGTTCGGTGCCGACCTCGGCGCCGAGAAATTCCTGGACATCAAGTGCCGGCTGGGCGGGCTCAATCCCGAGGCCGCGGTGATCGTGGCGACGGTGCGGGCGCTCAAGATGCACGGCGGCGTCAAGAAGGACGCGCTCGGCACTCCGGATCGCGCCGCGGTCACCCGGGGGCTGGCTAATCTCGAGGGCCACGTCCGCAACATGCAGCAGTTCGGCCTCCCGGTGATCGTGGCGCTCAACCGCTTCGTCTCCGACACGCCGGAGGAGCAGGACGCGGTGCTGGCCGCGGCGCGGGGCTGGGGCGTGCGGGCCGCGCTGTCGGACGTGTGGGCCCGGGGCGGGGAAGGCGGCGAGGCCGTGGCCCGGGAAATCCTGGCCGCGCTGGACCAGGGCGACGCGCACTTCGCGCCGATCTACGACACCGCGCTCCCCATCAAGCAGAAGATCGAGCTCATCGCCACCCGGATCTACGGCGCGGCCGGCGTCGACTATCAGGCCGCCGCCGATCGCTCCATCGCGCAGTGCGAGGCCATGGGCATGGGCAAGACGCCGATCTGCATGGCCAAGACGCAGTACTCGTTCAGCGACGACCCCACCAAGCTGGGGCGCCCCACCGGCTTTCGCCTTACCATTCGCGATGTCTACGCATCCGCCGGCGCCGGCTTCGTGGTCGCGCTGGCCGGAGACATCATGACCATGCCGGGCCTGTCGAAGACCCCCGCCGCCGAGAACATCCGGGTCCACGCAGACGGCCGCATCGAGGGATTGTTCTAATGACCATCGGATTCGTGTCGACCGCCGATGCCCCCAAGGCCATCGGCCCCTACAGCCAGGCCGTGACCTACGGAAACCTGATCTACTCCGCCGGCCAGATCGCCCTGGACCCGGCCACCATGGAGATCGTGGCCGAAGGCATCGCCGAGCAGACCGAGCGGGTCCTCTCGAACCTGGAAGCGGTGCTCAAGGCCGCCGGGTCGGACCTGTCCCGGGTGCTCAAGACCACCGTGTTCCTCCAGAGCATGAGCGACTTCGCCGGAATGAACGAGGTGTACGCCCGGCGGTTCGGCGCGCACCGCCCGGCCCGGAGCACCGTGGCGGCGGCGGGGTTGCCGCGCAACGTCCTGGTGGAAATCGAAGTCGTGGCCGTCAAGGGCGAGCGCTGAGCGATGCGAGATAGGGCGGGGGCGGATCGGGCCTGGTGGTCCGGCCGGTCTTCAAAACCGCGATGGAGACGCCTTCGGCTGCTCCGGTGGGTTCGATTCCCACACGCTCCCGCCACCCTTCTCGGACTCCTCGTGGCGGCGGCGCCGCTGCTCGCCCAGCAGCCCGGGGCCCCTCCTCCCTCTCCTCCCTCTCCTCCCTCCTCCCTCCTCCCTCCTCCCTCTGTACCTGACACGACCCATGGCCTCCGTCCGCTGCCCGCCTTCTTCCTTTCGCTCGCTATCCCCGGCTGGGGCCAATCCAGGCTCAACCGGAAGCTCACCGCCGCCCTCTTCGTGACCTGGGAAGGCGTCTCCCTCGGCATGTCGCTCAAGGCCGCGGGCGAGGTGCGCTACCTCCGCCGCATCGGGGCGGATTCCACCCGGATTGTCGGCAAGAAGGCCGAGCGGCAGGACTGGCTGGTGATGCTGGCGTTCAATCATCTGTTTTCGGGGCTCGAGGCGTACGTGAGCGCCCACCTCAAGGATTTTCCCTCCGACGTCAAGTTCCGGCCCGCGCCCCGTGGCGTCGGCATACAGGCGGTGGTCCCGTTCCGCATCCCGTGAACCCCGCGCCGATCGGCATCTTCGATTCCGGGCTGGGCGGGCTGACGGTGGCCCACGCGATCTTCGAGCGGCTCCCCCACGATTCCACCATCTACTTCGGCGACACCGCGCGGGTGCCCTACGGCCCCAAGTCCGCCGACACCGTGCGCCGCTACAGCCTCGAGATCATGGAGTGGCTGCTGGCCCAGGGCGTCAAGGCCATCGTGGTGGCGTGCAACACCAGCACCGCCCACGCCCTCGAGGCGCTGCGGAGCGCCTCGCCGGTGCCGGTGATCGGGGTGATCGAGCCGGGCGCCCGCGCCGCGGTGGCGGCGGCCCGCGGGCTCCCGGTCGGCGTCATCGGGACCGCCGGGACCATCGGGAGCGGTGCCTACGAGCGTGAGATCCGGAGGCTGGCGCCCGGCACCGAAGTGGTGGCGGTGCCGTGTCCCCTGTTCGTCCCGCTGGTGGAGGAGGGCTGGTTCGATCACCCCGCCACCCGGCTCGTGGCCGCCGAGTACCTCGCACCGCTGCGGGCGCGCCGGGTCGGCACCCTGGTGCTGGGCTGCACCCACTATCCGCTGCTCAAGCCGCTGCTCCAGGACGTCATGGGGGCCGAGGTGCGGCTGATCGACAGCGCCGAAGAGACCGCGCGGGCCCTCGAACGGACCCTGGTGGAGTCGGGGCTCGAGGCGCCGCCCGGGCGCGCGGCCTCCCACCGGTTTGCGGTGAGCGACGATCCGGTTCGCTTTCAGAGCGTGGGTGCGCGGTTCCTGGGAGGCCGGCTCGGCCATGCGGAGGTGGTCACGCTGGGAACTGCCTGAGCTCCACCTCCTGGTCGGTGGCGATGGCGTAGCGGAGTCCGTCGAGCCAGGCGCCGGGGTTGAGATAGCGCTGTCCCGGCCGCGGCTCGGTCAGGGCGGGGCGGTGGGTATGTCCCATCACCAGCAGCGAGACGTCGGGCTCCGCCGCCAGTCGCTCCTCGGCCCAGACCCGCTGGCGGACCGCCGCGGCATCGAGCACGGCCCGGTCCCGGGTCGAGTCCGCCAGGTGACGGCTGAAGCGCTTCACCAGCCAGATCCCGGCGTCGGGATGCAGCAGGCCGTAGAGCGCCGAGCTGACCGGATGCCGGGTGATCTTGTGCATGAGCCGGCCTTTCCAGTGCGCTTCGGCCACGCCGTCGCCGTGAATGGCCAGGACCGTCCGGCCGCCCAGGTCGAGCCGCAGCTCCTGGGAGCCGTACCGGATGTCCAGCTCGGATTCCCAGAAGGTGCCGCCCCACCGGTCGTGGTTGCCGCCGGTCATCGCCACGGGGATGCGGCGGGCCAGCTCGCCCAGCCGGGCGGCGACCCGGATGCCGGCGCGGGGAATCACCCGGCGGTAGGAAAACCAGAAATCGAAGAGGTCCCCGTTGACCAGGAGCCCGTCGCCCAGGTGCTCGACCTGGTCGAGGAAGGCGAGAAACGCCTCCTCCACGCTGTCGGGGACCGCGCCCAGATGCGAATCCGAGACGATGACGAGGCGTTCCATGGGCATCGCACGAAGATAGGACCGGGAGGCAAGATGACACCAGATCTGCCGGGCGTGTCGGAGACGTTCGTCCGGGTGAACTACAGCGAAACCGACCAGATGGGGGTGGTGTACCACGCCCGCTACCTGGTCTGGCTCGACATCGCGCGGTGCGAGCATGTCCGGCGCACCGGCATCTCCTACGCCGACCTGGAGCAGCGGGGGCTCCGGCTGGCGGTCGGCGACCTCCGCATCCGGTACCGGCAGCCGGCGCGCTACGACGACCTGGTGCGGGTGCGCTGCTGGGTCCGGGAGTGCGTGCCGCGGCGGATCATCTTCGGGTACGCGGTGGACTGTCCCGACCGTTCCAGCCTGCTCGCGACCGCCGAGACCTCGATGCTGGTGCTGGGCGCGGATTTCGGCTGGTCGCGGCTGCCTCCCGAGGTGGCCGCGCTGCTGCCCGCCTCCCCCGAGCCGCTCCGCCTCTTCTGAGCGCCCACCGCTCCCGCTATGATGCACCCGATGCTCCGCACATTCCCCCTGGCGCTGCTGCTGCTGCTCGCCGCCTGCACCGGAGGAGGCCTGGCCCCGCTCCCCATGCCGGCCGGCCTGGCGCCCGCGACGAGAGATGCCGCCGCCGAATGGGCCCGGTCCACGCTCCCCGCGGAGCGGCGGGAGATCCGGTTCCGGTTCAAGTTCCAGGATGAGCAGGGCTCCGCCGGGGGCCGCGGCCGGGCCCGGCTGGCGCTGCCCGACTCGGTGCGCTTCGACGTCGTGGGCCCGCTGGGCTCCGGGCGAGCCGCGGCGTTCGTGGCCGGCGATACCGCGCTCTGGGCCGATCCCGAGAAGGACGTCGAGAAGCTGGTGCCCAACTATCCCCTGTTCTGGGCGATGCTTGGCATCGCCCGGGGGCCGGGCCCCGGCTCGGCGGTGCGGACCTTTGCAGACGGCACCATTACTGCTTGGCAATTCGTAGCCGGGGGGGATACTCTGGAGTACGTGCGGGAGACCGGACCCGCCAACCGCCTCATCGCTGAGGTTCGCCAGGGCACCAAGCGGCTGGGTCGGGTCGAGACGAAATTCGGTCCCGACGGCCTTCCGTCGGTCTCGCGTCTGGTGGTCCAGAAACCGGCCGCCAAACTGGACCTGACTTTCTACCAGAATGAGAAGGCAAAACCCTTTGCGCCGGATACCTGGACTCGCCCTGCTCCTCCTGAGCGTTAGCACGCTCCCGCTCGGCGCGTGTCTGTACAAGTTCTCCGGCGGGGGCTTGCCGCCGAATATTCGAACCGTCGCCGTGGTGCCGTTCGACAATCTGACCCCGGAGCCGATTCTCACCCAGGAAATCACCCAGGCGGTGCGGGAAGCCGTGGAGAAGCGGCTCGGACTGCGGCAGGCGGGAGAGGACCAGGCCGATGCGCTGGTGACCGGGATCGTGCGGCGCTACGATCCCGACCTGCCGCTGACCTTTACCGGCACCACGCAGACCACCGGCAATCAGGTGGAGGTAACCCGGCGGATGGTCCAGATCAGCATCGACGTGAAGATCATGGACCAGAAGGCCAACAAGGTGCTCTGGGAGCGCCAGGGCCTCATGGTACAGGGCGAATACGATCCCAACCAGGAAGCGCAGGGACGCAAGAAGGCGCTCGACAAGCTCATCACCGACATCGTGGAGGGAGCCCAATCCCAATGGTGACCGAAACGCGCCGGAACCGTCGCGGGGCGAGCACCCTGGGGTGCCTGGTGGCCATCCTGCTGTTCATGGCCGTGCTCTACTACGGGGTGGACATCGGGCGGGTGTACTGGAACTACTACCGGCTGATCGACGAGATGGAAACCAGCGCGCGGTTTGCCCAGACCCAGCCCGACGAGGCGATCGTCAAGCACCTCGTCGGCATCACCCAGGACCTGAGCCTGCCCGCGGAGTCGCAGCACTTCATCATCCGGCGGACGGAGCATCCGCCGGTCGTCTCGATTCGCACCCACTATTCCGTCGATATCGTTCTGCCGTTCACCCGGCGGCGCCTGGCGCTGAATCCCGCGGTCGAAGTCCGCCAGTAGCGCGGAATGCGGGCAAGCTCCCACAAACTGCTGACGCCGTCCGCCGCCCTGGCCTGGCGGCAGGGTCTCGCCGGTCGCCTGGTGTTCACCAACGGCGTCTTCGATCTGCTCCATCCCGGCCATGTCGAGTACCTCGAGGCCGCCCGGGCGCTGGGCGATCACCTTCTCGTGGCGGTAAATTCCGACCGGTCGGCGCGCGCGCTCGGCAAGGGCGCCGGGCGGCCGGTGGCGGGAGAGGCCGCCCGCGCCCGGGTCCTCGCCGCGCTCGAGGCGGTGGACCGCGTGGTCCTGTTCGACGCGCCGACGCCGCTCGAGCTGATCCGGAGCCTCGCGCCTGACGTGCTGGTCAAGGGCGGCGACTACACCCGCGACAGCATCGTCGGCGCCGACCTGGTCGAGGCGGCCGGCGGACGCGTCGTCACGATTCCGCTGGTTCCCGGATATTCCACTACCGCCCTCGTGGAGAAGAGCCGTGCCCCGACTTGATGGGCGAGCCAACGATCAGCTGCGACCCGTGGTGCTCGAGCGCGGCGCCAATCCCTACGCCGAAGGATCCTGCCTGATTCGCGCCGGAGGCACCCTGGTCCACTGCACCGCGAGCGTGGAGCCGGGCGTGCCGTCGTTCAAGAAGGGCTCGGGGGAGGGCTGGGTCACCGCCGAATACGCCATGCTCCCCCGCGCCACCCTGGAGCGCACCTCCCGCGAGCGGACCGGCCCCGGGGGCCGGAGCTCGGAAATCCAGCGACTGATCGGGCGGTCGCTCCGCGCCGCGATGGGCACCATGGCGTTCGGCGAATACACCATCCGGATCGACTGCGATGTGCTCCAGGCCGACGGCGGCACCCGCACCGCGGCCATCACCGGCGGCTGCGTGGCCCTGGCCGATGCGTGCGCCTGGCTGGCCGACCGCACCTCCCGGCCCACCGCCTTCGGCGCGCTGGTCGCGGCGGTGTCGGTCGGCATCGTCGAAGGAGAGGTGATGCTCGACCTGGCCTATGCCGAAGACAAGGACGCGGGGGTGGACGCCAACGTGGTGATGCGGGCGCCGGAAGCGTTCGTCGAGGTCCAGGGCACCGGCGAGCATGGCACCTTTACCCGGGCCGAGCTCGATGCCGTGGTGGACCAGGCCGGGCGCGGCATCACCACGCTGTTCGACATCCAGCGGAAGGCGCTGGGCTGGTGAAGCTGCTCTTCGCCACGCGGAGCAAGGGAAAGCAGGCCGAGGCCCGGCGCATGCTCGAGGGCCCCGGCATCGACCTGGTCTTTCCCGATCAGGCCGGGGTATTCCCCGGCACCGAGGAAGACCGGCTCGAGCTGCACGATTCCTTCACCGGAAACGCCCGCGCCAAGGCCGAGTATTTCGCCCGGCAGACCGGCCTCCCCACCGTCGCGGACGACAGCGGCCTCGAGGTGCTCTCGCTGGGCGGCGAGCCCGGCGTCCGGTCTCGGCGCTGGGCCGGCGCCGACGGCCCCGAGGCGCAGGTCTCCGCCGCCAACAACGCCTATCTCCTCAAGCGTCTGCGCGGCGCGCCGGAATCCCGGCGCCGCGCCCGCTACCGTTGCGTGCTGGTGCTCTACCGCACCCCGCGAGGGTTTCCCGAGACCTTCGAGGGGGCGTGCAACGGCCGGATTCTGGAAGAGCCGCGCGGCACCGGCGGGTTCGGCTACGACCCGCTCTTCCTGAGCGATGAGTTGAACCAGACCTTCGGCGAGGCCACCGCGGAGGAGAAGGATGCGGTCAGCCACCGCGGCCGGGCCATCGCCGCATTGCGGGAGGCGCTCCTCCCTTCAACGCCTCCGCCGCCGCAGACGTAGCTGGTGGCAAGTCGTCTCCTTTCCCCGGACAATCGCAATGCCTGAATCGATCGTGCCGCCCAACCGGCTCCGCGAAAAGCTCAACGCCGGCCAGACGGTCATCGGTACCATGCTCGTGGAAATCCGCCAGCCCGGCATCATGACCCTGCTCGCGAACGCCGGGTTCGACTTCGTCCTGATCGACAATGAGCACGGCCCCTTCTCGGTGGAAACCATCGCCGATCTGAGCCGGGCGGCCCGCGATGCCGGGGTCACCCCCATCGTCCGGATTCCCGAGCTCACCTATGCGCACGTCGCCCAGTCGCTGGACGGCGGAGCCCAGGGGATCATGTTGCCCCGGGTGACCGAGCGGGCCCAGGTGGAGGAGTGCGTCCGATACATGAAGTACGCCCCCGAGGGCAAGCGCGGAGCCGTCCTGTCCCGGGGCCACCTGGCGTTTCGCGCCGGGCCGCTCGCCGACACGCTGGCCGCCATGAACCGGGAGACCTTCCTGATCGTGCAGATCGAGACCGCCGAGGCGGTGGACCGCCTGGATCAGATCCTCTCGGTGCCGGGAGTCGATGCCGCCCTCATCGGGCCCACCGACCTCTCGCTGGCGTTGGGCGTGCCGGGGAAGATGGACGATCCCACGCTGGTCGCCGCCATCGAAAAGACCCTGGCGGCATGCGCCGCCAGGAAGGTCGTTCCGGCGATCCACACCAACGACACCGGCATGACCGCCCACTGGGCCCGCCGCGGGATGCGCCTGGTCAGCATCAATAGCGAGGCCGGATTGCTGGTGGCGGGCGCCTCGCAGGCGGTCAAGGCCATTCGGGAAAGTACCGGCTGATTCGCGTAATTCTCAGTTTTTGATGAGAATGTGGAGGTTTGACAAATCTTCCCGGGTTGGCGACGTTCTCGCCCTCCCCGACTGGACCGCCCGTGACCGTATCGTCAGCCGTTCTTTCGGGCGTCGCGCAGCTTCGCAAGAGCCTCTCGCCCAACGCGGTCGCGTTCACGTCGGACACCCCCGGCTACGATCAGCGCCGGATGCTGCTCAACCGCCGCTTCGACTACCGGCCGGCGGTCATCGTGGCCTGCGTCACCGACAATGACGTCGCCCTGACCATCCGCTTTGCCCGCGACCAGCAGCTCCGGATCTCGATCCGGGCGGGCGGGACCTCGCCCGGCGGGTTCTCGTCCAATGACGGCGGCGTGCTGCTCGATCTGTCGGGATTCAATCAGATCGTGGTGGATCTCAAGACCATGTCGGTGCAGGTCGGGGCGGGCGTGGTGCTGGAGCAGCTCGTGGAAAAGCTCGGTCCCACCAATTTCATGGTCCCGGTCGGGGAATGCCTGCCGGTGGGATTGAGCGGGTTTGCCCTTGGCGGCGGGTTTGGCCTGCTGAGCCGGAGTATGGGACTCGGCTGCGACAACATCCTCGAGGCGACGGTGGTGACCGCGCACGGCCTGGTGGTCACGGCCAACGAGCAGGTCAACCCGGATTTGTTCTGGGCGCTCCGCGGCGCGGGCGGAGGGAATTTCGGGGTGGTCACCTCCCTCACCATGCGCCTGCATCCGGTTCCGCCCGAGATGTCGTTTGCCACCGTGGTGTGGCCCGAGGCCCAGGCCGCGCAGGTGTTGAAGACGGTGCTCCCGTACTTTGCCGGCGAGGCCCCCGACCAGCTCAATGCGGTCTTTTCGATGCTGCCGATGCAGGACGTGGGGAGGGCCATCGGCACCATGGCCGTCTACAACGGGCCGCCCGACCAGGCCACGGCGTTCCTGGCCCGCCTCACCGGCATCGGCACGCCGCTCCGCTCCCAAGTCGGCACCATGCCGTACTGGAAGATCCTGACCGGGATTCCGAATCAGGCCGCGGACATTCACGACTACTACAAGTCCGGATTCGTGACCGGCGTGTTGCCGGACGCGGCGGTCGAGACAGTGGTCGCGGGATTTGCCCGGGCTCGGGAAATCGTGCCGACGTTGATGAACATGGTGGCGTTCGAGCTCGCCGGCGGCGCCATCAACCGGGTGGCCCCCACCGCGACGGCGTTCGTGCACCGGCGCCACACGCTGCTCCTCTCGATCGTGGCGTCCTGGGTGGGCGCGGCCGGGGTCGTCAATCCCGCCGAACAGTGCTGGGCCGACGCCGTCTACACCGGCATGCAGCCCTACTTCTCCGGCGAGGTCTATCAGAATTATCCCGACCTCGAGCTCCCCGATCCCGGCCGGGCATACTACGGAGAGAACCTCGACCGCCTGAGAGCGGTGAAGCGCAGCTTCGATCCCGACAACGTCTTTCGCTTCTCGCAGGGCATTACCCCGGCGTAGTACCCCCTTCCACGGAGACCCGACATGGCGGATTCCAGCAGCTACATTCTTCGCAGCGACGACGGCCAGCTCTATCGCGTCACCAAGGAGCAGCTCGCGTCGCACAAGGTCGGCCCGAACGATCCGGCCCACCACAAAGCCGCCCAGCTCAAGGAGCTGCACGACAAGGCCAAGAAGGCCGTCGCCCCGGTCACGGCGGACCTGATCTGCTTCTTCTGCCTCCGGGAGACCGGCGCGCCGGCCAAGAAGTAGCGGGAAGGGCGGGGCCCGGTGATGATTCCCTTCGACCGGTCGGTCGGCAAGCAGTTCCGTTCCGGCACCCACCGCTCCCGCAGCGCCGGCGACACCGTGGAGCGGATCAGCCGCGTGGCGCCGGCGCTCGGCATCACCCGGGTGGCCGATGTCACCGGGCTGGATTTCATCGGCATTCCGGTCGTCACGGTGTGCCGTCCCAACGCGCGCTCTCTGTCGGTCACCCAGGGCAAAGGGGTGACGCTCGACGCCGCCAAGGCGTCCGGCCTCATGGAATCCGTGGAATTGTTCCACGCCGAGCGGATCGGTGCACCGGTCCGCTTCGCGTCGTATGACGAGCTCCGATTGCGGGTGGCGGTCGCCGACGTCGCGCGCCTGCCTCGCCCGCGCGCGAGCCCGTTCCACGAGCATCTCCGCATCCTCTGGCTCGAGTCCGCCGACCTGTTGTCCGAACGCGCGGTGTGGATTCCGCTGGAATTGATTCATCTCGACTGCACCCGGCCCGCTCCGCCCGGGGCGGGCTCGTTCCGGAGCTCCTCCAACGGGCTCGCCTCGGGCAACGACCGCTGGGAGGCGACCATTCACGCCATTTGTGAAGTGCTGGAACGGGATGCCCTGAGCCGGTTCAGCGACCTTCCACCGGAGGCGCAGGACGCTCGGCGCGTGGACCTCTCCACCGTGGACGACCCGGGGTGTCGCGCGCTCCTCGCGCGGTATGACGCGGCCAGGGTC
Source organism: uncultured Gemmatimonadales bacterium (assembly GCA_963762545.1). Lineage (GTDB taxonomy): Bacteria > Gemmatimonadota > Gemmatimonadetes > Gemmatimonadales > GWC2-71-9 > JABFSM01. The sequence continues at coordinate 1,273,681 of CAVXLC010000002.1, read as the reverse complement.
TCGGTGGCGGTCTGGGATACCACCGGCGCGACGGGGGTTGCCTCCTGCTTGTGCGGCATCGCGGTTGATGCCGACCGGGCCGGGGCCGGGCCTCGGCTCTATTACGGGATGGGGTGTCACCCGGACCGCGGGATCGCGCTGAGCCGCGCCCTGACCGAAGCGGCCCAGGCTCGTCTCACGATGATCACCGGATCCCGCGACGACGCCACCCGGTCGCTCTATGCCCTCGCGGCCGACGCGGATCGCCGGGCCCGGCAGCGCGAGTGGTTCGAGCGGGGCACGGCCCGGCGTGAATACCGGATGATTCCCCACTGGGAGAGCGACGATCTGGCGGAGGATGGCCGCTGGCTGCTCCAACGGCTGGCGGCGGGCGGATTCGAGCAGGCGCTTGCGGTGGACCTCACCATCCCGGGCCTCGACATCCCCGTGATGTATGTCGCCATTCCCGGCGCCGAGGCCATGGGAGGGTTCGAGGCGCCCGCGGATACCGCCGCATGAAGGTGGTCGTCTTTCTCGGTCCGACCCTGTCCCGGCAAGACGCGGAGGGATGCCTCCGCGCCGACTACCGGCCGCCGGTCTCGCGCGGAGAGGTCTACGCCGCCGCGCAGTCGCGTCCCTGGGCCATCGGCATCATTGACGGCTTCTTTCACCGGGTTCCCTCGGTCCTCCACAAGGAGATCCTCTGGGCCATGTCCCGCGGGATCCACGTCTACGGCGCATCGAGTATGGGCGCCCTCCGCGCGGCCGAGCTCGCGACCTTCGGGATGGTGGGGGTGGGAGATGTCTTCGAGGCCTACCGAAACGGCGGACTGACCGATGACGACGAGGTGGCCATCGTGCACGGTCCCTCGGAAACCGGATTCGTGGGGGGCTCGGAGGCGATGGTGAATATCCGCGCCACGCTCGCCTCGGCGCTGCACGGCGGCGTCATCGCACCGGGTACCCACCTGGCACTGATCGCCCTCGCGAAGGGCCTGTTCTACCCCGATCGGACCTGGCCGCGGCTGCTCGGGGCCGCGACCGAGCAGGGCATCGCCGCCGACCAGTGTGCGCGGCTCTCCGCCTGGCTGCCGGAGGGTCGCGTGGATGTCAAGCGCGCCGACGCGGTCGCGCTGCTCCAACGCATTGCCGCGGACCTGGCGGCCTCGCCGGCGCCGAAACAGGTGTCCTACCGGTTCCACAGCACCACGGTATGGGAACAGCACTGCAACAGCTTCGCCGGCCGGCCGGCCGGCGACCCGCCGGGCGCCGAAGAGTCCCGTGGCGATGAGCTGCTCGATGAACTTCGGATCCGGGGGAACGAGTATGCGGTCGAGCGGGAGCGGGCCCTGAGCGGCGTGCTCGCCGCGGAGCTGGCGCTGCGCCAGGGTGAGACCCTGGACCCCGCGGCCACCGAGCAGGCGGTGCTCCAGGCCCGGCGCGCCCACGGGCTCGACCAGGACGGCCCGCTGGAGGGCTGGCTCGAGCAGAATGGACTCTCCCGCGAGGAGTTCACCGGCCTGATGCACGACGAGGCCCTGGCCCGTTCGGTGCGGGCCCGCTACCGGAGCTGGGTGCCCCGGTACCTCGTTGACTCCTTGCGGCTCCGCGGCACCTACCCGGAAATCGAGCGGCGGTCGCGGGACAAGCAGCGGCTCCTGACTCGCTTCGGGCTCGAGTCGCCCTCACTGGCCGACGCGGGTATCTCCGAATCGGAGCTCTGGGCCTGGTTCTTCGGGACCGTGCTGGGCCGGCCGGTGCCAGGCGACCTTGCCGCGTTTGCCGCCACCCAGGACTTCGCGGAGGTCGACCTGATGCGCCGGGCCGCGCTCCGGGAGCTGCTCTATCGCCGCAAGAAGGGGCTGCTGCCGGAGCGCGACGCCGACCTGGTGTCCCGTGGCTGAGCCGGCCGAAGAGACCCTGCGGCTGGCCACCCTGCTGGCCAGCGATCTGGTGGACAGCACCCGCCTCATCGAGCGCCTGGGAGACGACCGGGCGGCGGAAGTCTTCCGGCTCCACGACCGCCTGGCGCGTGACCTCCTCAGCGAACACCACGGTCGCGAGATAGACAAGACCGACGGTTTTCTCCTGATGTTCGGCCGCCCGACCGACGCAGTCCAGTACGCCATCGCCTACCAGGATCGGCTCGGGGAGCTCGGGGCCGAGCTGGGGCTCCGGCTCGAGGCGAGAATCGGTATCCACGTGGGTGAGGTGGTCCTCCGTGAGAACGATCCCTCCGATGTCGGACGTGGCGCCAAGCCCGTCGAGGTGGAAGGCCTCGCCAAGCCGGTCGTGGCCCGGGTCATGTCGCTCGGCATCGGCAAGCAGACCCTGCTCACCCATGTCCCGTTCGATCTGGCGCGCCGCGGTACCCTCGGAACCCGCCTCGCCGATCAGCGACTGACCTGGCTCGCCCACGGCGCCTACCTCGCCAAGGGGCTCGAGGATCCGATCGAGATCTTCGAGGTCGGCCGTACCGGATTCGCACCGCTCGTCGCCCCCGGAGAGTCCGACAAGGTCCGCCGGGTCACCGACCCCGATGCCATCATCGGCTGGCGGCCGGCTCCGGGAGTCGAGATGCCCGGCCGGCCCAACTGGATCATCGAGGAAAAGGCCGGATCGGGCGGATTCGGGGACGTGTGGCGCGCCGGCCACCGCAAGACCGGCGAGCAGCGGGTCTTCAAGTTCTGCTACGATCTCCCCAAGCTGCGCGCGCTGAAGCGGGAAGTCACCCTGGTCCGGCTCCTCAAGGAGGAGCTCGGCGACCGGCGCGACATCGCGCGCATCCTCGATTGGAACTTCGACCAGGTTCCCTATTTCATCGAGTCGGAGTGGACCGAGGCCGGAAGCCTCGACCGCTGGCTCGTCGACAGCGGCGGAGCGTCCGCCGTCCCGCTCGCCACCCGCATCGAGATCGTGGCCCAGGTGGCCGACGCGCTCGCGGCCGCGCACTCGGTGGGCGTCCTGCACAAGGACATCAAGCCGTCCAACATCCTGATGAGCGGAGCGGCCACCGGGGCGCCCCGGGCCATCCTCACCGATTTCGGAATCGGCCTGCTGACCGACCGGGATCGTCTCGAGCGGGCGGGCATTACCGCGGTCGGATTCACTGCCGTCGAGCTCGAGGATTCGGCCACCGGCATGGGCACCCAGCTCTACATGGCGCCCGAGCTGCTCGAAGGGAAGCCGTCTACCGTCCACGCCGATGCCTATGCCCTCGGCGTGATCCTGTATCAGCTCGTGATTGGCGATCTGTCCCGCGCATTGAGCGAGGGATGGGAGCGGGAAATCGAGGATCCGCTCCTGCGTGACGATATCGCGGCGGTGGTGGACGGCCGTCCCGAACAGCGCATCGATGTCCGGCAGCTGGCGGATCGGCTACGCCGCCTGGGCGCGCGGCGGGCCGAGCGGGAGCAGCAGGTGGCGGCGGCGCACCGTGCCGAGCGGACCCGGAAGCGCTGGACCTGGGTCTCCCTGGCGGCGGCCGCCCTCCTCCTGGTGTCCGTCGCGACGGCGGTGCAATTGCGCCGGGTGGCCCGTGAGGCCGCGCGAGCCAATCGCGCGGCGGTGACCAGTCAGCGGGTGTCCGGATTCATGACCGAGCTGTTCCGGCTGGCCGATCCGGGCGAGGCGCGAGGAAACAGCGTCACTGCTCGCGAGGTCTTGGACGAAGGCGCCCGGAGAATCGAAGCGGAGCTCAAGGATCAGCCCGAAGTGCAGGCCACCCTCATGACCTCCATGGGCAACGCGTATCTCGGCCTGGGGCTCGCCAAGGTCGCCCAGCCGATGCTGGAAAAGTCTCTCGCCATCCGGCGTCGGCTCTTCGGCGACGGCGCCGCCGAAACCGCCGAAAGCCAGAACGCGATGGGTGAGGCCGAAATGACCCTCGGGGAGTATCCCCAGGCGGAAGCCAACTTCGCGGCGGCGGTGGCGACCCGGAGCCGGCTGTTCGGGCCGACCGACGCCACGGTGGCCCAGGCCCTCGAGGGGGTGGCCAAGGCCCGCTGGCGCCGCGGAAACTATGACAGCGCCGCCGCCGCGGCGCAGCGCTCGATCGACATCTATCGCGCGCTGGGCGGCCATTCGGCCGAGCTGGCCGGCGTGCTCTCCCGGCTGGCCGTGGTCCGGGTCTCGAGCGCCCGCTATGCCGAGGCCGATTCGCTGCTCCGCGAGGCCTTGGGCCTGGCCCGCGCGGCCTACGGCCCGGAGAATCGAACGGTGGCGCAGCTCATGAACAACCTGGGACTCGTGCTGACCGCGGAAAAGAAATTCGACGAAGCCGATGGCAATCTGCGAGGCGGCCTGGCGATGCTTCGCAAGCTGCTCGGCCCCGGGCACCCGCAGGTCGCCACCAGCACGAGCGCGCTGGCGACCCTCCTCCATCAACGGCACCAGTACGCCCAGGCGGATTCCCTCTTCCGGCAATCGCTGGCGATCTACCAGTCCCTCTTCGGAGATCAGCACCCCGAAACGGCCAGCACGATGGCCCAGTTGGCGTGGGTCCTGGCGGACGAAGGCAAATGTGGGGAATCCGAATCGCTGAGCCGGAAGGCGCGCGACGTGCTCCAGCGGATCTACCCCAAGGGTCATCCGAGCATCGCCATGGCCGAGAGCAGCCTGGGCGAGTGCCTCGCCGCGCGGGGGAAAGACCGGGAGGCGGAGCCCCTCCTGACCCAGAGCTACCCGATGATTCAGAAGACGATCGGCGGGGCCTGGGCCCTCGCCGCGCTCAACCGCATCATCACCTACTACGAGCGCCGCGGGAACAAGGCCAAGGCCGACGAGTACCGTCGCCTCCTCCCTGCCAACTAGGCGAGCGAGATCCGCCTGAGCAGGGCCCCGAACCCCGGCTCGCCCCGCAACGGGTCGAACCCCGGGCGAACCCCGATCCAGACGACATCCGCGGCCCGGCCTTCGATCGCGCGATCCAGGGCCGCCAAGGCGGCCCCGCGGTCCTCGAGCGCGGCCAGCACCAGCGCCTCGAGCGTCGGGGAGACGTACCGCTGCTCCGCGAGGCGCGCGAGATCCGACAGCCGGCCCCTCGCGTCCGCCGGCCGGCTCGCCCGCGCGAGCACCCAGCCGAGCGCCGCGGTGATTTCGGGTGTCTCGCCGGCCAGCTGGGCCGCTCGGGCCAGGGACGCGAGCGCCTCGTCCGTGGCGCCGAGCAGCGCCTGGGCCTGGCCGAGGAAGTAGTGGAGCAGGGGAAAATTCTCGTCGGAGGCAAGCACCTGGCGCCAGATGCCGGCGGCTGCCTCGTAGTCCCGCTGAAAGAACGGCACCAGACCCAGGCTCAGGGCGACGATCGGCGAGAGCGGATCCAGGGCCCGGGCCCGCTCCAGCTCCGCCTGCGCCTCGTCCCACCGGCCCAGCGGCAGCAGCAGATTGGCCGCAAAGGCTTGCCGGACGCTGACCGCGGCCGGATTCGCCGCGAGCGCCCGGCGATAGGAGCTCTCCGCCTCGATCCATCGCCAGTGGTAGAGCGCCTGGACGCTCGCCAGCGCGCCGTGGGCCTCCGCCAGGCGCGGATTGGTCTCCAGGGCCGCGCGCGCCGCGGCTTCGGCCAGGGGCATCACCGTCTGCGGCGACTCGGCGCCGTACACACCCTGGGTGACGTACGCCTCCGCGAGGGCCGCGTGCGCCATCTCGAACCCGGGGTCGGCGGCGATGGCCTGGCGCAGATAGGTGATGCTCTGCTGCAGGCCGCTCTCGGTGCGCGCGTTCCAGCAGTGCCGGCCCCGGAGGTACAGCTCGTAGGCGCGCGGGTTGCCGCTGTGGGCCGCTGGCAGGGCGGGGGACCGGCCCAGAAAGCTGAGCTGCAGTGTCGCCAGGATTGCGCCGGCGATCTCGTCCTGGATGGCAAAGGCGTCGCCCACCGGCCGCTCGAACCGCTCCGACCAGAGCTGCAGCCCGTCCTTCACGTCGCTGAGCTGGGTCGTGATGCGGAGCCGCTGGCCCGCCCGCCGCACACTGCCCTCGAGCACCAGCTCGACGCCCAGCCGCTTGCCGATCGCGCGGACGTCTTCCGTGGTGCGCTTGAACGCGAAGGCCGACGTCCGCCCTACCACCCGAAGCCGGGCCAGCGTGCTGAGCGTGTGGATCAGCTCTTCCGTCAATCCGTCGCTCAGGAATTCGGTGTCGGGTTCCTCGCTGAGATTCGCGAAGGGCAGCACCACCAGGGAGCGGGGCTTCGACGCCAGCGGCGCGGCGGCGGGCGTTCCGCTCGTCGCGAGCGCCTCCGCGAACGCCCGGGTGGTGGGAAAGCGGTCCGCCGGATCCTTCGCGAGCGCGCGGTTGAGCGCCTCGTCGACCGTGGCCGGTACCAGGATCTCGCGGGTGGAAAGCGTCGGGACCCGCTCGACCGACAGCCGCGCCATGATGGCCTGGGCCATCGTGCCGCTGAAGGGCGGGGAGCCGCTCAGCATCTCGAACACGATACAGGCCAGGCTGAACTGGTCGCTCCGGCCGTCCAGCACCGTGTCCCCGAACACCTGTTCGGGGCTCATGTAGGTCGGCGTGCCCACGATGATGCCGGTGCCGGTGATCTGCTCGGCCCCCGCACCGCTCATCACCCGCGCGATCCCGAAATCCGCGATCAGGGCATGCTCGGCCAGGAGCAGGACGTTTTCCGGCTTCACGTCTCGATGGACCACGCCGCGCGCATGGGCAAAATCGAGCGCGTCGGCCAGCTGCGCGGTGATCCGCAGCACCTCGGGGAGCGCCAGCCGGCCCTCCCGCTGCAGCCGGCCCCGGAGCGTTTCTTCCTCCATGTACGGCATCACGTAGTAGAGCAGGCCGTCGGCGTCGCCGGAATCGTAGAGCGGCAGGATGTAGGGATGGTGGAGCCGGGCCGCGATCTCGATTTCCTTGAGGAACCGGTCCCGGCCGATCGCGGCGCCGATGTCGGGCCGCAGCAGCTTGAGCGCCACCGCGCGGCCGTGCTTGAGGTCGCGGGCCAGGAACACGTCCGCCATGCCGCCTCCGCCGATCCGGCGCTCGACCGCATAGCGGCCCGCGAGGGCCACGGTGAGGCGTTCCAGAAGATCGGTCACGGGACCCGGCCGGCGGTGGGCACGGCGGCAAAGGTATCGTTACCTTTGCCGGGGGCAAAGTGCCCGGTGCCCGTGCGTCGCGGGGCGTAGCTCAGTCCGGTAGAGCGCCTGCTTTGGGAGCAGGAAGTCGTCGGTTCGAATCCGGCCGCCCCGATGGTCCCATCCTCCCGTCCTCCTCCTCCCGTCCTCCCGCCCTCCCGTCTATTTTCAACCACTCGCGCCCGTAGCTCAGTTGGATAGAGCATCAGCCTTCTAAGCTGAGGGTCGTGCGTTCGAATCGCACCGGGCGCATTCGGCATTTCCCCATCACCCCGCCTCCCCTTCATGATCCGGACCAGCCGGCTGCCCCTCATTCTGCTCACGCTCTGCGGCGGCTCGGCGGCTGCCCAGAGTAGCCGGCGCGAGCTGGCGGTTCCGCGGGTCGGGGAACGCCCGGTCATCGACGGCGTGCTGAACGAGGCGATGTGGCGTCAGGCGGCTCGCCTGGAGCACTGGGTCCAGACCCGGCCCGGCGACAACCTGCCTGCCGTCGCTCCGACCGTCGCCTACCTCGCCTATGGTCCCGAGGCGCTCTACCTCGCGGTCGACGCCCGGGACGATGCCGCCCGGATGCGCTACCGCCTGCACGAGCGGGACGCCGTGACCTCCCAGGGCCAGGACTACATCTCCATCCTGATCGATACCTTCAACGATCGCCGCCGCGCCTTCAATATCACGGTCAACCCGCTGGGCATTCAGGGCGACGGCATCAAGATCGAGGGCGGTGAGTTCTCCGAGTGGGACGGGGTCTTCGACACCGCGGGAAAGGTCGGCCCCGACGGCTACGTGATCGAGATCGCGATTCCCTTCAAGTCGCTCCGCTTCCCGGCGGCGGCGCTGCAGCGCTGGGGACTGGCCCTGACCCGGGTCTACGGCCGCGACGGCATGGAAGACACCCCCTGGCCCCGCAATCGAGACCTGGAGTGCGATCTCTGCCAGATGATCGCGCTGACCGGACTCGCGAACCTCGGAACCCCCCGGAACGTCGAGGTGAACCCCGCGGTGGTGGGCAGCACCCTGCGGCAGCGCAAGGACATCGCGCGGCCGTTCGAGCCCTGGACCGCCAAGGGGCAGCTCGGCGTCAACGCGAAAGTGGGGTTGAGCTCGGGCCTGACCCTGGACGGAACCTGGAATCCCGACTTTTCCCAGGTGGAGGCCGATGCCGGTCAGCTCGAGCTGAACAACCGTTTTGCCCTGTTCTTTCCCGAGAAGCGCCCCTTCTTCCTCGAGTCGACCGACATCCTCGAATCCCGGTTCCCGATGCCGGGCCAGTTCGTGGACTTCACCCCGCCCCCCATCAACCTGGTCTATACCCGCCGCATCGCCGATCCCGACGGCGGCGCGCGGCTGACCGGCAAGCTGGGCCGGGTGCGCCTCGCGGCCATCGCGGCGCTCGACGCAGCCCCCGACTATCAGTTTGCGGACTCGATCGGCGGGCTCGGGCCCCGGGCCCTCGACCCCTGGGCCGGCCAGCGGGTCAAGGTGGGCGTGGCCCGGGGACGGGTGGACGTGCTCGCCGACGGATACCTGGGCGGTACCCTGACCGCGCGCGAGTTCGGCGATGGCCACCAGGTCACCGGCGCGTTCGATACCCGGCTCCGGTTCGGCGCCAATACCGTCTTTCACTTCCTCGGCGCCGCCAGCGGTACCCGGGAAGCCTCGGTCTACGGTCCCGTGCGCGATCGGCTCGCCGCCGCGCTCGGAACCGGCCCCGCCTACCTGGCCGCGCTCGATTCGGTTCCCGCCGAGGTCCGCGACCTGGACGGGGAGAAGCGAACCGGGTTGGGAATCCAGGCCAGCCTGGAATACACCGGCCGGCACTGGCTGGCGGGCGCGGGTTACGAGGACATTACTCCCGGGTTCGAGACCGCCCTCGGCTTCACGCCGAGGACCGACATCGCGCTGGCCACCGCCCGGATCGAGAACATCTATCGTGCGCCGGGGTTTCTCCAGGAAGTGCACACCCGCATCCGGGTCGAGGACGGCTATGCCCATGCCCGCGATGGCCTCTTCAGTCTCGGCGAGCACACCGATTTCCTGCTGAGTCCCCAGGTGGACGTCTATGTGGCCGGGCCCAGCGATTTCGGCGTGGGGTATTCCAGGTATTTCATCCGCTTCGACGGCGTGAAGTTCTCCGGCCTCGACCGCTGGTACGTCTTCCTGGATTCCCAGGCCATCCGCCAGCTCGGCCTCAGCACCTTCATCCGCTGGGGCGAAGAAGTGATCTACCAGGACGAGGTGGATCAGGGGCCTCCGCTGCCCAACTATTTCGTGTCGGCCACCGCGTCGGCGGCACTCCGACCGCTGTCGGCGCTGCGGCTGGAGTGGAGCCTGGCAGCCGCCCGGGTCTGGCGCCGCTCCGCCACGGAAGCCCGGGAGAGCCGCTACGGCGAGTCCGCCATTCCCCGGCTCAAGGCCCTGTGGCAGCTCACGCCTCACCTGGGCCTGCGGCTCATCGGCGAGTATCGCTACGAGCGATTCTATCGGAGGTCCGGCGACCTGGCGCTGAAGCGCGATGCGCTGTCGACCGAGGCGCTCGCCACCTACCTGGTGCACCCCGGGCAGAGCATCCAGGCGGGATGGAGCCAGTTGGCCGAGGGCGATCTCGACACCCCGCTGCGGTCCTCCCGGCGCGGCGGCATCGCCAAGGTCTCCTACCTGTGGCGGTTTTAGGTGACCGGCCCGCCCGGCATCCTTCCGACCCGCGTGGAGTTCCGCTCCTTGATCCGGCTGGCCCTGCCCGTGGTGGTGGTCCAGGTCGGCCTGATGTTGATGGGGGTGGTGGATACCATCATGGTCGGGCGGGTCTCACCCCAGGCCATCGGCGCGGTGGCGCTCGGCAACCTGTACTTCTTCACCGTCTCGGTGATCGGCATGGGCACCCTCATGGCGCTCGATCCGCTGGTGTCCCAGGCGGTCGGGGCGGGAGACGAGCCCGGGGTCGCCCGCGGGTTGCAGCGGGGCATCATCCTCGCCACCGGCCTCAGCATTCCCGCCGCGCTCGCCATGCTGCTCATCGGTCCGCTGCTGACCGTCTCCGGTGAGCCCGCGGAGCTGATTCCCGGCGCGACCAGCTTCGCCCACCTGATGATGCCCGGGATGCTGCCCTTTTACCTGTTCATCGTCTTCCGGCAGACCCTCCAGGCCGTCGGCCACATGGCGCCCATCGTCTGGGTGACCGTCGGCGCCAACCTGGTGAACGCGCTGCTCGACTGGATCCTCATTTACGGTCACGCCGGGGCCCCCGCGCTGGGCGTGGCCGGCTCCGCCCTCGCGACCTCGACCAGCCGATGGATCCTCGCCATCGCACTGCTCGTGGCCGGATGGCGCGAGCTCGGGCCCCGGCTTCGCCCCTGGCGGCCCGAGTCGTTCGACCGCGGCGCGCTCGGCCGGATGCTCCGGCTCGGCCTCCCGATCGGGGCCCAGATGTGGCTGGAGTACGGCGTCTTTGCCATGGTGGGCGCGCTGATGGGACGGATCGGGACCCTCGCGGTGGCGGGGCACCAGATCGCCCTCAACCTCTCCTCCATCGTGTTCATGGTGCCGCTCGGCATCGGCGCCGCCGCCGCGGTCCTGGTGGGGCAGGCGGTCGGGGCCGCCGATCTCCCCCGGGCCCGCCGCGCCGCGGTCGGTCCGCTCCTGGTCGCCGGCGGCTTCATGTTCGGCGTCGCGACCGTATTCGTGCTGGCGCCCGGCGTGCTGGCCCGGCTCTACACGCCCGACTCCGGCGTCCTCGCGATCGCGCGGCGCCTGATCGTGCTGGGAGGCGTGTTCGCCATCTTCGACGGGTTGCAGGCGGTCTGCATGGGCATCCTCCGCGGCATCGGCGACACCCGGGTGCCGGTGGTGCTCTGCATCCTGGGCTACTGGCTGGTGGGGTTCCCCGCGGCCCTGGTGCTGGGCCTCGGACTCCGGCTCGGGCCTGCCGGCCTCTGGTGGGGGCTGGTCGTGGGGCTCGCCGTGACCGCCGGGGTGCTGCTGCTCCGGGTGCGGAGCCGGCTCCGGCGGACTCTCGCCCGGATCCTGATCGACCATCCGGTGCCGGAACCGGGCGAGGCCTGACCCGGCCCGACGGTTATATTCCGGGCCCGACCCCGCTGCACAGGGAGGACCGATGACCACGCAAACGCTGCCCGAGCCGGCCGTCGCCGACACCTTTCCGATCAACGGCACGGACTACATCGAATTCTGGGTCGGGAACGCCAAACAGTCCGCCAAATTCTACCAGACGGTGTTCGGCTTCGACCTGGTGGCCTATCAGGGGCCCGAAACCGGGCTGCGAGGGCGCGCGAGCTACCTCCTGCAGCAGGACAAGCTGCGCTTCGTGCTGACGTCCTCCCTCTCGCCCGAAGGAGACATCTCGGCGCACGTCATGAAGCACGGAGACGGGGTGCGCGACCTCGCCTTCTGGGTGGATGATGCCCGGGACGCCCACGCCAAGGCCGTCGAGCGTGGAGCCCGGTCGATGATGGACCCGGAAGTCCGCTCGGACGAGCACGGCGAGGTGGTGATCGCGGCCATCGCCACCTACGGGGATACCATCCACTCGATCGTGGAGCGGCGGAACTACCGGGGCCTGTTCCTGCCGGGATATCAGCCGGTGTCCTCGGAGTACCGGTCCAGGCCCACCGGGCTCAAGTACGTGGATCACTGCGTGGGCAACGTCGAGCTCGGCCGGATGAATGAGTGGGTGGCCTACTACTCCAAAGTGCTCGGCTTCTACAATCTCCTCTCCTTCGACGACAAGCAGATCTCCACCGAGTACTCCGCCCTGATGTCGAAGGTGATGTCCAACGGAAACGGCCGCATCAAGTTTCCGATCAACGAGCCCGCCGCCGGCAAGAAGAAGTCCCAGATCGATGAATACCTCGAGTTCTACCGCGGACCCGGGGTGCAGCATATCGCCATCGCCACCGACGACATCGTGAAGACCGTGCGCGACCTGAAGAGTCGCGGACTCGAATTCCTGAAGGTCCCGGCGGTCTACTACGAGACCGTCCTCGACCGGGTGGGCAAGATCGACGAGGACGTGGCCCCGCTGGCCGAGCTCGGCATCCTGGTGGACCGCGACGACGAAGGGTACCTCCTCCAGATCTTCACCAAGCCGGTCCAGGACCGCCCCACGCTCTTCTACGAAATCATTCAGCGCAAGGGCGCCAAGAGCTTCGGCGCCGGCAATTTCAAGGCGCTCTTCGAGGCGATCGAGCGGGAGCAGGCGGCGCGGGGGAATCTCTAGACCAATGCCAGTCTACCATACGCTGGGCTCGATTCCCCGCAAGCGTCACATCGCGTTCCGCAAAGCGGATGGCGGGCTCCACGCCGAACAGCTGGTGGGGAATGAGGGGTTCACCGGGCCCTCCTCGCTCCTGTATCACCTCTATCCGCCCACCACGGTGCTCTCGGTCCGCCGGATCGCCGAGGTGTCCCTGGAGGCGGATCCCGATCGCACCCTCAGGCATCGTCATTTCCGGACCGCCGCCATCAAGGAGGGCGGCAGCCCCACGCTGGACCGGACGCCGCTGCTCTTCAATCAGGACGTCGCCATGTGGTTCGTCCGGCCCACCGTCGCCGACGCGCACTTCTATCGGAACGGACAGGCCGACGAGGTGGTGTACGTCAGCGAGGGGAGCGGCACCCTCGAGACCCAGTTCGGCGACCTTCCCTATCGCGAGGGGGACTACCTGGTCCTCCATCGCGGCATCCTGCACCGCTATCACATGGCCCCGGGGCCCCACCGGCTGCTCGTGATGGAAAGCCGGGGCTACGTGCGGACCCCCAAGCGCTATCGCAACGAGTTCGGCCAGATCGTGGAAGGGGCCCCCTACAGCGAGCGGGACTTCCGCCGGCCGCTGGAGCTCAAGACCAACGACCAGCGGGGTGAGTTTCCCGTCATCATCAAGCAGTACGACGGCCTCAACGAGTACGTGCTGGACCATCACCCCTGCGACGTCGTGGGATGGGACGGCATGTTCTATCCCTGGGCGTTCAACATCCACGACTTCGAGCCGATCGTGGGCAAGGTGCACCAGCCGCCGCCGGTCCATCAGACCTTCCAGGGCGACGGCTTCGTCATCTGCTCGTTCTGCCCCCGGCCCTACGATTTCCACCCGGAGGCCGTGCCGGCGCCCTACAACCACAGCAACGTCGACTCCGACGAGGTGCTGTACTACGCCAGCAGCGAATTCATGAGCCGGAAGGGCATCGAATACGGCAGCATCACCCACCACCCCGACGGCATCCCCCACGGCCCGCACCCCGGGCGCGCCGAGGCGAGCATCGGCGCCAAGGAGACCAACGAGCTGGCGGTCATGATGGATTCGTTCCGCCCGCTCTCGATTGCCCGTGCCGCGCTGCCGATCGAAGACCCCAAGTACTTCCGGTCCTGGGTGGAAGGGCAAACCGGGTTCAATCCGCCCACCTCCTGACCGTGCCGGCCGCCCCCTTCTACCACAGCATCACCGCCGGCATCCGGATCACGGTGCGCCCGTCCTTCCTGACCGATCAATCCCGGCCCGCGCTGGGGCATTTCGTGTTCGGATACGCCGTCCGCATCGAGAACGTGAGCCCCATCGCGGTACGCCTCACCCATCGGCACTGGCGGATCCACGATTCCATCGGCGGGGGCGAGGACCAGGAAATCCAGGGCGAAGGGGTGGTGGGTGAACAGCCCCGGGTCGGGCCCGGGGCCATCTACGAATACCAGAGCTATTGCGTGCTGAAGAGCCCCTCCGGCTCCATGGAGGGCGCCTACCGGTTCGAGCGGCCCGATGGAACCGCCTTCGCCGCACGGATTCCCAGGTTCGCCCTGGACGCCGGCGCCGAGGCCGGACGTTAACCCTTCCAGCCGTGCCCTCCGTTGGACAGACGTTGACTGAGATGGCCAACTTGTTACATTGACGCCAGATCAACCTGGCGTCTCATGACTGAATTCCTGTCAGTTAAGCAGCTCGCCGAGCATCTTCAGGTGTCCGAAAAAACCATCTATCGGATGCTTTGGCGCGGGGACCTGCCGGGCCACCGGATCGGGAGCCAGTGGCGGTTCTCCCGCGCTGAAGTGGACTACTGGCTGGACCTCCGGCTCTCCCGCCTCGCACCGCCGGTCCTCCGGGAAATGAGCCAGGGCGCCGACGTGGGGGTGGGGCCGCTCGGCGCGGCCTTGTCCCCGCGCAATGCCCTGATCCTGCTGGCCCCCGGATCTCGGCAGGATGTATTGCGCGCGTTCATCGCCGCGGTGGACTTCCCCGAGGCGGTGGACCGCGAGGCCCTGACCGCGCGGATCCTGGACCGGGAGCAGATGTCTTCCACCAGCATCAGCGAGGGCGTCGTCTTCTTCCACACCGCGCGGTGGGAGCGTCGCGTGCTCATCCGCGCCAATCTCTTCGCGATCGCCCGGCTCGGGGCCCGGACCGCCTTCGGCTCGCTCGAGGACCCGCCCGCCGACCTTCTCTTCCTGGTGTTGGCCCGCGACACGCAGGATCATCTGGCCATGCTGGCCGGTGCGACGGCCCTGAGCCGGGTTCCCGGGTTTCTCGGCGCGCTCCGGGCCGCCCAGGACGGCCCCGAGGTCGTCGCGCTGGTCCGCCGCAGCGAGGCCGGCGTCGCGATCGGCCAGGCGTCCTAGACGTCATGCAACTCACCGTCCGGCAGGCCGCGACGTACTTCGGGGTCCGGGAAGACCAGGTCCGGCGCTGGATCACCAACCGCGGACTCCCGGTGCACCGGGCCAACGAACGACTCCACCTCAATGCCATCGAGGTCTGGGAGTGGGCCGTCGAGCAGGGCATTCCGGTCTCGCGCAGCCTGCTCGACGCGGCCCGCCGGTCGCCCGATGAAGTCCCTCCGCTGCAGACTCTCCTGACCACCGGCGGAGTGCACCGGGACGTCGAAGGGGCCGACAAGCCCACGGTGCTGGCCTCGATGGTCGCCCGCCTGCCGCTGCCGGCCGAGGTGGACCGCGAGCATCTCCTGGCCATCCTCGAGGCCCGGGAGGCCATGGGCTCCACCGGCATCGGACAGGGCATCGCCATCCCGCACGTCCGCAACCCGATCCTGCTGCATGTGGACCAGCCGATGGTCGCCCTGTTCCTGCTCCGCCATCCGGTGGATTTCGATTCGATCGATGGCCAGCCGGTCCACGCCATTTTCCTGGTCGTCAGCTCCAGCATCCCCGTGCACCTGCGGATTCTCGCCGAGCTCGGATTCGCCCTCCGGGATCCCCGGCTGCGGGAGCTGCTGAAGGAGCGTGCGCCGACCGAAGCCATTCTCTCCCAGATCGGTTCGCTCGCGAGCGCGACCACCGCGCAGTATCGCGTGCAGGCGCCATCCTGACCCCGGAGCCGGCGTGAACCTCTTCGGAGGCGGGATCGTCCTGATCCTGATCGCGGGAATGCTGTCGCTGCTCTTGCAGCGGCGGCCCCGCCTCTCCGACCTCGCGTTCCGGACCCTGGTGATCGGCGGGTGCGCCCTGGCCGCGGTGCCCGCCGTCGAAGTCCTGCTCGGGAGCCGGGTGGCCCCGGTCGCCGTTCCCACGACCCTGCCCGGAGGGCCGTGGTTTGCCGGGCTCGATGGCCTCTCCGCGTGGTTCGTGCTCCTGCTCTGCCTGGTGACCGCGGCCACCACCAGCTTCGGCGTGACCTACCTGGCGCGCGAGCGCTCGCACCGGAACGTGGGGCCGTCGCTGGCGCTGTTCGCCTTGCTCGTCGCGGGCATGCTGGGCGTGTTCGCCGCTCGGGCCGTGGTCCTCTTTCTGCTGGCCTGGGAGCTGATGGCGGTCAGTGCCTACCTCCTGATGCTCTTCGACCATCATCGCCCCGATGTGCGCCGGGCCGGCATGATCTATCTCATCGTGACCCATGCGGGCACCCTTGCCCTCTTCGCGATGTTCCTGGTCTGGACCCGGTCCGGATCGGACTGGTCGTTCGCGAGCCTCACGCCCGGCGCCGCGCGGGTGATGCTCCAGGGTGCGCCCATCCTGATCCTGGCGCTGGTCGGATTCGGCGCCAAGGCGGGGATCTTCCCGCTGCACTTCTGGCTGCCCGGCGCGCATGCCGCCGCCCCCTCCCATGTCTCCGCCCTGCTGTCGGGCGTCATGATCAAGACCGGCATCTACGGACTCCTTCGGGTGATGCTCCTCTTCGGGCCCCTCCCGTCCTGGTGGGGCTGGACCCTGCTGGCGCTTGGTCTGGCGTCGGCGCTCTTCGGGGTGCGGTGGGCGTTGAGTCAGCGGGACCTCAAACGGGCCCTCGCCTACAGCAGCGTGGACAACATCGGCATCATCCTGCTCGGCCTCGGGCTGGGCGGTCTGGGCATTGCTTACCACCAGCCGGCGCTCGTGGTGCTCGGCTTCACCGGCGCGCTGCTGCACGCGATGAACCACGCCCTCTTCAAGAGTCTGCTGTTCCTGGGTGCCGGGGCCGTTCTGCACTCGACCGGCTCCCGGGAGATCGACCGGCTGGGCGGTCTGGCCCGGGCGATGCCGCGCACCGCGTTCGCGTTCTTCCTGGGGTCCATCGCGATCGTCGGGCTTCCCGGGCTCAACGGATTCGTCGGGGAGTGGACCCTGGTGCGCGGGTTCCTCGCGGCGGGCCGGAGCGCCGGCACGCTCCGCCTGGCCGGCCTCGGCGTGGCGGCCATGGGGCTGATCGGCGCCCTGACCCTCGCCTGCTTCCTGCGACTCGGAAGCGGGGTGTTCCTGGGGAGGCCCCGCGACCCGGGCATAACGGCCGGCGACGATGCGCCCGGCGGCATGGGATTCGGTTTCGCGCTGCTGCTGGCGGCCTGCGTCGCGGTCGGGGTGGTGCCGGCGCTCGCCGTGGTGCCGGCCCGGCGCGTGGCCGCGCAGCTGTCGATCGATCCGATCCCTGGTGGAGTCATGGCGTCGGTCGCCGGTGCGCCGACCCTGGGCATCACGCTCCTCGTCGGAAGTCTGCTGCTGGTTGCCGCGCTGCTGTGGGTCGTTCGTCGGAGCCTCCGCCGCGCCGCGGAGCTTCGCCTTGGCGCGACCTGGGGGTGCGCCTACTCCCTCTCGACGCCCCGCATGCAGTACACCGCCGCGTCGTTCACCGCGCCCTTGGTGCGCGCCCTGGTCGGGGCGGGGGCGCCTGCCACCGCCGGAGGGATGCCCGGCGCCGACGCCGATCGGGATGACCGGGTCCTCCGCGGCATGGCGGCCCCGGTCTGGAACCGGCTCCGGGCGCTGGCCTTCGAGCTCCGGCCGATGCAGCATGGCAAGATGACCACCTACCTGCAGTTCATCATCGGGACCGTGTTGTTGCTGCTCGCGTTTCTCTTCTTCGCGGGCCTGGGCCCGTCACGGTGACGCTGCTCGGGGCGGCACTCGGCGTCATCCTGCTGGCCGGCGTGCTGGCCTGGGTCCTCGAGCGCCGGGCCGGCCTCGCCGATGCCGCGTTCCGCTGGGGCATGCTCCTCGGCTGTCTGGGGGGCGCGGCCGTGGTCGTGGCGGCGCTCATCGCCCCGGGACCATCGGCCCCATCGGCGGATCCCCGATCGGCGTACGGCCTCGATCCGCTCTCGGCGTGGTTCGCCGCGATCGTCCTGGGCGTCGGTGCCAGCATCGCGGTGTACGGATCCCACTACATGGCCCACGAGCGTCCCGGTCGTCGGGTGGGCCCGGCCCACCTGCTCCTGGCCATTCTCATCGTGTCGCTCACCGCCGTCGTGACCGCGCGGAGCATCGTGGCCTTCCTTGCCGCATGGGAGGTGATGGCGGTCGCGGCCTGGCTCCTGGTGATCTTCGAGCGCGACGACGCCGAGGTCCGGCGGGCCGGATTCGTCTATCTGGTGCTCACCCACGTCAGCACCCTCGCGTTGTTCGGCATGTTCGCGGCCTGGGCCGGGAGCTCGGGTGACTGGTCGTTCGCCGGCCTCGCGGCCATCGCGGCGCAACACCGGACTCCGGCCGGGCTGATCCTGCTCCTGGGACTCACCGGCTTCGGCATCAAGGCGGGGGTCATGCCGGGACACATCTGGCTGCCGGGCGCCCACGCCTCGGCGCCGTCGCACATTTCGGCGCTGCTCTCGGGAGTGATGCTCAAGGTCGGCATCTACGGCCTCTTCAGGATGCTGACCCTCTGGGGCGAGCCCCCGATCTGGTGGGGGTGGCTCGTGCTGGTGCTCGGCCTCTGCTCGGCCGTGCTCGGAGTGCTCTGGGCCCTCGCGCAGCACGATCTGAAGCGCCTGCTGGCCTATCACAGCGTCGAGAACATCGGCATCATCCTGCTCGGCCTCGGGCTGGGCGCGCTGGGGAGCGCCTATCACCATCCGGCGCTCGCGCTGTTCGGCTATACCGGGGCCCTGCTGCACAGCCTCAACCACTCGCTGTTCAAGAGCCTGCTGTTCTTCGGCGCTGGCGCGATCGTCCGGGTGACCGGAACCCGGGAAATCGACCGCCTGGGCGGACTCCTGCGGATCATGCCCCGCACCGCGTGGGCCTTTCTCCTCGGCTCCATCGCCATCGTGGGTCTGCCGCCTCTCAACGGGTTCGTCAGCGAGTGGGTGGTCTTCCGCGGGCTCCTCGGGGCCGGCGCAGCGACCGGCGCGCTGCGGACCGCCAGCGCGATGGCCGCCGGCCTGGCGCTGACCGGCGCGCTGGCGCTCGCCTGCTTCTCCAAGCTCCATGGCGTGATCTTCCTTGGCTCGCCGCGCCGGGACGTGGCTCCGCGGCCCGGCGCCGAGCGGGGCCTGGTCGCGCCTCAGGTCGCCCTGGCCACGGCCTGCGTCCTGATCGGCGCCCTCCCGTTTCTGGTCATTCCCGTCGCGGCCGGAGTGGGGGCCGGCATCCTGCCCGGCGGAGTGCCGCCGGAGGCCGTGGCGGGCATCGCCGCCTCGGCGTCCGCGGTATCGCTCATGGTCGTCGGTCTGCTGGTGCTGGGGGGACTGGTCTGGCTGCTTCGCGTGGCGGCGGGTTCGGCCGCGCGCTCGGCGCTCACCTGGGGCTGCGCCTTTCCCGGCGTGACGGGGCGCATGCAGTACACGGCGGCGAGCTATGCCGCCGGCCTCCTGGGAGTGTTCGGCGCCCTCTCGGGCAGCAGCCGCGTCATCGGTCCGGCTGGCCTCGAGGTCCATGCCGGCGATCCGGTGTTCGACGCGGTCGGTCGACCGATCTGGCGGCGGGTTCGCGGAGCGGCGCTCGGGCTCCGCCGCTACCAGACCGGCCGGCTCTCCTGGTACCTCGTCTACGTCATCGCCGCCCTGCTCGGGCTGGTGCTCTACCTCTGGCTGGTCGCGGCATGAGCGCCGTTCCCCTGGTCCCGGTCCTCTTCCTGGCCATGGTGCTGGTGCTGGCGCCGGCGTTGCCGGGGATCGCCAACCGGACCAAGTCGGCGTTGACCGGTCGGAAGGGAACTCCGGTCCTGCAGCTCTATGCCGATCTCGCCAAGCTGTGCCGCAAGGGAACCGTCTACAGCCGCACCACGACGCTCCTGTTCCGGATCGGGCCGATCGTCTCGCTCGCGGCGCCGCTCGTGGCGGCCGCGCTGCTGCCGCTCGATGGTCGCGCCGCCATCCTGGCCTTCCCGGGAGATCTGGTGGCCTTCGCCGGTCTCCTCGGGCTGGGGCGCTTCGCGCTGGTGCTCGCGGCGATGGACACCGGTTCGAGTTTCGAGGGCATGGGCGCGAGTCGTGAGGTGACGGTGGCGGCCTTCGCCGAGCCGGCGCTGTTTCTCTGCTTTACGGTGCTGGTGCTGGCCACCGGGCAGCTCGACCTCTCCGGAATGCTGGGCCCCTCGCTCGCCACCGCGTGGCCCCTCGCCGCCCCCTCCCTCGTGCTGGCCGCCATCAGCCTCTTCATCGTGACCCTGGCGGAGACCTGCCGGGTGCCGGTGGATGATCCGCTCACCCACCTGGAGCTCACCATGATTCACGAGGTCATGGTCCTGGATCACAGCGGCCCCGACCTCGCGATGATCCTCTATGGCGGCGCGCTCAAGCTGGCGCTCTTCGGATGCCTGGTCGCCGGGGTGCTGGTGCCCCGGTCCCACCAGCCGGTGGCGCTGGCCGCCGGGGAGCTCGCGCTGGCGCTGGTGCTCGTCGCGGTGGCCGTCGGGGTCGTGGAGTCGGTCATGGCGCGGTTGCGGATGAATCGGGTGCCGCAGCTGCTGGTGGCGGCCTCGGCCCTCGCCGGGTTTGCGCTCATCCTTCTGCTTCGCTGAGGCGCCCGTGCAACCGCTTCATGACGTCATCCTGCTCCTCGTCGTGCTGACGAATTTCTGGGTGCTGGGAACCACCCGGCTGAGCGCGACGATCCGCGCCACCGCGGTACAGGGCGCGCTGCTGGCGGCGCTGCCCATCGCGCTGTATCCCGGGTTTTCGCCCCACATCCTGGGCCTCGCGGCCGGCACCTTCGCGGTGAAGGCGGTCCTCCTGCCGTACCTCCTGTCGCGCGCCATCCGCGAGGCCGCGGTGCGGCGGGAGATCGAGCCGCTCATCGGATTCGCCGCCTCGATGCTGCTCGGCGCGGTGGCGGTGGCGCTGGCGTTCAGCGTCGCCCCCCGGCTCCCGCTCCCCGATCTCCCCACCCGGGTGCTGGTGCCGGTGTCCCTCTCGACCGTGGTGATCGGGTTGCTCGTGCTCACCACCCGCAGCAAGGCGCTCACCCAGGTCGTCGGCTACCTGATCCTCGAGAACGGGATCTACGTGTTCGGACTGAGCCAGGTCGAACGGGTGCCGTTCCTGGTCGAGATCGGAGTGCTTTTGGACATCTTCGTCGGGGTGTTCATCATGGGCATCGTGGTGTTCCACATCAACCGGGAATTCGACTCGCTCGACTCCACCCGGCTGACGGAACTGCGGGACTGATGCTGCTCTTCCTGCTCATTCTGCTGCCCGTGGCGGCCGGCCTCCTGGCCTACCTGGGGCCCGCCGCGCGGACCCGGAACGCGCTCCTGGTCGGCACCGCCGCGCTCCACACCGCCGGGGTCGCCCTCCTCTGGCGTCGGCCCGGCCTGGCCGCCGCGGGGGGGTGGCTTGCCGTCGATCCGCTCGGGCTGACCGTGCTGACCATCATCAGTGTGCTGTTCCTGGCCGTCGCCACCTACGCGCTCGGATTCCTGCGCCTCGAACGCCAGCGCGGCGGGCGGGTCTTCGTCACCTGCCTGCTCGGATTCCTCGCCGCCGGCTCGCTGGTGGCCCTGGCCCATCACCTGGCGCTGGTCTGGATCGGCATGGAGGCGACGACCCTCTCGCTCGCCCCGCTGGTGTTCCATCGCCACGACCGGCGCTCCCTCGAGGCGGTCTGGAAGTATCTCGTCCTCTCGTCGGTGGGCATCGGCCTGGCCCTGCTCGGCACCTTCTTCCTGGCCTCCGCGCAGGTGCAGGGCCGCCCCCTGATCCTCGAGGACCTGGTCCGCTACGCCGGCAGCCTGCAGCCGGGCCTGCTGCGCGGCTCGTTCATCTTCCTGCTCGTCGGATACGGCACCAAGATGGGCCTGGCTCCGCTGCACGCCTGGAAGCCGGACACCTACGGCGAGGCGCCCAGTCTCGTCGCGGGGCTCATGGCGGGCGCGCTGACCAGTTGCGCCTTCCTCGGATTGGCGCGGGCGGTCTCGATCATGACGGCGGCGGGCCAGTCGGAGTTCATCCGGCCGCCGCTGCTCGCCATCGGCATCGTCTCCATCGTGGTCAGCGCCGCGTTCATCATCGGGCAGACCGACCTGAAGCGCCTGCTGGCCTATTCCAGCGTCGAGCACATGGGCATCCTGGTGCTGGCGCTCGCCATCGGCGGCGTGGGCAGCTACGGAGCCATGCTCCACCTGATCAACAACGGGCTGGCCAAGGGGCTCGACGTTCCTCGCGGTCGGCAACGTGGTGATCTTCTATCGGACGTCCGAGGCCACCGCGATCCGCGGCGTCCTGCGGCGGGCGCCCTGGACCGGCGTCCTGCTGCATCGTCGGGCTGTTTGCGTTGACCGGCTCACCACCCTTCGGCACTCTTCGTCAGCGAACTCACCATCCTGGGCGCGGCGATTCGTGGCGGATTCGTCTGGCTCGCGGTCGATCATGATCGTGCTGCTCGCCATCATCTTCGTCGGGCATGGCGAAGATGATCCTCGACGTGGCCTACGGGAAGCCGGCGGAGCCGGGCGAGCCCGCCGCCGAATCGCTTCTCGCTGATCGGCGGACCGCTGGTGCTCGCGGCGATTGTCCTGATGCTCGGGTCTCTACCTGCCGGCGCCGCTCCGCGTCGGTGCTCGGCGAGGCGGCCCGGGCGCTCGGAGGCTCGGCGCCATGAGCGCATTCGACGCGCTCGGTCTGCGCAATCGCCGCGCGATTGCCCTCGGGCACATTCCGGAGGAGCCGGTCGAGGCCTTTCGTCGAACGGTGGGTGAGGCGGTCGGCCGGCGGCTGGCGCCTCGCCGCGTTCTTCGGCATGCCCGAACCCCACGGCGCTACCCGCATCATCGCGATCCTCGCCGATGATCAGCGCGGCGAGCTGGGCGCCACCAGCACGGTCGTCACCGATCGCTACCCGGCGCTCACCCCCGACTGTCCCGAAGCGGCCTACTTCGAGCGGGAGCTGGCCGAGCAATGCGGCGTGATGCCGGTGGGGCATCCCGATCTGAAGCCGGTCCGCCGCCATCCACCCGATCACCCCGCCGATACCCCGGCGGCGGAGGGGTACGATCGCGAGCGCTATCCCTTTCCACCGGTCGAGGGCCAGGATCCGTGCACGAGGTCGCGGTCGGGCCGGTGCACGCCGGCATCATCGAGCCCGGCCACTTCCGGTTTCAGGCCTATGGCGAGGAGGTGCTCCACCTCGAGATCATGCTCGGATACCAGCACCGGGGGGTGGAGCGCCTGCTCGAGCGCCTGGACCGGCCCCGGGCGGTACTGGTCGCCGAGTCCATCGCGGGAGACACGGTCATCGGGCATGCCGGCGCCTACTGCAGCACGCTCGAGGCGCTGGCTCGTGCTCGAAAGACGCCCCGCGCCCAGGCCATTCGAGGGATCGCCCTGGAGCTCGAACGGCTGGCCAATCACATCGGCGACCTCGGCGCGATTGCGGGCGACATCGCCTACCAGCCGGCGGCGGCCTATTTCGGCCGGATGCGCGGCGAATGCCTGAACGTCCTGATGACGCATCAGCGGCAACCGCTATGGCCGCGGGCTCGTCCGCCCGGGCGGGACGCTCTTCGACCTGACGCCGGACCTCGTCGCCGAGCTCACTGATCGCCTGGAACGCCTCCGGGGGGAGCTGACTCCGGTCGCCGATCTCATGCTCACCAATGCGTCGGTGCAGGCCCGTCTGGAGGGAGTGGGGAAGCTGCTCCGCGACGGCCGGCCTCCGGCTTGGCGTCGTCGGGCCGGTCGCCCGGGCCTGTGACATTCGCCGGGACGTGCGCCACGATCACCCCTACGAGCTCTTCCGCTTTGCCCACATGCCGGTCTCGACCGCCTGGGCCGGCGACGTGCTGGCCCGTACCCTGGTGCGCTGGGTCGAGGTGCAGCGCTCACTCGACTTTGTGATCGAGCAATTGGCCGGCCTGCCCAAGGGAGCCATCCGGGTGGAATGCGGCGCCCTCCATCCCGACGAGCTGGTCGTCGCCATGAGCGAAGGCTGGCGCGGCGAGATCGTGCATGTCTGCGTCAGCGGTCCCG